>CACXMZ010000005.1 GCA_902768975.1 uncultured Coriobacteriaceae bacterium
TCGACATGTTCGAGCAATGCCATAACCTCTCCTCTCTATTCGGTCGTTTCATGGCGGGCGAATACCTGCTCTTCTTACACATGGTCAGTCTGCCGTCATGGGGAACGGCTTCCTAGACTGCATTGTGTTGCCATTTCATGTTGGGAAGCCCTACAATATGCAGGGTACGATGACGAACGATAATCGCGGGATTCACTCGGTCAACGATGCAGTGCCCTGGAATCGCCGTGAACGCACCGTCAATCAGGAGGCCTCATGAACCTGAATGCAGACATCGTTTTCGACAACCTGCCACCGGAGATGAATGCAAGAATGGCAGGTCCCAAGGTGCTCGACCTTGCATTGCGCAGGCCCGAGCTCTACGAGGGCGGAGGTGCCACCTTCAAGGCCAACCGTCTCTACTTGGTCAACTCCGACAGGGTGCCGCAGAGCGCGCATGCCGAGCGCGGATGCGTGATCGTATGCATCGGGGAGACGCCCTTGCTCGAGAGGTATCGCAAGAGTTGCAGCGTCATCGTCATCGAACAGGATGCGAACTTCTACCAGGCCTTCAACACGCTCCAGCGGATCTTCGACAGCTACGACAAATGGGAGTCCGAGCTGCGAGAGATTGTCGACAGGAGCGGGAACGTCGATCAGCTCTTGATATGCAGCGAATCAGTTTTCGGGAACCCCCTGTTCGCCATTGACGAGGACTTCAAGATCCTCGGTGCATCGGATGACGTCGCGACGCTGCTGATCGGCAAGGAGCCGTCAAAGGGAAGGACCCTCGGCGTCGATGTGTTCGACCAGTTCCTCGAGCTGCACGACCTGTCGATGGACGAGAGGGAGCCGCTCGTCCTGACGCTTCTCGACCAGACGACCCTGAACTACAACCTCTTCGAATCCGATGCCTACCGGGGATGCTTGACCGTGCGTTATGAACGCAGGCCGTACCGCCCGAGCGACAAGCCCCTCATCGAGCAGCTTGGCAGGTTCGTCCTGATTGCGAAGCAGCAGCTCGCCGCGCGTGCGCCCGAAGGTCCCCCCTCGATTCCGTCGAGCGCGACGTCGTCGCAGCTGCGAACGACGGAAGGCGGTACGTCTGCATCAGGTTGAAGCTGTCGAACCAGCTAGAGCAGCTCCCGCTCGGATTCGTGAGAAACGCAATAGAGGAGACGTTTTCCGGCAGCATCGTATTCGAGTACCACCGCAACTCGGTCGTTGCCATGCTCGATGTCGGCAAGGACGGAGGCGAAGGCTTCCGCGCAACGATCGAGGAGGGTCTCGGGCCGTTCGTGAACGCGATGGCGATGGATGCTGGGGTGTCGAACCCCTACAACGATCTCCTCGTGGCGAAATCGCTGTTCCTCCAGGCGAACCAGGCGCTCGATATAGGCCTGCTCTTCGAGCCAGCGAAGCGCCTGCACTTCTTCGAGAATTATGCGCTGCGCGCGTTCATAATGAATTCGGTAAGCGACATGCGTCTCGAGCTGCTCTATCCCGAAGGTCTTAGGAGGCTCGTCGAGCACGACGATGCGTCCACAACGAGCTATGTGGAGACGCTGCGGGTTTACTTGGAGAACAACCAGAGCATAGCGAAGACGTCATCGGACCTTTACGTGCACCGTTCGACTCTCATGGAGAGGCTCGCCCGCATAAAAAGGGAGCTCGGGCTCGACCTCGACGATCCCGATGTGCAGCTGCGCCTCAGGATCCTCCTGAAGGCTATGCAGTCGCGCTCGGAGCTCAGATCAGTCCAGGAGCGCAAGCAGGCATAGGAAAGGACCGAAGCGCTGCCGCTCCGGTCCCTCACGCGCGAGTTTTCGCGGAAGCTAGTCCTCGATCTCCTTCAAACGGGCGTCGATCTCATCTAGGGCATCGGCAAGTTCCTTAGCCTGCGGGAAGCTCGCGAGCTTGCGCAGTGTCAGGCCCATGACCATCTTCATTTGCGGGTCCGTTGTGAATCCGGGGGAATACTCGGTGATAATCGCTGCGGCCTCGGGGCACTTCGCGAGCTTCTTGCACTTGTCATCGACGGAATACGGCATGGTGGCCTCCTTCTTCTTTAGTGTTTTGAACAATCCGGTCTGTTTGTGCAGGTTTCGGCTAACTTGCCTGCTGGAAAGATTCTCTGCTGAAACGTACGCGGAGGCTATCCTCAACAATGAAGGGAAACGGAAAGCGCTGCCCAATCAATTTGTAGGGCTAAATGCGGTACAAGGATTTGCTTATACAGGCTTAAGAAGCTGAATATAAATGCGGCTACGCTCAAAACGCTTAAATACACGAGCTAGGACCCCCAAGCGCCACCGCGGAAGACGCGGCCACACTAGCTGCTAGCCGATGTCGATGCCATCCGGTATGCGATGCTTGATGACTGCTTGCGTGGGTGACGCTGCTAGTCGATGTCGATAACGTTGTTGTCGCCGTTAATTTTTATTTCATTTGTGATTGGGGCGGGCTCATATTCCGAGCAGTCGCTCCTGCAGCCCCAGAAGCCGCCGCTTACGCCATCAAGCTCGTCGTCGCTGAGCTCAAAGCCCTCTTCCTTGGCCATCGTCAGGATGTCCTCAGGGGTCTTGGCGGACTTCAGCTTCTCTTGGAGCTCCGGGTTCTTCAGATCTTCGAAGTTCATAGCGTGCCTCCTCAATCGTATTATTCGCCTTCGCCAATTATACGCGAACGGGGCGGAAGGGGTGGCTCTTGTAGTAGGTGCAGACGGTGAGCACAAGTAAGAATCAAGCATGTTTAAAGCGCCTTGCGCGGACAGTTCCTCACGCACTCGAGGCAAAGGATGCACTCGGTCCCGTTTTGCCTTTTGGGCGAGGCGCCGGGCGCCGGTTTGCGTTCGTGGATTGGGGATGGTACTGTCAAAGAATTGATATCGTTTATCGCACCATGTGAAGCCGTGATTGCCGGAGGAGAAGGAGGGTAGCCTGGATGGGCGGCCGGATCGAGAAAATGCGCATCCGCGCGAACGGGGTGGGCGTGACGTGCCACTGCGCCGGGGGCGGCGACGATGCCATCGTGCTGCTGCACGGCGCCGGCGTGGACTCGGCGATGCTCTCCTGGGGGGAGGTGATCCCGCTGCTGTCCGAGCGGTACCGGGTCATCGCGCCCGACCTGCCGGGATACGGGACGAGCGACCGAATAGACGGCGAGTATACGCTGGCGTTCTACACCGAGGCGGTGAAGGGCGTGGTCGAGGCGTTCGGCGGTGAGCCGGTCGTCCTGGTCGGGCTGTCCTTGGGCGGCGGCATATGCCTGAACATGGCGCTGGCCTACCCGGAGCTCGTCAGGGCCCTCGTGCCGGTCGACGCGTGGGGTCTGTTCGACAGGCTGCCCTGGCACCGGCTGACCCATTGGTTCGTCCGCTCCAGGATAAACGACAACCTGTACGCATGGGCGGGCAAGCATCCGTCCGTCATCAGGTTCTCCCTGGAATACAGCCTGTTCGGCGACAAGTCCAGGGTGGGCGACGGCCTGGTCGACGAGATACTGGAGACAATCCGGGAGCCCGGCGCGGGCAGACCTTTCGTGTCCTTCCAGCGAAGCGAGATCACGCCCACGGGCCTCGCCACCGACCTGTTCGGGAGGCTCCAGGAAATCGCTGCGCCCACGCTCCTCGTGCACGGCGCGCTCGACCGGGCGGTTCCCGTGGAAGGCGCCATCCTTGCCGGCGAGAAGATCCCAGACTGCGAAGTGTACCTGATGGAGGGATGCAAGCACTGGCCTCAGAAGGAGCGCCCGCAGGAGTTCGCGCGCGTCCTGCAGGCGTACCTTGGGAGGAGGCTCTGACCGGGTTTCTTTTAATCTCCCTTCGATGCCCCGCGTCGTGAATGATGGCGCTGGGGTGGTACGAATTCCAGTACGAATAATCCCGAAAGGAGTGCTTTCTTTCAGAGCGAAGTGGTGCGCCGATTTCTCGAGCACACCACTTCTGACCTGCGGTATCGTTGTGTTTTGGGGTAGAGTGCGGAATAGTGATTTGTGCGAATTTTTATTCCCACTCTATGAGGGAATCGGTTGCTGGCATGTACTGAAATGTGCGTTCGTGCATTGGCATCCATCCTGTTCTTCGACGTGGACAATATCCATGTACTCAAATGGTACTCACGGCTTCCTATCATTGTAGACCATCAAAGTGGCTTGCAGGTACGTTAGGGCGGATTTCAAGGCCGATTTGAAGGCCGTGATTGATGAGTTCATTATGAAATGACCGAGGGATTATGCTGTAGAGGTGAATCCTAGTCTTGTTGAGAAATAACCACTAGGGAGACCAAAAGATGCTTCTGAAACACTGCTTGAGGTACTTCGATTGAACGAAAAGAAAGTTACCGAAATGTTTCTGTCATCATTTCCTGAGCTTAAGAAAGAGTTCGATAAGTATGTTTCGTGGCAAGATGCAATAACTACGGGGGCTTTGAAGCTGAAATATTAATCCAATTCCCCTGAATATTCGTCTAGCGTATCAGTCATTTGCTGACCATTATTTTCCCATCGCTGTACAGGAGAGTGGGTGTCCTATGTCTTACATACTCAAGACTTTTCTTTCTTGTCTCTTCCAATAAATCGAATATCAGCAAGTATTCTTTATTAAATGCGTTGTATTCGAATACATACCTCATCTCCTGAAATGCATCATCAAGCTCAATCATTTCGTCCTTCAGGCTATTGATGCAGTCATCGAGAGGAGTACATTGAGAGAGGCATTCTAACAATTCAATCAAACGATGTGTTTTTAGCTGCTTTCCATGATGTCCGTTCTCAAGATATATCATCCCTTTTAGGTAAAGCTCACAAGCAAATGCTGATATCGCGATATAGATTGCTAAATTCTTGTTCTCAAATACTGGGTCGTCAAGATTGCAATTACTATGAATCAGTTCATATAGCTCATCAGCCATATCCAGTGCTCTTGATGCAGCAATCTTTATGTTTTCGAGATTCTGCCAGTCGACTTCGTTGCTTGGGAAGGCACTTCCAAGTATCAGCGTGTTTCCACCTGCTTCATTTTCTTCAACACGAATATCGTTAATATAACCTTCGCCATAACTTTTACTTGTTGCCCGATTGCCCATGATAATACTCCGAAGTCTTAAACAAACTTACGCTTTCGGAGGTAGTTTATTAAATGCATCAGTGCGAAGCCGACCAGCATCGTGCGCCTTAGCTGACTCCTCTTCCGAGAGCGGATCGAAAGTGGCAATCCAGTGATTGAACTCGTCCTGTGTTGCCGGCGCCGGATCCTTTTTGAGCTCTTCCGTCTTATCCGATAGCTGCACGAAAGCCCACTCGGCCCAGTTACCGTTGGTGCGCAGTATCGGCTCTGAATTCTCATTTTCAACCGGCGTCAGGTTCGACGCCTTGGCTATTGCGAACAGGTAATGCATCGCCTGATTGGGGCTTCCGTAGTAGTGGAAATCCAACCCCGCGACGCTGAGGTCCAATGCCTCGCTGAGCGCCTCCATTTGCTTCTGACGAGGTACGCGTTTTCCCTGCTCGTAGCTTCGAAGCGTGAACATGCTTATGCCGCTCTTTTCGGCGAGCTGCTCCTGGGTGAGGCCGGCAGAGTTTCTGGCATCCTTAAGGGCCGCCGATAGTTTGTTGCTAGTCCAGCGCCGTGCTGCTCCGTTGTCGAGTGGGTCGTAATCAGGGTATATGTCCGGGAAGTCCGCCTTGTCGAAGTGGTCGTGGAACTCGTCCTTCCAAAGCTCATAGCTATCCCTGAAGGACTCCTCATCCTTGTGCATTTCGCCGTAGGCGTGAACCCAGCGCCTAAGACTGGTAATAAAATAATCGCTCGTCGGCGCCATGTACGCGAAATCATCACCGTATCCGAAATCGAAACCGTAATGTTCTGCAATCTCCCAGAGCATCTTAAACTGCTCCACAGGGAGGGCGCGGTCGTTGAACCGCATGAGCGATTCAGGTTTGACCGCGAACGCTTTAGCCAGCCTGCCGATATGCTCGGACTTCGGCGTTCGCCGCGCGAGCTCATAGTTGCGCACGGTTGACTCATCCAACCCCGCAACGCTCGCCACTTGCTTCTGAGTCAACCCCCTATGGATTCGAAGACACCTCAGTTTTTCCGCAAGCCTACAATTCTGCCTATTTCTCGGAACGAGTGGATTCTTTTTGCCCATGCGACCTCGTGATCTACGCCCTGGTACACCTGGCACCAACCACCTTCAACAAGTAATACATCCGCATTCTACATTAACAGTGCGCAAAAGTCTTGCAATACAGTGCGTAATTGTATTATCATTTACAGTGCATAAAAGTATTAGTTGATTAGGAAAGAAGGTGATTAAGATGAGGAAGATTTCGGCCGATGAGGCCAAGGAAGTGACGGGGGTCTCAAAAGCGACCGTCTACAAGATTATCCGACAGCTAAACGCAGAGCCTGAGGCGAACGTCTACAGGACGGTGTAATGCTGGTACCAGGAGTGGACCGGTTCGCGGCGCAATAAGATCAGGTGGGCTTTCGTACCAATGCCGAGGCGATTTGCCGACGAACACAGTTCTTTCTGAAGACATCGATAAAGACAGCGGAATCGCTGAAGAATGAGCTCTCAAAAGGGTTAATCATCCCGCTCAAGAGCTGCCTTTTTTAGACGCGATAATCGAGAACGCTCAGAATCTGGATGCCCACACCAAGGCAATGGAAGAATTTCTCGTCTAAGCGGAGGATGCGTTCCAAGACGCACGCCGATTCGCAGAGGAATCGAGAGCAGTAGCCGAATACGCAAGCAGGATCCCAGAACGAACCGAGTTCTGTGTGTCTCTCAATGCAATCGAGCGTTGAAGCAGGGATGGCGTCAAGAAGGCGTTCGAAGAGGAGTACTAGCACGTGGTGATCGAAGACGCAATATGATATTCACATAACGGAATGCATTATAATCGTTCGAGCGAAAATGGAGGAATGATGGCTTTAATCCAACAACACACCCTTGCAAGCAATGACGACGATAACCCTTTTGTCACGTACGACAAAATTCACGTAAGTAAATCTACGTTCTTAGACGGCTTAAATGAACCCGTTCATAGATGGTTTCGGTTAACACCTAGTTTTGCTCCGTCTCTTGTGGATGAGATGCTAAATGAAACAGGCACGTGTAAGGGATCTGTTGTGCTTGACCCCTTTGCGGGAGCCTCAACCACGCTTATCCAGGCAAAGAAGCTTGGGCTAGCCAGCTACGGATTCGAGCTCAATCCCTTTTTATATTTTGTTGGGACTGTCTGTCTCGAATGGAATTCAAACTCTGAAAAAATCAATGAGTGCATAGATAACGTGAAGGAGAAGTACGTTGCTCTCCAAGTTGAGTATTTTGGCATGCGGCTTGGAGAGACGGATTTATCAGTCCCAACAATAAAGAATGTGTATAGGTGGTGGCGTGAGGATGTCCTTAAAGACCTACTATTGCTTAAAAAGGCCATTTGTTCCATTAGCTCAGAAACCGAGCGGAACTATATGAAAGTAGCGCTTGCTGCTGCATTGGTGCCGGATTTGACGAATGTCACATTGGGGCGGCTTCAATTGGCCTTTATAGATAAGTCCAACGTAGAGATGAATGTCTGGGAGACCTTTGAACCATATGCACGCAGAATTGCCGAAGATGTGGACGGCGTCTCTTCAAACGCTAACATACAAAGCAAACTCTTTCTAAAGGATTCGACGCAGCCAGTTGGCGATATTATCGAGCCTGAATCAGTAGACTGCGTTATCACATCGCCGCCATACCCGAACCGATATAGTTATGTTTGGAATACTAGACCTTATATGTATTTTTTCGACATGATTGACGATCATAAAGAAGCTTCTGAACTTGATAAAAAAGCAATCGGTGGGACCTGGGGATCAGCAACTTCAATACTTGATAAAGGTACAATCGAACCTGCGTTTCCGATTCTAGAAGAATACGTTAAACCAGTCGTAGAATGCATTCGTGATAAAGACTCGAGAATGGCTAACTATGTTATGAAATATTTTAATTTCTTAACTAAGCAGATAGTTGAGATGGAGCCCCTTTTGAAACCCGGTGCGAAATGTGCTTATGTTGTCGGGTGCTCCGAGATTAAGAAGGTATATGTCGAAACGGATGTGCTGCTGGGAAGAGTTTTTGAAGGTTTAGGATTCCGCACCGATGAAGTAAAACGATTCAGAAAAAGGAATAGCGGCGTTGATTTATACGAATCTATCGTATATGCAACGTATTAGGAAAAGCCCCCTTTACGGGGCTTTTCCTATCTTTTAGATTGACACGTATGCGTATTCAATTCTCGGTGCCCAATTCTTTGTAGCTTCCTTAAAGCCGTAAGATAAAAAAATACCTTCATACATCTTGTTAATTTCAGCTTGAATCTCTTTAGAAATATCTGGGTTTTCAAGGACTGAGAGCACATCGAGGCCACAAAGGTCGTACATGAAGCTGCTGGCATCATCTCCAATAAGAAAATGCCATCCCGCTCTTTTTAGCCTGTCAATTGCTTCGTTGCGTGGGGAAATGGATGAAAACACCAAATAAGTGGGGGTAAGGTTTGCCTCTGCCAAATAATTAGCCATCGAAACGTCTTTCCTCAACCTAGAGCTATCATTAGGATTAAAGTTGTATCTGATCTCGATTCCATAGCCAGAGCCCATAGGAGGAATGGAGTGGTCTTCGAAAACGCTGTTGACTATTTCAACGTCCTCCGCATGGAGACGTCTGTAAGGAATGCCAATGTCAAGATTAAGCTGGCTTCCTTTAGGGCCCATTTTTAACGCTACATCATCATGTTCCAGGTCATATTTTGCCTGAACCGCAAAGCGAGGTATCTTATCGTATAGCTCTCCGAGTCTTCGTCCTATGCTTATACTTATTCGACCCATCGATCTTATCAGTACATATTCATTGTTTGAAAAGCCAAAGTCTCGATAGAGAGGGTCAGATTCAAGCTGAGATAGTTCGTACTCGAATGTCTTGCGGCTAAAAGTGTTTTCAGCTTTCTCTTGCCAGCCACGCAGATGATGACGAAGCTCTTCCATCAATTTTTTCTCGGTCTCGTTAAGTGGCATAGCACCCCTCCGTTTCTTAGATGACTATATTATACAACCGAAGAGTTGGCTGATAGGTTCGCCGGTTGAGTATCTTGAAAACATAGTGGGTGCCATATGAGTATCGCTCACGAAAAACCATGTGCAAGATTCAGCAGATGTACGTCTGCACCATGGTCTCGCCAATCCGTCCTGTCAGAAGCAGCGCGCAACTGTACTACTTGGGCAAAAGGCGACCTATGCGTACATCAAAAGCCGTCGGAGCCGCTCGTCTTTGACGTGCGGAATGGAGGTCGATGGGAAAAACAAGTTCACGTTCTCGAAAGGCTAGCAGGTTCTTGTAGGTAACAGCAACGAAAATGGGGTGGTCAATATGTTTCGAGACACCCCATAAACTAATACATTAAAGCACTGTATCGATTCCCACTTTATGAGGGAATCAGATAATGGAGTGTACTGTTGTGTACGCTTGTGCATCGGTGTCCATCCTGTTCTTTCACGTGGTCATAGTTCATGTACTAAAATGCTACTCACGAGCGTACATCATTGCTGATTGCCAGTGTGGCTTGCAGGTTTGAACACTCGATATCCAAACATAATTGCAACAGCCCAAACCTGTTACTATAGGTTATTTCTTATAACGGATATCTCCCGTATCCAATACTAACTCACAATAGCCTTCGGTGAATGCTTGGAACATCCTGATATCTTCAAATTGTTGCTGCAAATCCATGCCCGCATGTAGAGCAACATATTCAATCTCGGCCTGAATATTATCTTCCGTTAATTCTTCTGCACTTATACGAGGATTAAGTTGTTGTATCCTTCCATTCCATTCTGGACTGGATATAAGCAGCTTTTTCCGCTCGTCAAAAGGTAAAGAGGCGGGAACCTTTTTCATTAATCGATATTTACCCAACTCTATAAGTGGGAAACAACGACATTGTGGATTGCTTTTTTCTTCTCGCATTGTGCGCTCGATTTGCTGGATGAATTCAGGCTCCTTTAATTCTGGCTGAACTTGCCAGTAATCGTTAATCTTATCTATCATTTCCTGGTATGCACCAAGAACTTTTCTATAACATCTATCGGTGTACTTCAGCACAAATGGACTTTCGTCGGCTTGCAATCGTTCCGTAACATCTCGGCCATTCATTATGCTTACAACATATTGTTGGTCTGGCTGCTTTACTGAGAAGATCGAGGAACCCAATGAGAAATCTAGCGTACTAATTTCTGTAAACTTTGAAGTCAGGCTGATTTTTCTGCAATAGATATTCAATAAGAACAGGGCCCCCATTGCGTGAATAAGATTTCTTATTGTTGCTTGTCTTATCGAGAAATATCTATCATGTTTTAATGCTTGGTATGCTTTTCCCCACCTTGTTCCTTTTCTCTTATGTGCTTCTTTCAGAGGCTTAAAGCATGCATTCTCTTCTTTTGTCAAATTAAAAGAGGGACAAGAGACCAAAACAGCTTTCTTATGTGTATTGCACTTTGTGTCAATGAGCTTTAAACAATCCTCGTCGAAGTAGAGATCGTTATCACCTCGATCTTTCTCTCCACCAAATTGAAAATACAACTCTTTAGAAATAGCCTCGATTTCTATGCATGCCCGAACGAGTAAGTCACCTATGAAAGGAGAGAATGTATCAAGCTGAGTGTTGCAAAACTGAGTACCAGTAGCACTATTTTTAACCGGGACTTCGTCGGCAATATAGATGTACTTAGCGATATCGAGAAAGTCTTTCTCTAGATTTAAATACGTTTGCCAGAATAACTGGGATTTATCCATTTAATTCACCCTTTCATAAAAACACTGCGTATCAGTGTTGGCTCACACGCCAAAAGCGCTGTACTATGACAGGCTATTGCAACTAATGTTTGCAATAGTGTGAATGCGGCCAAGCAAAAGGCCAATTGACTAGAAGCTTCTTCCCTCAAGCATGAAGTCGATTGCGTTCACGTGTATAATTCCGTTACGATACTGTATAAGATCGTTGCGAGTAATCAGGTACTTTGGGTAGTTGTCACGGATTGCCTCAAGAGGGCGATACTCTCTATCCTCGGTCTCTCTGCTATCCATTATTGTGAGGGCAACTTGCAGGTATGCATAGTCAAGCGAGGCGTTCCTGCAGATGAAATCGCATTCAAGGTTTCCAATCCGGCCAACACTTATCTCTAGACCACAACTTTTTGCATATGAGTAGATGATATTTTCGAGGACGGGCCCATAGTTGATGCGGTTGTCAGTGTTCCTTGAAAAGTAGAAGCTCAGGTCAGATAGGTAATACTTTTGCTCCCCTCGAAGCGATTTGCGAGATTTCATATCGAAACGCGTGCATTTATGGATAATCTTCGCATCTTCGAGTATCTGAAGATACCTATTAAGGGTCTCTCTCTTAATACTGATGCCCTGTTGTTTCAAGTCTTCAAGAATGTTGGACAAACTAGTCGTGGCGCCAAAATTGTTAATGATATAGGCTTGTACCTGGTCAAAGACGGACGCGTTTCGTATCTTCACACGACGTTTGATGTCTTTCTCGATAATTTCGGTGACGACGGAACTCGTATAAATGCGCTTGTCGCTGAGGTTGTCGTAATCGAGCGCTTTAGGGAATCCACCTTCCAAAATATATTCGTCGAACTCGGCCGTGGTATTTTGGTTTATGGGTTTTCCGAGAAATACCTTCATGTCGCAATGCTCTTTGAATGTGAGAGTCTGCATTTCGAATTCTATGTAGCGCCCCGTGAGCTTTGTGGCAAGTTCGCCGGAAAGCAGGTAGGAGTTCGATCCTGTCATAAAAATTGACCAATCACCGTCCACTCGATACGCATTTACCACTTCTTCAAAGCCTTTGACATTCTGTATTTCGTCTATAAACAAATACTTAAGGCCGGGGATGTTAGCATATTTGTTAATGGTCATCTCGAGCGCATCGGCGGTTTTTATCGACTTGTATCCATGCCGATCAAGATCGAGGAAGATGATATTCGACTCAGCCACGCCAGATTCTAGGAGCTCTTCTGCGATAGTATGCATAAGGCACGACTTGCCGCATCTACGCACTCCGGTAATGACCTTAATCATCCCCGCGTCGTTGTAGAACCCGCGGATTTTGGAAAGATAGGCCTCTCTTCTAAATAGCCTCATTGTGAACCCTTCTGATTTCAGGGTAATAATTGTATCAAATATTTGATTTAAGGGGGTATTAAATTAGAAATGTATTATAAATTCACTCTTATATCTATTCCTAATTAATGGGAGATTTCATTGCTGACGTGTACTGTCGTATGCACTTACGTATTGATGTCAACGCTATTCTGTCCCGAGGTCAAAAACCATGTACTCAGGCGATACCCACAAATCAAAACCATAATGTTGTGCCTCGGCGGTTTGTGGGTAGGCGACCGCTATGAGCGAAAGGTGTTAAAAATGGATCTAATCGGTTCTTTTTACAAGAAGGTCGCAAGAAAAGATGTAGATTGGGTTGCGAAGGGTTTTTTGCTTAGGGATTATTTATTAAGAATCAATAATATGTTCGTTTCGGTTACCTACAATGGCGCTGTTTGGAAGTACGTTAAAGAGATAGCCCTGCTCTCCAGGAATGGTTCATACCATGTCCCGTTCCCATCCCAGTCAAGCGTTTCGATAATAAAGGGAACTAGTTTTGTTTTAATCCCTTGGCATTTTATCGGCGGAACAAGTGTTGTCGTCTTATCTCTTTGAAGCATCTTGTCATCCCTTTAAACTACAACTTTGGCCACATAGCGACAATCTCGTCGACTGATGCAGTCGAGTAGTACCATCGAGTATTCTTCTTTGCTTTATCTAGACTTCGTGAGTTTGCAAATCGTAGATCACCCTTAAGGCGCTCTTTGGCCTTATTAAATCGTTCATCTTGTTTAAAGTCCGGTATCCTTTTTCGGCACTCGTCTGCAAGCTCCTTGTAGCTTAGAGGCCAAGTCGTATAAAACTCTTCTTCACTTAACCATACAGGTTGCGCAGATGGATCATTGGTAACACGAATGGTTTTTTGTTGCGAGAATCTGACCGAGCCTGCTGTATTGTCGATAGCAGCAATTATGTCAGCGTTGGATACCTTCTTAATCGAATTGAAGTGGATTGAAAAGCCAAGTACAACAGAGTCTTTTTGTCCCAATTCTTCTAATTCATTAGTTGCTTCGACAACGTGATTTACGAAAGCGTTGAATAAAGGAGAGCCATCTTGCTGAACCACCTGTTGAGATAAAAAGCCTTCAGGTTCGAAGGGGAGTTTAAACCCTAAAGGTAGTATTGTGAGATTCTGATTCTCGAAAACATCTTTGTGAAATTCTTGGAGCATAAAGTCTGTGTAGTTTATTGCCCCTTTTGCAATAAGCGAAAAGACGATAGGATCGATGTTGTCTGAATAAAAGTGAGCCGCTTGATTTCTGTATTCGCAAAGCAACTCCAGGTTCTTTTTGCAGCTTAAAAAGGAGCTTTCTTTTCGAGACTCAAAAACATTTGCCGTGATACGTAATGCCTCAGAGAAAGCGATGCTGTTTCCATTGGTAAGGAAAATTGCGCGGCTAGTGTTCTTTCTGACAAATGCTTTTAAAGCGAGTTCCCATGCGTTAAGAAGCAAGAGAGATACAGTTTCGTACCGATATTCGAGGTTAGGCTTGTTGTGCATTTCTATTGCAGCCTGATATGCGGCAATAGAATTTCGTATCAGTCCTCGTTGTATCATCTGTCTCTTGGCCATTGTGCAGAAGATCTTCTTTCAGGAATTGTATTAATCAACTCGAACAAAAGGTGAGTACGAGTCTTTCCAGTCCTCGTATTCCTCTTGCGTGATCGAGCCCGCTTCCAGTCGGGCGCGCTGTTCGCCCCAGTCGCGGAACGCCTTCTCGATCGCGCGGCTCTTCGGGTCGACGGTTATGCCGGCGCTTCCCTTGAGGGGGAGGATGCCATAGTCGTCTTCCAGGTTGAAGATGAGGTGGATTACTTCCTGGTCCGTGCGGATGCGGCAGTCCGCGAAGGCCTCGGGCCGCACATCGAGCGCCTTGGCAATCCTTTCCATGTGCGCATCCTTGGGGCGTCTGTCACCTAGCTCGTAACTCCTGAGCGCCGACTCGCTCAATCCTGCCGCCTGGGCCAGCGCCCTCTGGGTCATTTCGCGGCGCGTGCGCAGCTTTCGGATACGGTCTCCCAGCCGCTTGCGGTCCAATTCCTCTGGTCGCATATGCGTCCCTTTCTTCCATTCCATCCTGTCAAATTGTATTACATCACGTTTTTGTGAGCAAATAGTGAATCTCCATTGACCTCACATATACGTGATGTTATCTTAAGGTTGTATACCTCACGTTATCGTGAGCCATCGAATAGAAAGGAAAAGACGATGGAGAAAAGAATGCTAGGTGCAAGGGAGGTGGCAGAGCAGCTTGGCGTGTCCAAAGCGTATTCGTACAAGCTCATCCGCCGCCTCAACGACGAGCTAGCCGCTGCGGGGAGAATGGTCATCCCCGGCAAGGTGAGCGCGTCGTATTTCGAGGAGCGGTTCTTCGCCAGGCCGCTCGTGAGGGGAGGTGAAAGCGATGACGGTGAACAGGGATAACAAACGCAACACTTGGTGTGTCCAGTGCTGGTACCGTGACTGGCGAGGCGACCGCAAGAAGAAGACCAAGCGCGGTTTCGCTACCAAATCGGAGGCACTTGCCTGGGAGCGCGATTTCGTGGCCAGGAGCGAAGGTGCGTTGTCGATGACCATGGCCGAGTTCGTCAAAGTCTACGAGCAGGACATGCGCCCGCGCCTGAAGCTGAACACGTGGATTTCCAAGGAGCACATGATTGCCACGAAGATACTGCCGTACTTCGCCAACATGGCCGTGAACGAGATAACCCCTTCCGATTTGGTGAAGTGGGAAAACGAGCTACTGAAACTCAGGACGTCGACGGGCCTTCCGTACGCGCCCACTTACCTACGCAGCGTGACCAACCAGATGAGCGCGATTCTCAACCATGCAGTGAAGCTCTACGGGCTTCCCAGCAACCCCATGCACAAGGTCAAGCGCATCGGCGCCAAGCGTTCGGGCGAAATGCAGTTTTGGACGAAAGCCGAATACCTTGCCTTCTCGCGTGCGATGATGGACAAGCCCGACTACTTTTTGGCATTTGAGCTTCTGTACTGGACGGGCATGCGCTTGGGAGAGCTGCTCGCGCTCACGCCTGCAGACTTCGACTTCGTGCGCAAGGTGGTGAGCATCACCAAATCCTACCAGCGCCTCGAATGCGAGGACATCATCACGAGCCCTAAGACGCCCAAGTCCATCCGCAGGATCGCGCTTCCCGCCTTTCTGGCAGATGAGGTCGCTGATCACCTGCGCCTGTTCCCTGTAGGAGAGGGGGAGCGCATCTTTGCGGCCATCAGCAAAAGCGGGCTGCACAACGAGATGAACCGCGGGGCGAAGGAGACGGGCGTCAAGCGCATCCGCATCCACGACCTGCGCCACAGCCACGTATCCCTGCTCATCGAGATGGGCTATACGCCGCTTGCGATTGCCGAGCGCCTCGGGCACGAGAGCACCGAGGTGACGATGAACTACGCCCATCTGTTCCCGAACGTGCAGGAGGATATGGCGTCTGAGCTTGATAGGAAGAGAGGAGTGTAAGCCATGGCAGAGAAGAACAGGGACAGGCACGGCCGCTGGAGGAGCCGCACGGTGGCGTTTCGGATGTCGGATGAGGAGAAGCGAGAGCTCGACCGCTTGGTGCTTTTGAGCGGCCTTACCAAGCAGGACTACATAACAGCAAGGCTTCTCGAGCGCGACATTGTCGTCGTTCCCAGCTGCCGCGTGCAGAAGGGCTTGGAAGACGTCGCGCTGCTGCTCCTCATGGAGTTGAAGCGAATCGGAGATGTGGGCGAGATGACTATAGAGGTGCGCGAGGTGCTCGAACAATTCGCGACAATCATGCGCGAGCCCGGAAAAGACGAGCTTCCAGCGCAAGCCTCCGAAGCGGAAAGGAAGATCGTGAACATGGAAAGGAAATGATGATGAATTCACCGAAACAAGCAAGAGGGCCGGAGGAATCCTGGAAAGATGCACCGGCTCCCCTCACCGAACAGAATTCTACCACCGGCCGCGAAGGCGGTGGTGAAAATGGATAGCAGGTACAGCTACTACTTCACGAAGATGGCCCAGGAAGAGCGGCGCCTGACCGCGCATGGGCACACCCGTTTCCCCGACGAAGTCGAACTTGTAGAGCACGTTTTCGGCATCGACGACAAGATTGCCCTCATCTGCGAGGTGCTGGGAATCGCCATCGAGCAGGATTACCGTGGGCGCTGGGTTGTCTCTGCCCGCGAAGGGGGTGGACGGCGATGATGGCTTTAGAAACCGTAAGCGCGCAATGGCTTATGCTTCAGCCCTTGAAGGAACCCAACTGGATCGTTGAGGACTTCCTGCCTGCAGGCCTCCACCTTCTCTCGGGTGCTCCCAAGGTGGGCAAGAGCTGGCTTGTGTTGGACTTGGCGCTCAAGGTGAGCAAAGGAGAGCCGTTCTGGGGTCTTGCAACGCACAAGTGCAGCGTCCTCTACCTTGCCCTCGAAGACGTCTACACGCGCATCCAGCAGCGCCTCTGGCGCATCACCGACACAGCAGAAGACAATCTGCACTTCGCCATAGCGTCTCAGACCCTATCTGGTGGGCTCGTGGAGCAGCTCGAGGCCTTCATGGATAAACATCCCGACACCGAGCTTGTCATCCTCGACACGCTGCAGATGGTGCGTACGCAGAGCCGCGAAAGCGCCTACGCGGCCGATTACGGCGACGTGGGCGCGCTTAAGCGGTTTGCGGATGCCCATGGCATAGGCATGCTCATCATCCACCATACTCGCAAAATGGGCGATTCAGACGTGTTCAACACTGTGTCCGGCACGACGGGCATCACCGGAAGTGCCGACTCGACGTTGGTGCTCTCGAAGGGAAGCAGGTGCGACAACAACGCCACGCTTTCCATCGCAGGTCGCGACGTCGAGTTCCAGGAGCTCAAGATACGATTCGCCGACTGCAGATGGGAGCTCGTGGAGAAAACGAGCAAGGAAGAGCTCGAGGAGCGCAACGTGCCCGACGCCGTCCTGCGCGTCCTGGACTTCATGGCTACCCGCCCGTGCGACTGGCAGGGCACCACGACTAAGCTCATCGAGGAGGCAGGTATAGACGGTGTGAGTGTCGCTGTGCTTGGCAAATATCTGGCGCAGCACAGCCCTTTCCTCGCAGAACGCGGAATATCCTACGACCGACGCCACGTGCGCGAGGGCAACATCATCACGCTTGCGAAGCTCGAGGGTGAACGTGGTGAAGGCAATGAAGGGTAGGGCGGTACCTATGCGTTTCCCGTCACTGCGTTCACTCGCTTCACCGGTGCGTATCCTGCAGGTCGAATACGCCCCTGGAGCACGACCACGCGTTCTCGGTTCTAGCAAGTAGCCTATTTCGTACAGCAGTCCGAAATAGCATGCAGCGAGAACGCGCGGCCGTGGACGTGCAGCACCTGGTACAGCGAATGCGTACAGCGCCAGGTACAGCAGCCACTCACGCCATTTTCAAACTTCAACCAATCAAAGAAAGTGAATACTCGGCGCGGCCGTCCTCTGCGGGGGATGCCCCGCGCCCCTTAAGCAAAGGAGAACTAACCATGGCAGAGATGGAATATAGGTTCGATATACGCCTGACAAAACAAGACAAGGTAACCCTGAAGAAGAGATGCAGGCAGTTCGGCATGAGCCAGTCCGACTACATGCGCATGATGATCAACATGCCCGTGGAGGCGGTCGAGGCAGGCATGGCGGCGGATGTATTCGTCATCGACCGCTGGGGCATCCTGCCCCTGGCGTACCAGGTTCGCAAGCTCGGCTACCATTACAACCAGGCCGTGCACGCGCTAAACCTTCTCGTCAAGTACGCCCGGCAAAACGAGGTTGACTCAGCTGATGTGGTGGAGGTGTGCAACCGCGTCGGCAAGATGCTGGAGCATGTGGGCAAGCGCACCTATCATATCGAGAAGAAGCTCGACGGAATCGTGGGCACGCGCTTCGGGATTGCCTTTTTCCAACCCAATAAATACCCTGTAGGCCTCACTATGAGCAACGAGGATGGAGCTCCCAAAGCCCCTGTTCAAGCGCGTGAGTACCAAATGAGTACAACTTTTAGCGAAAAATCGGCCGAAAATGGGGCCGTGAGTACCACCCAAAATGCAACAAACGGTTTTCCGAGGTCGGGACTCGCTTCTAGGCAGAATTGATACTCACGATAATGTGCTGTTCTGGGACCGATACGGGCTATTCCGAGGTCGTGCAAAGGAAGCGGCTCCCGACTTACAAGGTCGGGAGCCGCTTTGAGTACCAAGTTCGTAATTTGGCTTGCAGGTAACGAGAGCACATCAGGTAGACAGGGGAGAAAGCACCTTACCTCAATGTATCAAATAAGCTACCTCACGATAAAGTGCTGAATTATTCCCACTCTACGGTAGCAATAGGCTTCGGTGAAAGCTCGTAAGCAACGCGACAGATGCCTGGCACCTCAGCCAGAATACGGTCGCACATGCGGTGCAGGAGCGCCCAGTCCAGTTCAGGTACGGTGGCCGTCATTACGTCAACCGAATTGATAACACGAATAATGCAGGGCCAGTCGTAGGCACGCTTGCCGTCACACACACCCGTGGCACGGTAGTCGGGTACCACGGCGAAATACTGCCAGGGCAATTCAGCGCTCCCAGCGGCAACCGCAGCTTCGATTTCTTCGCGTACGATGGCGTCGGCTTCACGCAGTGCCTCCAAGCGGTCGCGTGTAATGGCGCCCGTGCAGCGCACACCCAGGCCCGGGCCGGGGAAGGGCTGGCGTTCAACCATGCTTTCGGGCAGGCCCAGTTCGCGGCCAACCACGCGCACTTCGTCTTTGTACAAAAGCTTTACGGGTTCAACCAGTTCCCAGTTCAGTTCTTCAGGCAGGCCGCCCACGTTATGGTGGGCCTTCACGCCGTCCTTGGATTCAAGAATGTCAGGGTAAATGGTGCCTTGACCCAGGAATGAAATACCTTCCTGCTTGGCGGCTTCTTCGTCGAAGACCTTAATGAATTCTTCGCCAATGATGTGGCGCTTTTCTTCAGGGTCTACCACGCCTTCCAGCAGGCCAAGGAAGCGGTCGGTAGCATCCACGTAGACCAAATTCGCGTCCAGTTCGTCGCGGAACACCTGCACCACCTGTTCGCTTTCGCCCTTGCGCATAAGACCG
Organism: uncultured Coriobacteriaceae bacterium; assembly: GCA_902768975.1. Classification (GTDB taxonomy): domain Bacteria; phylum Actinomycetota; class Coriobacteriia; order Coriobacteriales; family Eggerthellaceae; genus CACXMZ01. The sequence goes on from CACXMZ010000005.1 coordinate 19,295, forward strand.
TGGTTAACGTGCACGCACACGAGTTGCTTGCCAATCGCCTTAATCAAAAGCGCGGCAACCACCGAACTGTCAACGCCGCCCGAAAGGGCCAGCAGCACCTTGCCTTCGCCAACCTGTGCCTTGATTTCAGCAATCTGTTCTTCTATGAAAGCCTGGGCAAGTTCGGGGGTGGTAATACGTTCCATGGAATCGGGGCGAACGTCGGTCTGCATAGTGGCACCTTCCTCGTGAATTCGAATAACGAAACGATTATATTCCATGCATTGTGCCTGCTTTGAAAATGCACAGTTTTTTACGTGCGAGAAACACTTGTCTTGGTAGTTTGAGCGGGAGATGCTATTTGGATATGGTGCTTAGTTTTCTTTGGCTGCGTTGTCGTGGTTTGCTATTTAAGTCCAAAGTATTGCGGTTTTGTTGCGTTTAGCCAAATTCCTGGCATAGTTTGGCGCGAGGAGTACAATACTTTACTTCAGTAAAGCGAAAGGAAACGAAATGGGTAAGCAAGACGAAGTGCTCCATTTGCCCCACGAGCAAATCGAGCAAATCCAGCTTGAAGGCATTAAGAAGACGCTCGTAGCGTGCTACGAAAACGTGGACTTTTACAAGAAGTCCTTTGATGAAGCTGGTTTTGACCCCTATTCGTTTAACAGCCTGGACGACTTGGCGAAGGCCCCTTTCTTAACCAAGCAAGATCTGCGTGACAGCTACCCCTACGACCTGTTTGCGGTGCCGCTTTCCGAAGTGAAAGAAATTCACATGTCATCTGGCACCACGGGCGTGGCAACGGTGGGCGGCTACACTGAACGTGACCTGCAAATCTGGGGCGACTGCTTTGCGCGCGGTATTGAATTTGCTGACGGTGGCCCCGACGACGTATGCCACATCTGCTATGGTTACGGCTTGTTCACGGGTGGCCTGGGCGCACATTATGGCAGCATTGCTGCAGGCTGCACCACCATTCCTATGAGCGCGGGCAATACGGAGCGCCAAATTCGCGTACTGCGCGAAATGGGCTCAACCATCCTCTGCTGTACGCCGAGCTATGCCATGCACATTGCCGACACGGCCCTTGAAATGGGGCTGGATCCCGCGAAGGATTTCACGCTGCGTGCAGGCATCCATGGCGCCGAACCCTTTAGTGACAATTTCCGCGCCGACCTGGAAGCAAAGCTAAACTACAAGGTACTCGACGTTTATGGCTTAACTGAAACCATGGGTCCCGGCGTGGCCATCGAATGCTTGGAGCAAAACGGTCTTCACTTGGCCGAAGACCATTTCTTCGCCGAAATTATAAACCCTGAAACAGGGGAGCGCCTGCCCGACGGCGAATGGGGCGAACTGGTCCTTACCAGCGTCGACCGCGAAGCCGTGCCCGTGGTGCGCTACCGCACGCGCGACATCACGCGCATTATCCCCGGTGAATGTTCCTGCGGCCGCACGCACCGGCGCATCGACCGTCTGCACGGGCGCACTGACGACATGCTTATTATTCGCGGCGTGAATGTATTCCCCAGCCAGATCGAAGACGTCATGAAGACCTTCGACGAAATGAGCTCCTGGTATGAAATCGAACTCACGCGTAAGGGCTCACTCGACCTGGTTACCTTAAAGGCCGAAGTTAACCCCGACTTCGACTTCGACCAAATGAGCAATATCCAGCGCCTCCAAAAGGAAATCAAGGCGGCCATGAAGTCGGCCCTCTCCATTGGACTGGAGATTAAAATTGTTGAACCAAAGAGTATTCCGCGTAGCGAAGGCAAGGCCAAGCGCATTGTCGACCTGAGGGAAGGAACAGACTAATGATTAATCAGCTGACCGTTTTCTTGGAAAATTCCGAAGGCCGCCTGAGTGCCCTGTGCCGCACGTTGGCCGACAACAACATCAACATGAGTATGCTTACCATCGCCGAAGTTGCTGACTACGGTTTGGTGCGCATTATCTGCAACGACACCGCCCGCGCGGTTGACGTGCTTGACCAGGCGGGTTTCCGTGCCATGTCCACCAAAGTAGTGGCTGTTGAAGTGCCAAATCGTCCTGGTGGCTTGGCCGACTTGCTGGAAGCGCTCGACGAATTGAAATGCAATATCGAATACGGCTATTGCTTCAACATAGACGAAAATCGTTCGGTAGACGTGTTTAAGGTCGATTGCCCCGAAAAGGCGGCGGACATCATTGAACAGGCAGGATTTAACCTTATTTCACAAGATGAACTTGCCTAGGGTGTGTTCCAAAACGTCGCAGCAAATGTGTGGGGCTAATCCTGCGGAATGGTAACATTATTGCAGGATATTATGCTACACAAGCAATTAAGGCTATAATCGGGCGTGAAAGAAATACGAAGTAGAAGGAAACGACCATGGATGTACAAACAAATATCGATGGTACAAAAGCAACCGTAGCTGTAGAAGGTAATATGACGGTTTCAACCGCCCCTGAACTGGAAGCGGTACTTGAAGCTTTGCCCGCGGAAGTGGTCGACGTCGACCTGGACCTAACCAATCTTGTGTATGTTGCGTCGGCGGGGCTGCGTGTTATTGTGGCCCAGGCAAAGAGGTCGAATGCGGCTGGTGGCACAATGCGCCTTCTTCACCCTAACGAAGAAGTGATGGAAGTGCTTGACGTTACTGGTTTGCTTGAAGTTCTTAACGTCGAATCCTAATTCTTGTTCTATTCCCCAAATTAAACACGAGGCGCCACAAGCAGCGCCTCGTTTTGTATGTATTTCGAGCGCCCCAAGCAGCGCCTCGTTTTGCATGTTCACCAGGGGCAACTAGCAGCACCTGGCTTCGCGCCGTAGCGAATTAATCCCAGCGCTTTGCAATAACGCTAATGTTATTAACGCCTTCACGCACATACAAAGCTGCGTCCATGAGTTCCTTTGTCATGGTAATGCCCAAGCCACCAATCTTGGTTTCTTCAATATTCTTAGGACGTTCTGGGTCTTCACGTTCAAAGGGGTTGAAAGGAACGCCAGCATCGCTAATTTCTAAGACCACCATGTTGGGGCTCGTGCGCCGCGTAAAATGCACACGCAGGGGTTGCGGTGTGCCTTCTTCGGCCCCTTCGTAGGCATAGTTGCACACATTAACGATTAGTTCTTCGGCAGCCATGAGCACCATATGGGTTTCCTTCGGGGGGCACCCTGCCTCTTCGAGCTGTTCTGTCAAGAAGTTTTCAACCTTTGGGAAATTGGCAAGGTCCGCTTCGGTGACAAAAGAAGCTCCATGCTCGGGCGGAATGCCGTACTTTAAAACAAGCATGGTAATGTCGTCGGACTGTTCGGCGTCTTTTGCCCAGCGCCCCAGTTCCGCGCGGAATGCGCGTTGAAGCTGGCGGGGGTGTAATTCTGAATGGTTGACAAGGTAAGCTTCGAGGCGGTCGTTGCCGAACTGTTCTTCTTCGGAATTAAAGGCTTCGTTGACGCCGTCGGTATACACAAAGAGCTCGTCGCCTTTTTGAAGCTGTATTTCGAATTGCTTGTATTCAACCCAGTCGAAAGATGCAAGCATGGGGCCCGATTTTTCTTCAAGCCAGCGCCAGGTGTTGTTCTGCATAACAAGGGGTTTGTTGTGGCCCGCGTTGACGTAGGTTAAAGTTCCATCCCTATGATTCAAAACCCCAGCAAAGACGGTAACGAACATTTCTGCGTCGTTGCCTTCGCATAAGTTTTTGTTTGCCATGCTTATGGCTTCTGCCATGGTGGAGCAGCTGTCCATGGCACTGCGGATTTCGCTTTTCGCAGCCATCATAAACAACGCGGCAGGAATGCCTTTGCCGCTTACGTCGGCCACCACAAAGCCAATGTGGTCTTCGTCCATTTCGAAGAAGTCGTAGAAGTCGCCACCAATTTCGCGCGCCGGATCCATCGAAGCATAGAGGTCGAAGGAGTCTATGTGGGGGAAAGGCGTTTGTGCAGATGGAAGGGCACTTTCTTGAATGGCGCTGGCAGCGGCAAGTTCGCGGTCGATGCGCGCGTTTGCTTCGGCAATGGAGTCTTCCAAAGCGCTTACCGTGGTGTTAATGCCTGCGGAAAGGGAAGACAGTTCACTCGAGTCGCTTTCGGGAACACGCTCAGTCAGGTCGCCGTCGGTAATAAGCTTCAGCGACTCATTGGTCTTGCCGATGGGCTTAATAATCACGCGATACAGAAGCTGCATGGTAACAAGGGTGATGGCCCCAAACATAAGGGCAAATACGGCGGCAACCAAGGACATGTACAGCGGGCGATGCAGGAAGGTTTCGCTTGCTGGAACGATAAGGGCAAGCTGGTAGGTGCCTTCCTGACCAAGGTGTACGCAGTCGGATTGTACGGTCGACAGGTAGGAAATTTCTAAGCCACGGCCTTCGTAGTATTCGGTTGCCGTAGTCTTTTCGAAGGTTTTTTCGTAGCTTGAACCGCTCACGTTTTTACTGAGGGTTTCCGAAAGCGACTTCCCAACATATTCGTCATGATTCGCTGCAAAAATAGTATCGTCCAAGGCCATTAAAACGGTATCTTCCGCCCAGCCTGGGAGGTCGCAGTTAATATTGCGGAAGGCGTTGTTCGCAAAAGAACTTAATTCTTCATGCGAAAGTATTTGTCGCTCTTCCAAGGTTGCCACAATTTGGTCGCGCTGCTTGAGTTCGTCAACAAGGGAATTAAGGTGGTCGTTGCACGCTACGTTCATATTCTGAATTGAAATGAAGGTCATGGCTGTGAAGGCAACACCGTTGGCGAGAATGAAAAATACAATGGTAAGAACCGTGAGCCAGAATTGAATGATGGTTTGCAGGCTTTGTTTGCCCTGCGTCCGACCAAGGCGCTGCGATGCGACGTCTGCAAAAATGAGCGCCAAGGCCAGTACAGCGGCATCGATAACAAATTGGATAAAAATGCTTTGGGGATCCGTTATGTGCTTCGCCAATTCGGTGGGAAGCTGCATATGGTAGGAGGTATTGACGACATTAATGCCGAACTGAATGAATACGGTGCAAAACAGAGCACCAATTAAAGAAATAGCTACAAGTACACCAATGCGGGCTGCACTTGGTTTTGCAAGCGGGTTTTGAGCGAGTTCTTTTTCGCGAAGCTTTCGATAGCTTATTTCAAGAAGTATGCCAATGAGCAGGCCAAACAGTGCATAAAGGACAACTGAATTCAGGGGGAAGAAGAAGTATTTTTCGAAATAGTCATAAGGAAGCACCGAAGCATGGAGCATTTCAGCAAGGCCGGCCAGAATACCGATTATGCTGGCCCGCCACTTACCAAAAAGAAGTGCAGAAAATGCAATAGGGACAAGCAGGAATAGAATGTGGGCTCCACCAAGAGGGAAGAATCCCATCTGGCCCACTGCCAGAGCAACAACAAGCAAGCAGAGAATGGCATTGACGGCACGTTTTAATACAGTTCGTTCGTTGGCAAGGACGCCGTTCCATCCCTTTTTGCCAAACTCTCGTTCTCTAAAATCTTTCATCTTTTGCCTTCGTAGATTCGTCGTAGATCCGTCGTATATACGTTAATTTCACGCTCCTGCTATCTTACCTCATTAAGGAATAGTAATTCTATCTCTTAACGCAAGGCTGGTTTATACTATATGTGACATTCTGGAACATATGCTTGTATCTGCAGGTATGTTCCAGGTAGTGTGGTTTTGAAAGCGTTTTAATTTGCGCTGTTCTGCTCAAGTAAGCGAATGCAAGCTGGCGGTAAAGCAAGCGCATTTACGTAGGTGGACAGGAAGTAATCATGGCAGAACCATCAGCCAAGCAGGAGTCTCTTGGGTCAAAGATGTTTCGCGAGTCGGCTCTTAACAAGATGTCGTCAGCCGAAGACCTTGACCGTTATCTTCAAGTAACCAATCCAAGTGCATGGGTTCTTCTTGCGGCTGTGGCCGTATTGCTGATTGCTGCAGTTATCTGGGGCTTTACCGCAACTCTGCCAGTTAAAACATCGACCATTGGTGTATTGAAGGACGGCGAAATTACTTTCTTTTTGCCCTACGACGGTGGCGTAAGTGCTACGGAGTTTAGTGAAGTAACAGCTGCTGGCTATAGCGCAAAAATCAAGTCCATTAACAAAAACCCGCATTCGCGGCGTGAAGTGGAAGCTACTATCGGCAGCGACTACACCTACGACAACCTTACTCTTACGGACTGGAGCTATAAGATCATTATTGACTTGCCTGTCGAAATTTCCGACTGGGTTGATGGCGACGACGTACCTATTGTGGTGACAACAGAACAGGTTTCGCCCATCAAGTACTTATTTGGCGCTGCAGACGAAACTGCCGTTCAGAGCGCTAAAGCCAATGACAGCACCGCGCAGGCAAGTAGCGCCCAGGCGACTAGTTCGCAAGTAAACGGAGCGTAACCCTGGTATGGCTAAACGCGTACGCAATGTTCCCCAAGTCATGCAGATGGAGGCGACCGAATGCGGTGCCGCCTCTCTCGCCATGATACTTGCGCATTACGGGCGCTGGGTTCCGCTTGAAGAAGTACGCAGCGCCTGTGGTGTTTCCCGCGACGGAAGCAAGGCTGTCAACATCCTTCGTGCCGCACGTGACTATGGGCTTGAAGCCGACGGCTACACTTTCGACCTAGAAGGCCTGCGCGAAAACGCCGAATTCCCTTGCATCATTTTTTGGAATTTCTACCACTTTGTTGTGCTTACCGGCTTTTCTTCAAATGGCAAATGGGCCTATATTAACGACCCTGCTCGTGGCCAGGTTCGTGTGAGGATAGAAGACTTCGACCAGTCGTTTACCGGCATCGTTTTGCAAATGCACCCAGGCGAAAACTTCCAGCCTGCGGGCAGTCCTCCTTCAACAATAGCCTTCATACGCGAACGTTTAAAGGGGATGACGGGGCCCATACTATTCGTGGCGCTTGCCACAGCCCTTCTTTCAATAATTGGTATTTTGAATTCGTCCATGGCGCGCGTGTTTGCCGACGTAGTGCTGGGCCATGAAGGGGTCAACTATTCTGCCCTTGTGCCCATTACTATCGCCCTGGCCCTGTTCGCCATACTTCAAATTGTGGTTACCTTTGCCCACGCTATCTATTTGCTCAGGATTCGTGGCAAGTTTGAAGCGGTCGCATCTTCGAAATTCTTCTGGCACCTTTTGCACTTGCCTGCAGAATTTTATTCGCAGCGTCTTGTGGGCGACCTGCAGCAGCGCCAGGCTGCCAATGCCCAGATTGCCCAAACCGTTCTGCGCGACCTTGCACCAGCACTTATTAATGCCGTGCTTGTTGTGGTGTATTTGGTGGTCATGTTTATGTACAGTGCGCCGCTCGCGCTTGTGGGCATTGCAGCGGTGGTCATAAATTCCCTGATGGCACGCTATATTTCTGAAAAGCGCATTAATATTATGCGCGAATATATGCGTAACGCTGGCATGCAGCACTCCATTGTGGTTGCCGCCGTCGACATGATTGAAAGTATTAAGGCTTCGGGCGCAGAAGCTGGTTTCTTCGAACGCTGGAGCGGGACCCAGGCCTTAGCAAGCAACGACATTGCCCGTGCATCGAAGCTCAACGCCTACCTCGGTTCTATTCCCAGCTTACTCGTGCAGCTCGTCAATGTCATAGTTCTTGTTGTAGGCACCTTGCTTATTATGGATGGCCAGTTTACCCCTGGCATGCTCTTAGCCTTCCAGGGCTTCCTTTCCGCATTCATGGCTCCTATTAATTCACTCGTGAACCTGGGGCAGACTCTTCAGGAATCGCGCACGCAGATGGAACGCGTCCAAGACGTGCTGAACTACAAACCCGACGTATCCAAAACCTCCGACGATTCTGACTACCTCGACGAAGAGGACCATGGCCTTGGCAAGCTTTCGGGCAACATCGACGTGAAGGACATCACTTTTGGCTACTCGAAGCTTGAAAAGCCCACTATTGAAGGTTTCAATTTGCATGTTGAGCCTGGCCAGTGGGTTGCGTTGGTAGGCGGTTCTGGGTCGGGCAAGTCGACCATTGCCAAGCTTATCAGTGGTCTTTACCAGCCGTGGTCGGGCGAAATTCGATTCGACGGAAAGTTGGCAAGCGACATTCCGCGTGGTCAACTGCGTGGCTCTTTGGCCGTCGTGGACCAAGACATTTCCATGTTTGCAGGCACGGTTTCTGAAAACGTGAGCCTTTGGGACAAGTCCATTGAAGACTTCGAAGTCATTATGGCTTGCCGCGACGCAGACATCCACAATGACATACTTGCGCGTGAAGGTGGTTATCGCGGCGAAATGCTTGCTGGTGGTAAAAACTTTTCTGGTGGCCAGCTCCAACGCCTCGAAATCGCGCGTGTTTTGGCCCAGGATCCAACCATCGCCATTTTAGACGAAGCGACAAGTGCCCTCGACGCCAAAACGGAAGAAAAAGTTATCCACTCCATTCGCAAACGACAAATTACCTGCATTGTGGTTGCTCACAGGCTTTCAACCATTCGTGACTGCGATGAAATTATCGTGCTTGACCACGGGCACGTAGTTGAACGCGGCACGCATGAAGAACTATTGGCACTGGACGGCGCCTATGCCGAATTGGTAAGAAACGACTAGGGTTGTCTTATGAGTTGGTTTGAAGAACAACTAAAGACACGTAATCGCCTCGACGACGAACAGATTATCGAAGCGTACGACAAGATTGCGCGCGCGGTGGTAGACACCAAAGCCGCTTCGCGCCTTTCCTTCGACGAACTCGCAGCAACCGACAATGCGGTGGCAGCACTACTTCATTACTTTGGCCGCCAGCCAGACCCTGTGCCCGACACGATAGTCGACCCACTGGACCGCATGGACATGGCCATTCAGTCGAGCGGCCTTATGAAGCGAAAGGTGTATTTGAAGGGCGAATGGTGGAAGGACGCAACAGGTGCATATTTAGGACAACTTAAAAGCGGTGAAGCTATCGCTATTTTCCCCTTCGGCATGCGCAGCTATGTGTATGTTGAGCCACGCACGAACAAGAAAGTTCTTGTGACCAAGAGAACCGCGGCTGACGTTATGTCTGAAGCCTATTGCTTCTATCGTCCTTTGCCCGACACGAAGCTTAGCTTGCGCGACCTGGTTCATTTCATGTTTTCTTCGCTCGACCCAGGCGACTATATGCGCATGATTATGGCAGCTTTGGTCGTTGTTCTTATTGGTCTTTTGCCTGCCGTGGCAAACAACCTCTTGTTTGACCGCGTTATACCTTCGGGTAACCCCAACCTCATTGTGCCTATTTGTGCCCTGCTTCTTGGGGCGGTGTTTGGGCAAGCACTCATTGGTATTGCGCGAAACATGATTACAGCTCGCCTTTCTAGCAAGCTTTCAATTCAAGTTGAAGCAGCCATGACGGCTAGGCTGTTTTCACTCGATGCTTCATTCTTCAAAAACAGGCAGGCGGGCGACCTTGCAAAGCGCGTGGGAAGTGTTAAAAATCTTATAGATATTCTTACGCAAGTTGGCTTAGGCGCAGGTCTTACGGCACTCTTTTCATTTGCGTATATCGTACAGATTCTTTCGTTTGCACCTTCACTTGCCATTCCTGCCTTAATCGTTATCGGCGTTCAAATTGTTCTTGGCATTGCTATTGCAGTAACCCAGGTACGCATGCAACAGGACATTGTCAAGTCCGACCTTGAAGTTTCGGGCCTGGTTCCAATCTTATTGAATGGTGTTTTGAAGTTGAAGTTAGCAGGCGCCGAAAAGCGTGCGTTCGCACGTTGGGCGGAAGCCGAATCGAAGAGCCTTCAAACGAAGTACAACATTCCATTCTGGTATAAGATTTCAAATACCTTGCCGCCTCTTGTTACTCTCATAGGTACTATTCTGATTTATTGGGTGGCAGGCACGACGAATGTTTCACTTCCTGAATTTATGGCATTTAATGTGGCCTATGGCGCTGTGCTTGGGGCTGTTACCATGCTTGCTTCCATGGCACCCAGCTTTGCCGCTGCGCGTGCTGCTGTCGATTCTTTGAAGCCCTTGCTCGAAGCTGTTCCCGAACCTGTGCAGCGCGGTAAAACGATTTCAAACATCACCGGCTCTATTGAAATGTCGGGCCTCACTTTCCGCTATACGCCTGCGCAAAAGCCCATTATCGACAACCTTTCTTTGAAGATAAGCCCTGGTGAATACCTTGCCGTTGTGGGTAAATCAGGGTCGGGCAAGTCTACACTTATGCGCTTGCTTCTGGGGCTTGAAAAGCCAGAGCGCGGTGCCATTTATTACAGTGGCCAGGACTTAAACGACCTCGACATTCGTTCCCTGCGCCGCATTGTTGGTGTGTGCTTGCAAAATGGCAGCCTGTTTTCAGGAACCATCTTCCATAACATTACGATTTCTTCGCCGCGTGCCACTATGGACGACGCGTGGGAAGCGGCAGAACTTGCTGGTGTCGCAGACGACATTCGCGCCATGCCCATGGGCATGCATACCCTTGTATCTGAAGGTTCGGGCGGCGTTTCGGGCGGCCAGCGTCAGCGCATCCTTATTGCGCAGGCGGTCTGTTCAAAGCCGCGTATTCTTATGTTCGACGAAGCCACGAGTGCCTTGGACAACGTAACGCAAAAGCATGTGAGCGACGCGCTTGCAGGTCTAAAATGTACGCGCATCGTGGTGGCACACCGTCTTTCAACTATCAAGCTCGCCGACCGTATTGTTATGCTCGACGGTGGCCACATTATCGAAGAAGGCACCTACGACGAATTGATCGCCTTAGATGGTGAATTTGCCGAACTTGTCAGGCGTCAACAACTTGAAAAGCCATAAAGAAGCTTGATCATTACGAGGGCTTTCTTTTCCCATAAGGGACGGTATTCGTGAAGCGTACACTCATGTATAGGAACCAGGAATTACTCGACTTTGAAGTCGATACTGCCGCGCACAAGGTACATGTGTTGGATGCCCCCGAAAGGGGTGATGAAAGCCTTGCAAAACTTGGGATAGACACAAATAACCTCGATGAATTCATGATCAGATTCATTCTTGGGCGTTGTATTTCGAGTGTTCGTAAGGTTTATCCCGTATTAGTTGACGCCTTTGGCGTACACAGCTCGATTGAATTGGTTTTAAGAGGGCACGGCGCGTCATTAACTGACCATTTTTGGTATCGTGCACCTGGCTCAACAGAGCGATGGGAAGACATTAATTTTTTCGACAACGCGTGGGACGAAACCTTTTGCCAAGCCATTTTTGAAGGCGATTATTCAAAGCTCGCATCCTGTTCACCCGACATTCCCGACCTTACAACAAGGGGAACTCTTGAAAAAGCATGGGAAAAAAACGACCAGGGAATCTTCTTGGTGAAAGAATCTCTGCTTAAAAGTGGAGCCGACTTGGAAGGTGCTGTGCTTGGCGCAAAGCTTTGCAGGCTGTTGTATGGCGAAGATGCTTACCAGCCCCTGTATGCCGAAGAGCGCTGCGGGAGGCGTTTTTCGGTCAGTCCGCTTATGATTTCAAGAGACGAAGAACTTGTGCAAGGTTGGCGCTTATTTGCCCTCTCTGGCTTACAGATGGAACCCAGTGGCGGCATGATGGGCCCAACTACATCAGAAATGATGATGGATGTTTTTTCGCGTGCAGGAATTTCGAACCCTTCGGCAGACACTGCGAAAATTTTTACCTTTAAAGACCTGGCGCTCTTGGCTGACTTTCATACGGGAAACTATGGTCTTGTTTGTAATGTTCATACAGGGGAGCGCCGCGTGGCGCCCCCCTTTGACTATGACCGTTCATTTGGCTTCCCGAACGAGGATTATCCCATCGATGTTATGTGTAGTAAGCCTACGCTTGCCATTATGACCTGCGCCTATTCATTTACCGACCTGGACCCCTCTTGGGACATGACATGGTATAAGCCAGAACTTTTGGAAGGCTTTGAAGAACATATTATAGATGCCTATGACTCCCACCCAGAACTTCCGAGCAATTTTGCTGCTTTGATTGCCCACTTGTTTGTGACCCAACGTGACTATGTCAATGGCATAGCTAGATCTTAGAAGAACAAGCCAGCTGCACATGCCTAGAAGATTAGGGGAGTGTTCTTTGTGATGTTTACTTGCCTGGTTTTTGCGCATATTCGTGTTAGGGTGGGGTGCTAAAGTGATTTTAGACCTGCTTAGTATTGCCGAAGATGAGCGCTTTGTGGTGCTTGCGCCACATCCCGACGACGAAAGCTTGGGAACAGGCGGCGTATTGCTGCGCCATCCCGGCCAGGCCGATGTGTATGTTATTTCCGATGGGGGCTTGGCCGACCCTGCAGTGCCAAGCGACCAAATGGTTGCCCAGCGGCGCGCAGAATTCGAATGCGCCATGGAGCTTGCGCGCCCGGCAAGCATTCATTGGCTGGGCTTTCCCGACGCGCATTTGTCCGAATGCCCCCATTGCGTTGATGCCATTGATTTCACGCAGTATACGAAGGCCTTTCTTCCGTGGACTGAAAGCTTGCACCCAGACCATGTGGCTGTTGCGCAATTCAGTCTTGCCCGAATGAAGCAGCAGGGCGCGCAATGTGAAGTTTTCCTCTACGAACTGCAGGCGCCGTTTCGGTGTCCAACGCATTTTTTCGAAATTACCGAAGTGCTGGAAGCTAAGCGCGAGCTTATAAGTTGTTACCAGAGCACGCTTGCGCTCTACCCGCAAGACGAAGTAACGCTTGCCCTGAATAAGTTCCGTTCATGCCAGCGCGAAGAGCCAGATCAGTGGTGCGAATGTTTCTTGCATGTCGACCTTGACGGCACTATTGTTCCGCCGGCAACTCCTGGAGCTAAAATGGACGTCGCACAATGGTAGCGGGCAGGGAAGTGTTCAAGCGGTGAACATGGGTGCAGCCATAGTACTTGCTGTTCTTGGTGTGACAAGTGCACTATACGGTCTGAGCCTTGTATTGTCTGCGTCAAAAGTGCGCTTCCATTACGCCTGGTTCTTTTTTACACTCCTTCTTGTTGCTCCGGCGGCCCTTATGGCGCTCGAGCTCTGGGACAAGATTCCCCTTGCGCTCCATGGAGTGGTAGTGGGCGCCCTTGTCTTGTTTGTTGCCTGCGAAATAATCATTGGTGCAGCCATCGTTCGTCATTATTCCGATGCGGGCGAACAGGGGCTGGACTGGCTTGTTGTGCTGGGCGCACAGATACTTGAAGGAAAGCCTGGCCGCACGTTCACCTGTCGGCTCGAAGCGGCCTACGACTACCTTCTTGCCAACCCGTGCACCCGCTGTATTGTGTGCGGTGCTCAGGGCACCAATGAGTCGGTGCCAGAATCCCATGCAGGGCGCGACTATCTTATTGAGCGCGGAATCGATCCAGCCCGTATCCAGATTGAAGACAGTTCATTTAGTACGGTGCAGAACATTCGCAATGCGGTAAAGCTCGTGGACCGTGAACGCGACGCCGTTGGCATCGTAACTAATAATTACCATGTAGCTCGTTCGCTTGCCATTGCACGCAAAGCAGGTCTAGGGCATGTTGTGGGCATTGCGGTAAAAAGCCATTCGGGCCTTCGCTTGAGTAGCGTGGTGCGCGAGTCCTTCGCCTGGGCAAAGGATATCCTTTCGGGCAAGGCCTAATAGTTTTTGGCATTTGCTCCAAATGGCAGCTCAAGGCAGCGGTTCCAACGTGCGACATGGGTAGCGGTAATCGCAAGCGAAAGCCCCAAAAGGGCCGCCATAAGGCCAGTAGACGCTGCACCGAAATTAAAAAAATGAATCCAAGCAGCTATTAGTCAAAAGCTAACTCATGGTGTATTCCATGAATATGCGGAACGGTGCTTTGGAGCCCTGGTACGGGGTGGCGCAGCTTTTCAAATTCTTCTTCCACCGCTTCGGACGTCATGGGTTTGAGCATGAAGCCGCAGGCTCCCGTTTTCCAAGCATCGAAAGCATATTCGCGATACTCGGTGAGGAATATGACATTGGTTCGGGGGTGCAGCTCAAGCATTTCTTCGCAGAGTTCAAGCCCGTTGGTGTGCCCCATTTCTATCTCGATAAAAGCAATTGCAACAGGGTGGGCCTGGGCATATTCGATGGCGTCTGTTGGACTAATGAAGCCGGTAATAGAAGCCCCGGGAAATACATCTTCAAGTACCGAAAGAGCCCCCGCAATAGCAATAGGTTCGTCGTCCACGATGATAATACGCGGCACTTCTTCCACTTGCGCAATAGTAAGCAGGGTTGTGGTGTCTACACCCAGGCATTCTGCAATGCGGGGAACAATGGCAAGGTCGGGGATGCGGTCGCCCGACTCCCAGCGGGCAACGGTTGAACGGTTAACAAAAAGTTCGGCGGCAAGTTGTTGCTGCGAAAGGCCGCGCGACTGCCTCAGCGCCTTGAGCGAGTCCGAAAAAGGTGAATCGGTTGTTTCGTGCCTTTCTCTGGGCATCCTGTCCTCCAAACTCTTATTCAACACCTGCAATTAAATAGGCTTTTGCGTCCAAGGGTTCGCCGTTTCTCCAACGCAGTTTAACAAAGGTGGGGTAACAATACAGGGCCACGCTGTTTTCCCCGTGTGAAAGCTTGCTCGAAACAATGGTGCCCTCGAGCAAACGCCAACGTTCGTCGGCCAAGCCCCAGGACTCAATGGTGCTCATAAGTTCACCCGCTGCCCCTTGGGCGTCGAAGCATTCCCACAGGGCGCCTTCTCCGCTGGCGGTGTGCCCTGTTTGCTCCGCTTCGTTTGTGCTGCTTGGAAAAGCAAAGCGTGAACTGGCCCCCATGGTATTTCCGAGGCTTCCGTCGGCTTTAATGTCGAACTGGAATTCAAATTGGAAGGGAGCAGCCGCCATGGTCTGGCAACGAGAAACCGTCGTTTCCCCCAAATTCGGCACACCTGCCTGAAGCAGGTCGTGTTCCAGCAAGGTGGCGTCCGTAGCGTAGGCCTGTTGCAGCTGCGTATTTGGAATGCATTCAACGCGGGCTCCATGGCCAGGGCGTTCGGGGAACACGCCGGTGTAGCAGGCGTACCAACCTTCGGGAATGCGTTCAACAAAGGCATGGTAGCCTTCAATCATGTCGGGCCTTCCCGCTACGGCCAGGAATTCTTCTGGCGTGTGCGCGTCGTTATTAACGAGCAGCTGAATGGCGGGGGAGTTCAGCTTCCCAGCGGAAATGTCCCAGCTTAATGCCAGCTGGCGTACCTGTGCGCTGTTTTGTGTGGCAAACCATTCAAATACTTCGGGAAAGTCCCCACAACGTTCAGCTTCAAAGTGCATGCCAGGGGTAGTATCTTTGCGTGAGGTGAGGGCATGAAAGTCGAACCAGGGTTCTCCGGCAAGGGGTAGCTCGAACCACAATTCGGGCACAGCTTCCGTTGCCAGGCTATGTGCGTAGGCATGGGTAGCCGCCGCAGCATTGTTACCAAAAAGCGCCGCTTCCCGCCCGTCTTTGGCAACGAGCGCATACAAAATGTTATAAGCCAAGAGTCTGTCAATCATAGTTTCACCTTTTCGCTCGAGCGGGTGCAGCTACATGCCCTTTAGCTCCCAGCCTTCAGTTCTTTGCAACAACATTGCAACCATAGCTTATATACGTGTTGTCACACTATATTGTACCGATGAATTGCCGACTTAGCTCGAGCTTTTAGCACAGAGGGGATGTCTTTGGTATCATGGTGTGAAGAAGGGTGGAAGCCATGTTTCATAGTTTCGACGAAATAAGTCAGAATCTCCTCGACAAGCAGATTAAAAAGACCATTGTACTGTGCGGCGCGCACGACGACGCGGCTCTAGCGGCGGTAGTTGATGCACGGAGGCGCGGGGTAGCTGAAGGTATTTTGCTGGGTCAGGAAAAGGAAATCCTGCGGCTTCTTGATGAATTTGAAGAGCCTGCGTCTAACTATGAAATCGTCGACATGCACCGTGGCGAACATGCCATCAACTTGGCCCTCGACATGGTAAAAGCAGGCTGGGCCGACATTCCCATGAAGGGCCTGATGAAGACGGCTTCGTTCATTTGGGGTCTTATCGACAAGGAGCGTGGCTTCTGCAAGCCAGGGCGCAAGCTCAGCCATACAACGGCCTGGTATTACCCTGAACGCCACGGCTTTATGTTTGCGTCCGACACGTCCTTTATTCGCGAACCTACGCTGGAAGACAAGGTGCAGATTATCGAAAACGCAGTTGAGCTTTTACGCGCCTTTGGCATGGACGAAATTAATGTGGGTGTGCTATCCGCGGTTGAAGAAGTTAAGGAAAATATCCCTTCAACCGTCGATGCTCAGAAGCTTTCTGAAATGGAATGGCCCGAAGGGGTGCATGTGGACGGCCCCTTTGCGCTCGACAACGCCATCGACCCGCATTCCGCTGAACATAAGGGTATCAACAAGCCCATGGCTGGCCACGCCGACCTCTTGCTCCTGCCCGACTTCCTTACGGGTAACGTGCTATACAAGAGTATCCACTACTTTGCTCACTTGCCCATTGCGGGCACGGTGTGCGGAACTATTCCCGCGGTGGTTACCAGCCGCTCCGACGAAGAAGACACAAAGTTCTATTCAATTCTTTTGGCTATTTTGCAGTCGGTACACGCAGAAAAACAGGTGGCCCATTAAGCAGGCTATCCATCAAGCTGCGCTATTAGTTCACGCCATACCCGTGCGGTGGCAATGCGCGCTATAAACCCACGGCGTTACTGAGCTTGGTCTGACGGCTCTTCGGAGCTTTCTTCGCCCGTTTCACCTTCGCCGTCTTCCGCACCTTCCGTCGTCCGCGCGACCGCAGCTTCGTGCAGGGCCAGGCCCACTTCTACATTGCTGTCGTGAACGCCTTCTACGTCGGGGTTTTCGCCAAACACATGCGCGTAATAGTCGTGAGCCAAAACGCCAAGGCAGTAGTTCATCTTGTTCGCAACAATTTTGTCGTGCTGTTCAGCATAGGCGCTTACGTTGGTCAGCTTCGAGTCTGCATTGGGTGTAAAGTCGGCATACATGGAAACCCCTTCGACCGTTTTCCAGAAATACGCCGGGTTAAATACCAAGGGTTCCGCATTTGAAAACACATCGCGCCCAGGCAGGAGGCGGGAGTCCCATTCGACGTCGAAGAGGTTGCACAAGGTCGGCAGAATATCGAGGCTCGAAGTGGGTTCGTTTACCACGACGGGTACTTCGTCTTCAAGGCTGGCACTCCACATAATCAAGGCGTTTTTGTCGCGCTCGAAAAAGCTTTCGATTTCTTCGCCATAGAGTTCAGCCAGGTTGCCGCCGCCCATGTCGTAACCTTCGTCAAGGCCATAGGGGAAATGGTCACCCGTAATTACAATGAGGGTATGCCGTGCCATGTCGCGCGCTTCCAGCTGTTCCACGAGGTATTCCACGGCATATTCAAGTTCAAGGTTGGCCGCCAAATAGCCCAAGATGGTGTCGTTGTATGTAATGTTGTTTTCCTTGGCCCACTTTTCAACGACAGGCCAATTCTTTTCAGTCATGGCATTGCCGTATGGTTCGTAACCAGAATGCCCAGAAACCGACATGTAATACACGTTGAAGGGTTCCTTGTCGCAATAGATATTGTCGAAGGTGCCCTTAACCATTTCCAGGTCGGACTGGGGCCATTGTTCGGTCACGTATTCTTCCATGCCGTTTTCCATGCCCATGAACCCATTGTTGTAACCCAGGTTGTTATGAGTTTCATTGCGGTCGTAGAAGGTGTAGGTGTTGTTGTGGAAGGCCCAGCCGTTATAACCCAGGCGGTTCAAAATGCTGCCCGTAGTGAAATAGTTGTTGTTATAGGCCGCTTCCTTTACGGATTCGCCGCCATCGACCGGGATAAGGCCAAAGATGTTCTGGCATTCGCCCCCTGTGGTGCCTGCACTTTCAAACTGGTAATAGTCGGTGAAATTAAAGCCCTTGGTATAAAGGCGCCACAGGGTGGGGGTGAGCACGGGGTCCATGGCACCATGGGAAAAGGCTTCGCCGGAAATGAAAATGAGGTTATAGCCAGCAAACTTGCCCGTCATGTCGTTTTTCTTACTTGGCTTCAAAGACGCTACGTAGTTGTCTAGTTCAAGCTGTTCTTCGCTCCAGGCATTTTCAGCTAAGGCTTCGAAGTCTATGTTCATTACTTCGTCTTCATATTCGTCCCAGTTTATGTTGCGGTGTTCGGCCGCGTAATCTATGGCCGTCGCGGCGTCTGTTTCCGTGGTTTCAAACGTAACGCGTTCGTCTTGCGTAATGTCTTTGCGCACACCGGTTAACAGGCCGTAGTTTGGCACGGCGGTATGGAAGCTATACTGGCTGCCATAGGCCGCCCCGTATGAACCCGAAATGGAAATAATGCAAAACGCAAGAAGGTGGGCTAGGACCGCCAGCAGGAGTACGCGTCCTTTTTCAGGCAGGGGAATGGCTCGCGCACGGTCGATGCCATATTTTGCTTGAAGCACATACAGGCCAAAGGGCAAGAAGAACAAAATGATGTGCAAAATGCCACGCAGGGAAAAGATGAGCCCCATAACGTCGCCCATAAAGCCCGTGGCAACACCACCCGCGCCTGCAAGAACCGTCTTTACGCTGTAAAAGTCGTTAAACTGGCGAAACACAAAGTATTCAACACAGAAGATAAGGCCCAAAAGCGCCAAAATGACGGCTTTAATAATGGTGTTCGTGCGCTGCGTGGGCGCAAGGGACCCAATGAGATAAAACAGCTGCCCAAGCGCAATTGAAAACAGCAGAATAATAATGATCGAAGGGAAAAAAGACCCGCTCGTGGAAAGCTTAAAGACTATTTCCATGTACACAATGGCGGCAACCAGGTACCAGCGTTCTATGAGAATGTACCAGCGCCCTTTTTGGTAGGGGCCATTAATGCCTGGGTCAAACAGCCACGACAAAAAAGAAAGAATGCCTTCTTTCCCAAAGCTTTCAGGCAAATATTTTTCTTTCAGTTCCAATTGCTTCGCGCTTGCGCCTTTCACATGTTTTCAAAAGGGTGACAGTTGCCTATATCGTAGTCAGAAAGTGTAACATCCCTGTTAAAACCCTTATTGAAGGGAAAGAATAATAGCAAAAAACATACCCCTGCGCTACAATCCCTGGGGGTTTTTACTAAGGAGTAACGTGCTTTACGAAGCCTTAAAAGCATTTCTTATTGGCCTGGTTGAAGGCATTACCGAATGGTTGCCCATTTCTTCAACGGGCCACATGATTTTGGTCGACGAGTTTTTGAAGCTCGACGTGTCAAGCGCGTTCCTGGCCATGTTCTTGGTCGTCATCCAAATTGGCGCGATCCTGGCCGTCATTATTTTGTACTTCCACAAACTCAATCCCTTTTCGCCTTCGAAAACGCCCGAAGGGAAAAAGGCCACGTGGCGCCTGTGGGGCATGGTCGTCATTGGCTGTATCCCCGCTGCGGTCGTGGGCCTGCTGCTGGACGACTGGGCTGAAGAACACCTCTTTAACGCCACGGTGGTGGCCGCCATGCTTATTTTGTACGGCGTCATTTTCATTGTGCTAGAGCGCCGCAACCGCAAGAAGGAAGAAAACTTCTATGCACACGTAGGCGGCAAGCACGCCAAACTTGAAGGCACGGGCTACGAAGACGGCGACATCTTCCGCATTTCTACCGTGGACGACATTGGCCCGCTCGACGCACTGAAGATAGGCCTCTTCCAATGCCTGGCCGTGGTGCCAGGCACGAGCCGCAGTGGCGCAACCATTATCGGCGGCATGCTTTCGGGCACGTCGCGCGTGGCGGCGGCCGAATTCACCTTCTTTTTGGCTATTCCCATCATGCTAGGCTGGGGCTTGGTGAAAGTCCTGAAGTTCGTAAGCGCGGGCCTCGTGCTTACGCAGACTGAACTCGTGGTGCTTGCCGTGGGCCTAGTAACCGCCTTCGTGACTTCGGTGCTTGCGATTAAGTTTTTGCTTTCATATATCAAACGCAATGACTTTTCCGCCTTTGGTTGGTACCGCATTGTGGTAGGTATTGTGGTGCTGGCCTACTTTGCCTATAAGGGCACCTTGTTTTAGTTAGAATCGAATACATGCTTGATTTAGACACCTTAAACCCCGAACAGCGGGAAGCTGTTGAATGTATAGACGGACCCTTGCTCGTGCTGGCAGGCGCGGGTAGCGGCAAAACGCGCGTGCTTACCTACCGCATTGCGCACATGATCGAATCCTGCGGCGTTTCGCCCTGGGAAGTGCTCGCTATTACCTTTACGAACAAGGCTGCCGCCGAAATGCGCGAACGCCTCAGCCAGCTGGTGGGGCCAGCGGCACGCGGCATGTGGGTTTCCACCTTCCACAGCATGTGCGTGCGCATTTTGCGCGCCGACGCGGAACGCCTGGGCTTTACAAAGAACTTCACCATCTACGACGACTCAGATTCAAAAAGCCTTATCAAGGCCATTATGTACGACCTCGACATAGACCCTAAGCGCATTCCGCTGAACGCGGTGCGCAGTCGTATCTCTACCGCCAAAAATGAACTCGTTATGCCGGGCGACTTTGCCGACCAAGCGCGCGACCCCATAGCCAAGCAGGCGGCGCGCGTCTACGAGCAGTACCAGGAACGCCTGCGTGCGGCCAATGCCTTCGACTTTGACGACTTGCTCGTATATGCCTGGTTGCTTTTGAAGCAGAACAAAGACGTCCTGGACGCCTACCAAAAGCGCTTCCGCTACATTCTGGTGGACGAATACCAAGACACTAACCACGCCCAATATGCCATTACGCAGTTGTTGGCCGCAGGGCACAAGAACATTATGGTGGTGGGCGACGACGACCAGAGCATTTACAGTTGGCGCGGTGCCGACATTCGCAATATCCTTGAATTCGAACACGACTACCCACAGGCCCACGTGGTGAAGCTGGAAAAGAATTACCGTTCAACGGCCACCATCCTGGACGCCGCGAACGCCGTTATTGCCAACAACGCCAAGCGCAAACCCAAGCGCCTCGTGGCAACGGGCGATTCCGGCAGCAAGATTCAGGTGTACATGGCCAGCGACGAACGCGACGAAGGCCGCTGGATTGCGGGCGAAATCGAACACCAGAAGGGCAATGGCTTTGGCTACGACCAAATGGCGGTGTTTTATCGCACCAATGCGCAAAGCCGCATGCTTGAAGACATGCTGTTGCGTGCGGGCATTCCGTACCGCATTGTGGGTGGCACGCGCTTTTTTGACCGCGCCGAAATTCGCGACGTGATGGCCTACCTCAACTTGGTGGTAAACCCCGCCGACGACATTGCCGCCCAGCGCGTGGTAAATGTGCCGCGCCGTGGTATTGGCAAAACGACCGTCGAACACATTAACCAGCTGGCACGCAATAATGGTTCCAGCTTTATGGACGCTGCGCAGCTTGCCGTGGCCGACGAAGGCATCCGCCTGGCAACGCGCACGGCACTTGGTGAATTCACGAGCCTTATTGCCGAAGCTGCCACCTGGGAAGGCGACTTGCGCAAGGTAGTTGAAATGATCATCGACCGCAGCGGCTTGGTGCGCGCATTGGAAGACGAAGGCACCGATGAAGCGCGGTCGCGCGTGGAAAACGTGAAGGAATTCCTGGGCGTAGTGGACGAATTCGCCGAAACCCACGACATCGAAGAAGCTTTTAGTTCCGCCGTTCTTACGAACAGCGGAAATGTCGACGCTGCGGCTTCCGCTGGCGCCCAATCTGCCGCCCCCGCAATCGGCTCACCTACCGAAGTAGGCTTCGCCTCCGCGGAAGGCGACATCTCGGGCACCAGCGAAACCCTCGCTGACTTTAGTCAAGCTGAGGTTTTCTATTCTGCTCCAACTATTTCAAATGAACCAATACGTATTCTGCGGGGCGACTCGCTCGCTGACTTTATTGAATGGGTGGCCCTGCGTACCGACCTCGACACCATGACCGACGAAGGCCAGGCCGTTACGCTTATGACCATCCATTCTGCCAAGGGTCTGGAATTCGACGTGGTTTTTGTTGCGGGCATGGAAGAGGGAATCTTCCCGCATATGATGTCTATGCTCGACGGCGAAGGGGTCGAAGAAGAGCGCCGCCTTGCCTACGTGGCCATTACGCGTGCCCGCCAGCGCCTCTACCTTACCTGCGCGGCAGCCCGTTCGCTATTTGGTCAGACGAACGCCAACCCCACGAGCCGTTTCTTGCAGGAAATTCCGCAGGAGCTGCGCAAGACTTCGGGCCTGGGGAGTAGTGGTTTTTCCGGCACCGGCTGGGAAAAGCGGGGGAGCCGTCGCGGCATTTCTGGCAGCGGCACCGAAGCAGGCGAAGGGCGCGTGTTTGGCACGAGCAGTGCCTCAGGTTCTGGCAACCGTACGCGTACCTTTAGTGCCGAAGACCATAAGAAGGCGGCGGCGGGCGTGAGCTTTGCCGTGGGCGACGCGGTGGACCATAAGGTCTTTGGTCGCGGCACGGTTACCGCCGTTGATGGCGACACACTGCTTATTAAGTTCGCCAAAACCGGCAGCGAAAAAAAGCTCCTCAAAGACTACGCTCCAATAGTTAAAATAAGTAGTTAAGGAAATGATTCAGGAGGAAATCATGGCAGATAAGGTTTTAATCGTTGGTCATAAGAACCCCGACAACGACGCTATTAGTGCAGCTATTGCATTGGCGTATTTTGAAAACGAACTGGCGCGCCAGGAAGGCCGCGAAGTTGAATATGAAGCAGTGCGCCTTGGGCCGCTGCCGCCAGAAACCGACTGGAATTTGGAAGAAAATGGCATTACGGAACCGCGCCTCATTGAAAGCGTGGGCGCAGGCGACAAGGTTATTATTGTCGACCACAGCGAATACGGCCAGGCTGTTGACGGTCTGAAAGACGCTGAACTGGTGGGCATTGTCGACCATCATCGTTTGGGTGACGTAACCACAGCAGCGCCGCTGTACGTGACCATGCGCCCCTGGGGCTCTTCCGCTACGGTGGTTACGAGCATCTTCCGCCAGTATGGCATCGAAATTCCCGTTGACATTGCTCACGTGTTGCTTTCTGCCATTCTGACCGACACGGTTATTCAAAAGTCCCCAACGGCCACCCCCCACGACGCCATGCAGATTGCCTACTTGGAAGACATTACGGGTAAAGAACGCGTGAGCTTTGGGCAGGAACTGTTCCGCTGCCGTGGGCGTGAAGACGAAATCGATATTAAGAGATTCGTGGAGGCCGACAGCAAGGAATTCACCGTGGCGGGCAAGACCGTGCTCATTGCCCAGCATGAAACGGTAGACTTCCCGGCTGCCATGGAACGAGAGCAAGAAGCTCGTGAACGCATGCGTAGTCTTATCGACCAGCATGGCTACGACTTCGTCCTGCTTATGGTGACGGACATTCTTGAAGAAGGTTCGAACTTCCTTGTTGAAGGTAACCATGAAGTGCCCGACAAGGTCTTCGGGATCGATTCTTCCGAAGCGGTTTGGATGCCTGGCGTGCTTTCCCGCAAGAAGCAGGTCGCTGCGCCATTGCTTGAAGTATAGAAGGCGTCGCTATCTCCTCAATAACAAACTCAGCGCTTAACGGCAAGTTAAGTGCGCAAATGAAGCGCGCGATAACTAGGGCACTCTTCACCACATCCCAGTACACTCGGCCTAGTAATTAGACTAGCGCGCTTCTTAACAGCGCACTTCCTTTTGCCTACGCTTCGATAGTTATTGAGGAGACAACGAACGCCTTCTATGATTCTTGTTGGATGGCGTCTTCGATGAGGGCGCGCAGGTCGTCGATTCCCTGGCCTGTTTCGGAAGACGTGGCAAGCACGATGGGGTTGGCGCCTGCTGCCGCAAGTTGCTTGGCTATGGCGGCAATCTGTTTTTGCTGCTGTGCTTTGGAAAGCTTGTCGGCCTTGGTGAAGGCCACCATATAGGGAAGCCCGCGCTCTTCCAGGAATTGCACCATTTTGAGGTCGTCCTTGGTGGCTTCGTGGCGAATGTCGATTAACGACACCACGAGTGCAAACCGGCGGTCCTGCGCGAAGTAGCCTTCGATAAGCTCACTCCAGCGCCCTTTTTCACTCTTGGCCACCTTGGCGAAGCCGTAGCCTGGCAGGTCTACAAACTGTACGCCTTCAACGTCGAAGAAGTTGATAGTCGATGTTTTACCTGGGGTGGAGGATACCTTTACCAAGCCCTTGCGCCCGAAGATCTTGTTCATGATGGAGCTTTTGCCCACGTTCGAACGGCCCACGAACGACACTTCAGGTGCGCTCGATGCAGGCAGCTGACTGCTCGTTCCATAGGCAGCAACAAATTTTACTTTTTGGTAATTCATGGTTCGAAATTATAGCGAATGCCCATTCTTTAGAGCTATAAGCTAGAATGAACACATGGATACTATTGCAACATTTTTACCATCGGTCGCTGAAGGCGACCTTGTGCGGCTCCTTATTACAGCTGCCGTTTGTATACTCGTTACAGCCATTGTTTCGCACCTTATAACGCGCTTTATCCGCCATGCTTCGAGCATCGACGGGGTACCGGTGCCTTCGTCGAGCATTATTGTGAACCTGGCGCGCGTTATCGTGTGGGGCCTTGGTATTTGTGCCGTGCTGGGAATTTTTGGCGTGGACGTAACGGCCCTTATTGCCGCCCTGGGCGTGGGCGGCATCGCTTTGTCCTTGGGCTTGAAAGACACCATTGCTAACTTGCTTGGCGGTATTCAGGCAACGGTGCTCAAGATTGTGCAGCCAGGCGACAATATCACCGTTTCGGGCGTGAGCGGTATTGTGCAAGACGTTTCCTGGCGCCAGACGGAAATTGTTGACATCGACAATGTCGTGCATATTGTTCCTAATGCCATTATCAATTCAACGACGGTTTCCAAAGCTTCACCTGGCTTTTTGGTGGCAATTCCATTTTCAACTATGGGCAGTTGTGCCGACCCCGACAAACTTGCGAAAGACATGGAAGCAGCGGCCAAACCTGCCATCGAAGCGGTGGGGGAGCTTGCGCGCGATCCTTGGGTGCTCTTTTCCGACGTGGGCGACTATGGCATTCACGGCAAAATGCGCTTCTTAATGAAAGAAGCTAAAAACCTGCGCGAAGCCCGTGACGCCGCCATGCGCGCCATCAGTCCTTTACTCGGCCACAACTAACTCTTCCGAATAAGACCGTATCGAATATTATCTAGCTGCATTGCCTTCTGAACTGGAAGATATAGCCGAATAATCGATCAATAATTCTATGAAATGTGCAGCAGTTGTGGAGGATAGACACGCCCGGGTGCGTGGCGTTTGACACGCTGGAATGACGCTGGTATTGTTTCGCCTCGCGCCTTTTAAAGGGGGCGCAGTTTTCGCGTGTATAACAGCTGAATACACACGAATAAAGCAATGGTAAAGGCAGGATTTTCCTGGCGAGCCAGATAGCTTTGAAAACCAGGTTCTGCTGAATGAGCGTACTTCGCTACGCGCAGTGAAAGCAGGTTCTGGATTGAAAAGCTAGGTGGCCGCCAGGGAAAGCCGTCAAGAGGAAAGAAGGAAGTTTTGCCTACAATTAACCAGCTGGTCCGCAAGGGCCGCCACAGTGCTCAGGTAAAGAGCAAAACCCCAGCGCTTAAGGGCAATCCCCAAAAGCGCGGCGTGTGCACCCGCGTGTACACCACCACGCCTAAGAAGCCGAATTCTGCACTCCGTAAGGTATGCCGTGTTCGCCTTGTTAACGGCATGGAAGTAACTGCGTATATCCCAGGCATCGGCCACAACCTGCAGGAGCACTCCATGGTGCTTATCCGCGGTGGTCGTGTTAAGGACTTGCCTGGTGTTCGTTATAAGGTAATTCGCGCTGCTCTGGACTGCGCTGCGGTTGACGGCCGCAACCAGGCCCGCAGCCGCTACGGCGCAAAGCGCTCCAAGTAGTAGACGGGAAGGGAAGGTAGTTTTATGCCGCGTAGAGCAGCAGCAACCCGCCGCGAAGTGCAGGCGGATGCCGTATACAACAACCGTCTGGTCACGCAACTTATTAATAAGGTGCTCCTGGACGGCAAAAAGTCCGTTGCCGAAGGCATTGTTTATGGTGCATTCGACATCGTGGCTGAAAAGACTGGGGAAGATCCTCTGTCTGTATTTAAGCAGGCCATGGACAACGTGCGCCCCACGCTGGAAGTAAAGCCCAAGCGTATTGGTGGTGCTACGTACCAGGTTCCCATGGAAGTAAATTCCCGCCGCGCAACCACGCTGGCTATTCGCTGGATTGTGGACTTTAGCCGTGGCCGCAAGGAACACACCATGAAGCAGCGTCTGGCCGCTGAAATCATGGATGCCGCTGAAAACCAGGGTGCATCCGTGAAGCGTCGCGAAGACCTGTACAAGATGGCCGAATCTAACCGTGCGTTCTCGCACTATCGCTTCTAGAAGGGTGGCGACTAATTAGATGGCTATCGATCTGAAATTAACACGCAACATTGGTATCATGGCCCACATCGACGCGGGCAAGACTACCACGACCGAGCGTATCCTGTATTACACAGGCAAGACTCATAAAATTGGTGAAGTGCACGAAGGTGCCGCCACCATGGACTGGATGGAACAGGAACAGGAACGCGGCGTAACCATTACTTCCGCTGCAACCACCTGCTTCTGGACTAAGGACGGCAACGAGTACCGCATCCAGATTATCGACACCCCGGGGCACGTGGACTTCACGGCTGAAGTGGAACGTTCCCTGCGCGTGCTTGACGGCACCGTGGCGGTGTTCGACGGCGTTGCGGGCGTGCAGCCCCAGTCCGAAACCGTGTGGCGCCAGGCTGTGCGCTACAACGTGCCCATTATTGCGTTCATCAACAAGTATGACCGCATCGGCGCAGACTTTGCTCATGCTATTCAAACCATGAAGGACCGCCTGGGTGCTAACGCGGTAGCTGCTCAGCTACCCATGGGTGCCGAAGACAACTTCTGGGGCGTTATTGACCTGGTAACCATGACCGCATGGGACTTCAAGGCCGACGACAAGGGCATGACTTACCCCGAGCAAATGGACGCTATTCCTGAAGAGTTCATGGCTGAAGCCGAAACGCGCCGCCAGGAGCTGCTGGAAGCTGCCGCCGACTTCGACGATGATCTTATGGAAAAACTTCTGATGGAAGAAGACGTGACCGTCGACGAAATCAAGGCTGCCATCCGCAAGGGTGTTCTGGCTTGCGCTCTGAACCCCGTGTTTGTTGGTTCTGCTTACAAGAACAAGGGTGTACAGGAACTGCTTGACGCCGTTGTTGACTACATGCCTTCGCCGGTGGACGTTCCCGCTATCGTGGGTATTAACCCCAAGACGGAAGAAGAAGACACCCGCGAATCCGACGTGAACGCACCTTTTGCGGCTCTCGCATTCAAGATTATGACCGACCCCTATGTGGGAAAGCTTACCTACCTGCGCGTCTATTCTGGCACGCTGGATTCGGGCAGCTACGTTATTAATGCCACCAAGGGCAAGAAGGAACGTATTGGCCGCTTGCTGCAGATGCATGCTAACCAGCGTGTAGACATCGATAAGTGCCAGGCGGGCGACATCGTGGCCGTTGTGGGTCTGAAAGACACCACCACGGGCGACAGCCTCACCGCTGAAAACGCTCCCATCATCCTGGAATCCATGGAATTCCCCGACCCCGTTATCGACGTTGCGGTTGAACCGAAGTCAAAGGCTGAACAGGACAAACTGGGCGTTGCGCTGCAGAAGCTTGCTGAAGAAGACCCCACCTTCCGCGTTTCGACTAACGAAGAAACCGGCCAGACCATTATTGCCGGTATGGGCGAACTTCACCTGGAAATTATCGTTGACCGCCTGCTGCGCGAATTTAAGGTTGAAGCTAACGTGGGTAAGCCCCAGGTTGCTTACCGCGAAACCGCTACCAAGCGTGTGGACAACGTCGAAGGCAAGTTCGTACGCCAGACCGGTGGTCATGGCCAGTACGGTATCTGCTACATCAACCTTATTCCGCAGGAAGCGGGCGCTGGCTACGAATTCGACAACCAGATTGTTGGTGGCGCCATTCCCAAGGAATACATCCCCAGCGTTGACAAGGGCATCCAGGACGCACTGAACAATGGCATCCTGGCTGGTTACCCTGTCGTCGACGTGAAGGTTGAACTGGTGGACGGTAAGTACCACGAAACAGACTCGTCCGACGCTGCCTTTACGGTTGCTGGTTCGTTGGCTTTCAAGGAAGCCATGAAGAAGGCCGAACCGGTGCTCTTGGAGCCCATGATGGCTGTTGAAATTGAAACGCCTGAAGAATACATGGGCTTTGTAATGGGCGACATCCCCAGCCGCCGTGGCATTATCCAGGGCCAGGAGCCCCGTGGTAACGCCGTGGTTATTACGGCTAAGGTGCCGCTTTCAAACATGTTTGGTTACGCAACCGACCTGCGTAGTGGTACCCAGGGCCGCGCTCTGTATACCATGCAGTTCGATTCGTACCAGCCCGTGCCCAAGAGTGTGGCAGAAGAAGTTGTGAGCAAGGCTGGCGGCAACGCTTAGGCGCCGGCTTAATTGGAGGTTATATAAGATGGCAAGTCAAAAGATTCGCATCCGTCTGAAGGGTTACGACCATGAAATCGTGGATCAGTCCACGAAGCTCATTGTTGATACCGCTCAAAAGACCGGTGCCAAGGTTTCTGGTCCTATTCCTCTGCCCACCGAACGCAACCTGTATTGCGTCGTGAAAGGGCCGCACGTGGACAAGGACTCGCGCGAACAGTTCGAGATGCGCACCCACAAGCGCCTCATCGACATTCTGGAGCCCACGCCCAATACCGTGGACTCGCTCATGCGCCTCGACCTTCCCGCCGGCGTGGACATCGAGATTAAGCTGTAAGGGGAGTGGAGCACATGATTAATTCAATTTACGGAACCAAGCTGGGCATGACCCAAATCTTTTCTGAAGATGACCAGGTCATTCCAGTAACGGTTATCCAGGCAGAGCCCAACACCATCTGCCAGATTAAGACCGAAGAAACCGACGGTTACAATGCCGTGCAGCTGGGCTTCGGCGCCATTAAGGAAAAGGCTGTGAACAAGCCCATGGCTGGTCACTTTGCCAAGCAGGGTGTTGCACCCGTTAAGCACCTGCGCGAAGTCCGCGTGGACGACGCGAGCGAATACACCGTGGGCGACACCGTTACCGTTGCCAACTTCGCTGAAGTTGCCAAGGTTGACGTAACCGGTACGTCTAAGGGTAAGGGTTTCGCGGGCGTTATGAAGCGCTACAACTTCGGTGGCGGCCCGGGTGGCCATGGTGCTCACTTCCATCGCGCTCCCGGTTCGGTTGGCCAGTGCGCCACGCCTTCCCGCGTGTTCAAGGGCCTGCGCCTTCCGGGGCACATGGGTGTAGACACGGTTACCATCCGCAATCTGGACGTGGTCCGCGTTGACGAAGAAATGAACTTGATCCTGGTTAAGGGTGCGGTGCCCGGCGGCAAGAACGCTACGGTCCGCATTCGCATGGTCTAGGTTAGGCTATAAGGAGTAGAAGCATTATGGCAAGTATTGAAATGAAAAACGCGAGCGGCAAGAAGGTCAAGTCTGTAGACCTTTCCGCCAGCGTATTCGGCATCGAGCCGAATGTTGCGGCCATGCATGAAGTTGTGCGTGCCCAGCGTGCTGCATGGCGTGCAGGCACCCATCAAACGCTTACCCGCGGCATGGTTCGTGGCGGTGGCCGCAAGCCTTACCGTCAGAAGGGCACTGGCCGTGCGCGCCAGGGTTCTATCCGTTCGCCCCATTACACTGGTGGTGGTACGGTATTCGGTCCGCATCCTCGCAGCTACGCTTTCAAGGTGCCCAGCAAGGTTATTAAGCTGGCCATGCGCAGCGCACTTTCGGGCAAGCTGGCCGACGAACAACTCTACGTGGTAGACGAATTCAAGTTCGAAAAGCCTTCCACCAAAGAAGCTGCTTCGGCACTGAAGGCTCTTGGTATTGAAGGCCGTACGACCATCGTGGTGGCTGACGACGACGTGAACACCTACCTCAGCTTCCGCAACATCCCTGCGGTTGAGTGCATTCCCGTTGCCGAAAGCAACACCTACGACTTCGTAAACAACAAGGCACTGGTATTCACCGCTGCTGCCCTGGAACGTATCGAGGAGGTGCTGAAGTAATGAAAGATCCTCGTAGCATCATTATTCGCCCCGTTATTTCGGAGCACAGCTTCGACCAGATGGGCGAAGGCACCTACACCTTCGAAGTGGCCAAGGATGCCAACAAGATTGAAATCGCACAGGCCGTTGAAGCTATCTTCGACGTGCATGTGAAGAAGGTGAACACCCTGAACGTGAAGGCTAAGCCGAAGCGTGTACGTTGGCGTGCTGGCGAAACCCGCACCTGGAAGAAAGCGATGGTTACTCTTGCCGCTGGCGAGACCATCGAACTTTTCGCAAACAATTAGTGCAGGTTGAGAAGAGTATTAAATCCGCTCTACTCACCTGGTAGGGCGGATTTACTTGTTTTGAAGGGAAATAATATGGCTGATGACAACAAATTGGGGAAGAAGATTGTAGCGCTGCGTGAAGCGCATCATCTGTCCCAGCAGGACTTGGCAGACCGCTGCGAAGCCGACGTCGAAACTATCGCTGGCTTGGAAGCAGGGGAGTTGCCGCCTTCGCTTGCGCCGCTCATTAAGATTACGCGCGCTTTGGGTGTGCGCTTGGGTACGCTTATGGACGACGACGAACAGCATGGGCCCAGCTACATTGACTCCACGCAGATGGAAGAGGTTACGCGCCTGAAGAGCCTGGAAACCAATTCCGACGCGGGCGACTTGTCCTACTTCAGCCTGGCTGCCGGCCGCCCGAGCCGCCACATGGACCCCTTCATCATTACCGTAAAGCCTTCGGGTGAAACCACCCATAAGCTCACGGGCCATGAAGGCGAAGAGTGGCTCTATGGGCTGGAAGGTGAAATTGAAATCGAATACGGCAAGGAACTCTACGTGCTGCACCCTGGCGAGTCCATTTACTACGACTCCATCGTGCCGCACCAGGTCCGCGCGCATGACGGGCAAACCGCCAAGTTCCTGGCCTGCGTATACACGCCAATTTAGTATTGGTGATAGATATGCCCTCCGCTAACTCACCATGGGCGACTTGCGATATTTGGTTTTATATTTTGACAAGTTGAATTGGTAGAAAGATGTATTACTTCGCGTAATCTGAGCTTCAAATTTCGCGGAAAATGCGAGCATTTTTCGCACTTTAAAAGTGAAGCGAAGTTAGTGGAGCGCATGAGGCAAAACAATCCAGTGAATTGTTTTGCCGAACAGCGGCAGCGTTAGCGGAGAATACATCTTTTACCAATTCGAATATCAAGAGGAAGTTTGATGGAAGACACGAATGAAATATGCGAACGACTTCGTTTAAAGCCCGAAGATGGGTGGACGGCGGAAGAGATTGAAGAGCGCCTGGCTTATGCCACGGCAGACCCTGCGCCACGTGAAGACGGCAGCGTGCCCATTCCGGGTGACTTGGACTTCCCCCTGCATTCCGAAATGACCATTGGCCAGTACTTCCGCGCCTGCGTCGAGCGCGACCCCGACCATGAATTCGTCGTATACCCCGACCGCGACCTTCGTTGGACCTACAAGGAATTCGACGAACGCACCGACGCGCTCGCGCGTGGCATGCTCTATATTGGCATGCGTCCGGGCGACCATCTGGGGGTATGGGCGCGCAATATTCCCGACTGGCTCACCTTCATGTATGCCACCGCCAAAATTGGCGTGGTCATGGTAACTATGAACCCGGTGTTCAAGAGCCACGAACTGGACTACGTGCTGAAGCAGTCCGACATGAAGGCACTCTGTATCATCGACCAGTTCCGCGACATTGACTACCTTTCCATTGTGCGCGAACTTATTCCTGAAAGCGTCGAGCAGCAGCGCGGCTACCTTAATAGCGAAGAGTACCCGCATCTAAAAAACCTCATCTATATGGGCCCTGAAAAACACCGTGGTTGCTACAGTGTGCCCGAGCTCTTGTTGCTGGGTGAACACGTGGCCGAAGAAGAACTCTGGGAATGCCAGAAGAGCTTTACCAATAATGACTGTGTCATGATGCAATACACCAGCGGCACGACGGGTTTCCCCAAGGGCGTAATGCTTACTCATCGCAATATTTTGAACAACGGTTTTTTCATTGGGGAAGGGCAGCACCTTACGCCGAACGACCGCGTGTGCCTACCCGTACCGTACTTCCATTGCTTTGGCTGCGTGCTGGGCGTGATGGCAAGCCTCACGCACCGCTGCACCATTATTGGTATTGAACAGTTCGACCCCGAAATGGTGCTGCGCGCTATCGATCGCGAAAAGGCAACGGCGGTTTATGGCGTGCCCACCATGTACATCGACGAACTGAACCACCCGAACTTCGCGCAATACGACATGTCCAGCTTGCGCACGGGCATTATGGCTGGCTCTCCCTGTCCGCCCGCAACCATGGCTGAAGTCATGGACAAGATGAACATGAAAGAAATCACCATCTGCTATGGGCTCACTGAAACGAGTCCTGTGTTTACGCAGACTTCGGCTGACGACGACATCGAACACAAGTGCACCACGGTAGGCAAGAAGCACCCGCCGGTGGACGTGAAGGTGCTCGACCCGAACGATGGCCACGAGTGCGCCCCAGGCGAACATGGCGAGCTGTGCTGCCGTGGCTATAACGTTATGAAGGGCTACTACAAAATGCCTGATAAAACGGCAGAAGCCATCGACGAAAATGGTTTCTTGCATTCGGGCGACATGGGCACCATCGACGAAGAAGGATACTTCCGTGTTACGGGCCGTATAAAAGACATGATTATTCGTGGTGGCGAAAACATTTACCCGCTCGAAGTTGAAAACTTCCTGCTTACCATGCCGGGCGTGCTCGACGCGCAAGTCGTGGGCATTCCCGACGAAAAGCTCGGCGAAATCGTGGGCGCCTTTATTCGCACGCAACCTGGTTATGAGGGTATGACCGAAGAAGAAGTGCGCGCCTATTCTATTCCGCGCATTGCTCGCTTTAAGGTGCCCAAGCGCGTGTTCTTTGTGGATGAATTCCCCATGAACCCCGCTAACAAGGTGCTGAAGTATAAGCTGCGCGACATGGCCAAGGAATTGACCGACCGCGAAAACTTGAAGGTCTGGGAAGACGAAGAAGAAGCAGCGGCCGCACAGGCAGCAAGCGAAGCCGACGATGCTGCTGGCGGCATGTTCCGCGCGAAATAAGGCGGCTCGTTCGGTGCAGACGGGAGACACATGGTAGCGCTCAACAAACAACTGAAACAGATCAACCCCGAAACGGGCTTTTCTGCGGCAGCACGTTATGTGGCGCAATACCGTGCTGAACACCCCAAAGCCAGCATCGTTTCGCTTGGCATTGGCGACGTTTCACGGCCCGTTATTAAGCCCGTGCTCAATGCCATGCACACGGCAGTTGACGACCTTGGTTCCATGGACACCTTCCAAGGCTATGGTGCCTACTATGGCATCGACGAATTGCGCGAAGCTATTCTGCAACATGAATATGCCCAGTTCGGTTTTACCAAGGACGAAATCTACGTGTCCGACGGCACGAAGCCCGACGCCACCAACTTGCTTGAATTGTTCGATGCTCGCTGCAAGATCCTGCTTCCCGAAATTTGTTACCCCATTTACCGCAACGGGGCCTATGCCATGGGCCGCAAGGTCTACACGGCGCCCGTCGACAAGAACTTTGTCATGCGCGTGCCCAAGGAACACTT
Organism: uncultured Coriobacteriaceae bacterium; assembly: GCA_902768975.1. Classification (GTDB taxonomy): domain Bacteria; phylum Actinomycetota; class Coriobacteriia; order Coriobacteriales; family Eggerthellaceae; genus CACXMZ01. The sequence goes on from CACXMZ010000005.1 coordinate 52,887, forward strand.
TGACATTGTCTATATCTGTTCGCCCTCTAATCCAACCGGCCTTGCCTACACGCGCAAGGACCTGAAGAAATGGCTTGCTTATTGCAAGAGGGAAGAGGCAGTTCTTATTTTCGACAACGTTTACGAATCCTTTATTTCAAGTGAAGACGTGCCGCATTCCATTTACGAAATACCTGGTGCCGAAAGCTGCGCCATTGAACTGCGGAGCTTTTCAAAGAAGGCTTCGTTCACGGGCTTGCGCTGTTCGTACTTCGTGTTGCCGCGTGCCATTGACGGCGGCCTCTTTAAGGAACGCACCATCAATCGCTTTAATGGGGCGAGCTACGTGGCACAGAAGGGCGCCTTGGCTTGCTTCCGCAAAGACGCCCTGCGCCTTATTCAGAAAAACGTTCAAGCATATAAAGACAATGCGGCCTTCCTGAAGCACGGCTTCCAAGACCTGGGTTTTCAGGTTGCAGGTGGCGAAGATGCTCCCTTTTTGTGGGTCGCCATACCGGGCAACACCGACAGCTTCGCCTATTTCAAAATGCTCCTAGAAGAAATTGGCGTAGTGGTGGTGCCAGGCATTGTATTTGGAAAAGCAGGGGACGGCTTCTTCCGGGTAAGCGGCTTTGGGTCTGCGAAAACCACCAAAGAAGCCATGAAGCGAATTGCAAACTACTATGCAAACCAAGCTTAGCCTCATAACCCTCGCTTGCCTGTTTCTGGGTGCCCTGAGCGGCTTTTTCCTCCAGGAACAGATCCTTGCCATTGAAGTCCTGGGCACCATCTATCTGGACGCGCTCAAGCTGCTCGTATTTCCCGTTATTGTGGTCTACGTTATTTCGGCCGTGTATGAGTCGGGCAGCAACAAGGGTGCCTTGGTATGGAAGGCTGTCTTGCTGTTCGCCGTGCTTTTTGTGGTGAGCTTCCTTATTTCTTCGGGAATCGTGTTCGTATTGAACCCGGCGGATCATTTTGAATTGCACGCAAGCGAAACAACCGTGGAGGCAACAAGCTTTAGTGCATCGAGCATTCTGCTCAACGTACTACCCAAGGACCTTGCGGGCTTTTTCATGGGCAGGTACCTGCTCTTTAGTATTTTGGTTTCTTATGCCGTGGGCTTTCTTGCGTACCGGTTTAAGTGGGACACATTTATTGCCGGTATTAATTGGCTCAAGAAATATATCAACCTTATTTTGAAAGCCCTTATGTACTATGCGCCTGTGGCGGTCTTTTCGCTTATGGGCGTGAGCGTCTTTCGTTTTGGGGCCGACGTGCTTCTTTCTGGTCTTGCCTATATTTTTGTGGCCTACCTTGCGGGCCTGGTTGTCCTGGCCCTTGTTATGATTCTTCCCGTTAAGCTTTTTAAGGGCATTTCGCTTCTTGGCTACGTGAAAAAGCTTTACCCCGTGTGGCTTATTTCTTTTTCGACTTGTTCAAGCGCCGCCACCATGCCCTATACGCTCAAAGTGTGCAAGGACGACCTGCAGGTGAACCCCCATGTTGCCGACATTGTGGTGCCGCTCGGCTGTACCATCCATATGTGCGGTGGGGCGATTTCGTTTTCCTTGCTTGGTATATTCTGCGCCCACTTCTTTGGCGTAGCTATTGACCCGCTTCTGTACGCCACCATGCTTGCTTCTGCCTTGTTTATTAACATGGCAGCGCCTGGCATACCAGGCGGGGGCATTATTATTGGCGCCACTTATTTGCAAGGCTTGGGCATTCCGCTCGACTTCATGGGATTTTACAGCGGCATCTACAAAGTGCTCGACATGCTCTATACCACGCTCAATGTTACGGGCGACATTTCTGCGTGTACTTTGCTCGACAAAGGTGCATCCCTCTAGAAAATAATAGAAAATGCCGCTCGCTAGAAGGCGAGTGCAGACTGCAATTGTGGCCGTGAAGTGGGCTTAGGGCAGTATTAGCTATACAGAATAAGGGCAATAAGGCGGCAAGGTTCGTCCTGCACGTTGGTGATAGAATGCCCTTCGCCTGAATAGGTGATGGTCACGTCACCCGGCTGCAGCGTCGTCTTGCTGTGGTCGGTGTCTTCGTATTCCGCTTCGCCCGAAAGGATGAGGAAGATTTCCCCGTCGCCTTCGTGCACGTGGAAGCCGATGCCACAGTCCTTTTCCAGGACGATTTCATTGAACATGCGGCCTTTGCCATTGAGTTCTTCGTCGCTGTCGATAATTTTCGTGGCACGCATAATGCCAGGACCGTCGAAGCGATGTTCGAATTCGACTGAGCTACGTTCGCTCTTGCGTTTGATTACACTCATACAACACCTCCATCATTAGCATAAGTTTTACCATAAATAGCTGCACTTTTGCTAGAATTAATCGTTACGCGCATACATGCGGGCGTGGCGGAATTGGCAGACGCGCTAGATTTAGGTTCTAGTGGGCAACCCCCGTGCAGGTTCGAGTCCTGTCGCCCGCACCAGAGCGGGGCAGAAGAGCCGAATTTGCCCATGCTTGGTATACGCGTTGCGCAGGCGGTAAAGTGCTGTTTGCGCAGATGAAAACCTTATAGGCACAATGGAGCGATCGAGAGGAAAGACATGAAAACAAAAGTCGAGAACCTTGAAGGGTTCAACAAAAAGCTCACCATTGAACTAGACGCAAGCGAAGTCGACGACCGTATTAACAAGCAATACAAGGACTTCGCGTATCGCTACAACTTCCCGGGTTTTAGAAAAGGCAAGGCTCCACGCGCAATCGTGGACTCTGCGCTGGGCGCTCAGGCGGTTGTCGCTACGGTAACTGACGACATTTTGAGCAAGGTGACCCCCCTTGCTGTGGACGAAAATAACCTAGTTCCCATTTCGCAGGTGCAGTTTGAAGAAAGCGAAGCTCTCGTTGAACAGGGCAAACCCTTTAGCTACAGCATTACGGTTGAAACGCGTCCTGAATTTGAACTGACGGACTATAAGCCCATTTCCGTGCTGCTGCCCAGCACTGAAGCTACCGAAGACGAAGTCCAGGCGCAAATCGACGAAATGCTTAACTACTATTACGACTTCGAAGACGCGAGTGCTGCTACGAAAATCAAGGAAGACAGCTTCATCGAAATTGCCCTGAAGGCAACCGACGAAAAAGGCGAAGAACTCGAATCCATGAGCAGCGAATCCCGCGTGTACGAAGTGGGCATGGGCCTGTTCCCCGAAGAATTCGACCAGGCGCTCATTGGCAAGAAGAAGGGCGACAAGGTTTCGGTTACCATCGGCCCCGACAGCCCGTCCATGCTTACCCAGAATGTGGCCCCCGAAGCGGGCGACATCACCTTCGAAGTGGAAGTAAAGCAGGTTAAGAAGCGCATTGTTCCTGAACTTACCGACGAATGGGTTAAGGAAAAGGCCGGCTTCGAAAGCATCGCCGACCTGCGCGAACGTATGGCCGAACAGATTAAGATGCAGAAGGAATCTATGGCGCCGCGCCTGCGCGAAAACGAAGCACTCTTCGAACTGCAGGGCCGCCTGAAGGGCGAAGCCCCCGAAGTCATGCTGGAAGGGCAGGAACGTGAACTGCTCCAGAGCTTCTTTGGTCAGCTGCAGCAGTCGGGCATGAGCTTCGACATGTTCTTGGCCCAGAACGGCATGACTCCTGAAACTTTCACTGAAGACCTTAAGCGTCAGGCTGCCGACGTGGTTGCCCAGGACCTCGCCCTCGACGCTTGGGCACGCAACGCTAAGTTTGAAGTGACCGACGAAGAAATTTCTGCCGAATTTGCCAACAGTGGGGCAGAAGACCCTGCTGCTCTTGAAAAGGAATGGCGTGAAGCGGGCCGTATTGCGGCACTGCGCCAGGGCATGCTGCGCGGCAAGGCCATCGACGACATTCTAGAAAAGCTCGACGTCAAGGAACTCAAGGAAGGCGAAAAGCTCAAGAGCGTCGTGGCGCGCGAAGCTGCCCAGGAAGCTGCCAAGAAGGAAGCTGAAAAGCAGGCCAAGAAGGCTGAAAAAGATGCCAAAAAGGACGAAAAGGACGCCGCTTCTGGCAACAAGAAGGCAACGAAGAAAGCTGCTCCGAAGAAAAAAGCGGATAATGACAAGAAAGAAGACTAACCAGGAAGAGAATTAGGAGCTTTACTATGAATGAAATTATTCTCCCCAACACTCATTCAGCACTTATCCCTTATGTTATTGAGCAGAGCCCCCGGGGCGAACGCAGCTACGACATCTACTCGCGCCTGTTAAATGAGCGCATTATTTTCTTGGGCGAGCAAATTGACGACCACGTGGCCAATAGCGTGGTTGCCCAGCTGCTGCATCTGGAATCGGCCGACCCTGAAAAGGACATTTCCATCTACATCAACAGCCCTGGTGGCAGCGTGACGGCTGGTCTGGCTATTTTGGACACCATGGAATATATCCGCTGCGATGTTTCTACCATCTGCATTGGTATGGCGGCTTCCATGGCGGCTGTGTTGCTCGCTTGTGGTGCGGAAGGCAAGCGCTATGCCTTGCCGAACAGCCGCGTGATGATTCACCAGCCTTCTGGCGGTGCCCAAGGCCAGCAGACCGAAATTGAAATTATGGCCAAGGAAATCCTTTACATCCGCGAACGCCTCAACAAGATTCTGGCGGAAAAGACGGGCCAGAAGATTGAAACCATTCAGGCCGACACGGAACGAGACAACTTCATGAGCGCCGAAGACGCCAAGGCCTATGGCATCGTTGACCAAGTGGTCGAAAAGCGCGCGGGCGAATCCGACAAGTCCAAGAAGGACGAAAAGAGGGAAAGCAAAAAAGACGAATAAGTGAATGCGCCTGGGTGGCCCCAAGCCCCCAGGCAAGCTTTATTAAGGGCGAAGACTATGGTGAAGAAAACACATGATCATGACCACGACGGTGAAGACATTCGTTGTGCGTTTTGCGGCAAAACCCCCGACATGGTCGGGGCGATGATAAGTGGCCCCAATGGCATTTACATTTGCGACGAATGTATTTCCATTAGCGCCGACGCCATGATGCGCGACATGGGCTTGCACGTGGCAAGTTCCATGCCGGAAGGTGAACCCCTGCCGGCTTTGCGCAACAGCGAAGATGCTTCGGCGGGCGTGCTGGACATCTTGCCCACACCGCATGAACTCTATGAGCGCCTGGGCGAATATGTTATTGGCCAGGAAGACGCGAAGAAGGCGCTTTCGGTGGCGGTTTACAACCACTACAAGCGCATTTCCATGGACGCCGATTCCTACGACAGCGACGTGGAACTTGCCAAGAGCAACATCATGCTGCTTGGCCCCACGGGTTCGGGCAAGACCTTGCTTGCCCAGACTCTGGCACGTACGCTGAAGGTGCCCTTCGCCATCGCGGACGCCACTACGCTTACCGAAGCGGGCTATGTGGGTGAAGACGTGGAAAACATTCTGCTCAAGCTTATTACGGCGGCCGACTTCGACATCCCGCGTGCAGAAATTGGCATCATCTACATCGACGAAATCGACAAGATTGCGCGCAAGGGTGAAAACGTTTCAATTACGCGTGACGTTTCTGGTGAAGGCGTGCAGCAGGCCCTGCTCAAGATTGTGGAAGGCTGCGAAGCAAGCGTTCCGCCCCAGGGTGGGCGCAAGCACCCGCAGCAGGAACTCATCCACATCGACACCACGAACATCCTGTTCATACTGGGCGGTGCCTTTGTGGGCCTGACGGACATCATTGCGAACCGCGTGGGTAAGTCGGGCATGGGCTTTAATGCCGACATTCCCGAATCCAAGAAGCATGAAGACGCCGAACTTTTGGCTCAGGTGCTTCCTGAAGACCTCAACACCTTCGGCATGATTCCTGAATTTGTGGGCCGTATTCCCGTTATTACGAACCTGACCGAGCTTTCTGAAGAAGACCTCATTCGCATTTTGACCGAGCCGAAGAATGCCTTGGTCAAGCAATATAAGCGCATGTTCGAATTCGAAGAAAGCGAACTGGAAATCGAGGACGAAGCCCTGCGCGCCATTGCCAAGAAGGCGGTGGACCATCGTACGGGTGCGCGTGGTTTGCGTTCCATTTTGGAAGGCGTGCTTATGGACGTTATGTATGACCTGCCTGAACACAAGGGCCATACGCGTGTGGTTCTGCATGCCAGCGACATCGAAGGCACCACCAAGCCCAAGATTGAAAAAGCAACGTCAAACACCAAAGCTGCGTCATAGGGGAGTACTAGCATGAGCATGGTCGAAATGCCCAAGAATTATGATTCTGCGCTCGAAGAAGAGCGCATTCTTGCAAAATGGCTCGATGGCGGTTTTTATGCCCGCAATGAAGGCCCGGGGGACTGCACGGTTGTTATTCCGCCGCCCAACGTAACGGGCATGCTGCACATGGGCCATGCGCTCGACGACACCATCCAGGACACTTTCATCCGTTTTAATCGCATGCGCGGGCTTTCCACCCGTTGGATCTTGGGTACCGACCATGCCGGCATTGCCACCCAAACCAAGGTGGACAAGAAGCTGAAGAGCGAAGGCATTTCGCGCCTTGAAATTGGTCGTGAAAAATTCCTGAATGCCTGCTGGGACTGGACCCATGAATATGGCGGAATCATTGTTGAGCAGATTAAGCGCATGGGTTGTTCGGTGGACTTCGACGACGAAAAGTTCACTATGGACCCTGACTATGCGCGTGCAGTACGCAAGGTCTTTTGCGACTGGTACCACGACGGGCTTATCTACCGTGGTAAGCGCATCGTAAATTGGTGCCCCAGCTGCACGACGGCCATTTCCGATGACGAAGCTGAATACCAGGACGAAGGCGGCCACCTGTGGTACCTGCGCTACCCGCTTAAGGAACCGGTGGATGGTCGCGAATATATCGTGGTGGCAACCACGCGCCCCGAAACCATGTTGGGCGACACGGGCGTGGCGGTTTCGCCTGAAGACCCTGAAAAGGCGGCCCTCGTGGGTGCCACGGTGGTGCTGCCCATTGTGAATCGCGAGATTCCTATCTTTAGCGACTGGCACGTGGACGCCGGTTTCGGCACGGGCTTTGTGAAAGTCACGCCTGCCCACGACCCCAACGACTATGCCATGGGTGCGGCGCACGATCTGCCCCAGGTTAATATCTTCGACGAACACGCCGTGGTGGTTGAAGGCTATGGCGAATTCAGCGGCATGACGCGCGACGAATGCCGCGAAGCGGTGGTGGCTTGGTTTGAACGCGAAGGTTTGCTCGACCATGTGGAAGACCACGACCATTCCGTTATGCATTGTTACCGTTGCGACAATACGCTCGAGCCCTGGCTTTCCGAGCAGTGGTTTGTAGCTGTAGACAAGCTGAAGGGGCCTGCGACCGACGTGGTCAAAAATAGTCAGGTTACTTTCCACCCTGAGCGCTGGACGCAAACCTACCTCACCTGGATGGAAAACCTGAAAGACTGGTGTATTTCGCGCCAGCTGTGGTGGGGCCATCGTATTCCTGTGTTCTATTGCGATGCCTGCGGTTGGGAAGACGCGCTTGAAGAAGACCTGGATGTGTGCCCGAAGTGTGGGGCGCCGCTGCGCCAAGACGAAGACGTTTTGGACACCTGGTTTTCAAGCCAGCTGTGGACTTTCGCTACACAGGGCTGGCCCAACAACTTGCAGGAAATGGAAGGGCATCACCCCACGAAGGCCTTGGTGACCGCGCGCGACATTATTGCGCTGTGGGTGGCCCGTATGGTCATGAGCTCGCTCTACTTTACGGACCAGATTCCCTTTGAAGACGTGGTTATCTACGCCACCATTTTGGCCAAGGATGGCAGCCGCATGTCCAAGTCTAAGGGCAATGGCGTAGACCCCATGGACCTTATTAACATGTACGGCGCCGACGCCATGCGCTTTAACTTGCTTACGTTGGTTACCAACAACCAAGACGTACGTTTCGACGCCGACATTAAAGATGGCAAGCTTCTGGGTTCGCCCCGCACGGAAGCGGCCCGCGGTTTCGTGACTAAGATCTGGAATGCCGCGCGCTTTGTGGGCATGAACCTCGAAGGCTATGAGCCAGGGGAGCCGAGCGTACAAACGCCTGCCGACGCCTGGATCTTTAGCCGCCTTGCGAAGCTTTCCGCCAATGTAACCAAGGGCATTGAAGAGTACCGCTTTGGCGACGTGGCGCGCGACTTGCACCAGTTCTTCTGGAGCGAGTTCTGCGACTGGTATATCGAACTTTCCAAAGCAGCGCTCAAGGGCAGTGCCGAAGAACGCCTGGCGGCACAGCGCAACTTGGTCTTTGTGCTAGACGTGGCCCTACGCCTGCTGCACCCTGCCATGCCCTTCGTGACGGAGGCTATTTGGGAACAGCTTCCCACCAGTGCGGGCCAACCTGCGCTCATGATGGCTGCCTGGCCCGAGCCCGAAAACCTAGCCAGCTGGATTAACGAAGAAGCCGAAAAGTCCATCGGCCTTACCGTGGCTACGGTTTCTGCCGTGCGTGCGGTACGTGCTCGCTATGGCCTTTCACCCAAGACCGAAATTGCCTGCGCCGTTAAGGCTTCCCAGGCAGACGCCGAAGCGCTTCTGAGTCAGGCCGACCTGGTGCGCAATCTTGCGAACCTGAGCGTTTTGGAAGTGGGGCCCGAAGTGGCTCGCCCAGCTGAAAGCGCCGTAACGGTTGAAGAAGGCTGTGAAATCTATTGCGACCTGGCTGGCATGGTTGACTTTGCCGCCGAGCGCGCCCGCCTTGAAAAGGACCGCGCTGAACTGCAAAAAGACATAGACAAGCTGGCAAAAAAGCTTTCTAACCCTGGTTTTTTGGCAAAGGCGGCGCAAGAAATTATCGACAAAGACACGGCAAAGCATGCAGATTTGTGTGACCAGCTTGCACGTATCGATGCACAGCTTGCTGAACTGGTATAATAATCGCTTGTGTATTTGCAGATAAGACTAGAGGAACTACAACATGAATGAATTACTCTCACAAGTTCTGACACCTGAAATTCAGCAGGCGTTTTCCGTCATGCTTGGCATGCTGGTTGCGCTTCATGCTTTGGTTGTTATTTGGGTTGCACGCGACGCTTACCAGCGTGGTACCTGGTGGTGGCTGTGGGCCATCGTAGCCTTGGTACCTATTGTAGGCGTGGTTGCTTATATTCTGCTTCGCCCCCAGCTGCTTGCGGTGGACCGCGAAGAACAGGAACTGGAAGTTGCTATTAAGCAGCGCCAGCTTATGAAATACGGCGAATGCGCCAACTGTGGCTACCCGGTAGAAGCTGACTATGTCATCTGCCCGAATTGCCACCAGCGCCTGAAGAATCTGTGCGCTACCTGCAATCATGCGCTCGACCCCGCCTGGAGCGTGTGCCCCTACTGCGCCACCCCTGTGGGGCAGTCGAGCAGGCGCAGCTCAGGCAGCGGCGGCCGCCACTAAGTTTAGGTATAAAGGGCATCCGTTTCGCCCTTAAACCCCTTTGCGAAATCAACCCGCAAAGGGAAGTGTTTGCAGACGCTTTGTATGCGTCCGGGAGACAAGGAGTAAAACATGAACGTCATTCTTCCCGATGGTTCAAACAAAGAAGTACAAGAAGGCGCCACGATAGCAGACGTGGCGGCGTCCATTGGTGCGGGCCTTGCCAAGGCTGCGCTTGCGGGCAAGATCGAAGGTGAACTCGTTGACCTTTCGGCCCCCGTTACGGACGGTGCGCATGTCGAAATCGTCACCGACAAGTCGCCTGAAGCCCTCGGCATTTTGCGCCATTCGTGCGCCCACATTATGGCAGAAGCAGTACAGCTGCTTTACCCGGGCGTACAGATTGCCTTTGGTCCTGAAACCGCCGACGGCTTTTTCTACGACTTTGGGCTCGACACGAGCATTTCAAGCGACGACTTCGAAAAGATTGAAGCCAAGATGGCAGAAATCATTGCAGCCGACGCGCCTTTCGTTCGCAAGGTGGTTAGCCGCGAAGAAGCCAAGGCTGTCTTTGGTAACCAGAAGTTTAAGACCGAACACATCGACGACTTCGCCGAAGATGAAGCAATTAGCATCTACGAGCACGGCACCTTTGCTGACCTGTGTTCCGGCCCCCATATTCCGAGCGCTGGTAAGATTGGCGCCTTCAAGCTTATGAAGGTGGCGGGCGCTTATTGGAAGGGCGACGCCGAAAACGAACAGCTCCAGCGTGTGTATGGTACCGCTTTCTTCAAGCAGAAGGACTTGGACGAATACCTGCATAATCTGGAAGAAGCCGAAAAGCGCGACCATCGCAAGATTGGCCGCGACCTGGGTATCTTCATGATCGACGACATGGCGGGCGCGGGCCTTCCCATGTATTTGCCTGCTGGTGGCCGCGTTATTCGCACGCTCCAGGAATGGCTGCGTCGCGAACTGTACCGCCGCGGCTACGAAGAAGTTATTACCCCGCACATTTACAAGGCTGACGTATGGAAGACGAGTGGCCACTACGGCTTCTATCATGAAAACATGTACTTCTTCGAAATCAATGAAGGTTCCGACGAAGAGCCTCGTCCCAGTGAATATGGCGTGAAGCCCATGAATTGCCCGGGCCACGTCATGCTGTACAAGAATGCGATTCACAGCTATCGCGAAATGCCAATTCGTTACTTTGAATTTGGCACGGTGTATAGGCACGAACTTTCGGGCGCAGTCCATGGTCTTATGCGCGCCCGCGGCTTTACCCAAGACGACGCCCACGTGTTCTGCCGCGAAGACCAGGTGGTTGAAGAAGTGCTTGCCATTCTGGATTTGGCGGACAATATCATGAGCGAGTTTGGCTTTGAATACGCCGCTGAAATTTCTACGCGTCCTGAAAAGAGCATCGGTACCGACGAAATGTGGGAAAAGGCCGAAAGCTTCCTGCGTACCGCCATTGAGCAGCGCGGCATTAGCTACGAAATCAACCCGGGCGACGGCGCCTTCTATGGTCCTAAGATTGACATTAAGGTGAAGGACGCCATTGGGCGCTGGTGGCAGTGCTCCACGGTGCAGGTGGACTTTAACTTGCCCGAGCGTTTCGACATGACCTATCGCACTGCCGAAAATACGGAAGAGCGCCCCTGGATGCTCCATCGCGCACTCTTTGGTTCTATCGAACGCTTCTTGGGTATTTTGCTCGAGCATACTTCGGGCAACTTGCCGCTGTGGCTTACGCCCACCCAGGCCGTGGTTGTTCCCATTGCCGACAGACACCTGGAAGCAGCCGAAGAAATTGCCAGGCAGATCCGCGCGGTCGAAGGACGTGTGGAAGTCTATGAACAAAATGAACCTATGCGCGTAAAGATTGCAAAAGCACAGGCGGCAAAGATTCCGCTTATGTTGGTAGTTGGCGACAAGGAAATTGAAGATGGCACCGTCAGCTTACGTACCCGTGAAGAAGGGGACAAGGGCAGCGTTCCCGTGAGCGAAATTATAGGTGTCATCGAGAATGCAAGAGTCCGATAATATTCTTGCCATCGTAGTTGTAAGTGCAGCAGCCGCTGTTGTAGCGGTTGCTGCTTCTTTACTGGTGCTTGCCGTCTTAGGCATTTCTCTTTTAGATTTCGAAGCCATGAGCGGCGAGGAAAAGGCCAGCATTTCCGCTTCCTCGATGGAGCAAGATAGCAGTGCTTCAAGTTCAACGAAGCAGAGCAGCACCCGGCCTTCTGCTTCGTCTTCAAAGGCGCCCGAAAACCCGAAGGGTCTCGCTGCGCCCAATATAAATGCAAGCATGGCTGAATGCCTTCAATACCCCAATTACCCGGCAGGTTGCGAGTCGGCTTCCATGACGGCGGTGCTTAATGCCCTTGGCTACCAGGTGGACCTGGGTTCTTTTATAGAGCAGTATGTGCTGAATGTTGAAGGGCCTGCCGACATGGTCCATGCTTTTTCAGGGGACCCAGCTTTCGATGGGGCGGCCTTTCCGCCCGTTATGGCCCGCGCAGGCAACGCCTATTTACGTGACCAGAATGCGGAGTGGCGCTTCGTTGAGCTTAATGAGGAGCCCTTTGGTCAGGTGCTTGAAGAAGTGGCTTCGGGCCGCCCCGTTTTGATTTGGACAACCCAGATGGGTGACTATCCTATGCTTTCTGGCATTTTCGCCGAAGGCTACCAGTGGTATGACAATGAACATTGTGTTGTGCTCTATGGCCAGGCGGAAAACGGCAATTTGCTGGTCATGGACCCCCAGTATGGCTTTGTTGAACGGGAACGCGAATTGTTTGAAAGTGTATATGACGCCTGTGGCATGCATGGGCTTACCATAGTCCAGCATAATGTGTTATGGCACGACGCCATCGAAGCTTCGACCGTCCTTAAAGGAGCTTAAGAACGTGAAAGCGTGAATGGTGAAGTGTTCTAACATCGCCACGCTTGCTTGCCTTATTGCACTTACATTTTCCAGTTAACTTTTTCAGGGCTATTTGAAGAAGTCATAGACTGTGATTTTGCTACAGATTCCCCCGACAAAAATAACTATAGTCTTTGCTAGAATTAACAACGCAAAAGCGAAGACACGCGAAAAGGAGTAGCAATGGCAGAACACATTAACATCACGAACTTTGACGAGAAAGTGCTTCAATCGAACAAGCCCGTTTTGGTTGACTTCTTTGCAACCTGGTGCGGCCCCTGCAAGATGATGAGCCCCGTTATTGACGAACTCGCCACTGAACTTGCTGGTGAAGTTGACGTCTATAAGGTCGACGTCGACGAAAACCCCGAAGTTGCCCAGCGCTATGGCGTTATGAGCATTCCTACCCTCGTGGTATTTGAAAATGGTCAGGTAAAGAACCAGACCATGGGTGCTCAGCCCAAGACCGCTCTGCTTCAACTGCTTGGCAAGTAACTAAACCCTGCAGGCTGGGTAAGAGCCTGCGCTACTTAAGGCAAGGTTGTCCCTTTTGGTGGCAGCCTTGCCTTTTGCATGGAAGTAAGTCGAGCGTTGGTTTGGCATGGTATTATCCTTGACGCCAAGAAGAGAAAGATACCAGCAATGTTGGAACAGGAAAAACTAGAAAAGATTATTAAGGCCTACGAAGACCTGGGCGAACGCTTGGGCGACCCTGCGGTGCTCGCAGACCAAAAGGAATACGTGCGCCTGACCAAGGAATATGCCAACCAGGGCCCCTTGGCAAGCGCGGCTGCCCAATACGTGCAGGACATGAAGGACCTGGCAGACGCTAAGGAATTGCTTTCCGACGCCGACATGAAGGAATTTGCCCAGGAAGAAATTGCGCGCATTGAAGCGGGCTTGCCCCAGCTTGAAGAAGACATTAAGTTCATGCTTATTCCTGCTGACCCAGCCGACGACAAGGACATCATTGTTGAAATTCGTGCGGCTGCGGGTGGCGACGAGGCAGCCATTTTTGCGGGCGACTTGTACCGCATGTATACCCATTTTGCCGACGACAAAGGCTGGAAAGTCGAAATGCTTGACGCCCATGCGTCCGACGCGGGTGGCTACAAGGAAATCCAGTTCAAGGTTAAGGGCGACAAGGTTTATTCCGAAATGAAGTTTGAGTCGGGCGTTCATCGCGTGCAACGCGTTCCTAAGACGGAAAGCCAGGGCCGTATTCATACCTCTACTGCCACGGTGGCCGTCTTGCCCGAAGCCGACGAAGTTGAAGTGGAAATCAAGCAGGAAGATCTGCGCATCGACGTGTACCGCGCCGGTGGTCCGGGCGGGCAGTGCGTTAACACGACCGACTCTGCGGTGCGTATTACCCATTTGCCTACGGGTTTGGTGGTGCAGTCACAGGACCAAAAGTCTCAGCTGCAAAACAAGATTGCAGCCATGAGTGTGTTGCGTGCGCGCCTGTACGAAAAGATGCTTGAAGAACAGCGTGCAGCCGAAGGTGCTGAACGCCTGGCTCAGATTGGCACGGGCGACCGCAGCGAAAAGATTCGCACCTACAATGGCCCGCAGGACCGCGTGACCGACCATCGCATTGGTTACAACGGCACCTACAATGGCGTCTTGCTTTTCAGTGGTGGGGCAGGCCTTGCTGAACTCATTACGGCACTGCAGGCTGCCGACCGTGCCCGCAAGCTCGAACAAGCTGTGTAATATTCCGTTGTTCTAGCGAACAACGGAATACTCGACGTTGTAATTCAATACGGCTTCACGTTTCGCCCTTCCTTTGTGCCCCGCGTACCCAAGTGCACTTCGGCGCAAAGAGCGAGCGAACTATTTTGCCTTACTGAATTTCGCTGACTTTGTTGGACCTATAACTTAAACTGTATGCCATGAATGATATTTGGACGGTAAAACGAATACTTGACTGGATAGAAGGGTACCTGGCTGAAAAGGGTATTGAAAACCCGCGGCTTTCGGCCCAGTGGCTCGTGTCTGACGCGCTTGGGTGTTCGCGCTTGGAACTCTATACAGACCTTGAGCGCCCGCTCACCGACGTGGAACGGGACGTTTTGCGCGGCTATACCAAACGACGTGGCGAAGGGGAACCCCTTCAATACATTACGGGCAAAACCGACTTTCGCTTTGTGAGCTTGCACATTGAACCAGGGGTGTTAATTCCTCGCCCTGAAACAGAAGTGCTCGTAAGCGAAGCGCTTACTGCTCTTAAAGAAGCTCTGCAGGAAGACGACGAGGCTCCTGCAGGCGGTGCGCTTTTTGAAGGTGCCGAGAGCCCTGCTAGCGAAGAATCCCTGGATGGTGTTGAGGGCCTAGCAGAAAATGCGCTTTCGGAAGACGCTCCCGTGGAAGTGGTAGTTGAGCCTGAAATTCCGGAGATTAGGGTGGTCGACCTGTGTACGGGCAGCGGCAACATTGCCTGTTCGATTGCCCATGAGCTACCGCATGCTCGCGTGTATGCGACCGACATTTCTCCTACTGCCTGCGCCCTCGCTGCTCGCAATGCTGAAGCTTTAGGTCTTACTGAAAGGGTTCATGTTTTTGAAGGCGACCTGGAGCAGGCGCTTCCTTCAGAACTTAAGCACAAGGTTCATCTGCTTATTTCCAACCCGCCCTATATTCCGTCTGCCGTCCTTTCGTCCCTAGACGCAGAAGTGACTGAATTCGAGCCAGCTCTTGCCCTCGATGGTGGGGCAGACGGTCTTGATGTTTTCAGGCGAATTCTTCTTGTTGCAGATGAGTATTTATGCGAAGGTGGCGTATTGGCCCTGGAGCTTTTTGAAGAGCACCTGGACTCTGCCGCACGTCTTGCTCAAGAGTCTGGTTTTAAGGGTGTCCGTACGGCTTTCGACCTGGCGGGAAAGCCCCGAATTCTCGTCGCATACAAGTAACTCTTTGACTACATCTATTCTTTACGAGTGCGCTGCTCATGCGTTAATATGTTGAACTGTATTTGGCGCAGAAATGGATGATAGTAAGGAGCAGCTGTGGCTAATACCGACAAGCCTCAATCTGGAGACGCATCCCTCGAACCGAGTATCCCTTACGCTTTTTACGTGGTGCGTGAACAGGAAGTTCCGAACAAAGCTGAAGCGACGGAAGCGGCACAAGCGCATCTTGCCGAAAAGGCTGCCCAGGTAGCCCAGCGCGCTCAGCAGGCGCAGCCTGTGCAACCCGTACAGCCCATTCAGCCGCTTCAACAGGTAGAGGCCGTGCAACCTATACAACCGGTGCAGCAGGTAGAGCCCGTTCAGCAGCCGGAACCCGTGCAGCCGGTTCCTGCGCCCGCTGAAGTTACCGCTGGGGAGGCTTCCGCGGCCGTCGCTGCGGCAGCTGCCCCTGTAGTTGCCCCGGGTGCACCCGTTCCGCCGGTTGCTGCATACCCTGTTGTGGGCGAGCCCCCCGTGGCCTCCGCACCAGCTCAGGCACCTACGCCCGTTGCTGCTAACGAACCTATTCCTGCTGCCTCTTCGCCGGATCCTATACCTGTTGAAGCTGCTGCAGTTGCTAACCCCGCAGTGCGGCCCGTTACTTTGGGCACCACGGTACCCCCGTATACAACACCTACGGGCGCCCCTGCAGAAGAAGACCTTGAAGCGATGAGCGCCTATAAAACAATCGAAGCGCGCCGCAAGCGCAAGCGTCGCAACCGCATTATCGCTGCCTGCATCGTTGGCGCCCTTGCCTTGGGCGCGGGTGGCTTTTGGGCTGCCAATAACCTTCTTCCCGGCGCTGCTCCTGTTGAAGAAGAAAGCTTTGAAGTTGCCTATGCTGCCGTCGACACTTTCGAGCAGAGTGTTTCGGCTTCAGGTGCTATCAAGCCTGTTTCGCAGGTGCTTGTTACCCCTGAAGTGGACGGTATTATTCAAGAAGTGAAAGTGGCGGAAGGCGACAATGTTCTTAAGGGCGACGTGCTTTTCACGTTGAAAAACGACAAGCTGGACCGCGACATTGAAGACGCCGAACAAGCTATTCGGACGGCCGAACATGGCGTTACGACCGCAACCGACACGCTTAACGGCGCTTATAACAAACTCTATGAAGCTCAGGCGAATTACGACAAGGTCTTTTCCACGCTATATGAAACCCAGGAAATCGCCGACGCGGCAGGCGCTGAAGCAGCCGACTTGCTCAATGCTGCACAAACAGCCTATGACTCTGCCCAGGGTGGCCTTGAAGAAGCCCAGGCTGCCGTAACGCGCGCCCAAACGACTCTTGAAGACGCCAAGGCAAATGCCGAAAAGCGCACGGTGCGTGCCCCTGAAGGTGGTGCCATCGTTACCATGAATGCCGAAGTTGGCGCATCCGTCGGTGCGGGTTCAGGCGCAGGTTCGGGCTCTGGTTCGGGCTCGGGAGCTTCTTCCTTGATCACCATTGCCGACCTTTCGACCTTGCGCGTTTCGGTCCAGGTGAACGAAGTCGACATTAATAACTTGCAGGAAGGCCAGAAAGCCGAAGTTACTTTTTCAGCTTTGCCCGACCTGGTATTAAATGCAAGCATCGAACGCATTGCTGCCGTTTCTTCGGGGTCTGGTTCTGAAGGTGCTGGTGGCGGCATTGTTACCTACGATGTCGACCTCGTGATTAATGAGCCTGACCCCCGGGTTAAACCTGGTATGACCGCGCGGGTCAAGATTATTACCCAGCAGCTGGAAAACGCGCTTACTATTCCCGTTGCGGCCCTTCAAATGGCCAGCGAAGACAAGGCGACCGTATTTGTTGCCCCGGGCTATACCGGCGAAGGCAAGCCCGAATTCGAAGAGCGCTCCGTCACGGTATTGGCCCAGGATGCGAGCATGGCCGTGGTTGAAGGCAAGATTGCCGAAGGCGACGCCGTGCAGCTCTTCTATGACAATGCGGGCGACGAATCGGGGACTGTGGCTTCTGCAGAAGTAGGGTAGTAGCGTGTCGCGTGTATTAGATGTTGTAAATCTACACCGCATTTACGAAACAAAGGCGGGGCTTACCCATGCTCTTCGCGGAGTTTCCCTCGTGGTTGAACGCGGCGAATTTCTGTGCATCATGGGGCCAAGTGGTTCGGGCAAGTCTACGCTTATGAACGTGCTTGGCTGCCTCGACAGGCCCACTTCGGGCACTTACCGCCTTGAAGGCCTCGATGTTGCTACGCTTTCAGACGACGACCTTGCTGAAATTCGTTCAAGCCGCATTGGTTTTGTGTTCCAAAGCTTTAACCTTTTGACGCGTGCCACGGTGCTGCGTAATGTCATGCTGCCCCTGGTATATTCGTCTACGTGCCCGAAGTCCGAAAGGCTCGAGCGTGCCGTCCGTGCCCTGGTTGCGGTTAATATTCCTGAAGAACTTTTCGACCATCGATCTAATGAACTTTCGGGTGGGCAAATGCAGCGCGTGGCCATTGCGCGTGCCCTGGTAAACGACCCTGCTCTAATTCTTGCGGACGAACCCACGGGCAATTTGGACTCGGCTACAAGCGAACGCGTCCTTTCTCTTTTCCGTAAGCTTGCCGACGCGGGCAAGACCGTCGTGCTTATTACCCACGACCCCGAAGTGGCCATGTATGCCGACCGTACTATTTATATTCGCGACGGTAAGTCACTCACGGCTGAAGAAGAACAGGCCCACGTGGCGGCCCTTCAGGCAAGGGGGCAGTATGCGAATTAGCGACCTGCTCTACGAAACCTGGTCGGCGCTTATGGCGAACAAGGGCCGTACGATGCTTACTATTCTGGGTATCGTTATTGGCATTTCGGCTGTTATTGCCATGACTTCGCTCATTGACGGCGTGAAGAATTCGCTTGTTTCCCAGCTGGGCCTGGACCAGTCCCGCGTGGTTTATATCTATTACTGGAATGGCTCGGAAACGCGTGCGGAAGACTTAACCACCATCCAGGAAGGCGTGGAAGGCTACGAATTCATTACGGGTATGCAGTCGGGTTATGGTAAGGCAAGTACGGACGTAAAGCAGGCCGACACGTCCGTCATGGGTGTGAGCAAAGGCTTCTTTAGTGCGCTTGGTATGAAGCTCACGGACGGTCGCATGCTTACTGACGCGGAGCTAAATAGCGACGCCATGGTGGTGGTCATCGACTCGTCCTTGGCGCGGTCTTTGTTTGGTGAAGATGTAAGCCCCGTGGGGGAACAGATTGAAATTGGCAACGACCGCTACAGCGTGATTGGCGTGGTCGAGGCAAGTAGTATGTTCGCATCTCAGGGGACGGTATATATGCCCTGGCAGACCTGTTCAATTCGCGTAACGGGTTCCACGAGCTTTGACCAGATTGTTGGTTATGCCCTCGAAGGTGAAGACATGGAAAGCCTGGTGCAGCGTACGGAAAGCTTTATTCGCCAGCGCTTCAATATTGCGGAAGAAGACGACACCGAAGGCCAGGGCTATGTATACGTCCAGTCGATTGCGTCCATCCAGGAAGAATTGAACACCACGCTTTTGTCCTTCCAGATGCTTATGACGGCAGTGGCGGGCATTTCGCTTTTGGTGGGCGGTATTGGCATTATGAACATGATGCTTACCAATGTCACCGAACGTATTCGCGAAATCGGCCTGCGCAAGGCACTCGGTGCTCACCGCAGCGACATTACCGCTCAGTTCCTCATGGAATCTGTTGCCATCTGTTTGGTGGGCGGTATTATTGGCTTCCTTTTGGGGGTCGCTGCCGCATGGGTGCTCGCGGCTGCTTCGGCAGGTGCCTTGGGTGGCATGGTGTCTGTTAATGGCGAATCCGCTGCGGTTACGCCCTACGTTTCAGGCACGACTGTCCTTACGGCCATTGGCATTTGCGCGGGCATTGGTGTTCTTTTCGGCTTCTGGCCCGCGTATCGCGCCGCCAAGCTTGATCCCGTTGAGTCCTTGCGCCACCAATAGGCTGCAATATTCCCACTAGGTCGCAATAAGCCCCAACGGACCTCAATAGAACTCAATACGCCCAATAGGCTCCAATAGGTCCCCGGGTATTGCGCCCTTGGCCCACTTCTTATTAATTCACGTTACAATTAACAAGACGAGATTGTGCTCATTGTCCCTGCGACCAAAGGACTGAACTATGACCTACGAAGAAGTCTTGCAGAAAGCAGCCGAAGTTCTGAAGCCAAAGTGCCGGGTGTGCAAGGAATGCAATGGCATTGCCTGCCGGGGTGAAATACCTGGCGTTGGTGCCGCAGGCGACGCTTCGTCTTTCACCCTGTGCCGCGACTACTTTTCGAAGATCCGTTTGCACATGGATGCCGTCCATGAACATTTCGAAGCAGATACATCCCTTGAACTTTTTGGCTGTACGCTCGCGGGCCCGGTGATGGTTGCGCCGATTGGCGGCATGCCATTTAACTATACGAACGTCCTTACTGAAACTGAATACTGTGAAGCGGTGGTCTTTGGTGCCAACGAAGCAGGCATTATTGCCTTTACGGGCGACGGGCCACTCGACGACTATTTCCCGTCCACGCTTCCCGTTATCAATGCCGCCGAAGGGCGGGGGATTCCCACCATTAAGCCCTGGGGAAAAGAAAAGCTTTTTGATCGGATTAAGGACATTAGCGCCACGAACTGCCCCGCCTTTGCCATGGACATAGATTCAGCAGCGCTCGTGAATTTGAAACTCCAAGGGAAGCCCGCTTACGCGAAGTCCGAAGAAGAAATTCGCGAAATTGTTCAGGAGGCGGGGCGTCCCTTCATTGTTAAGGGCGTCATGACGGCCGAGTCGGCACTCCGCTGCGCTCGTGCTGGTGCCTATGCCATCGTTGTATCTAACCATGGCGGCCGCATCATGCAGGATGCGCTTCCGCCTATTTCGGTCTTGCGCGAAATCAAGGACGCAGTTGGCGACCAAATGAAAGTATTGGTAGACGGCGGCATCCGCAGCGGGTCGGACGTCTTTAAGTGCTTGGCGCTGGGTGCGGACGCAGTGCTCATTGGGCGCCCGTATGCGATTGCAGCCCATGGGGGCGGCGCGGAAGGTGTGGCGCTGTATACGGAAAAGATCCTTCAAGAATTGAAGGAAACCATGCTCATGACCGACTGCCCAAGGCTTGCAGATATCACGCAAGACAAGATTCGCATGTACCCTGCGTAATTGCTTGGTTTATCACGGGCGAGATTGTGGCAGCGGGCAGGGGGACCGTCCCCGTTACACCCCGTTGCACGGCGTTACTGTTTTTCTGCTACCGCGAGCTTAATGCACAGGACTAAAACGTCGAGGGCCTGCTCGAGTTCTTCCAGAGGTGGCAGGGTAGGCGCAATGCGGATATTAGAGTCCTTTGGCTCGTTGCCGTAGGGCCACGTGGCACCTGCACCCGTTAAGACCACGCCCGCTTCCTTGCAGAGGGCAACCACGCGCTTAGCGCAGCCCGCAGGAACATCGAGGGAAACAAAGTAACCACCGCGCGGTGCTGTCCAGCGGCAACCCTCCACTTCGGCCAAGCCTTCTTCGAACTTCCGCAATACTAGCTCGAACTTGGGGCGCAGGATGGCGGCATGCTTTTTCATGTGTTCGGCAATGCCTTCACCGTCGCGCAGGAAACGCACGTGGCGCAGCTGGTTAAGCTTGTCGTGGCCAATAGCCTGGATGCCTATGCGCGCACGGGCTTCTTCCATATTTGCAGGGCTTGCCGCAAAGGCGGAAATGCCCGCGCCAGGAAGGGTGACCTTGCTGGTGGAAGCAAACTTAATATAGCGGTCGGGGTTGCCCGCTTCTTCGCAGGCGGTTTTAATATCCAGAACTTGGTCTTGGTTTTCAACTTCGTCGTAGAGGTGGTGTACGCAGTACGCGTTGTCCCACATAATGCGGAAGTCGGCGGCTGCTACAGGCATGGAAGCCAGGCGGCGCACCACGTCTTCGGAATAGCTCGCACCACTGGGGTTGGAATACTTGGGCACGCACCAGATGCCTTTAACGCTTTCGTCGTGGGCAACCAGTTGCTCGACTTCGTCCATATTGATGCCAGAGTCGTTCATAGAAATAGGAATCATTTCGTAGCCGAAGGCTTCAGTAATGGCGAAGTGGCGGTCGTAGCCGGGAACGGGGCAGAGCCATTTTACATTGGGCAGCTGGTTCCAAGGGGTAGACCCAAGTGCACCAAAGCTATGGAAGCGCGCAATGGTGTCGTACATAAGCGTGAGGCTTGCGTTGCCACCAACGAAAACATTTTCAGCTTCGTCGTCGAGCATGAAAGCCATGAGGCGCTTGGCTTCTGGAATGCCATCAAGCACGCCGTAGTTGCAACAGTCGGTGCCGTCTTCAGCAACGGGGTTTTCAAGAGCACCCAGAATGCCGGCAGAAAGCGCCAGTTGGTCGGCCCCTGGTTTGCCGCGCGCCATATTAAGCGCAAGCCCCCGGGCCTTTACTTCTTCATATTCCTGTTGCAGTTGCTCAAGCGTCATTTGCGTTCCTTTGCTTAGTCAGCGGCGGTTGCCATGATGTGGGTGTCGACGTCGTCGATAAGCAGGCTGTCTTCAAGCACTTCTTCAATGTTCTTTTCAACATTGGTGCTTTCGTCCATGTAGTGGTCGAATTCGTCGAGCACTGCCTTTTCAGGTTCAGGGGTAAGCAGCGAAACGACATAGATTGCAAGGGCGCTAAACAGGAAGGCGGGCAGCAATTCGTAGATGCCAAACACGCCACCCATGGGGCGAATGAGGTTGTGCCAAATAAGCACCATGGAAGCGCCGGCAATCATGCCAGCAATAGCGCCTTGTTTGGTGGTGCGGCGCCAGTAGAGGCTAAAGAGGGTGAGGGGGCCAAAGCTCGCACCAAGACCTGCCCAGGCGTAAGACACCACGGCAAAGATAACGGAATTTTCGTCCCAGGCCACCGCAATACCGAAGAGCAGCACAGCGGCCAGCGTAATGCGCGAAACAATGAGGACCTGTTCGTCGGTGGCGTCCTTCTTAAAGACGGCACGGAAGATGTTTTCGGCAACCGAAGAACCAGTAATAAGCAGGTAGCTGGAAGCCGAAGACATGGAAGCAGCCAGAATGCCTGAAACCACCAAGCCGCACAAGAGGCTTGGCAGCATCATCTGCGAAAGCACGATAAAGATGGTTTCAGCCGAAGACTGGGTAAGCAGCTGGGCAGGAATAATGTAGCGGCCAATAATACCAATCATTACTGCAGCAAACATAGAAATAACTACCCAAACGATGGCGATAATGCGCGACTGGCGTACTTCTTCGTCAGAGCGAATGCCCATGAAGCGCACGAGCACCTGGGGCATACCGAAGTAACCCAGGCCCCAGCTCATGGTAGAGATAACCGTAAGCAAACCATATTCAGCAGGCACGTCGAAGAGGGGCTGGCCGTTCTGGACTATTTGCATGCCGTCTTCGCCCATGGCAGGAACCGCCATGGAAGTCATGGAAAGGAAGCCGGGGATGTCGGAGAGGAATTCGGCCATATTGCCCATGCCGCTTGCCATGGTAATGGAACCTAGGACAACAATAATCAGTGCAAAGAACATGAGCGTGCCCTGTACAAAGTCGGTTGCCACAACGGAAAGGTAGCCACCTACCATGGTGTAGAGGAATACAATCATGGCGCCAAAGACCATCATGATGGAATAGTCCCAGCCGAACAGACTGTTAAACAGGCGCCCGCAGGTTACAAAGCAGCTGCCGCAGTACACGCAGAAGAAGATAAGAATAATGATGGCAGCAATCGTGCCAATGACGTTCTTGCGGTCGTGGAAGCGGTTTGAATAAAACGCAGGGAGGGTAATGGAGTCGTTGGCTTTTACCGAATAGCGGCGCAGGCGCTTGGCAACCAGGAGCCAATTAAGGTAGGTGCCTATGGCCAAGCCAATGGCTGTCCAGCCTACGTCGGAAGCGCCACAGAAGTAGGCGAGGCCGGGAAGACCCATGAGCAGGTAGCCGCTCATGTCGGACGCTTCGGCGGAAAGGGCGGTAAACCAGGGGCCCACCTTGCGCCCGCCGAGGAAGTATTCTGAAGTTGAAGAATTTGAGCGCTTTGCGTAAATAAAGCCGATGGTTAGAACCACAATAAAGTAGATAAGTATGGCAAGTACCACCATTGCGTCGCCTGATTGCATGTATCCCCCTTGCATAATAAGCATTTCGTTCTGCAGCACTTTTGCGTGCTAAAGCGTAATGAAACATTATAGCCATAGTTTGTGCTTTAGGTTTTTTGTGAGTTTAAAAACTTCGCATTTGTCCATTAAATGGAGGGAAGAAGGCCTTAAGCGGCTTTCAAAGCCCGTTTGTCCACGTCATGAGCGAAAAGGGGAGAAATAATGTAGAAACGCCCGGGGGCGTGTAAGCAATTGACAGAGGTGCGACACTCGCGTATTATCACTCTGCTCACCTGTTGAAACAACTTGTTTTACAGGGGGCAGGCAGCTTGAAAAATACATGACGTTTAAGCACTAACTATGGGAGTGTGCCCGAGTGGCTAAAGGGGACGGGCTGTAAACCCGTTGGCTATGCCTACCTAGGTTCGAATCCTAGCGCTCCCACCACCCACGCCCGTGTAGCTCAGTCGGTAGAGCACTTCGTTGGTAACGAAGAGGTCACCGGTTCAAGTCCGGTCGCGGGCTCCACCTTTATGGCGGCGTAGCTCAGTTGGTCAGAGCACACGGTTCATACCCGTGGCGTCACTGGTTCAAATCCAGTCGCCGCTACCATTTGAAAATTCTCATTGCCCCTGGTGGCAATGCAACTTTGTTTCTATTTTTGTATGCGCCGAACAAGGCGCATTCATGTAAGGAGGATAGTATGTCCAAGGAAAAGTTTGAGCGTACTAAGCCGCATGTGAATATCGGCACCATCGGTCACGTTGACCATGGCAAGACGACGCTCACCGCTGCAATCACCAAGACCCTGTCTGAAAACGACGGTTCTCACGGTTCTGCGAATGCTGACTTTACGGCATTTGAAAACATCGACAAGGCTCCTGAAGAGCGCGAACGTGGTATCACGATCTCCATCGCTCACGTTGAGTATGAAACCGACACTCGTCACTATGCTCACGTAGACTGCCCCGGTCACGCTGACTATGTTAAGAATATGATCACCGGTGCTGCTCAGATGGACGGTGCCATTCTGGTTATCGCCGCTTCTGACGGTCCTATGGCTCAGACCCGCGAACACATCCTGCTCGCTCGCCAGGTAGGCGTGCCCTACATCGTGGTCTTCCTGAACAAGATCGACCAGGTTGAAGACGAAGAACTCATCGAACTGGTTGAAATGGAAATCCGCGAACTGCTGAATTCCTACGAATTCCCCGGAGACGACACCCCGATTATCCGCGGTTCTGCTCTGGCAGTTCTCGAAGGCGACAAGGCTGCTCAGGACGCTATCTGGCAGCTCATGGACGCTGTCGACTCCTGGATTCCTACTCCGGAGCGCGACACCGACAAGCCCTTCCTGATGGCTGTTGAAGACACCATGACCATTACCGGCCGCGGCACCGTTGCTACTGGCCGTGTGGAGCGTGGCGTGCTGCATGTAAACGACGAACTGGAAATCGTTGGTATCAAGGAAACCCAGAAGACCGTTTGCACCGGCGTCGAAATGTTCCGCAAGCTGCTTGACGAAGCCGAAGCTGGCGACAACATCGGTTGTCTGCTCCGCGGCATCAAGCGCGAAGAAATCGTACGTGGCCAGGTACTTTGCAAGCCGGGTAGCGTTACCCCGCACACCAAGTTCACCGGCCAGGTTTACGTTCTTACCAAGGACGAAGGCGGTCGCCACACCCCATTCTTCGATGGCTATCGTCCTCAGTTCTACTTCCGCACCACCGACATCACCGGTGTTGCACACCTTCCTGAAGGCACCGAGATGGTTATGCCTGGCGACAACGTAGAAATCACCGCCGAGCTTATCCACCCCATCGCCATGGAAGAGGGCCTGAAGTTCGCTATCCGCGAGGGTGGCCGCACGGTAGGCTCTGGCCGCGTTACCACGATCATCGAATAACGCACACTTTGTAATGAACGCGGGGTTGGCGCTCCTGTGCCAGCCCCGCTTCGCGCGCTTAAACGTATGTATTTCACAGCTGAAATGGAATGAAACTAGGAGTAATAAAAGATGCGAACTTTGGTCACTTTGGCGTGCACAGAATGCAAGCGCCGCAACTATACGACCAAAAAGAACAAGCAGACGACGCCGGACCGCGTGGAACTGAAGAAGTACTGCAAGTGGTGCGGGCATCATACCCTTCATAGGGAAACCCGTTAGGAGTTGTTTGTAAGGTATACAGGCCAGTAGTTCAATTGGTAGAGCGCCGGTCTCCAAAACCGGAAGTTGAGGGTTCAAGTCCTTCCTGGCCTGCCAGCTTGTTTGAGGTCAAGCAGCTTATATGAGCTGCTTGCTTGGCGTTATAAGTACCTACGATTTGTTTTGATTTGAGAAGGTAAGAGATGGCAAAGAAGTCAAAAACGCAGAGGGCGAAAGCTTCCGCAAGACGTGCTGAAAAGCGCGAAGCGGTTGAAGAAGTAGTTGAATCTGCAGAAGGTGTAGAAGAATCTGAAAAGTCTTCTGTGAGTGCTGCCAAGAAGATCCTTTCCAAGGAAAGCACGACTGAACCTGCGCTGACTAAGAGCAGTTCTGCTGCACAAAAGCCCAAGAAGGAAAGTTCGATAGTAACCTTCCTGAAGGGTGTGCGCAGCGAAATGAAGCGTGTTACCTGGCCAACCCGTACCGACGTTATTCGTTGGAGCGGCGTGGTGGTAGGCGCTCTGCTGTTCTTCGGCGTATTTGTGTTCATTTTGGACAACATCTTCCCGCAGCTGCTCATTCTTATCGACTCTATCAATTCTACGGGGGCATAAGTTATGGCGCGCAAGTGGTATGTTCTTCATACCTATTCAGGGTATGAAAACAAGGTAAAGAAGAATCTTGAAAGCCGCATTGAAACTATGGGGCTTGAAAACAACGTGTTTGCTATCGAGATTCCTACCGAAACGGTTACTGAAATTAAAGACGGTGGCCGTCGTGTTGAAAGCGAAAAGAAGGTTTTCCCAGGCTATGTGCTCGTTCGCATGGAACTGGACGACCGTAGTTGGGCTGCTGTGCGCAACACACCCGGTGTTACCGGTTTTGTGGGCGCCCAAGGTAAGCCCGAACCGCTTACCCGCGACGAATACAACAAGATTATGAAGCGTACGAGCCACGAAGCTCCGCGCAAGACCGCAACCAATTTGGAAGTGGGCCAGTCCGTGAAGGTAGTTTCCGGGCCTTTGGCCGACTTCGATGGTGTGGTTTCGGAAGTGACACCAGAAGCCAATAAGGTGAAGGTGCTCGTTTCCATCTTTGGGCGCGAAACGCCCGTTGAACTTGGCTTTGACCAAGTGGCGCGCATTTAGTGCGCTGCGTCTGTGAGTGAAGCTGCAGGCGCGTATAGTTTGAAAACAGTGCACGTTCTTGTCGTGCCCGCGTGGACTCGGGGCTTCTCACGACAAAAGAAAGTGCTTGTTGAATAGTAAAAAGATGAGTTTTAGGAGCAATTCTCATGGCTGATAAGAAGGCAACTGGTTTTATTAAGTTGCAAATCCAGGCAGGGCAGGCAAACCCTGCACCCCCTGTTGGCCCAGCACTTGGTGCCCAGGGCGTCAACATTATGCAGTTCTGCCAGGCGTTTAACGCTGAAACCAAGGACAAGGGTAACACCATCATCCCGGTTGAAATTACCGTGTATGAAGACAAGTCCTTCAGCTTTATTTGCAAGACGCCTCCGGCGGCAGTTCTTATTAAGGAAAAGCTGCGTCTGAACAGCGGTTCTGGCATTCCTCATGTTAAGAAGGTTGGCCAGCTGACTGAACAGCAGCTGCGCGAAATCGCTGAAGTGAAGATGCCGGACCTGAACGCTAACACCATTGAAGCCGCGATGGAAATTGTGGCTGGTACGGCTCGTTCCATGGGTGTTACCATTGAAGGTCGCGCACCTAAGACAGAATACGTCATTACCAAGAAGCTTGCTGCTCTGCTTTCTGGCAAGAGTGCAGAAGAAGCTGAAATGGCTGCTGCACCTGCTCCTGCTCAGGATGATGCTGGTGCTGCCGAAGAAGAGGCTGCTGAATAGTTTATGTGTTCGCGTAAGGTGCGCGAACTTTAAGGTGGGAGGGCGCACGCCCGTTAGCACCACGAAAGGATGATTTAAATGGCAAAAATGACAAAGAAGCAGAAGGCTGCGGTAGAAAAGATCGAAGAGGGCAAGCTGTATGCTCCCATCGAGGCTTTTACCCTCATGAAGGAAATCTCTTCCGCTAACTTCGACGAAACGGTTGAAGGCCACTTCCGCCTGGGTATCGACACGCGCCAGGCCGACCAGCAACTCCGTGGCATGATTAGCCTGCCCAATGGCAGTGGTAAGACGGTACGTGTTGCTGTGTTTGCTGAAGGCGACGCTGCCAAGGCTGCTGAAGCTGCCGGCGCCGACATCGTTGGTTCCGACGACCTTATTCAGGACATTCAAAACGGTATGCTTGACTTCGACGCTACCGTTGCTACGCCCGACCAAATGCCCAAGGTTGGTAAGTTGGGCAAGATTCTGGGTACGCGTGGCCTCATGCCTAACCCCAAGCTGGGTACTGTTACCACCGACGTGGAAAAGGCTATCGCAGACCTCAAGGGTGGTAAGGTTGAATATCGCGCCGACCGTTTTGGTATTTGCCATGTGGTACTTGGCAAGACGAGCTTTACGGCTGAACAGCTGGCTGAAAACTATGGTGTTGTCTATGACGAAATCCTGCGTGTAAAGCCCGCAGCAGCCAAGGGCCGTTATGTTAAGAGCGTGACAGTTGCTTCTACCATGGGTGTTGGTATCCCGGTAGACAGCAGCGTTAACCGCGCCTACACTGAAACTGTTGAACCGTCTGCCTAACGGCAGACGGCAGTGTCGACGCTGCAAACCCACAGCGCTTTACTCTAGCCCCTTCTTTTTCTTTTCGTGTACCAAAGTACACTTCAAAGAAAAGGCGGGGCTATAGTTTTGTGCTGAGGGTTTTCGCTGACGTGTAGGCTACCTATGGTAAAATCTATTTTCATGCTGGGCCATCGTCCAATGGCAGGACTCTGGTTTTTGGTGCCAGCTATGTAGGTTCGAATCCTGCTGGCCCAGCCATTCAAATTACGCCGTTCTGCCGAACGGCGTTTTTTCATACCATACGTCCTGACGCTGCGCGCGTATCTGGTGGCACCCTAAGCCCTACCTTCGCTTGCGCGTACGAAGTACAGCGCTGCGCTAGGAGCGGGCTTATTGCGCTCACCAGATGCGCGCTCGCTGTTTCACCATGGGCGACCGAGGAGTTTAGGGGTTTTCTTTTTATAATGGCCTGCAGGATTCGAACCTGTTCTTATGGATGTTAACTCTTTCAAACTTGCTTAGTGGTACACTTTCAGTAAACGAAAGAAGGCATGAATGGCTGTTATAAAGAAAAGCAAAGCTGAAATTGAAGCAATGAAAGAAGCGGGTCGCGTTTCTGCGAAAGTACTGCGCGAAGTGGGTGCTCGTGTTGAACCGGGTATTTCCACTCTTGAACTCGACCGCATGTGTGAAATGCTCATACGACTTGAAGGGGGCGTGCCTGCCTTTAAGGGCTATATGGGCTTCCCAGGCTCCATTTGTGCTTCCGTGAACGACGCCATTGTGCACGGCATCCCAAGTGCCGACGTTATCCTGCAAGAAGGCGACATCATTTCCATTGATACCGGCGCCATTGTGGACGGCTGGGTGGGCGACAATGCCTGGACCTTTGCCGTTGGGTCCATCAGCCCCGAAAAGCAAAAGCTGCTCGAAGTGACCGAGCAATGCATGTGGGCGGGCCTCGACGCTATGCAGGAAGGTAACCGCTTAAACGACATAGGACGTGCCGTGCAAACTATCGCTGAAAACAATGGCTTCGGTGTGGTCCGTGAATACGTGGGCCATGGCGTGGGTCGGAGCATGCATGAAGACCCAAACGTGCCTAACTACTTTATTCGTACCAACAGGATGCCTTTGGAAGTGGGCATGGTTTTTGCCATTGAGCCCATGATTAATATGGGTACCTATAAAACACGTCAGGGTGACGACGGTTGGATTGTTTACACCGCAGACGGCCTGCCTTCTGCGCATTTCGAAAAGATGGTTGCTATTACCGAAGATGGCCCCATTATCTTGACCACCGAGCCCGACCACAGGCGCCCCGTTAACGACTAGGGCAAGCCATTACCTTCCACTCTATAATGGAAGCGGTCGCGGTTTCAGGACCTGCTCTTCGTTCTAGAACTTAAAGAAGGTTTCACTAATGTGCTTGTAGAAGGGCGCACGGTTGAAGCGCAAAAGCGTCGTGGGCACTTCGCCGCGGCGTATGCGGAGGCGGTGCATGGGCGCTTCGAACTGAATGCGATTCCCGTCCATAAAGAGTTCAGCTTCACGGGTTGAAGAATTGTCACCCATAATTATTTCGATAATGTCATTCGGGTCGGTAAGAATGGCACGCGCGATAAGCGTATGGGGCGCAAGCGGAACCATGATTAAACCTTTGAAGCCAGGTGCCACCAAAGGCCCGCCAGCAGAAAGGGCATAGGCGGTCGAGCCTGTTGCTGTTGCCACCACCAGGCCGTCGCCGCGCATATTAGCAACCGAAGAACCCGAAACTTCAATACCAAAGTCGATGACTTTACCGGCAGAACCACGGGTGATTGCCGCTTCGTTCAGGGCAAAGAACATGCGGTTTGAATTGTTGTCGAAGGGCCCGTGAAAGCGCGCTTCGAAGTCTTCGTCTTCGTCGCCGTCAATCTTGACGTCGATGCGCAGATTGGTTCGCTCTTCGCGGATAGTTTCACCGGCAAGGGCGGCAGCCATGGCAGCCACCACTCCGTCGCTGGTTGAATTGGTCAAAAAGCCCAAATGCCCATAGTTAATGCCAAGGATTGGAATAGCTTCTTCGCCCACCAGGTGCGCGGTGCGCAGGATGGTACCATCACCGCCAAGGGCTACGACCATGTCATAGTCGTCAGCGGTAAATTGGACGGGTTCAAGCGAATCGATAGAATCGTAGCTTATTCCTTCAGAACTTAGGTAAGCACCTAAGACCAAGGCTGCTTCATTAGCCTGGGCGTTGCTGCTGTTTCGCGCTATAAGAATATGCATGCGTGTAGCCTTTCAAGGGATTACCTGCACAAACTTGCTTTCAAGTATACTATTTCATGTCGTTTATACCGCTAATCGAGGCAGATTTGGACGAAGAGCAAACAGAATATCAAACAAAGCCACTAGATGAAAAAGCCCCTGTGCAAGGCGAAGGCACTGCGCAGGACCTAGAACGTTCGGTGGTAAAAAGCACGGCCGGCATGACGCTTGCCACGCTTATTTCGCGTGTGACGGGCCTTATTCGCACTTGGGCCATGGCTTTTGCTCTTGGTAACACCTTGCTCACTTCGGCGTACCAGGTGGCAAACAATCTTCCTAATGTCATCTATGACCTGGTGGCTGGCGGGCTGCTTGCAGCGGCTTTTTTGCCTGTTCTGGTCCAAGAATTGGAGCGGAAAGGGCAGGATGGCTTTAATCGCTTTGGGTCAAACATCCTCAACATATGCTTGGTGCTCCTGGGCATACTTTCCTTGTTATGCATCGCCTTTGCGGGCCCCATTGTGTTTACGCAGACCTTTACCGTCGACCAAAGTGGGGAAGTGGCCACGATCGCAACGCGTTTCTTCCAGATTTTCGCCATACAGCTCTTGTTCTATGGGCTAGGCGGGGTTATTACCGGTATTTTGAATTCGCAGCGTTCGTATTTCCTTACGTCAATTGCACCCGCATTGAATAACGTGTGCGTCATTATTGGCTTTTTTGCCTACGTTCCTTTGAGCACTTCCAACCCTGACTTGGCTATTTTGGTCTTGGCGGTTTTGACCACGCTTGGCGTAGCAGTTCAATTTGTTATTCAGATTCCCGCCTTACGCAAGGTTGGTTTCAGCTGGCAGCGCGTTCTTGACTTCCGCGATCCTGCCTTGGTCAGAACGCTTCACATTGCCATTCCCACGCTCATTTTCATCGTGGGTAACCTCGTCGCCTTCAGCTGCCGGAATGCCTTCAGCCTGCTTTCGGGCGACGAAGGCCCGTCCATGCTGTCCTATGCGTGGATGTGGTTCCAACTTCCCTATGGCGTGGTGGCGGTGAGCCTTTCACGTGCCATGTTTACCGAACAGAGCCACGCGGTCGCCAAAGAAGACTGGGACTCCCTGCGCCGTTATGTCACACGTGGGCTACGTGGCACTTTGTTCTTGATTATTCCGCTTGCGGGGCTTATGTATGGCTTGTGCGACCCCATTATTGGCGTGTTCCGTGCAGGCGCCTTTACTGCAGACGACGTGGTGCGGGTTGCCGACGTTTTGCGGATTTGGGTGCTCGGGCTTCCCCTGTATGCGGTCTATATGTACATGTATAACACCTTTGCGAGCATCCACCGTTTCATGCCCTTTGCCATTTTGAACTGCGTCCTTGTGGTGGTCCAGATTGCCCTCTATGCCTTATTAAGCAGGCCGGAAGTCCTTGGCATTATTGGCATTCCACTCGCCGACATTTCTTACTACCTGCTTGGTGCCGTACTTTCGCTCGTGCTTTTGCAACGTATGGTGGGCGCTATCGAACTCAAGAGTTTGCTCGTCGTTTCGGTGAAGTCCGTGATCGCTGCCGTTGCAAGCATGTTTACGGCCTTGCTGGTTTCGGCCTTGCTGCCCTTCAATTCCATTAATACCGCGTATGCCATTTTGGAAATATGCGTAGGGGGGATTGCGGGCCTTGCCGTGTTTTTCGTTGCTGCAAAGCTTCTTCGCATCGAAGAAATGAGTGTCGTCAACAACATCCTCGCCCGCTTTATGCGTTAAGTAACAAAGAGAGGTATATGCATGCTGGTAGTGCTAAATCGCGACCGCTTCCGCTGTTCGTGAAAACAATTCACTGGGCTATGCGCTCAGCTTCGCTGAGCTGCATGCTCCCTCTCGGTCGCCTAGTTTGTACTAAACAAGCCATTTAGGCTTGTTTACCATGCGCTCTCGCTTGACGCTCGTTCACTTAGTTAAGTGCAATTTTCGGCAACAGCGAAAATTGCGATATTTGAACTCACGACATCGCTTTTAGCACTACCAGCAAGCACATAACTGGTCGCGATTTAGCTCTACCAGAAAATATCTAGCTACTTATGATAGTAGCGCTGGAGTTCGTATTTAGGCTCGCAGCATACGTTGATCCCGAGCGCTTTGTAAATGCGTTCGTCGGTGGGCCCAATTATTACGCTGAAGAAGGCGTCGCAGCCACGAAGCTGGTCGGCGCAGTCAAGGATTTGCGCGGCGAGTGGGTCCGTCGCTGAACTAATGGAAAGCGCAATGAGAGTTTCATCTGAATGAAGGCGCGGGTTGCGGTGGTGGAGGTGGTCGGTCTTTAGATGGCAGATGGGTTCGATGACCGCGTCGGTAATCACGTCAACGTCGCCCACACCCGCCAAGGCCTTCAGTGCATTCATAAGCAGGGAAGACGCGCAGCCTAGCAAGGTTGACGTCTTACCCGTAACTACGGTGCCGTCGGGCAAGACCATGGCAGCTGCAGGGTTACCCGTTGCTTCTTCCTTGAGAAGTGCTGCGCTTCGTGCGGGGGACTGGTTGGGCGTGGCGTCCACCTGCTGCATGAGGAATTCAAGCTTTTCAACTTGGTCTTCACCCGTGCCCGTGCGTTTGGCATTGACGGCGGCATGGAAATAGCGCCGTACGACTTCCATGGTTGCCGCTTCACAGACCGCAGCGTCGTCTACGATGGCGTTGCCTGCCATATTGACCCCCATGTCGGTGGGGCTGGCATAGGGGCTTTCACCCAGGATGCGCTCCATCATATTCTTCAGCACGGGGAAGATTTCAATATCTCGGTTGTAATTAACGGTTGTTTCGCCATAGGCTTCCAGGTGGAAGGGGTCGATAGCATTGCTGTCGTCCAGGTCGGCCGTGGCGGCTTCATAAGCCACATTGACGGGGTGGCGCAGCGGAAGGTTCCACACAGGGAAGGTTTCATATTTGGCATAGCCCGCTGCTACACCACGCTTGTGTTCGTGGTAGAGCTGGGAAAGGCAGGTTGCCATCTTGCCCGAACCAGGGCCAGGCGCTGTTACTACCACCAAGGGGCGCGTGGTTTCTACGAATTCATTTTTGCCATAGCCTTCTTCGGAAACAATATGTTCAATGTCGGTTGGGTAGCCTGCAATGGTGTAATGCAAGTAGCTCTTGATGCCCAGTTCGTCGAGGCGGTGGCGGAAGGCGTCGGCGTCGGGCTGGGCTGCGTATTGGGTTATGACCACAGCGCTTGCATAAAAGCCCAGGTTACGGAAGATGTCCATAAGGCGCAGCACGTCCTGGTCGTAGGTTATGCCGAGGTCGCCGCGTACCTTGCTCTTTTCAATATGGTTCGCATTGACTACCACAATGATTTCAACGTCGTCGGCAATACTTTTGAGCATACGAATTTTCGAGTCTGGCTCAAAGCCGGGCAGGACACGTGCGGCATGGTAGTCGTCAAAAATCTTTCCGCCAAACTCCAGGTAGAGTTTGCCGCCAAATTGTTCGATGCGTTGCTGGATGTGTGCAGCTTGAAGTTCAATATACTTCGCGTTGTCAAAACCTTGTTTCATGCCTGCCCCTGTATTGTTATTAATGGTTCGTTCCAGGGGCTACAATTTTGGCTGCCCTTTTCGATTATAGCGGCATTTTTGCTTAAGAGTTGTTTCTTCTTTGTGAAGATTCGTGAGACAATTGTCCCATGGAAGACATGATTAACGAATACTTGTCGCATTTAAGCGTGGAGCGTGGGTCTTCGCCTTTGACCGTTAAGGCCTATGCGCATGACCTGGAATACTACTACGACTTCTTGTCCCATCCTGAGCTTGGTTTTAGTCGCGCACCGCTTACTTCCTTTCGCGACGTTCGCCGTTCAGACATTATTGAGTTTGAAGAATACCTCCTTAACGAAAAGAATTACGCACCTTCGAGTTTGGCGCGTGCCATTTCTTGCCTGAAAAGTTTTCACAAGTTTTTGGTCCGAGAAAACTTTTGCGAAGAAAACCCCACGTCGTCTATTACGCTTCCCCGTAAGGCCCAGAACCTTCCCGATGTACTTTCCGTTGAACAGGTTTCGCGGCTCATAGACGGCATAACGGGCGACGACCCTTTAAAGCTGCGCGATCGGGCGATTTTGGAAATGCTTTATGGTTGCGGTTTGCGCGTCAGTGAACTTTGCGGCCTCGACATCGACCGCTTGGATTCACACGAAGGCTTCATTATCGTCTTTGGCAAGGGCGGCAAGGAACGTATCGTGCCCTTTTCTGGTGCGGCTGAACGTGCCACGAGGCGTTATTTAGAAGAGGGACGCCCTAGCTTGGTAAAGGGAGCTGCTTCTTCGGCTGTGTTCCTGAACAGCCGCGGGGGGCGCCTTTCGCGCCAAAGCGTTTTTAAGATGGTGCAGGCGGCGGGCCTTTCTATTGGCGTGAAAAACCTTCACCCGCATTCCTTGCGTCATTCCTGCGCGACCCACATGCTCGAAGGTGGAGCTGACCTGCGCATTATCCAGGACATGTTGGGCCATTCAGATATTTCTACGACGCAAATTTATACTCATGTGCAACGTAGCCACATTCGTGAAGAATACCTAAATGCTCATCCTCGTGCTAAAGAGCAGCCTTTCGAACAGTAAAATAGTATTGATATGAGAGTTTTTAAGTACCTAGCAGCCCATTGGCGCACCATTTTGGTTATTGTGGTGCTCCTGCTTATACAAGCTTTTTGTGACCTCGCTTTACCGCGCTACACTGCCGGCATTGTCGACGTTGGCATTCTCCAGTTTGGTATCGAAGACATTAGCGAAGGCCAGGCGGAGCAATTTGCGCGCGCTATTGCGAACCAGGATTATTCGACCCTTGGCTTCGACCCGCAGCAAACCCAGCTGAACTATCTTTTGAGCGTGGGAGCGCAAATGCTTGGCATAACCGCCCTTGGTGCTCTTGCGGCCATTGCCATTTCTTTCCTTGCTTCGCGCACGGCCGCCACCATTGCCCACGATCTGCGCCAGCGCCTTTTCGAACGCGTCGTTTCCTTTTCCGACGCAGAAGTCCAGCACTTTTCAGCCGCTTCGTTGATTACACGTTCCACCAACGACGTTCAGCAAATTCAACAAACGTGCATGATAGCCATGCGTATGGTGCTCTTTGCGCCCATGATGGCCATCGGCGGCATTATCATGGTGCTTTCGACCGACGTTTCCATGAGTTGGATTATCGTCCTCGCCATCGTGGTGGTTATTGCAAGCATTGGCACGCTTATGGCCATTGCCATGCCCAAGTTCAAAATCATGCAGACCCTTATCGACAAGGTGAATCTTGTCGCCCGTGAAATTATTACCGGCCTTCCTGTTATACGAGCTTTTAACCGCCAGGACTACGAAAAGAAGCGCTTCGACGAAGCAAGCACAAAGCTTATGCGTACCCAGCTTTTTACCACACGTACCATGACTATCATGATGCCTGTGGTCCAGCTGGTCATGAATGGCGTGTCGGCCTTAATCGTGTGGACGGCAGCGGGCTACATCGATGCGGGCGTTATGCAAACGGGTGAAATGATCGCCTTCATTAACTATGCGACCGTTATTATTACGAGCTTCATGATGATGTCCATGGTGGCCATCATGCTTCCTCGTGCCGATATTTCGGCAGCCCGTATTGACGAAGTTTTGGCATGCCATTCTTCAATTCAGGACCCCGAAACACCCCAGGACGACGCCTTGCCCACAACGGGTGGTGCAGCTATTGAATTCGACCAGGTAACTTTTGCCTATGACGACGCCTCTGAACCCGTCCTCGGCGACGTGAGTTTTACTATTGCTCCTGGTTCTTCGACCGCCATCGTGGGGGCGACTGGCTCGGGCAAAACAACGGTCCTTAAGCTTCTCATGCGTTTCTATGACGTCTGTTCTGGCGCCGTGCGCGTAGACGGCGTCGACGTGCGTCAGGTAAGCCAGCGGGCCCTTCATAAGCAGTTTGGCTATGTGCCCCAGCATTCATATTTGTTCAGTGGGCCGATAGCCGAAACCATTGGCTATGCGCACGAAGGCATCGACGAAGTTGGCATGGAGCGCATTGCGCAAACGGCTCAGGCTATGGACTTCATTAGTGAAAAAGAAGGCGGCCTTTCCTTTGAACTAAGCCAGGGTGGCACCAATGTTTCCGGTGGGCAGCGCCAGCGTTTGGCTATCGCGCGTGCCTTAGCCCAGCCAGAAGCGCGTGCTTTCCTCTTCGACGACAGTTTTAGCGCTCTTGACTATGCGACGGATGCGGCTCTGCGTCGTTCGCTTCGTGAAGACTTAGCGGGTAAAACGGTTTTGATCGTGGCTCAGCGTGTGGCAACCATCCGCGACTGCGACAATATTATTGTTCTGGACGGTGGGCGCGTTGTGGGGCAGGGTACGCATGCGGAACTGCTTGAGTCTTGCACGGTCTATAAGGAAATCGCCCAGTCCCAGCTTTCCGAATTAGAACTCGGGGGTGGTGCCGCATGAGCGCCGCACCAGCTCCACGTGCCAATATGGGTGGGGGCCACCCTTCACAAGCTGCTCGTATGGGCCTCGACAAGCCCATGGACTTCAAGGGGACCATTCGTAAGGTCTGGGCATACTTGGCTCCGTTTAGGGTTCACCTGGTAGTTGTGGCTATATTTGCCATCGCTTCAACTCTGTTCAACGTAATTGGACCCAAGGTTCTTTCACTTGCAACGACCGAACTCTTTGAAGGTTCAGCAGCGCGCATGGCAGGCACGGGTGGTATCGACTTTAACCGTATTGCTACTATCTTGATAATGACCTTAAGCCTCTATGGCATTTCAGCCTTCTGTGGTTTTATTCAGTCGTGGATAATGGCGGGCGTTTCCCAGAAGGTTTGTTATTCCTTGCGCCGCGATATTGAAGCAAAGATAGACCGTATGCCCTTTGCTTATTTCGAACGAACTTCAACGGGTGACGTTCTTTCGCGTATAACCAACGACGTGGACACCCTTGGCCAGACCCTTGCGCAAAGCCTTACAACCCTGGTTACCTCTATCATCACGCTTGTCGGCGTCTTCATCATGATGATGGCCATTTCGCCTTTGCTGACACTGGTAAGCCTTGTCATGATTCCTGTCACCTTCGTCCTGGTGCAATTCGTGGTGAAGAAGAGCCAAAAGTATTACCGTTCGCAGCAGGAAATGCTGGGCAAGATTAACGGCACAGTTGAAGAAACCTTTTCGGGGCATGTGGTTGTGCGTGCCTTCTGCCAGGAAGCGAAGAGCATAGAGGGCTTCACGGGCGCGAACAAGGCTCTTTATAATGCAGCGTGGAAGTCGCAATTCATTACGTCGCTCATGATGCCCATCATGAATTTTATTACGAATGCTGGCTATGTCCTCGTTGCCGTGCTGGGCGGCGCGCTCGCCTTACAAAGGGTTATTACCGTGGGCGACATTCAGGCATTCATTCAGTATGTGCGTGAATTTACGCGCCCCATCCAGCAGTTAAGCCAGGTAGCCAATGTGCTCCAGTCCATGGCCGCTGCTGCTGAACGTGTATTCAACTTCCTGGACGAAGACGAAATTGCAGACCCCCAGGCCAACGCTCACATAAGTAAGGTTGAAGGCAAGGTTGAATTCGACCACGTACGCTTCGGGTATGAAGCAGACAAGCCGGTTATCAAAGACTTCAATGCCAAGGTTGAACCCGGCCAGACGGTAGCCCTGGTGGGCAAGACGGGGGCGGGGAAGACCACCATGGTGAAACTCCTCATGCGCTTCTACGACGTAGACAGCGGTGCTATTCGCATAGACGGTACCGACATTCGTGACTTCGATCGCTCTGAATTACGCAGTCTCTTTGCCATGGTCTTGCAGGAAACCTGGTTATTCAATGGAAGCATTCGTGAAAATATTCGCTATGGCAATTTGGATGCGAGCGACGAAGAGGTGGAAGAGGCGGCCAAGGCGGCCCATGCCCACAGGTTCATTACTACGCTGCCCGGTGGTTACGACATGGAAATTAACGAAGATGCCACCAATATTAGTGCAGGCCAGCGCCAGCTTATTACTATCGCACGTGCTATTTTGGCAAATAAGCGAATGCTTATACTCGACGAAGCCACGTCTTCGGTCGACACGCGTACCGAAGAAATAATTCAGCAAGCCATGGACAACCTTATGCGCAACCGTACCAGTTTTGTTATAGCGCACCGTCTTTCAACCATTCGTAATGCCGACCTAATCCTGTGTATGAAAGATGGCGATATTGTTGAGCAGGGCAACCATGAAGAATTGCTTGCCCTTGGCGGCTTCTATGCCGAACTGTATAATTCTCAATTTAGTGGGTAGATTGAAGGTATTAGCTCGATGAACGATTCTGCGCCCCAGGGCACAGTTAAAGAAACTGAAACTCAGCGCGCCGCCAAGGCGCGTCTTGCCGTTTACGACTTTGACGGTACCTGTATTACGGGTAATTCACCCGTTATGTTGGTAAAGCATCTGTTCCGCGACGACTTACTGAGCGTGAAGCAAGCTCTCGACATTAGCCTGTGGGCCCTTCGTTACAAGTTCCGTCTTCCGCAAAACGAAAGTTCGGTGCGTGCCAAAGTCTTTAGGCCCTTCGAAGGCCGTTCCAAGGCCGACGTCGATGAATATCTGCGTTTGTTCTACGACGAAGTGGTCAGCCCACGGTGGCGCCCCGCGGCGGTAGCAAGCATGCGTGAGCGCAAGGCCGAAGGCTGCCACGTCATGGTAGTTTCTGCTTCCTGGCAAGCCATTGTGGACCGCGCGCGTGAAGAATATGGCTTCGACTGCGCCCTGGCCACCAATATGGTAGTTGACCATGTTGGAAACTATACGCGCCAAGTCGACGGCCTTCCCGTTGAAGGGGGAGAAAAGCTTCGTGTTATCCAGCGCTATGCCGACGAACGCTTTGGCCCCGGGAATTGGGAACTGGCCTACGCCTACGGCGACCACCATTCCGACCGTGCTCTCTTGGCTGCTGCGGCTCATCCCTTTGCCGTGACTCCCGACAAGCCTCTTTCACGCACGGCCCGTTCTTGCAATTGGCCCATTCTTGACTGGTAGGGAACCAGTCTGCTGGCACCTCTTAGGCGCGCCATATCTACCGTTCGCATGACTAGACTATGACAAATTAGAAAACTTTGCCATTTTGCCCTGTGCATTTCCTACTAATAGGTAAAATGATACCCAAAGCATGTCAATCAACGTAGTATTAAGGAGGTGGGCTGCATGTTTGGAAAAGACCATGGTTCGTTTGGCCCACCAAGTTCAAACGACGAATTATTCGACTCTTGTTCAAACATTTTAGAGCTTGCTGAACAGGCTCTTTCCGAAGGCGACCTGGCTCAGGCAAGCCATCTATACTTGGCGGCATTCGACGCGTCTGAAAATATTGGAACGGGTGCCTACCAGCCTGCCATCGACGGCCTTCGCAAGGCCTGGGACGCAGCCTGCACACTTAAAGACCGCGCCTTGGCGGAACATATTTTTGAAAAGCTCGAACCATTTTCAACGAGTGAAGAAGTGGCTGAACACGCCGAAGCGTTGCAGCGTCTTGCTTTGGACAAGCTTGAAGAATTTGGTTTTTCACGCGAAGACCTTCAAGACATGGCCGACATGGTTTCCGAAGACTTCATTGGGGCGTTTAAGGAAAACCAAGGTCCTGAAGCGGTGGTTGCTCAGGTTCTTTCTGTTGGAAAGAACGAGATTCGGCCCCTTAAGAGCCCGCTTTCATGGCCTCATGCCTCTCAGGCATCTGAGCAGGAAATAGGCCAGGAAGGTCCTGGGGCGCCACAGAATCCCGAAGACTTTACCTATGCTGACCTTATTGGCTTTGACCATGCCATCGACGCTATGAACAAGCGCGGTATTGGTCTTGCGGGCGACGAAAAGTTCGACGAATTCATGAATACGCTCAGCCGTCGTCATGGCATCAGTTCGCTTCCCGCCTTTGAAACCTTGCTCTTCCGTTCGCCTTCGCGTGAAGACGCGAACCAGTTCATGCTTTCTACGTCTAAAGAAATTGGCGTGCCTTCGGTTCGCATGTACATGGAAGAAACTCCCATGGGTTTCCCCGTTCTTTGCATATTGACCACGCCCGACTTTAAGATGAACCCCATTCGTGGCGGCTTTGGTGGCCCCGGCATTCTTATGCTTGAAGACATAGACATTTGGGGTATGCCATTTTCTAACTCCATCGAAGAAGCGGAAGGCATGCCGTACCATATGCAGCTTTCCCGCGGGGCGCGCGAGGCGGTTATGTTTATTCGTTCGGCGGTCGAAAACCCCGAAGTCCAAGTTATGGCCACCTGTTCTTCGCATGTGGAACTCGACGAATTCTTCGCCGAATTGCTTCACCCGGTAGACGCATTTGAACTGGCCTTGCCCGACGAAGAAGAACGCGCAGCGATTTTCGAAGACATCTATAGCCTTTACCCGTCCATGCGCCTTCTGAAAAGCGACGATCTAATTCGCCTGACGGCCAACCTTTCGCGTTTTGACCTTTATATGACGGCACGCGAAGCGGTCGACGAAGCCTTTAAGAGCAGCGTTGAAAAGCGCGCATATGTACCGGTTACTCGCGACAACTTCTATAACAAAATTGCCGCTTATCAGCCCCTCGATTCGGCTGAGTATTTGGAACTTGAAGAACGTGCCGTTGAAAGCCTGCGTCATGACCTTGAAAGCGTTGACGACCTTTTGAAAGGAAACGAATAAATGGAACTGACTCGCCGTTGTGACTACGCCTGTCGTATTTTGCGTTCTGCCTATCGTCATGGCGACGACTACGTGTCGATTGCCGACGTGTCTGAAGAAGAAGAAATTCCCTACGCTTTTGCGCGTACTATCCAGCACGACTTGGCTACCGCAGGTTTTGTGAAAACCGTACGTGGCGCCCATGGGGGGCTTGCTCTTTCTATTGACCCTGCCGACACGACCATCCTAGACGTACTCCGTGCCTTGCAAGGCCCCGTTACCGTGGCGCCCTGCGCGGTCGACCCCGAAACCTGTTCACTTTCTGACGGCTGCACCTTTAATCGCGTGTGGATTGCCGCCGACCAAGCCCTCGAAACCTTGTTCGGGTCTATCACGCTTAAAGATGTTTTCGACGGTTCGCCAGATGGGGCGTTTCTAGACGAAGCCCGCGAAGCAACGTCTTCCCATGTTCTTGCCAGCATAGACGAATTGCTTTCAGGTAAATCTCCCATTTCCTGTGCGCAATTTCAAACCGAGTCTTCCATTGCCCAATAAAGGGAACAATACTGCTTTGAAGGCCTTCGAACGGGAGGCCTTTATTTCGCTTGTGTGGGAAATGGGGAAGGCCCATGCGCGCAACGACTTGCCCTGGCGCTATATTGGCGACCCGTACGCAGTGTATGTTTCCGAAGTCATGCTCCAGCAAACCCAGGTTACGCGCGTGCTTAAGTTTTGGCCCGCCTGGATGAAGGCTTTCCCCACTATCGATGCCTTGGCAGCTGCCAGTACGGCGGACGTTCTTGAGCGTTGGCAGGGGCTTGGTTATAACCGCCGTGCCCTCAGCTTGAAACGCTCGGCTGAAATATGTGCAGCCGAATATGCAGGCAGCATGCCACAGAGCCAGCAAGAGCTTGAAGCGCTCCCAGGCGTTGGCCCTGCAACGGCGGCTGGTATACAGGCATTTGCTTATGAAAAGCCTGCGGTGTATATCGAAACCAATGTCCGTGCCGTTTTCATTCACCATTTCTTTGCGGAAGGCGCTGAAAAGGTAAGTGACAAGCAGCTCTACCCACTGGTGGAAGCTACCTGTAGTAGGGAAGAGCCGCGTGCTTGGTATTACGCACTCCTTGACTATGGCGCGCATCTTAAAAAGTCAATTCCCAACCCAAGCCGTCGCGCCGCTGCCTATTCGCGCCAAAGTGCTTTTGAGGGTAGTGTGCGACAAAAGCGGTCCTTCCTGCTTCGTGAAGTCCTGGCCCATCCTGGCATTAGCTGTGCGGCCCTTGAAGACTTGCTCAACACAGAAGAACGTGCTGCGGGGAGGGAAGAGCTCGACTCTGCTTCCGTGCTCGACCTACTCAAACAGCTTGAATGTGAAGGATTTTTCACAATTACTGACAATATCTGCATGATAGACCCCAATTATTAGTACTATCTTCCACGATTATCCTATTTTCTTGTCTTTTGGAGCAGCTTTTAGCTCGCAGGGCATATAATGGGTTACATCGTTTCGCAGACGCATGAGAAAGGAGCTTCCATGGAACTTGCAGGAAGCAAAACTGAGCAGAATTTGCAGACCGCATTTGCTGGTGAATCGCAGGCTCACACTAAGTATTTGTACTATGCGAGCCAGGCCAAGAAGGAAGGCTACGTACAAATCCAGGCCATTTTTGAAGAAACTGCCAAGAATGAAAAAGAACATGCCAAGCTGTGGTTCAAGCAGCTTCATGGTGGCGCAGTGCCCGAGACGCTGGAAAACCTTGCCGACGCCGCTGGTGGCGAAAACTATGAGTGGACAGACATGTATGCTGAATTCGCTGCTACCGCTCGCGAAGAAGGCTTCGAAAGCCTCGCTGAATTGTTTGACGGCGTTGCTGCTGTTGAAAAAGAACATGAAGAGCGTTATCGCAAGCTTATTGAACGCATCAACGCTGGTGAAGTCTTTAAGCGCGACGGCGTAGTTGCCTGGAAGTGCAACAACTGTGGCCATATCCACATTGCCACTGAAGCTCCTATTGTGTGCCCCGTATGCGCTCATCCGCAAGCCTACTTTGAAGTACGCTGCGAAAACTACTAGTTTTTGAGGTCATTAGACTCGTTATTCGTGAACCCCTTTCTTCAGAGAGGGGTTCTTTACCGTTTACGCCATATACGTCTCGTTAAGCTTTTTCTTCTGCTTAATTGCGACTGACTATATGACAATTTATAGCAAGATCTTAGATAGCTAAGGTAAATAAGGAGGTGCACAGATGGACGAGAAGGTCCTCTCGACGGAATTCGAAGAATTGCTTTCTTCGCGTGGGGTAACGCGTCGCGGGTTTTT
This sequence comes from uncultured Coriobacteriaceae bacterium, assembly GCA_902768975.1. Classification (GTDB taxonomy): domain Bacteria; phylum Actinomycetota; class Coriobacteriia; order Coriobacteriales; family Eggerthellaceae; genus CACXMZ01. The sequence goes on from CACXMZ010000005.1 coordinate 96,196, forward strand.
GCAGTTGTGCGGAACCATTGCGGCGGCAACGGGTTTGGCCCATATTACGGTGCCCGACGTAGCCCATGCGATCGAAGACTCCGTCATTGGTGCTGCGGAAGGTAATTTGTTCCCCGTCATTTGGATAGAGGGTGCTTCCTGCACAGGTTGTACAGAGGCTTTTGCTCAGATTGACGAACCCGACCCTGCAACAGTTGTCCTGGAAATGATTTCGTGTAACTACAACGAAACCCTTTCCTTTGCTGCCGGCCATTCAGTTGAAGAAGCTAAGGCACAAACCATTAAGCAGTGTGCAGGCAAGTACGTGCTGGTGTATGAAGGCGCCCTGCTTGAAGGCTGGGACGGCTGGGCTTTGCGCGTAGCTGAAGAAACTGGTGTAAATGCCTTCCTGGAAGCAGCTGAAAATGCCTTCGGTGTCGTTGCTCTGGGTAGTTGCGCTGTTAATGGTGGCTGGATGGGTTCGAAGAAAACGCCCGCAGGCGCTATTGGCTGCCAGGCTCTTATGGCCAAGCACGGCATTACCACTCCTGTTATTAATATTCCTGGCTGTCCCGCCAATCCCGAATGGCTCGTTGCTGTTTTGGTCGACGTGGTCATGATGGGTGTTCTTCCTGAACTTAATATCGACAACAAGCCTGCTCTCATTTTTGAACAGGCAATTCATGAAAACTGCCAGCGCCGTGGCCACTTCGAAAACGGCGAATTTGTTTACAAGTTCGGCAGCGAAGAAGAAAAGATGGGCTTCTGCCTCTATGCTATGGGTTGCCGTGGCCCTCAAACCAAGGCTAACTGCGGCATCGTGCGCTATAACCGCCGTCGCAGCTGGTGTGTCGAAGCCGGCTCGCCCTGCATTGGTTGTTGCGAAGCGAACCCCATGGACTCGTCACACAACTGGGTCGACGTGAATGCTTCATTCCACGAGCGCCATCGCGACCTGCGCATTGGCAATTGGGTAGTGCAACCCCGCACCATAGGTCTTGCAGCTATCGGCATCGTTACCGCTGCAGTCATTATTCATGGCTTTGGCATGAAGGCTTCCAAGCGCCTGGACGGTGCCATTCGCTTCGAATCGCAGCGTGAATGGGACGCCAAGCATCCTAATGAAGCTATTGGTTATTATGGCGCCGACCGTACCATCATTCACGAAGATGGCACCAAGGAAGTTATTTCTGCGGAAGAATTCGAAGAAAGAGTACAGGCCGACTACGAAAGCACGCTCAAAAAACTCGGAGCTGCGGCCGCAAGTGCGGTAGCTGGCGGCGTCAAAGCAGCTGAAGAAGCTACCGAAGCCACCGCAGAAGAAGCTCAGGCTGAAACCGTAGAACCGGTTGAAGAAGCTGAAACTGAAGTAGTTGAAGCCCCTGAAGAAACTGAAGCCGAAGCAGTGGAAGCGGCCGAAGAAGCCGAAGACGCTGTTGAAGAAGAAAACGAAGAATCGAAGGGAGGCCAGGAATAATGACACGTTCAACTATTGACCCGGTAACACGTATTGAAGGCCACCTTCGCATTGAAATGGAAGTCGAAAATGGCGTAGTTGCCGACGCTTGGGTTTCTGGCGGTTGTTTCCGCGGTATGGAATTGGTTCTTGAAGACCGCACGCCGGCCGACGCAGCCATGATTGCACAGCGTATTTGCGGAGTGTGCCCTGTTTCTCATGCCCAGTCTGCTTCCATTGCGGGCGAAAAGGCCATGGGTATTACCATTCCTAACAATGCTCGTATTATTCGTAACCTGCTTGAAGGCGCTCAGTTCCTTCACAGCCACATTTTGTGGTTCTATAACTTGGCAGCACCCGACTACGTGAACCCCATCAATGCACTTAAGGCAAGTGCGGCCGACGCTCACGACCTGGCTGTTGCTGCTGGTACGTCCACCAATACCGACTTGAAGGCCTTGCAAGAGCGCCTCACGAAATTTGCCAATAATGGGCAGCTTTCAATCTTTAGTGGTAACTGGTTTGACTCCGAAGGCGGTCAGGGCTACAAGCTTCCGCCCGAGCTCGACCTTATTTGCACGGCGCACTACCTTGAAGCATTAACCATGCAAGCCAAGGCTTCTGAAATTTCTGGCCTGCTTGGTGGCAAGATGCCTCATATTATGACCATGGTTCCTGGTGGCACCATGTTTGTGCCGACAGAAGAAAAGCTCGACGACCTGTGGTCGCTCGTTAACGAACTCTATGACTGGGTTTCTTCGACCATGGTCCAGGACACCATCGCTCTTGTGCCCTTCTACAAGGACGCTCTGAACTGGGGCGGCGGCTGCAAGCGCTATGTGGCTTGGGGTGTATTTGAAGACGCAAGCTTCGAAATGAACAACCGTTATCTGCCTGCGGGCGTTCTGAAAGACGGTTTGGCTCTCGAAGACGTCAACGAAGACCTTATCAAGGAATACACGGGCCATTCCTGGTACGAACCCGACGACGTAGAACTGCGCAACCCGCGCGACGAAGGTCTTACCAAGCCGCTCTATACCGAATACAACGTTGAAGACCGTTACAGCTGGTGCAAGTCCCCGTCTTACGACGGTCAGTGCATGGAAGCTGGTGGCTTGTCTCGTTTGCTCGTTGCATACAAGCGTGGCGTTCCCTTCATCGTTGAACAAATCGACGGCTTGCTTGCTACCTTGGGTGTACCGGGCCGCATTGACGTGCTCCAGTCTACGCTCGGTCGTACGGGTGCACGCCAGATTGAAACCCTCTATGTTGCAACGCTCATGAAGGAATGGGTGGCTGAACTTATTGAAGCTCTGAAGGGTGGCGACTCTGAATTCTTCCGCGATCCTACCACCACGACCGGCGACGGCACGGGCTTCTGGGAAGCACCGCGTGGCGCCCTGTATCACACTGAACATGTGAAGGACGGCAGGATTACGGGTTACCAGATTATTATCCCGACCACCTGGAATATTGCTCCGCGCGGCCACGATGGCGAACCTGGTCCTATGGAGCAGTCCCTCATTGGTGTTCCCGTCAACGACGTCGAAAAGCCGATCAATGCTCTTCGTACGGTTCACAGCTTTGACCCCTGTACAGCATGTGCGGTACACATTAGCGAGCCGTCTACGGGTAAGCATTTTGAAACCGTTACGAATCCTTGGGGGGTGAAGTAAGATGGCCCATTTTGCACAATACCGTGAAGCGCATCCGCTGCCGTTTATTATCTTCCACTACATTAATTTGGGCGCTTTTCTCACGCTTTTGATTTCGGGTATTTTTATCCATTACCCCTGGTTGCCTATGGTTATGGGCATGGCACGTGGCGCTCATATTACGGCCGCTATCGTGCTTCTTATTAACCTCTTTATTCGTATTTTCCTCGCTCTGTTTGTGTGCACGGCTACTTCGCCCGGTACGCGCCAAATGGAAAGGGAAATCAAGGCTTGGCTGCCTCAGCCCGAAAACAGGCACCAGTTTATTCCGTGGCTTAAGTATTACCTGTTCATGAAGAAGGAGCATCCTCTTACGGCAAAGTTTAATCCTGTTCAGAAACTTGCCTACATGTTCTTGCCCTTCTCGTTCCTCTTTATGGCCATCACTGGCTTTGCTATGTGGGGGCCTACGATGAACTGGGTTATTTGCGAAGCGTTTACTAACCTGGTGGGCGGCCTGATGAATGTACGTATCATTCATTACGCCATGATGATCGTGAATATCATCTTCCTTATCATTCACCTTTACATGGTAATTACCGAAGGTGGTATCCCGCTCATTAAGCTTATGTTCCTTCAGAGGGAACACGGTGGCTACACCTACGACATCGAAACGCATGCAATTTCTGGTAAGGACGAAAAAGAGTATCCGAAGTTGTTGTCATAACCGTTTAGAAAAGGCCCGCTCGCGCGGGCCTTTTCTTTATTTACGCTGTTCTAACGAACAGCGTTTTTCTCATGCGTTATATACTCTGTTACTATAGAGGCATGAAAAAGCAGGACCACATTGCGGTTTTTTGCGTAGGCAATAAGCTCATGTACGACGACGGCCTTGGCGTGGCAGTCTACGAGCAGCTGCAGGCCTATGAATTCCCTGAAAATGTTGAACTATTTGATTTGGGGTGCCTTACTTTAGACCGCATTAATGACGTGCGCGACTTTGACCTTATTGTGACGGTGGACGCTGTTGACGGCACCGAAGAGCCCGTGGGCACGCTCTTTCGCTATTCTCCTAAAGACATGGCTCAGCGCAGTTTCGGGGCGCAGTCCTTGCACGACCTCAAACTGTCCGACTTATTTAATTCTGCTGCTTTGCTTGGCTATGAATGTGAAGGTGTTTGCCTTGGCATGCAGGTTGAAAACCCCTTCCCTGAAGAAGTTCAGGTGGGCCTAAGCCCCCGCGTTGCTGAAGCGCTTCCCAATCTGGTGGATTTGGTATTGGCTGAACTCGTGAACAGGGGAGTGGAAGTTGTCGAGCGGAGCACGAATAAGCCCGTTAGCCCTGGTTTTCACCACGAAATGACGGACACAAGTCCCCAATAATGCAGTCTGCGCAGCGCGGGCGCTGGGCGCGGCAAAACTCACGACCAAAGTGTACCCATTGATGGTTTATGAAAAGCCAGTCCTTTTGAGGATAGATGCTAAGGAGCGCCTTTTCGGTTTTGTCGGGCGTGTCGGCCGAAGGGCCCGCAAACCTCAGCCGGTGGGCAATGCGATAGACGTGCGTGTCGACCGCGATACCCTGGGCATTGCGGAATGCTTCGCACATAACCACGTTGGCGGTCTTGCGCCCCACGCCAGGAAGCTTTTGGAGTTCTTCTAGGTCGTTGGGCACGACACCCGCAAAGTCACTGACGAGCATTTGAGAAAGCTTAACCAGGTTGGCAGCCTTGCTGCGGAAAAAGCCCAGAGAGTGGATTATCTTTTCGACATCTTTAAGTTTGGCCTGCGCGAGGTCATAGCAGCTGGGGTATTTTTCAAAGAGGGCAGGCGTTACCTTGTTAACTGCTGCGTCGGTACACTGGGCAGAAAGTACGACGGCACAAACCAGGCGAAACGGGTCGTTTTCATAGTCGAGCGAACATTCACCTTCGCCATAGTGGGCAAGCATGCGCTCTTCTATTGCTTCGGCACGCGCTATCTTTGCTGCCTTTATTTCGCGGGGCATGGGCCACTCCTTGTACATAGATTCCGTTTCTCTTGCCATGTTAGTGTACTAAAATAAAGGGCGTGTAGGGTGCACAAGAGCGCCTTACAGAGCCAGGTGCCGCAATTTCGCGGCTCTTTGTGCTGCGCAGAAGGGAACTTTGCCACCATATGCTCATAGAAGCGCTCACATATCCGCTTCAAAACTGCGAAGACCTGCAGCCTTTTTGGGCGCGGCTTGATGCGGGCGAGGACGCAACGTGCGGCATTGCTCAGTCGGCACGTCCTTTCATGGTGGCAGCACGCTTTGTGCGTACGCCGCAGCCTACGTTGGTGGTTGTTCCAGGTGAATCTGGTGCGCTTGATTTTATTCGTCAGCTCCGTTCATATGTGGGTGAAGAGTCCGTCTTGCATTTCCCCCTGAAGACCTGTACGCCCTGGGACGACCGTCCTGAAGACCCTGTGTGTGTGGCAAAACGCTTTGAAGCGCTCTATGCTTTGACGCAATCGCAAGACATTATTGTGGTTGCTTCAGCTCAGGCTCTTTTGCATAAATTGCCCCCACAGAGTGCCGAAGCCTTTACGCCGCTATTGTTTGAACAAGGCCTTGGCCTGCCCCGTGGTGTTGAACAGTATGAAGACCTGCGACTGCGTCTTGAAGTCTCAGGCGGGTACCATCGACATTTTTCCTGGCAACTTGCCATACCCGGTACGTCTCGATTTCTTCGGCGACGAACTCGACGATATTCGACGCATAGTTCCGAGCACGGGTCAAACCATCCAGAAACTTGAAAAAGTCGCCCTTTTCCCCGTGCGCGAGCTGCGTCCTTCTAAGCGTGCCTTGGCTCATGCGCGTGACGTGCTTCATAATCCTGCCAAAACGAACCCTGTTTTACGCGAAATGCTTGAAAAGCTTGAAACGGGAACTTCGAAGGGTGTAGAGGACGCCTTGCTTCCATACCTGTATAAGAAGCTTGAAGGTGTGGGGGATTACTTGGGCGAAGACGCCCTTACGGTGCTCATTGAACCACGCTCACTTATTGACGACGCCTTGCATGCGGCCGACGAGTTGAATGCGCGTTCTGAAGGTACTAGTATCCCCGTTGACGGGATCTATTTCGAAGCATCCAAGCTTGATTTCGGGAACAACCAGCGGGCCATGTTCCAGTCGATTATGAGCGTGGGGGCTAGCCTCGATGCTGAAATGCCCGTTAAGCGTACCGACGTAGCTGGCGACCCAGAAAAACTATTTGGCAAGTTACGTAATTTGGTCGAAGCGGGCTTTACCGTAGTGCTGTGCGCGCCCCATTTGCGGGCACGAGAAGAAGTGAAGCTCGAACTGGTCGACCGGAGCATTCCCATCGTTGAACACCTGGATGCTATAGACGGGGCGGCTGGACCGCTCAAACACGGAGTCGTAAACATAAGCGACGTAGATATTCCGATTGGTTTTATTCTTCCAAAAGCAAAACTTGCGCTTATTAGCCTGGCCGACACCCAGGGCTCAGGGGCAATTAAGTCCCATAAGCGCGTTGATGTGACCGATATCACCTTCCCGTATGCACCCGGTGACTATGTAGTGCACGCTTCCCATGGCGTGGCGTTTTTCCGTGAGCTTGCACGCAGGAATGTCGACGGAGTAGAGCGCGACTACTTGCTCCTTGAATATGCCGAAGACGACAAGCTGTTTGTGCCAGTTGAACAATTTGACCGCGTAACGCGTTACGTAGGCCCTGAAGGCGGCGCGCCCCGCCTGACGCGCTTGAATACGAGCGACTGGTCGCGCGCGCTCAATAAGGCGCGTAAGGCCACGCGTAAACTCGCCTTCGACCTGGTCGATGTGTATGCACGTCGCGCTGCAAGCCGTGGTTTTGCTTTTTCTGCTGACACGCTGTGGCAAAAGCAGATGGAAGAAGATTTTCCCTATAGCGAAACTCCCGACCAGCTTGCTGCAATTGCTGACGTAAAGGCAGACATGCAGGCGGCTCGACCCATGGATAGGCTTATTTGTGGCGACGTCGGCTTTGGCAAAACTGAAGTGGCGCTTCGTGCTGCGTTTAAGGCTACTCAGGACGCCAAACAGGTTATGGTGCTGTGCCCGACCACCATTTTGGCACAGCAGCACTACACCACCTTTACGGACCGTTTTGAGCCCTATGGTGTTGAAGTCGAAGTCCTTTCGCGTTTTCGCACGCCCGCGCAGCAGGCTGCAGCTCTTGAAGGTTTTGCCGATGGCAAGGTCGATGTGTTAATTGGAACGCATCGTTTGCTTTCGCGTGACGTAAACCCCCATGACTTAGGCTTGGTTATTATCGACGAAGAGCAGCGTTTTGGCGTGGGGCACAAGGAACAACTGAAGAACTTGCGTGAATCCATTGACGTGCTCACCCTTTCGGCGACGCCCATTCCACGCACCATGCAAATGGGCCTTTCGGGCGTGCGCGACATGAGTCTTATCCTTACGCCACCCGACGATCGCTTGCCGGTAGAGGTCCATGTGGGCGAATGGGACCCCGATGTAATCAGCGATGCCATTGGGCGCGAATTGCACCGGGGCGGGCAGGTGTATTATGTGAGCAACCGCGTACGGAGCATGAATGACGCTCTCGAGCGCGTTTCAGCGGCAGCACCAACGGCACGCGTTGCGGTAGCCCATGGCCAGATGAGCAAGGACGAACTTGAACGCGTCATGGAAGACTTCGCTGCAGGTGCCATCGACGTGTTGGTAGCTACCACCATTATTGAAAGTGGTATCGACAACCCCCATACCAACACGCTTATAATCGAAGACTCTCAGCGTCTTGGATTGGCGCAGATGTACCAGCTCAAGGGCCGTGTGGGGCGCAGCAACCGCCAGGCTTACGCGTACTTTTTATTCCCTGAACAGGTCAATCTTACCGAAGAAGCCATGGCACGCTTGCTTGCCATCGACGAACACCAGGACCTGGGCAGCGGCATGCGGGTGGCCATGCGCGACCTTGAAATTCGTGGTGCCGGTACGCTTTTGGGCGCCGAACAAAGTGGCAACATGAGTGCCGTCGGTTTTGACCTCTTTGCAAGCATGCTTGCAACTGCCGTTCAGGCAACGCGTGAAGGTAAGGCCGATGTGGTAGATGTACTGCCGCCTGCGCTTTCAGACATTACGGTGAACGTTCCCGAACATGCCTATATTCCTGAAGACTATATACGCGACACCGATGAACGCGTCCTTTTGTACCGAAAGGTGGCAAGCGCAGAATCTACCGCAGAAGTAAAGCGTCTGCAAAATGAAGCTATGGCGCGCCATGGTGCCATGCCTCAGGCCTGCGTAAATTACTTCATGAAGGCAGATGTTAAGGCCTTGGCACACGAAGCGCATATTAAGGTCATAAGCGTGGTGGCAGGCAAGCTCAATATTGAACCGATTGCCCAACCTACGGGCGAAACCTGGGCAGACCTGCGCTGCATGAAAGCGCGCTATATTTCTAGCACGAAAAAGCTGCAAATTCCTTTGAAGTATTTTGCCTTGGAAGAAGACGGTAGCTTACTTGAAGCTATTCGCGATTTTCTGCTTGCTCTGGCTTAAGGTAGATTTCTGCCGTAGCTTCTTCAATGCTACAGGCGCCTTCTTCGCACACGTCAACACAAATACCGCAGCCCACGCATAGTCGCGGCTCAAGCTGCAAGGCATTGTCTTTTAAGAAGCGCGCACCGGTGGGGCAAGAACGAACGCAGTCATGCGCATTGGTGCAAAGGCTAAGGTCGGTTTCAGAAAGAGCGACGGGAATGTGGGGTGCCAAGTCGGGCCGGGCATCGACGGTTTCTAACACGAGCTGCTGCTTGGGAAACATAAGGCGTCGGCCACTTTCAGGCGCGAAGTCTTTGTAGGGGTTTTCGCTTGCCAAGTGAAGGCGCATTGCTGCACGCTGGCGTTCCTTGCGCTCGTAGTAGTCTTTGAGCACGCTCGAATTGCGCAGACGGCGCTTGCCTGAAGCGATATTGGCGGCATCTGCGGCGAAGCCTTCAAACATGGCGCGTCGTTCCGTGGTTTCATTTTGGGCATACTGGTCAAGAATCTTTTGCTTTTCTGGAATCCTGAACGTGAAGAGGACTTTTTCACCCGTACGCTCTTCGGCCAGTGCTATGGCATGGCTAAATAGTTCGCCACCTAATTCGCCCCCACGGTCGCAGCCTTCGCAATACTTGAGGTCGCAGGCTATGGTCACGCGGATTCCTTCGGAAAGAATAAGCGTCCACATTTCTGGCGACATCATAGAAAGGCAGGGAAGGACGACCACATGGTTGTCGACTTCAAAACCGGGGAAGACATTTTCCTTGCAGGTAAGGTAGGCGCGCTGGCCACCTTCCGCAATACGACGTATGCGCGCATGAAGATCGAACATGGTCATCCGCGTGGAAGCAAAGGCGTCGCAAATGCCAAAGCAGATGCCACAGCCGTTACAGAGGCTGTGGTCAACCGTTGGTGCCCCTGCTTCCTCGGGTACGCTAATGGCGTCTTTGGGGCAGCAGTAAGCACAGCGCATGCAGTCGGAGCCTGCAGCGTGGGTGCAGAATTCGCTCGCAACCACCAGCTTTTGCTTGGGGCGTTCGGGGGCAGGCATGTTTGGCGTTTCCTTAGCCACCAAATACCTCGGAAAGCGCAAAGTCGATGCGTGCGAGGACGTCTTCGCGCTTCATGAGTTCGATGCTTTCAAACAAAGGCGGCGAAACCATATTCCCGCACACGGCAACACGCAATGGCTGGAAGAGGTTCTTGGGTTTAATGTCGAGGGGTTCGCACAGAGCCTTGCAGGCGTCTTGCAAAGGGTCGCATGACCAGGGGATACTTTCATCTGCCAAAACGTCCCGACACGCACGAAGCGCTTCGTCGGCGCGGGCACCCTCCTTGCGCAGGACCTTATTGACGCTTGCTTCGTCGAGGAGGACAGCAGGACCCCAGAACATATACGCCAGTTTATCTTCGGCTTCATTAAGCGTCGTTTCACGTTCTGCCACCAAGGGGTAAAGGGCTTCGTAGAATGCGGGGTTAGCACGGTAGCTGTCGTCAAAGGCAGCCAGCTGTTCTTCGTTCAGGGCATCACGAACACGTTCTTCGCCTTGCTCTGGCGTAGGAACGAGTGCGCTTTGCACGTAGGGGTAACCCGCGGCATGGGCGCGCGCCAGCCAGGGGCGCGAAGCCTCCACCCAATTCTGGGGCCCAAGAGCCTGAATATACTGGCCGTTCATCCAGTCGAGCTTCGCTTCGTCAAATACCGCGTCTTTTTTGGTTACGCGCTCGAGGCTGAATTCGCGGCAGAGGGTTTCGCGGTCGATGATGGTGGTTTCGCCGTCGAGGCTCCAGCCGAGCAGGGCGAGGAAATTCACCATACAGTCGCTTAAATAACCGGCGTCCTTGTATTCTTCAACGCTGGTGGCTCCATGGCGCTTCGAAAGTTTTTTGCCGTCCGAGCCCAGAATCATAGACAGGTGCGCAAAGGTTGGAATGGGCGCACCGAGGGCTTCGTAGATAAGAACTTGCCGCGGCGTGTTAGACAGGTGGTCGTCGCCGCGTATTACGTGGGTAATGGCCATGTTTACGTCGTCGCAGACCACAGCGAAGTTGTAAGTGGGGCTTCCATCGCTGCGGACCAAGATCATGTCGTCCATAACTTCGGCGGGGAAGCTCATGTGGCCATAGACGGCGTCAATAAATTCAATCGGCCCATGGTTTTCGGGCACCTTTAGGCGCCAAACATGGCTTTCACCAGCATCAATACGCGCCTGGGCTTCTTCAGGGCTTAAGTTACGGCAGGTGCGGTCGTAGCCCGAATATGCTTCACCAGCGGCTTCGCGCTTTGCGTCGAGTTCTTCCTTGGTGCAGAAGCAGGGGTATGCCGCGCCCCGTTCTTTCAATGTTTCAAGGGCGGCAGTGTAGGTGTCCATACGTTGCATTTGGAAGTAGGGGCCATAGTCGCCACCCACTTCGGGCCCTTCGTCCCAGTCGAGGCCGAGCCAGCGCATGGCACGCAGAATTATCTGCGTGTTTTCTTCGGTTGAACGTTCGGGGTCCGTGTCTTCAATGCGCAAGACAAAGGTGCCGCCCGTAGCGCGGGCAAAAGCCCAGTTATAAATAGCCGTGCGTGCGCCACCTACATGAAGCATGCCCGTAGGGGACGGCGCAAAACGCACGCGAGTTGTACCTTTGGTATTCAAATCAAACTCCTTATTTCATTCGTATGGCTTAATTATACGCGCGTGAAAGCCTTCGACCAATGAAGACGGAAAGAATCGAAAGAGTAATAGTAATAAACGCCCATATGGCTACCATACCAACCCAAAAAGCCGTGGGTAGCATGCAGATAAGGAGGCTGTCGGCCGGGAAAGTCCAGTTGCCTTGCGGGAAGAAGACGCCATGGAAGGCGCTAAAGAAGGCATTGAAGTCTACTATGGCCCAGACGCCCAGGCCCACCATGGCCAAGAGCAAAACGGCTGGTGCAGCAATAAGGGCATGGCCCAAGGCGCGCCTTCCGCAGCTCGCCCCAAGAATAATGCCTAAGATGAGCGCAAGCGCCGCAATGACAATGAGCACGGGGACCGCTATGCGAATTATCTTGTTACAGTCTTGCAGGTGACTAATTTCGTCGGGCCCGAGGGAATAGGCATGGTGCGTTTTTGCGAGGGCATACATTTGCTCCGTGGCCGTTCCCGTAGTGGGAAGCGTAATGGTGCGCCACAGCGTTGCCTTTGGGGAATCTTGCGCCGAAGAACGCGCCGCGGCATCCATAACCTTGTGAGCAAGCACTTCGGTCGCGGCTGCTTCACCCGAACTGTAACTTTCGACGGTATAGTCGCGTGTAGCAACAGCGAGCTCGGTGGTGTCTTCAGGTAAGTATACGCTTAAGTTGAAGTTCGTGAACAGGCGTGAAAGCGTTGCGGTGGTAGCAGGAAGGGTGTCAACGGCAAAGCCGGCGGCAAAAAAACTTATGGCGAGGGTAATTGAAAAGAAGGTGCCCAGCAGAACCGAACGTACGCTCGGACGGTAATGCGATGAGCTTTGTTTTCCTGCATGTTCTGCCAAAAGAATCTTCCCTTTATGCCGTAAAACCCCGATTTCACTACATCAAATAGTGTAATCATGGATACCTTCAATGTGAATAAGTCTTTTGCGTGTATTATGGGTCAGGAAAGCGAAGTTGGCTAGTACTTACATGAATTAACAAGGGGTAGAAATGGCAGACAATACGACAACTAAGAGTTTCCTTTTTACGAGCGAATCGGTTACTGAAGGCCACCCAGACAAGATGTGTGACCAGATTTCCGACGCCATTCTGGACGCCATTTTTGAAAAGGAAGCAGCTCTTGAAGCCGACGGCTATGTTTCTCCGCAGAGCAAAACTCCTGCCTGCGTAGACGATGTGCGCTGCGCCATTGAAACCTTTACGACCACGGGCATTATCACCGTCATGGGTGAAGTGCGCACTCAGGCTTATGTTGACGTAGACGCCATCGTGCGTGACGTGGTGCGCGAAATTGGCTACACGGGTTCTGAAATGGGCTTTGATGCTGAAACCTGTGCGGTGGCAAACTATATGCACCCCCAGTCGCCCGACATTGCCAGAGGCGTGGACGAAAGCCACGAATCTAAGCATGGCCAGTCCGAAGAAGGGGACCCTTACGATCGCATTGGTGCGGGGGACCAGGGGGTCATGTTTGGGTATGCCTGCAACGAAACAAGTGCGCTTATGCCCATGCCTATTTATTTAGCCCATCGTCTGGCTGAGCGCTTGACTAAGGTTCGCAAGGACACAACGCTGCCTTACCTGCGCCCCGACGGCAAGACGCAAGTCACCGTGCGCTACGAAGACGACAAGCCGGTTGCGGTCGAAAAGATTCTCATTTCGACCCAGCATGCAGCCGATGTTGAACTTGCGCAAATCAGGGCAGACTTGATTGAGCATGTCATTACGCCCGTCTTTGCCGAAGAAGGCGTTTCTTGGGAAGATGCCGAAATCTTCGTGAACCCCACTGGCCGCTTTGTTGTTGGCGGCCCCATGGGCGACACGGGCCTCACAGGCCGCAAGATTATCGTAGACACCTATGGCGGCATGGGTCGCCATGGCGGCGGTGCCTTTAGTGGCAAGGACGCTACCAAGGTGGACCGCTCGGCTGCTTATGCGGCTCGTTGGGTTGCCAAAAACATTGTGGCTGCTGGCTTGGCCGACCGTGCTGAAGTGCAATTCGCCTACGCCATTGGCGTGGCTCGTCCGCTTTCACTCTTGGTTGAAACCTTTGGAACGGAAAAGGTTCCGGTCGAAAAGATTGAAGCCGCGGTGCGTGAAGTCTTCGACCTACGCCCTGGGGCTATTATCGATGCCCTCGACCTGCGCAGGCCCATCTACCGCAAAACGGCTGCCTACGGGCACTTCGGGCGCGAGCTCCCCGAATTCACCTGGGAACGCACCGACCGCGTCGACGCCCTCAAAGCTGCCATCCAATAAACTGGAACAGGGGACGGGTTTTTGTTCCAATTTTTCTTGTGCTTCCAAGAATTAGGGCAAGGATATTCCTTTCACTTCGCGGACTCGCGCTTAACGGCAGAGAAGCGCAAAAGTGGAACAAAAACCCGTCCCCTGTTCCAAATCAAAGGAGGGATGTGGGGTCGATGTCGATGCTGACGTTGACTGTCTTGTTGGTTTTGCGACCGCGGAAGATGGGCTCGAGCGAGCCACCGAGGTCGGCTTCGAGCGGTGCCTTAATGGTGATGTGATAGCGCCAGGCGTTGTGAAGGCGTGAAAGGACACAGGGGGTAGGCGGCAGTATTATCCACTCCGACCCAAGCTGGTCCCTGATATGTTTTTCAAGAGCGGCATAGACCGTCTGCGCTTCCGCTTGAACTTCGCTTTCGTTCTTTCCCCAAATGAGCACGTCGGCTAAACGCACGTAGGGTGGGTACTTGAGCTGCTTGCGTTTGGGTAGTTCTTCCTTTAAGAAGCCCGCTCGATCATAATGTGCAGCTGCCTGAATGGGCGTGGAATGGGCCTGGTAGCTTTGAACGATTACCTTGCCGTCGAGTTCAGCACGTCCTGCGCGCCCTGCGACCTGCTCAATAAGGTTAAAGGTGCGTTCACCTGCACGGAAATCGGGCAAGTGCAGTTGCGTGTCGGCATTAATGACGCCCACCAGCGTTACGTCGTCAAAGTCGAGGCCCTTTGCAATCATTTGCGTTCCCAGAAGGACGGCGGCTTCGGCTGAAGCGAATTGCTCAAGCAAGGCCTGGTGGGCTCCTTTGCCCTTTGTTGTGTCGGCGTCCATGCGAATTACGGGCGCATGAACGTTAGGGAAGGACTCGATAAGCGCAAGAAGTTCGGCTTCCACGCGCTGCGTTCCCGCGCCATATAGCTTCAGATAAGGGCTGCCGCAGGCAGGGCAGGTGGCTGGGGTTGCTGCCGTGTAGCCACAATGATGGCAGACAAGCTTGTGCCCCTTCTCGTGGTAGGTAAGCGAAGTCGAACAGTTGGGGCATTCGGGGACAAAACCACATTCGCGGCAGAGCAAGAATTTGGCAAAGCCGCGTTGGTTCAGCAGAAGTACAGCCTTATTTCCCGCTTCAAGGGTTTCCCGCAACGCCGTAGTAAGGCGCGGCGAAAACATGGACGTTTCGCCTTTGCTGAATTCTGCCGCACGGTCGACCACTTCGATTTCGGGCATGGGGCGCCCATTGGCGCGTTCGGGGAGGTCTACCTTGGTCCAGGTTTCCCGTTTGGCAACGTTATAGAGGGCTTCAATGGAAGGCGTTGCGGAACCGAGCACCACGCAGGCTTCTGCCTGTTGGGCCATCCATTCGGCAACGTCACGCGAAACATAACGGGGGGCACTGTCCTGTTTGTAAGAGCTTTCGTGCTCTTCGTCTATGACGATAAGCCCCAGGTTTTCCAAGGGCGCAAACAGGGCAGAGCGGGCCCCTATGACCACACGAGCGGCCCCGCTGCGTATATAGTCCCACTGGTCGTAGCGTTCGCCGTCGCTCATGCGCGAATGAAGGACGGCTATCATGTCGCCGAAGCGCCCGCGGAATCGCGCCACCGTTTGGGGCGTGAGCGAAATTTCAGGCACAAGCACAATGGCTGTTTGCCCAGCACTGACGACCTTTTCAATGGCGCGCAAATACACTTCCGTCTTACCCGATCCGGTAACGCCGTCAACCACAACGACGTGGCCTGCATGGGCTTCGTAGGCTCGTGTAATTTCATTCAGCGCTGCCTGCTGGCCTTCAGTTAATTCGGGTTTTGCAATGCCGCCAAAGTTGAAGGTGGCATATTCAGATGGATGGTTCGAAAGGTCTTTGACCATGCCACGCATACGCCTGCGGTGCTCAATTTGTATAGCCCCATGTTTTTCAAGGGCCTTGAGTGTCGAAGAAATAGCACCATATTCAGCATTGAGTTCTGCCACGCGCAGTTCGCCATTTGCCAGGGCGTTCAAGATGGCAATTTGCTTTGCGGCATTTGCCTTAGGCTTGAAGTCGCTGCCCGGAACAAGGCTGACCCAACGGTCATCAACTTCACCTACTGTTGGCTGTTCAACCGAATAGGCATAACCGTTCTTCTTGATGCGCGGTACGCCACCAGGGGGTGTAAAGAGGCGCACACAGCGGGAAAGGGGCGCTAAATAGCGATGGGCCAGGAAGTCAATGCATTCAGCTGCGCGGTCGTTGAAGTACGACTTTGAAAGCACGTCTTTTATAGGCTTGAGTTTTTCAAGAGGGAAGTCGAGTTGAATTTCTTCCGCTTCATGAAGCTGCGTAACAAAACCGATCTGCACCTGCCTGCCAAAAGGCACTAGTACGGCGCAACCAACTTCAATTTCATTCAAATCATCAGGCACGGCATAGGTATAGGCGCTGTCGAGCGCTTGAGTATCTATGTCGAGAATGACCGAAGCTATGCGCATGATTCGCCTTAAAGCGCCCCACGATCTTTAAGATTCATGGGGCGCAGTTTTAGCAATTAGTCTTCGAAGGGGAAGTGATAGTCCAGGCCCAGTGCGTCGCGCACTTCGATAAGTTCCTTTTGCACCGCTTCGCCAACGGGAACGCCCTTGTCCTTGCGATCTTGCCAGGCCAGGTATTCCTTTTCGCCGGCGGTGTAGATATGGTCGTAGCCCGGTGCTTTTTGGGAGGCACGTAGGGCACGGCAGATGTCGCCTGCAACTTTACGGAATTCGTCTTGGCCAATGAAGGCGTCGGGGTCGACCACAAAGAAGAAGTGCCCGAGGTGGTACATCTGGGGGCTGCCGTCTTCGGCCACACCCGTAAGAGCCTTCATGAATTCACCGCCTGCGAGCGCCGCAGAAAGAATTTCTACCACGGCTGCGTAACCATAGCCCTTATAGCCACCCGTTTCGTCGCCGGGGCCGCCACCCAAAGGAGCCAGGGCAGCTTGCTTGTTCACGAGCATTTCAAGGATCTGAGCGCTGTCGGTGAGATCGGAACCGTCGCGGGCAACAACCATACCAGCGGGGGTGTCCTTGCCTTCGCGTGCCCAGTATTCAATCTTGCCGCGCTGGACTGTTGAAGTTGCGCAGTCCAGGCAGAAGGGGAATTCTTCGTCGGTTGGAATCGAGAAAGTAAGTGGGTTGGTGCCCATCATGTTTTCAACGCCAAAGGTGGGCGCGATGGACGGGCGAGCGTTTGTGCCTGAAATGCCAATCATGCCTTCGTCGGCCGCCATGCCGGTCCAATAACCGGCAATGCCATAGTGCGTAGAATTACGAATGGCGCCACCAGCCATGCCATAGGTCTTGGCCTTTTCGATCAGCATCTTCATAACATGGTAGCTGGCTACCATGCCCATGCCGTCGTGGGCGTCGGCCACCACGGTGGTCGGGGTTTCTTTGATGATTTCCAAATTCGTGACAGGCAGGAGTGTGCCGCGCTCAATGCGGTCGATGTAGATGGGCTTAAAGCGATTGCAACCATGGCTTTCAATACCGCGGCGGTCGGACTCCATAAGTACGTCTGCACAGATTTCAGCGTCTTCACGTGGTACGCCATAACCAACGAAGGCATCAACCATGAAGTTGCCTATCATTTCCCAGGGTACGTAAGGCCTTGTTTCTACTTGCTGTTCCATTGTTCCCCCCTTGTCTTTTGGCTGCGGAATGGAGCGCGTATTGCTAAAAAGGCTGCTGCAAACGCAGCAGCCCTACATTCGTGGTGCCGCCAGCAGGACTTGAACCCGCAACCCACTGATTACAAATCAGTTGCGCTACCAATTGCGCCATGGCGGCATGGATTTCATTATAGAAGAAGTCAACCCCAATGCTGCTGTAAAGTTTGTGAAATGCAGGCAGCTTCGGAAAGTTATATACAAGTATTGCAGACTTACTTACTTGGTGTAGCGTTCGTAGGCGCCAATAACGTCAAGCTCGTATTCTTTGCGGTAGCCCTTGACTGTGGTGTCTAGAATCAAGCCGCATACCAGGCTTAACAGGCCGCAACCCACCAATGCAGTAGCCAGCACAGCCGTGGGGAAGCGCGGCACCAAACCCGTTTGCATGTATTCGACAATAACGGGGAGGGCAACAATCAAGCCAATGATGACAAAGATAATGGCAACCCAGGTAAACAGGGCCAAGGGGCGATAGTCTTTAAAGAGGCTCGCAATGCAAAGGAGCACTTTGTAGCCGTCGCTGATGGTTGAAAGTTTGCTTTCAGAACCTTCAGGGCGGTCGCGATATTCAACGGGCACTTCAAAGATGCGCCATTTCTTGTCGACGGCATGGATGGACAGCTCGGTTTCGATTTCAAAACCGTCAGAAAGTACTGGAATAGTCTTCGCAAAAACCTTATTGAAGGCGCGATAGCCAGACATTACGTCATGGTATTCGTATTTGTAAAGTACCTTAATAAGCCAACGCACCAGGTTGTTTCCAAAGCCGTGGAAGGCGCGGTCATTTTCGTTTCCGTAACTTCCGTTGGAAATGCGGTCGCCCACGACCATGTCGGCTTCGTCACGCATTAAGGGCTCGAGCAAGGCAGGAGCGGCTTCGGCGGGGTAGGTGTCGTCGCCGTCGACCATAATGTAGTAGTCGGCGTCGATTTCGCGCAGCATCTGGCGGAATACATTCCCCTTGCCCTGGCGTGGTTCCTTGCGGACAATGGCGCCATGTTCGGCGGCAATCTCAGCCGTTCCGTCGGAAGAATTGTTGTCGTAAACGTATATGGCCGCTTCGGGCAGCGCGTTCTTAAAGTCGTCAACAACTTTGCCAATGGTGATGGCTTCGTTGTAACAGGGGATAAGCACAGCAACGGTGCCTGTATTACTTTGTTTGATTTCTGTACTCATAATGCCCTTTCCAATGTAGTGCTATTGTAACGCAATATGTAGGTATTGGCAGCACTCTTGGGCATTCTACCTGGTAAAATTGCTCAATACAAAGGAGGCGCCATGGCGTTTGTTGAATTCAGAGATGTACGCAAGGTCTACCACATGGGCGAAGTTGAAGTCGCTGCAGTTGACGGGATGAATTTTGCCATCGAGCAAGGTGAATTTGTCGTGGTGGTTGGGCCTTCAGGCGCGGGGAAAACAACGGTCCTCAATATTCTGGGCGGCATAGACACGGCAACGTCGGGGCAGGTGTTTTTGGACGACGAAGAAATTAGCGCCTACAACGAACAACAGCTCACGCAGTATAGGCGCCACGACATAGGTTTTGTTTTTCAGTTCTATAACCTCGTTCAGAATTTAACGGCTCTTGAAAATGTCGAACTTGCAAGCCAGATTTGTAGCGACCCGCTCGACCCTGCGGAGGCTCTGGCTGCCGTTGGCCTTGCGGAACGCATGGATAATTTCCCTGGTCAGCTTTCGGGCGGCGAACAGCAGCGCGTGGCCATTGCGCGTGCCCTTGCCAAAAACCCCAAGCTGCTCCTGTGCGACGAACCAACTGGCGCCCTGGACTACCAAACGGGTAAGGCCATCCTGAAGCTTCTTCAAAATAGCAGCAAGGAAAACGGGCGTACCGTGGTGCTGATTACGCATAATTCGGCATTCTGCGCTATGGCTGACCGCGTTATTCGTGTCCGCGAAGGCAGGGCTTCTTCTATCGAAATCAATGAAGCACCCGTTTCGGCAGAAAGCATTGAATGGTAGTAGCGCTTGGATGCATTTAAGACATCTCTTGTGCGTTCAATTCGCGATTCCTTGGGTCGCTTTTTAGCGATTGCGGCCATCGTGGCGCTTGGTTGCGGCTTTTATGGTGGCCTGCGCATGACGGGCCCGGATATGCGTATTGCGGCCGATCGCTTTTACGACGGCACCCACCTTTACGACATTCGCTTGCTTTCAACGCTTGGGTATTCCGACTCCCAGATAGGTGAAGTGAAAGCCGTCGAAGGTGTTGCTGCTGTCATGCCTTCAAAGTCGACCGATGTCATGGGGCAAATTAACGAAGAACAATATGCGATGCGTATCAGTACCTTGCCCATAAAAGCCTTAAATGAAAGTACGTGCGAAGACGGCTGCAATGTTGAATCGAGTGATGCTTCGTATCTTAACCGCCTTATCCTCGCAAAAGGGCGTTGGCCCCAGCGCTCTGGTGAATGCGTCATTTCGGCCGACCGTGTCGCTGGTGTTCCTTTTGAAATGGGTGACAAACTGACGGTCCTGTATGCTTCGCAGGACCTTGACGGAGTACTGAGCACGCGTGAATTCACTATTGTGGGCACCGTGCATTCTTCAAACTTTGTTTCTTCGGTCACTATGGGTGCAACTTCATTAGGCAGCGGCTCTATTCAGCAATTCGCCTATGTTTCTGAAGACAATTTCGACGCTGACTGCCCTTACACGGAACTCTTTATTGAAGTTGAGGGGGCGAGTGAACTCTTTTCTGGGAGTGACGAATACCAGGCCCATGTTCAAGTTGTGGCAGACCGTTTTGAGGGTATGGCGGACGCTCTTGCGCTGAGCCGTCTTAATGACATTAAGGCGGAAGCCCAGGAAGAGCTTGACGATGAAAATGCCAAATATGAAGAAGAAAAAGCCGACGCCTTAGAAAAACTTGACGACGCCAAACAGGAATTGGACGACGCTTCAACAAAACTTGATGACGCTCAGAACAAAATTGACAGTGGGCAAAGCGACATAGATTCAGGCTGGGCGCAGCTAAATTCTGGCTGGTCGCAATATTACACCCAGCGCAACGACGCCCTTGCCAAACTCGCTTCGGGCAAGGCCGAACTTGAAGCTAATCAGAAGAAGCTCGACGAAGCGGCTCGTGAACTTGAAGCTGGCCGTGCTGGCTATGAAAAAGCAAAAGAAAATAAACCGGGTGTCGAAGAACAGCTTTCCCAGGCACGGGACGGACTTGCTCAGGCAGAGGCAGGTCTCCCTGCTGTTCAGGATGGAATTGCTCAGGTAGAGGAGGGAATAGCTGGGCTTGAAGCGCAAATTGCCCTACTCCCTGAAGGTGACCCAACGCGTAAGGCTCTGGAGCAGGAGCTTGAAGGCCTTCGAATGAAATTGGCTGGACTTCAAAATCAAGAGTCTGAATTGAACAAAACCATTACGGAGCTTACCGCTGCCATTCCCCAGCTTGAAGCCGCTCTTACCCAGATAGAAGAGGGTATTGAGCAGTTTGAAGCGGGTGAAGCCGAACTAGCGGCAGGGAAGAAGCAGCTTGAAGCGGGCTGGAAAGAATACTATGCCCAGGAGGCCAACGCCTATGCTCAGCTTTCGGCGGCTGAAAACCAGCTCTATGCATCTGAGCAGCAGCTTATTGACTCTCAGCAGCAAATCCGCGATTCGCAGGCGGAAGTAAACGACGGCCGCGAAGAGCTTGAAGAAGGCAAGCAAGAATACGAAAAGGAGCGCAAGAAGGCCCTTGATGAACTTGCCGACGCAGCCCAGCTTATTGCCGACGCGCAAAAAGACATCGACGATCTTGAAGCGCCAGACATCTACGTTCTTGACCGCACCAAAAACTATGGTGTTGAAAGCCAAGTTGCCGACAGCGAACGTATTGACAATATTGCGCGCGTGTTTCCCTTTATTTTCTTCTTAGTTGCCGCCCTCGTAGCCCTAACTACGATGACGCGCATGGTCGACGAAGACCGCGTCGTCATTGGTACTTATAAAGCCTTGGGCTACAGCAAGGCTCGTATTACGGGGCGCTATTTAATTTATGCAGGGCTTGCAAGTACGGTGGGTGCTATTGTCGGTCTTGCCCTTCTTGCGCAGGTCCTGCCGTTTACCATCTCGAAGGCCTATGCCATCATCTATAACATTCCCGACTACCCGCTACCCATGCCTTTCGACTGGAAGCTGGGGCTTTTGTCGGGCGGCCTTGGCGTGGGCATTACCTTGCTCGCAACCTTTGGAGCCGCGGTTGCAACCTTACGTGAACAACCTGCCCAGCTCATGTTGCCGCGTGCGCCTAAGGCTGGTAAGCGTATTTTGCTCGAACGAATCGCTCCGCTTTGGAAGCGTGTCAGTTTTTCATGGAAGGTAACCTTCCGTAATCTCTTCCGCTACAAAAAGCGCATGTTCATGACCGTGGTTGGCATCGCGGGCTGTACGGCTTTGCTGCTCACTGGTTGGGGTTTGCACGACTCGATTTGGGACATTATCGACAAGCAATTTGGGCCTGTGGTGAATTACAACGTCATTACCAAGCTGGATGAAGATGTGAGCGAATCGCAGATTGTTTCCGTTGAAACCTATATGCGCGACAAAGGTGAAACCGAAGACATTACGCGCGTACAAAGTTCAAACATGCAAGTGGGAAGTTCAAGCCATAACCCTATAGGTGTCGAAGTGGTTGTTCCAGAAAAGGTGAACGAATTTGCCGACCTGCTCACCATGAAAGAACGTATTGGCCAAGTCCCCATTGTCTTTGACGACCATTCAGTGGTGCTAACCGAAAAGCTTGCCAAGAAGCTCGGGCTTTCCGTGGGCGACACCTTGCTGCTCTATGACCAAGACGACATTGGCAATGCGGTGGGGAGCGGTTATGAGCTTACGCTTACAGGCATCATGGAAAACTATATTGGGAGTCGAGCTTATATTGGCCGAGACTCCTACCAGCAGGCCACGGGCGACTCATGTTCCTTCACGACCTTGTACGGCCGCTGCAATGAAGGGGTGGATGAACGTCTTACTTTTACCGAAGGACTTCATGAAATTGAAGGGGTTCGCACGGTAACTTACAACGACGAAACCATAGACAGTTATCGCACCATGCTTACAAGCGTAGACATGATCGTGGTGGTCTTGGTGGTTTCGGCAGCAGCGCTTGCCTTTATCGTGCTGTATAACCTTACCAATATCAACATTACGGAACGAAGGCGCGAAATCGCCAGCTTGAAGGTACTGGGCTTTACCAAGCGCGAAGTGTATGCCTATATCTTCCGTGAAATCATTTTGCTAAGTATCTTGGGTGCCCTCTTTGGCCTTGTGCTTGGAACCTTCCTCGAATCTTTTGTCTGTGTGACCGCAGAAGTGGACTACGTCATGTTTGGGCGCGACATTCACACAACAAGCTATGTAATTTCCTTTGTGATGACACTCGTATTTACCGCCTTCGTTATGCTATCTATGCGTAAGAAATTGACGACGGTCGACATGGTAGAAAGCTTGAAGAGCGTTGACTAAACGGCTTGAAATATATTGTGACGGCGGCTGCCGCGGTAACCAGCAGGACGAAAACGTTGGTGGTTGGGGCGCCTACCTGGTATGGGGCGAATTTGAAAAACGCCTTCACGGTGGGGAAGCGAACACCACCAACAACAAGATGGAGCTGACAGCTGCCATTGAAGGCCTGCGCGCCGTCCAAGACAAGACGGTGCCCACCGACGTGTTTCTGGATTCGGCCTATGTCCTGGGTGGCATTACCGACTGGATTTATGGCTGGATGAAAAAGGGTTGGAAGAACGCCAAGAAAGAACCTGTGGCGAACAAAGAACTGTGGCTTGAACTATTGGCCGAAAAGGAAAAATTTACCGACATTAGTTTTCATAAGGTCAAGGGCCATGCCGACAATGTGGGCAACAATATTGCCGACGAACTTGCCAACCTAGGCATGGACGAAGTTTCTCGCTGACTTGTTTAAACCTATGAGATAATTCTTTTTACGCGCCCGTGGCTCAACGGATAGAGCATCGGACTTCTAATCCGACGGTTGCAGGTTCGATTCCTGCCGGGCGCGCCATTCTTTATTGAGTATTTGCCCGGATGGAGAGAACCAAAATGACCGCACCACTTGCAGGACGTGACTTTTTAAAGCTTTTGGACTTTAGTCCTGAAGAAATCACCTATCTCATAGACCTTTCAGCCGATCTTAAGGCAAAAAAGAAGGCGGGGGAGCCGCACCGTTACCACGAGGGCAAGAACATTGTCCTGCTTTTCGAAAAGACTTCAACCCGTACCCGCTGTGCCTTTGAAGTGGGCGCCATGGATTTAGGTATGGGGGTTACCTACCTTGACCCTGGTGCAAGCCAGATGGGTAAGAAAGAGTCCATTGAAGATACCGCACGGGTGCTTTCGCGTATGTATGACGGCATTGAGTATCGTGGTTTTGCTCAAGAAAAAGTAGAGACCTTGGCCGAATACTCCAGCGTGCCCGTTTGGAATGGTTTGACCACGGAAGCGCACCCCACTCAGATGATTGCCGACATGCTTACCATCCGCGAACACTTGGGTGAATTGCGCGGTCTGAACCTGACCTTCTTTGGCGACGCCCAGAACAACGTGGCTAATTCCCTTATGGTAGCTTGCGCTAAGCTCGGTGTGAACTTTACGGCCTGTGGCCCCAAGGAACAGATGCCCGAAGCCAGTTTGGTTGAAACTTGTACGCAGATTGCCCAGGAGCAGGGGTCTACCGTGCGCCTGACCGAAGACGTGGCTGAGGGAGCTCGTGGGGCGCATGTGCTTTATACCGACATTTGGGTTTCCATGGGCGAACCTGACGACATTTGGGCAGAACGCATTCGCCTGCTTGAGCCGTATCGCGTAACCGAAGAACTCATGGCACTGGCGGCACCCAACGCCATCTTCATGCATTGCTTGCCAAGCTTCCACGACACCAAGACTACCGTGGGCGCGGAAATTGCCGCCATGTTTGGTATTGAAGAAATGGAAGTGGCTGATTCCGTATTTGAAGGCCCTCAGTCGGTTGTTTTTGATGAAGCAGAAAACCGCATGCACACCATCAAGGCGGTTATGCATGCCACTTTGCTGTAGTCGTTCTAACGAACGACTACATTGTTGATGCTGCGATTCAATAACGCTTGACACTTTGCCCTACTACGGCTTGGCCCGTAACGAAGTACGGGCACCGCGCCGAGAGCGGGCAAATTGTTTTGCGTTATTGAATCTCGCTGACTTTGTTTTAACATATGATTCGTTAGTTATTGAAAGGCTATCTTTTGCTAATACGAGAAGAACTTGAACAGATTGTAAAGGCTGCCATTCAGGCTGCTATAGACGACGGTGCACTTGCCATGGAAGAAGTGCCTGACTGTGCGCTTGAACGCCCGCGTGACGAAGGCCACGGCGACTGGGCTTCAACGGTTGCTATGCGTGCTGCTAAGGCAGCGGGAAAGAACCCGCGTGACATTGCGCAAATCATTGTCGACCATCTACCGCAGGACTCTATTATTTCCCAGTGCGAAATTGCCGGGCCTGGGTTTATTAATTTCACGCTTAAAAACGAAGGTAAAGGCTCTATCCCCGAAGGCATGCGGAAGGTCAATATCGAATATATTTCGGCGAACCCTACCGGTCCCTTCCACGTAGGGCATGGGCGTTGGGCGGCCTTGGGTGACGCAACGGCGCGCGTAATGCGCCATGCGGGCTACGACATTTATGAAGAGTTTTATATTAACGACAACGGCAAGCAAATGGACGTGTTTGCTGAATCGGTCGTGGTGCGCTACCTGCAGCTTTTGGGGCAGAAGGTAGAACTGCCTGAAGATTGCTATGCGGGTGCCTACGTGAAAGACATCGCTCAGGCTATTATTGACGAAGACGGGGACGCCTGGGTTAACGCAGACGAAGCTGAACGCCTTGTAAATTTCCGCGAACGTGCCTATGCCTACGAACTGGCAGAGCAACATCGTATTTGCGACACCTTTGGCACAACTTTCGACCTCTGGTTTTCAGAACGAACACTGTATGAACCAGGCGAAGACGGAAAAAGTGCCATCGACGCGGCGCTTGAAGCCATGGACAAGGCGGGCTACCTCTACGAAAAGGAAGGGGCCCTGTGGTTTAGGAGTACCGACTTCAAAGACGACAAGGACCGCGTGCTGCGCAAGTCCGACGGTGCTTACACCTATTTCATGAGCGACATGGCCTACCACTACAACAAGATGCAACGTGGTTTCGACCATTTAATAGACATCTGGGGTGCCGACCACCATGGCTATATAGCGCGTTGTCAGGCCATGCTGGCTGCCTGGGGTTATGAAGGTGCACTTGAAGTTATGTTGGGGCAGCTCGTTAACCTCTTCCGCGATGGCAAACCCGTGCGCATGAGTAAGCGTACCGGTGAAATGGTGACCTTCGAAGAGCTTATGGACGAAGTGGGCGTAGACGCGACGCGCTGGATTATGCTTTCGCGCAGTGCCGACCAAATGGTGGACTTCGATATTGAAGTGGCCAAGAAGCAGGACGCCACCAACCCCGTGTATTACGTCCAGTATGCGCATGCGCGTATTTGCTCAATTTTGCGTAAGGCCGCTGGCAACGAAGAAGCTATGCTGGACTCAGTGGCTCCCGCCGAAGTTGACCTTGGGCTCCTTACCCATGAAAGCGAACTTGCCCTTATGCGCAAGATGGACGTGTTCCCTGAATTGGTTGAACAGGCAGCGCGTGACCGTGCGGCCTTCCGCTTTACCCATTATGCGCAGGAACTGGCGGCACTCTTCCATGCCTTCTATACCCAGTGCCATGTGATGACCGAAGATGCTGAACTTACCAATGCGCGCCTGGCGCTTTGCGACGCCGTGCGTACCGTTCTGGCGCTTTCGCTTTCCCTTCTGGGGATTTCAGCACCCGAAAGGATGTAAAATTAGGCAAAGCCTTGTTGAAAGGAGCATTCATGGCTGACGTAAACGAAAAAGATGTACAAAACATTCTTGAAGCGAGCGCCGCTAAGGCCGAAGCCCTCTTGGGCGACCCTGGCAAAATTGACGATCTGTTGGCCCAGGTAAAGACCAACGTGGCCGACCTTCCGCAGGCTGCTGCGGGCGCCCTGCAGAACATTCCTTTGATGGCTTCCATGATTAAAGGCTATGTTACTCAGCAGTACACTAATGTGTCGCCTAAGGTTGTAGCTAGTGTTCTTGGGTCTCTTTTGTACCTGGTCAAAGGCAAGGACCTCATTCCTGACTCTATTCCTGTGCTTGGTTTGGTGGACGACGTTGCTGTGGTGGCTCTTGCCATGAAGTTGAATGAAAAGGAAATCGAAGAATTCAAGCAGTGGCAGGAAGACCAGCCCCAGATTGGTGAAGCTGGCACAGCGCAAGCCTAAGGTACTTCTACAAATCAAATTAACAAAGGCCGCCTGCAGAGGCGGTCTTTTTACTTTTCGGGTTTCACGATGAATGCAAGGAAGCGCACAAGTACATACAGAACGATGGCAAGTGCAATAGCAAGTTGGGCGAAGGCGTACAGGTTCACCAGGCTTGCAAGCATGCCTTCTGGTAAAAACTGCGCGATTTTAAATGATGCCGTGGCGCAAATGACAAAGGGAAAAGTCATAGCTGAATACGTGGGGAAGAAGGGGAGTCGTAGGCAAGAAAGCATGACCATGAATCCTGCTATAAAGAGCACGATGGCGAGCACGTAAAGCACGGCAAGCAAAAGAGGCGATGGATTTTCAAAGCAACTCAAATAAGCAGTGGTACACATGCTCGCAGGGGCCGCATAAATACAAAGCAAGGGCAGCTGTGGCTTGGGCAGTGCGTTGCCGTGCACAAATCGAATACTTACAAGTACAAGCAGTATGAAGGTCAAAGCGAGGCAAAGCCAAAATAGGCCGCGGCCTACCGCCTGCATACCAAAGAGTGGGGACGTGTTGGCGGCAAGCAGTATGGGTATGTATACGATGAAGTAAGCAGGTGTAATCTCGTCGATTGGTGTCTTAATTGCAAATTTAAAGGTGAAGCGAAGCATGATAAGCACGTAGAGCGCCAAAGCTATACCCCAGAGGGCAAAGCCTGCAACATGATGAACATGATTAAAGTAGGGCACGAAGCCAAAGAGCATCATGGGAAAGGTGCCTACGACGGCAGATGCAAGCGGCTCTTCAAGTTCTTCGGCAATGGCGCCAGAGAAGAGGACTATTTTCGCCACAATAGCGGCAAAAAGCAGGAAAGCAATGGTGCCCAAAAGGTAGTGTGCCCAAGGTGCTATAGATTCGAAGAGGGTCCCCAGAGAAGCAATTGAAACAACAACACCACACAGGGGAATAGGTATGCGCTTGATTATCTTGTGAAAGCTTTCTGCCATAGGGAAAGGGGAGAACTAAAACTGGTGGACCGGCGGGGACTCGAACCCCGGACCTTGGGATTAAGAGTCCCCTGCTCTACCAACTAAGCTACCGGTCCATGGTAATTGCTTGCAAAAAGCACGTTTGGCTATTGTAGCCAACCTGCTCAAACGCTGCAAGGCGAAATTGCAAGCTACATTTTCAATGCGCGCTGGGGTGGATGAAGGGACTTGAACCCTCGATCTCCAGAGCCACAATCTGGCGCCTTAGCCAACTAGGCCACATCCACCAAGCGCAAGGAAGAAGTATATGCGGTATTCTTATTAGGTGCAAGCAATTCTTAAAATCTAGAGAATGAGAAGGGAAAAGCCTATGAAAACAATCACTAAAACGCTCTTGTTTTTTGCGGGCTGCCTTTTGCTATTAGGAATAGGTTTTTATGGGGGCATGAATTACACGCCTCCCGGGGCACCTGAAGTGGACGCTGCTACCCTTGAAGCCCAGATTGCCGACTGTAGTGACCTTACTACCAGTAAACTTACTTACACGGGCTTCGTCAGTTATGAAGAAGGCACCATTCCGCTCATAAATAAGAAGGCCTTTTCCATGAAATACGTTGCTGAAGCGCGGGCGGGAGTGGACCTTTCAAAGGCCAAGGTCACGCTTTCTGAAGGCACTATTACGGTGAAGTTGCCTAAAGCAGAAACTCAAGTGATTGCCATTGATCCCAATTCGCTCGAGTTTTTCGACGAACAGCGCGCCTTATTTAACTGGCAAGACCGCACTGATTCGGCAACCGCCCTTGAAGCGGCTGAAGCCGACGTTGAAACCAAGATTGACCAAACAGCCTTAATTGAAGAAGCAAATAAGCAGGCGCATAAGGTTATTGAAGAGCTCCTTGCGCCCTTTACCGAAGAACCATATAGCTACACCCTCGTTGTTGAATAGGAGGCACGCATGACAAAAATGCTGTACCAGGGTCACGGTTCCTATCGGTTTGTTTTAAACGATGGCACAGTAGTCTATGTTGACCCATTCGCAGGGGATGGCTACGATCTTCCGGCTGACCTTATTCTTTCGACCCACGAACATTTTGATCATACCGGCTTCGAAAAGATGCCCCATGCACCTGGCTGCACCATCATTCGTGCGAAGGACTTGCATCCTTCGATTGACGACTATAGTGAAAGCCTTGAATCCCACGGCGTTTACATTACGTCCGTGCAGGCTTACAACAGTAACCACCCCAAGGCTGAATGCGTGGGCTATCTGCTCGATTTCGACAATGTGCGATTCTACGCTTCTGGCGACACAAGTGCCACGGAAGACATGGAGTCGGGCTTTTTGGCAGACATGTACATTGATTATGCGGTCTTTCCCTGCGACGGCTTGTATAACATGGACCGCGCCGAAGCGAGCCGCTGTGCCGCGCTCGTAAAAGCACGCCATAGCATTCCCATACACATGGTGCCCATGAGCGACCCTACTAACCCAAGCCAGCTCTTTGACCGCACCCGTGCTGAAGAGTTTCAAGCCCCAGGGCGTATTATCCTAGCTCCGGGTGAAGAACTGGAGCTTGTACATTCTTAGGGGATTATTGGCTCACAAGTCGCATAATTTGCGTGAAGTAATTTAGCCGACTATAGCTTATGAGTACCAAGCTGGTATTTTATAGGCATGGACACTTTCGAACTCATACTTTTGCTCTTTGCGGCGGTGCTTCTTTCCGCTGTACTTGAGCAGATTATTCCCAAGGTTTCGCTTCCGCTTATTCAAGCGGGCCTGGGCGTGGCCCTTGCCATTTTCACGACTCAGCCCATTACTATTTCATTTAACCCTGAATTCTTCTTGCTGGTATTTATCGCACCACTTTTGTTCCACGACGCCAAACATGCCGACAAGCTTGGTATGTGGCGCAATAAAAACTATATCTTCTGCCTTGCTATCGGCCTGGTTGTAGCAATTATGCTTATCGTGGGCTTTGCAGTGCATGCCATTATTCCCTCCATTCCGCTTGCAGCTGCCTTTGCCCTGGGGGCCGCCTTGGGGCCAACCGATGCAGTTGCCGTGTTAGCCTTGAAGAAGGTAGCCCACGTACAGCGCCGTGAAAGCGCACTTTTGGCAGGGGAGTGCTTGCTCAATGATGCTTCTGGCGTTGTGGCATTTCAGTTTGCCATTGCTGCAGCCGTTACTGGCTCATTTACCGTCCTGGAGTCGGGCCTTGCCTTTGTAATTTCATTTTTCGGCGGCATTATCCTGGGTCTCTTGCTTGCCTATCTTGCCCATCTTATCACCGTGCGGGTGACAGCGCTTGGGCTCGACACGAACACCTTCCATGTGCTTTTCGACGTCATGCTGCCCTTCATTATCTTCCTTGTGGCTGAATTGCTTCACGTCAGTGGCGTGCTTGCGGTTGTAGCTGCTGGCCTGCTCCTTTCCACGTGGGAAGAGCGCGCTATTGGCCCGTCTAAGGCCCGTTTGAGCATCGTGTCTTCAAATGTATGGGGCGTTATACAATTCGCCTTAAATGGCTTCGTATTCGTTCTTTTGGGCCTCATGCTTCCGCGCGGAAATTTGAGCCTTATTCAATCTGAAGATATTAGCAATTGGTTTCTTTTAGGTACGGTTCTGGGTTTAACTACCGTTGTCGTTGTCGTTCGTTTCCTGTGGGTACTCGTGTCGGACCGCCTTTCGCGTGACCCTGAAACGGGCGAGTTCGACACGCCGGTTGACCGCCTGCGTTCGGCGCTCATTACTACCATTGGTGGCCCCAAGGGCGCTGTGACGCTTTCGATTATTATGTCGACGCCTTTTGTGACCGATGCAGGTTCGGTTTTCCCGGAACGTAATTTGCTCATCTTCTTAGCATCGGGCGTTATTGTCTCCACCCTGCTTCTTGCCAATTTCTTGCTCCCAATTCTGGCGCCTGCTAAAAAGGACACGACGGAAAGCCCTGAAAATGACGCTCTTGCCATGCGTGAAATCCTGCGACGGGTAATTCATCGTTTAGCCGATTCACGTACAAAGGAAAACACACGACAGATTCGTTCGGTTATTCGCTCATACAACGAACGCATAGAACGCCTGGAAGACGAAGCTAATATTGACTCTTCGGCAGACGAACTTCGCATTGCGGTTATCGACCAACAGCAAGAAAAGCTCTTTGAACTTATCGACGCTGGTGAACTTGACGACATCGAAGGCTTTAACTACTTGCGTCGTCTTGCACGCGCTTCCCAGTACATCCTGCATAAGAACGACAACATGACCTTCTTCTTTGCTTCCCTTCGCCATTCTTCTTCGTTCTTGCGCGCCTTAAGGCGTTCGCTGCGCAAGCTCATGGGGAAGTTGCCGCTCTATGACGACGCTGTCGAGCGTATTAAGATTCAGAAAGCAGCCGACTTGATTGCCATTGAATATCTAATGAGCCTCATAGACGACCCGGAATGCCCGTTCCCTCTGGACCAGGTAACCGAGCTCCTCTTTTCCTTCCAGCGCTCGTATAAGCGTTCCGAAGGCTCGCTTCCCTCAATTACGACCTATGCGCGCACTTTGGACGACCTCGGTGAAATACAGCGCATGGCCTATAACTTTGAACTTGAAGAAATACGCTTGGCATATAGCGCCGAAGAAATTAGTCGTAAGCTTGCAAAGCGCATGCGTGACAATGTCTACCTCATGATGGTTGAGCTTGATACCAATATGGAATTAGCCTAGAAGCTAAATGCCAAGAAGGCGGTATTTAATAGCGAGCTGGACCAGTTCTGCGCGACTGGTAATGTCGAGCTTGCTGTAAATTTTGCTGCGATGCACTTCGACGGTTTTAACGGAAACATAGATCTTTTCAGCAATTTCTTTATTGGTATAACCAGCCGCAATGAGTGTAAAGACTTCAAGTTCACGGTTGGTAAGCATGCGGAGTGGGTTCTTTTCCTTGCCTTCCGAGTCGTCGTTAAGACGTATGGCGAGTTCGTCGGCCATCTGCTTGTTAACATGGACCCCACCTGCGGCAACGGTACGTATGGCTTCAAGGAGTTCTTCGGTGCTTGAAGTTTTGAGGATGTAGCCGCTTGCGCCACCACGCAGGGTAAAGTAGAGGTAGTCTGCTTCGGCAAACATGGTCAAAATAATGACGCGCGTAGCGGGGAAGTCTTTGGAAATCTTTTCACAGGCAATGAGGCCACTTTGCCCTGGAGGCATGGAAATATCGAGCAACAGGATGTCTGGCTTATGCTTTGCTACAAGGTTATAGGCTTCGTTACCATCCGCAGCATTTCCAACGACTTCCATGTCGTCCTGCGAATTGATTATTAAGCTAAAGCCCGAACGGACCACTTCGTGGTCGTCGGCAATAAGGACTCTAATCACAGTTTACTCCTCTAAAGCAATTGGTGCCCTTAAAGTTATGCACGTACCACCTTCGTCACTATCTATGAGCAGGGTGCCATTAATAATGCGTGCTCGTTCACGCATGCCTGGCAAACCGCCGCCCGTTCCCTGTACAGTAGGATGAGTTGCGTCGAAACCGCAGCCTTCGTCGCAAATAGTTATAACCAAATTATTATCGATGGTATTAAAGGTTATGCGAACAAGTTCAGAACCAGAATACTTGCAGGCATTGAGTAAGGCTTCTTGGGTAATGCGATAGGCATGGGTTTCAAAATAGGGGTCAAAACGCATGCCGTCGGTTTCGTCTACCACAATGATTTCAACACCGAAGGACTTTTGGTATAAAGCTGCCTGTGAACGCGTGCCGGCCTGAAGGCCAAGGTCGTCGAGGGCCAAGGGGCGCAGTTCGACCGAAAGATTATGGATGTCGTCGAGCACGCGTTTAATCTGGGCATTTGCCGTATTGGTAAGCTCTTGTGTTTCGTCGTCGGGGTGAAGGGTTGAAATCTTACGCACGAGCATGGAAACACTGAAAAGCTCCTGGGCAAGGCCGTCGTGCAATTCACGGGCGAGGCGGCGGCGCTCTTCTTCCTGTATGCGATTAACGGCCAGTTCGCCGTCCTGAATGTCGGCCTGGCCATGAGCATTTGCGCCTGAAAGCTCCGCGAAGTTAAGCACGTCGCCTTGAGGCACGCTAAAGCCACAGAGACCATCCTTGGTGTCTTCGATAAGCTGCCTGAACGCTGCTTCATGGCTTTCGTCAACCGTGCGGAAGCCACATAGTACGGCGCCAATAACATGGACGCCATCGCTGAGTGGCAGACAGCAGAAGCTTCGGAGGTCTTCGGCGAAGACAATGGGGTAACTGGAAAAGTCGCGCGGATCGAGCTGATTGTCGATGTCGGTGAGGAGCATGGAACGGCCCGTTTTAAGCACGATGCCGCCAATGCCGCGCCCGGGCGTGAGGGCAATGCGCCTAAAGCGTTCACCCGTATTGCCGCAGGCATATTTCCACTGGAGGGCTTCACCGAATTCAGGGGCAATTCCTATGGCCGTAAAATCGAAGCCATAGGTCGCACATAAATGTTCCACAGCTTGACTGTAGGTCATTTCAAACAATGCCGACTGCATACCCCTACCTTCGCATTGACAAAGTTAAGGCGATTATAAGCAAAACCAGCCCAACAGCGTCGAATATGATGAAACGCATAATGGAAGAAGCGACTATTGCCTGCGCGGGTCCAAGCCCGATGTATAGGTATGTTTCCCCAGCTAAACCTATACATTGCTGAGCAATTACTACCCAAAAAAGCATAGTGAATTTATAGGGAAAAACGATAAGTGGTATATAAGTTGCATTCCACATGGCAAAGGCCACGCCCATGCCCGCTATGGCCACTTCGGCCCCTTCACCTGCGAGTTGATAGGCCGCAGTATAGTCCGCAGGGTTCAAAAAGAACATAAGAGCGCAGTACATATTGCTTGCGAAGACAAGCAGGAGCAAGAGTCGTGTAACGACATGCTTTGTAAACTTTGACTGTGCCATGGTTTCATTCTATTACTAATAACGCCCATTCGGAAGAACGGGCGAGTTTTGTGGTGGGCGTTACAGGGTTTGAACCTGTGACCTCTTCCGTGTGAAGGAAGCGCGCTCCCGCTGCGCCAAACGCCCGATATGTAAAAAGGCATACGCCTGAAAAATCAATGGCTCCCCGGGTAGGATTCGAACCTACAACCCTCCGGTTAACAGCCGGATGCTCTGCCGTTGAGCTACCGAGGAACGTGTGCGCAAAAAGCGGCAAGGAAGAATACTATCTGAATAGTTCCACCTTTGCAAGGTTTTAGTATAGGATAGTTTTGATATGACAGAGGATATTCAACATAATTCTGGTCCGCGCCATGCAAAAAAGACAAATTCGGTCGGAAAAACGGTTGCAATAGTACTTGCGATTGCTCTGCTGCTGGGCGCTTTGGGCTTTGCGGGATACTTTGCCTACACCAAGAATTCCTTACCATTTTTGCCTGTGCAGTCAAATGCTTCTTCCTCGAGTGAAGAAGCGAGTGTAAACCCGCCCGAATCTACGAATGCTTTGGACGCGTCTGGAGAAGAGAGTTCTCTTTCGAGCGCTGCTCTCAGCTCTGGCGACCTTTATAACGACAGGGCCAAAACGGCTGCCCAAGAAAAGGCCGACAAAGAACGGGCTGAAGCTGAAGCTGCCGCAGCCGCCGCCGAAGCTGCGGCTAAGGCAGGCATTCCTACACCCTTGATTGCTGAATACGACGGAGTGAAGGTGCATACCCCTATTAAGGCCCAGGACCTTGAAGGAATTTTGTTCCATCAGGCGGCAACGGAGTTTGGCTTGGTGCTTTCAACTCAGCTTCCTGAAGCAGATCCTGAAAAAATGCTGACCGACCCCGACTATGAAATTGCTGAAGAGCAACCGACGGGGGACGCGTGGCTCATTGCGAAAGCATTGCATCTTTGGCGGGCAGACACCACAACTGACATGGATACCTCTATTGATGTTGGCGCTGAAGCCGCTACGCAGGTGTATGCGTCGGTAACAGGCACGGTGGTGCTTGTGAAGACTTACCGGCTCTATGACATGATCGATGACTACGAAGTTCACATCCAGCCAGACGGGCGGCCAGACTTGGACGTGGTCACTATTCATATTCAAGACGTTTCGGTTAAGGCCGGGGACAAAGTTGTTGGCGGTGAAACGCCATTGGCAAAGGTGCGTGATCTGGCGGGTGAAGGTATTACCGACATTCAGCTTGCCTTCTATTCGAAAGCTGGTCACGGAAATCACACCCATGTGCAAGTGAATAATGCTGACGCGCCCACGTATCGTGAAACGCGTTTGAAGGACGCCATCAAGGTCGAATAATTGCGCTATACTAGTGCACTGTTTTGGGCCTATAGCTCAACGGTGGAGCAGAGGACTCATAATCCTTTGGTTGCAGGTTCGAATCCTGCTGGGCCCACCACACTTTTTACGCTGTCCTAACGGACGGCGTTTTTTTCATATGAGACGACCAGACGCTGCGCCAGCAGGCCGCACCCTCGCTGTTTCACCATGGGCGACCTAGGGCTTTATGCTTTGTACCCACCTACAATAAAAACGCCGTCCTAACGGACGGCGTTTTTCATATGAGACGATTTGGCGTTTGCCTTAGAGGCGGTCTTTAATGATGGAACCTGCTTCAGCATCGACAATGACAGTTACGCGCGGATGCAGCTGCAGTACGCTTGCGGGAACCTGGGGCACGACCGGGCCGGTAAAGGCGTCGGCTACAATTTGGGCCTTGTCGGCGCCGTTGGCTACAACCAGAATCTGGTCGGCCTTCATGATGGTGCCAATGCCCATGGTGTAGGCCTGGCGGGGTACTTCGTCAATGGAATCGAACAGGCGGCTGTTAGCCTGAATCGTGCTTTCGGTCAAGTCAACCACATGGGTGTCTACCGGGAAGAAGTCTGCAGGTTCGTTAAAACCAACGTGGCCATTATGGCCAAGGCCCAAAAGCTGCAGGTCGACGCCACCAGCTTGACGAATAGCAATTTCATAAGCAGCACAGGCAGCGTCAGCGTCGGGGTTGGCACCGTCGGGCACGTGGGTTTGTGCTTTGTCGATGTCGACATGGTTGAACAAGTTCTGATTCATGAAGTAGCGGTAGCTTTGGTCATGGTCGGCTTCAAGACCGCGGTATTCGTCCAAGTTGAAGCTTTGGATTTGCTTAAAGGAAATGAGCCCCGCTTCGTAGTCCTTGACCAATTCGGCGTAGAGACCAATAGGGGTGGAGCCGGTGGCAAGACCAAGAATGCTACTGGGCTTGTTTTTAACTTGGGCGGCGATGACGTCGGCAGCTTTGCGGCTCATGTCGGCGTAGTCAGAAGCGATAATAATTTGCATAAGTGTGCTCCTTCATTATTGTATGAACTTGTATGTTACTCTAGCACTCACGCGCTGCTGGCACAAATGGAGCAGTGACGTGAAACAAGGATTTACCGTGATAGTTCAGCTGGAGCACATATCAAAATCATATTCTGGACGCGTTTTGTTCAGCGATGCTTCATTTAAGCTTGAAGCAGGGCAGCGCCTTGCCCTCGTGGGTGCCAATGGTGCGGGCAAAACTACCTTGCTCAACATTATCGCGGGGCGCGAAGACGCCGACGAAGGCAGAGTCGTGTTTGCCAAAGGGGTAAGCGTTGGCTATTTGGAGCAAGAGGCAATTGAAATGCCCGATCGCCCCATCTTTGATGAAGTTATGTCGTCGCAGGAAGAAATACTCGAAGCTGAACATCGCCTTCGCGAATTAGAGGATTCTTTGGGTGAAAATCCAAGCGAACAGCAACTCGCTGCAGCGGGGCGCGCCCGTGACATGTTTGAAGCCATGGGTGGCTATACGCTTGAGGCGCGTGTGCGCACGGTACTCTTTGGCCTGGGCTTTGGTGAAGCCGACATGCAAGCCTTAACCTCTTCGTTTTCTGGCGGTTGGCAGATGCGCATTGCGCTGGCCAAGCTTTTGGTGCGCAGCCCCGACCTTCTTATGCTCGACGAACCGACCAATCATCTTGACTTGGAAAGCGTAAAATGGCTCGAAAGCTTCCTGCGTTCGTACCCGGGGACGGTGGTTGTGGTAAGCCACGACCGTGTGTTTATGGACAATATGGTCGACCGGGTAGCAGAAATCGACCTGGGGGCGATTAGTTTATATACGGGTAACTATTCAGCTTATTTGCGCCAGCGCGAACAAAAGCTTGCCCTTCTGCGCGAACAGGCCGCGAAGCAGCAGGATGAAATTGCGCACATGGAAGCATTTATTGAGCGTTTTCGCTATAAGGCCACTAAGGCTAAGCAGGTTCAGGACCGCGTTCGCAAGCTCGAAAAGATGGAGCGCATCGTCGTTCCTGAAGAAAGAAAAACCGTTCATTTCAATTTCAAACAACCACCCCGTACGGGTGAAATGGTGGTGCAATTGCAGGGCATTGCCAAGGCCTTTGGTGAAAAGACCGTGTACGATTCACTCGATTTAAGTCTTTATCGGGGCGACAAAGTTGCCCTGGTGGGCCCGAATGGGGCAGGAAAGTCGACTTTGCTCAAAATGGTTGCGGGTGTGCTTGCGCCTGATGCGGGAACCATTGAGTACGGCGTCCATGTTGAAAAGAGTTATTTTGCGCAACATCAGCTCGACGAACTTCATCCTGGCAATACGGTTTTTGAAGAACTCGATCGCGTGGCACCCGGTTGGACTATTTCGCAGGTGCGCACTTTGCTCGGTGCATTTTTGTTCACGGGCGACGACGTTGAAAAGCGCGTAAGCGTGCTTTCTGGTGGCGAAAAGTGCCGCTTGGCCCTTGCTAAAATGCTCGTAGCCCCCACGCCCTTGCTTTGTCTTGACGAACCGACCAATCACCTCGATATTGCGAGTGCCGACATTCTCGAACAGGCTCTTCGTCGTTTTGAAGGCACCATTTTGCTTATTACGCACGACCGCCACCTTATTTCTTCAGTGGCTAATCGCATTGTTGAAGTAAAGGACGGTAGTGCCAAGTCTTACGATGGCGACTACGACTACTACCTGTTCAAGACCGGACAGCTCGAAGAAAACAATTCGCCTTCGCTCAAGGAACAAGAACAGGAACCCACGCAGGTGCAACGCAGGGCTACTGCTCCTGAAAGCAGCGACCCGCATCGTAAGCCGCGCCTACGCCAAAGCGGCGACTCACTCACGGCCGAGCGGGGAAGTGCACCCAAAACCAAGGAACAAAAACGTGCAGAAGCCGAAGCCCGCAACAGGGCATATGCGGCGCTCAAGCACCACCGTAAGCGCATTGCCCAGCTCGACGAACAAATGGAGGCGGATCAGGCACGTCTTGACGAAGTCTTGGCCCTGCTCGCGGACCCTAATTTTTATACCCAGGAAGACATGAGCAGCGACATTATTGCCGAACACGCCGAACTTAAGGCACGAATGAAAGCGGCAGAAGAAGAATGGCTCATGTTAAATGAAGAAGTTGAAGCGGAACTTGCCCGTCAAGCCCAGCAGGATTAGCTATACTTAACAAGTTATGGGAATTGAAGAGATTGCATATTACGCCTGTATTATCCTGGCTTTCGTGCCAGCTATTATTTTGCACGAAGTGGCTCATGGCTATGCTGCTTACAAGCTGGGCGATCCTACCGCCAAGAGGGCGGGGCGCTTGACGCTTAACCCATTGGCACACATCGACACCTTTGGTACTGTCATCTTGCCCGCCATGCTTATGCTTGCCCATGCGCCGGTCTTTGGCTATGCCAAGCCCGTTCCCTATAACCCCAGCTATTTTGAGGACAAACGCAAAGGTGACGTCATTGTTGGTTTGGCGGGTCCCTTCGCTAATCTCTGCCAAGCCATGTTGGGCTCCGCCATTGCCTGGCTCCTTCTTGGCAATGCGCCGCAACTTATGGCGCAAAGCGAAGTCTTCTCGTATTTTTATGGGCTCTTCTTGCCCTATTACGTATTAATCAACCTGTTTCTTATGTTCTTTAATTTGCTGCCTATCCCGCCGCTCGACGGGTCGTGCATTTATGTGTACCTGGTACCCAAGGACCGCATGGACATTTATTACAAGATAGAACACTATGGCATGCCCGTTCTTCTTATTCTGCTCTTTGCGATCCCTTATATTTTCCCCGTGAGCCCTATTTCTATTTACATGGGGGCAACGGCGGGCAATTTGGCTAATCTAATTTATCCATTCCCAATCTATTAATACGGAAGGCATATATGGAAGCAATGGATTTACAAGAACTAAATCAGGAAGAAATGAATGACGAAGCACCCAAGGTCGAAGCACCGCCTGCCATTTTGACGGGGGATAGGCCTACGGGGCGCTTACATTTAGGCCACTATGTGGGCAGTTTGCGTGAACGCGTGCGTTTGCAGAACTCGGGCGAATTCGAAAAAGTATTCATCATGATTGCCGACGCCCAGGCCCTTACCGACAATGCTAGCAACCCTGAAAAGGTTCGTCAAAACATTATCGAAGTGGCACTCGACTATTTTTCGTGCGGCATAGACCCTGCCAAGACCACGGTGTTTATTCAGTCGCAGGTGCCTCAGCTTTTTGAACTGACCGCCTATTACATGAATTTGGTAACGGTGGCACGCGTTCAGCGCAACCCTACTGTGAAGTCTGAAATCCAAATGCGCGGTTTTAACGCCGACGTTCCCGTGGGTTTCTTCACGTACCCCATTAGCCAGGCGGCCGACATTACCGCCTTTAAGGCTACGACGGTTCCTGTGGGCGACGACCAGCTGCCCATGCTTGAGCAAACGCGTGAAATCGTGCGCAGCTTTAATCGTACCTATGGGCCCGTTTTGGTTGAACCCGAAGCGCTCATTCCTTTCGGGGAAGCCGCCAAGCGTCTCCCGGGTCTTGATGGAAAGTCTAAGATGAGCAAGAGCCTCAATAACGGCATTTACCTTTCCGATTCGACGGAAGAAGTCGCCGAAAAGATAAAGAAGATGTACACCGACGAAGGCCATTTGCGTGTTGAAGACCCTGGCAAAATTGAAGGCAATGCGGTCTTTACCTACCTGGATGCCTTCTGCGACGACCATCATTTTGCTGACTACTTGCCCGAATATGCCAACCTTCAAGAAATGAAGGAGCATTACCAGCGCGGTGGTTTGGGCGACGTGAAATGCAAGAAGCTGCTTGGAAGCGTTTTGGAAGAAACGCTCGAGCCGATTCGCGCTCGCCGCAAGGAACTTGAACAAGATATCCCGAGCGTCTATGCCATACTTGAAGAGGGTTGCGCTCATGCGCGTGAAGTTGCCGAACAGACCTTGCATGAAGTCAAGGACGCCATGAAGATTAACTACTTTGACGACGCAGCCTTGATTGCTGAACAGTCCGAGCGTTTTTCAAGGAGCTAATTCGTGTCGTTTCGCGTAAAGACAGAAAGCTTTGAAGGACCTTTTGACCTGCTGCTCTATTTGGTGAGCCGTCAGAAGGTCGACATTGGTGTGGTTTCCATTGCAGAAATTACCGACCAGTACCTTGAAGAAATTGCACGGATGGAAATCCTTGACTTGGACGTGGCGAGTGACTTTCTGCTGGTAGCTTCAACTCTGCTTGAAATAAAGGCTGCGAGTTTAATTCCAACACCTAAAGACGAATTTGACGATGAATTCGAAGAGTTAGCTCCAAGCCAGGCGCGTGACATCTTGGTGGACCGCCTTATTGTGTACAAGCAGTTTAAGAACGCGGCAGCGGCGCTCAGCGCTCGATATATTGCTGAAGGGCGGCGCCACAGCCGTCATTTTGGGCCCGACGCGAGTTTGCTGACCTTGGTACCCGACTACCTGGAAGGTATTAGCTTAGACGCATTGGCCTATATGTGCGCGCAGGTAGCAGGCCATAAGGACCCCTTCCTGCTCGACAGCGACCATATTGCCAGTAAGCCAATTCCTGTCGAAGTACACGTGCGTTCTATTCATTCGCGTATTCAAAATGCCAAGCATTTGCGTTTTAGCGAACTCATTTCTTCGCAAAAGAACCCGGCCGTTATCGTGGTGACTTTTCTGGCAGTTCTTGAACTTTACAAGCGCAATATGATTTTGGTTTCACAACCAACGCCTTTTGGCGACATTGAAATGGACTATATCGAAGGTTCTGGCGCGCTCTTTTTGGACGGCGACGACGCCATAACCAGCGACGTGGCGGGAACAGAAGAAAGTGTAGGGGAGTAGATGTTTCAAGGATTGAAGCCAGAGCAAATCCATGGCGCGGTTGCTGCCATGCTTTTTGTAACCGACGAACCGCTTTCGACCATTACCATGGCCGACATGCTACAGGTTGAACCTTCGGAAGTCGAAATTGCCTGTGTGGACCTGCGCTCTCAGTACGAAGAAGAGGAAAGCGGTATCCAGCTTCGAGAAGTTGCTGGCGGCTGGCGTTTATGCACGCATCCTGCCTTCCACGAACTTCTTGAAAACTACGTGCTTTCTTGGGACACGCGCAAGCTTTCCCAGGCGGCACTCGAAGTGCTTTCAATTATTGCCTACACCCAGCCAGTAACGCGCGCTGGTGTCGCAAATATTCGTGGCGTCAATTCCGACAGCTCCATTAATTCCTTGCTTGAAAAGGGTCTTATTCGCGAAGCTGGTGCTGAACAGGCACCGGGCAACCCGACTTTGTATGCCACTTCACGAGCCTTCCTTGAAAAGTTCGGTCTGCGTTCTTTGGACGACCTGCCGGACCTTGACCAATATGCGCCCGACGAAGAGACGCGCGAATTTATCCGTGCCCGTCTTTCGGCAGCACGTGGCTTTGCCACCCTTGACCTGACCGAAGACGACCTTGAGTCTGCCCAGAACTTCGACGCCGAAGTGCTTTCTGAACAGATGAGCGACGCCATGCAGGCCATGATGACGGAAGCGCTTACGGCAGCTGCTGGAGCGGTTGAAAAAATCGATTTCGACGAACTCGAATTTGAGGAATAGGGCATGGACCCTGCTCGTTTTGAACACCTTGAACCTGAGCAGGGCTCTGCTATTTACCCCATGCGTCTACAAAAATTTCTCGCCCGTGCTGGCATTGCGAGTAGGCGTGGTTCGGAAAACCTGATGACTGCTGGCCGAGTTAAAGTTAATGGCGTAGTGGTTACCGAGCTCGGCTCCAAAGTTGATCCGCTTTCAGACGTGGTTGAAGTTGATGGGCTTCAAGTTAAGTGGGGCGCAGAAGCGGTTTCCCTCATCCTCAATAAACCAGCTGGTTTTGTTACTACGATGAATGACCCACAGGGGCGCCCCTGCGTTGCCGAACTTGTTCCCACTGAAGATCATCCGGGGCTTTACCCTGTCGGGCGGCTTGACCGTGCAACGCGCGGCCTTCTGTTATTTACGACCGACGGCGAATTAGGTCATGGCCTCTTGCATCCAAGCCACCACGTGCATAAAACTTACCTTGCACGTGTTTCGGGCGTACCAACAGATTCAGACATTAGTGCACTTTCCAACGGTATTGAACTCGACGACGGCATGACGGCTCCCGCTGAGGTTGCCCTTGAAGAAACAGATGGACAGACGAGCCTCCTGCGCTTAACCATTCATGAAGGGCGTTATCGTCAGGTTCGGCGTATGTGCGGTGCTATTCATCATGAATGCCTCGACCTTCAGCGTATTAGTTTTGGCCCTTTGACCTTGGAAAACGTGAACGAAGGCCAATGGCGTTATTTGACCGAAAAAGAGAATGAAGCACTTCAGTATGCAGTTGGAAAACAATGCTAGAATGATAGATAGCTTACGTATTGCCATGAATTTAAGGAGTAGGGCATGGCTGCAAAAATCGAGAAAACGCTCATTGAACCATTAGATGCTCCCTTTGACGGGTCGACTCACGTACAAGGAGACAAATCAATTTCACATCGCGCTGTCCTGTTTTCAGCCATGGCTGAAGGCACCTCTCGCGTTTCTGGCGTTCTCGACAATGAAGACGTGCGCTCCACCATTGAAGCCATCCAAGAACTTGGTGCCACCGTTTCTTTAGAAAAGCAACTCGACGGGAGCCTAGCGGGTGGCATTACCGGTTGGGGCAAAGAAGGTCCCACGCAGCCCAAGGGTCCCATCAATTGCGGTAATTCTGGTACCACGGCGCGTCTTCTTATGGGCGCCTTGGCTCCATGGCCTATTACCGTTGAAATTACGGGCGACGCTTCGCTCTGTAAGCGCCCCATGCGCCGCATTACCGCTCCGCTTATGAAGATGGGCGTTCATTTCGACCCAGCTGGTGCCGAAACCCTTCCTATTACTGAAACGGGTGACGAAAAACTCAAGGCTATTGTCTACGACGCACCCATGTCTTCTGCTCAGCTAAAGACAGCAGTCCTTTTGGCCGGTTTGGGCGCGAAAGGCACGACGACTCTTAATGAGCCTTCACCTTCGCGCAACCACACGGAACTCATGCTTCCTGAATATGGCGTAACAACAACAGCAGCGGAACGTACTGCTTCGGTAAAGGGCCCCTTCACCTTACAAGCGTGTGAGGTACAGGTTCCGGGCGATCCGTCCAGTGCTGCATTCTTTATTTGCGCAGCACTTTTAAAGCCGGGTAGCTCTATTCAAGTTGAAGACGTGAGCCTCAATACCGCGCGCATTGGCTTTGTGCGTACCCTTGAACGCATGGGTGCCGACATTAGTATTTCGCGCGAAGGCCAGGCAGGGAAGGAGCCTTACGGCATTATTTCTGCTTGCTACACATCTAGTTTGCGTGGCTGCGAAATTCCTGCCGACAAAATTCCGAGCCTTGTAGACGAAGTCCCGGTACTTTCACTGGTGGCTGCTCGGGCTCTTGGAATCACCGTATTTAGGCAAGTGAGTGGTCTTCGCTTAAAGGAAACCGACCGTATTGCCGCCATCATGGAAGGCCTGGGTGTACTGGGCGTAGATTCGTGGATGGACGGCGACGACCTCTTTATTGAAGGCCAACCCGACCTTGTTATACCTG
This sequence comes from uncultured Coriobacteriaceae bacterium, assembly GCA_902768975.1. Taxonomy (GTDB): domain Bacteria; phylum Actinomycetota; class Coriobacteriia; order Coriobacteriales; family Eggerthellaceae; genus CACXMZ01. The sequence continues at coordinate 139,625 of CACXMZ010000005.1, forward strand.
AAGGGGTAGAACTCGACGCCAAGAAAGACCACCGTATGGCTATGACCTGGGCCCTTGCGGGACTGTGCGGCAAGGCGCCCATCACGGTAAGCAATTTTGACTCGGTCAAAGTTGACCTCCCTTATTTCCTCGAAACTTTGGCAAGGATGACGCGATGATTATTGCAATTGACGGGCCTTCTGGCGCAGGGAAGTCTACGGTAGCTAAGTCGGTTGCAAAGCGCCTTGGCTTTTCCTGCCTGGACACGGGTGCCATGTACAGAGCTGTTGCCTGGCAGGCGATACAAAACGGCGTCGACTTGGAAGACGCAGACGCCTTGGGCAAGATTGCCGAAGAATATCCCATTGAATTCGGAACGGTACCGGGTGACCCTTCACCACGGTCGGTTTCTATCGGTGGGGTAGATGTTACTCAGGCTATTCGTACCGCTGAAATCGACAAAGCCGTAAGCCCCGTTTCTGCCACTCCTTCCGTTCGTGAAGCCCTGGTGCGCCAGCAGCAACGCATTGGTGCGGCAGGAAACTATGTGGTTGACGGGCGCGACATTGGTACCGTGGTATTTCCTGGTGCCGAAGTGAAGGTATTTCTCACCGCGAGTGCTGAGGAACGCGCTCATAGGCGTGTACGTCAAAACGCTGACCGTGGTGTAGGCTCCATTGACTATGAAGAAGTCTTAGCAGACATTCGTCGCCGCGACGAATACGATTCTTCACGCGCTATGTCCCCCTTAAAGCCTGCCGAAAATGCGGTTCACATTGACTCCACGTCAAGCTATATCGAAGAAGTCATTGACACTATTTGTAAGCTCGCTGAAGAAAAGGGCTGCTAAGCCATGTTTCTTTCGCGCGAGGAAATGTTTGACCGTTCCTTGGGCGGTATAAACCGTGAACACGAAATGACGCATTGGTGCGGCAACATTATTTATGTTGTAGTTAATGCCATTTTGAAGCTGTGCTTTCGCTATTCCGTTACCAATCTTGAAATTGTTCGATCCTTTATGGGTAAGCGCGGGGCCATTATCGCTTCAAATCATACGTCCTACTTAGACGTTGCCTTTTTGTGGTGTGCCATTCGTCCGAGTCAGTGGGTGCGTCTTATAGCGCGTGAAAACCTCTTCGATACCTGTGGTGGTTTTGGCGGGCAGCTCATTGCGCGCGTGGGAGCTTTTCCCATTAAGCGCGACTCCGCAGACCGCACCGCCCTCAAGCGCGCTGCACGCATGTTGAAAAATGGGGAACTGGTGGGTATTTTTCCTGAAGGTACGCGTCGTGGAAAAGGTTCGAAGGAGTCTGAACTACATGCGGGTGTTGCCCTTATAGCTAAGATGGGCAAAGCGCCTATTATTCCTGCCACCATACGCGATGCAGAAAACATTAAGCGCAAAGGCCAGATGCTGCGTTTCCCCAAGGTCTCTATTGAATTTGGTGCACCGGTTTATTTGGAAGACTTTGAAGAGCTACCCAAGGCCGACCGCCTTGATGCTTGCAGTTGGTTTGTTATGCGCGAATGCTTTGCGCTTTCACAGCGCATTCCTGCATCCGAAGTCGACATGGGCGCTTTATTCCCGCACGCCAAAGACTATAGCGCCGTAGTCGACGCGCTTCCTATGACCATGCGTTCCCAGTCAGCGGAAGGTATACTAGGGCCTGGTGGTGAATAATGAACGTAGTGGTAGCCGAACACTCTGGAGTCTGTTATGGGGTAAAACGAGCCCTTGACCTTGCCTATGATGCGGCCGCCCAATACGATTCTATTCAGACCCTCGGCCCCCTTATTCATAACCCCCAGGTTGTTCAAGAGCTTGCTGAACGTGGCCTTGGGCTTGCTGAAGATGTTTCAAACATTCAAGCGCGTACCGTTGTTATTCGCAGCCATGGTGTGACGCCTGAAGTTCTTGATGCTCTTGAAGAACAAAAGCTTGAAGTAATTGATGCCACCTGCCCCCATGTTTTGCGGGCGCAGCGTGCGGCCCATGACTTGTCTGCTCAGGGTTTTACGGTTTTGGTTGTTGGTGAAGCTGACCATCCTGAAGTTCAGGGGCTTTTAGCCTGGGGAAAGCGCGGGGGAGGTACGGTTTATTGTGTTTCGAGTCCGAGCGACCTACCGTCCACCTTACAAGAACCCCTTGGCATCGTTGTTCAGACGACTCAAACACGGGAATTGCTCCAAAGTATTTTGGATGCCCTCGATGCGCGTGGTTTGAACTACGAATTGCGTGACACTATTTGCTCTGCGACAAACGAAAGGCAAAAAGCGGCTGCGGACTTGGCGCAAAATGTAGATGCTATGGTGGTCGTTGGGGGCAAGAATTCATCAAATACCACTCATTTAGCGGACATTTGTGCCCAGTACTGTAATAAAGTCTTCCATGTTGAAATGCCATCTGAACTGGTAAAACAAGACTTTGAAGGCATTGAAACCGTCGGTCTTACGGCGGGGGCTTCCACGCCCGATTCGCAAATAAATGCAGTTGTAGATTGTTTGCGCTCTTGGTAACAATTCGCATAAAGAGTTCGTTCGCGCTACTATACAGAGACGGCTTTATGCCAGAATACACAAAAAACGGGCTATAAACGGAGTTGAATTTGAGTTCATTTGTTTACAGAGCGCGCTTATTTGGGGCACTCGCTGCAGTGTTTCTTATGTGCGTGTTTTTCCTTTCTTCACCATCTTTTGCATATTCAGTAACTTCTGAAGAGCTCTTTGCTGAAGCTGAAAGCATCATGCAGGAAATCGACGTCTTGCAAACGAGCATTAACGAAGAAACCGAACGTTACGAGGCGGCACTCGCAGACCGCGACCAGGCGCTTTCTTCCGCAAAAGCTGCCCAGAAGCGTATTGAAGAAGAACAGGAGCGCATGGACCTCTTCCAGGAAGAGCTCGCGCTCATCATGACCGATATGTATAAGTCGGGCGGCGCCTCTTCGTTTTTAGACGTCATGCTTGACTCGGTTTCGTTTGAAGAATTCCTCACGAAATGGGACTCTCTTTCTGCTTACTCGAACCAAGGTGCCGACCTTGTACGTAATGCCCGCGCCGCCAAGCAGGCACAAGAGGCTGCCAAAAAAGACTATGAGCAGCAAATGGATGTAGCTTCCAAGAAGATGGAAGAAGCGGAAAACACCAAGAAGGGCATTGAAGAAAAGCAAGAGGCTCTTCGTGTTGAAGCTGAAAAGATTAGCGAAGAAGCTGCTGAACTGCAGGCGCAGGAAGAACTTGAGCGCGAAGCCGCGCGTCAGGCCGCTGCAGCTGCCGAAGCCTTGCAAAGGGCCCAGCAGCAACAGCTCACCACAGGTGGTTCGGACTATTCGGGCGAAACCATAGTGCCTGTTTCCGGTTTGCTGCAACATCCTCTTCCATCGGGCGCTTATTCGAGCGGTTTTGGCTGGCGCGACCTCGACGGTGGGACCTTCCATAAAGGCCTTGACCTAGCTGCTTCTGAAGGTACTCCGTATTACGCGGCTGCCGCTGGCACGGTTGTTTATGCTACCAACGACGGCTCTTATAACGGTGGTGCTGGCAATTGGGTTGTTATTGCCCACGGTAATGGTTTGGTTACGAAATATATGCACTCTTCGGCCGTCTACGTTAAGGTGGGCGACGTTGTTGAACGTGGACAGACTATTGGTGCAGTTGGCAATACGGGTCATAGCTATGGTGCCCACCTTCATTTCCAAGTTGAATCGAACGGCGTGGCGGTAGACCCCACCTTATTCATTTAGGTTACTTATGGCAATAGGCGGTCTGGTATCTGCAGTTTTGCAGGATAGTCCTGCCTACGAAGCCGGCTTTGAAGCGGGCGACACAATTCTTTCCGTTGACGGTCATGCGCTTCACGACATCATTGATTGGCGTTGGTATTCAGCGGCCGACGAAGTGCTGCTTTCCTATGTAGACGAGGACGGCGACGAAGGCGAAATACAGCTGGTCCGCGACGAAGGGGAGGAATGGGGCTTTGAATTCCAGGAAGCCCTCTTTGACGGCACGCGCCAATGCCGCAATGCCTGCATGTTTTGTTTTATGCAGCAACTACCGAGCGATTCGCGTGAATCCCTCCGTTTGCGTGACGACGATTTTAGATTGAGTTTTTTGCAGGGTACCTTTGTAACGCTTACTAACATAAGCCCCGAAGACGAAGCCCGCATCATCGAACAGCATATTTCACCCTTACGTTTTTCGCTCCACGCGGTGAGCCCAGCCTTGCGCGAGCGCATTATAGGAAAGCATGCTGCCCATGGCCTCGCCGTTGCTGAACGTTTACTTGCGGCCGGCATTCAGCTTCATGCCCAGATTGTTCTTATGCCACATGAAAATGACGGCGAAGAACTCTGCCGCACCCTCCAATGGGCTTATGAACGACCGGGGGTATTGAGCGTCGGGATCGTACCAGTTGGATTCACTAAACACCAAACGCGCTTTTCTGAAAGCTTTACTGAACCGAAGGCTGCTCAAAAGGTAATTGAACTAATTGCGCCCTTCCAGGAGCGTGCACTTAAGGAACGAAACGACGCGTGGGTGCATGCTTCGGACGAATTCTACAGGAATGCCTACCCAACGAACTTATTAGACCACTTGCCGCCTGCGCAATACTATGGTGACTTTAATTTATTCGACGACGGTATTGGCATTGTTCGCAGCTACGTTGACGACTTTTTGTCTTGCTCCGAAGAACAGCAGCACGCGTCACGCGTTTTGGCGGAAAGCGGCTATACGGTTTATTTTGTGAGCGGCTATGCCCAAAAGGCTTTCTTTTCTCCTTTATTGAACGAAAGCCCCTGTGCTGGCCGCATCGTTCCGCTCTATGTACAAAACGATTACTTCGGTGGCAATGTTGACGTTACCGGCCTTCTTTGTGCCTGTGATATTGCCCCCGCCATAGCTTCAGTAGCCAAAGATGCTGAAGGCGCTTGTATTGCCGTCATCCCTTCTGTGGTATTCAATGCCGACTGCCTGACGCTTGACGGTATGAAACTTGACGATATTGCTGCACAGTCCGCATGTCCTGTTCATGTGGTATCCTGCCAAGCATCGGAGTTTTTGCCCCAGATTGCTGAAATTGTTCGGAATTCGAAGGAGGATGCACATGGCTAACTATATCGTTGCTGTCGTGGGTCGTCCTAACGTAGGGAAGTCAACCTTCGTCAATCGCATTACCCAAGCAGACGACGCCATCGTGCACGAAATGCGGGGCGTTACGCGCGACCGTTCTTACCATGAAGCGGACTGGAACGGGGTGAGCTTCACGCTCATAGACACAGGTGGCATTGAAATGGGTGGCGATGACGCATTTCAGGCTTCGATTACTTCCCAAGCTTTTTCGGCTGCCGATGAATGCGACCTCATCATCTTTTTGGTAGACGGAAAAACGGGCATCAACGCCGACGACGAAGAAGTTGCTCGTGTTTTACGCAAAACGCAAACCCCAGTGGTCCTTGCGGTTAACAAAATGGACAACCCCGCGAATAACGACGCTCTCTACGAGTTTTACAACCTAGGCTTAGGCGAGCCATGGCCCATTTCTTCTTTGCATGGGCATGGAACGGGCGACTTGCTGGACCATATTGTTGAAGAGCTTGCCCAAGTTCCCGTGCGTGAAGAATACCTCGAAGACACCATCGATGTTGCCATTATTGGCCGTCCTAATGCGGGAAAATCTTCGCTTACAAATGCCCTGGCCAAAGAGGAGCGCTCTATCGTGAGTGACGTTGCGGGAACCACGCGTGACGCCATTGACACTATCGTTCACCACGAAGGCCAGGCTTATCGCATAGTTGACACGGCTGGTCTGCGCCGAAAAAGCCAGATCGACGAAGATGTTGAATACTATGGCTTTGTTCGCGCCATGCGTGCCATCGACCGTGCTCAAGTGGCCCTGCTCGTAATCGATTCGTCCCTGGGCATGACCGACCAAGACCAGCGCGTTGCCGGCTTTGCCGCCGAACGTGGCTGCGCCATGGTTATCGTCCTCAATAAATGGGACCTCGTTGAAGGCCCTGAAGCCAAGGAAGAAATTCGCGAACGCATTGCCGACCGCATGTCCTTCGTTTCCTATGCACCCGTGGTAGCTATTTCGGCCCTAACAGGAAAGAACCTTGGGCGCATCTGGGATGCCCTTGAAAAAGCCTGCTCAAGCTACAATTCGACCACTTCAACTAGTGCGCTTAATAACTGGTTGCAAGAAATTCGCGACTTTGGGCACAGTATTAGCAAAGGGAAGAAGATTCTCCGTATTAAGTATGTGACGCAAACGGAAACCTGCCCACCGCAGTTTACCTTCTTCTGCAATCATCCCGACATCGTTGACGACAACTATCGGCGCTATCTTGAAAATCGGCTCCGTTCGACGTTTGAATTCACGGGTACTCCCATACGTTTGAAGTTCAAAAAGAAGGACTAGTCTATGAACGTCTTTGCCTTTGTCCTTGCATTGGTTATTTCGTTTTTCTTGGGTTCAATTCCTTTTGGCCTCATAATAGGTTCTGTTGTCTACGGCAAGGATATTCGCAGCGTTGGTTCAGGTAATATCGGGACGACTAATGCCATTCGTGCTCTTGGCTTTAAAGGTGGCGCCCTCGTCTTTATCCTTGACTTCGGTAAAGGCGTTCTTTCTGGCCTTATCGCACTAGCCTTGTTTAATGCCCTTGCTTCCGCGCCAGCAGCAGATGCTTCACTCTTAACCAGGCAGGCTTTTCTTGCTGTTGCTTTCTTTGGATGCATTGTGGGCCATATTTTCAGCCCCTGGCTTAACTTCAAGGGCGGAAAGGGAATTGCGGTGGCTGTTGGCTGCCTCTTTGTCACCTTTGGTCCTGTTGGCGCCTGCCTTGAATTACTCATTTTTGGGGTACTGGTGGCACTTACGCGATACGTTTCCGTTGGCTCCATTGCTTCGGCGCTGGCATGTCCTTTATTTTCAATCTATTACTGCTGGGGCGATGTTTTCGCCTGGTTCCTGTGTACTATTGCAGCCCTCTTGGTTGTGTGGGCTCACCGTGGAAATATCGAAAGGCTCTTAGCGGGTACTGAAAACCGTATAGGTTCAAAAAAGGAGTCGTAGGCGTATGAAGCTTGCCGTTATTGGAGCAGGTTCTTGGGGAACGGCCATTGCTCATCTTTTGGGATCCAAAGGCTTTGCCGTGAGTTTTTGGGCTCGCAGTGAAGAAGTTGCTCAGGCCATTAATACGACTCATGTTAATCCACGTTATTTAAACTCCGCCCATCTTTCGTACAATATTACGGCAACGTCCTCTTTCGAAACCTGCCTCAAAGGCTGCGATGCCATAGTTGTTGTTACCCCTTCTGCTGCCCTTCGCGAAACTGCCAAAGGCATTGCTTCGTTTGTTGCTCCGGGCATTCCGCTTGTTGTTTGTAGCAAAGGGGCCGAAGAAGGAACGGCTTTATTACCGGTCGAAATCTTTGAACAGGAACTCGGCAATTCTGAGCGCCTTGCCGTACTTTCGGGCCCGAACCATGCCGAAGAAGTCGTTCAGGGAGTTCCTTCGGGTACCGTCGTAGCATCCGCTTCGAACGAAACCGCCTTGTTCTTCCAAGATCTATTTGCGGCAGACACCTTCCGCGTCTATACCAGTTCCGACGTGATAGGCGTGGAACTTTGCGCTGCTTCAAAGAATGTGGTTGCTATTTCTTGTGGTATTTCATACGGCCTTGGCTTTGGCGACAATACAGCTGCCACGCTTATGACGAGGGGTTTAGCTGAAATGGGCCGCCTGGTAGAAAGCGCTGGTGGGAGCAAGATTACTTGTATGGGCCTTGCCGGCATGGGCGACCTGGTCGTTACCTGTTCTTCGAGGCATTCACGCAATAGACGCCTCGGCGAAATGCTCGCAGCAGGCAAGACGCTCGAAGACTTTACGAATGAGACAAACATGGTGGCCGAAGGAGCGCTTGCCTGTAGAACGCTTAAGCCTCTTGCGGTACAAGGTGGGGTAGACATGCCCATTCTCGATGCCGTGCGCTCCATTCTGTGGGAAGGGGCCGACGTTTCCACTACGGTCCAAGCTCTTTTGCAGCGTCCGCTTCGTCAGGAATTCAAATGGGAATAGCACCTGCTCAAAACTATTACGTGTACCAAACTCCTTTGGGGCGCATTACCATTGCCGCGCTCAACGACGCAATCGTTCGCCTCGCCTTTGGGGAAGCTGTGCTTGAAGGCACCAGGGTGGCGTCTTCATTGACTAATAAGGCTGCCAACCAGTTGCAGGAATACCTTGCTGGTAAACGCATGGAGTTTGACCTGCCTCTATGGGCGCAGGGGAGCGAATTCCAACAAAGTGTTTGGCGCGAAGTACAAAACATTCCTTATGGGCATACGCGGAGCTATTCAGAGGTTGCCGCAGCTATTGGCAACCCTAAGGCGACGCGTGCCGTGGGCATGGCCAATAACAAAAACCCGCTTCCCATTTTGATTCCGTGCCATCGTGTCATTGGAGCTCAAGGTAAGCCCGTTGGCTATGCTGGTGGGCTTAAGATTAAAGAATTCTTACTCGATCTGGAACAAAAGGCACTGGCATCGCATTCTTAGGATACAATCGTTTGTAAGCGAGAAAGGTGCTCTTGTGTTTGGCAAAATCTGCATATCGCCATCTATTCTTTCGGCCGACTTTCTTCATCTTGAAGACGAAATCCGCGCCATTCTAGAAGCGGGGGCCGACTGGGTGCATTATGACGTAATGGACGGCCACTTTGTTCCTAATATCACGGTGGGTATTCCTATCCTTAAGCAATTGCGTCGGGCCACTACGGCGCCGCTCGACGTCCATCTCATGATTTCCAACCCCTTAGAACAGCTTCCTTGGTTCCTTTCGTGTGAGCCCGACTATGTAACCGTTCATTGGGAAACGCTTGGTGAAGGGCGCCAGGAAGAAGAAGCCCAGCAAATAGTCGACCTTATTCATGCAGCTGGCGCCAAGGCAGGTGTTTCGCTTAAGCCCGACACACCTACGGGCGTGCTCGATTCTACGCTTGGCCTGTGGGACATGATTTTAGTTATGAGCGTCTTTCCCGGGTTTTCTGGTCAGTCATATATTCCCGAGTCGGCAGAACGCGTACGGAGCGTGGTAGCAAGCTGTATAGAGCAGCAATGTTCGCCGCTCATTCAGGTTGACGGCGGCATAGACGCCCAGACAGCGCCGCTCGTGAGCGCCTTTGGCGCCGACGTGTTGGTTGCGGGCAACGCGGTATTCAAGGCAGATTCATATAAAGATGCCATTGAAGCTATTCGCTCATGCGCAACGCAAGCCCAAGCACAAAATTAAACTGGAGCTTCTATGCCGAAACGGGTATACCTAGATTACGCCGCGACATCGCCTATGCTTCCAGAGGTACGCCGTGCCCTCGATGCTTATTATGAGCAGAACTCTGAAGACGTGGGTGCTCAGGCAAATGCAAATTCACTTCATAGCGAAGGTCGTAAGGCGTTTAGTGCACTCGAAGACGCTCGCACGCGTATTGCTAAGGTACTCAAGGTGCGGCCTCATGAACTGGTTTTTACGGGCTGCGCAACTGAAAGTAGTAACACGGCTCTTACGGGGCTTGTCTTTGACGCTTTGCACAAGAAGGGGAGCGTGCCCCATATAATTACGAGCACTATCGAACACAACGCGACCTTTAAGACGGTTCAGCAGCTTGAAAAGCTCGGACTGTGTTCTGCGACGTTTGTTTCCCCTAATCGGGCAGGCTTTATAGAACTTGAATCTATAAAGCAATCTGTTGGTCCAGACACCATTCTGGTTTCCCTCATTATGGCCCACAACGAAATTGGATCAATAAACGACGTGGAAGCTATTGGTGAATTTCTTGCTTCACAAGGCATTCTTTTCCACGTCGATGCCGTACAGGCATTGGGCAAAATCCCTCTTGACCTTGGCAGGCTTCCCGTTGATCTTGCCTCTTTTTCTGCTCATAAGATTGGCGGGCCTAAAGGAGTGGGCTTGCTCTATATAAAGAACGGGACTCATATTAGTCCCTTGCTATTTGGCGGGGGTCAGGAAAACGGGCTTCGTTCCGGTACGCAAAATGTTGCCGGCGCCCTTGCTTTCGCCACGGCTTGCGAAGTTGCCTGTGGCGGTTCTGCTTCTTTTGAAACCGACATGTTGCGCGTACGCGAATTACGCGACTATATCTACGAGCGTCTTTGTTCATACCCCCAAGTCCATGCTGCGGTTCCATGCGAAAAAGGTTCCGTAAACTATCTGCCTAATATCGTGAGCGTCTGTATTGAGGGCGTCGAAAGTGAAACGCTCATTTTGCAGCTCGACTTACAAGGTTTTTCTGTTTCAGGCGGGTCTGCCTGCAGCACACATTCGCTTAAACCAAGTAGAACGCTTCTAGAATTAGGAATAGCGCCGGATCTTGCCCAGGGCTTACTTCGTATTTCATTGGGCACCCGTACGAGCAAAGATGACGTGGAGCAATTTCTGTCTGCATTTGAAAACGTTCTTTCGAGTCTTTCAGTGCAATAAGTCGAAGGGGAAACTATGGAAGCATCGTCACATAATATCGCACAGATTAATTCAGACGTTTTAAGTAATACTCAAACATGCCCTCAGACTGTTGGCCAACTTGAAGCTGCACTTTTGAACTTATTCCCGCGCCAAGATGCCTGCGAATGGGACAAGACGGGTATTGTCGTGGGGGATCCTTTTGCGAAGCTTACCGGTGTTGCCATTGCCCTGGATGCCACGATTGAAGCTGTTCGCATAGCTTCTGAGTTGGGAGCTTCGGTTCTTCTGACGCACCATCCGGTCTTTTTAGGGGGCGTCGAAGAAGTCCATCCGTATATTCAGGGGCGTATAGGAACAGACGCAGTCGTGTATGAGGCTATTTCGCGTGGGGTGGCCTTGATGAATTTCCATACCTGCCTCGACGCATCTGAGCAGGCTCTTCGCGTGCTGCCGAGCATGCTTAAGCTCGAATTCGATTCCGTCCTGCAGCCGCTTGACGCTGCCCCCCAGAAAGGCTTTGGGAGCATCTGTTCATTGCGCCCAGAAGAAGCGGGCTTGAATCTTTCCCAGCTTGCGGCGCGCTGCGTTGCCGTGTTTGGGCGCGTTCCACGCGTTTGGGGAAATGATAAGCTTGCCCTGAACAAGGTGGTGACTAGCACGGGTTCGGCGAGCGACCTTCTCCAGGCTTGCCTCGACGCACGTTGCGACTGCCTCGTGTGTGGGGAAGTGCGCTACCATGCTGCCCTCGATGTGCTCGCTGCCGGTTTAAGTATTATCGAATTGGGTCACGACGTGTCTGAACTGCCGCTTTGCGCTGTATTAGCCTCTGCGGCTGGCAGCGTTGGTGTCCCCGAAGACGAAATACACCTTATTGACCAAAGCCACAACTGGTGGACGCCTGAAGCAAGCAGGCGCTAGTTTTGCTAAAGTATGCCAAATGAAAGTAATTCGCCGCGAAGACATAGAGCTGCGTGAACACGCCATTTTGGAAAGCGACGCAACGTTTTCTGACGAAAACGACGGTCGCATAAGCAGTTCCTCGCGTGATTATTTGCGTACTGAATTCCAGCGTGACCGCGACAAGATTATTCACAGTAAAGCGTTTCGTCGCCTTTCCCATAAGACGCAGGTGTTTTTGGCTCCTGAAGGGGACCACTTCCGTACGCGCCTCACTCACACGCTCGAAGTGGCTCAAATATCCAGGACCATTGCGCGCGCCTTGGCCCTAAACGAAGACCTCGTTGAAGCTATTGCCCTCGGCCACGACCTTGGCCATACTCCTTTTGGGCATACCGGCGAAGAGGCCCTCAATGACTGTTTGCTTGCCTATGAAACCGCGGATTGTAAACTAAGCTTTTCCCACAATGAGCAGAGCCTGCGGGTGGTTGATACGATTGAAAATAATGGGCGCGGTCTTAATTTAACGGCAGAAGTGCGCGACGGTATTCTGTGCCACACCGGTTCCCAGCGGGCAGAAACGCTCGAAGGGCGCATCGTGAGTTTGGCAGACCGCATTGCTTACGTAAACCATGACATCGACGACGCCATTCGCGCAGGCATACTTTTAGAAGGGCAGCTTCCCGAATCAACCCATCGTATATTGGGCGAAGACCATTCTTCCCGTATTGAAACTCTCGTTTTGAACACGGTAGAAAACTCTGCTCGTACTGGCGACATTCAAATGACGAATGAAGTTTGGGACGCCATGATGGAACTGCGCAGCTTCCTGTTTGAAAACGTGTATCGCTCTGACCCCGTCATCGTTGAAGTGCGCAAGGCCTACCACCTGGTTCAGGACCTGTTTGCTTATTACTTGAAGCATATCGACCAAGTTCCTGAAGAATACCGCGCTATTTCAGACGGAAACGACCTCGTTGCCGTGCGGGACTATGTCGCAGGCATGACGGATCGTTACGCCAAATCAATTTTTGCTGAATTGTTCATGCCGCAAAATATTTCACTATAATTCTTTCCCTATGCAAAAAAAGGATGCAATCATACAAGCTCTCAAAGTAGCGCTGCCAGTCATGTTTGGCTACGTTGGTATTGGCATACCCTGTGGCATTATGGAACATCAGATTGGCATGAATGCCTTCATGGCTTTTGTTATGAGTATGACCTTTTATTCAGGTGCAGGCCAATTCATGATACCAAGCATGTGGCTCGCGTCTACGCCGCTTGCAAGCATTATTGCCAGCGTTTCTTTTGTAAACACGCGTCAGTTGCTTTATTCGGCGGCATTTTCGCCTTACTTTGAAAAAGTTGCAAAGCGTTTGACCTTTTTGTTTTCTGCTACGGTGACCGACGAAAGCTTTGGGGTAAACATGGCGAAATACCAGGAAGGGGACTGGGGCGCCGGGAGGGCAACGCTTGTCAACCTGTTTTCTATGACGTCCTGGGGTGTTTCAAACGCCCTCGGGGTGCTTATTGGGAGCGCTCTTTCCATTCCTACGGCCATTGCTGCCTTTGCCATGACATCCATATTCATTTGTTTGCTTATGGGGCAAAAGGCCAGTTTGGAAAACATATTTGTTGCCGCAGTTGCCTTTGTTGCCGTGTGCATATTTAAAGCCATTGGGCTTTCGGGGCCTGCTATCTTGCTCGGTGCGCTCTGCGGTGTATTCGCAGGACTTATACTTTTGGCGGTGAAGCAACGATGAGCCTTACTGAATTCTTGATTGTGTGGCTGAGCTGTTTGGCAACGATGCTTGCGTGTCGCTGCATTCCCATTTTCATCCTTAAAGGACGCGACCTGCCTGAATCCTTGCGTAATGCCCTCAATCTTATTCCCCCTGCCGCCTTTGCTGCACTTGTTGCCAACGATTTGTTTAGTCCCACTATGTTTTCGACGGGCATTTGGCCGGGCATTATCCCTGTTGTCGCTGCACTTGTTGTGGTAATAGTGGCCAAGACTACTAAGTCGCTCATTTGGTGCGCCATCACAGGTGTTGTTACGTATGCGCTGCTCACGCTTATCTAGCACGGGTCGCCTGCCAAGCAGTTTCCCCCCATTGTGCATGCTTCTCCATAACTTCGAATAATTCTTGCGAAGGCTGGTGCAGCAGGGTATAATTCCGTCTTGCGTCTTTTAGCAGTACTGAAACTATAGAGGTTAACAATGGACATTATTCGAGCAATTGAACAACAGCAGATTAAGCAGGACATTCCTGATTTTCATGTAGGCGACAACGTCAAGGTTCACTATCGCATTACCGAAGGTAACCGCGAACGTATCCAGGTGTTCCAGGGCGACGTTATTCGCAAGCATGGGGCAAGCAACCGCGAAACCTTTACCGTGCGCAAGATTAGCTTTTCGGTAGGTGTCGAGCGTACCTTCCCGGTACACAGCCCCAAGATCGACAAGATCGAAGTGGTTCGCCAGGGCGACGTGAAGCGTGCCAAACTTTACTACCTGCGCGACAAGGTGGGCAAGGCCGCCAAGATCAAGGAAAAGTCCTTCAATTAATTGCACTGAGAGCCCGCGCATGCGGGCTTTTTTATAGGTATACTTCAGGTATGAAACGCAATGATCAAACCGTTGAAGCTATCAATAAGCTTCTCCAACATGCGACACCTACTGAATTCGCAACACTAAAGCGAAGTCTTTTGGCTGACACCCGCAAGGGCGTTAAAGAAGCTCTTGCGCGTACCGAACGTCGTATCGCTGCCGAAGAACGCGAAACCATGCGCCTTGAAGCCCTCTATGACTTCGACAAAGCTCTGTGCCATAGCTGCGTCCTTGGCCTCGATGAAGTGGGGAGGGGCCCTCTTGCGGGGCCTTTGGCAGTTGGTGGTGTTGTCCTTGACCTTGAAAGCCGCATTGCAGGCCTTAACGACTCAAAGCAGATTCCAGAAGACAAGCGCGCACAAATTGCTGAAGAAATAAAGCAAACGGCACGGGCATGGACGGTCCAGTACGTCGCCCCCGAAGAAATTGATGCGCAGGGTATGAGTGCCTGTCTGCGGAAGGCTTTTAGTGCAGCAATTAAGGCCATTGAAGAACAGGGAATTGCTTTCGACGCCATTCTTCTTGACGGTAACCCGCTTCGTTTGGATGAACGGGAACATAATGTCGTCAAAGGTGACAGCAAGAGCGCAAGCATAGCCGCGGCTTCGATTATTGCTAAGGTTGACCGAGACGCCCGCATGCGCGCCCTTGCCCTTGAGTATCCTGCATATGCTTTTGACCAAAACAAAGGCTATGCGAGTGAGTCGCATATTGCAGCTATAAAAAGCCAGGGGCTTTGTCCCATCCATCGGAAAAGTTTTTGTTCTGGATTTCTTCAGGATTCGCTTTTTTAAGCCCTGGTGCATTTTTTGCCCCCTTTGACATGGGGTGAGAGTTTTTTGAGACCAATCCGTTGAACTTTCGTTGACCTTTTTGTGTTGCGATTTGAGACATTTTGGGGACTGTTTTGTAGAGCTTTCTGTGACCTTTTATGCGTAGGCTTTTCTTAAAGACAAGAAAGGAGCCACGCATGGAACAAGTCATCGAAAAGAAAAAGAATACGCGTGCCCAAACTGTAAAAACTTCTCGTAAGACAACTACGAAAAAGAAGAAAACGACACCGGTAAAAAAGAGCCCTCCCAAAAAGAATATGCACAATAAAGACCTGGGCGCGCGTGGCGAAGAAGTTGCCGTCGATTTTTTGAAGCGTCGTGGTTTTAGCATATTGGAACGAAACTGGACTTGTTTCGCAGGCGAAGCGGACATTATCGCCCTGGACGACGAGGCCATCCATTTTATTGAAGTAAAAACAAGGAGGGGAAATGGCCACGGGTTTCCCGCAGAAGCTGTCGACGCAAAGAAGCGCCGTCGCTATGAAGCCATTTCTGAACTCTATTTGAGTACCTACGACGGATGCGACACCGGTGTTACCTTCGACATCATAGCCATCAATGTTCTTGAAAATGAACGAGCCTATGTGCGGGTCTACCGAAACGTTTTAAGCTGCGATTGCAGGTAAGCCATGAACGGAATCTCGCGGTACAGTGTTACCAGTGCAACTATTCGTGGAGCAGAAGCCATTCCGGTTACCGTTGAAGTCATCATTTCAACAGGAATGCCTGGCATGTCTATAGTCGGCATGCCAGACACGGCCGTCTACGAAGCGCGTGAACGGGTAAGGGCGGCGCTTAAGTCGTGTAACTTTCAGGTTCCTGGTGAAAAGATAGTCTTTAACCTCGCCCCTGGTTCGGTTAAGAAAACAGGCTCCGGCTTCGACCTTCCCATGGCCGTTGCGCTGCTCGCCGCAACGAAACAAATACCAACGCAGCACTTGAAGGACAAAATGATCGTGGGCGAACTTTCGCTCGATGGCTGTGTAAAACCTGCTCAGGGTCTTGTTGCGTTTCAGATGTGCGCTTACAAGGAAGGGCTTGACCTTCTCTGTGCTCCTACCTATAACGCGCTTTCTGAAAAGGAAGAGGGGAATACAGTTTATTCCGTAAGCCACCTGCGAGCGCTTTTAGAAGATGAACTTTCCTGTGCACCAAACTATGCCAATAATGAAGCTCCTCATGCCCTAGATTATGCCGACGTAGGTGGTCATAAGCTTGCCAAACGAGCGATGCAAATTGCTGCGGCGGGCAACCATGGCCTTCTTATGATGGGCCCACCTGGGTCTGGTAAAACCATGCTCGCGCAGCGTCTACCAAGCATACTTCCACGCTTAAGCCCCGCTGAAATTGCAGAGTCGTCTTGTATCGCATCCATAGTGGGGGAACCTATCGAAAGCCTGCTTCAGGGAAGCAGACCCTTCCGTTCACCTCATCATTCAGCGACGCTTGCCGGGCTCATAGGCGGTGGAAACCCGGTACGCCCTGGTGAAGTATCCTTGGCCCACAATGGGGTGCTTATGCTAGATGAATTGTCCGAGTTTTCGCATTCGGTATTGCAGGGTTTACGCCAACCTATTGAAGATGGCAAGGTGTCTATTACGCGTGCTGACGGCAATGTGGTCATGCCTGCGAAATTTATGCTCATTGCCGCTTCTAACCCGTGCCCCTGCGGCTATTATGGCGACGAAAAAATAAGCTGTACCTGCACTCCTTCACGTATACATGCGTATCAAAATCGTATCGGTGGGCCGCTCATAGATCGATTCGACATGTTCATTGACGTATGGCGCAGCAATTTTGATGACGTTGTGGCGGGTGACGCAACAACAAGTTCTGAAAAGCTTCGAGGGGGCGTCCTTGCGGCACGTGCTTTTGCGTTCGAACGCTTCAAGAATACAAGTCTTCACGACAGGACCGAAAATGCAGTATCTGTGCTTATGGAACAGTGCATGATGGATGCAAAAACAACTCGCTACTTCAAGCATCATGCTCAATTGCACCTTCTCAGCGGCAGGGGCATTATGCGAACACTGAGAGTGGCGCGCACCATTGCCGACCTCGAGCTAAGTGACCGTGTTCTGGAAAAGCATATAGCCGAAGCACTTACCCTGCGTTTGAGACTTTCTTCAACAGGCAAACAGGAGATAGCATGAAAAGCTCAACAGAAACGTATACCGTCATAGATGACAAGCATGTTGCTTACAATGGCAAGACCTATACGCTCTATTCAGGCCCTAAGCTTGAAGGGGAGCGAAGTGTTATTTCTCTTAATTCAAAGCGCTATCCAGAACTTTTACGTTGTACCCATAAGCCGCCTCAGAAGCTTTATGTAATAGGAAACGTAAATGCCCTAAGCAAACCATCTCTTGCAGTAATCGGCGCGCGTCGTGCAACGCCTTATGGTCTTGCCTGTACCGAATTGTTCGCCATGCGGGCAGCAGAAAAGGGCATAGTTATTACTTCAGGAGGAGCCTTTGGTTGCGACTCGAAATCTCATCGGTCGGCTCTTGAAGCTGGTGGCTGTACCGTTGCCGTCTTGGGTGGCGGCTGCGACCAGATCTACCCTCAGGTTAACTATAGATTATTCCAAGATATTATCGATTCCGGAGGTGCAGTCGTTTCAGAACGCCCTTGGCATTATCCTGCCTTGCCATTCACCTTCCGTGAAAGGAATAGGATCATTGCCGGTCTTGCCCAAGCCTTGCTTATAGTTGAAGCAGCTCTGCCATCGGGAACATTCTCTACGGCCGATGCTGCCCTGAATGCAAGTCGGGACGTCTTGGTGGTGCCTGGATCTATTTGTTCATACAACTCCGCGGGCTCCAATCAGCTGCTGTACCAGGGTGCAACGCCGGTTGTCGACACAGAAACATTCGAAGATGTACTTTTCAGTGTGTACGGCACTTTAAAACAGGAAGATTTGAAAGGTCCCCGCAAGAAAGAAAAGCGTACCGACCCACTTCTCGATGCTCTGCAGGCCAATCCTATGCGCCTTGATGCCATTATGAGTGAAATAAAAGTTCCACGAAGCATTTCGAAGGATCCAGAAGCTTGGCTCCAGGCACATTTGGTCGAGCTTGAAGCTACGGGGCTCATTAAACGCTTTCCTGACGGGCGCTATGGTCCTGCGAAAATCGCTTCCTAGGCAGCATTTGGTATTATTTCCCTATGAGTGAATCTATTTGCGTCATAGGTGCAGGACTTGCTGGGAGTGAAGCAGCACTCCAGCTAGGGAAGCGTGGCACACGGGTCGTGCTTATTGAAGCGCGCCCTGAAGTTCCCACGCCCGTTCACAAGACTCATTACTGTGCTGAACTTGTCTGTTCGAATTCACTTAAGAGCGAAAAGGAAGATTCGGCGGCTGGCCTCTTGAAGTACGAACTGAAGGAACTCGATTCCTTCGTGTATCAGTGCGCCCTCGAACACCGGGTTCCCGCTGGCGGTGCGCTCGCGGTTGAACGTGATTCTTTTGCTCAAGAGGTTACCTCGCTCATTGAATCAAATGAATGCATCGAATTAATCCGCGCTGAAGTAAAAACCATAACGAGCGACGCTCGCGTTGAACTTTCAAGTGGGGAAGTCATCGGCCCCTTTGCTGCCTTTATTATTGCGACTGGCCCCTTAACAACCGACTCATTTGCTGAATGGCTTATGAAACACACGGGCCAAGAAAGCCTTTCGTTTTACGACGCTGCTGCCCCTATTGTCTATGCAGATTCCCTCGACATGGACAAAGTATTTCGCCAGAGCCGCTATGAAGAAGGTGAAGGCGACTATTTGAATGCTCCTTTCGAAAAGGACGAATACGAAGCATTTATTAACGAACTTCTTGAAGCAAAGCGTGTCATTGCCAAAGATTTTGAATCAAAAGATTTATTTCAGGCTTGCCAACCCATTGAAGAAATAGCCCGAAAGGGTTTCGATGCACCACGCTATGGTCCTTTAAAACCTGTTGGACTTACCGACCCCCACACGGGGAGGCGCCCCTGGGCAGCCGTTCAGCTTCGTTCGGAAGATAAGTTTGGCCAGTCTTATAACTTGGTTGGCTTCCAAACGAACCTCACTTTTCCTGAGCAAGAACGTGTATTCCGCATGATTCCTGGCTTGGAGCATGCTGAGTTTTCGCGCTACGGCGTTATGCATCGTAATACCTTCCTCGATGCGCCACGTCTTATGTCTGCATCGCAGGAAGTCAAATCCTTTAGCAAGGCGTGCGGAGCACCGGTTTTCCTGGCGGGGCAAATAGCAGGAACGGAAGGTTATTGCGAAGCCATACGTTCGGGCCTCCATGCGGCTTTAAGCATCCTGCAGTTTACCCATGGCCAAGCCACTGCCGATCTTCCCCCAGAAACGGTCTATGGTGCCCTGCTTGCGTATGCAACCGACCCTGCCGTAGTCGAATACCAGCCCATGCACGTCAATTTTGGCATTATGCCCCCGCTTCCTGAAAAAATTAAAAACAAGGGCCAGCGCTATGCTGCTTATGCTCAGCGTGCCCGAGAAGCCTTGCAAACATACCGTTCTGTGCTTGAACAAGAATTGAAGTGACATGTCAGATAATCACTCATCTCTGGAAGCATTTGAATCATTAATCGACCAGTTCTGTTCTGACATGCGTACAGAACGTAATGCTTCAGTTCATACCATACGGAATTATGCCTTGGATTTGCACGATTATTATCGTTGGGCACAGCGCGCTTCAGTTGAGCCCCTTACCCCCACACATAGGCAGCTCCGCCGTTATTTGGGCGAACTTGACCAGGCCCGTTATGCGCGTTCAACCATCAATAGACGATTGAGTTCCTTGCGGAGCTTTTTCCGCTGGGCCATGATAGCGGGGCTCGCGAAGTCAAACCCCGCAGACGTACTTATGTCCTTAAAGGAAGACAAAACCTTGCCACATCGCATTTCTGAAAGCGATATGAAGCGCATTCTTTCGGTCTATTCTCCTTTTAATGAAGCAGGGGAGCTTCGTGATCGAAGTGCTTCAGATATACGTAATCAAGCAATACTAGAACTTTTATATGCTTCAGGGACGCGTATTTCAGAAGTTTCAAGCTTGCGCCTCGTGAGCGTTGACTATGAAAATAGCTTGATAAGAGTCTTTGGCAAGGGGAGCAAAGAGCGCATTGTCCCAGTTCATGCCCTTGCCATGGAGTCAATGCGCCTGTATCAGACGAAGGCGCGCCCCAAACTTTTGGAAGGTAGGCCCGCTTCAGAATTCTTTTTTGTTTCCACGCGCGGTAAGCAAATGAGTACCGATTCACTGCGCAAAATGTTCAATGCCACGCTAAAAAAAGCTGGTATCAATGCTGCGTATACCCCACATGACATGCGCCATACCTTTGCAAGCGACGTTCTTGAAGGCGGGGCAGACCTGCGTAGCGTTCAAGAAATGCTCGGGCATTCAAGCCTTTCAACCACGCAAATCTACACGCATCTTTCTGCAGAACGCCTTAAGGCCATACATCGCCAATCTCATCCCCGCGGATAGGCATTCTTATCTATAATGAGAGTTTGTCAAAAAACATCTCTCGTTAAGGAATGCAGTTATGGCCCAGGAAAGCATAATTATCAAAGGTGCTCGTGAGCACAATTTAAAAAATATCGACGTAGAAATTCCCCGCGATAAGTTCGTGGTAATAACAGGTCTTTCCGGTTCGGGGAAAAGTTCCCTTGCCTTCGACACCATCTATGCTGAAGGGCAACGCCGCTATGTCGAGTCACTTTCAAGCTATGCGCGTATGTTCTTGGGCCAAATGAGCAAACCCGACGTGGACAGTATTGACGGCCTTTCCCCAGCGGTTTCCATCGACCAGAAAACTACGAGCAAGAACCCACGCTCGACGGTTGGAACGGTCACAGAAATATACGACTATCTACGCCTGCTTTTTGCACGCGTGGGTGTTCCTCATTGTCCTGAATGCGGCCGCGAAATACGCAGCGCCACCACCGACCAAGTTACCGACGAAATATTAAAGCTCGGTGAAGGGAAGAAGGCTCTTATTCTTGCCCCTGTCGTGGTAGGACGTAAAGGTGAATTTACCAAGCTCATTGACGACTTGCGTAAAGAAGGTTTTGCGCGAGTTCGCGTAGACGGGGAAGTGCGCCGCCTCGACGAAGACGACATTAAGCTCAACAAGAAATTCAAGCACACGATTGAAGTAGTGACGGACCGTGTAGTGCTCAAGGCCGACGCGACAACGCGTATTGCTGAAGCCGTTGAACTTGCCACAAAGCTTGCCGAAGGTCGTGTAAGCGTCCTCCTTGTCGACGAAGACGACGAGCTGCATAACTTCAGTCTGGCGCTTTCATGCCCCGAGCATGGCCATTCCATCGACGAACTTCAGCCGCGCGACTTTAGCTTTAATGCACCTTATGGTGCCTGCCCCGACTGTCTGGGTATTGGTAGCAGGGACGAAGTCGACCCTTCGCTTGTTATCCCAGATCCTTCGCTTTCATTAAACGAAGGAGTGGTTGCCCCCTTTACTACCGGTAATTACTACCCGCAGGTTCTTCGTGCGGTAGCCAATCATTTAGGCTACGACGCAGACACACCTTGGGAAGATATGAAGCGTAAAGCACAGGACGCCCTGCTCTTTGGCATTCCCAATGAAAAGATCCGTGTTGACTACGTCACGGTGGATGGGCGTGAAACCTATTGGTTCATTGACTGGGAAGGCATTTGTGCTGCCGTCATGAACCGTTATCACGACGCTTCTTCAGACCGCCAGCGTGAAAAGCTCGAACAGTACTTCAGCATTATTCCTTGTGCTACCTGCGGCGGAAAGCGTCTTAAGCCTGAAATCCTTGCGGTTACCATCAATGGGAAGAACATACACGAAGTGTGCGAGATGAGCGCT
Organism: uncultured Coriobacteriaceae bacterium; assembly: GCA_902768975.1. Taxonomy (GTDB): domain Bacteria; phylum Actinomycetota; class Coriobacteriia; order Coriobacteriales; family Eggerthellaceae; genus CACXMZ01. Next base: position 161,289 of record CACXMZ010000005.1, read on the forward strand.
CTTGAATCGCTTAACTTCTTTGAAACGCTTGTCTTTGAAGGCACCGACGAACAGATAGCTACTCCCATTGTTAAAGAAATTCGCACACGCCTCAAGTTTCTTGTTGACGTAGGGCTTGACTATCTTACGCTTGAACGCGCTACGTCCACACTGTCTGGCGGCGAAGCCCAGCGTATTCGCCTTGCCACGCAGATTGGTGCTGGCCTCATGGGCGTCCTTTATATTTTGGATGAGCCTTCCATTGGTCTGCATCAGCGCGACAACGAACGTCTAATTTCGACGCTCGAACGCCTGCGCGACTTAGGTAATACCGTTATCGTAGTTGAACACGACGAAGAAACCATCCGTCGTGCCGACTACGTGCTCGACATTGGCCCAGGCGCGGGCGAGGCTGGTGGCGACGTTGTTGCCAAGGGTACGCCCAAGGAGTTAATGAAGCAAAGCTCGATCACGTCTGACTATCTTACAGGCAAGCGTGAAATTCCTATTCCCGCTACACGACGCAAGCCAAAGCGGGGCGCAATTACTATTACGGACGTAGTCGAAAATAATTTAAAGGACGTCAGCATAGACATTCCTATCGGCACCTTTACTGTGGTCACGGGTGTTTCAGGAAGCGGGAAGAGTTCGCTTATTACCGACACCCTGGCTCCTGCTCTAGCAAATCGCGTGAACCATGCGCGTAGGCGCACGGGGCGTTACGGCAAGCTCAAAGGTATAGACAAGCTTGACAAAGTGGTTAACATCGACCAGTCGCCCATTGGGCGCACGCCCCGTTCAAATCCTGCGACCTACGTGGGGCTCTGGGACGACATTCGTAAGCTCATGGCTTCAACGCGCGAATCTAAGGCGCGTGGCTATAATCCAGGACGCTTTAGTTTTAACGTAGCAGGGGGCCGCTGCGAAGCGTGTAAGGGCGATGGCCAGATTAAAATCGAAATGCATTTCTTGCCCGACATTTACGTGCCCTGTGACGTATGCAATGGGCAGCGCTATAACCGTGAAACGCTTCAGGTGACCTATCGTGGCAAGAACGTTTACGAAATCCTCGACATGACCGTCGATGAGGCCCTCGAATTCTTTACGAACATCCCGCAGCTTAAGCGCAAGCTCCAAACCCTCCACGACGTGGGGCTTGGTTATATTCGCCTCGGGCAACCTGCCACCACGCTTTCAGGTGGCGAAGCGCAGCGCGTAAAACTGTCGAGCGAATTGCAGCGCCGTCAAACGGGGAAGACCTTCTATATCCTCGACGAACCTACCACAGGCCTTCATTTTGACGACGTACGCCAGCTCCTTGAAGTGCTTACGCGCCTCGTTGACGCGGGCAATACGGTACTGGTTATCGAACATAACCTCGACGTCATCAAAAGTGCTGACCATATAATAGACCTCGGTCCCGAAGGTGGGGACCGAGGTGGTCAAATCGTATGCTGTGGTACGCCTGAAGAAGTTGCTGCCTGCTACGAAAGCCACACAGGGCGCTTCCTTGCCAATGTACTTCGCTAATTGATTGTTACCGCCAAGCGGAGTAAAACAGCGAAGGTCCAGGCTGCATGCAGCGGAAGGCTGTTTTGCCTATACCACGCCTTGAGCCATCATGGCTTCAGCAACCTTCTTGAAGCCGGCAATATTGGCACCTGCGACATAGTTGCCTTCCATGCCATATTCCTTGGCGGCTTCGTCGGCTGCATGGTAGATGTTCTTCATGATGCCCTGAAGCTTAGCGTCTACTTCTTCAGCAGGCCAGGAAAGGCGCTCTGAATTCTGGCTCATTTCCAGACCTGAAGTAGCTACGCCACCAGCATTGGTTGCCTTGCCAGGGAAGAAGGTAACGCCATTTTGCTGGAGGTGCTCAGTCGCATCGAGCGTGGTGGGCATATTTGCGCCTTCGGCCACAATTTTGCAACCGTTCTTAACAAGGTTTTGCGCGTCTTCAATGAGCAGTTCGTTTTGCGTCGCGCAGGGAAGAGCAATGTCACAGGGAATCTGCCAAACACCACGGCCTTCATGATATTCAGCGCCCTGGACACGTTCAGCATATTCAGAAATGCGGCCGCGCTCAACTTCCTTGATCTGCTTAATCACGTCAAGGTCGATACCTTCAGGTGCATGAATCCAACCCGTGGAGTCGGACATGGTTACTACCTTCGCACCAAGAGCCTGGGCCTTCTGCACGGCGTAAATAGCAACATTGCCAGAACCGGAAACACAGACGGTTTTGCCTTCAAAGCTGTCGCCATGGCAGTTAAGGTGTTCCTGGACGAAATAAACCAGGCCATAACCCGTCGCCTCTGTACGTACGAGTGAACCGCCGAAGCTCAAGCCCTTACCGGTGAGCACGCCCGTCCATTCGTTGCGCAAGCGCTTGTACTGGCCAAACATATAGGCAACTTCACGTGCACCGGTTCCGATGTCACCCGCAGGGACGTCGGTGTCGGCACCAATATGCTTAGCAAGTTCGGTCATAAAGCTCTGGCAGAAGCGCATCACTTCGCCGTCAGACTTACCCTTGGGGTCAAAGTCGGAACCACCTTTGCCACCGCCCATGGGAAGGGTGGTCAGGCTGTTCTTGAAAATCTGTTCAAAGCCCAAGAACTTCAGAATGGAAAGGTTTACTGAAGGGTGCAAGCGAATGCCGCCCTTGTAGGGGCCAAGTGCACTGTTGAATTGAACGCGGAAGCCACGGTTGACCTGAACTTCGCCCTTGTCGTCGGTCCAAGGCACGCGGAAGATAATGGTGCGTTCTGGTTCGACCACACGCTCAAGGATCTTTGCCTTTTCATATTCAGGGTGGGCTTCAATTACCGGTTCCAATGACTTCAAAACTTCGGTAACCGCTTGAATAAACTCTGGCTGGTCGGGGTCTTTTGCTTTTACTTCTTCAATAACTCGATCGACATATGACATAGTTTCCTCCTCATAACGGACTCATTGATTATAGAACTTTAAGCTTTCGCCGCACCCGTAGATTCGATATCGAAACAGAATACGCAAGTCGTTATAATGCTTTTATGACCACTCTGGACGACATTAAGCAACAACTTTCACGCGTTCCTACCGAACCAGGTGTCTATCTTTGGAAAGACGCCGAAGGCCAGGTTATCTATGTTGGCAAGGCTAAACAATTGCGCGCGCGTATGCGCCAGTATGTCAATTTTTCCGACGAGCGGGCTAAGATTCCGCGCCTTGTGGAGCAAATTGCGTCCTTTGAATACATCGTTACCAAGAACGAACACGAGTCGCTCATTTTAGAAAAGAATCTTATCAAGCAATATTCGCCCTACTTTAATGCAGACTTCAAAGACGACAAAAGCTACCCCTTTATTGCATTAACCAGCGGCGATATGTTTCCCGCGGTTAAGTTCACGCGTGAAAAGCACCGCAGCGATACGACCTATTTTGGCCCCTATACCGACAGTCGGGCTGCGCGAAAGCTCATTGAAGTGGCGCGCAGGGTTGTGCCCATCTGTTCGGCTTCGTGTGCGGACTGGCGCCGCCTCAAGCGCGACCTTGAACGCAAGAGCCTCGATGACTATACCAAGGAAGAACACAAACCCTGTTTTGACTGCCATGTTGGCATCGGTCCCGGTGCCTGCTGTGGGGCCATAACTCCTGAAGAGTATGCAAGGCACGTCGAAAAGGTCGAACGCTTTTTGAAGGGGCATCAAAATGAGTTTATAGAAGAGCTTCGCCAAGAAATGGAAGAAGCAGCCGAAGAACTCGACTTTGAAAAAGCGTCTCGACTCAAGAATAGAATCGAAACGATTTCAACGCTCGGCGACGCTCAACACGCGGTCTCTACCCGAAACCTTAACGCCGACATTATCGGTCTTTACCGCGAAGAAACCATTGCGGGTGCTCATGTTCTTATGGTGCGTGAAGGGCGCGTTCTTAATAGCAACGAATTCATTCTTAACAAGGGCCTTGACGTTCCCGACGAAGACCTGCTTCATAACTTTTTGCTGCGCTATTACGACACTACTACGTCTATACCGCGTGAAATTATTTGCTCCCAGCTTCCTGAAGACGCTGAAGAAATGGCCGAATGGCTTACCGAACGCCTAGAAAATGCCCATGGAGCTAAGCTTCGTTTTATTGTTCCTGAACGCGGGGAGCGCAGCCACTTGCTTGAAATGGCAGAAGTTAATGCCAAGCATACGCTTATGCGCTACAAGGTTCGCACGAATTACGACGACGCGCGCATTAACGACGCCCTTACCCAGCTCGAAAGCGCTCTTGCCCTTGATGCTCCACCTATGCGCATCGAATGTTTTGACATTTCTACGATACACGGTTCATATACTGTTGCTTCAATGGTGGTATTCACCGGTGGCAAGCCCGACAAAAACCAATATCGTCGCTTTAAGATTCGCGCTGAACTCGACGAAGCGAACGACTTTTTGTCGATGCAAGAAGTTCTGGGGCGGCGCTATGCGCCCGAACGTATGGCAGACGAACGCTTCGGTTCCAAACCCGACTTGCTCATATTAGACGGGGGGAAACCGCAATTAAGTGCTGCCTTAAAACAGCTTTCTGAACTGGGGCTCGAAATACCCGTGGCAGGTCTTGCGAAGCGCGACGAAGAACTCTTTGTTCCCTGGCAGGAAAGCGGACCCATTGTGCTTCCAAGCGGCTCGAGTTCGCTGTACTTGGTCAAACAAGTGCGCGACGAAGCCCATCGTTTTGCCATCAGTTTTCACCGGCAGTTACGCGGGAAAGGCATGAATGCGAGCATTCTCGACGACATTGCTGGCATTGGACCGGTACGCAAGAAGGCATTGCTCAAGGCGTTTAAGAGCTTTAAGGGTTTGCGCGGGGCAAGCCTTGAAGAACTAAAAGGAGCTCATATCGTTCCAGACGATGTAGCCGAAGAGCTCTATTTAGTTCTGCAGCAGTATAATGAAATGAGTTCGAAACCGCAGTCAAAGGAGTAGGCTTTGCCCAACGAAGTCTTCGAAAACAGCCCAGAAACAAGCGAAAGGGTAGACCTCGTAGTCATAACTGGCATGAGTGGTGCCGGGCGCACCGAAGCCATGCATAGCTTTGAAGACCTGGGTTACTACTGCATAGATAATTTACCCCCTTCGCTTCTAATTTCTTTGGTAAGCTCCAAAGACATACCAGGGCAAGGGGAAGGAAAGCCCCATTTGGCCGTGGTATGCGACGCGCGTAATCGCGACTATTTTGTTCAGCTTTCTGGTGAACTTGCCAAGCTCAATGACCAGGGCATGGAATATCGCATCATCTTCCTTGACTCTTCGGATGAAACACTTCTTTCGCGCTATAAGGCAAGTAGGCGCCGTCACCCCATGTGCACCGACAACAAAATGACCATCGCCCAGGGCATAGACGCTGAACGCGCTTTATTGAGTGAATTGCGCGAACTGGCCAATATCATCATCGACACGACCGACATGAAGCCGATCGAATTGCGTGAAAAGATTCGTGAAAGCTTTAGCGAAACCCTGCCGCAAAGTGGCTTAGGGATAGTAGTGTATTCCTTTGGCTTCAAACATGGCATGGCCGAAGACGCCGACATCGTTATCGACGTGCGTTTCTTGCCCAACCCCTACTATGACCCTGAAATGCGCTATATGACCGGCCTTGAAGACACGGTTAAAAACTTTGTATTGGAACGTAGTGAAACCAAGGAGTTTCTCAAGTCTTGGGAAGAGTTGCTTTCCTGCGTTATGCCAGGTTACGTAACCGAAGGGAAGCAACAGCTTGCCATTGGCGTGGGTTGCACGGGCGGCCAGCATCGCAGCGTCGTACTCGCAGAAGCAACGGGTGAATACCTTCGCTCCCAGGGCTACAGGGTCCATGTGAGCCATCGCGACCTTTCGCGAGCCGACACCAAAAAGAAGGTCGAGGAGGGGAGTGCTCATGGCAACACCATTTAAGTACGATCCTTCAGCCACGGCTGCCTTTCAGGTTATTCGCGACGAAGACCCAGTGGTCAGCAGCACGAGCCCGCTCAAAGCCGTGGTGATTGGCGGCGGAACGGGTGCGCCTTCTTCCATCCATACGCTGCTTTCCATGGGCCTTGAAACCTCTGCTGTGGTTTCCATGGCAGACGACGGCGGTTCAACGGGCATACTGCGCGAACGCGCTAAGGTGTCCCCGCCAGGAGACATTCGTAAATGCCTTGTCGCTTTTGCCGCAAACCCCAATGACCCTTATGTGCGGGCATTTAAATATCGCTTCGATTTTGCCAATAATCACACGCTCGGAAACTTGACCTTGTCGGCCCTTGAAGAAGCTACCGGTTCTTTTCCTGAAGCCATTCGGATTTGTGAACGGATGCTGGGGGCCCAAGGCCATGTCTACCCGTCAACCCTCGACAATATCGTGCTCTGTGGGCGCACCTGCGACGGCCGTGACATTGAAGGGCAGGCGGATCTTTCCCATTCCCACACCGCTCTTTCACGCGTGTGGCTCAAAGACCCTGAAGCCCAACCTTACCTTGAAGCTATAAAGGCCATTTGCGAAGCAGACCTTATTGTCCTGGGTCCAGGTTCGCTCTTTACTTCCATCATTCCTAACCTCTTGGTGCCTGGTGTCTTGGATGCCATTCGTTCTTCGAAGGGCCACACCCTGTTTGTGTGCAGTTTGGCCGACATGCAGGGTGAAACCTGGGGTCTTTCGGCCGAAGAACATGTCGATGCTCTTCTTTCGCACGGCATGGAAGGCCTGCTCGACTATGTTCTTGTTCACGCGCCGAAGCCATTACGCGCAGGAGGAACTGAACCGGGTAATTTCGAGCTCATGACGGCAGGGGCAACCTCGGCGACGGAAACGACCGAAGTAAGTTCGACGACAGCGGTTCGTCCAGTTGCCATAAGCTACGACTCAGCCTACCGCATTCAGGAGCGTGGTCCGGCGGTTATAGCACGCAATCTTGTCGACCCTCAGCGGCCCACCTGGCATGACCCTCATGCCCTGCGCGACGCTTTTACGGGAGTCTTGGAAGCATGTCATTCACCACGGATGTAAAAGAAGAACTCACGCGCGTAGCTCCTACCTGCACGCATTGTGACAAGGCCCTTCTTTCTGCCCTAGTGCGCATTGAAGGAACCTTGTTTTTGCTTGGATCGGGGCAGTTCCGCCTTGAAGTTTCAACGGACTTACCGAGCGCCGCGCGCCTTATCGTTCGCCTTTTGCATGGTATCTATGATTTGCAAACAGAGCTCATAATGCGCCGCAGTGTTTTGCATAAGACTCCTAATTATTTAATAGAAGTACCTGCCCAGCCCAAGCTCGAAGCTGCCCTTCGCGACCTTGGCGTACTTGGTGAAGGCGGCTTTACGCCGGGTATCGCCACCCATCTTGTTCAAAAGCGCTGCTGTGCTTCGGCCTATCTACGAGGGGCTTTTTTGGGAAGTGGCTTTATTGCCAACCCGCGCGGTGACTTCCATTTTGAAATGACGGTTGAGTCTGAAGCTATGGCGCGCGCCTTGATCGACATCATGAAAGAACGCGGCATTAGTGCAAAAATCATGCAGCGTCGAAGTAGCCATATTGTCTATCTGAAAAGCGGCACCGCCATTTCAGAGTTTTTGGCATTGGTGGGGGCCCATCAGTGCGCTCTCGCCATGGAAAACGAGCGAGTTATAAAGAGTGTGCGTAACGATGTTAACCGTCGAGTTAATGCCGAACTTGCCAATCAGCAAAAATCAACCGACGCGAGCGTTGGGCAGATTATGGCCATACACGACGTGGTAGACCGTTATGGTATCGACGCCTTACCTGCAGCATTACAAGAGATTATTCGCCTGCGCGTGGCTCACCCAGATGCCACCTTGAAAGAACTCGGTGAATTCGCCGACCCGCCTTTGTCAAAATCGGCCGTTGCCCATCGTATGCGCCGAATTGAAGCGCTTGCAAAAGAATAAATACCTTCCTGCTTGCCCAACTCTTCTGTTTCTTATAAATACCAGTCCAGAAGCCAGAAACACAGGCCATCTCTTGCTTGGCGCCGTTTGCTGTAAAAGACGCATTTACGTCCCATTTAAGCCTTGCTTTTCGCTATACTGTGAGTATTAGTTTTCCAAGAGAAAAGGGGACCATAAATGGCTACCAAGGTTGGCATCACTGGATTCGGACGTATTGGGCGCTTGGTATTTCGTGCCATGTCGCAAGACCCTGACTTTGACATTGTTGCATGTAATATTACGGGCGACACTGCCATGGCTGCTCATCTGCTTAAGTATGACTCAGTTCACGGCATCATGTACGACGACGTCCACGCCGAAGAAGGCAAGCTCTTTGTTGACGGCAAGGAAATCAAGGTTCTTTCTGACCGCGATCCTGCAAACCTTGGCTGGGGCGACCTTGGCGTCGACCTTGTTATTGAAGCTACAGGCCATTTCAACGACGGTGAAAAAGCCATTGCCCATATTCAAAATGCTGGCGCAAAGAAGGTACTCATTACTGCTCCTGCCAAGAACGAAGACATTACTATCGTCATGGGTGTAAACGACGAACTGTATGACGCTTCACAGCATAATATTGTTTCGAATGCGTCCTGCACCACCAATTGCCTGGCTCCCTTTGCTAAGGTATTGCTCGACAATTTCGGTATTAAGCGCGGTTACATGAATACCATTCATGCTTACACGAACGACCAGATGATCCTCGACCATCATCATAAAGACTTCCGTCGTGCCCGTGCCGCTGCCATGTCTATGATCCCGACCACAACCGGTGCCGCCCGTGCGGTTTCCCTTGTTCTTCCTGAACTGGCAGGCAAGATGGACGGCTTTGCCACCCGCGTTCCTACGCCCGACGGTTCCATGGTCGACCTTACCGCTGAACTTGAAAAAGACGTAACGGTTGAAGAAATCAACGCCGCCATGAAGGCTGCCGCTGAAGGTCCGCTTAAGGGTATCCTCCAGTATTGCGAAGACCCAATCGTTTCAATCGACATCGTTGGAAACAAGCACTCATCCATCTTCGACAGTAAGCTCACCATGGTGCTTGGCGGTGAAGGCAACTTCGTGAAGTGCATTTCCTGGTATGACAATGAATGGGGTTATTCAAACCGCGTTGTTGACCTCGCGCGCAAGATGATGGCGTAATTCACGCAGAAAGAGGGTGCATATGTCGCACATTAGGACGCTTGACCAGGCGGATGTTGCTGGTAAGCGCGTTTTGCTACGCGTAGACTTTAACGTACCGCTCCGCGGAAAGACGGTATTAGACGACACGCGTATTCGCGCCTGTATTCCCACCATTGAATACCTGCTCGAACACGATGCTCGCCTTATCATTTTGAGCCATCTGGGCCGTCCTTCAGGCGAAGGCTATCAAAAAGAGTTTTCGCTTGGCCCTGCGGCTGCTCGCTTGGAAGAAATCATTGGACGTCCCGTTCAGATGGCGTCTGACGTTATTGGGCCCGACGCCCATGCCAAGGCGGACGCCCTCCAAGACGGGGAAGTGCTACTGCTTGAAAACCTTCGCTTTGATGCGCGGGAAAAACTCAAGGACCCCACCTTTACCAAGGAACTTGCTTCCTTGGGCGAAGTGTTTGTAAACGACGCCTTTGGTGCAGCACATCGCGACCATGCGTCCATTTCCGGTATTCCTGAACACTTGCCTTCCTATGCGGGCCTGCTTTTGCAGAAGGAAGTTCAGACGCTTTCAAGCATGCTCGACAACCCTAAGCGCCCCTTTGTGGCCATTCTGGGTGGCTCGAAGGTTTCTGACAAGGTTGCGATTATCAATTCGCTCATCGACCGCTGCGACACGCTTATCATCGGCGGTGGCATGTGCTTTACCTTCTTGCTTGCCCAGGGCAAACCTGTAGGCAACAGCCTGAAAGAACTAGAATGGATTGGCCGTGCGGCATTAATGCTTGAACATGCTGAACAGAAGGGCGTTAAGATCCTCCTTCCGGTTGACGTCGTTGCAGCAGACCGTTTTTCGCCTGACGCCGCCACGGTTACTGTCGACATCGACAGCATTCCGGAAGACATGATGGGCATGGACATAGGGCCTGAAACCGACAAGCTCTTTACCGAAGCAATTCAAGGCGCTGGCACCGTGTTCTGGAATGGCCCCATGGGCGTTTTTGAAATGGATGCCTTTGCTGCTGGCACGCGTGAAGTTGCCATTGCTTGCGCCGAAAACGCTTCGGCCGACACCATCATCGGCGGTGGCGACAGCGTTTCTGCCGTCAATAAGTTTGGCCTGGCCGACAAAATGACATTCATTTCTACGGGCGGTGGGGCATCCATGAAACTTGTTGAAGGTTCTCCCATGCCTGGCGTTGAAGTCTTAAAGGAAGGTGAGTAATATGCGCAAAGCATTAATGGCCGGCAATTGGAAGATGAACAAGACCTGGGCTGAAACGGTTGTACTAGCCCAGCATATTTCAAACCAAAGCACGGAACAATGGTCCGACCTCGACGTGGTGCTTTGCCCGGCCATGCCTAATATTAAGGCGGCTTATTCTGTCCTCGAATTCGACCATGCTCCCATTGCGGTAGGCGCCCAAAACGTTCACTGGGAAGAAAGCGGTGCCTACACGGGTGAAGCAAGTGTGGGCATGCTTGCGGAACTGGGTGCAAAATATTGCATCGTCGGTCATTCTGAGCGCCGTGAATACTTTGCTGAAACCGACGAAGCGGTTAACAAGAAGGCCAAGGCGCTCATCGCAGGGGGGCTTATTCCTATTATTTGCGTGGGCGAGTCCTTAGGTATTCGCGATGACGGTAGTTTTATAGACTACGTGTGTGCCCAAGTCCGCGCTGCTCTTGCAGGGCTTGAAGGCTCGAATGTTGCAAAGAGCGTTATTGCCTACGAACCTATTTGGGCCATTGGCACAGGCCGCACTGCCACCCCTGAACAAGCACAGGAAGTCTGCGCTGCCATTCGTGCAACAGTTGCTGAAATGTTTGACACAGAAACGGCCGAAGCTATTCGTGTTCTATATGGCGGCTCTATGAAGCCCGAAAACGTCGCAGGCCTTATGGAAAAGCCCGACATTGACGGTGGCCTCATTGGCGGCGCGGCGCTTGAAGCTGAAAGCTTTGTCTACTTGGTTAACGCTTGTTTGGACTAGGGTATGACTGAATCGCAAACACTTCGACTTCCCGTTGCCCTCATTATCATGGACGGCTTTGGCCTCGGCGAGCCTGGGCCCTATAATGCCATCGACCAGGCCCAGACGCCCTGTCTCGATTCGCTCTTTGAGCAGTTCTCGTGGCTGCCTATCCATGCTTCCGGTGAATGGGTGGGCCTGCCTGAAGGCCAGATGGGCAATTCCGAGGTAGGCCACCTTAATATTGGGGCAGGCCGTATTGTGTACCAGGAACTCACGCGCATCAACAAAGCCTGCCGCGACGGCTCCATTGCTCATAACGAGGTTATCAATGCGGCGATCGATGTGGTTAAGAGCAAGGGTTCAGTTCTTCATTTCATGGGTTTACTTTCCGATGGTGGCGTTCATTCATCAAACGAACATCTTTATGCGCTCCTGCGCCATGCTGCTCAAAGCGGCGTAGATAACGTACACATACACTGTTTCATGGACGGCCGCGATGTTTCACCCACCAGTGGAAAGGCATACGTTGAAGAATTGCTGGTCGTGATTGAAGAATGTCGTGCACTTGGCTGTGACATGCACATTGCAAGCATCGAAGGGCGCTACTACGCTATGGACCGCGACAACCGCTGGGAGCGTGTCGAACAGGCCTACCGTTGTATAGCGCACTGCGAACCCTATTCTGAACTCGAGCCCCTTGCCTATGTTGAACAGTCCTACGAACAAGATATAACAGATGAATTCATTGTTCCCGCTTCTTTCACTCATCGGGGCGTTCACAATGAAGATGCCACTATCTTCTTTAACTTCAGGCCCGACCGTGCGCGTGAATTAACCCATTGTTTTTGCGACCGCGAAGCCTTTGAAGGTCTGAAAACACTTCGTCCGCATTTCGTCTGTTTAACAGAATATGACCCGCATATTCCTGCCCCAATTGCCTTCCCAAAGACCTTCCCAAGCAATGTATTTGCCGACGTACTTTCGGCTTCTGACCTGCGCCAATATCATATCGCTGAAACGGAAAAGTATGCCCATGTCACCTTCTTCTTAAATGGTGGCATAGAAGAAGAAAAGCAGGGCGAAAAGCGCGTACTCATTCCGAGCCCAAAGGTTGCAACCTACGACCTTCAGCCCGAAATGAGCGAACCTGAAGTTGCCAATACCTTAAGCCAGGCAATCGAAAATAACGAAGCCGATGTCTACATCGTGAACTTTGCTAATTGCGACATGGTGGGGCATACAGGTGTGCTCGAAGCGTCCATCAAGGCGGTAGAAGCGGTTGATTCTGGTATTGCAGAAGTCCTGGCGGCGCTCGAACGTAAACAGGGCGTAGCTATTGTGACGGCCGACCATGGCAATGCCGACATCATGGCAACGAGCGAAGGGCAACCCTATACGGCCCATACCAATAATATGGTACCTATGATTCTGGTTGATTATTCAGAATCTGGTCTCACCCTTAAGGAAGGAACCGAAGGGGCCCTCTGTAATCTTTCGCCTACCTTGCTTGACATTATTGGAATAGAAAAGCCAGAAGAAATGGAAGCAGAATCTCTTCTTGCATAAGTGGGGAAGGGATACTATAATTTCACACTTGCGTATTAAAGCAATTTGTAAGAGAAAGAGTTTGTCTTGAACGCGTTGGTCATATTGTTCATTATTTTGCTTGTCATTTCAGGCGTTGGTCTGATTGCTTTTATTATGCTGCATTCTGGTAAGGGTACGGGCGTTTCTGACGCTATCGCATCTTCGCTGTATTCTTCCCAGTCTGGTACAAGCATTATTGAAAAGAACCTCGATCGTATTACGATCGTATTTGCGATTATCTTTATCGTCTCCCTTTTGGTGCTCATGATTATCTACCCGAAGGGAACCATTGGCTAGGCACAATTGTGCTCAGCATTTTGTCGGAGTGGTGGAATGGCAGACACGCTAGCTTGAGGTGCTAGTGCCCGAAACTGGGTGTGCGGGTTCAAATCCCGCCTCCGACACCAGAAAACTTACAGGTCCAAACATGATTGGACCTGTTTTTATTTCATCTTAGTTTGTTAGGCGGGATTTGAACCGATGAGATGGAATATCGCCGTAAGAAGGCCTTCTAGAATGAGCAGGGGGCGTATCTCTTTTTCATAACCTTTGTTCAGGTATAATAGGGACAGTAGGAACTAAGAGGGAAGGAAGGCTATCATGAGCAATTATCAACCGCTCACCCAAGAACTTGCCCAAGAACTTGAAAAGATTGTTGGATCCAGTGACTTCCAGATTGGCGAAGGTATCAATCCCGACTTCTGGCACGACGAGATGCCTATCTATGGTTCGCATTCCCCTGAGGCTGTAGTGTTTCCTGCGAACACCGAAGAGGTTTCGCAGATTATGAAACTCTGCTACGACAACGACATTCCTGTTACTGTGCGCGGTGCAGGTACTGGTCTGGTCGGTGGCTGCACGCCTCTGCATGGTGGCGTGGTCATGTGTATGATGAACATGAACCAGATCCTGGAATACGATATGAAGAACTTCAACGTACGCGTCCAGCCAGGTGTGCTGTTGAGCGAACTCGCCGCTGATGCCGAAGCACACGATTTGCTCTACGCACCTGACCCCGGCCAGAAGCTGTCTTCAATCGGCGGTAATGTCAGCACGAACGCTGGTGGCATGCGCGCCGTTAAGTACGGCACCACGCGCGATCACGTGTTGGCCATTACCGCAGTTATGCCCAACGGCGAAGTGCTCGAAATCGGTCGTCCAGTAACTAAGATTAGCTCGGGTTACAGCTTGCTGCACCTTATCATTGGTTCAGAGGGCACACTTGCCGTTATTACCGAGCTTACGATGAAGGTCTTACCACTTCCGCATGCTGATCTCAGCCTCATCCTGCCTTACGAAGATTTGGAGACCGCCATCGAGACCGTGCCACTGATTCGCATGGCCGGCCTTGATCCACGTTCCATTGAGTTCATGGAGCGCGACATTGTGGACTCCACGGCAGAGTATACAAATAAGAAGGTATTCCCGACCGAGGTAGAAGGCCGTGAAGCAGGCGCTTACCTGCTCGTTACCTTTGATGGCAGCGACGAAGAAGAACTCATGGCGCGCGCTGAAGCACTGTCTGAAATCGCCTACGAGTCGGGCGCCTTTGAGGTATTCGTGGTTGATCATCCTTCACAGAAAGCTGACGTATGGGATGCTCGCAGTTCCTTCTTGACGGTTATCGAAAGCGAACCTGGTCTCCTTGATGAAATGGACGTGGTAGTGCCGCCGGACAAGACGGCTATCTTCCTGCGCTATGTCCACGATGTGGGCGACTCACACGGTATGCGCATTCGTTCCTTCGGGCATATCGGCGACGGAAACCTGCACATTTATTGTGTGAAGGAATCTGACGACCAACAGGCATTCTTGGCTGAGTCGGCCGAGATTATGAAGGCCGCTTATGCTAAGTGCGAAGAACTTGGCGGTGCCATTTCTGGTGAACATGGTATCGGGTACGCAAAGAAGCAATACCTGGCTGATGCAGTCGGCAGCACGCAGATGAATCTGATGGCAGGCATCAAGCAGATTTTCGACCCCAAGGGCATTTTGAATCCCGGCAAGGTCTGCACCGAACTATAAAGAAATGCAAACTGCAACATTTTCAATTTTTTGCGATTAGTACTTGCACAGAAGGGAAGCTTTTACTAGAATAGCTTTTCGCTATGCGGACATGGCTCAGCTGGTAGAGCACCACCTTGCCAAGGTGGGGGTCGCGGGTTCGAACCCCGTTGTCCGCTCCAGTGTATACGAGAGCCGGCCGAAAAACACTTCAGCCGGCTTTCTTTTGAAAAGGGAATGGCGACGTGGCCAAGTGGTAAGGCAGAGGCCTGCAAAGCCTTTACCCCCGGTTCGAATCCGGGCGTCGCCTCCAAAAACTGGACTATCTTGCGGTAGAATAGCAGTTGCCTTTGGGGCGGTTAGCTCAGGGGGAGAGCACTACCTTGACACGGTAGGGGTCACAAGTTCAAATCTTGTACCGCCCACCATACACTTCAGAAGGTCAGAGTCATTCATGCTCTGGCTTTCTTTTTTAGAGAAGCAATGCTGCGATTCTTCATTTTAAATAATGCTTCACTGAGCTCAAGCTTCGGCACCTAGCTTGATAGAATACAAAGCAAAGATAAGCCACCAGAAAGAACGTCATGGAAACAGAACTTCGCAAACAGTTCACGCCAGGGAAGGGCACTCTTGCCACCTTGGTCCTGGTTGCCATGCTCAATGTATTGGGGGGTGCCGCAGTAGCGCCGGCCCTCCCTGCTATGAGTCTTGCTTTTCCAGAAGCGTCTGAAGCCATAATCTCGCTTGTGATTACCCTTCCTTCCTTAGCCGTGGCGCTTTCAGGGTTGTTTGTTGGCATAATCGCCGACCGTATTGGAAAAGCTCGTACGCTGGTTATTTCCCTTGTGGTCTTTACGGCAATGGGCCTTTCAGGTCTTATTGCCCCCACGCTTGAACTGCTGCTCCTCGGCCGGTTTATTCTCGGCATAGCTATTGCTGGTATCGCTACCGCTTCTGCCGCTCTTGCGTCTGAATACTACGACGAAGGCATGCGCGCAAAAGTCTATGGGTGGCAAAGTGCTGCTTCGGGCGTCAGCGTGCTCATACTTGAAACGAGCGGCGGCTTTCTTTCACTTTTGGGCTGGCGTGCGCCCTTCCTCGTTTATCTTGTTGGCTTCGTTCTGCTCCTGTTGGCCGCATTGTTCATTCGAGAAGCTAATCTGGCTTCTACTGCGGATGACGCTGCGGAAACTCCCAAGCTTTCTTCGACCCCTGCTGACGAAAGACTAGAAGCATCCACTGTTGTAAAGGCTCAAAGCCAAAAGGGTCTTTTGCAGGCCGTAAGCTTCGTAGTAATTGCCTGCTTCGTGGCTGCGTTCCTTTCCCAGACCATGTCATATCTTGTGCCCTCAAAAATGCCTTATCTAATTACCACCTTTGGGGAAAGCTCACTTGTTTCAGGGCTGTTTCTTGGTGGTTTTGGCATTGCTAATATCATCGGTTCGCTTGCAAGCCCACGCTTGCAAGATCAAGTTCCTCATTCGCTCATAGTATGCAGCTGTTTTATTTCGATGGCATTGGGCTGCGTGCTTATGTCTGTTGCCCCGGGTATTTGGGTAGTTCTTGCGGGCGCTGTATTTATTGGCCTAGGCGTGGGTTGCGCCACGCCGCTTCTTATGGCTCTTGTTGCCGCACGGTCGACCCATGAAACTTCTGGAAAGCACATGGGCGCCCTTGCCATGGCGTGCAACCTGGGCCAATTCGCTTGTACCTTATTGGCTGGGACCGTGATGGCTTTTGCCGGTACGCAACAGGCAGTCTTTGCCGTAGCAGCTCTCATTGGCGTCGCCGCTGCCATAATGGCGCTCATCTTACGTAAGCGCATTGATGCCAGCTAAACAAGCTACGCAAGGGCAGATGGGGGGCGCTTACTACCTTCTTCAAGGGCGGGACGAAAATGGCAAACGCACACTGTGGCCAGCAGCGCATGCTAGCTTAATCTTCCTTCGTAGCCTGCAGAGCGTTCTGGGGACTATTGTGCGAAACGCCGCGGGCCTTCTTCGTAGATGTTGTGGCCCGAAGGGTCGATGGCAACCATACAAGGATAATTGATCACCTTAAGCCGACGAATGGCTTCTGGTCCTAAATCTTCATAGGCAACTATTTCAGCTTCAAAAATGCTTTGAGCCGTTAAAGCTGCAGCACCACCAACGGCGGCAAAGTAAACGGCACCGTGCTTCTTCATAGCTTCAATGACTTCGTGCGAACGGGGCCCTTTTCCCACCATGCCAATTAAGCCAGCATCCAAGAGGGCAGGGGTGTAGGCGTCCATACGGCCCGAAGTCGTTGGCCCGCAAGACCCGATTGGGCTTCCGGGTTTAGCGGGACTAGGCCCCGCGTAGTAAATAATGCTGCCTGCTATTTCGAAAGGAAGGCCCTGGCGTGCTTCCAGGGCGTCTATAAGGCGTTTATGCGCCGCGTCGCGCGCGGTATAGATAGTTCCCGTTATTTCCACCATGTCGCCCATATGAAGGCCTGAAAACGCTTCAGGTGAAAAGGGTTCAGTAAGTTTGATGATGTCGCTCACAAAACCACCTGCTTATGACGCGCCACGTGGCAATTCAGACTCACGCCAACGGGGAGCATGGCTATATGCGTTGGGAAGTATTCAATGTGAACCGCAAGGGCTGTTGTAGTTCCCCCAAAGCCCTGGGGTCCAATACCTGAAGCATTGATGCGCTCCAGTAATTCCTTTTCAAGTTCCGCATAGGCTTCATTTGGGTTGGACTGCCCTGCGGGGCGCGCAAGTGCAATTTTGGAAAGCTCGAGGGCATATTCTGAATTGCCCCCAATACCAACGCCAACAATAGTCGGTGGGCAGGGGTTACCTCCTGCATTTACCACAGTGTTATAGACAAAGTCTTTAACGGCTTCTATGCCCTGGGCCGGTTTGAGCATGGCAAGCGCACTCATGTTTTCCGACCCACCGCCCTTGGGCATAAGGGTAATCTTCAATTCGTTGCCCGCTACCACGCGGTAATGAATAATCGCAGGCGTATTGTCCTGGGTGTTTACGCGTTCGAAAAGCGGTTCGTCCACCAGCGACTTACGCAAATACGCATCTTTATAAGCTTTTGCGACGCCCTTTTGGATGGCGTCATCAAGCCTTCCGTCCACAATGCGTACATCTTGACCTAATTCAACAAACACAAGCACAAGGCCCGTGTCCTGGCACAGAGGCATACGCTCTTCATGGGCTATGGTGGTATTTGCAGCAATTTTGTCGAGCGCCCAGCGGCCTAACTCAGAGGCTTCTCTCTGACGAGCCCTTTCAAGGCTGGCTTGGACGTCTTCAGGCAAATCAAAAGCTGCAGAAACGCAGAGCGATTCAACCGCTTCAGAAATATCGGACGCATAAATTGTTTTTTGCTCCATGGTTCACCTAACAAACAATGCGTAATTGACTGTGACAAACTTAAGTGCTTCATTTTGCTTAAGGTATACTATACCGCGAACTTAAAGGAGCATATGTGGACAACGAAGCAAACATAGATTCTAGCCTAGCGCAGCCCGGGGCTACGCATTACATGAATGCGCCTGCGCTGCAGCGGGGCTTGCACATGCCGTCTCGCGTGAAGCTGTTCATCGCCTTGCTCGGTCTTGCTGGTCTAATTGTGGCCGCTATTTTTGGCTTCCGCGCCTACGACACGATTGCCAATGCCCCTTCTCGTTATGCTGAAAGCATTAACGAAGCTATACATACCGGTCCTGGTCTTGAACTGCCTGTCCTGAATAACTTCGTGGGAACCGATACTGCCACCATGCGTAATAGTTTCAGCGATTCGAAGTATTCAATTATCGATGTTCATGAAATGTATGACGACGCTGAAGAGGTCGACGAATTTACCCTTGACGTCGTTAAAGTACCATCCGATATGGACCGCAAGCTTTCCGAAGAGCTCTTCAAGAAGTCACTTCGTCGTACCGGCGTGGTCGAGGCCGCTCATTTTCTTTCCGGTAGCTGGCGCTTTACGGCTGCCATGGCCGAAGGGACCGACATTAAGGTGAAATATGCAGAATTCGATTCTGCGACCATAGAAGAAGCGATTACCAAGGCCATTGCTGCCCAGGGGTGGAGTGATTCAACATTTGGGGAAGCGGGGGAAGACCAGTCGGGAAACACCTTCCAGAGCGGCACCATTACCATTAATGACCAGAATTTCAATTGGACGGTATCCGCATGCCCGCTCGACGAAGTGTATAGCGTCAGTGGTCTACCTGAAAACTCCTTCTACATTGGCGCACGACTCGTAAGCTAGGTACAACCTTGATAGATTTTTCAATTTTCACAACACCCGAGGCATGGATAAGCCTCGTTACACTTATCTTTCTTGAAATTGTTCTGGGCGTAGACAACATTGTCTTTATCGCCATTACAACCGACCGCCTTCCTGAAAGCAAGCAGCACATTGGACGCAAGCTGGGTCTTGCGGGTGCCATGTTCATGCGCGTTCTCTTTTTATGCTTTGCTTCGTGGCTCGTTCATATGGTTGTTCCCGTCTTCAGTATTGACACCGGTATTTACAATCACGGCTTTTCCGTGCGCGACATTGTTCTGTTTTTAGGTGGAGCCTATTTAATATTTAAGGGCATCAGTGAACTGCGCGAAATGTTCAAGCACATTGAAGTTGACGCGCCGGGAAGCGAAGAAGACGAAGGTACGCCGCGTCAGTGTATAGGCCTACCGCAAGCCATTGGCACCATCATGGTCATGGACCTCGTCTTTTCTATAGACTCAGTAATTACCGCTGTTGGCTTGGCAAATCATCTTATTATCATGATCCTTGCCGTTATGATTGCCGTCATCATGATGATGGTGTTTATCGATCAAATCTCTGAATTCATTAATCGCCACGTCGAAATGAAAATACTCGCTTTGGTATTCATTGTTGCCATTGGTGTTTTACTTGTTTTGGACGGCGTGGGCATTACTTCTGGCATCGACGTACTCGACATGCATCTTGAAAAACTCATGGTCTATTTCGCCATGGTCTTCGCCTTTGTGCTCGAAATCATTCAAATGCGTTACAGCAAGAAGGTGGAAGATATTCACGACCGCCTCTATGGCGACGACGAACAGGTCGTAGACTAAGCTGAAAATTCTTCTATACAGGCGTCGGTCACAATTAGCTTTGTGGCACTTGGCAGGACGCGCATGGTAAAGGGCGACATAAGCTCGGTTGCTTCGCCGTCATATTCGACGGAAAGGGGAGGGTCAGTGCTGACACGGATTTCGCGCCCGCGGTAATACTGGAGGGCGTCGCTTTGTTCAAGCACCTTGCCGCTTCGGTCTATGGTTGCCCCCAGTATGGACGGGATGAGCTCCCAGGCATTCTGGGTGGCGAGTACGCATACGTCGAGCATGCCGTCAGCCGGAAGGTTGGCAAGACCAAAGCTCACGTCAAATTGGACTTTTGAAAAATTCATAGCCACCACGCCTACGCCTTTAGTTTCATGCTCTTCACCGTCAACGTTGAGCCTGATTTTTGCAACGGTGGGCGTTGCGTGTTCAAAAGCGGCACGAAGGTAGGCAACAGGACCGAGGCGGTCTTTGAAAACCGTGGCTGAAGACATAATGTCGGCGTCAAAACCGCAGCCAGCCATCATCATGAAACCGATGCGCTTTTGCCCAAAGTCAAATTCTCCCATGTCAAATTCCATGCATGAGCCTTCACGCGCTAAACGGGCAAGGGCGGGCAGTTCAACGGGATGCATAATATTTTGAGCTATAAGGTTAGCGGTGCCCGAAGGGAAAACCATGACAGGGGTGCCGGTATAGCGAAGGGCATAGCATACGTGGGCTACGGTACCGTCGCCGCCGCTGACGACTACGCGGTCAAAACGCGAAGCATCGGCCAGTGCGGCACTAAAAGACATGCTTTCGTCGACCGTGCGGACAACCACTTCGTCGCCTGCTTGAGAAAAGAGACGAATGAAGTCGTAGATGCCCCCGTCGCCTGGGCCTGCAGAACTGTTATTTAAAACGAGCAGTTTCATGGCAACCTTTCAATTGGTATCATAGTCTATAGACTAAACTGAACTGCCGCAAGGACTAAAACGTGTATATAAGTACCCAAAACGAACTGCTTGAATTCATAGAGCGCGCTAAACAATCTGAAATATTGGCTATCGACACCGAATTCCTGCGTGAAAAGACTTATTATCCGCAGCTCTGCTTGCTTCAAATGGCGACCGAAGAAGAGGATGTCATTGTTGACCCGCTCACGGTGGGGCCCCTCGACGCTCTAAAGGAATTATTGCTTGACCAGGGCATTACGAAGCTCTTTCATGCCGGAAGCCAAGATATTGAAATCATCTATCACGAACTGGGCTGTATCCCTGCGCCTTTATTTGACACACAAATTGCCGCCGCTCTATTAGGCCACACGCTTCAAATTGGCTACGGATCACTTGTGGCTTCGGTGTGCGGTGTAACCCTGAAAAAGGGGGACTCCTTTACCGACTGGGCCCGCCGCCCCCTTTCGAAATCGCAATTGGCCTATGCTGCTGACGACGTTATTTACCTGCCTAAGCTTTACCGGAAAATGCATGCCAAGCTTGAAAAACTGGGGCGCCTCACCTGGCTCGATGCCGACTTTGCCGCCCTAGGAAACGAAGACCGGTATAAATGCAATCCACGTGAACGATTCCGCAAGCTCAAGCGCGTTAACCAGCTTTCCCGCAAGCAGTTAAGTGCAGCGCGTGAAGTAGCTGCCTGGCGCGAAGAAGCCGCTATGCGCAGAAATATCCCGCGAAAATGGCTCATAACCGACGAACAGGTTGTTGAATCTTGTCGTCGTGAACCTCAAAGCATCGACCAACTTCTTATGGTTCGTGGTATTTCCGAAAAGCTTAATACAGGCGACGCCCGTGCGGTGCTTGAAGCCATTAAGAAAGGCCTTGAAGCCCCACAAGAAGATTGGCCAAGCCTTCCTTCGAAAGGACGCAACGAAGCCAATGTCGACGTTGAAGTTGATGCACTTTCAGCTATCGCGCGCCTAAGGGCGAAAGAAAATGACATTGCTTTTCAGGCTCTTGTTTCCATGGGCGACTTAACCGATGTGGCCCGCGGTTATGCCGACTGCGACGTTCTGAAAGGCTGGCGCTACGAAATAGTGGGGAAGGACTTACTCGCCTTTATGGAGGGCAAGCTTGAACTTCAGATTGAAAATGGTGTCCTCAGGGTTACAAATAGGCAATAAGAATTGAATCAGGCTTGCGCAATTCGCTAATTCCTTATAATAATGCCGAAAACAACACAGAGAAAGGCGCACAATGTCAGGTGGATATCTTTTATTGATTATTGTTTCGACCATTATCGGTGCGGGCGCTCAAGCCTACGTAAATAGGCAAATTAACAAGTACCAACATGTGGGAACAAGCACGGGCTTTACCGGTGCTACCGCTGCTCAAAGCATGCTTTCCCGTTATGGCGTTTCGAATGTTCCTGTTTCCCAGGGTAGGAGTGGGCAGGACTTCTTCGACCCACGGACCAATTCGATCACTATCGACCCCCATGCCTATGGTTCCAATTCCATTACTGCCGTGGCGACAGCCTGCCATGAAGTAGGGCATGCCTGCCAGTTTGCTGAAGGCTATTCCATGATGAAGATCCGCACCGCCTTGGTTCCGGTGGTGAATCTTTCCTCTAATGCCTGGATGATCTTCCTCATTATCGGTATTTCTTTAGTAAGCGCTGGCTCTATTGCTCCGGGCAATATGCTTATCACCATTGCGGTGGTCCTGTATGCCTTTGCCGTACTCTTCCACCTGATTACGCTTCCTGTGGAATTTAACGCGAGCCACCGTGCGATGAACTACCTGCAAGAAATTGGCCTTCCCGAAGCTGAACGTGCGGGCGCCTTTAGCGTATTGCGCGCTTGTGCTTTAACCTATGTTGCCGCAGCCCTCGTTTCCGTGCTGCAGTTGCTCTGGATTTTAGGGCAGCGCAACTAGGTGCCTTAGAACATGACTGAACAAGAAAACACTAACAAGCCCTTAAGCGTTTCGCAGGCCATGGCCCTGGCAAAGGGTGCCCTTGAAGCCTGTACTGTTACGCTTATTGGCGAAGTATCTGAAGTCTCCAACAAGGCAGGCTATAAAGCCGTCTATTTCACCGTGAAGGACGAAGGCGCGAGTCTTCCTGCCATGATGTGGAACAATCGTTATGCGGCAGCGGGTGTTGAGCTGCGCGTTGGCATGCTCGTCCAGCTTACGGGGCGCTTTACTCTGTATGCTGCCAAAGGCCGGATGAATTTTGACGTCTTTTCGCTTTCGCTTGCCGGGGAAGGGGACTTGCGCCAGAAAGTCGCCAACCTGGCGAAGAAACTACAGACTGAAGGCCTCATGGACCCTGCTAGGAAGCGTCCTCTTCCTTCGTTTCCGGAGGCTATTGGCCTGGTCACTTCACCACGTGGCGCAGCTGTTCACGACGTACTACGGACCATGCGCAGGCGCTACCCGAGTGCTCGTATTCTTTTAGCAGGTGTTCCCGTTGAAGGGGCAGACGCGCCAAAGTATTTATCCCAGGCGCTTCAAACCGTCGCCGAGTCAGGCGCCGAACTGGTCCTTTTGGTGCGTGGGGGTGGCTCTTTTGAAGACCTCATGCCCTTTAATGACGAAGGGCTTGCACGCACGATTGCCGCGCTTCCCATTCCAGTCGTTACCGGCATTGGCCACGAACCCGACAATTCTATTGCCGACATGGTCGCCGACTTGCGCGCTTCTACGCCTACGGCCGCCGCCGAAGCGGTCACGCCCAATTCGGTAGAGCTTTCAGCAGCGCTTGCTGCGAGCATGGCGCATATTAATCGAACGCTCCAAAACCGCCTGCAGCAAAGCTTTGCAAAACTTGAAACCTTGGCAACACGCCCTGTTTTGAGCGACCCTCATCAACTTGTCACCCAGCAGGCCCTTGCGCTCGACGCTGCCTTTGACCGCCTCCAACGCGCTATTCCATCCAATCTTTTACGCGACGCAAACCAACTACAGCAATCATCAATTCGTCTTAAGACCTTTGGCAAGAACATGCTTGAACCTTTTGCCGCCAGGATGGCTACCCAGGCAGCGCGCCTTGAAGACCTTTCGCCTCTTTCTATCCTCGGCCGTGGCTATGCGCTCGCCAAAGACAAGGAAGGAAAACTGGTAGCCAGCGTTCAAAGCGTTTCTGAAGGTGATGCCATAGCGCTTTCCGTTTCCGACGGCGTAATTAATTGCACCGTCGATTCTTGTACCTATACAGACCGCGAATTAGTTTCATGGAAGGACGATTCATGACCGAAATGCCCCAACTCCCCAAGAATTTAGAAGAGCTTTCTTTTCGCGAAGCCATGAGTTCACTCGATGAAATTGTTGCCGCCCTTGAAAGCAACACCCTTGAACTTGAAGACAGCCTTGTTGCCTATGAGCAGGGGATAGCCCTGCTGCGCAACCTTCGGGGGCGTCTAGACGGTGCCCAACAAAAGATTGATGTCTTGATGGGTGAACTTGAAGAAACCGAAAGTGACGAAGTTATCGACTCAACCTTGCAAAAGGCATAGTTAGATAAGCTTCTAAAAACCCAAGAGTCGTTTCTAAAAAGCAAAAGCCGCTTCAGTCGAATGACCAAAGCGGCTTGCGGTTTATCTCGTGAAAAAATTAGCTATTCTGTGCCTGAACGCAGGTAATAGCCACAACACCCACGATGTCGTCTGCCGAACAACCACGAGAAAGGTCGTTAACAGGGGCGGCGATACCTTGCGTAACCGGACCATAGGCTTCGGCGCCCGCAAGACGCTGGACCAGTTTGTAGCCAATGTTGCCCGCGTCGAGGTCGGGGAAGATAAGAACATTAGCCTTACCGGCAACACTTGAATCCGGGGCCTTAGAAGCAGCTACACTGGGCACCAGGGCTGTGTCGAGCTGCATTTCGCCATCTATCATAAGTTCAGGAGCTTCTGCCTTGGCAATCTTGACTGCTTCTTGGACCTTGTCGCGGTCGTCGTTGGCGGCTGCAGACCCAAAGCTAGAGTGGGAAAGCATGGCAATGCGTGCTTCAGAACCGGTAAAGGTCTTCCAGCTTTTTGCTGACGCAATGGCTTCTTCAGCAAGCACTTCGGCAGAAGGTTGAACATTCAAGCCACAGTCGCTAAAAAGCAACATGCCATTTTCGCCATATTCGCTCTTTTCGCCGTCGGGAAGAACCATGAGGAAGAAGGAGCTTACGTTTTTAACGCCAGGGGCCGTCTTCAAAACTTGTAGGGCCGCACGTAGAACGTCGCTTGTGGAATGGCAGGCGCCTGCCACCATGCCGTCAGCTTCGCCAAGCTTGACCATCATGGTGCCAAAGTAGAGAACCTTGTCCATGGTAGCAAGGGCATCTTCTTCCGTAACGCCCTTATGCTTGCGCAGCTCATAGAAGGCGTCGGCATAGCGCTGCTTTTCGGCAGAGGTCGCAACATCAACGATGCGAGCTCCGTCGAGCTTCTTGCCCGAAGCATTGATTTCGGCTTCGTCGCCCAAGATGATGAGCTTAGCAAAACCTTTTTCGAGGATTTTTTCAGCTGCTTCAAGGGTACGAGGATCGTTGCCTTCGGGAAGAACGATGGTTTTTACGTCCTTGGCCGCCAGATCGAACATAGAATCAATAAATGAACTCATATTGCCGTCCTTTTCTTGATGGAAATACCGCTAGAATAAGTTACCTAAAATACTGTTGTATCGTCAAGAAAAACCTTGACTTTTGACGGAGGCCAAAGAAGTGAAGACTATCAGTTTTGCTATCCCGTGCTATAACTCGGCTGCCTACATGGAAACGTGCATCAAAAGCCTGCTTTCCTGCGGTGATGACATCGAAATAATTATCGTGAACGACGGTTCAACGAAAGACAATACGTCTGAAATTGCCCATGCCTACGAAAGCCGTTTCCCTGGTATTGTGCGTGCTGTCGACCAGGAGAACAGGGGGCATGGGGGAGCCGTTAACCACGGTCTTGAAGAAGCAAAAGGCCTGTATTTTAAAGTGGTCGACTCCGACGACTGGCTCGACGAAACTGCCATGAAGGACTTGATGGCGTACCTACGCACCCAGGTTCAAGAAGACAATCCCTGTGACTTGGTTATTGCCAACTATATATACGACAAGGTAGACGAAGGC
This sequence comes from uncultured Coriobacteriaceae bacterium, assembly GCA_902768975.1. GTDB lineage: Bacteria > Actinomycetota > Coriobacteriia > Coriobacteriales > Eggerthellaceae > CACXMZ01. The sequence goes on from CACXMZ010000005.1 coordinate 187,061, forward strand.
AAACAGACGGTAATGTCCTATACCAACGTGTTTCCCACAGACCGCGTCTTTACCTGGGAAGAAATAGGGCGTTTCAGGCCAAGCCAATACCTGCTTATGCATAGCGTCTTTTATCGCACTCAGCTCCTAAAAGACGCCCAAGTTCAACTTCCCGAACATTGCTTCTATGTCGACAATATCTTTGTCTACGCCCCGCTTCCGCACGTTCAAACAATTCGTTATCTAAACCTCGATGTGTACCACTATTACATTGGGCGTGAAGACCAAAGCGTTAACGAGAAAATCATGCTGTCGCGCATCGACCAGCAGCTGCATATTACGCGCTTCATGATAGACCACGTTAATCTTGAAGTAGTCCCAAATGAACAGCTGCGTGCATATATGTATAACTATCTTTCTATGATGATGTGCATCTGTAGTGTTTTCCTGCGGATGGAACCCACGGAAGAAAACGAACAAAAACGAGCCGAGATCTGGGAATATCTTCGCGCCAAGCGTCCGGAAATGTATGCCCGGGTTCGTGGGAATATTGTTAATTTCACGACCAATTTCCCATCGCCCGCAGGGCGCGCATTGGCACTGGGCGGCTACCATCTGGCGCAAAAGATTTTTAAGTTCAACTAAGCTATTTATTTATAGTCGGCGGGATTTTTCGACGAAGACCCAGTGAGGTTTTCTAAGGTACGCATTTCGCTGCCAAGTACTACAGCTCCTTCACCAAATCGCTGGCGTATGGCGTCGGTCGCATGGCTCAGTTGCTTCTTTTGTTCGCGATTATGACCTTCTTCTTCGGACGTGGTATTGCCAAATAAGCTTAATTGACCCTCTGCTGAGTCGGTCAAATGGATAGCTGCTGCACCCACCAGCCGCAGGGGCATACCTTCAATCCATAGTTCGTCGAGTAAAACATTGAGCCGCGGGATAAAGTCATATTCGCTGTCACTCGCTTCATCGAGACTCGCGGTAGCAGTCTTTGCCTTCATGTCGGCATATTTGATCTTAAGGACAATGCCACGAGCAAAGCAGTCCTTCATACGAAGTCTGCGCGCAACCTTAGAAGCCACCGTTACAATAGCTGCTTCAATATCTTTGCGTTCAGTAAGGTCTTCTGCAAAACTCATCTCATTTGAAATTGATTTGATTTCGTCTTCTGTGGTGACGGGGTCGGTGTCGGCGCCCAGACAACGTGCACGCATCATTTCCGCATTTTTACCAAATACTTTTTCAAGAATAATACTTTCCGCTTCGGCTACTTCACCCAAGGTACTAATGCCAAACTTCTTAAGCATCTCCTGGGCTACCGGGCCAATGCCGCTCATCACCTTGGTGGGCAAAGGGGCAAGAAACGCACGCTCACGCCCTGGGTACACCACCGTCAGGCCCTGGGGCTTGTCCATGTCAGATGCCACCTTGGCAACCGACTTTGAAACACCGAGCCCAATGGATGCCGTCACGCCAAGTTTGGCAACTTCTGCCTGGATGCTTCGCGCAATTTCAACAGGGTCTTCACTGATATAGCGCGTGGGGCTAATGTCAAGAAAGGCTTCGTCAATGCTTACTTGCTGGAGTAGGGGGCTTTTTGAACGCATAATGTCCATGACCTGCTTCGATACTTCGCTATATCGGTGGTAATGCCCATGGGTCCAAATGGCGTCGGGGCATAATTTAGCAGCAGTTGAAGCTGGCATGGCGCTCCGAACACCATAGGCCCGCGCTTCGTACGAACAGGTTGAAACCACGCCGCGTTTGTCCGCTGAGCCACCCACAATAATGGGCTTTCCGCGCCACGCAGGGTGGTCGAGCTGTTCAACTGAAGCGAAAAATGCATCTAGATCTAGCAAAAGAATTGCTCGACCCTTCCAGCTTTCTTTGTCTGTAACAATTTCCATAAAAAATAGTCTATCACCCCCTTGCCCAAAACGTTCATTGTGTTAGCATGGGTAACCCGCATCAAGTGCTCTTACATGCTTCTCTATTCGAATCTGATGCGTTTTACCAAACTTAAACGCAGCCACATTCAGCACGGGGAGGTGTAATGGCTTCGCTTTTCAATATACAGTCGAATCTACGTGAAGCCGCACGCGCTTTGCCCGACAAGCCTGTTGCCATGCCCTACGACATGCGCAGCGAAGTAAGCTGGATTGACTTTACCAATCACACCAATCCGCTTGGAACACCTAAGCCCATCGTGCAAGAAATACATACGGCCCTGGTCGACGGTGAGCACTGTTATATTCCCGATCACGACGGCCGTTCCTTCCGTCATTCTATTGGCAACTACCTGGGTCTTGCCGCTGAAAACATTTTGCTCGGTACTTCGGTTTCGCAGCTTATTACCTATGCGGCTTGCGCCTTCGACTATACGACGGTTGGCGTGAGCGAACCGTGCCCCTTGTCGTACGAAACGGCTATTGGCAATGCGGGGCACAGTATTCTCCCATTGCAAAACCCCATTTCATTTGCCCCGGTAGACGCCCACCATGCCTTTTTGCAGGGTAACTTTAAGGGTCTGGTCCTGGGCAACCCTACCTATCCCACATCACGCCTAATCCCCAAACCACAATTAAAGCAATACCTTGAAACCCTGGACTGGCTTATCGTCGATGAAAGCAATATCGAGCTCACCATCGGGGGTGAAAGTGCTGTTGGGCTCGTAGAGTCGTATCCTAATCTCATTGTTATAAGAAGCGCTTCGACCACCTATGGCATGCCTGGTATTCCCATCTGCTACATGGTTGCCCACCATGAAATGATTTCCCATATTGAACAATTCTATGCTGGCAGCGATATTGGCATGTTTGGCGAAGTACTTGCCTACCAGCTAGTATCTCAGAATATATATTTAGACGAAACGCATGACTTTCTGGAAAACGAAATCCCTTGGATGCAATGCCATCTCAGCTTGCTTCCTGGCGTAAATATCTTCCCGGCTGAAGCCAACTTCGTCCTCTGCGAATTTAACCCTTCACCTGAAATGGAATTAGGTGTGGGCAGCGTGCAAGAATTGGTAACGAACCTCCAGCTTGCAGGCTTCCTGGTTGACGACTTGCACGACACGCCAGGCCTTCCGCACAATAATTTCTTCTGCGTAGCCGTACGCTTACGCGAAGAAAACGAGCGCCTGCTTTCTGCCATGCGCTCGATAATTAAATCCTTCGATTAATGTAAAGCTGAATCTTAGTCGCGCGACTCGGCCCAATAAAAGACCGACATGGTACCCGGGCCAGAATGTGAACCGATAACGGGGTCGAGCTGGTTAACAATGATTTCGCAGTCTGCAAAGGTGGCGTCGCCCTGTATGAGTTCAACAAGAACCTGGGCATCTTCAATGCAGTCGCCATGACTAATACCAATATAGTGCGGCTCTATGCTTGGTTCGTATGTTTTCTTCAGATGGTCGAACAAGGCCTGGATTGAATGCTTACGCCCACGCACTTTTTCCATAGGAATAAGGCGGCCTTCATTGCTTACTTGCAGTATGGGCTTAATAGATAAAATGTTTCCCGCTGTTGCGCTTGTGCGCGAAACGCGCCCGCCGCGGTATAAATAAACGAGGTCGTCAACGGTAAACCACGACCCAACATTGAAGCGCTTTTCCACGATACTGGCATGAACTTCTTCAATGCTCTTGCCCAAACTGCGAAGGTGGGCTGCGTGCAGGACTAAGAGCCCTTCACCAAGGGCTGCTGCGCAGGTGTCGATGTAGTAAGCCTTGCGTTCGGGGTATTCCTTCAAGAGGTCGACAAGAATGCTTTCGGTCGATTCGTAGGTACCCGAAAGGGCACTTGAAAAGCCAACGTAAAGAATATCTTCGCCAGCCTCAAAAAGACTGCGAATAGTGTCGATTGACGTATTTTGGTAGGGGAGGCTGGTGGTATAAACAACACCCTTGCGCATATTTTCGTAGAAAGCCTTAAGGTCGGTCGGGGAAGCAGGGTCGTATGCGGGGTATTCTTCTTCACCGCTCATATATCGCAGGGGCAAAATAACCAGACCTAATTCATCAATGATGTGGTCTGGCAAATTGCAGCTCGAGTCAGTGAGGATAGTGAAATTAGCCATGTGTCATCTTTCTCTTTTGTTTTGACTAGTATAATAGTTTAGTTTTGTATCAAATTGAATTCACAAAGTTATGAGGAATATTCATGGCAAACGACTACAAACAAACAATGATTTTTCCGAATACGGACTTCGACATGCGCGCGAACCTTCCGGAAAACGAACCGAAGCGCCTTGCATGGTGGGAAGAAATAGACATCTACCATAAGGTCCTTGAGAAGAATGCAGATGGTGAACCGTTTATTCTGCATGACGGGCCTCCGTATGCTAACGGGCCTATTCATATTGGCCATGCCTTTAATAAGATCCTCAAAGACTTTGTCAATAAAAGCCATGCACAAAAGGGTTATTTCACGCCCTATATTCCTGGGTGGGACTGCCATGGCCAGCCCATTGAACATGAAGTGGAAAAGAAGCTCGGCACGGAAAAAATGAACGCGCTTTCCCAGGCAAAGATTCGCGAGCTGTGCCGTGAATGGGCGGAAAAGTTCGTAGACATTCAGCGTAACGGGTTTAAACGCCTTGGTGTTAATGCGGACTGGGACAGGCCTTATTTAACCTATACGCCCAGCTACGAGTCTGCCAATGTTGAAGTATTCAAGCAAATGTATCTGGACGGCGCCGTGTATAGGGGCCGTAAGCCCATTCACTGGTGTAAGCATTGCCACACGGCACTCGCCGAAGCTGAAATTGAATACGGCGACGAAACTTCACCTTCTATCTATGTGAAATTCAAGCTCGACAGCGTTCCTGAAGTCTTTGCCCAAGCAGGCGTTGACATTGTACACGCCTGGGTGCTTATTTGGACTACCACGCCCTGGACGCTGCCTGCCAACGCTGCGGTAACGCTTGGCCCTGACTATGACTATTGCTTTGTCAAAGTGGGGGACAGCTTCCTCCTTTTCGCTAAGGACATGGTCGAAGCTGTCGCTGAAGACACGGGCTGGGAAAGCTATGAAGTAGTTTCAGAGGCGGGTGAAGCAGTTACCGTAAAAGGTGCTGCCCTCGAAGGCTTAACATATGAAACGCCCATTATGCATGAAGTGCAAGGTCGTTTTATTTTGGGCGATTTTGTCACCATGGACGCAGGTACGGGTGTGGTTCATACCGCCCCAGGCCACGGTGTCGATGACTATTTGGCTGGTCAAAAATACGGTATTGAAACCCTCATGCCCGTGGACGACGACGGGCGTTTCATGGACTATGTCGAACATTTTGCAGGCATGGACACGAATGAAGCTAACCCGCATATCATAGAATGGCTGCGCGAACAGGGCACCTTGGTTGGGCATAAAGACATCAACCATAGCTACCCTCACTGCTGGCGCTGCCATGAACCAGTTATCTTCCGCGCCACCGACCAATGGTTTGTTTCCATGGACAAGACGGGCCTGCGTGAAGCTGCCCTCGACCAGATCCATAACCATGTGAATTTCATCCCCGAATGGGGCGTTAACCGTATTGGCGCTATGGTGGCCGACCGTCCCGACTGGTGCATTAGCCGCCAGCGTAACTGGGGTGTGCCAATTCCTGTTTTTAAGTGCAAGAGCTGCGGTGAAACGGTTGCAACTGAAGCCACCTTCGATGCCGTTATCGACCTCTTCAACAAGGAAGGCGCCGACGCCTGGTTTACGCGCGAACCGTCTGAGTACTTACCGGCAGGTACCTGCTGTTCTTCCTGCGGCGGTACTGAACTGCTTCCCGACGACAATATCGTAGACGTCTGGTGGGAGAGTGGTGTTTCCCATGTCGGTGTATTAAAGCATCGTGAAGAAGAAGACCACCTTCATTGGCCAGCTGAAATGTACCTCGAAGGTTCCGACCAACATCGCGGTTGGTTCCAGAGTTCACTGCTCTGTGGTGTTGGAGCCTTTGGTACAGCGCCCTATAAAAATGTTATGTGCTGCGGCTTCACCGTCGACGAAAACGGCGAAAAGATGAGCAAGTCCAAGGGCAACGGCGTTGACCCAGCCGACGTTATCGCTCAATATGGTGCCGACGTCCTGCGTCTGTGGGTTTTCTCGAGCGACTATTCCGTCGACGTGTCTATCGGTGACGAAATTCTTAAAGGAACGAGCGACGCGTATCGCAAATTCCGTAATACCCTGCGTTTTATCTTGGGTGCCCTTGACGACTTCGACGACGAACGTGATGCCGTAAAGTCCTTCGACGACCTCTTCCCTGAAGACCAGTGGGCCATGGCCCGTCTTGCCCAAGTGCTCGAAGAAGTAAACGCCGGTTATGACGCCTACCAGTACCATAAGGTCTTCCATTGCCTCTATGACTTTATGGGTGAAGTATCGAGTATTTATCTTGACCCACGCAAGGACCGTCTGTATGCCGACGCGACGAATTCACTGGGCCGTCGCAGCGCTCAAACCGTTCTCATGAATGTGCTTGAAGTTCTTGTGCGCGTACTAGTGCCGGTACTTTCCTTTACGACTGAAGAAGTGTGGCAGCATTACCCACCAGCCATGCGCAATCGCGAAGGGCGCCCCGTAAGCGTGCAGCTTGCTGGATGGCCTGAACGCGGCGACTTCTATCCTGCCTTGCCAGCAGAAACGCAGGGCCTCCTGGCAGACTACGAAGCGGCGCTTGCTATTCGCGACGTTGCCAAAAAGGCCTTGGAAGACTCAGGCTTCAACAAGAGCCAAGAAGCTGAACTGGTGCTCACGCTTCCCGAAGATCTTTACGAAGTAGCTTCCCGCTACGACAAGCGCGTGTTTGAGGAGCTGTTTATTGTGTCTTCGGTTAGCTTCGAAAAGGGCGAAGAGGCGAACTGTGTGGCAAAGGCTTCCGCCCACGAAAAATGCCCGCGTTGCTGGAACTATCGCGAGCTCGGTGGCAACAGTGCCCATCCCGGTGTATGCCAACGCTGCGGTGACGTTTTGGACGAACTAGGTTATACCGAAGCATAATGAAGCACGCCAAGCCAGCCCAAGGTGCACCCTTTGGTGTAAAGCTTGCTCTCTTTATGGGGGTAAGCTTGGTGTGGCTTGTGCTCGACCGTATTACTAAAATTTGGGCCGACGGCGCCGAACCTGGCACCGTGCTCGTAGAAGACATTGGAGGACTCTTTGAGTTTGTCCTGGTACACAACACCGGTGCCGCCTGGGGCATGTTTTCTAATTCAACTTTTGCCCTCGGTATATTTAGCCTCGTGGTCTGTGCCGTTATCCTGGTAGTCCTTTGCACTTACATTCGCAAAGAGGGCAACCTCCTGCAGGTCTTTTTCCTGGCCTGCGTATTTGCGGGCGGCTTAGGTAATGCTATCGACCGTATGGCTTATTCGTACGTTATCGACTTCATTAATGCCAAGTTTATTAGCTTCCCCGTGTTTAACGTTGCCGACATTGGCGTGACCTGCGGCATAGTTCTTTTTATGCTTGCAACCTTTATTCATGACAGCCAGCGAAGCCGTAAGGACGCATAAATGGCTGCCTCATATTCAATACAGGTTGAAGGTGCTCACGACGGCATGCGCCTCGATGCATTTCTGGCCGAAACGGGCTCTTATGCCAGCCGTAGCGCCGCAGTAAAAGCCATTGAATCGGGCCTTGTTTTTGTAAACGGTGCTCAGCAGTCGAAAAAGCATGTCCTTGCATTGGGTGAAACCGTTGTATACGAGGCTTTACCCGAACGCGAACTTCCGCCCCTCCAGGGCGAAGACATACCGCTCGACATTCGCTACGAAGACGAACATCTTCTGGTAATAAGTAAGCAAACAGGTTTGTGCGTTCACCCTTCGCCTGGCCACTATGGGTCAACCTTGTGCCATGCCTTGGTATATAAATACGGGCGCGAAAACCTGGCCCACATCCAAGGGGGCGACCGCCCCGGTATTGTCCACCGCCTCGACATGGAAACAAGCGGGCTTATGCTCTGTGCCAAAACCGACGAAGCGGGCGACCTGCTCCAGGATATGATTCGCTTACGCACGGTGGATCGGCGCTATCTGGCCTTGGTGCATGGCAATATTGCTCACAACACGGGCATGATAGACCAACCTATTACGCGGGGTTATACCGACCGTTTACGTATGGTAGTAAGCGACCGCGGCAATTCACGCCAGGCTATTACAACTTTTACCGTGCTCGAACGTTTTGAAGCAGCAGGAAAGGACAACGGCTTTAGCTTGCTGGAATGTAAGCTCTACACGGGCCGTACGCATCAGATTCGTGTACATATGGAATATATTGGCCACTGCTGTGTTGGTGACCCGCTCTATTCTTGGGGTCCTGAACAGGCACAACTTGGGCTTGAAAAGCGCCAATTCCTTCATTCCTATGCCCTTGGATTCGAGCACCCCTATACCCACGAATATCTCAGCTTTATCGATGGTCTACCACCCGACTTGCAGGCATCGTATGACCTTATTAAAGAGCGGAGCATGGGTAAAACCGAAGATGGCCAGCGCATTCTAAACGAAATACAAAATGCCCCGGTACAAAGCGAAGCTATTCAACTGTAAAGAAACAATCCGCTTCTTTATATTATTTGTACGTGTGGGTCTCGCTATAATAGGGAGCGCTCCAGTAACGAAAGGCAAGAAATGGCTCAGAAAACCGTGGTATTGGGCGTTACCGCCTGCATAGGTGCATACAAGGCATGCTATATCGTTCGAGGGCTTCAAAAGGCTGGCCTTCGAGTTCGGGTAGTCATGACTGAACACGCGACTGAATTGGTCGGTCCGAAGACCTTTGAGGCCCTGACTCATGAACCTGTGCTTGTAGGCATGTTTGACCCAGAAACGGAAGATTCCATACCTCATATCACGCTTGCTAACGAAGCGGACCTAATGATTATTGCGCCGTGCACTGCCAATACGCTTGCCAAGCTTGCCAACGGCATTGCCGACGATTTGCTCACTTCGGCAGCTCTTGCCATGCATTGCCCCATGCTAATAGCTCCAGCAGCCAATGTGCATATGTACGAAGACCCAAGCACTCAAGCAAATCTAGCCACCGTGCGCGAACGTGGCTGGACCATTATTGAGGGCGGGGAAGGCTATTTGGCCTGCGGCGATGAAGGCTATGGCCGCTTGGCTGAACCGGATGCCATCGTGGCTGCCGCACTTGAAATTTTGGAAGTTCAGCCCGATCTAGCTGGTACGAAGGTGCTTATTACGGCAGGTCCAACGCGTGAAGCCATCGACCCGGTCCGTTTTATTACCAATTACAGTTCGGGCAAAACTGGCTACGCCCTTGCCGAAGCCGCCCGTGACCGTGGCGCCCACGTCACCCTGGTCGCAGGACCCACGGCTTTGGAAGACCCTACAGGTATGGATGTTGTCCATGTCACTTCGGCTCAAGAGATGTTTAATGCCTGCGAGGCAGTATTCCCATCTACCGACATTGCTATTTTTTCTGCCGCGGTTTCAGATGCGCGGCCCAAAATCGTGGCTGACCATAAGCTTAAAAAAGGAATTGACGACGCTGCCCTTACCACGATTGAACTGGTTGAAAACCCCGACATTCTTGCCACCCTTGCCGCAGAGAAGCTCGGTCAGGTCGTTATAGGCTATGCGGCCGAAACGAATGACGTCATTGCTAATGCACGCAAAAAGCTTGAAAAGAAGCACGCCGATTTAATTGTTGCTAATGAAGTTTCGCCTCATAAGGGCTTTGGAACCGAAAATAACAAGCTTATATTTGTGACCGAAAAAGGGGAGGAAGAAGCTCCCGAGGCAAGCAAGGCAAAACTGGCAAATGTAGTTTTAGACAAAGCTTTAACATTACTGCTTGAAAAACGTAGCTAGAGCATTTACTATATCGTACGCTGCTTTTTGCAGCACATAACGGGTTGTGGCGCAGTTTGGTAGCGCACTTGACTGGGGGTCAAGGGGTCGCAGGTTCAAATCCTGTCAACCCGACCATGAATATAAAAGGAACCGCTTTGCGGTTCCTTTTATATTCATTACCGAGTTACGGGGTTTAATTCCTCGGTTCATTAGCAAGATAAACTGAAAGTTATCTTGCTTACGGCGAGTGTCAAGGCCTTTAGAGCGAAGCGTGCCTTGACACGAGCGAAATCCTGTCAACCTGTCAAGGCTCGCGAAGCGACCGCTGAAAGCGGCTTGGCCTTTACAGGCGCGAAATCCTGTCTACCCGCTCCGAAAGCGGCAAAACCCTTATTAATTATCTAAATGAAAATATCATTCCAACAAGGCTTTTCTTATAGTAAAGTATTACAGGTGCATTTAGCGAGTAATAGTATGTATATGTGCTCATGGGCACTATATTTTGTGCCCAAATGTCTTTTCGTGCCATTATTCGCCTAAAAGCTCTCGGTAAGGTGTTTTATTAGTTTGTGAAGGGGGCGACCGTGGGGCTTATAGGATTTCTTATCCTGTTTCCTCTGCTTTCTGCATTACTGTTGTTCTTCATTAAGAGCGACACCGCGCGCGACGCCATAGTAGTGGTATCTGTTGCCACTATCGTGGTTGCGACGCTTGCACTTTGCATAGGAAACCTTTCAACTCCGCCAGTCTACTTCGAATTCGACTCTCAAGTGGTCGAAATCGTCTGTACCATCCTTAGCGTGGTGATTGGCGTAATCATCTTGTGGTTCGCATGGAAGTACAAAAACGTACTTGCTGGCGTTCTCGGGGCTATCCAGCTTGTGGCAGCACTGATTTTCGATTTTGCTGTTGCACCTGGTGTACACGTTGAACAGGGGCTCTATATTGATTCTCTGTCCGTGATGATGGCTTTCATTATTGGTGTCATTGGTTCTGGCATTTGCCTGTATGCCCTTGGCTACATGAAAGACCATGTTGCCCATCATTCAGAAGAAGAGGACCGTCGTCCGCTGTTCTTTGCGCTTATGTTCCTCTTCCTTTCCGCCATGTTCGTGATCGTGTTCAGCAACAACATGATCTGGATGTTCACGGGTTGGGAAGTGACCACGCTGTGCTCCTTCTTGCTCATTGGCTACACCAGGACAGAAGAGGCAATCGCAAACTCATTCCGCCAGATTATTATGAATATCGCTGGTGGCCTGGGCTTTTTGCTTGCGCTGTACTACTGCGCTATCAACATGCACACGCTTTCCTTTGTCGAATTCATCCAAATGGGCATTTCGGCGCCGGCCGTTATTTCGCTGCCTGTGTGTGCTCTCGCATTTGCGGGCATTACCAAAGCAGCTCAGATGCCCTTCCATTCATGGCTTTTGGGCGCCATGGTGGCCCCTACGCCAACCAGCGCCTTGCTCCATAGCTCTACCATGGTTAAGGCAGGCGTTTTCCTGTTGGTAAAACTGGCTCCGCTCTTTGCCATTTCTACCGCTCCTGCCGTTATGGTTGTGCTTATTGGTGGCATTACCTTTACGCTGGCAAGCTTTATGGCTATCAGCCAGAGCAACGCCAAGCGCGTGCTTGCGTATTCAACCGTTGCCAACCTGGGTCTTATCGTGGCCTGTGCTGGCGTAGGTACCCCCGAAGCGGTTTGGGCAGCCATGTTCCTCATTCTGTTCCATGCTGCTGCTAAGAGCCTGCTCTTCCTGTGTGTTGGTACCGCAGAACATCACATTGGCAGCCGAGACATCGAAGACATGGACCTGCTCTTCGAACGCATGCCTCAGCTGGCTCGCAATATGATGGTAGGCATTATGGTTATGTTCATTGCTCCCTTTGGCATGCTTATTTCAAAGTGGGCGACACTCGTTTCCTTTGTCGACAACCACCAGGTTGCACTCATCATTCTGCTGGCCTTTGGTTCGGCAGCAACCTTCATGTTCTGGGCTAAGTGGCTTGGCAAGCTTTCAGGCATTGCTGGTCACCCTGCTAATGTTGAAAAAACGGTATACAAGAGCGAATGGGCTGCCATCTATACCATGACAGCTCTTGCACTTGTCTTCTGCGTGGCCCTGCCTGTTATTTCTTCAGGCGTTGTCATGCCCTATATTAGCGGCGTCTATGGCTACACCATGATGGCTCTCGACTCCGACATCCTTGCTCTTATGAGCATTCTTTCTATTGCTGTTATCTTTGTTCTTCTTGCTGGAAGCACGGGTGGTTCAAAGAAGCGCAAGGTAGACGCCTATCTGGCTGGCGTGAGTGTTAATAATGCCGACCGTACCTACCGCAATGCTTTAAGCCAAGAAGCAACGGCTACGGTGCGCAATATGTATCTCGCAGACACCTTTGGCGAAGAAACAATCACTCCTGTTGCGGTTGTTTCAACTACCATCATTATTATCGGTGCGTTCGCGGCTGCTTTAGCAACCGTTGCGGCTTTGCTGTAGAAAGGGGGTTATGATGGATATGAATTTCTTCCTTTCAACAATTATCGGAACACTCTGCTTTGCCGTTTTGGCACCTATTGTTGGCTGCCTTTTGAGTGGTGCAGACCGCATTATTTCTGCCCGTATGCAAGGCCGTGTTGGTCCTAAGCTTCTGCAGCCCTATTGGGACGTTCGCAAACTTCTGGGCAAAGACAAGATTGCAGTTTCCGGTAGTGAAGACACCTATATTAACCTGGCGCTCTTCTTCTCGCTGCTCGCTGGTGGCATATTCTTTAGCGGCGGAAACTTCCTGCTTGTGGTCTTTGTTATTACGCTTTCAAGTCTCTTCTTTATCGTGGCAGCTTACTCAACCCGTTCGCCCTATGCAGAAGTTGGTGCAGCGCGCGAAACTTTGCAGGTCATGTCTTATGAACCCATGATCCTGCTCATGACCGTAGCGTTTTACCAAGTAGTAGGCACCTTCGACGTTGGTGGCGTCATGCTTATGAACCATCCCGTAATCTGCACGGCTTGGGCTGCCTTCCTTGGTTTGCTTTTCGTACTTACTATCAAGCTGCGCAAGAGTCCCTTCGACATTTCTTCGAGCCACCATGCTCACCAGGAAATTGTTAAGGGCACCACCACCGAAATGAGTGGTCCGACGCTCGCTAAAGTCGAAATCATGCACTGGGTTGAAAACGTGCTCTTTATGGGCTGGGTCGGCGTATTCTTTGTCTACGCTAACCCCATTTCAATCGCAGTCGCTCTTATTGCCGTCGTCCTTATTTACTTTTTCGAAATTTGGATCGACAACAACTTTGCACGTGTTAAATGGCAGGCCATGCTCAAGTGGGCATGGATTGCTGCCCTGATTGCCGGTGGCCTCAATGTGGCCTTCCTGGCGTTTATGTAGGGAGGGGGAGCACTATGGGTTTTGCAAGTAAGTCACCGTGGGTCATTCACTATGACGCATCCAGCTGCAACGGCTGCGACATTGAAGTCCTTGCGGCGCTGTGCCCCGGCTATGACGTTGAACGTTTCGGCATTATTAATACGGGTAACCCCAAGCATGCCGACATCTTCTTAGTTACCGGCAGTGTTAACGAACAGAATAAGCCAGTTCTTCAGGAAATTTACAGCCAGATGCTTGAACCAAAGGTAGTAGTTGCCTGTGGTTGCTGCGCCTGCACGGGTGGCGTTTTCCACGACTGCTACAACGTTCTTGGTGGTGTAGACAAGGCCATTCCGGTCGACGTGTATGCTCCCGGTTGTGCGGTGCGCCCCGAAGCCATTATCGACGCTGTTGTCGAAGGCCTTGGCGTACTTGAGCAAAAGAGCGAAGCGCTCAAAGAACAGCAGAAGAGGGGGGCATAATATGGAATACACCAAGACTTTCCAAGACCTCCAGCTGGACAATTTGGTTTCGACGGCAGAACGCTTAAAGCGAGAAGGCTGGCGTTGCGTTCAGCTGTTTTGTACCAACACTGAAAATGGCGTTGATATGACCTATACCTTCGCCAATGAATATACCTTGGCCAACTACCAGGTCCGCGGTGTCACCAAAGACGACGTCGTGCCGTCAATCCAGGACCAATTCCTGGGTATTTTCCCCTTTGAAAATGAATCTGCCGACCTGTTTGGCATTCATATCGACGGTATGGTACTCGACTTTGCTGGCCAATTCTATGCTATTGCAGAAAAGGACCCCATGACGGTCCTGACTCCCGAAGCTAAGGAACGCCAAGAAAAGGAAGCCAAGAAGGCCGCTGCAGCCGCTGCGAAAGCAGCTAAGGACGCCGAAGCTGCTAAGGGTGCTGACGAAGGTGAAAAATCTGAGGCAGACCTTGAAGCAAAGCTTGCAGCCATGGATCCTGAAAAAGCGGCCAAAGTACGTGCTGCCATGGAAGCTAAGAAGAAGAAAGAAGCAGAAAAAGGAGGGGATGCGTAATGGGTCAGCATACTGTTATTCCCTTTGGTCCGCAGCATCCTGTTCTGCCTGAGCCACTCCATCTCGACCTGGTAGTCGACGACGAAGTAGTCGTTGAAGCCATTCCCCAGATTGGCTTTGTTCACCGCGGTCTGGAGCGTCTCACGCAAACACGTGACTATAACCAGTTCATTTATATTGCAGAACGCATCTGCGGCATTTGTGCCTTTGGCCATAGCCTCGGTTATGCGGAAACCATTGAAGAACTCATGGGCGTTGAAGTGCCCAAGCGCGCTGAATATCTTCGCGTTATTCTTCATGAGCTTTCGCGTGTGCATTCGCACCTTCTGTGGCTGGGCTTGGCTGCGGACGCATTTGGCTATGAAAGCCTCTTCATGCATTGCTGGCGCCTGCGCGAACGCATCTTGGACGTGTTTGAAGCTACAACAGGCGGCCGCGTTATTCTGTCCGCCGTTTTGGTGGGCGGCATGGTGCGCGACCAGGATTCTTCGATTCTACAAATGATGCGCGACACACTTGAAGGTATCAAGGACGAATATGCCCAACTTTGTAAGGCCTTCCTTGAAGACAGCAGTGTAAAGAACCGCCTGGTGGGCGTTGGCACCATTTCTACCGAAGATGCCCTTAACTACAGCATGGTTGGCCCCTTTGCACGTGCTTCTAACGTCAACAACGACGTTCGTTGCCTGGGTCGCGGCGGCTATGCGGACCTGTCCGACTTTCAGCCCATCCTTGAAACGGGCGGCGACTGCTTCGCTCGTGCGAAGGTACGTGCGCTTGAAGTACTGCAAAGTATCGACATCATTAACGAAATGATCGACAAGATCCCCGACGGTCCTGTCTTTGAAGAAGTTAAGGGTGCTCCTGCAGCGGGCGCACAGGCGTGCAATACGCTTGAACAGCCACGTGGCGAATGCTACTACTATGCTCTGGGCAATGGCACGAAGTATCTTGAACGTATGCGCATGCGCACGCCTACCAGTGTTAACCTGGCTGGTATGGCTACCGCCCTAAAGGGCTGCGACCTTGCCGACGTAAATATGATCGTGCTTACTATCGACCCCTGCATTAGCTGCACAGAAAGGTAGGGGAGACTGATGGGAAGTTTTAAACTTGGCACTATGACCATCAAATCCATTTTCAGCAAGCCTGAAACGGTGCTCTATCCCGTTATGGAAAAGACGGCACCCGACGGGCTTAAGGGTCATATTGCAAACGACATGAAAGTCTGCATTCTCTGCGGCATTTGCGAGCGCACCTGCCCAGCGGGGGCGCTAAGGGTAGACAAGGCCGAGAATCTTTGGGCCATCGACAGCTTTGCCTGTGTTCAGTGCGGTGCCTGCACCCGCGCCTGCCCCAAGGACTGCCTCACCATGGAACCCACCTACAAAAAACCCGCTGCTTCTATGGGCGAAGATGTTTTTTACAAGCCGGAAGAAACAGAAGAGGAACGGGCTGCTAAAGAGGCTGAAAAAGCTGCTAAAATTGAAGCAGCTAAAAAGGCTAAAGAAGCAAAAGACGCAGCTAAGGCGGAAGAGACCAGCGATTAAACGTACGCAGGGTTTGAAGATTTCTACCGGGCGTCCTAGCGCGCCCGGTTTGCTTATTTAAAGAAGAGGAACCGTACAACGGAAACTGAACAGAACAGAGTGCTAGAAACATCCGTTTCCAATGATTCAGGCGAAGTAAGCGACGCTATTTTTACGCTGCCTAATATCATCTCTTTTATACGCCTCCTACTTATTCCCGCATTCTTTCTTCTCTTGCTCAATGGGCACGACATTCCCGCTACCGTCATGTTTGCCCTCGCGGCAGCAACCGACTGGGTAGACGGCCTTGTTGCAAGATCCACCAACAGCGTGAGCAAGCTTGGTCGCATTCTCGACCCCGCTGTAGACCGCCTTCTTATGATTTTTGGCGTTATAGGGCTTATGCTCGTTAACCGTCTTCCGGTATGGATAATGATTCTTATCTTTTTGCGCGACATTATTATGCTCTTTGGTTACTACGCCATGCTCAAAATATATCGGGTGCGCGT
This sequence comes from uncultured Coriobacteriaceae bacterium, assembly GCA_902768975.1. Taxonomy (GTDB): domain Bacteria; phylum Actinomycetota; class Coriobacteriia; order Coriobacteriales; family Eggerthellaceae; genus CACXMZ01. The sequence continues at coordinate 203,329 of CACXMZ010000005.1, forward strand.
CGACGTCATTTTTGCTGGTAAAGTGGCCACTACATTGCTCTATATTGGTCTGGCGGCACTCTGCCTAAATGCACCACTTATTCCCGGATTGGGCATTTGTGACTTTGCCTGGCTCCCAGGTTTCACGTCCGACCCAGCACCGTGGGGTATTTGGTTTGTTTACGCGGGCGTTGTCCTGGGTATATTCACGACGGCTTACTATGCCATTATCGGTCTATTGTCCTGCCATCAAGTAGTGGTTAAAGCGGCTGCAAAGAGGCAATCGTAAATGGCACGTTCGTCTAACAACAAAGGGAGAAATACCCGCTCTGCTTCATCAAACTCGAAGCAGCAGCGCGCGCATAAGGGCCAACAACGCGCGGCTCTCGCCAAAGAAAAGGCAGGCCAGGCTGCCACGGGTATTCTGGGGTCCCTTATCGACCTCATTCGTTCTTCACGCGCAGCCTTGCTCATTAGCATTGTTTTAGCACTGGTGCTCTTCGGCGGTCTGTTCGACTTTGTTGCCAATTTCGGAAAAGCTTATTCGGGCGTGACCGTGGGCGGCCTTGACATTAGCGGCCTTAAAGCCGAACAGGTTGAAGAAGTCGTGGGGAAGGAATATGCGGGACGCCTTAACAGTGCCGGCGTTTCCATCTATGCGAACCAGGACGCTTTCAATGACCGTATTTCGGAGTATGAATATATAGACAGCGAAGAAATTTCAGCCGAAGAAGAACGTGCTGCTCGTCGAGCATGGTCTACCGATGCCGCGTCTTTGCAGGCCTATATCGACTACGAAAAACTCACGAAGGAAGCAATGGAAGTGGGGCGCGAAAACCCCCTCGATCGCTTTACCCTCTTTTTTCAACCACGCGACATTAGCATTCCCCTTAACTTTAATGAAGCCATCATTGAATCCTTGGCTCATGAAATAGACCTCAGCATTGGTGAGCCCCTCGTTAATTATGGGGTGGAAATCGTTGACGGCTATGTAGCGGTAAGCGAAGGCAGAGACGGTGACATGGTTAACCGTGAAGTCCTTAAGCAGCAAATTACCGAACAGCTTCTTTCGCCCGACGCCGACAACCGTGCCTTTGTTGTTGAAACCGAATTTACCCCTGTGCAGATTACCCAACAAGCTGCCCAGGCCTGCGCCGACCATATTTCCCGCGTGATTTCGAACGGCATTGTCTTTTCCTGCGAAGGGCGCGACTGGACGGCCGACTCGGCAACACTTGGCTCGTGGATACAAACGCCTTTGTCTCGAAACGAAGACGGGACGTATTACCTTGCCCCTAGTTTCGCGCTACAGACCGCGCGCTCAAGTGTGCTTTCGCATATTCCGCCCAACTATGAAGGCGGGGAAGGGCATGTTCGCTTTGTTAAAAATGGGGACGATATATATGTCCATGCCACTTCGAACGGAACATTCCCCTTGGTAGGCGACGCACTCGAAGAACTCAATATCAATCTCTTCGGTTCAAAGTCTGGAAATACAGAAAATAGCATTGGGCCAGACCAAACCCTTCGTGTTGAACTAGGCTCCGCTGAAATACCCGCCGAAATGACGCTCGAAGAAGCCTTATCTTTCGGCATTGTTACCCCTATTTCTGAATTTGAAACTGAATATACCTCGGGTGCATTTGAACGTAATACCAATATTCATCTTGCCGCCGACTTGCTCAATAATTCGATTGTTCCTGCCGACGGTGGTATCTGGAGCTTTAACAAGACTGCAGGCGAATGCAACGCGGAAAAGGGCTTCCTCGAAGCCCATGCCATTGCGGGCAACACCCTCATCGACGAAATTGGTGGTGGCATTTGCCAGGTAGCGACCACCGTATTTAATGCGGTCTATGAAGCTGGCTACCCCATAGTTGAGCGCCATAACCATAGCATCTATTTCTCGAGTTACCCTCAGGGCCGTGACGCAGCGGTAAGCTGGCCCGACCTTGACCTTAAATGGGAAAACAATTCACCTTCAGACATTCTTGTAAAAATGAGCTATACCGACACCACGGTTAAAGCGGTTTTGTACGGTGAAACCATGGGCTATACCGTTGAGTCTGAAGAAGGCGAAATACAACCCGGTGCTGCCTTTACGACTGTCTACGAAACCGACGACACCTTATACCCTGGTACAGAGTATGTACGCACCTATGGCTACGACGGCCACACTGTCACGGTTACGCGTAATGTATACGACTCAAAGGGCGACATCGTCAGTACCGACCAATTTACTTCAGCCTATTCGCCCCAAAATACCATTGTTGTCCGTGGTCCATCTTCGAGTTCCTAGGTTAGGTTTTACATGCTTTGCAATAAATCTTTCATCCGCATAAGTTCTTTGCTCGCTGTGTTTGCCTTGGCTCTATGCTGCTTTGTCCCTTCGGCCTACGCTGAAGTACGCAAGGCAGACATTGTATTGGGTGACACCGTGGAAGCCCTCGGACTTACCGTTGCAGACTGCCCAAGCATTGAAGCCGAGCATGCCATACTCATGGACGAAGCTGGTAATGTCTATTTCGAACGTGACGCCGACGCGCCCGTACACATTGCAAGCATCACCAAGATAATGACAGCCATTACCGCCCTCGATTCGGTCCCTGCGGAAACTGAAATTACCGTAAGCGAAACGGCCGCCTATATTGGCGAATCAAGTGCCTGGCTCCAAACAGGGGACACTATGCCGCTTTCTGAAGCTCTTAAGGCGCTTCTGGTACCCAGCGGCAACGACGCTGCCCAGGCTATCGCTGAATCAATTGGTGCTGTAATGCTCAGCGCTGAAGGGGGCGACGCAAGCGACACTGACGCATGCTGCCAGCGCTTTGTTGATGCCATGAACGCTAAAGCGGCTGAACTCGGTATGACCAATTCGGTCTTTACCAATCCGCATGGTCTCGATGACGGCATTTACGACGCCGACATGCATTGCAGCGCACGTGACGTGGCAAAGATGTCGGCCTATGCCATGCAGAAGCAGGCTATTCGCGACATTACCAGCCTTGCAAATGCGAGTTGCCTTATAAACCGCAGTGGTGAAACTATTACGGCCGAATTCGAAAGCACGGACCTGCTTTTGGGCGAATATGAAGGCACCTGCGGCATAAAGACCGGCTTCACCGACACGGCTGGCGCCTGTTTTGCCGGTGCTTGCAACCGTGGGGAGGACCTCTATGCTATCGTGCTCGACTCCATTGACGAATGGGAGCGTTTTGAAGACGTACGGGCCATGTGGGACTGGTATTACACTCACTGCATAGACCTTCCATTGGCAAACACCGAATCTTTCACCGTAAATGCTCAGGGAGAAACGGTTCCTTTGGTTGCCCAGGTTCCTGCAGCCGCTTGGCTCGACAAGCGCGTTGACGCTACCCTTGAAGACCCGAATGCGACCGTTCGCGTGTTTAACATAGAAGGCAACGTCAGCCAAGAGGTCGAATACGACTACCCTGAAGGAACGGTTCATGCTGGCGACGTGGTAGGCACCATAACCTATAAGCAACGCAATGAAGTTGTTGCCACCGCACAAATGGTGGCTGCACAGGACCTGCCTGGTCCAAATATTATTGAAATGATTTCAATATGGTGGAACAGGCTTATTGGGGGCTTTGTAAATGACGACGGCATTGCCGAACCAAAGCTTTATAACCAGATGCCAGTCATTAACGACAAGAACGCCCAGTCGTAGAAGGAAGGGAACCATGGAAAACACTTGCCCTGTTTGCAATAGTCCTATTAAGGAAAGCGACTCTTCCTGTCCTTCATGCGGTTTTAAGATGCTTGGTTCAACTGAAGAATTTCAGCCCATTTCTTTGGATGGCGAACAACAAGCTATCCCCAAGAAAAAGCCGAAAGCCGCTCAAATAGCTTCCTTCATTATTGTGCGTGGTCCCCAAATTGGAACCTCGTATCGCCTTGACGACAAGCAACTCACCGTTGGGCGTTCGCCTCAGTGCGACATTTTCCTCAACGACATGACGGTATCACGCGACCATGCCATAGTGTTTCCCCGCGAAGGCAAGTTCGTTATCAAGGACAACCAGAGCTATAACGGCATTTGGATCAACAACGAAAGCATCGAAGAGGCCGTTTTGCACGACGGTGATATTGTTCAGATAGGTGCTTTCTGCCTGAAATACGAAGAATAGGACATGACATGGAATTATTGTCTGGCAATGAAGCCATTGCCCAGGGTGCCTGGGAAGCAGGTTGCGGCATTGGCGTAGGGTACCCGGGAACTCCGAGCACGGAAACGCTTGAAGCTTTTGCCAAAAAAGAAGCCGTCTACGCCGAATGGTGCCCTAATGAAAAGGTGGCCCTCGAAGTTGGGGTAGGGGCAAGCGCTGCTGGAAGCCGCGTCCTTGCTACCATGAAGCATGTTGGGGTAAACGTTGCTGCCGATCCACTCTTTACCGCGGCTTATACCGGCGTAAACGGAGGCTTAGTTTTGCTTGCCGCCGACGACCCTGGTATGCACTCAAGTCAGAATGAACAGGACTCGCGCTATTATGCGCTCGCGGCTCATGTGCCGGTATTCGACCCGTCAGATTCCCAGGAAGCCCACGACTTTACGAAGGCTGCCTATGCCTTGTCTGAAGAATTCGACACGCCATTTATGATTCGTTCGACGGTTCGCATCAGTCATGCAAAGACCCCTGTCAACACGGGTGAGAAGGAAAACTATCAGCCCAAGGTCTATGAAAAGGACCCCACTAAATGGGTGATGATGCCTGCCTATGCCAAACTGCGGAGAGTCGAACTCGACAAGCGCGACGCCGCTTTGTCTTCCTGGGTTGAAGAGTGCCCCTTTAACATTATTGAGCAGCGCGAAACAAGCAAGGGCTTCATTTGCAGTGGCGCCGTCTACCAATATGTACGCGACGCTTTTCCGGAAGCTTCGGTATTAAAACTGGGTGTGACCTGGCCTCTTCCGAAGCAGAAACTGGAAAGCTTTGCAAATATGGTCGAAGACGTTTATTGCATCGATGAAGCATCGCAATACTTAAGCAGCCAGATCTTGGCACTTGGTATTGAGCTTTCCCAGACACCGCATCCACTTCCAGCGGCAGGGGAGCTTTCCTCCCGTGCCCTCCGACTAGCTTTTGACGATACCGAGGCCACCACAGAACCAGAAGCCAAGCTGCCAGCACGTCCACCAGCGCTTTGTGCGGGTTGCCCGCATCGTTTGGTCTTTAAGGAACTCGCACGTGCCAAGTGCATTATTACGGGCGACATTGGCTGCTACACCTTAGGGGCCCTGCCGCCCCTTGCCGCCATGGACACCACAGTCTGCATGGGCGCTTCGATTTCCATGGCCCATGGCTTTGAACTTTCGTATGGCGAAAGTGAACATGCCCCCGTTGTTGCCGTTATAGGGGACTCCACTTTTGCCCATTCAGGGATCACCAGTTTGCTCAATACCGTGTATAACCAAGGCGTTGGCACGGTATGCATTCTAGACAACCGCACAACGGGTATGACAGGCCACCAGGGCAACCCCGTAAATGGCAAAACCTTACAAGGGCGGCAAACGCGTGAATTGAATCTTGAGGAACTCGTTAAGGCGCTTGGCGTTGAAGATGTAGCCACGGTTAATCCTAACGACATGAAGGCAACGCGCCAGGCAATCAAGCAAGCCCTAGAAGCAAAGGACAGGCTTTCTGTTATCGTCTTTAGAAGCCCCTGTGTGCTCCTGCGTGACTCTTTTGTTGCCCAGGCACCCTATTACGTAAACGGCAACTGCACAGCCTGCGGTTCCTGCATTTCCCTTGGTTGTCCTGCCATAGAAAAGAACCCTGCCGACGGCACGGCTTCTATTGAAGCAAGCATGTGCGTAGGCTGCGGGCAATGTAGCCAATACTGTGCCTTCGAAGCCATTACTCAAAGCGAAGGGGGGCGGTAACCATGACCATGCCTTCTATCATGCGTGTTCTGCTCGCGGGCGTTGGCGGCCAGGGAACCATCCTCGCGGCGGACCTCCTCGCAAAAACCGCCATTGCTTCAGGCTTGGAAGTAAAGCTCTCTGAAATACATGGCATGTCCCAGCGCGGTGGTTCGGTAACCACGGTTGTCAACATGGGTGAAAGCGTTCACTCGATGGTAATTTCGGAAGGGGAGGCCGACTATCTTCTTGCTTTCGAAACAACCGAAGCCCTGCGTAATATTCATTTTCTTAAGCCCGGCGGAAAAATCTATGTTAACGATATTCAGATTAGCCCGCTGCCCGTACTAACGGGCAAAGCACTCATGCCGAGCAACCCACAAATGCGTCTTGAACAATATGGGGCCCACCTTATTCCTGCCCAGGACCTGGCCCTTCAGGCGGGTTCCGCTAAAAGCGCTAACGTGGTTTTGCTTGGGGCCCTTTCAACAGGTTTGCCCTTTGCAGACGATGTCTGGGAAGAACAAATTCGCTTAAAGGTTCCGCCCAAAACCATAGACGCCAACCTGGAAGCCTTCCGCCTCGGGCGTTCCTGCGTCCAGCCTTAGTTCTTCCACGTACCCCTCAATAGGCTCTTTATGGCTTTGGAAAACCTCCCAGAACCCGTTATAACGCGTTTTGCGCCTTCGCCAACGGGGCGCATGCACGCGGGAAATATATTCAGTTATCTCTCTGCCTGGCTTCTTACCAAGCGGGTGGGCGGTACAGTTCTCTTGCGTATAGAAGACCTCGATTCGAGCCGTTCACGCGCTGCCTACGCCGACCACATTAAGCAGGATTTTGAATTGCTCGGTCTTTTGTGGGACGGGGAAGTAATGTACCAATCTAAGCGTTGGGAAGCCTATGAAGCAGCCTTTCGCGCCTTGAAAGAACGTGGCTTGACATACCCCTGTTTTTGTACCCGCGCAGACATCCATGCCGCTTCGGCTCCACATGCGGGTGAACAACTGGTCTATCCTGGAACCTGCGCCCTGCTTTCGCCCGAAGAACAGTCCACTCGTTTACGCGAACTTCAACACGATGGACGCCAGCCGTCTATTCGCTTAAAGGTAGGCTACGAAACTATATGCTTTGAAGACCTTTTGCAGGGTGAGCAACACTTTTCGTGCGCAGATGACTGCGGTGACTTTGTTATACGCCGCAGTGACGGTGGCTTCGCGTACCAGCTCGCTGTGGTGGTGGACGACGCTGCACAGGGTGTGAATCTTGTCGTGCGTGGGACAGACTTGCTTTCTTCAACCCCTCTGCAAATCTACCTTCAACAGCTCTTGGACTTAGAACAGGTGCACTATGCGCACGTTCCCCTTATCTGTGCTGCCGACGGCAGGCGTATAGCAAAACGCGACCATGACGCGTCGCTTGAAGAACTGCTTGTTCAGTACAAAACGCCTGAGGGCGTCCTGGGGCATATTGCCTTTATTGCGGGCCTCATAAATAAAGATCAGGCGCTTACCACTCAAGAGCTCCTAGAGTCTGCCCAGTTATCTGCCGTAAAGGGTGTTAAAAAGATTACGTGGCACTAAATAAGGCACACGCCTAAATTACTGGCAAGAATAGCTGCTGCGTAGAAGGAACCCAGGGCAATATTGAGACCAGTGATCTGGCTAAAGGCTTGGGCACGGGTTTGCGCCGTCAGCGGATTAGCAAGGAGGGCGCGCCCGAGCGGGTGGGCGGCAAGCAGCATAAAGGGCAAGATGACCCAGCCATTTCTAAACCACACCAGCACGATGATGCAAATAGCCGCAAGCCACACGAAAATAAGCGCATGGTAGAGCGTTTTCATATTGTCGTACCCAATAAGAACAGGGAGGGTCCTGCGCTGTGCAGCCTTGTCTTTTTCAATGTCGCAACCATTGTTGGTAAGCATAATTAAAGCGACGCCAATCATCACGGGAAGGCCCCAGATAAAAACGCGGAGGTCAGCCTGAAGCGTAAGGCAGTAATAACTTGCAAACGTAACGAGACCACCGAAAGTAAAGCCACTCACGACTTCACCAATGGGTAAGTACGAAATAGGAGTTTTACCACCAGAATACAGAAAGACAATAGCGGCACCAATTAAGGCTATAAACAGGGGCAAGAACCCAGCGGCTACCACGCAATAAATACCCAGAATGAAGGCTGCGGCAACAAGGCCAAGAGCATAATAGAGCACCGTGCGGGGGTTCACATTGTTATAGACCAAGACGGCATCACTTGGATCCGCCTGATTGTCGAGAGTGTCGGTGCCTTTTTTGTAATCGAAATAGTCATTAATGGTATTAACGGCGCTCTGAAACAAGACGCTAATAGCAAGAAGGACGCATACCATCAGGCCACTTACGGAATGCCATTCAGGGACCGCAAGAGCCAAGGCAGTTGCAGTAAGCACGGGGAAAATTGCAGCCGGCCAGGTATGGGGAGCCGCAAGTTGCACCATCAGCTGTGGTGTAAGCGGTGCATATGTTTTGCCATTTTCTTCCATAATCTTATTGTACCTGTTCATTTCAAATAATTCTGCAAAGTCATTAGCCCTATAATAGGCAGAGGTATTGTTCACACGGTAAGGAGTGTTATGGGTAGCATATTAGTTTCTGGCGGAACAGGCTTTATTGGCAGCCACACCTGTGTCGAGCTCATCGAAGCCGGCTATGACATCGTCGTTTTTGACAACCTGTCGAATTCAAAGCTCGAATCTCTCAACCGCGTAGAACAAATCTGCGGCGTACGCCCCCGTTTTTATGAAGCAGACATGCTCGACAGGGAGGCGCTTGAAAATATCTTCGCTCAGGAAAGCATCGATGCCGTCATCCATTTTGCGGGCTACAAGGCAGTCGGGGAAAGTGTTGCCAAGCCCTGGGAGTATTATCACAACAATATTTCAGGCACACTCACTTTGCTCGACGTCATGCGCGATCATGGCTGTAAAACCATAGTCTTTAGTAGTTCGGCCACCGTATATGGCGACCCTGCCTTTGTGCCTATTACTGAAGATTGCCCCCTTGGCACGCCAACGAACCCCTATGGCAAGACCAAGAGCATGCTCGAACAAATCCTTTCTGACATGTGCGTCTCTGACCCAGAGTGGAACGTTTCACTCCTGCGTTACTTCAACCCCATAGGCGCGCATAAGTCGGGCCTCATTGGCGAAGACCCGAATGGCATTCCCAACAATCTTATGCCTTACATCACGCAAGTTGCTCTGGGTAAGCTTGAAAAACTGGGCATCTTTGGCAACGACTATGACACTCCAGACGGCACGGGCGTGCGAGACTATATCCATGTGGTCGACCTTGCGAAGGGCCATGTTGCAACCCTGAAGGCCACCGAAGGCGACACCGGTGTCCATATTTGGAACCTGGGAACCGGCCAGGGCTATAGCGTGCTCGAAGTAGTCCATGCCTTTGAAAAAGCAAACGATTTAACCTTGCCTTATGAATTCCTACCCAGGCGCGAAGGCGACGTAGCCCAATGCTATTCTTCGGCCGAAAAAGCAAAGCGCGAGCTTGGATGGGTTGCGGAATTAGGTCTCGAAGACATGTGCCGCGACAGTTGGAATTGGCAGAAGAATAATCCCCACGGTTTTGAAGGCTAGACTATGGACTATCGCAATTCCGCCCAAGAGTGGCTCGAACAATGCAATGACGCTGAGCTCAAAGAACAGCTAGCGGCCTTGCTTGAAACAGGTACCGAAGAAGAAATCGCTGACGCCTTTTTTCAGGACCTCAGCTTTGGAACAGCGGGGCTTCGCGGTGTTATTGGACCGGGCACGAACCGCATGAATGTATATACCGTTGGTCGCGCTACCCAAGGCTTAGCCGACTACATAAATGCTACGTGCACCAATAGCCCTGCTCGGGTTGCTATCGCGCGTGACAGCAGAAACAAGGGCAAAGTCTTTGTAAAAGTAGCTGCCAGCGTGTTGGCTGCCAACGGAATTGAAAGCTATCTATACCCGCGCATTGAACCCGTTCCTGCGCTGAGCTTTGCCGTGCGCGACTTGGGCTGCTTTGCGGGTATTTGCATGACGGCAAGCCACAACCCGGCTTCGTATAATGGCTATAAGGTCTACGGGGCAGACGGATGTCAAATTACGTCTGAAGCGGCGGCGTCTATATCTGCTTCCATTGCCAATATTGACCCGTTTACCCAGGTCAAAACCATGAATTTCGAAGAAGCCGAAGAGAGTGGCCTCATTAAATGGATAGGGGAGGAAACCCTCGATCGCTTTGTTAATGCGGTATGCCAGTGCGGGCTTGAACTCCCCGAAGCACAAGACGAAGCACTTTCATTGGTCTATACGCCCTTATGTGGGTCCGGTCTTGAGTGCATGCAGCGAATCTTTGATTTCGCTCATATTAAAGAGCTAAGCTTGGTCGAACAACAAGTGCAACCCGACGGTAATTTCCCGAGCTGCGAATACCCAAACCCCGAAGAGCGTTCAGCTCTTGAAGTGGGTTTGCAGGTCTGTAAGGAGAGGGGAGCAGACCTTCTTATGGCCACCGACCCCGACGCTGACCGTCTTGGCATTGCCGTTGCCCATGAAGGCGACTACGTGCTACCAACGGGTAATGAAGTGGGCATTTTGCTTTTCGACTATCTGTGCAAAATGCATACGCAACTTGGCACCATGCCGAGCAATGCCTTGGCCATTTCAACCATAGTGTCGACTGCCATGATAGACGCGATTGCCGCCACATACGGTGTCGAAATTCGCCGTACGCTTACTGGCTTTAAGTACATAGGCGACATCATTACTGAACTTGAACGCAATGGGGAAGAGAAGCGCTTTATTCTTGGTTTTGAAGAAAGCTACGGCTACCTAACGGGCGCCCATGTGCGCGACAAGGACGCCATCAATGCGGGCTTGCTCGTGTGCCAAATGGCGCGCTACTACAAAAGCCAGGGCAAAGACTTAATTGAAGCGCTCAACGAACTGTATGAACGCTATGGCTATTATGTCAACCGCACGGTCAATATTGCATTCCCTGGTGCTGAAGGCGCTCAGTCTATGGCTTCAATTATGACAGCGCTACATGAAAACCCGCCAGCTGAACTTGCGGGCATACCTATTACGGAAGTTGTTGACTACCAGGATGGGGTCGGCAGCCTGCCAAGCGCTAACGTGGTAGAGCTGCGCATTGCAGAAGGTACAAAGATTATCTTTAGGCCAAGTGGCACCGAGCCTAAGATGAAACTGTATCTTTTTGCAAAAGCGCCCAGTGCAAGCGAAGCGCAACACTTGCTTGATACGCTTGAAGAAGCGGCACGAAAGCTCACCTAATTTCCCTATGGGCGACCGCATTACACAAGAGGGGATTCGCGGCCTTCTACCCGAGGCCCACAAAGCAAGGCTTTGTATTGAGGTGCTCGAAAGCATTGTAAGCACCAACGACTATCTAAAGCAGACGGAACCTGTAAAAGAATGTACCTACCGCGTCGTTATTGCCGAAGAACAAACCGGTGGCAAAGGAAGGCGTGGCAAGCAGTTTCTTTCACCACGCGAGTGCGGCATCTATCTGAGCATACAATTTCAGATCCAAGATGCTGGTGCGTCATACGCCCAGGAGTTAACGGCCCTTTCAGCTATTGCGGCATGTCGTGCCATAGAAACGCATACCAATAAGCAGCCTTTAATAAAATGGCCCAATGACGTATATTGCGACGGGAAAAAGGTATGCGGCATCCTGTGCGAAAGCCAAATCGAAGCATATTCGGGTAAACCGAGTTCTTTTATTGCCGGTATAGGCATCGACGTGTATAAACCAGGAATTAGCCAAATAGCCGCTGAAAGCATAGGCTACCTTGCCGAAGCAGAAGAACAAGGCCTCAGAAATAGGCTCATTGCGTCTTTAATTGAGCAACTTATAGCATTGCAAATAGAAGGGACCGAGGGCGCGAGGGAAGAATACCGAAAGCGCTCAATGCTTCTTGGACGAGACATTGTCCTGCAATACGACGATTCGCGCTGCATTCAGGCATATGTTGAAGACATCAACGACCAACTACAGCTTCTCGTGAAAAATACAGATGGTTCCCACGATGTACTTGACATGGGAAACTTCAGTATTAGCTTCTGACCTGCACTTTCAATGGGTGAGTATATGCACTGTGTAATCTCACTATTTAGTTAACATAACATATATTATCAAGATTTATTCTATTGAAGATCAAAATAAGAGAGGGCTCGTAAAAGCCCCCTCTGAAACCCTACTGTACGCCGCTGCTTCCAAAGCCCCCAGCACCGCGTGACGTTTCTGAAAGCTCGTTAACTTCAAGCAGCTTAACTTGTTCAACTTTCATTATGACAAGCTGCGCGATACGGTCGCCAGCTTTTATTTCAATGGGTACCTGGGCGTCCAGGTTAATACAAATACAGCCTAATTCGCCGCGATAGCCACTATCTATAAGCCCGGGTGCATTTACTAAGGACAAACCCTGTTTAATGGCTGAACCGCTTCTTGGTAATACAAAACCCGCGTAGCCTTCAGGAATTGCTACGGCAAGCCCCGTAGGCACCAATGCCCGCTCAAATGGCTGCAGCGTAACATCTACCAAAGAACGCAAGTCTATGCCCGCGTCACCTTCATAGGCAGATTCAGGAATAACTGCTTCACTATTGAGCTTCTTTACGGGTAATTCCAAAAAATCGAACATTTGTTTAGAGACCTTTCAAGGCGCTCGCAAACTCTTCTACCGTCTTAAAGTCCTTGTATACGCTGGCAAAACGAATATATGCCACGTCGTCAAGGTCCTTCAGGCGCTTTAAGACCATGTCGCCCAAGTCCTTAGACTTGATTTCAGAAACGTTGGCATTGCGCAATTCCGACTCCATGCTGTCGACCAGACCATTAATCTGTTCAGGAGAAATATGGCGCTTTGCGCAGGCGATATACACCCCACGTATAATTTTTTCACGGTCATAAACTTCAGATGTACCGTCGGTCTTTAAAACAATGAGCGGGTTTTCACCGAGACGTTCATAAGTCGTAAAACGACGGCCGCAATCGAGGCATTCACGACGACGGCGAATGGTTGAACCGTCTTCAGAAGGACGAGAGTCTACTACTTTAGATTCGGTTTGACCGCATGATGGACAGCGCATGATAATCCTCCGTTTCTAGTGCATTTAGGATAGGTTACCACACAAAATATGGTGTTTCTAGTCCTAATTTATGCACCCTGCCCTAGCGGTTGTAGGACAGGGTGCCAACGCAGCCAAAACCGAGGAATGACTAAATACCAAAGTAGAGGGCACAAACCGCAATAAGGGAATAGACAATACCGGCTGCCACGGCCTTTTTACGGCTAATGCCACCTAAGGGTTTGCCGGCTAAGTCCCCCGTGCGGAAGTCGTAATATGACGGACTTTTTTGCATGAGATGGAAAATGCGCGCCTTTATACGTTCAAACCAGGAAACATGCTTTGCGGTATAAAGCTTAGTAAAGTCGATCTGGAAAAACTCTGGGTCCTGCTTACCTGCCGGAAACATAATGATGCGCTCGTTTTCATTGCTGTACCGAGAGCAATCGGGCTGCAATGCGCTGGTGCCAGCAACATATACATGTGTGGAAAAATCTTTCATTTTTCTCCTCCTTTGCTCTTGCATAGAACTCATGTTCGTGTATACTATAAAACGAACATTGGTTCTTGTCAACAGTTTTTTCAAACATTTGTTCGGAATTTGAAAGGGCGGGAATTATGGCAAAAGGAATTACTAAAAAGCAGCAGGCGGTCTTGGACTGCATTGAAGGCTATATCGCTGAAAAAGGCTATGGTCCCTCCGTGCGCGACGTATGCGCCATGCTGGGCCTTTCTTCCCCTTCGACGGTTCACGTCCATTTAAAGGCCCTCGAAGAAAAGGGCTATATTAAGAAGGACCCTCTCACTTCGCGTTCTATTACGCTGGTCAACAGCCCCAACGTCAGGAATACCGGCGTTATAGGTGCTACCAATTACAATATTATTGAACTTCCTTTAGTGGGCGACGTTGCTGCAGGCGCTCCTATCCTGGCTGAAGAAAACATCACTAACCATATTTCCTTGCCAACGGAAATCGTGGGCGATTCTGCTTCCTTCTTGCTTTCCGTTCACGGGGACTCTATGGTCGAAGCTGGCATCAACGACGGGGACTACGTCGTCGTGCGCGAACAGCAAACCGCCAACAATGGCGACATTGTAGTTGCCCTCATTGAAGACGGTGCTACGGTAAAGCGCTTCTACAAAGAGGCAGACCACATCCGTCTTCAGCCGGAAAATTCTTCCATGGAACCGATTATCGTTACGGACTGCGCCATCGTTGGCAAAGTGGTAGCGCAATTCAGGCGCATCGTTTAATCCTGGGGCAGCACAAAGCGCCCGAAACGTTCAACAAAAGCTTGCGGCACACGCACCACAAGGCGTGTGCCGTTTTCGGTATGGTCTTCTTCGATAATGTGACAGCGCTCATGGATAAACGAAACCTCTTTCCCTTCCGTGTAAGGGATTAAGAGGCACATGGTTTCGTCCTGGGCAGCAGCAAGTTGGGCAATGCGCGATATGAGCCCTTCAAGGCCCGTGCCTTTTTGGGCAGACACGAATAAAGCCTGGGAATTGCGTGCCTTGAGCACTTCGAGTTCTTCGGTGGAAAGCAAATCGATTTTGTTGAAACAAAGCTGGCGGACAATAGACTGGGCGCCAATTTGTTCAAGAACTTCGTTCACCGCATCGATCTGACGCTCGTAGTTTTCATAGCTCGCGTCAACGACCTGAAGAATAATGTCGGCTTCGCGTATTTCGTCGAGGGTGCTTTTGAAGGACTCAACGAGCATGGTCGGCAATTTCTGGATAAAACCTACCGTGTCGGTAAGGGTAATTTCCCGCCCTTCAGGAAGAACGAGTTTACGCGTCGTAGAATCAAGCGTAGCAAAGAGCTGGTCCATTTCAAGGACTTCGGCACCACACAAGGCATTGAGCAAGCTCGATTTTCCAGCGTTGGTATAGCCGGCAAGAGCAACGCGTAATACCCCGCTCTGCCGGCGCGAAGCACGTTGCACTTCCCTATTCTTTTCAAGTTCAGCAAGTTCACGCTTAATACTCGTTATGCGATTGCGCACCATGCGGCGGTCGACTTCGAGCTGGCTTTCACCTTCACCAAAGCGCGAACCAACGCCACCACCCATGCGGTTGCTGGCCAGGTGTGCCCACATACCACGCAGGCGAGGTAGCAAGTATTGATTTTGAGCAAGGCGGACCTGCAGGCGCCCTTCCTTGGTTGTGGCATGCAAAGCAAATATGTCAAGGATCAAGGCCGTGCGGTCGATGACCTTCACGTTCTTACCAACAAGCTTTTCCAAATTCGACTGTTGCGAAGGTGTTAGTTCATCGTCGAAGATAACTACATCAGCAGAAAAGCTTCTGCAGAGTTCGGCAATTTCAGCAGCCTTGCCGCTCCCTACGAATGTTTTAGGATTGGGAGTTTCAAGTTTTTGGCTTGTTTGGGCGACAACTTCCACACCAGCGGTGGTTGCCAAACGGCCCAATTCGGCAAGGGTTTCTTCGGCAGAAAGCGCTGAATCTTGCCGCACAATGCCAACAAGAATACCCCGCTCGGGCACGGGGGCGGTACTTCGAAGCGGAAAGCGACTACTCATGCTTTAGCCCCTTCGATAATTTCAAGCGATGCCTGGCAGAGCGCTTCAAGATTAAAGTCGGTCGCGTCGAGCCAATGAATTCGCTGGTCTTTTCTAAACCAAGTCCGCTGGCGTTTGCCGTAGCGGCGCGTCGCAAGCTTTACGGCATCGACTGCTTCTGCAAGCGAAGTTTCTCCGTCCAAATAAGCCACGAATTCCTTATAGCCAATCGCTTGTTGTGACGTAATAGCATCCCTCATGCCCTGGGCAAGCAAAGACTCAACCTCGTTAAGAAGACCTGCTTCCATCATGGCATCAACACGTGCGTTTATGCGAGCAGCTAGCACCTCTGGTTCAACCTGCAGCCCAATCTGAATAGAAGGATAATATGCTTCGATTTCAGCAAATTGCTCCTTCTGTTCGGCATAGCTCAAGCCTTCCTCGTGAATTTCAAGCGCTCGAATAACGCGCTTAGAGTCGGCAATGGGAATGACTTGGGCAGACGCAGGATCCACGCTATTAAGCGCGTCCCATACCGCCTGGGGCCCACTACTACGAAGCAAGGCCGCGTAGTAGTCCCGTATGGGGTTTCCGACCTGTTCACCTGCAGGAAAAACAAAGTCATCGATAACTGCCCGCACATAAAAACCTGTGCCCCCACACAGAAGCGTGCGCTCCCCTTCCCTGTCGCGCGATTCGATAATGGGGCGCGCATAAGCCTGAAAGAGCGAAGCCGAAAAAGCTTCGCCCGGGTCAACAACATCGAGCCCATAATAAGAAACGCTTCGTTCACTTGCGGGTATCTTGCCCGTGCCGATGTCCATTCCCCGGTAGACCTGCATGGAGTCGGCGCTCATAATGGCAGCGGGAAGTTTTTCTGCGATGGCCTGGGCAAGGGCGGTTTTTCCGCTGGCCGTGGGGCCCACTACGCAAATGAGAGGCTGTTTAAGTTCAACGGACACTATGAAATAAGACTTCCGCGTAAATACCAGGTTTTTGATTCGTCGATCTGAACGGGTAGAATCTTGCCCGCAAGCGCCTGGACCGCTTCGTCGCTTTCCGTCTGAACATGAACCGTCAGACCATGTTCGGACTTTCCCATGGCAACCCCGCTACCCTTCTTGGCCTCCCCTTCAAACAAGACCCGGGCAAGATGGCCTTCGTAGGCCTTGTTGGCAGCCAAGGCCCCTTCTTCAACAAGGGCGCGTAAGCGTTCAAAGCGTTCAAGTATGACTTCACGCGGCGTGTTGTCTTCCATTTCATCTGCGGGAGTCCCCGCTCGTTTACTGTAGATAAAAGTAAAGACCTGGGTGTAACCAACTTCACGAACGATTTCGCAGGTACGCAAAAAATCTTCTTCAGTTTCACCAGGGAAGCCCACAATAATGTCGGTCGAAAGAGCAATATCGGGGCGAACCTGGCGCAGCTTTTCTATAAGCGAAAGGTAATGTGCGGCCGTATAGCGCCTATTCATGGCTTCAAGTATGGCGTCGGAACCCGACTGTACCGGCAAATGTAAGGCAGGCATAAGATTTTCCAATGTGGCAAAACGCTCGATGACGGCATCGCTTAAGTCTTTGGGGTGGCTCGTGGCAAAACGAATACGCTCTACCCCACTTGCTGAAACGGCGTCAAGGACTTCGTCAAAACGAGGAGTGCCATAAAGGTCGCGCCCATAGGAATTGACGTTTTGCCCCAGAAGCGTAATTTCCTTCACGCCTTCTGAAACGTAGGACCGTGCCTGAGCTTCAATTTCTTCAAAGGGGCGACTAATTTCGCGCCCACGTACATAAGGGACCACACAATAGGTGCAGAAATTATTGCAGCCAACGGTAATGGGAAGCCACGCGGCCCATGCCTGTTCGCGCGACTCCGGCAGGGCATCGTGGAAGTCGCTACGACCATCAATAATGCTGGCCTGACGCGTTTCTTCTTCGACTACTTCCTGCAAAAGATGCGGCAGCTCGTCTAGATTATGAGTCCCAAAAACCAAGTCCACATGGGGCAAAGAGTCAAGCAAGGCCGCACCGTCGCGTTGGCCAATGCAACCGCCAATGCACACATAGCGCTTGGAAAAACGCGACGCAGGGCGCAAGGGAATGTTTTTCATCGAAGCAACCTGCCCCATCAGGCGCTCGTCGGCCTTTTCACGTACACAACAGGTCATAAATACCGTTACGTCAGCTTCAGGTATGGTTTCAACGGGGCGCATGCCAAGTTCTTGCAGCATGCCAGAAACACGCTCAGAGTCGTGTTTATTCATTTGGCAACCAAAAGTGGTGATGCTAAACGTGGCTCCGGAAAGCATGAAGCCCTAGAAAGTTACCACGTCTTCGGACTGAGGAACGCCCGTAGAATAATGCGGCACAATGCGAAAACGTATAGCCGTACGATATTCGCCGTCAATAACGATGTCTGCAAAGTTAGGGATGCAGGCAACTTCTATTCCAATGGGAGAAAGGAAGCCCCTGGAGATGGCAATGGCTTTAACCGCCTGATTAACAGCCCCAGCGCCTACCGACTGAATTTCAACGGGAACGCCGTCCTTTACCATTCCAGCAATGGCGCCAGCAACAGAAGCGGGTGAAGACTTTGAAGAAACCTTAAGTAGGCCAACTTCGGAAATAGTATCTTGTGTTGTGGTCAATGCGCGTCCTTTGTCCAATTTAACTGCAATAGTAGTGCTCTACATACTTCATATTTACCAACTTGGAAAGCTGGTAACTGTAAATTGTAGCGATTAAGCGCTCATCAGGCAAATTGTAAGTAAAAAAGTTTAGCTAAAGGGACTTGCAAAGACCTAGCGGCTACTTTCGTCAAGCGGAATGGAAAGGTGTATGGCTCCGTTGCGCACCGTAACCGAAACTTCAACTTCGGGGTTAAGGTAATAACTTTCAGCGAGTGGCTCGAATGCTTCCCGTAATGCCGAAGCAAGCTGATTCTTTTCGCTATTTGAAAGTTTAAGGCCGGGCGCGTTACTGAGCTGGGCAATTTCTTTTGCACCACGTTTTTTGGGCTTTTTGGCATTTGATGTGGGCTTTTGCACATTAAGAGACTCTACGAATGGTGCAAGGCTTGCAATTTCGCCGTCCATAATACGTCGGGCACTTCGCTCAGAAAGCTCGAGCCCAATAGAAGACGCAAGAGCACTAAATTCGCTCGGGTCCGAAGCGAGGGCCAGGCGCTTACAGACGTCGATTTCTTCGGGGTTTTCGCAAAATGCGCGCGTACTCGTCGGAAGCAGAGCGCAACCGAATTCCCAGAGCGTTGCGGCAATTTCAACGGGGCTCCCCAGGTAAACCGAGCAGTTTTCCTTGTCTACGTAGGCAAATTCGGCAACGATACGATTAACATTGCGCGTCCCCCGTACCACCACCGTACCGCTTTCGTTGAGTAAAAAGGACGGCATTGAGCTCTGGTCGACTTTTTCAGGGAGCTTGGTTGTGTCTGTCTCTATGACGAAAGACGTACCGCCACCCAGCTTTGTAGCAACAACGCTTGCTGCCTTTGAATTAAGACGCACGGCGTACAGGGCCATACCACGCCCATGCACGCCCCAGGTGTCTATGTGAACACTGTCAAGCTTGCTTGTAACGCGGGCGTCGAATATACGCTTAACCATATGCTGGGGAATGCCGTCGCCGTCGTCTATCATGGTAAGGCGGCGATCATTACCTTCCTTTGAAGTAGCCAAAAAGATATGGCGCGCATGGGCGTCGCGGGCATTGCGGAGCATCTCAATAACAATGTCTTCCGTGCTGCGTACGTCATGGCGCGCCTGACGGCGTTCTGCTTCAGATACTTTAAGAACAACGAAGCCATCCCCGAGATCGTCTTCAACCCGGAGATGGCTTTCGCCTGTTACTTGCTCGATAAAGTCTGTAAGGTCTTGCGTGGGCATGCGTGCCTACTTCGCAATACCTTCAGCGCGGCTTTCTCGGATAACCACAACCTTAACCTGGCCAGGATACGTGAGTTCATTTTCGATCTGCGACGCAATGTCGTGAGCCATAACTACCGTTTCGGCTTCGTCGACTTCGTCGGGCTTGACCATAACGCGTACTTCACGGCCGGCCTGAATGGCGTAGGTGCGTTCAACACCCTTGTGCGAATTGGCAATTTCTTCAAGCTTTTCGAGACGCTTAACGTATGCGTCGAGCGTTTCCTTACGAGCGCCGGGGCGTGCCGCAGAAACCGCGTCTGCCGCTTGCACCAAAACGTCCAAAACGCTGTCGGGCTCCACGTCGTTATGATGGGCTTCGATGGCATGAACGATTTCCGGCTTTTCACCAAGGCGGCGAGCCAAGTCGGCGCCAATAACCGCATGGCTGCCGTCGACTTCATGGTCGATAGCTTTGCCAATGTCATGCAAGAGACCTGCGCGCTTTGCCGGAATAGGATCAAGGCCAAGTTCTGAAGCCATGACTCCAGCAAGGTAAGCAACTTCAAGCGAATGGTTCAAAACATTTTGACCATAGCTCGTGCGGAACAGAAGGCGCCCAAGAGTTTGTTCAAGGTCTGGGTGAAGGTCATGAACGCCGGATTCAAAGGTGGCCTTTTCGCCAGCCTCCTTCACTTTTTGGTTCACGAGCTTTTCGGCCTTCTTAAACATTTCTTCAATGCGCGCCGGATGGATGCGGCCGTCGGCAACGAGGTTTTCCATAGTTACGCGACCAATTTCACGGCGCACCGGATCGAAGCAGCTAATGGTGACACATTCAGGAGTGTCGTCGATGATGAGGTTCGTTCCCGTTAGCTGTTCGAAGCTGCGGATGTTGCGACCTTCGCGGCCAATAATGCGACCTTTCAAGTCGTCCGAAGGAATAGCGATGGTCGAAACGGTAACCTCAGCCGAATGGTCGGCAGCAACACGCTGGATGGCAAGAGAAAGAATTTCACGAGATTTCTTGTCTGCCTCCGCCTTGGCGCGTGTTTCAGATTCGCGAATGATAGTGGCCGACTCAATAGCAACTTGGTCCTTCAAGTTGTTAAGGAGTTCTTCTTTTGCTTCTTCAGACGTAAGACCAGCAACCTTTTCAAGCTGACGGTTTACAGCTTCGTATTCTTCGTCCAAAGCAGCATGACGTTCCTTAAGCTTGCGCTCGCTTTCCTTTAAGTCGCGTTCGCGCTTTTCGACTTGCCCCTGCAAACTAGAAATCTGATGTTCGCGCGAGTCGAGTGAGTCACTGCGATGATCGAGCGATTTTTCACGTTGATTCAGCCTGTCTTCCGCCGCACGTGCTTCTTTAAGGCGTTCGTTCTTTTCAGATTCAGCCGACTGGCGAATCTTAAATGCCTCGTCCTTTGCTTCAATTTCAGCCTCTTTTTTGAGCGTTTCAGCTGCTGAACGAGCAGAATCGAGGATAGATTGCGCTTCTTTTTCGTCACGTTTTTGGGCGGAGGAAGCGATAACACGTGCAAGTATAAAGCCCAGGGCAAAACCTACAACGGCACCAATGACCAGCATTAATACATCTGTCATGGTTCCTCCTTTCGTCGTTTTAAGTTCGTTTCCAATAAAAAATGCCAGGTAAATACCTAGCATGAGAAAAGACGCAGAATAAGGCAATTTATATGCGGTTGTTAAAATATATAAAATACCTTTTCAGGTACGCATTCTCATACGCCAAATATAATACCTAAAAATTGAACGGTATCTTCGAGAATGCTGCTAAAACATATAATTATTCTAGGATAAGGCCTGAACCTTTGAATGTGTCAGACCATTTTCTGCAGGCCCGGGATGCAATTCCTACCGAATAACCCTTAGAAATGAGCTTGCGATAGGCTGCTGCGTAAGCGTCCTTGGCCTTAGGGGGGTGGTTGATAAGGTATTCATAGGCCCGCTCTTCCTGAGATTCTTCGTCGAGCCCATAGCTTTCAGGCCACCCTTCAAGCGCTGATGGGTCCAGGCCGTGCTTTTCAAGGTCACGCGTAAGGCCATAGAGCCCCTTCCCCGCGGTAACCTTACCGCGCACAAAGGATTCAAGGAAGCGCGTGTCGTCCACCAGGGCACAGTCAATTGAGCGTTGGATAGCTTCTTCGATCTGTTCCTGTGTGTAGCCGTCTGTGATAAGACGGTCGAAGAGTTCTTTGCTTGAACGGTCCGGCTTGCGTTCCTTCGCGCGTTTACGCTTTCCCTGTGTACGTGAGCCCTCTGGCGAGGGCTCACAACTTGTACCAAAACTCATGCGCATAACGACTGCTGCCTTGCCAGCTTAAGCACTTTGCTCAAGCAATTACTTTGTTGGCTTAGGGACAGGAGTTACTTCCTGTTCGCTTGCGGGAGTCGGTTCAACTACCGCCATGTCAAATTCTTCGCGAACCTTGCGTTCAATTTCGTCGCGGAGTTCAGGGGCATTACGCAGGAAGTCCTTTGCGGCTTCGCGGCCTTGGCCAAGACGTTCTTCCCCATAGGTATACCAAGCACCGCTCTTCTTGACGACGCCACATTCAGCCGCCATGTCGAGGATGCAGCCTTCCTTGGTAACACCTTCGCCATAGATAAGGTCAAATTCAGCCTGGCGGAATGGCGGAGCAACTTTGTTCTTGACCACTTTAGCGCGCACGCGATTACCAATGGTTTCACCATTGAGCTTTACGTAGTCGCACTTACGCACTTCAATACGAACTGAACTAAAGAACTTCAACGCACGACCACCAGTCGTAGTTTCCGGGTTGCCAAACATAACGCCAATTTTTTCACGCAGCTGGTTAATGAAGATACAGGTCGTATTTGATTTGGAAAGCGAACCTGCCAACTTGCGGAGAGCCTGGCTCATAAGGCGGGCCTGGAGGCCAACCGTCGTGTCGCCAATTTCGCCTTCAATTTCAGCGCGCGGAACCAAGGCGGCAACAGAGTCAATAACTACGCAGTCCACGGCCCCGCTGCGCACGAGCATGTCGCAAATTTCGAGGGCCTGTTCACCCGTGTCGGGCTGGCTGATAAGTACGCTGTCGATGTCGACCCCCAAGCGCGAGGCATAGACAGGGTCAAGGGCGTGTTCAGCGTCGATAAAGGCAACGGTACCGCCCAGGGCCTGTGCTTCTGCCAGAATGTGAAGGGCAAGCGTAGTCTTACCGCCCGATTCAGGACCATAGATTTCCACGATACGGCCGCGCGGCACCCCACCGATGCCAAGAGCCGCGTCGAGCGGCAGGACGCCCGTCGGAATTACTTCAATTTCAAGCTTATGTTCAGCGTCGCCATATTTCATGATGGCGCCCGCACCGAACTTCTTTTCGATTTCGTCAGTCGTCAGTTTTAGCATCTTGTCTTTATCCAGGTTTTCAGCCATTTTTCTGCTCCTATTTCTTCTTACCGGATGATGACACATTCTATTATACGAACATTTGTTTGTTCGTCAAGATAAAATGTGAATAAACTTATCCTACGGAAAAAAGGTCTCAGAACACACCTCAAAAAGGTCTCAAATATGTCACAGAAAGCTCCGCAAAAGTGTCAACAAAGACTCATCAAAAAGGTCTCAAAAAGCTCACAGAGCAGTTCAGTGGCGCGTTTATGCCCCCAGTATGGCCAAGAGGAGCCTTAACGATTCCTCCACAGTTTGAGCCCGCACTTCCCCGCGGTCGCCACTAAAGACGAAATGATGCGCTTCGCTGCCACGGGGCCCCGCAAGACCAATCCAAACCGTGCCAACCGGTTTTTCGACGCTTCCGCCCCCTGGCCCAGCGATGCCGGTAACGGAAACGGCATAGTCAGCTCCCGTGGAATTGCGTGCCCCTTCAGCCATTTGGCAGGCAACAGCTTCGCTCACCGCACCCACCGTTTCGAGCGAGTGGCTAGAAACTCCCAGAAGGCCTTGCTTTACTTCGTTAGCGTAACTCACAACGCTCCCAAGATAGACGTCGGAAGAACCGGCAATAGACGTCAGTTCAGACGCAATAAGGCCGCCCGTACAACTTTCGGCCGTAGCAAGAGTCACACCCGTTTCGCGGGCACGCTCAATAACTTCTTCAGCGAGTTCGCAAAGCGACGCCTGCTCCGAAAGCGGCAGTGCGTCAATTTCAGCACCTTCACTTCCCCGCCTTCTGAAGCCAATAAGATGGCGGGCCTTATACAGGTAGTCGATCATGGAAATAATGGTAAGCGCGAGGGCGATAATCATAATGAACCAGCTGAAAATATAGAGCCAGTCGGCACGCAAGGGACTACTCACGTAAATAACGTCACTGTCTTTAATGATAAAGAGAACGATGGCTATCATCTGGAACACGGTCTTAACCTTGCCGTACCAGCTGGCCGCAATAACTTCACCCTTGCTGGCGGCAACCATGCGCACGCCAGAGACAATGAATTCTCGCGAAATAATTACGAGAGCCACCCATGAAGGAATGACCGCCAATTCAATCAGGCCAAGCAAGGCAGCCGTCACAAGGAGCTTGTCGGCCAAGGGGTCCATGAACTTACCGAAGTCAGTCACTTCCCCCCTGCTGCGAGCTAAATAGCCGTCAAGCATGTCTGTTAACGAAAGGATTATAAAGACCGCAGCAGCAATCCACGGCTTAGCCATGTCGAGCTGCATGCTCGCTGGGAATACGTCGGGCCAGGGGGCAACAAGGACCAGCACGAACAAAGGTATAAGCAGAATGCGCGCGAGGGTAACCCTATTCGCGGGAGTCCACAATTCTTGTTCGTATGGCTGAGTCACGACTATTCTGCCTCCATGTCATAAAGCAGTGTATCAGCAATTGTGACACGCACTACCCCTCCAATGTCCCCCGTGCTTAAAAATACAACACCATCAACATCGGGCGCCTGGCACATCGCACGCCCATAAAGCTGGCCGTCTTCTTCACGCCCAAGCACGAGTACGTCAATGGCCTGACCAATGCGCTCTGCCACGCGCGCCGAAGAAAGCGAGTCGGCAATGTCGCGCAAGGTCTGAGCCCGCTCTGCCTTTACTTCTTCGTCTACCTGCTCGGCCAATTTTGCCGCGCGCGTACCTTCTTCTTGTGAATAAGCAAAGACGCCCACATAGTCAAACTCCGCGTCTTCAACAAACTGGCACAGCTCTTCAAAGTCTTCGTCTTCTTCACCAGGAAAACCCGCAATTAAGGTCGTACGGAGCGTCACGCCTGGAATACGACTCCGGATCTTGTTGACCAGATTCAGGAAGGCTTCGCCTGAACCCACACGGTTCATAGCGGCAATTAGTCTAGGGTTGGCATGCTGAAGCGGAATGTCGAGATATGAAGCAATATTGTCGTGTTCGGCAATAACATCGAGAAGTTCGTCACTTACCCCTTCGGGCTGAATATACATAACGCGGAACCAAGTTTCAGAAAATGATTCAGCCAGGCGCTTCAAAAGCTGCGCCAAACTGGATGGTTCGCTGAAGTCCTGGCCCCAACGCCCCGTGTCCTGCGCAATGAGAACGATTTCAGCCGCGCCAGCAGCCACGTGCGCAGAAACCTCTTGGTAGATTTCTTCGTAGGAGTAGCTGTGGTAACGCCCGCGAATAAAGGGAATCGTACAGAAGCTGCAGAAACGGTCGCAGCCATCAGATATTTTTACGTAAACGCTCGGCTCGCTCATGGGAATAAAAAGCTGTGCGCCACCAAGCCTACCAGGGAACAGACGCCCAACGACAGACACGATGTCGTCTTCGGCCGAACAAGGAACAAAGCATTCCACTTCAGGGAGCGACTCTTCAAGTTCTTCCCCGTAGCGCGAAGGCATACAGCCCGCCACAATAAGCTTCGCCTTCCCTGCAGCAACACGCGGAAGTCCATAAAGGTCAAAAATCGCGTCGATGCTTTCTTCGGTGGCAGCTTGAATAAATGAGCACGTGTTTACAATGATGCAGTCTGCTTTTGCGGCGTCGTCGATTATGCTGGCACCCGCCGCGAGCAGCTTTTCAACCATGCGGCTCGAGTCAACTTCGTTCTTGGCGCAACCCATTGTCAGCACAAACACCTTTAAAGGCGATACAACAGCAGCCCCACCTGCACCGGTAGAGCTGCGTTCTTCTTGGGCTATAGCGGAAAGTTTGTCTTCCACTTCCAAACCTTAACGATAGTTCACATACTGAAGGGGCTGCCCGTAGTCCTGCCCTTTCAAGAAACTAATAACTTCCTGGAGGGCGTCACGCGAAGGGCTCGAAACGCGAAGTTTGTCACCTTCGATGGCAACCTTGACCTTATATTTCTGAGCCTTGATGTCCTTGTTAATAGTTCCCGCTGTGTCGCGGTCGATACCCTCAATAATCTTAGCAACGCGACGCACGGTGCCACCCGAAGCAGCTTCGGAAGCTCCGAATTGCACGGCACCTAGGTCCACGCCACGCTTAACAAGCTTCGACTGCAAAATGTCGATAACCTGCCCCGCCACAAAGTCGGCTGGAGCTTGCACCGTAATAGTCTTGGCCTGCTTGTCCAGGTTCAAGCTTGCGCCCGAATCCTTCAAGTCGTAGCGATTAACAACTTCCTTTTTAGCCTGCTGGCAGGCGTTGTCAACTTCTTGCATGTCGACGGTAGAAACCACGTCGAAGCTTTGTTCTTTAGCCATGGGCTCTCCTTAATTCATCAAAAAATTCAGGCTACTGACCAAGCTCTTCGCCTTCGGCTTCGCCTTGCGTTTCACCTTCGGTGGCTGTTTCGCCACCCGCTTCGGCACTGTCGGCAGTACCCGCAGTAGTAGAGTCAGTGTTGGCCGTTGTGGAGTCAGTAGAACCGGTAGATGCCGAAGACCCAGAACTGGCAGCACCAGTGCTATCGGCCGCCTTTACGCCAGGATGGTCGGCCAGCCATTTAGCCAAAATGTCGCTGAAGTGCCAGGTCATATTGACGATGCCATCGGCGTCGGTTTCAAGCTTCACGGGTTCGCCGTCAATCTTGATGCTCACTGGCGTTGGATTAGCCGTAATAAACTGAATTGAGTCAGACGAAGTAAAGGTACGCGTTGCCGGGCCTTCAACTGCTTCGCCAACCTGAATTTCGCCGTCTACATACACTTCGATCCAGGAAACATTGTCGGCTTCAACAGAGTATTCAAGGGTAAAGTTCGTGGGCGCCTTAGCCGCTTCAATCGCCGCATTTTCGGAAGATTCAACGCCGGTAACGGGGACGGTCACGACTTCTTCTTTTTCTTCCTTACGCGTGCAGCTAAAAATCTGTGAAACGATAAGAGCCAGCACGATAAGACCAACAAGACCCGCTACTAAATAGCGCCAATTTGCCTGCAAGAAGCCCACGGCCGCAGGGCCAGAATAAAAGTTTGTATAGTTGTTATGCGGCAAAACCGTGCCACGCGCCTGGTGGGTGCGGCTTTCGGGGTACAGACGGTCTTCGGTGCGACCCCTTGAAGAACGGCCACGGCGGCGCGAAGAAGCCTGGGCTTCGTCTGCCAATGCTTCACGTTCGTCGTTTTCATAGAAGGTACGACGTGCAGCATTACGGGTAATTTCACGGTCGCGCAAACGAGCGGAATTGTGCGAAGAAGGCATGTCGATGCCTGTGGGGCGCATGCGGCTCGTTTCGTATTCAACCTGGTAAGCATAGAGTTCGTCCAGGTACATACCGGTAATTTCGGTAGGGTTCAGCCCTAAGTAGCGCGCATAGCCATTAACCATATTGCGGGCATAACCACGCGGCGGCATAGCTGCAAAGTCGCTATTTTCTATGGCCTGCAAAATGTCGGGCCTAATACGCAAGCGACGCGCCGTTGCGTTCAGGTCAAGCCCTTTGCGCTCGCGCGTATTACGGAGAACTTCGCCAAAACTAATCTTTTCCATACGAACCTACTCTCCTAAGCTTTCATCACTTGCTTCAAATGCTTTGAGGCTTTCCAGTTCAAGGGCGTCTACTAGGACCTCGCGCGGCTTGCTGCCGTTAGGGGGCCCCACAATGCCCTTTTCTTCAAGCATGTCCATTATACGCCCTGCTCGTGAATATCCTACGCTCAAGCGGCGCTGGATGTTTGAAGTAGAACCAAGGCCAGAATTGACCACGATTTCGGCCGCTTCCCACAAAAGCGGGTCGTCGGGGCCGCCGGAACCACCACCGTCGCCCATTTGGCCAATGGTGATAAGGTTTGTGTTCAGGATTTCATTGTGATATTCAGGTTCACCCTGCGACTTGAGGTGCTCAACTACCGAAGCAATTTCGTCGGGCGATGTGAAGCAACCCTGCAAACGCACCGGCTTGGGGTATTCGGGCTTTGAGTAGAGCATGTCGCCATTACCAATGAGGCTTTCGGCACCCGTCTGGTCCAGAATAACGCGGCTGTCAATGCCACTAGCCACGTTAAGAGCAATACGGCAGGTAATATTTGCCTTGATAAGACCGGTAACTACATTTGTAGATGGGCGCTGGGTAGCAATAATCATATGGATACCTGCAGCGCGAGCCAGCTGGGCCAAACGTGAAATAGACGCCTCGACTTCCTTCCCCACATTCATCATGAGGTCGGCCAGTTCGTCGATAACAATAACGATATAAGGCAGCTGTTCGGCGGGTTCGTCGCCAATAAGCATGCCGTCCTGGGCCTTCTTATTGTACTGGCTGATATTGCGTGCTCCCACACTAGCAAAGGTCTTCAGACGGCTTTCCATTTCGGCCACCGCCCAGGCAAGGGCACTCGCCGCTTCCTTACATTCCGTTACCACAGGAACATAGAGGTGCGGGATACCGTTATAGGGCGTGAACTCAACGCGCTTCGGGTCAATCATAATGAAGCGCACTTCAGCGGGCGTTGCCCGCATAAGAATAGACATAATCATGCCGTTAATGGCAACCGACTTACCAGAACCGGTCGTACCGCCCACAAGCAGGTGCGGCATCTTGGAAAGATCGTCGATGACATAATTGCCTTCAACGTCTTCGCCCACTACCATCTGGAGCGGACCGCCCTTGATACCCTTCAAAATGTCGCCGAGTAAAACGGTCTGGCGCTTCACATTGGGCACTTCAATACCCACGTATTTCGTGCCAGGAACAGGGCTAAAAATACGCACACCCGGTGCCGCGAGTGCACGGGCAATGTCGTCGGTAAGACCGGTAATCTTGGCCACGCGTACGCCCGAAGGCAGGTCGACCTTAAACAAGGTAACGGTGGGGCCCGCCACCCAGTCAACCACGCGCGCATCTATGCCAAAGTCAGACAGGGTCTCTTCGAGTTCAAAGGCCGTGCTGCGCAAAATGTCGTCGCCTTCACGGTTTTTCTTGCCACCTGCATTGGTTTGAAGCAAGTCCATCTTAGGCAGCACAAAGTCCTTGGTTGGCTTTGGCGTGACCACGGCCTTTTCAGGCTTGGGCGCATTAAGCGCAATGGTTTCGGCTTCAGAAGCGTCCTTCTTCTTGGGCGAACGAAGCTTGCGCGTCATGGCTTCAGACTTGGGCTTCCCTTCGTCTTCAAGGGCGATGGTATTCAATTCAGACTCGTCAAGCTCATTCAAGAGCTCCAGGCGGCTGCGAGCAGGCGCGGGGCGCGGCAAGTCGATTTTGGGCATTTCTGCCTGCCAGGAACCATCGAAGAGTTCGTCGCGCTTTTGGAGGAGCTTTTCGATGAGACCCCTGAACGAAAAACCAATAATAAGCAGGGCCACCAGTATGAGGCCGACCACAAGCACGGTACTCACCACCTGGCCCATGAGCAAAAGCAGGACCCAGGCAATCGCCGCACCAATATAGCCACCCTGGTTCACCAAATTGGCACGCGAAAAGAGTGGTTCAAGGGTTTGCTGCTGAACCCCTGGAGTGTAAAGCGCATACAGGACCAAGACCGCAAGGAAAAGCAGCAAAAGCCCTACTGCCACACGAACAGGTACTTCCTGCCCGTCTGGTTTCGCAAAAAAGGTTGCAGAAATCAGAATCATAACAAAGGGCAGTATGAAGGCGCCTTTGCCCAGCCCTACATGAATAATGTTTGAAAGCCAGGTGGTCAAAATACCACTGGGCGACATAATGGCAATGATAAAAAGCACAACGGCAATAACGGCGCAAATCACGCCCCAAATGTCGCGACGAACACGGTCGTCAACCAGATGCGCACGGGCAGCACCTTGCCCACCAGAACCAAGCTGGCGGGCAGCTTGCTTTTCGGAAGGTGCTTGAGCTTTACGTTTGGTGGTTTGCTTTTTGTCTGCGCTCGACTCTTTTTTGCGAGGCACGGCTAAACTCCTTTTTTCTGCGTTTAAGCTGCGTTTATTTCCAAAAAGGTATTATACCCCTATACGTCCAAAATGTTCACAATAACCATAGGTCGCTGCTTCGCGCGTTCCCATAACACCGACTGCAAGGATTGGCGGCAGGCTTTTTCAATTTCTGCCACCTTACCTGCGGCAAGCTGCTTTTCAATACTGCGCGTCACCACGTCGAGCGCCTCTTCGGCCAAATACGCGTCGTCTTCGCCTGAAATACCGTGCATTTGAACCGCAACCTCCCCAATGAGCTTCTGAGCTTTGCGGTCAATAGCAGCAGCAATGGTCGCAAAGCCCTGCTCTGACAAGGCACTTCGTTCATCGAGCACGTCTTGGCTGGTATCGCCCACGGAAAGGCCGTCCACCAACACCACGCCACTCGGAACACTTTCACCCAGCTCTACCCCACGCGCCGTCACATTAAGGCTTTCGCCATTTTCCAAGATGAAAACATTCTTTTCAGGGATGCCCGTGGCCTGGGCCAGGCGCGCATGGGCACGCAAATGGGCCGCTTCACCGTGAACCGGCATAAAATACTTCGGCTTCACAATTGAAAGAATGATCTTAAGTTCTTCGGCACCCGCATGACCAGAAACATGAACGCGGGCACGGCGCTTGTCAAAGACGTCGGCACCCACTTTTTCGAGCAAGTTCACCACACGAATAACAGCCTTTTCATTGCCAGGAACGGGGGTCGCACTAATAATGACCGTGTCGCCTTCGTCAAGATCGATGGTCTTATGCTCACCGTTGGCAATACGAGCCAACGCCGAAAGCGGTTCACCCTGGCTGCCAGTGCACATGACCACAATTTTGTCGGGCGCCATACCCTTGCAGTCGTAGGCATCCAGGATGTCACGGTCCTTCACGTGCAAGTAGCCCAAACGCCGCGCAATGTCGGTATTCTGCACCATGGAACGGCCCGTTACGACCACCTTGCGCCCGCAGGCAACCGCTGCGTCGCAAATCTGCTGCATGCGGTGAATATGGCTTGCAAAACTTGCAATAATAACGCGCCCCTTGGCATGGGCGATAATGTCGTCGAGGGCCTTTCCCACTTCAGCTTCAGAAGGTGTAAAGGCGTCCACATTCGCATTAGTAGAGTCGCTCATAAGAAGGTCGACGCCAATCTTGGAAAAGCGTGCCAGGGCACCAAAGTCCGTAGTTACTCCGTCGATGGGCGTTTGGTCGAGCTTGAAGTCGCCCGTATGAAGCACATTACCCGCGGGTGTTTGGAAGAAGATGCCCACGGCGCCAGGAATGGAATGGTTAACCGCAAAGAAGTCGCAGCTAATCTTTCCAAACTTCACACGCTGGCCGGGCTTAATTTCAATGAGCTTCGCATTCTTCACCTTATGTTCGGCAAGCTTGCCTTCGATGAGGCCCAAAGTAATTTTCGTCGCATAAATGGGCACTTCACGGTCGAGGTCTTTAAGGAGGTACGGCAAAGAACCCGTATGGTCTTCGTGGCCATGGGTTACCACAATGCCGCGCAACTTGTCGGCATTTTCGAGCACATAGGTATAGTCAGGCAGGATGAGGTCGATGCCTGGATGGTCGTCGTCGGGAAACATAAGACCTGCGTCGTCCAAGACCATGTCGTTGCCACATTCAAGCACCGTCATGTTTTTGCCGATGGCGTCCAAACCGCCCAAGGGGATCACACGCAAAAGAGCCTTGGCGTCGGTAGCTTCAGCACTCGCACGGCGTTGTGAATTTTTCTTTGCCGCAGACCCATTGGCAGACTTCTTCTGCTGCTTGGCATTTTGCTGTTCGCGGCGCTCTTCTTCATTTGAAAGCTTAGGACGTGCCGGCTTTTCGCGCTGCACGTGTTTGTACGTCTGCTTTTGGCGCACACGCTTTTTGCCCGCACGCGCGGGCTGCTTATTCGATTCTTCCATGTAGTTCCTTAATCTACCTTGTATGGCAGACCTAAAGGACGCCCACTTCCTTCAACACTGCTTCAAGGTCGCGCGTTTGTTCGGGCGTTGCCTCGATAAGCGGAAGGCGCAAACCACCAACGGGTACGCCTATAAGGTTGAGCGCCTGCTTGGTAAGGATGGGATTGGTTACTACAAACAGCCCCTTCATAATGGGCATGAGCGCTTCGTGAGCAGCGCGAGCCGCATCCCAGTCCCCCGCAGCGCAGAGGTCTACCAGTTCCTTCATTTTCTTAGGCACCACGTTACCAGCCGTGCTAATAACGCCATGCCCACCCTTTTCCATTAATGGCAACGTCATAGAGTCGTCGCCCGAAAGCACGCAGAAACCTTCTGGCGCACCTTCGCATATTTCAGCCATCTGGTTAATGTCGCCAGACGCTTCTTTCACATAGACAATCTGTTCAACGTCGTGGGCCAAGCGCAGCGTGGTTTCCGCCGTCATATTGACCGAACAACGCCCGGGAATGTTATATACCACCGTGGGAAGATCGACTTCTTCAGCAATGGCCTTGAAGTGCTGGTACAAACCTTCTTGCGGAGGCTTGTTGTAATACGGCACCACAGCCATAATGCCCTGGGCGCCCAGCTTCTTGGCTTCCAGACCCAGTTCAATGCTGCCGGCAGTGTTATTCGAACCCACATTAGCAATAACGGGAACGCGTCCTGCCACCTGGTCGATAACGGTTTCGAAAAGCAAGAGCTTTTCGGCCGTAGTAAGCGTGGGGCTTTCGCCCGTCGTGCCGCACACCAAAATAGAGTCGCTCCCCCCGTCAACGAGGAAGTCAACCAAATTGCGGGTACGCTCAACGTCAAGCTTCAGGTCCGCGTCGAAGGGCGTAACCATGGCTGGAATCATGCGACCAAAAATGGGTTCTGCTGTATTCATGGGGTGCTCCTTTTAAGCTGTCATTTAACAATGCCCATGTGTCATTACAGGCTGTATTATCGCACGCTTGTCAAAAACATGCGAGAAACTATGTGCGAAATTTGGTGGACGGTGTAAATGGATGCACCTGAAAAACACCTAAGAGGCGCTCTTTACCCATTAGTCCATGAAGTTTTCCAGGCCAACAACAAGGCCGCTGCGCTCGCCCACGCTGCGGATGCCCAGCAGGACGCCCGGCATATAACTTTCACGGTCCCAGCTTTCATGCTTAATGGAAAGCGTCTGGCCCAAAGACCCAAAGATAACTTCCTGGTTTGCCACAAAACCCATACTGCGCGCTGAATGAACCGGGACGCCTTCAACGAGGGCGCCACGCGCACCGGCGCAGCCTTCAATTTCCGTTTCTGCACCAGGAGCCGCGCTTTCAAAACCACGCGCTTCAGCAATCATTTGTGCCGTGCGTATGGCCGTACCCGAAGGGGCGTCCTTCTTGTTGCAATGGTGATATTCGAATACTTCGGCTTCGGGGAAATACGGAGCTGCCGCCTTAGCGAACTGCATCATAAGCACCGCACCCGTGGTGAAGTTGGGGGCCACAAACAAGCAGGTGCCTTCCGGTGCCAGCGCCGCAAGTTCTTCAAGCGTTTCGTTGCTCATGCCGGTCGTGCCTACCACGCAGTCCACGCCCGTAGGCAGCGCTTTGCGCAGGTTTTCAGCCACCACTGCCGGCGCCGTAAAGTCCACGAGTACGTCAAAGCCACCCGCCTCTAGCGCTTCTTCAATGCTCTTGTAGACGGGGAACTCACCCATTTCACCGTAGGGGTCAATACCACAGACAACTTGCATGTCGTCTGCCGCCGTAACCGCATTTACCACGGTGGAACCCATGCGCCCCGCGCACCCACATACCGCAACATTAATCATAGCCTGCTCCCTTCACGTTTCTTCTATTGTAGCAGCAGAAAAACTTATGGCTTATTGATATCGGTCAGCTTAAATCTGGGAATGCGACGCAAAGCAATAATACTCATCAGTAATGAAAGGATCGCGCTAAAAACAACCCCAATAACAACAGCAGCTACATTGATACCCTTATAGAAGAAAGTGAAGCTTACCTCAATGGACCCAACCGTAATGCTGCCCATAACAATACCCAAAACAAGTCCGATTAAAATGCCAACGATGGTAAACACAATGGTGTCGTTGTAAATGTATTTCTTGGCGTCTTTAACCGAAAAGCCGTTGATCATAAGAACGATAAGCTCACGCTTCTTTTCATCAATAAACATAACATTCAAATTCAGGAGTACCACTAATGCCATTAAGGAAGCAAGCACAAGATAGATCATAACCACATTGCTTGACACGGAAGAAAAAGTTCTGAAATTATTCGCTTGCATTTCTTTGTCATTAAACATTTCACTGAAGCTCTCCACCGTAAGGAGTTTTTCTTTAACCTTTTCGATGGAAGCATCGTCAATGTTGGCCAGAATTGCGTTGGCCTCAAATTCGGTGTCAAACAAGGCCTCGTAAGCATCGCGCCCCAGCACCATTTCATTGCTCTGAAGATAATACGTATAAAAACCCGCAATAGGAACTTCGTAGTTTGTTCCATCAGAGCCTTTCACGATTAGTATGTCGCCCACCTTGGCATTATGATGGGCTTGAACGGCAGAACAGACCCATGCACCTTCAGAAGAAAGTTCCCCACCGTAAAATTCAGCTTCAGGAATGTGGTAGAGCCTCGTGAATTCACTGTTGTCCTTGGGGACGACTAAACGTATATTGGTCTCTTCGCCCGAAGGAAGTTCAACAATGAGCGGTTTTCTGTATACCGAAGAAGCGGTAAACCCTTCATCTTCAATTATGGACTGAATTTTTTCGTCCGAGTTTTCTTCGTTATCGTCTACAAAACTAATGGTATTGAAGTGGTAGATGTCGCGATAATGGAAGTCGAAACTATCGAGCACGTTATTGTTGAGAGTAATGGCAGTAACCACCAAAGCCGTACAACCTGCAACCCCGACAACCGTGCTAAAAACACGCCGCTTGTCGTTCAGGCAGTTATTAACTATGGTCTGGTAATACAGCGGGAGCTTGTTCCATACAGCCCATTTTTCAAAGAAACGTTCTTTGCCCGTAGGTGGCTTTTCCCCACGAAGCAGTTCAACTGCATGACTACGTAAAATAGAATGGCAAGCAAGCCAAGTAGCACCCAAAACCAATAATAGTTCAATGCCAGAAGTAATCAGGGCAAGAGGAATGCTGAAATATCTTTGTATGCCAGCAAAAATAAAGCTTTGGGAAACTGCAATACCGATAATACTTTCGACCAACACCGTGCCAATTATTAAGCCACACACAGATCCGATAACGACCGCGATTGCCGTGTAGAGCAAAAAGCTCGCAGTAATTTCACGCCGACGGAGGCCAAGTGCCTTCTTGGTGCCCACAAGGATAATCTGTTCGTGAACTAAGCGACTTACCGCTGAATAACTTACCAACATGCCAACGATAACAAAAAGTGCTGCCATAGAATAACTCATGCGAATCATGATGTCTGCGAGTGCATCTGCCGAAGTTACTCCGCCATTATTGCTGCGCGAAACATAGGCCCAATTGACGTCCTTCAGCTGGTCCAACTTGTCGCGTGCTTCGTCTACCTCTGCCGTCTTGTCCTGTAATTCTTTGCGAGCGTCTTCTATTTCCTGTTCTTTTTCGCTCAGTTCATCGCGCGCTTTATCAAGCTCTTTCCTTTGTTCCTTAATCTGTTCTTCAGATTGTGCAACTTGTTCCGCTAAACCAGGCTGAGCAAGAGCAAGAAGTGCCCCGCCTTCTTCTATCATCTTTTTGGTGTCGTCGATTTCTTTTTCGGCAGCAGCGAGCTTTTCTTCCCCGTCGTCAATTTCGGCGCGAGCATCCTTGAGCTTGCGCTCCCCGTCGGCAATGTCTTCGCGCGCGTCAGCAAGCTTGGTTTCGCCTTCTGAAATTTCATCTTCAACTTCAGTGCGCAAGTCCACATAGCGTTCATGGGCCAAGGTGGTGCCCAACTCATTGATACGATCTTCGATTGCGTCAGATGCGTTTGCGTATTCTTTACTAAAGGTATTAAAGCTATCAAGTTCATGCGAACGTATATTTACCACGGGCCAAAGGTCGAAGAAGGCTTCGCTGTTAAACACATCCGGGCAGACCCAGCAGACAGCAGTAATTGTGCCCGAACCAAAAGGCGAAATCCCATAGCTAGAGCTGTCGATAGCAACAAACTCTGGGCTGTTGGCAATACCCACAATTGTAAAGTCATAACAACACAAGTAATCGTCTTCAGGTTTTTCAAAACTGAAGGTATCCCCCACTGTTAAGCCAAGCTTGCTTGCCGAAGCTTCAAGCATAAGCAATTCATTGTCCTGGACGGGCAGCTTTCCCTCTTTAATATCCAGCATATTAATGGACTCGGGCAAGGACAAAACCTTTGCCGAAGTACGTTCATTGCCTATATTCATCTTCAAGAAGGTCTGGCGCGTCGCCTCAACTTCGTCTATACCTTCTAGACCTTTGAGTTTTTCGATATCACTTTCAGTAAAACCGTAGGCAGAAGTAATTTGAAAATTGTGAAAGTTATAGTCATCGAAATATGCTTGAGCCGTGTTTTCAATAGCCGCACTCATCCGGTAAATACCTACAAAAATGCCCACGCTTAAGGCAACAAACATCATGATGCTAATGAACGACACAATTGTCGCTTTAATATTTGCCAGGAGTTCTTTGAACTGGGTCGGTTTCATGGGAATGCTCTACCAAACCAAATCAGTTGCTCGTGCAGGATGACGGTTGACCGTGACTTCATGAGTGCGCCCATCACGCATGCGCACCACACGGTTTGCCATACGCGTAATTTCTTCGTTATGGGTCACCATGACCAAGGTCGTTCCGTCTTTGATAACTTCTTCCATAACCTGCAACACTTCGATACTGGTAGCATAGTCAAGCGCCGCCGTGGGTTCGTCGGCCAAGATGATATGCGGGTTCTTAACAAGCGCACGTGCAATACTCACACGCTGTTGCTGGCCGCCCGAAAGCTGGCTTGGATAGCTGCGCATACGGTCTTCAAGCCCAACCACCTGCAGCACCTTTTCCGATTCGCGGGGTTCTTTTACCAGTTCGGCAATGAGATTCAAATTTTGCAGGGCATTCAGATTGGGCATCAAGTTGTAACTTTGGAAAATAAAGCCAATGTTGTTACGGCGAAATTCTGTCAGTTCGTCCTGAGTGGCATGGCTTAAATCCTGCCCTAAATAACTAATTTCACCCGAAGTCGCCTGGTCCATGCCGCCGATAATATTGAGAAGGGTCGACTTTCCACAACCACTTTCGCCCAAGAGCACCAGAAATTCGCCCTCGTACACGTCGAGATTAACGCCCTTGAGCACTTTGGTC
Organism: uncultured Coriobacteriaceae bacterium; assembly: GCA_902768975.1. Lineage (GTDB taxonomy): Bacteria > Actinomycetota > Coriobacteriia > Coriobacteriales > Eggerthellaceae > CACXMZ01. The sequence goes on from CACXMZ010000005.1 coordinate 240,271, forward strand.
AGTATTTCACCATTTTGGAATTCACGGGTTATACCGCGCAAGCTCATAACAATGTCGCCATGTTCCCAGGGCGCGGCCAAAGCTTCGTTTTCTTCAATGGCTATAGCAGCCATCAAAACGAGCATTTCGAACAGGTCGGCTTCTTCTTCGGTGAAAGGCTCTTCGGTCTTGATAACCTGAACAACGCCAAGATCTTCGTTCGTACTCGAAAGCGGCATGGCAAGCATCGAAGCAATTGCCTCACCTTCGAAGTCGGTTAAAGTTTCGGCGTCGTATTCGGGCTTGAATTCTAGATAGCGTTCAGGCATCTGCTTTTCAAAAACACGTCCAACAGCCCCTTCGCCAATAGCATGCCGGCGATTGGTAATGTCCATAGGACCAATCCAATAATACGGACGAAGCTGGGCATTTTCAGATGCGTCGGTGTACCACACAACCGCTGCCTGCGCACCGCAGCTGTCGACTATAAGACGCAACCCGCCTTTAAGCGCACTTTCAAGGGTTTCTGAAGTAGAAATAATCCCCTGAAGTTCGCCAATAGTTTTGTAATACTGCAACGCTGCTTTGTCCAACATAAGCTATCCTCACTTGCGCTTCTTATATATGCACTACATGCACGTATTCTAGCTTTGTTATACTTTACAAAAAAATGTAACGAATTGAGAGAGAACTTATGGATATATCATTTGAACAAGAAGGAACTGAGCTTGTCGTAGCTTTAAAAGGCAACCTGGACACCGTTGCGGCGCCCGAACTCGAAAGCGCCTTATTTAGCAAGCTCGATGGTGTTGAAAAGCTTGTGTTCGACCTGACCGAATTAGATTACATCGCTTCTTCGGGCCTGCGCGTCCTTTTAGCTTCTCAAAAACGCATGAACCGTCAAGGAGAAATGATTGTCCGCGGCGCAAATAGCGACATCATGGACATCTTCGAAATGACCGGTTTTGTTGAGTTTCTTACCATCGAATAACTAGCCATGCGTTTCTTCGCTCACAAGACTTATTACCTACGGTAAAGCCATCTGCACTATGGAAGTTGAAGCAAATATCGCAAACGTTGCAGTTCTCGACGAGCATGTTGCCCAGGCTCTTGAAGAGCATGGTGTTGACCATAAGTCCAAGCAGCAGATTAAGCTTGCCCTCGAAGAAATACTTGTCAATGTTGCGAGCTATGCCTACCCCGAAGAACAAGGCACTATGGCAGTTGACCTTAGCATTTCAGACAATGTGGTCACACTCAAAATCAGTGACAACGGACTTCCCTTCGACCCTTCCGATGCAAAAGAGCCCGACATTGGTCTTTCTGCTGAAGACCGCGACATAGGCGGACTTGGCGTGTTCCTGGTCCAAAAGCTTATGGACGACATGGTCTACGAACGCGTAGATGACAAGAACGTACTTACCATAACGAAGGCCTTTACTCCCGAGTCTGCTTAGCGCCATTTAATAAAGAACGCGTATGAAAAGAGCTGCATCACTGCAGCTCTTTTGAATCAAGGTTTGTGCTTACGCTGTTTGCCTGGTAAGCATTTTGTTACGCGTACTAGCGGTTGCGATTGCGCGGCTTGCGATGTTCGCGGTTTCCACCTTCGCGGTCGCCACCACGACGATCGCCGCCTTCGCTTGCAGGAGCGTCGGGCTTGTCGATGCGGTCAAGCGAAATCTTACCCGTGGCAGGGTCGACTTCGATAACTTCAACTTCAACCGTGTCGCCCATACCGAGGACGTCTTCCACGCGCGCTACGCGGCCATTGGCCATGCGAGAAATATGCAGGAGGCCGTCCTTGGAACCAGTAAGCTTAACAAAGGCGCCAAAGTCCTTAATGCCCACAACTTCGCCCGTGAAGGTTTCGCCCACTTCGGGCTCCTTCACGATGTCGAGGATGGCAGCCTTAGCAGCTTCGCCTGCGGGGCCTTCAACCGCAGCAATATGAACCGTACCGTCTTCTTCGATTTCAATGGTGGCACCCGTTTCTTCTTGCAGGGCACGAATAACCTTGCCGCCCGTACCAATGACGTCGCGGATCTTGTCCACAGGAATATGGATGGTTTCAATGCGCGGTGCATAGGGCGAAAGTTCTTCACGCGGTGCAGCAATTTCAGCAAGCATCGCATTCAAAATGAAGGCGCGGCCTTCCTTGGCCTGCTGCAGTGCCTTGCCCAAAATTTCAGTGGAAAGACCCTTGGCCTTATTGTCCATCTGCAGCGCGGTAATACCCTTGGACGTACCGCAGACCTTAAAGTCCATGTCGCCGAGGAAGTCTTCCAGGCCCTGGATGTCGGAAAGAATAACGACGTCGTCACCTTCCTTGATAAGGCCCATGGCAATACCAGAAACCGGCGCACTAATAGGCACACCAGCATCCATGAGGGAAAGTGTTGAGCCGCAGGTGGAAGCCATGGAAGAGCTGCCGTTGGACTCAAGCACTTCGCTTACCACACGGATGGCATAGGGGAAGCTGTCTTCGTCGGGCAGCACCGGAAGTAAGGCGCGTTCTGCCAAGGCACCGTGGCCAATTTCGCGGCGCTTCGGTGCACCCATGCGGCCCACTTCACCCGTGCAATACGGCGGGAAGTTGTAGTGATGCATGTAGCGCTTGCCTTCTTCAGGTTCAATGGTGTCGAGGCGCTGGCCGTCGCGCAGCGTACCGAGCGTGCATACAGAAAGAGCCTGCGTCTGGCCGCGCTGGAAGAGGCCGGAACCATGTACGCGGGGCAAATAGCCCGGGCGAATATAGAGCGGGCGGATTTCGGTGGCACTACGGCCGTCCACGCGTTCGCCCGTACCAATAACCATGGCGCGCATGGCATGCTTTTCAAGCGCTTTGCAAGCAGCGGCGATGTCGGCACCCCATGCTTCACGCTCTTCTTCGCTGAAGTCGTTTTCCTTGATGGAAGCCTTCAGGGCTTCGACCTTGGTAACGCGGCTTGCCTTGTCGGCGTCGCGCAGAGCAGCAGCCATTTCAGCTTCATGGGCGTTCACGCGCTCAGCGATAACCGGATCTGCTTCGTGAATCTTGTACTCGAGCGGCACGATGTCGCACTTGTCTAAGAAGCGCTGCTGGGCTTTGCAGAATTCAGCAATGGCTTCCTGGCCAAATTCCATAGCCGCGAGCATGTCTTCTTCGGTAATTTCATGGGCGCCCGCTTCAACCATGGAAATGAATTCAGCGGTACCGGCAATGGTTAGTTCAACGTCACTCGTTTCCTGTTCTTCGTAAGTGGGGTTAACAATCCACTCACCCGTTTCGGTATTGCGCGCAATACGCACGCAGGCAGCGGGGCCTTCAAAGGGAGCGCCGCCAGCCATGAGTGCCGCAGAGGCACCGCCCACGCAAATGCAGTCGGGCGGGTTAACGCCGTCGCACACAAACGAGGTAGCCACCACATGGACTTCCTGCTTGAAGCCTTCGGGGAAGCCGGGGCGAATCGGACGGTCGATCATGCGAGCTGTGAGCGTGCCCTTTTCGCTCGGGCGGCTTTCACGCTTCAGATAGCCACCAGGGATGCGGCCCACGGCATACATTTTTTCAATAAAGTCTACGGTCAGCGGGAAGAAGTCATAGTCCTTTTCTTCCTGGGAAACAACCGCAGTAACCAGGCAGGTGGTTTCGCCCTGGGTTACTAAAACGGAACCCGTGGTTTGCTTGGCCAACTCGCCTGTTTCAAATCGATAGGTCTTGCCATACAGTTCAAATTCTTCAACTACTTTGTTCATGCTACTTGTTTCAACTTTCTCTTCTTTCCCATACGCCCCATTGCGCATGGACCCACAAAAGACAAGCCCGCCGAATAGAGGCAGGCTTGCAATTCACTAGATGTTGTCGCGGATACCGAGCTTGGCGATAAGATCGCGGTATTCCTGAATGTCGCGATTCTTGATGTACTTCAAAAGACCGCGGCGCTTACCAATGAGCATCATCAGACCGCGACGAGAATGATTGTCCTTCTTGTGCGTCTTCAGATGTTCGGTAAGGTTTGAAATGCGCTCGGACAGGATAGCAACCTGTACTTCAGCAGAGCCGGAGTCGCCTTCACCCTTACCAAATTCCTTGATAATTTCTGCAGTGCGTTCTTTGGAAATGCTAAGCTTGTCAGCCATGATTCCCACCTTTCTATTCTGGCCAGCCTGCCTAGCAGGTGGCACTTTTCCTTGCCAACCCGCACTTTGCGGGCGGCACTTGTACGGTCCACTTTTAGCTGGGAATGCATGCCAGGTGGCGCGTGCAATCTAAGCTAAAAGCAATGCTGCGTTGTAAGCAGCGCGTGCCATTATACGCATGCGGCGCGACCTGCGCAAACAAATGTGCAGGCTGTGTGGTGGAAAAGAACACGCAGTCGTATAATATCTGCTACGAACTAAAGAATGGACCATAAATGAACCAGAAACCACAACACGCTTCCCGTTCCCCTAAAGGAATCGACCCAGCTGCACTCTTAGTGGCACTCATTCTCCTCTGCGGAGTCGGAGGTATTGCCGTAGGCTCTTACGTAAAGTCTCATGCCGCTTCCCCAGGGGCCGAAACTTCCGCCCTCTTAAGTACTTCATCAAGTGTTTCGGGCCAGGGCACTGGGGAAAACACCAATACGGCCACAAGCGAATCTGTTTCAAGTACCGACACATGCACCGCTGGTAGTTCGAGCGCAGCTGAACCTGCCGAAGAGCTTCCCCCCTTCGACGCAAAGGCATACTTCGCCGAAAAGCACACGGGCGAAAATGGTCAAGACATCCACGAGCCTCTGCTTATTGGCGACAGCGTTGCCGCAGGTGCTACCGATGCCTTTTACGAATTCTTCCCCTATGGCCTAGTAGACGCCGTGGTGTCTCGCAATATCTGGGAAAGCCCCTACCCGACCTATCGCGATGAAGGGACGGCCGGCAAGGTTATTATCTTTTGTCTGGGCACCAACAATGCGGTTGTGGACTGGCAGATCGACGACGAACTTCTGAATTCGGTTGAAGACGACAAAGTGGTTTTCTTTGTAAATACGCGCTGCACGGAAGAATGGGTCGACTCAACGAACCACGAACTGGCTGCCGCGGTTGAGCGCCACCCCAACTTGGTTGGCGTCATCGACTGGTATGGCTATTCAGAAGGCCACGACGAATGGTTCGCCGGCGACGGCACTCATCTCACTGAAGAAGGCGCCCGCATTTACATGGGCTATATCTACGACAACGTTACCGCCTACTTAGACAAGCATCCTTTGTCGCAGTGAACGTGCCGTATATGAATTGTGCTCGGAGCATGGGCGTGCTTGCTCGCCATGACTCAGCCCGCATGGCCTAGAACAGGCCACAGGTTAAGAGCTGGTTTAAGGCTTTCGAATTAATGTTTTGGGTTTCGCGCAGCCAACGATGGGCAAAATGAAGCACGGCAAAAGACGCTTCAACGGGTACCTGCATTTCTACGATTTCGTCGAAGGTGGCCCCAAGAAATACCTGGGCCCAACGCAGGGTTTCCGCTTCAATTTGTACGCGGTCGAAGCTGTTGCCGCATGCTTCGCACACATAGCCTCCATCGCTAAAGGAAAATCCAACGAACTGCTCGGATCCTGTTTCGTTTCCATGCTGCTGGGCACCATTCGCTCCATTATTCTTGGCCACATGGGCCAGTTCAAGGCCGCAAGAAATGCAATGGTCCAAGACAGGGCGTATACCCAAAAGGGCAAACAGTTTGATGAGGAAGGCAGCCGTAATGGCAGGCATCTGCTCTTCGGCGATGCCGTCGAAATGCGCAAGCGCAGCAGACGACATAGCAGAAAGGTGTTCAACCGGAAGGTCAGGCAAGGCCACCTGTGCCAAACAATCAAGGATGGGCGACGCCGCATAGCTTGCCGCCACATTGGTGCGCACAGCGTCGTGGCTTTCCAGGAGGCGGGGCTCGCGAGCAATGTCTAGGTTGCTCCCCCGCACAAGCATGACTTCGCTTTCGCAAAACAGGTCGAGGCGCGTGGCAAAACTGCTCGTGGGTTTGCGGGCACCCTTCGCAACGGCCTTCACGAGCGACCCGTCGCCTGCAAGCATGGTAAGAATAAGGTCGGCTTCGCCCAGCTTGGTTTTCTTGAGCACAAGTACGCTCGCGTGGTAGTTGCGCCCCGCGCTCATGCCCTAGATGCCTTCCCCGTAACCGAAACGGCGAATTTGGTTCAGGTCGCGGCGCCAGTTTTTGCGCACCTTAACGTGCAAGTCCAAGAACACACGGCTGCCGAGCAGCTGCTCCAAGTCCTGGCGGGCTTCAGTGCCCACCCGCTTAAGAGCCGCCCCGCCCTTGCCTATAATCATGCCCTTTTGGCTTTCGCGCTCAACGTAGATCATGGCGTAGATGCGTTCAAGGTTTTTCTTCTGGTCGTATTCCATGTCGTCGACCACCACGCCAATGGCATGGGGAATTTCGTCATGGAAGGAACGGAGTATTTTTTCGCGAATAAATTCAGCCACCACTACTTCAATGGGTTGGTCGGTTTCCATGTCGGCCGGGAACCATTGGGGGCCTTCGGGCAACATGCCTGCACACACGGTCACGAAGGCATCGACCCCTTCGCCCTGCGTAGAAGACACCACACAAACGGCATCCCACTGCGCGCGTTCTTGGGCAGCTTCAATCTGCGCCTGAATGGCATCCTTGCCCACCAAGTCAGCCTTATTTACCACCAGAATCTTTTTCGCCTTGCATGCCTTAACGTGCTGAAGCACCCATTCGTCGCCCGTACCCAATGGGGCCGAAGCGTCGAGCAAAAAGGCAACGGCATCTATGCCGTCGAGGGCTTGAAGAGCACTCGCATTGAGTTCTTCGCCCAGGACGTCGTGGGGCTTGTGTAGGCCCGGTGTGTCCACCAATACAAGCTGGAAAGTTTCACGCGTGAGCACCGCACGAAAGCGATGTCGCGTGGTTTGCGCCGTTGAAGACGTAATAGCAATCTTTTTGCCCATGATGGCGTTAAGCAGCGTGGACTTGCCCGCATTGGGGCGCCCTACCAGGGCCACGAAACCTGAACGGAAAGGCTTATGAGGTGAACATTCGGACAAGGTAACCAGCCTCTTAGAACAACTTCGGAACGAATATGGTTAAGCCCGCAACAAGCGATGCAATCGAAAGCACGAGCACGGCACCCGCAGCAACGTCCTTGGCGCGCTTAGCCTGGGGCTTAAAGGTTTTTACCGACAAATCAACCATGTCTTCGACGGCAGTATTAATGCACTCCCCGCCCAGTACCGCACCGATGCAAAAGACCACAACGAGCCACTCAAAGGCAGAGATATGCAGTGCAATGCCCAGCACAATGGCCACTATGGCAACGGCAGACTGAATACGAAAGTTGCGCCCCTTCGCTGCCGCCTTAATGCCATCAAAGGCGTGCTGAAATGATTCTGCGAGAGGGGTTGTTTCGCCGCTTGGCTTCATACTAGAGCGCCCTCCAGGCCTGTAAGATTTCCTGCTCGCGTGCTTCCATGGCTTCTGCTTCTGCGTCTTCCATGTGGTCCATGCCACAGAGATGCAAAATACCATGGACCAGTAGCAGCTCAAACTCTTCAACGATGCTGGTGCCATAGTCGTCGGACTGAGCAGCCGCCACGTCGGGGGCAATAACAATGTCTCCCAATTCATAGGGAGCGTCTTCGCCAGCCGCCTGGGAAACTTCGTCGTCTATATTGTCGCATTCAAAAGAAAGGACGTCGGTCGGACCTTCCATGCCGCGGTATTCCTTATTCAGTCGCGCCATTTCGTCGTTGCTCACAAAGGTCACTGAAAGCTCCGCGTGGGCGGGCAGCTCCATCTGCTCCATGGCAAAAATACACAGGCCTTCAACGTTAACTTCTTCAACGAGGTCATTGCCATGTTCAACGGTTACTAATACGTCCATGTGCTCTCCTTGCACCACGTTATTGGGGCCAAAACTCGCGAAGGTTTTGGCTGGTTAAATAACAATCCCGTCGGCGGGGTCTTTGCTTTCGCGCGTCGCCACGTCCGCCGCAAAAGCGTTGTCGTAGGCACTTACAATAGCTTGCACGAGTGAATGGCGCACGACGTCCTTGCCCGTAAAGTCGCAAAAGGCAATGCCGTCGATACCGTCGAGTACGCTGCGTACCTGCTTCAAGCCGGAAACCCCTTTGGGAATGTCGATCTGAGTCGTGTCGCCCGTAATAACCATCTTCGAGCCAAAGCCAAGGCGCGTCAGAAACATCTTCATCTGTTCGGGCGTGGTGTTTTGAGCTTCGTCCAAAATAATGAAGCTGTCGTTTAAAGTGCGGCCACGCATGAAGGCAAGCGGAGCAATTTCAATAACGCCGTCGTCCAGGTAGCGGTTCGCGCGTTCCATGTCGCACATGTCAAAGAGGGCGTCGTAGAGCGGGCGAATGTAAGGATCCACCTTTTCGTTTAAGGTACCTGGCAAAAACCCCAGGCTTTCCCCTGCTTCAACAATAGGTCGCGTTAGGATAATACGGCCCACTTCCTTGCGTTTAAGCGCCGCCACTGCCATGGCCATGGCAAGGTAGGTCTTGCCCGTACCAGCAGGACCCACACCAAAGGTAATCGTATTTTTGCGGATGGCATCGACGTAGGTTTTCTGGCCCGCTGTTTTGGGGCGCAGGGCACGCCCGCGGTAGGTCAGCAGGATGTCGTCACGCAGGGCGGAAGGCGCATAGTCGCCGCTGCGCAAAAGGTCAATGGAATTGCGCACGTAAGCCTGGTCGGGCACGCCACCGGCTTCAATATATTTAATAAGCTCGTTAAAAAGCGTGGTCAGCACTTGCACTTCGTCGTGGGAGCCACTCAAGGTTACGGCATTGCTGCGCACGGTTACGCGGGCGTCGAAGGCGTCTTCAATAAGGTGCAGCAATTCGTCGCCACTACCCACCACGAGGGCCATGTCGATTGAATCTGGTACGTTAAAAGTAATGTTGGTGTCGCTTGTCATAGGCTAAATGTTCCATCCTTTTCATTGTAGTCGCGCAAGGTGGCGTCCACTAAGGCGCCGCGCTGCGCACTTTCGGGAACGCGCACTTCAAAGTAAGATTCGCTCATGCCGCGCGCGTCCCCTTCTATAAGTATACGCTCTTGGGAACCCATGCGTTCCTGTGCTTCGGTATTACGCAATTCCTTGGCGAGGTTCTGCATGCGCTCCATCCGCTCAGCCTTCACGTCGGGCGCGATCTGATCAACGCGCTCTGCGGCTGGTGTGCCATCGCGCTTTGAATAACGGAAGATATGCATACGCGAAAAATGGCAGGAACGCGCAAGATTCAAGCTTGCCGCAAAGTCTTCTTCCGACTCCCCGGGGAAGCCCACAATAAGGTCCGTCGAAAGCGAAAGTTGCGGAATGGCAGCGCGGAGTTTTTCAATAGTGGCAAGGTATTCTTCGGAGTTATAACGACGTGCCATGTCGTGCAATACCTTGGAGGAACCGCTCTGCAGGGGTACATGCAAATGACGGCAGACCATGCCATCATGGCTGGCGAGCACTTCGATAAGGGCATCGTCTATGGTTACCAGTTCAATACTCGAAATGCGCAGGCGAGTTTCAGGGGCAAGAGAGCGCAGCTGCAGAATGAGGTCTGCAAGTGAAGTCCCCTGCCAGTTATAAGCACCCAAGTCTATGCCAGTGAGCACCACTTCGTGGACGCCCGCCTGGGCATAGGCCTGCACTTCGTCGATGACCTGCTGAACAGGAACCGACCAGGCCTTACCGCGCGCCACATGCACAATGCAGTAGGTACAGGCATTGTCGCAGCCGTCTTGCACCTTTACACCCACACGCGTAGGAAATTCGTCCCCCACCCGCAACAGGGCGGGTGCATGAACGTATTCTTCACCCGTAAGGCCCAGGCATTCCGCGACCACATTGGACTTTTCCACCACGCGTACCGCAGGCGAAAGAGCTTCATAGGCGCCAGGGTCTATGGTTGCCGCACAGCCCGTAACGAATACGGGCGCTCCCGGGTTATGTGCCACCGCGCGGTTTACTTCCTTGCGCGTTTTGCGGTCGGCTTCAGCTGTAACCGTGCAGGTATTCACAATGGCTGCATCGGCACCTTTGTCGACCGCTTCCCAGCCAGCTGCAAGTAAGGCCGCCCCCATCGAGTCGGCTTCTACCCTGTTTACCTTGCAACCAAGATTTGTAAGAGAAAACTTCACTGAAGCCCGCCCAGCTCGTAGATGGCAATGGCAGGCGCAATTAATCCGGCCGTTTCAGTGCGAAGAATATTGGGGCCGAGCGTAACGGCAAAACCATGCGCATTGCTAGAAACAAGCTCTTCGACTTCCATATGCGTAAGACCGCCTTCGGGCCCAACAACCACGGCCACGCGCGCATCTTCGATGGGAGTAAGCGTTGCCGCCAAAGCATTCTGGAGCGCTTCTTTAATGGTAAGCTTACCCGCTTCTTCCCATGCCACCAGCACGCAGGTAGCACCAGCAATCATGTCGCAAGCTTCGCGCACCGTTGCTGGCTGGGCTATCTCGGGAATCGACCGCAGGCCCGCCTGCATAGCCGCAGACTTTGCAATATTTTCCCATCGTGCCACGCGAGCGGCTGCCTTCTTTTCGTCAAGCTTGACCACGCTGCGTTCGCACACAAGCGGGATAAAAGCCGCCACACCAATTTCAGTAGCATGGCGCACTACGTCGTCGAACTTGTCGCCCTTCGCAAGGCCCTGCAGCAGAATAACCTGCGCGCCCAGCTCTTCGTTCGTTTCATGCGAAGCAATACGCACGCGCAGGTCGTCGTCAAAGGAAACAATTTCGCACTCGAAATAGTCCGTCGCGGCGTCTATGACCGCAATATGCTCCCCCACCTGCAAGCGCAAAACGCGCGCATGTTTTAAGTCGTCCGGCGAAAGGCGCAAGGCAAACTCTTCCGCGCTTTCTTGCGCTAAAACTTGATTTTCCAGAAAGAAGCGGTGCAGACTCATAACGGCCGAACTCTAATTAAAGACGTCGCGAATCTTTTGGAATGGCGTGCGAGCCGAAGCCACGTCTTCACCCATTTCGGCTGCCAAATCTTCGAGAATTTCACGCTCGCGCTTGGAAAGCTTCTTGGGCACTTCAACGTTTACATGGGTAAACAAGTCGCCGCGTCCTTCGCTCTTAAACTTGGGCATGCCGTGGCCCTTGGTGCGTACCACCTGGTTGTTTTGGCATCCTTCAGGAATACGGACCTTCACTTTTTCGTTTTCCAAAATGCCGTCGACTTCAATTTCGGCACCCAGGCAGGCCTGGACAATCGAAATATTAACGAGGGTATGCAGGTTGTCGCCCTCACGCTGGAAGTAGTCATGCGGACGGATACGGCAGGTAACAATGAGGCTGCCCGCTTCGGCGCCTTGCATGCCCGCTTCACCAAAACCAGTCAGGCGAAGCTGCTGACCGTCGCGGATACCCACCGGCACTTCAACCGTCACGCGCTGACGGTCGGGCACACGCCCTTGGCCTTCGCATTCGGGGCAGGCGTTTTCGATAGTTTCGCCCGTGCCGCCACAATGCGGGCAGGTCGAAGCCGTCTGCATGTCGCCCAGGAAGGTGCGTTGGACGGTTACCACGCGGCCGCGGCCATTGCACTCGGGGCAGGTTACGCGCTTGCCGCCTTCGCCCATGCCGGTACCTTCACATTCGGGGCACGGCGCCAGGCGGTCGTAGACAATTTCCTTCTTACAACCAGCAGCCACTTCTTCCAAGGTCAAGCGCAAACCAACGCCCATGTCGCGGCCTTCACGACGCACAGTGGCACCCATGCCGCCCATGCCACCAAAGAAACTGCTGAACAAGTCGCCCATGCCAAAGCCGCCGCCAAACAGATCTTCAAAGTCCACGTAGGCAGGGCCGGAGCCGGCGGCGCCAGGAATGGTGCCGAAGCGGTCGTACTGGGCGCGTTTATTCGGGTCCGAAAGAACGTCGTAGGCTTCGTTGAGCTCCTTGAATTGCTCTTCCGCATTCGGAGCTTTGTTTACGTCGGGATGAAGCTGGCGCGCCTTGCGGCGGAACGCCTTCTTTATTTCGTCGTCGGTGGCGTTACGTGCCACTCCAAGTACTTCATAGAGATCTGCTGCCATTATGCTTTGTTTGCCTTCCTTAGTTATTATTCGTTGTGTCGTCGTCCATTAATGCTTCGCGCGCCGCACGCACCGCACGGATGACCTGGGCGTAGTTCATACGCGTCGGCCCAATTACGGCAATAACGCCAGTGTGGGGCCCACAGCCATACTTGCTTGCTACCACAGACACGCTATTCAAAAGTTCGTTTTCATTTTCATGACCGATGCGCACGACCGTTTCGTCTTCCGCTTCTGCCGCATCGACGATTTCCATGAGGACGGTTTCGTCTTCAAGGGTTTGCACCACGGGCAAAATAGCCTGCGGCCGCGCAAATTCAGGTTGTTGAAGCAGGGTTGAAAGCCCGCTCATCTGCCCAATGTTAAGCGACATGGTTTGTGGCGGTACCGCAATGGAAAGACATTCGGTCAGGCGCGCCAGAGCCGCCGTGGTCTGGCGAAGAAGGCGGTCAACTTCGTCTGCCTGCTGGCGGGCTGCCTCGACCGCCTGAAGGAATTGTTCGTCGCCACTTTCGTCTTCGGGAAGTTCATTGGCGAACAGCTCGTCGACAAAAGAACGGTAACCAAAGTCGGTAGGAATGCGACCCGCCGAAGTATGCGGCTGCGTAATATAGCCAGCGTCTTCGAGGGCAGAAAGGTCATTGCGCACCGTGGCGGAACTCACACCCAGCTGGTAGTTTTCCACGAGTGTGCGCGACCCCACGGGCAGGGCATGGTGAACATACTCTTCAATAAGAGCAGCTAAAACGCGCTGGCGTCTATCGGAAAGCATGACACCCCCTGTTTATGGTCGATTACCTACAATCAAGCATTTTAGCAGCCGCGCCATGCGAGTGCTAACGCTGATACTAAACCGTCATACTTGGGAACAAATTTCCCCATTTACAGATCGAGAAAGGCGCCGAATAATTCGTTGCCACAGAGCCAGCCACGCGTGGTAGGAACAAAGCGTTCCCCTTCCCAGCGGGCAAGCTTACGTTCTACGAGTTCACCACAGACATCGTCAAAACGAGCGAAAGTCGTACGCGCGGCGCTAACGAGTTCAGGACCAATGCCTTGTGTCATGCGCATGCCAAGCATGAGGTCTTCGGCAAGCATTTCACTGGCATTCAAGTGGTCGAGCACTTCCCCACCCGCGCTAAAGCGGACGCGTTCGTTGGCATTTTGCGCCATACTGACGGCGCCTTCGCCCAGGCCTAAATACGGCACACCAGTCCAGTAAGCAATATTGTGACGGCATTCAAAACCAGGGCGCGCATAGCTCGCCACTTCATAGCGCTGCATGCCGGCGGCTTCCAACACTTCGGCAGCCAGCTCCATGCAGTCCGCCTGAAAGTCGGGGTCTGTGTCGGCCAGTTCACCCGACTGGACTTTCGCTTCGAAGGGAGTGCCATCTTCAATGGTAAGCGGATACACACTTACGTGACTGACACCCAGCGCGATGGCTTCTTCCAGGCTTGCCCGGAAGCTTTCAAGAGTTTGCTTCGGAATGCCGCACATAAGGTCCAGGCTTAGGTTCGTAAAACGTTCCTTGGCGGCTGCAATAGCATCGCGTGCTTGCTGGGCCGAATGTATGCGCCCGAGTGCCTGCAGTTCGTCATCATTAAAACTTTGGACCCCAATGGAAAGCCTGTTCACGCCCAGGGCCCACAGGTCGCGCACCAGGCGCTCGTCCAAACTGTCGGGGTTAGCTTCAAGCGTGCATTCCACGTCTTCGGTCAAATGCATGGAAAGCGACAAGGTATAGAGCAGCTCGGTCAGGTACTTCTGCCCTAAAAACGAAGGAGTACCCCCGCCGATGTAGACTGTGCGCAGACTACCCAAAAGCCCCGTGCGACCCGCGCGGCGAATGGCAAGAATCATGTTGTCGGTATAGGCACGCAGCTCGGGCGATTCATGGTCGATGGCCTGCGTTGTGAAGTCACAATAGAGGCAGCGCTGTTTGCAGAAGGGCACGTGAATGTACAGGGCGCCATAAGGGTCCTGGCCAGGCATAATCTGGCCAAACGATTCCGCTGGGTTTTGGGTTGAGCTACGCATGTCGGCCGCTTCCCCCATGTTTACTCCACCCCTCCATGAGACGCATCCACCTGGGAAAGGTGCGAAAGCATGGCGTCGAAGGCATGGTCAAAATCTTCAACCATTGTGCAGGCATTAAAGGTGGCTCGCGCGGCAGATGCCCCAGGAATACCCTTCACATACCAGCAGGCATGCTTACGCATGCGCACCACACTGCGAGGTTCACGCTCGTGCAGCAAATGAGCATGACGCCGCGCCATTTCAATGCGCTCCTCTGACGTTGGGGCGAGTGTCGGACACCCCGTTTCAAGCGGGGCAGCTGAAATGGGGTGTCCGAACTCGCCACTTGTTTCAAGGACTTCATTGATTTGGGCAAAGATCCACGGGTTGCCTTCCGCACCGCGCGCCACCAGAATGGCGTCACAGTCCGTCGTGCTAAAAAGAGCCAGGGCGTCTTCAGCACTAAACACATCGCCGTTCCCAATAACAGGAATAGTCACAGCTTGCTTGGTACGGGCAATGCAGTCCCAGTCGGCCTCACCCCTATACATTTGTGTGGCGAAGCGCCCGTGCAAGGCAATCGCAGCCGCGCCCGATTCCTGGGCCATACGCGCAAAGTCAATACAGGTTTCACTGCCTTCGTAATAGCCGCGACGCGTTTTAACCGTCACGGGCACCTGCACGGCCTGCGCCACCGCAGAAATAATCTGCCCCGCAAGCACGGGGTCCTTAATCAAGGCAGCGCCGTCGCCTTTGCCCGCAATCTTTTTTACGGGGCAGCCCATATTAATGTCGATTACGGCAAGACGCTCCCCGAGTGCTTCTTCAATCCACTTGGCTTGCTCTGCCATGGTTTCAGGTTCATGGCCAAAGATTTGCACGCCTGCGAGGGCTTCCCCGTCGTAGAGGTCAACCAAATGCGCGGTACGTTCATTGGCATAGCTCAAACCCTTGGCGGAAACCATTTCAGTAAACGCAAGCGAAGCACCCTGTTCAGCGCACAGCTGCCGAAACGCAGGGTCGCTCACTCCCGCCATGGGAGCCAACATCACCTTATGCGTTTTGAGAAATTCGGAGTAGTCCATAACTAATTTAATTAACTCGTAGGTTGGCGCTAGTAAAGTCGTCCATAGCTGAACTATTCATCGACCTTCAGAATGGCCATAAATGCTTCCTGCGGGACTTCCACGTTACCAATGGCCTTCATGCGCTTCTTGCCTGCCTTCTGCTTTTCGAGCAGCTTGCGCTTTCGCGTAATGTCGCCGCCATAGCATTTCGCCAACACGTCCTTGCGCTTGGCGCCCACCGTCTGGCGAGCCAACACACGCCCACCAATAGCCGCTTGAATGGGCACTTCAAACATCTGACGCGGTATGATGGCTTTGAGCTTTTCACACAGCACGCGCCCGCGGTCGTAGGCCTTGTCGCGATGCACGATAAACGAAAGTGCGTCTATCGGTTTGCCCGAAAGCAGAATGTCCAGCTTCACCAAATTCGATGTCTGGTAGCCCGCCAGTTCATAGTCAAGCGAAGCGTAGCCCTTGGTCGAACTTTTCAGCTTGTCGAAGTAGTCCAAGATGAGCTCGGAGAGCGGAATGTCCCAGAGCATTTCGACGGTCGTTGGTGAAAGATAGTTCATGGTTTTAAAGGTTCCGCGGCGCGCCACCGTCAGGTCCATGACCGCGCCCACATAGTCAGGCGGAATAAGAATCTTAGCTTCCAGGTAGGGCTCTTCCACGTGGTCAATTTCCCCTGGGTCGGGCATTTCCTGGGGCGAATGGAGGGAAACCATGGTGCCGTCGGTCTTAAACACATGGTATTCCACGCTCGGCGCCGTCGCGAGCAGGTCCAGGTCGAATTCACGCTCGAGGCGCTCCTTCACGACTTCCATATGCAGCAGCCCCAAAAAGCCCACGCGGAAACCAAAGCCAAGGGCATGGCTCGTTTCGGGTTCGTAGACCAAGGCAGGGTCGTTCAAAGCAAGTTTTTCGAGGGCGTCGCGCAGGTCTTCATAGTCGTCGGAATCTATGGGGAACAAACCGGTAAAGACCATGGGCTTCACGTCGCGATAGCCAGGCAGCGGCTCTTCTACCCCACCTGTGGCGTTGGTAATGGTGTCGCCCACTTTAACCTGCGCAGGGTCTTTCAAGCCCGTAACGAAGTAACCCACTTCGCCCACACCGAGCGCTTCACAAGGCACTTCAGCGGGCCTGCGAATACCCACTTCTTCAACCAGGGCTTCGGCGCCCGTTGCCATCATGCGCACGCGCTCGGCAGTTTTAAGCTGGCCGTCCACCACGCGCACCAAGGCAACCACGCCACGATAGGCATCAAAGTAGGAATCGAAAATCAGGGCGCGCAAGGGTGCCGCCGCATTACCTTCGGGTGACGGAATGTTATATACGATTGATTCAAGCAAATCGTGCACGCCTTCGCCTGTCTTGCCACTGGCAAGAACCGCATCGTCGGCAGGAAGAGCGAGTGCTTCTTCAATTTCTGCGCGCACGCGTTCGGTGTCGGCCGAAGGCAGGTCGATCTTATTAATAAGCGGAATAATTTCGAGGTTGGCATTCATGGCCATCATGGCGTTTGCCACCGTCTGAGCTTCAACGCCCTGGGTGGCGTCCACCACGAGCACCGCGCCTTCACACGCCGCAAGCGAACGCGAAACTTCATAGGTAAAGTCCACGTGCCCCGGAGTGTCAATAAGGTTGAAATGGTAGGTCTGCCCGTCGTCGGCCACATAGTCCACACGCACAGCCTGGCTCTTAATAGTAATGCCGCGCTCCCGTTCAATGTCCATGGAGTCGAGCAACTGCTCGGTCATGTCGCGGCTGGCCACCGTGCCCGTTTGTTCCAAAATGCGGTCAGACAAGGTCGACTTGCCGTGGTCGATGTGAGCAATAATGCTGAAATTTCGTATGTAGTGTGGGTCTATACTCATAACCTGCTTACTATACCGTATGTAGCGCCCGATTTCAGGCGCGTAAGGCGGCGTGCGCAAGATATCGAGATTCACAGCAGCATGGGTTTGTGCGACGAATTTGTGGTTAGGAATTTATTTTGCAAACAATTGACCACAAATACCTTGTTCATGTGGTACTATTTCGTAGTTTTCGTTTAAAACAAAAAGTAAGTAAACATTTGGAGGAACAAAGTGGCGAACATCAAAAGCCAGAAGAAACGTAACTTAACGAACGAAAAAGCACGTATGCGTAATCGTGCTGTTCGTGCTGAAATCAAGACCGCAACGCGTGCCGTCAAGGACGCGGTTGCCGCTGGCGACGGTGCCGCAGCCATCGCTGCAGCCCACAAGGCTTGCAAGCTCATGGACCGCGCCGTAACCAAGGGCGTTCTGCATAAGAACCAGGCTGCCAACCGCAAGAGCGGCGTTATGAAGCTGGCCAACACTGTGGCAACAGCTGAAGACATTGCTGGTTATAAGGCCCCTGAAAAGAAGGCTCCAAACAAGACGGGTGCCCCGAAGAAGGCTGCTGCTAAGGCCGAACGCAAGAAGGCCATGGAAGAAGCTCAGAAGGCCAAGGAAAAGAACCGCAAGGAAACTCAGAAGGCTCAGGCTGCTGCCGCTGAAAAGCGCGCGAAGGAAGAAGCAGAAGCCGCTGCTGCCGAAGCAGAAGCTGCCGCCGCTGAAGCTGCTGAAGCTGAAGCCGCCGAAGGCGAAGAAGCTGCTGCTGAAGAAGCCCCTGCTGAAGAAGCTCCCGAGGAAGCTCCTGCTGAAGAAGCTACTGAAGAATAATCCGGATTCATCCGCATATCAAGAACAAAGAAGCCGCGGCACGCGGCTTTTTTGTTGCAGGGAGCTGGGGTTATAGCGGGATATAGGGTTCGGATATCGCTATTTGCGATGTCGTGAGTTCAAATATCGCAATTTTCGCTGTTGCCGAAAATTGCACTTAACTAAGTTGACGAGCGTCAAGCGAGAGCGCATGAAAGAAAAAGCCCTAAATGGGCTTTTTCTTGAACAGCGGAAGCGGTCGCAAAATAGCGATACCCGAACCCTATCAGCCGATGACCTTAAGATACCAATCTTGGAAGGCGGTTTCAGGGTCGGCACCACTCTTCATGGCACGTTCGGCATCGCGCGCAGAAACAAGGGCCGCACGCAATTCGTCTGCGCTAAAGGCCCGTGCCCAGCGCGCATGGTTTTTCACGCGCCAGTCAGGCACGCCCAAGTAGCCTGCCAGTTCACCAATCTGACCGCGTTCCCCAAAACTGCGAGCCGCAACCAGTTCCCGCACACGCGTTACGCACATGGCAAGGAGCGCATAGGGCGTAGTCGATTCCATACGCGTGCGCAGCTTAAGGCATTTTTCTAGATTACGCTCGCTGAAGGCATCGACAAATTCCCAGGGTTTTACTTCAGACGTACGGCTGACCATCGAAGCAACTTCGTTGTCGTTAATGGGGTCGCTCCCCCGATGTGCCAAGGCCAGCTTCTGCAATTCGGCGTCGAGGGCCACGGTGTTGTCGCCCACCAAGTCCACAAGCAAGCTTGCAGCAGATTCCGTAATAACCGCACCATGAGCAGTAGCCATAGCACGCACCTGCGTGGGTAATTCGCGCAGCTTCGGCGGCGTACAGTCAATAATGGCATTCGCACCTAACTTGGCAACCGCCTTGTACAAGCGCGTGTTCTTGGCCAAGCCGCTCGCAATTAGACACAACACCGTAGTTTCGTTAGGAGAAGCAAGGTAGTTAATGAGCTCTTCCTGGTCGTCCTTTTTCAGGCGGTCAACTGCGTCTACCTGCACCAAGCGAACATTGGAAGCAAAGGGCAAGGTATTACACGCTGCAACAATGGCTTCACCTTCGGCAGTTTCGCCATTGAAGGTGTCCGAATTAAAGGAAAGATCCCCTTCTTCTTCGATACGCTTACGCAAACGCTTCACAACCGTTTGGCGCTTGAGTTCGTCGGTGCCCGTAACCAAGTAGGCGGGCAAAAGGGCTTGTTGCTGTTTTTCTGCCATAGGAACATTCTACTTGACGGTCTGCACACTTATGCGGGTTGCGTCTAATTTGCATATAACATCCCCGCTTTGGTCGGTTCGCAAGACCGCAGCGCCCGCCTGTTCGAGCATGTCAATGACTTCTTCGTTGGGGTGGCCATAACGATTGTTTTCACCCACGCTTACCAGAGCGAGGCTGGGTGCTAAGATACCAAGTTGGTCGGGGGTGAAGGCTCCACCCGAACCATGATGCCCCACCTTATAAATGTCCACCTGTTCCAACAGGCCCTGCTCCTGAAGTTGCGCAAGGACTTCGCTTTCTGCATCGCCACAAAACAAAGCGCACGCTTCGCTTATGCCGTCGCAGTTTGCATCCACTTCAACATGGACCACTAAGCTGTCGGCATTGCCGCCTTCTTCAGCAAAACGGATGGGGTGAATAACGCGCGCTGAAAACGGACCCCAATTCAGCACGTCGCCAACAGCAAGTCCTACAAGTAGGCCCGACGGTGCATCTTTACGCAATTTGCTGCAATTCGCGCAGGTACAAGCTAGCAAGTCCTGGGCAACCAGCACGCGGTCGACTTCCACGAAGTCGCAAACCGTAGCAAGCGCGCCACAATGATCGTCGTCGGGGTGGCTCACCATAATGGCGTCGAGGTGGCGAATGTCGTGACGCGCCAGACCCTTCAGCACAGCGCCTTCCTGGTTGCCCGTGTCAATGAGGACCGCCTGTGTGCCACTACGCAAGACGAAGGCGTCGCCCTGCCCCACGTTGAGCATGATGATTTCAGTTGCATGCGCATGGGGAAATAACACCAGCACCGAAACCAAAAAGGCCAGAAGGGCGGCAAGGCATGAAAGAGCTCGCGTGCGCGTGGGGCGCGGCCAGCGCTTCAAAACCAGACAGGCGCCCAAAAAGGAAAGACCTGCGGAAAGCCAGGTAGGAACGTTAACGGCAATGGCGGCAAAGGGAACCGCCGCAAGCAGGTGAACAAGGTCGCTAAAGCCTTGGGCCAGCAAGACCATAAGCCCCACAGCAATGCCCAAGCCGGGCACAAGGGCGCCAAGAAAAGCAGCAATCATGCCACCCACACAGAGCAAGGAAAAGAGTGGTGCTGTAAGGAGGTTCGACAAGGGTGCAATAAGCGAAAACTGGCTAAACAAGGGAAGCGTAACTGGCAAGGTGGCTACGATGGCAGAAAGCGTCATCCCCAAGATGTCGCATAAGGCTTTAAAGCGGCCACCACTGGCATGAAGAAGCCAGGCCGTGAAATAGGGCGAAAACAAAATAATGCCGCAAGTGGCAAGGCTTGAAAGCAAAAGCGAAACCGAAAGGCACAGGCGCGGTTGAAGCGCAATAAAAACAATGACGCAAACCGAAAGCGCATTCAGAGCGAATGACCTGCGGTTTCCGAAAAACGCAAAAAGCAGGCACAGCGCCATAAGGCAGGCGCGCATGGCCGAATGGGGCGCCCCCGTGAATAATACATAGCTCACGCAGACCGCCGCTTGTATGCCCAAGGACACGCCTCGGGGCACCTTCAGGGCGCGCAGAAGTGCGGCTATGAAGGCAATGCTTATGCCCAAATGAGCACCCGAAACGGCAACGATATGGGCAAGCCCCACGCGCTTTACCGAACCGTAAAGAGGGCTCGAGAATAGGTCACTTCGGTCGCCAAAGACTATGGAACGAAGGAAGAGCTCCCCTTCCGAATTGTGCTGACTATACTGTTCGATGCCCGCCCGCCGCGCACTGGTAATTAAGCCCAAAATTCCTGCAGGTGCATGCACGTCAACACGATACGGCGTGATGGAGCCCACGCAACCTTTGCGCCAGTAATATGACGCAGCCGTCCGCGAAGGCTTGCGTATGGCACAGCGCAATTCAAAGACGTCCCAGCAAGCTGCCTGAACTTCTTTGGGAAGATTAACGCGCACCAAGTAACTCTTCCCCTCTGGGTTATAGGCCCGCGCCAGGCAATACGCCCCAAAGTCAGATTCGGAAACATCTTCGATGATCTGAAAGCGATAGTCATCCACCCCTGCTTGAGCAAGCTGGATGGTATCCGCGCGAAGACTATAGGCCGCCTGCCCTGCACAAGCCAGACCCATACAAATACCCAACAGCACAAGCAAGAAGGGGCGAAGCCCCTTAAGGTACAGAGCTAGCCCTAAGCTTGCGGAAGCAACAATCCCGCAGAGAGAAAGTGAAAGAATAAGCTCAGGGCTCGCATGTTGGAAAAGACTTAGTATTGCTGCGGTAGCCGCCCAAAAACTTGCCGCACAATAGAATAGGGGCGGAAGTGTGGGCCTTTGCGGAAATGACTTGCGGCCCTCAGGGGGAAGCGGTGCCTCATCCAAAAAGAAGGTGCTGGTATTTGAAGCTGGCCTGGTGGTCATACGCAGATAAGCCCTTCGACGGCTTCATATTTCTTTTCCCCTATGCCCGAAACGCGCATCAGTTCATCGGGCGTTGAAAAGGGGCCTTCGCTTTCGCGACTGGCGATTATCTTTTGCGCGGTAGCAGGGCCAATACCAGGCAGGCTTTCCAATTCTGCTTGCGTGGCTGTGTTTATATTGACCTGCCCTGGCGCGCTGCCCGCCGCTCCACCTGGGGCACTTCCTGCTGCGCCACCTGGGGCAGCACCTTGGGGCGTGGCGGCCACCTGCCCAGTCCCTTGCGCTGCTTCAACTTCGCTTAAAAGCGGCACGTGAATCTGTTCGCCGTCCACCAACAATCGCGCCAAATTGTTATAGTCGGTTGCCGCCCCTTCAGCAAAGCCCCCTGCGCTGTTAACTGCGTCCCCAACCCGTGCGTCGACCGGCAGCTTATACACCCCGGGGTATTGAACTGCTCCACTTACGAATACGAAGACTTCAGCCACCTGTTCGGGCACCGCTTCGCTCGAAGCAGACGCTCCAGCACCTTCGCCCACGCCCTCTTCCGAAGAAGGAGCCCCCGCAGTACTGCGCTGCGCCGCTGCGCTACTTTCTATTTCAAACGACGTACCTGAAGCGGCCGTAACAATATTGCCCCCGAAAAACATTAAGCACATGCCCAAGAGCACCAAAATGCCAATGAGCACAGGGGTTTTTACATCGCTCATATGGGCCTGCGACCGCAGGCTTTTGGACGATTCGACAAAAGGCATGCGCTGCCCCCTTATTTCCCAGTAGTACCACCATACGGAAAAAAGGTCTCAGGAAGCACAACAAAAAGGTCTCAAAAATGTCTCGAAAAGCTCTGCAAAAAGCTCAACAAAAGCTACTCAGAAAGGTCTCAGAAATGTCTCACACCTGGTCAGTGGGCGTGTTTTTTACGACAGGACAGGCATAGTCGTGCACCTCAATTTCTTCAAGAATTGAAGCAATCCAACTGTCCAACGGAAGCAGGGCTTCCGCTTCGCGCACCTTGTCCAACTTAGCATGAGTTTCGGGGTTGCGGGGCATAAAGAGCGTGCAGCAGTCAGTAGCATCCTGGCTTGAAATTTCAAAGGTGCCCAAGGCCTGGGCTTCTTCGATAATGTCTTGCTTGTCGGACCCAATCAGGGGGCGCAAAACGGGCAGGCTTACCGCGTCGTTGGTTGCCACAATATTGTCGAGAGTCTGCGAAGCCACCTGGCCCAAGCTTTCCCCCGTCACCAAGCCACGCGCACCAACCTGGCCCGCCACAGCTTCTGCCACACGGAACATGAGGCGCCTATACATAATGACGCGCAGGTCCGCAGGCACCAGGGCCGCAATCTGTCGCTGGTATTCGCCAAAAGGCACCACGTACACACGCGCAATACAACCGGTTTTTTCAAGCACATGGGCGATGTCGTCGACCAGGTATTCGCTCGTTGCCGCCGCGGCGGGGCGCCCACTAAAGTGAATGCCATAACACACCGCACCGCGACGCGCCATTTTCCACGTAGCCACAGGCGAGTCGATCCCTGAAGAAAGCAGGCACACCAGGCGCCCACTCACCCCCACAGGCAGGCCACCCACGCCACGTGTCGAACGCGCCATAATATAACTCGCGCCCTGGATAACTTCCACGCGTACTTCAACGCTCGGGTTCTTCATTTGCACCTTCGCGTCGGGGAATTGTTCGCACAAATGCGCGCCCACGATTCGGTTGATTTCCATCGAATCGAGTTCAAAGTCGGTGTGATTGCGCCGCGCCGCCACCTTGAAGCTTTCAAACGCGCCCACGTCGGCCAAGGCCTGGGCGGCCGCTTCATTCATCTGGTCAATTTCACGCTCGCACACATAACCGCTCGAAACGCGCGCTACGCCAGGAATGCGGGTGATCAGCGCTTCGGCTGCGCATACCGCTTCATAACTTGCATCTTCGCTAAAACGAATGAGAATGCGCCCCGAAATGCGCTTGATGTCTTGCACGGGCTGTGCCTTCAAAAGGAATTCAAGGTTGCGCACCAAGCGGGTTTCAAAGGCAGGACGATTATGGCCTTTCAGACCAATTTCATGGTAATGAACCAGGCATATGCGCTGGTAGGAAGCCATATGAAAGATTAATTAATGAGCCTGAGCGTCGATAGTGCTCGGGTCGAACGAAACTTCTTCTTTTGAAATTTCGTCAAAGGCAATCGAAAGCGGCTTCTTCTTCGAAGCACGGGCCACTTCAACCGCCGTCTGCAGCTGAATGGCACGGTCGCGCTGGCTACGCAGCATGTCGTTAATGTCGTGCGCACGATGCGAAGCAACAGAGCAAAGCAGGAAACGGTCCTGGTCGGTTTCGGAAAGCAGTTCTTCAATCTTCGGTTCAATAAGGCTCATGTCTATTCCTCTTCTTTTCCTGCGTGGGACTCGATAAAAGCAACGAGGTCTTCTGTCGCAGTCTCTAAATCATCATTCACAAGCACGAAATCATACTTCATTTTCTCGCGCATTTCCAGTTCTGCCACCTTCATCCTCGCATCAATTACATCTTGCGGCTCCGTAGCACGCGACTCGAGGCGCTGGCGCAGTTCTTCAATACTGGGCGGTTCAATAAAAACCAGAATGGCTTCAGGGAACTTTTCGCGCACCTGCAGGCCACCCTGGACGTCGATTTCAAGCAACACCGCTTCGCCCTTGGAAAGGTGTTCTTCAACGGCAAATAGCGGCGTCCCGTAACGTGCCGTATGCACGTTTGCCCACTCCAGAAAGCCATCTTCTTCAATAAGCTTGTCGAATTCGGCGTCGCTTAAGAAGAAGTAATGGACGCCGTCGCGCTCCCCTTTGCGTGGTTTGCGAGTAGTGGCAGAAACGGACACCCACGCCTGGGGTATCCGCTTCAAAATACGAGCCACCAGTGTGCCTTTGCCAGCACCTGATGGCCCAGAAATTACAAACAGCTTACCGTTTGCCACTAGCTGAGGCGCTCCAGAAGCGCAGCTTCCTGACGTTCGCCCAAACCGCGCAGACGACGGCTTTCAGCAATGTGAAGTTCAGCCATGATCTTTTCGGCCTTGGCCTTACCGTAACCAGGCATGGTTTCAATAAGCGTGGAAACCTTCATGCGACCTACTACCGGGTCGTCCTTCATGCCAAGAACCTTCTTCAAAGTGAGCTTGCCACTTTTCAGGTCGTCGCGAACCTTTGCTCTTTTGATGCGAGCAGCCTTTGCCTTTTCAAGAGCGGCCTGGCGCTCTGCTGGACTAAGCTGTGGAATAGCCATAATACGTACTCCTTTTTCTCCTACAACGATATACGTATCCTAGCACAAAGGACGGTGCTTATAAACAATTTTTTGGAATTGAACAGCACTTTTGCTGTTTTTTACAGAAGTATTGACTGTATGCGCAATAAGGTTTAGAGACTCTGGGCGATGGCTTCAAATGCCGCCGCAGGGTCGCTTGCCTGGGTTATGGGGCGGCCCACAACAATATGGCTTGCCCCTGCGCTAAAGGCATCCGCCGGGCTTGCCACGCGGCTTTGGTCACCCAATTCTGCACCGGCTGGCCGCACGCCAGGAGTAACAATATAAGCGTCTTCACCCAAAAGCGTACGCAAGGCTGCCGCTTCCTGCGGTGAAGCCACCACGCCTGCAAGACCTGCCGCCTGAGCCTGCTTAGCCATTTCTAGTACCTGGTCATTTACTCCACGTTCGATGCCGCACGCCGCCAAGCTTGCCGCGTCCATACTCGTGAGCACGGTAATGCCCAACATAATGGGAAGGTCCAAACCAAAGTCGTCAGCCGCCGCCTGGGCACCTTCGACCGCAGCCTGCATCATGGCTGCCCCACCCAGGGCATGCATGGTTATCATGTCGGCACCGTTGCGCGTAGCAGAAGCCGCCGCCCCACGCACCTGATGTGGGATATCGTGAAACTTCAGGTCGAGGAAGACTTTATAGCCCATTTCTTTCAGTTCATACACGATGCGCGGGCCCTGCGAATAATAGAGCGTCATGCCTACCTTGAGCCACGAAGCCTGCCCCTGCAGTGCTTCGGCCAAGTCGAGCGCCTGCGACATATCGCAGTCAAGCGCCACGATAATACGGTCCTTCTGGGGAACTTGAACAAAATCTAGCATTGCAGCGCTCCTATCAGTTCGTTTACGTCTGCCACGCCTTGTTCTTCACAGTAGGCTTCGATGCCCTGCACCACGTCAAGGGCAGCACGCGGGTTAACGAAGTTTGCCGTACCCACGGCCACCGCCGTGGCACCCGCAAGCATGAATTCAATTGCGTCGGTGCCGTTGCTAATGCCGCCCATGCCAAGGAGTGGAACGGAAACTGCCTGATGGACCTGCCATACCATACGCAAAGCAACGGGCTTGACCGCCGGCCCCGAAAGGCCACCCACCACGCGGGCCAACTGAGGCTTACGCGTACGTGCGTCTATGGCCATACCGAGCAAGGTGTTAATGAGCGAAAGCGCATCGGCGCCAGCACTTTCAGCAGCGCGAGCAATTTCGCAAATGTCGGTAACGTTGGGTGAAAGCTTTACGATAAGCGGGCGCTTAGTGGCAGCACGGCACATGCCCACTACCGTTTCCACACTCGGAACATGGGTGCCTATGGTCATGCCCCCTTCGTCCACGTTGGGGCAGCTGATATTCACTTCATAAGCTGAAACGCGCACGTCTTCTTCAAGCGCTTCAATAACGTCTACGTATTCCTGGAAGCTGTGGCCGCTCACGTTCACGATAACGGGCACGTCTTTGCCTTCAAGCCAGGCAAGGTCCTTTTCACGCAAGGCAGCCACACCGGGGTTTTGCAGGCCAATGGAATTGAGCATGCCACTGGCGGTTTCTGCCATGCGGGGGCTTTCGTTACCTTCCCAACCATGGAGCGAAACGCCCTTGGTGGTTATGGCGCCCAGCTGCGCGATGTCGAAGAAGTCGTTGTATTCACGCCCCGCCGCAAAGGTTCCTGAAGCAACGGTAACGGGGTTCTTCATGTGCAGGCCGCCCAGATTCACGGCCATGTTTATGCCAGCCATTACCACACCACCTCCGCTGCTTGGAAAATGGGCCCGTCCACACAGCAGCGCTTCTTACCCGCCGTCGTGTCCACCACGCACGAAAGGCAGGCGCCCACGCCGCAGGCCATGCGGCGCTCAAGCGAAACTTCGCACGGAAGACCCGCTTCTTGCGCCATGCCGGCAACAATCTTGATAAGGGGCTCGGGCCCGCATACTGCCACGTAGTCGAAGTTGCCCGACGCAATAGCGTCTTGGGCTGGCTGGGTGCAAAAACCCGCGTGGCCAAAACTGCCGTCGTCGGTTGCCACCGCAAGCGTGGTATTGGGTAGGGCTTCGTAGCTTGCAAGCGTGACGTGCGCGCCCTTGGTCTGCGCGCCCAAAACCACGTGCAAGCCTTGTGCCGCCTGGGCAAGTTCTTCGGCAAGCATGAACAAGGGGGCTGCGCCCACGCCACCAGCAACCAGCAGGCAGCGCGCACCCGCAGGTGGCGCCCAGGTGTTGCCCACCGGGCCAATAAGGCTGCAGGTCTGGCCTGCTTCAAGACTGCTTAAATGTTCGGTTCCGGTGCCCACGACCTGGTACAAAATGGTCAGCACGCCATTAGCGCGGTCGGCCATATACACCGAAAACGGTCGGCGTAAAATCTTGTCGGGCATACCAGGGATTTGCATATGGACAAACTGCCCTGGCTTTATGGCATGGGCAATCTGAGGGCTACGCAATTCGATAAAGTAAAGCCTTTCGGCGGCTTGTTCATTAGAAACAATCTGTGCCGCCTCTTCAATTAAGCCCGTTCTTTCCATGTGCAACCCCCTTTCAAATGTCTATTCAACAATTTCACCATCTTGCAAGGTGGCATAACCACCCAGGTACACGTCGGTCACACGCCCAGTAAGTTCGGCCCCCATGAAGGGTGAATTAAGCGACTTACTGGCAAAACAATCCGCGTCGACCGTCCACTTTGCTTCAGAATCGAAGATGGTGAAGTCGGCCGTGCTTCCTTCGACGAAGCTGACCTTTTCGACGCCCAAGATGCGTCGCGGGTTAATAGCCATCAGTTCAATCATGCGGTTCAAGTGGATAACGCCAGGTTCAACCAGCTGGGTCCAGATAAGTGCAAGCGACGTTTCCAGACCTATCATGCCAAAGGGCGCCTCTTCAAATTCGCAGTCCTTTTCCCAGGGCGCATGGGGCGCGTGGTCAGTAACAATGCAGTCGATGGTGCCGTCGATAACGCCTTCGATGAGCGCTTCATTGTCGTCCTGGGTACGCAGCGGCGGGTTCACCTTGAAATTCGTGTTGTAGTCCGCGCCAATAACATCTTCGTTTAAGAACAGGTGCTGCGGCGTTACTTCGCAGGTCACACGCAGGCCTTCAGCCTTGGCAGCGCGCACCAGGTCGAGCCCGCGGCGCGTGCTAATGTGCTGGATGTGCAAGGCAGTGCCCGTCAGGCGCGAAAGTGCAATGTCGCGTTGAATCTGCAGCTCTTCGCCTTCAGCAGGCCAGCCAGCCATGCCAAGACGCGTGGAAACCACGCCTTCGTTAACCTGGCCCTTGCCCACCAAGCCTTCGTCCTGACAGTGGCTCATTACAGCGCAGCCAAACTGATGCGCGTAGTCCATCACGCGGCGCATCATACCTGAATCTTGCACACCGCGCCCGTCGTCCGTGAAGGCCACCGCACCATGGGCACGCATGTCGCCCATTTCAGAAAGCTCAACGCCTTGCAGGCCTTTGGTGCAAGCACCTGCCACATGAACGCGGCACTTCCCCACTTCGGCAGCGCGCTTGAGCACATATTCAACCACGTCGGCATTGTCGATGGTGGGCTTGGTATTCGGCATGCAGCACACGGCCGTAAAGCCACCCTTGGCCGCCGCCCGCGTTTCACTTGCAATGTCGCCCTTGTGTTCTTGACCGGGGTCGCGCAGGTGCACGTGCATGTCCACCAAGCCGGGGATGCAATACTTACCTGCCATGTCGCGGGTTTCGCCTTTTTCGATTGAAAGGTCCTGCCCCACTTCGACAATCTTGCCGTCACGCACGACAATGTCGCAGAATTGATTCATAGAAAGCTGCGGGTCAACCGCTTGAACATTTTTAAGAAGCAGAGCCATTTTCATTTCCTCCAAGAAGCCAATACAGGACCGACATGCGCGTGCAAATGCCCGCGTACACCTGGTCTAAAATGACCGAACGCGTGGGGTGGTCGGCCATGAATGAGTCGAGTTCCACGCCGCGATTAATGGGGCCCGGGTGGCAGATGAGCGCATCCGGTTTCATGAGGGCATCGCGGGCCTGGGTTAAGCCAAAGAGCATGTGGTATTCACGTTCGCTCGGGAAAGGTGCTTCCTCGAGGCGTTCGCGCTGAACACGCAGCATGTACATAACATCCATTTCAGGCAGCACTTCATCCAAGTTGCTTGAAACATAGTCGGCACCCAGCACGTCGGGGCGTGCCGGCAGCAAGGTTTGTGGCGCCACCAGGGTTACCTTCGCGCCCATAATCTTGAGCGCTGGCACCAAGGACCCACACACGCGCGAATGCAAGATGTCGCCCACGATGGCCACGTTCAGCCCTTCGAAGCTACCCTTTTCTTGCCAGATGGAATACAGGTCAAGCAGGGCCTGCGTGGGGTGCTGGTGCTTGCCGTCGCCCGCGTCAACCACGTGGGCCGACGTGTGCTGGGCTACCAGTTGGGGGGCACCCGCATGCTTGTCGCGGATAACCACCAGGTCGATCTTGTAGCTATTCAGGGTTTCCATGGTGTCGACCAGGCTTTCGCCCTTAACCGCTGAAGTTGAACTGCCACCAAAATTAATGGTGTCGCAGCTCATGCGCTTTTCGGCCAGTTCAAAGCTCGAGCGTGTGCGCGTGGAAGGCTCATTGAACATATTAACCACGGTGTAACCCTGCAGTGTGGGGACCTTCTTGATGCGGCGCTCGTTCACTTCAGAAAGCGTCTTGGCCGTTTCAAGGATGGTCATGATGTCTTCGGCAGAATATTCCGTAATGTCGATGAGGTGCTTGTGGTTAAAAGCCATGCTACTCACCGCCTTCCGCGTTCGCGAGCGCAGGTGCAACGGGAGCACTTCCCGCGCGCGCACCTTCTTCAAGCTGCAAGATGGCAACTTCGCTCACGCCGTCGAGCTCTTTGAGGAACAGGCGCACGTTTTCGTCCGACGAACTGGGCACATTCTTGCCCACGAAGTCGGCGCGTATGGGCAGTTCCCGATGGCCGCGGTCGACCAACACAGCCAGCTGCACCGTGCGCGGACGGCCCATGTCCATGAGGGCATCGAGCGCGGCGCGAATGGTACGGCCGGTGTAGAGCACATCGTCCACAAGCACGATGTCCTTGCCGTCGATGTTGAAACTGATGCGCGTTTCGTGCACCGCAGGCGCCAGGCGCGTGGCAAAGTCGTCGCGGTAAAAGCTGATGTCCAGATGGCCGAACGGGACTTCCACCCCTTCGATTTCCTGGATCTTTGCGACCAGCTTGTTCGCCAGGATATCGCCGCGCGTCACAATGCCCACGAGGGCAATGTTTTCAGCGCCATTATTTGCTTCGAGGATTTGGTGAGCAATGCGCGTAAGCGTACGCTCGATTTCGGATTCGTCCATGCAAATGGACTTTACCTGGGTAGCACCAGGCGCGTGAATAGATTCACTCATAAGCACTCCTTGTCGGTCTCTCGGTACCGCCTTTAAAGGGCATTGATACTATATCATACGACATGACGCTGCGCGCGATCCCAGCGCATTATGGTGCTATTACGCCCGTATATGACAACTCGGCGCTTAACGGCAAGCTAAGCGCGCAAATGAAGGGCGCTAGTAGGCGTCGTCGGGATTGTGGTGGTCGCCGGCAGGTGAATGAATCTTGGTTTCGTCTTCAACAACGCCGTCTAGGCTGCGAATAAGCTTGCGCTTAATCTTGCCGCCGACAGTTTTGGGAAGTTCGTCGACGTATTCCACGATGCGAGGATACTTATACGGCGCGGTTTCCTTTTTCACGAAGGCCTGAAGTTCCTTGGTGAGTTCTTCGCTAGCCTCGAAGCCTTTCGCCAATACCACAGTGGCTTTTACGACCAAGCCACGCACGGGGTCTGGCGCGCCCGTGACCGCACATTCCACCACGGCGGGGTGTTTGACCAGGGCAGACTCCACTTCAAAAGGCCCAATGCGGTAGCCCGAACATTTAATGACGTCGTCGTTGCGGCCCACGAAGCTTACGTAGCCATGCGAATCGCGCCAAGCCATGTCGTGCAGATTGTAATAGTCGCCACCCACGGCTTCCTCGGTCTTTTCGGGGTTATTGAAGTAGCCCACAAACAAGCCCGGCGGGTAGGCTTCGCGCAGGCCCGTTACGCAGATGGCGCCTTCGTCACCGTCATGAACTTCGTAACCGTCTTCGTCGAGCAGCTTGATATTAAGCAGTGGCGAAGGCTTACCCATGGAACCTGGCTTAGGCTCGATCCACGGGAAGGTTGCCAACAGCACGGGGCCTTCGGTTTGGCCAAAACCTTCACGGATTATTTTGCCCGTGAATTGCTCCCATTGGATGGTCACTTCGGCATTCAGGGGCTCACCCGCCGTAGCAAAGTTTTCAATGCTTGAAAGATCGAAGGAACCCACGTCTTCCTGAAGCATGAAGCGATACATGGTCGGTGGTGCACAGAAGGTGGTGAGCTTATAGTCTTGCATTTTCTGCAGCAGCTGAGCGGGAACAAACTTGTCCATGTCGTAGCAGAAGATAGTCGCACCGCAAATCCATTGGCCGTAGATCTTGCCCCAACCGAATTTTGCCCAGCCTGAATCGGTCACGCTCATGTGCAGCTTGTTTTCTTGAACCTGCTGCCAATATTTCGCTGTAATGATATGCCCCAAAGGATGAGCAAAGTTGTGCATAACGGCCTTGGGGTTGCCCGTGGTGCCGCTCGTGAAATAAATAAGCATGGTGTCTTTGCTGGTAGTGGCTGCGCTGCCCGTGGGACGTTCCCAGGTTTCTGGGGCCGCTTCGAGCAAGGCGTCGAATGAAAGCCAGCCTTCGCGCTGTCCCGCCACGAGCACCTTGTTTACGATGCTTGGCGCTTCAGGCAAGGCCGCTTCCACCTGCCCTGCCACATAGTCGTCGTCTACGCACACGAGCATTTTCACGTTTGCCGTGTTTGCGCGATAAACAATGTCGTGCGTGGTCAGCTGAAGCGTGGCGGGAATAATGGTCGCGCCAATCTTGCAGAGCGCCGTAGCCACCACCCAGTATTCCCAGCGGCGGCGCAGTATACACATGACCACGTCGCCCTTGCCAATACCCAATTCAACAAAGGCATTGGCAGCCTGGTTGGAAAGACGGCTGATGTCGGCAAAGCTGAAAACACGTTCTTCACCCGCATCGTTGCACCACACAAGCGCCCGCTTTTCAGGTTCCACCGCCGCCCATTCGTCAACTACGTCATAGGCAAAATTGAAGTCTTCGGGAACGTCGATGGCGAAGTTCTCGAAGAAGTCTTCGTAGGAATCGAAGTCAATCCGCGGGCAATATTTCTGTAAAACGTAATCCATGTCTTACTCTGCAATGATGGTGACGAATTTGGCTGGGACGCTCCCCCCGCAGCGCTGCCCATGCGGGTGCGACGGGTTGAAATAAATGCTGTCGCCCGTTTCAAGAACGAACTCCTGGTCTTCCCAGGACACGATGACGATACCTTCCAGCACCAGATTAAATTCCTGACCACCATGGCTAACCAGCTTGGCAGGTTCGTCGGACGGGTCGAGCACTACTTCCAGGGGCTGCATAATCTTGTCGGCATAGCGCCAGGCAAGATCGTCGTAATGGTAGCCCGGGTAGCGCTCCACGTTCTTGCCCTGCCCTGCACGCACCACCTGGAAGGTGTTCAGCTTGGCGGCCGTGCCCGTCAAGATTTCCGTGAACTCCACGCCAAACTTGCGTGCCATATGGTAGATAGCAGAAATAGGTACGTCCTTGCCGGTTGCCTCCCATGCTTCATAGGTTTCAATAGGCACGTTCAGGTCCGCAGCCATTTCTTCAACAGTCACATCGCAGGCCTCACGCAGCCCGCAAAGCCTCTGACCTATCTCTAATAGGTCCTTTTCTTCCTGTGTCACTTCTTCTCCTAGAGACTCATGCCAAGTTCGAGGGCCTTGAGGTTTGGCTCGAGCAGCTCTTGCTTTTTGGGCGGCACACACTTGGCGACCGCATCCAGCAGGGTCTGCTTTTCACAGAACTCGGTTTCCGCAAAGAGCTTGCCCGTCAGAATAATGTTCGCCAAAGTCTTGAAGCCATTTTCGTAGGCCAGGTTCGTTGCGGGTACCGTATGAATGGTCACGTCGTCACGCGAAGGCATGTCTTGGATCATCGAAGAGTCTGCCAGCACGAGCCCGCCGCTTTCCACTTCGCCAATAAACTTGTCGATGGAAGGCTGGTTCATGGCAATGAGCACATTCGGCGCCGTAACCAGGGGCGACCCAACTGGTTCGTCGGAAAGCACAACGGAACAGCTGGCAGTACCGCCGCGCATTTCAGGACCATAGGAAGGCAGCCACGAAACATGGCGGTCTTCCAGCAAGCCAGCCTGCGCAATTACCTTGCCTGCAAACAGCAAGCCCTGGCCACCAAAGCCAGAAAGCACGATAGAAAGTTCACGCTGGGCCATTATGCAACACCCCCCGTAACAATGGGCACGTCCTTGGCGCGCGCAAGCGCTGCTTCGGCGGCCGTTTCAAAACCTTCTTCGACGCAGTCGCGGTACACACCCAGCGGGTAGTATGGAAGCATATTTTCTTCCAGCCAGCCGATGGCGTCCTTAGGCGTCATGCCCCAGTTAGTTGGGCAGGTACCCACAATTTCAACGATGGTATAGCCGCGGCCTTCCATCTGGTATTCGAAGGCCTTCTTGATGGCTTTCTTAGCCTTACGCACGCTTGCCGGCTTGTCGATGGTCACGCGTTCGGCGTAAGCCACACCGTCGAGCGTAGCAAGCAGTTCGCACACGCGCACTGGGTAGCCCGCTTCCTTCGTGTTGCGGCCGTAGGGGCTCGTCTGCGTTACCTGGTTCGGCAGCGTAGTGGGTGCCATCTGGCCGCCCGTCATGCCATAGATGGCATTGTTATAGAAGATGACGGTAATGTTTTCGCCACGCGTGGCTGCATGAACGGTTTCTGCCATACCGATGGAAGCCAGGTCGCCGTCGCCTTGATAGCTAAACACGAGGTTTTCAGGGTGCACGCGCTTCACGGCCGTTGCCACACTAGGCGCACGACCATGGGCAGCTTCGATCATGTCGCAGCTGAAATAGTCATAAGCCAAAACCGAGCAACCAACAGGGGCAACACCAACGGCGTCGCCACCTTTGCCCAGCTCATCGATGGATTCTGCAACCAAGCGGTGCACAATGCCGTGGGCGCAACCCGGGCAATAGTGCGTGGGCTTGGTGGTTAAAGTCTTCGGGCGTTCAAATACTACTTGTTCTTCAGCCATGCTATTCACCTACTTTCGCGTTTAAGGTGCGAATTGCTTCAAGTACTTCGTCGGGCGTAGGAATAATGCCGCCCGTACGACCAAAGTGTTCCACAGGAACGTCCTTGCCTACCACCAGGCGGACGTCGTCGACCATCTGGCCCATATTCATTTCCACGGACAGATACGCCTTTGCGGTACCCATTGTGGCCTCCAGGGCCTTCGCCGGGAAGGGCCACAGCGTAATGGGGCGCAGCAGGCCAACCTTGATACCTTCTTCGCGCGCCTTCACTACAGCGCTGCGTGCAATGCGGCTGCTCGCACCAAAGGCGACCAGTACGATTTCGGCGTCGTCGAGCATGAAGCCTTCGCTTTGCTGTTCCTTGTCCAGGATAATTTCGTAGCGCTTGGCGCGTTCCAGCAGCTTGGCTTCCAGTTCGTTGGACTGCAGGTAGAGCGAATTGGCAATGTTGTGTTCACGCTTGCCCTTGGTGCCCGTGGTTGCCCAGGGCTTTTCGGGCAGTTCGCCAATTTCGTCGGGCAGTTCGACCGGTTCCATCATTTGGCCGAGCAAGCCGTCGGCCAAAATCATAACTGGCGTTAGGTATTCGTCGGCCTTTTCAAATGCCGTGAAAATCATGTCGGCCATTTCCTGTACGGTGTTGGGCGCATAGACAATCTGGAAGAAGTCGCCATGCCCCATGGCGCGCGTTGCCTGCCAATAGTCCTGCTGAGAAGGCTGAATGGAACCCAGGCCCGGGCCGCCACGTTCAACGTTGACGATAACGCCCGGTAGGTCGGCACCGGCCATGTAGGAAATGCCTTCGCCTTTCAGGCTCACGCCCGGCGAAGACGAACTGGTCATGGCACGTGCACCCGCAGCAGCGGCACCGTAAAGCATATTGATAGCAGAAATTTCGCTTTCAGCCTGCAGGAAGGTCCCGCCCACCTTGGGCATGATCTTGCTCATGTAGGCAGCCAATTCGGTCTGCGGCGTAATGGGATACCCGAAGTAAAAACGGCAGCCCGCACGTACGGCGGCAGCGGCCAGCGCTTCGTTACCCTTCATTAAAACTTTTTCACCCATGGCGCACCTCCTACCTATATACCGTAATGGCAACGTCGGGGCACATGGTGGCACAGCTCGTACAACCCGTGCACGCGTCGTCGTCGATGCAATGTGCTGGATGGTAACCCTTTGCATTAATGCGGTCCTGATCCAACTCCAGAATGTGGACCGGACACGCGTCAACGCAGAGCCCACAGCCCTTGCAATACGTATCTTCTACTGAAATATGAGCCATAAACATCAGCTCCTTGCTCTCCTGCCCGAGCGGGCACTTTTTCCTTAGGATTTCGATGCGCTTTTCAGCTAAAAAATGCTTCTACGTACTAGTCCCAAGGCTTCTTTACATATATTCGCACAAAATAGCAGTTTTCGCACGTCAATTTACCTGAATCGATGGATTCTTTGAGCTGCTGGGCCGCGGGCGTAAGCAGGTTGACGCTACCCGCTTCAGTTGCGAGGGGAACAGCTGTGCATACCAAGGGTAAACCGAGGATGCGAGCCACTTCTTCAGCAAATTCAATGCCGCGTGCCACCACACTTTCGTCGGTGGCGTCCATGAGGTGAGTGTTGTTAACCACGTGGGTCGCCGTTAAGTGGCTCGTGAATTCCATTTCGGGAAGCAGGTCGGCCGCTTCCTGGGGCTGCTTGGTAAGTTCGCGCAGACCATTGACCACGTAAAGCACCGCATGGTCGCCCTGTTTAATAAGCTTGGAGAAGCGCCCAAGAGCCGTGGCACCCACGTCGTCGCCGCCTGCGTCGATGATGCAAACATGGTTGCTACCCGCCTGTGCGTCTTCGATGGCAGTATCGATAGCTACATTGAGCATGGGGGCATCGAGGGCCGTGTTGGCCGACTGGGGGCAAAGCATACTAATGCCCGCTGCTGCGAGCGCTTCAACATGGTCGCTGCTGCGGAAATAGGGGTTCACAATGTCCAGGTCGATAAGCGTAACCTGCTTGCCCGCTGCTGCCAGGTCGTAGGCCAAGTTGAGCGAAAAATTGGTCTTCCCCACGCCATAATGCCCGAGCACCACCACCACAGGCGGCAGGGAAAGGAGGCTCGCGGGCATATTTACCACGCTGTTACTTTCTGTATTCATACGTAAATCACTTCCTTTATGTTCTCTGTGTATTGAAACACAAAACACCGATTTCATCTGCAACAAGGTCACTATTTCTGCCAAAGGTGGCTATAATCGAATGACAACTATGGCCCATTCGATTGTATTGACGAGGGGTCGGTGCGCCTTATCCTTGCCGCCACGCTTCGGACAAGGCACACCGCACCCCTCTTAGTATTCGAATTGCACAGGAGAAACGGCATGGATACGAATATCAAAGAAATTGCCCAGCGTATTCGCCTTTTGCGCGAAGACCTGGAGCTGACCGCCGAAGACATGGCGGCTGCCACCGACCGCAGCGTTGAAAACTATCTGGCGCAGGAATCGGGCGAAGTGGACCTCACCTTCACCTTCCTTTCCAAGTGTGCTGACGCCCTGGGCGTGGACGTTATCGAGCTGCTTACCGGTGAAAGCCCCCACCTGGGTGGCTATTCCCTCGTACGCGCGGCTGATGGCCTTTCCATCAAGCGCCGCGAAGGCTTCGAATACCTGCACAAGGCGCCGTTTTTGAAGAACCGCCTCTGCGACGTGTTCCTGGTAACGGCCCCCTACCTGGAAGAAGAGCAGAACGAACCCATCCACCTGTCCTACCACGAAGGCCAGGAGTTTGACTACGTGCTTTCGGGCAAACTACGCTTTGCCTACGAAGACCATATTGAAGAATTAGAACCGGGCGACACACTGCTTTACGACAGTAGCCGCGGCCACGGCATGATAGCCATCGGTGGCGAGCCGTGCACCTTCCTCGCCCTGGTCATGAAGCCAAAGGAAGAGTCGATTAGCTAGGTGCGCAGGAATACCTGTTAGCACCTAAAACACCACGACCTGTCCTTTGCAGCTTCGCGCTGCCCGCTTCATGAAAGAAAAACGATGAGAAAGATAAACGAACAATTTGTTGAAGAACGCTATGGGCTGGACGGCAGCCTGCAATTCTTCCGTGCAAACTACCCCGAAACCTTTAACTTTGGCTACGACGTCGTAGACGACATTGCCCAGGCCGAGCCAAGCCGCCCTGCCCTGCTGTGGTGTAACCCTGAAGGCGAAGAA
Organism: uncultured Coriobacteriaceae bacterium; assembly: GCA_902768975.1. GTDB lineage: Bacteria > Actinomycetota > Coriobacteriia > Coriobacteriales > Eggerthellaceae > CACXMZ01. The sequence goes on from CACXMZ010000005.1 coordinate 277,444, forward strand.
CACCACTTTACTTTCGCCGATATGAAACTATGGTCGGACAAAACCGCGAACGTGCTGGCAGCCCATGGCATTGGTCGCGGCGACATGGTCATGGTCATTCTGCGCCGCCACTATCAATTCTGGTTTGTGGCCACCGCCCTGCACAAGCTGGGTGCGGTCATGGTGCCTGCCACCTTCATGCTCAAAGAACACGACCTGGACTATAGGCTGCAAAGTGCTGAAATCAAGGCGGTCATCTGCACCGACGTGGGCTACATTGCCGACGTGGTCGACGCTTCTGCCCCCCGTTGCCCAAGCGTGCAAGTAAAGATGCTTGTGGGCGGCGCCGGCGGTGGCACTTGCGAAGACCCTGAAGCCGCAGGCTTTGGCCCTGCCCTTTCAGGCCCAGACGGCCTGTGCAAGGCGGCTGCCACACGCGAAGGCTGGATCGACTTCAACACCGAACTACTTGCTGCTCCTGCCGAATTCGAACGCCGCGAAACGAAGGCGGCCGACCCCTTCCTCATGTATTTCAGCAGTGGCACCAGCGGCAACCCCAAAATGGTGCTCCATAACAGCGGCTATGCCGTGGCGCACACGGTTACTGCCAAGCATTGGCACAACGTGCAGTCCGACGGCGGCGTGCATTTCACCATTGCCGACACGGGCTGGGGCAAGGCTGTGTGGGGCAAGTACTATGGCCAGTGGCTCATGGAAGCTTGCTGCCTGGCCTACGACTTCGACCGCTTCGACGCGCAGGAAATCTTAGAACTCATAGGCAAGTACCAAGTGACCACCCTGTGCTGCCCGCCTACCATGTATCGTATGTTTATGGAAGCCGACGTGGACCAGTTCGACCTGGCAAGCTTAGTGCATTGTTCCACCGCGGGTGAAGCATTGAACCCCGACCTCTTCGACTACTGGAAAGAGCACACGGGCCTTACCATCTACGAAGGCTTTGGCCAGACCGAAACGCCGCTAACCATCGCTAACCTGGTGGGTTCTACCCCACGCCCTGGGTCCATGGGCAAGCCTTCCCCGCAGTATGAATTACAAATCCAACTGGATGACGGCACCCCTGCCCGCCCAGGTCAGACGGGTGAAATTTGCATCAAGATGGACGAACACACCCACGGCATCATGATGGAATACTACAAAAACCCCGAAAAGACAGCCGAGGCCATCCATGACGGTTGGTACCATACGGGCGACACCGCCTGGTACGACGAAGACGGCTATATTTGGTATGTGGGCCGCAACGACGACGTTATTAAGTCGAGCGGTTACCGCATTGGCCCCTTCGAAATTGAAAGCGTACTGCTTGAACATGCCGCCGTGCGTGAAGTGGCAGTTACTGGCGTACCCGACGAACTGCGCGGCTATGCCGTGAAGGCCACCATCGTGTTGGCAGAAGGATTTGAAGGAACGCCCGAACTAACCAAGGAACTGCAGACCTATGTGAAGCAGGAAACGGCGCCTTATAAGTTCCCGCGCATCGTGGACTACGTAGACGAATTGCCTAAGACGGTCAACGGAAAGATTCGCCGTGTGGCCATTCGCAAGGCAGACGAAGAGGCCGCCCACTTACCGGTTGAACACGACAAGAAAGACGGCTTGGTTTAGCACACTACTAAAAGCTCAATCAGCTATGGTTTCCTAAAAACTCTAACGCTTTCGTTAGAGTTTTTTGCGTTAACGATTTTGCAAAAAATATAACGCAAACGTTAGGGTTTTCAATTATTTCAGCAAGACCTAATACCAAGATCAAAATTGCGTAACGTAACTAAAATCGTTACGTTACGCAATATCAAACAGCTGGGCGCCTACTGTTGCGCTCGCTTGAAACAACTCAATGTTACTCCACTTTAGTAAGCATAAATTCGTCGGTGGTGTAGGTCTTAACACCGCTTTTAACTGTTACTTCAAGCTGGGGTGCGGTGGAATAGCTGTCGTTATACACCGCTTTAATCTCAAGGTCTCTGGCACCCTGAATGTCGGATTCGGGAATGGTCAACTTGAACTTCTTGTTTTCAAGCGTGGTCAGCAAGTCGCTAAACTCCTGGTAGTTATCCCCCGGCGCCGATTCCACGTCACTCGTTAGGTCGTTGCGCGCATGCCCATGGAAGAGCACCTTTACGTCCACGTGCATCTTGCCCAAGGAATCGATGTCGTGAATAGTAATCTCGATGGGGTTTTGTTGGGCACCATAGCAGGCGTAGTTGGTGTCCGTCTTGGCAAGCTTTCCCGTCCATGTGCCCACCAGTTCCACATTTGCGTCAGTTGAATAATCAACCGCACTCGAAACAGCGCCTGAAGAAGCACCCGATGAAGCAGGGCCACTTGCCATACAGCCCGACAAGAACAGCATGAGCAACATTGTGAAAACTAGCAATGATGTAAGCGAAACATACTGCTTTTTATAATGAAGAAACAATCTGTCCATCCTTCGTCATCTCGTCATAGGGAGGTGTAATCAACAGCTGGCTAGATGCAGAAGCCAGGGACAACACCATACAAATAGTATGCAGTTCCATCTTTAAGAAGGGGTTCACCGTCCCTGTTAACATTCAGGAAACAACTCGAGTTGGCCGGATTTGGGGAGCGACCCCACCAGGCGTACGAATCGAGGTTCTCAAAGCCTTTAACAAGAATATTGTTGGAATCATCGGGTTTAACTAAAGCATCCCTATAAAGCTTGTACTCCATGCCTTCGCTATTAAAAATGTCATCATGTGCTGGCAAAATAAACTTTTCAACATCACCACACAATTCTTTGGAACTCGGTAGCCAAATCAGATCGGATGTTGTGGTAACAGAAGATGTACTGCTGGTCTCACCAGTATTGTTGGTCAGTTTGTCAACAGAAACAATAATTGAACTAAGATCCGAACTCAGGTCTGCAACAAATGACGAATTGAGCCAGGTACGCATTTCGCTCGCTTCCCAACCACCATTATTGCTAGAACTACTTGAATTCATGCCGCGCTCCTCGATGCAGTCTTTAAATATAAAGCTAATTCCAGCTTTGCCCGAACCGTCTGACTTGTCATCATGGTTAAACCCAACAATCTGAACTTGCGAACTCCAAGAAACATCTTTGGAAAAAACAGTTTTAATTTGGGTGCCATCAAGGGTGCCGTCAGGATTACAAAGGTTGTATTTCTTTGCAACCTCAATACCACCCATTTCGTCCCCTGCGGCAGAAATCTCGGCTGAAATAGTTGCAAGTTCCTGCCATGAGTAGTCGTTTACAGATGTCTTAATTGCAACGCTACCGGCAACATTATTTGATGAGTTCGCCTGGTCCGTTGAAGTCTCTGCAACACTATTTGACACCGTGCTTGCTGAAATGCAAAAGCATGGAGCAATACCTTCAGGAATGCTAGCATTGTTCCCGTTGGGGGCTGCGCTCCCATTGTGACCCACTTGCTGAAACACGTAACTCTGACTTGGAAGCGGAGAACGCAGCCACCACGAGCACCCTTCCCCTTCAAAAAGCCTAACAAGACTGCTCCTACTGTCAGGCAGATCTCTATAAAGCTTGTACTGCACACCCTCGCCATTCATAACGTCATTATTTGCTTGAAGAGAGCTAGGGTAAAAATCTAAATTACCAAACAGTTCTTGTGTGCTAGGTAGCCAAATCATGTCGGAAGTTGCGGTAATAGAGGAAGTGCTTTCGGTCTTCCCTGTATTGTTTGTAAGCTTGTCAACAGGGACGATAATCGAACTGAGGTCTGAAGGAAGTTCCGCGACAAAAGATGAATTGAGCCAGGTGCGCATTTCGCTTGATTCCCAGCCACCTGCGTTAGTATTACCTGAATTCATTGAACGCTCGGCAACACAAGTTTTAAAAGCGAAGCAAATGCCAGCTTTGCCTGAACCGTCTGACTTGTCGTCATGGTTAAAACCAATAATCTGCACAATCGCTTGCATGCCACTTGCAAGTGTTACATCTTTTAGTTGGGTACCATCCAGAGTGCCATCGGGGTTGCAAAGGTTGTACTTCTTGGCAACTTCAATGCCGCCCGCTTCGTCCCCTGCGACCGAGATTTCAGCCGAAATCTTAGAAAGCTCTTCCCAGCTGTAGTCGTTAACAGAAGCCTTAGCACTAACGCCACCGACAGCACTACTTGACGTGCCCGTCTCGCTCGACGAAGCATCAACCGCGCTACTTACCGTAGCACTTGCCGACGCCTCCTGCGAAGACGACTGCTCTTCGGCGGAGCTTGTAGGCTGCTCAGCTTGCTGGGGCGAACTAGACGCCCCGCCACCTGAACACGCCGCCAACAGCACACCCATAAGTACCGTACACATAGCAACGAGCGCAACACTTATTAATCTTCTCATACTCCCCTTCTCTCCTTTCATTTCCATGCCTTCATCCTTCTTTTTCCCTAACCCTATGGTTAAACAATGCCTTTGCTTAACTACTGTCTATTGTCATTCGGACTCCTCTTTAACCTCTTCTGCATTTTCTTCTGTAGTTGCTCCAATTGCTTCAGCACCAAAGCCCTCGTCATTGCTCTTACGCAATTCCTTATTGATATTCCTCGACTCCGTCATGGGAAAGAAAACGTCCTTAAAGGCAATGTCGGAATTACCCTGTTTATCGAAAACACACTCATTGTTAAACCACTGCGCAAAGAAACTAACCAGAATATGAAATGGCATTGAATCAAAGAAATTGCGCCGCTGGGTATCTTTCGTACCCATTTCAATAGCGCGGATGCGGCACTTTGCGCAATTAAGAAAACGACTGTAGCGACAGTCCAGATAGTCAAGCTGGTTTCTCACATCACATCCAAGCGCGGCACTACAACGTTTTTCACCCAAAGGCTGATAATCGAGATCCAAGTTCTTTTCGACGATGCAAACGCAAAGTAGGTATATTTCAATTGCGCGCACATAAAGATTCTTGTTTGGAACCTTAGCAATTGCATTAAGTGATTCTGGAAGTTGTGCGCTTGCAAATGGAAATAAGCGAGAGCAGAGAGGCTTATAGTTTTCGCTGTTTTTGTTAGTGTCAACCCCGCAATAGGCACAACCATATTCATCGGTATAAAAGAGCGAGAGGGCTGCACTACTAAGCAAATCTTCAACTCTCTGTTTTGATTCGTAGTACTGACAACTGCATTCGGTTAGATTTTCGTTCTTATTCCGATTAGGATTAATTGTCTTAGTCGCATATATAAGACGATGTAGCTCCCTTGCCATGTCGCATATATCGCTGAATTCTTTTTTAAAAATTTTTCGAGTTACATACTCACTTCGTTTGTATTCGTACTCCCGACGAGATTTTCTTCTTGCAATTGAATATGCAATGGGCCATCCCAGAAACAACGTGACAAGCGCCGCGAAAACCGTAGCCATTGCGATAGCATTATTGTTCGTTCCATAAATAGCAGATTGGCAGGAATAAGCCATACAAGTTGAAGTATTGGCTGAAAACACTGACGCAAGCCACTCGAAGGTGTCTGCTATGAAAGGAACAATGCAAAAAATAAAGAGAAGTAAAAGAGCGATTTCAATTAATAACACTAACGAACTGCTAATACGCCAGTACTTGTTAATATGCGTGCAGAGTGTGTATGCACTTTGCTCAGATTTCTCGTCTGTAGTTCTACAAGTTTTAATCAAAATCACCCATCGTAGCTACCAACAACATTAGCCCCGATGGATTACTTAAATAGTGCGCAACGCAAGATGAAGAGCATCCACCAAGGCTGCGAAACCATAGAGAATCCTAAGAAAGAAAACTCCTGAAGGCAGATGCCCTTCAGCATCCGTTTTCTTTCTTGATGATTCTGGAAGAAACAGAACCCTCTATGGTTTCGCAGCTCCCATTATATATGAAGACACATGAAAGCAATCTGACGATTATCAGCGGAAAAGTGGGCGGACAAATACAGTACGGCACAATTAGATACGCTGCTGAAGAAACATAGGTAATTCGACGCACTTTCATGAACTCACTGTTATAAAATCAAATTATAAAAAGGAGCTTAATTGAACAAGCATTTTGAAAGACAGATAATTGCATGGGGCGACGAAAGCATACGCATTTCTGCACCTGTTCCAACATATCTTATGGCTGCAACAATTCTTCCAAATGATTGTGACTTGGCCCATCTTGCATCCCTAAAACCAAAAGGTACTATTAAGCTCCATTGGCGCGAACTCACTGATAAAGTGCGCCTTGAAGCAATAACTGAAATCGCGAAGATTGGTGGCCAAACCACTATAGTTGCTGCTGCGCCTCTACCCAAAAAGAAGCAGGAACGCGGTCGGCGTAAATGCCTTGAGTTGCTACTGCCAGAACTTGAAAGATTGAATGTTAGTACCCTAGTACTGGAAAGTAGAATGCTTAAACTCAATGAGAAAGATATAGAGATGCTTCATGCACTTCGCGTTCAGAATATCGTCTCGAACATTCGTATTGAGCATGCTCATGCTAGCGAACAAGAACAGCTTCTTGTTCCGGATCAGATTCTTGGTGCATATGGAGACTACTTGAATAGCAACGACGAAAGTGCAAGATGGGGTCAATCATGGGAAACAGTACTTTCGAAACTCACAATTATGGAAACAGAAATATAGCGCGAGGGCTGGGTCCCGCGATACCGCGGGGACTCCCAGCCCTCACTTCCTAACCTCCCAGCGGGAGGTGGCTTTCAGGTGAATCATAGCATAATTTCTTATTAAGTTCCAAAGCCATGGATGACCGCGTGGCATTGTACTGCGGTTTTATATAGGGAGGTCTGTATTTTGAGTGCCAGTAAAACCTTGATAAGAATCGAACAAAACATGGCAATTCTAAGTAGAATTTAGAACGCAAGTTCGTTACGAACAGATGTATGTTAGCATGTCATAAAACAAGACGCGGCCTACCCCAGTGCTGCAAGACTGAAGCATAGTATTTGATTAAGAATTATCTGAATTAACTAGTCGGTTAAAAACTTGAAGTCAAATTTATAACTTCAAGATAAGAGTTTCTTTACAAGAATAGATTTATGTCTTACAATTATGTAAGTCAAAAAGGAGACAACCTTGTTTGACGATATCACGGTAAATGCCCGCATAAAGGAAAGACATCCAGAATTACAAGAAGACGATGTTAAAAGCGCGTGGAACAATGCTGTCAAGTATGCAGAAAGAACTACCGGCAGTATTCCTGGTCCCCTACTCGTCGCAATAGGCACAGACAGCAAAGGTAGATTACTAGAGATGGTTGGAGTCGCTACATCGGATGCAATTCATATTTTTCATGCAATGACACCGCCTTCGAAGAAAACGATTGAAGAATTAGGAATGAAATAACCATGGGGATTACTACAAAAGACGGAACATACATAAGCGATGAACAGCTCGAAGACATTGCCCAAATGTTTGAGCGTGGTGAATGGCCCGAAGGCAAAACACATATATTGCGTGGGCGTCCCCTTATTCTTGGCGAGGAATTGCAGTCTGTTACCTACAGAGACACAAAACGCAAAGTTGCCGCCATGGACAAACGCGCAAAGACGCTCCATATGAGCAGATCGGACTATTTACGAGACCTTGTAAGCAAAGACCTAGCATCCGCGGCAACGGTTTAGGTCTAAAGGCGCATAAGGCAGACGAAGAGGCCGCCCACTTGCCGGTTGAACACGACAAGAAAGACGGCCTGGTTTAGTCCTATATAGCTAAACTCGTTTGAGGCGGCAGGCAAAGTGGGCGTCGCAGCCGTTTGAAACAAGCGCGGGTTTGAAGTAATAATCTGAAATGCCCGGGGACGGCGTGGGAACAAGCGTAAAGCCCTGCCCCGCTTTGCTTTCCAGGAATTCCTTGATGACCAATTCATTTTCTTCGCGCGTAATGGTGCAGGTGGAATAGGTCAGCTGACCACCGGGCGCCGCGTAGCGCGCAGCTTCAGAAAGGAGGGCGAAGCCGCGGTTGGAAAGACTACCTACCTTGTCGCGCGTAAGCTTCCAGCGGATTTCCGGGTGGCGGCGCAGCGTGCCCAGGCCTGAACAGGGGGCGTCCACAAACACGGCTTCGAACTGCTTGGAACCAAGCTGGGCAGACAAGTTGCGTGCGTCGGCGCTAATGACATCTGCAAGCTGCACGCCATAGGTAGCAGCACGTGTATTGAGCAAATTGGCCTTGAAGTCGAAGCTATCCACGCAGGTAAGCGCCACCTGGCTCCCCCACCTGCGATGAGCCCCGCTTTGCAGCAGGATGGTTTTCGTGCCACGGCCCGACCCGATTTCGAGCATACTGCTTGGCTTGGTGGCAGGCAGGGCAATCTGGGCCACCGCCTGGGCAGCCGCGTCGGAAACCAGAATGGATCCATTCGCGAACAAATCGCGCGCGGTATTGGTGGCAACCGCTGCTGAAGGCGCGCGGAAACAACCCGCCAAGGGGGCGCCTCCAAAATGCACGGGAGTAAGGTTCACGCCTTCTGCGACAAAAGCTTCAACTACGCTCGTGTCGGTAGCCTTCAAGGCGTTGACGGCCACGAACAAAGGGGCCGGCATATTGGACGCCTTCATGAATTCTTCGGCGCCCGCATGGCCGTAAAGGTCCACCAGTTCGCGCGTTATCCACTGCGGGAAACCATAAAGGCGTGCGAAGGCTGCCATGTCGGTCTTGGGGTTGCCATAAGGAAAGTTAGCTCGACCCGTTGAAATCTTGCGCAGGACCGCATTAGCCAAGCCCGCCGCCTTAGGCGTAACCGAACGAACGAGTTCCACACCTTGGTCAACCGCAGCATGGTCTTCTTTATGCAGGAACAAAATTTCGTATACCGAAATGCGCAGGGCATCGCGCACGTCGGGCTTCACGTCGTTGGGGCTGCGCAGGTGCTTGTTAATGGCTTCGTCGAGCGTGCCCCAGGTGGTAGCCACGCCCAGTGCAAGCGCACGAGCAAAGGCGCGGTCTTCGGGGCTTAAGGTGCTGCGCGAAAGCTGGCCGTCCAGCACTTCGCCCACAAAGGCGTCGCGTTCGCGTGCGGCGGCCGTTACGCGAAGGGCCATCACGCGCGCAGGAGAAAGCCTAGACATCGAAGGCCTCCCACACGGCACCCTGCTTGATGCCAGGCACGCCCGCTGCAAATTGGGCACCCGTCATTTCGCGCTTGCCGTCGGGCTTTAGTTCGAGCACTTCGATGGGCTGGTCAGACATGCCTAAATAGAGTTTCTTTTGGAACAGGATGGCATGGCCTGCTTCAAGGGCAAGGTCGGCGCGGAGCAAACGACTGGTCACCCGTGCAGCCCGTGTTACCGTTACCGGGCGCCCCGCAATGATGGCACGCGCGGGGTGCGCGGCCGAAGACGCCTGGATATTGCGCACGGTTTCAGCCGCTGTGCCGGCAGGCCTTAAAAAGAACTGGCCCTTTTCAATCTTGTCCGCGTAGGTGGCAAAGAAGTCGTCTTGCTTGGTCCACTCCACCGTGCCCTGCTCAATCATAGAAAGCGCGGTGAGCAATGCCGAAGAACCCAGGTCGGCCAGTTCGGCCGTAAGTTCTGTCGTGTTCTTTTCGCCAATTTCGGTGGTGCGCACGATGCAATAGTCGCCCGTGTCCATGCCTGCTTCCATGCGCATGATGCACACGCCCGCTTCGGCGTCGCCCGCCAAGATGGCATGCTCGATGGGAGCCGCACCACGCCAAGCAGGCAGGCTGGAAGCATGCACGTTCAGACAGCCAAAGTGCGGAATATCCAGGATTTCTTGGGGCAGAATGGCGCCATAGGCTGCTACGCAAATGGCGTCGGGGGCGATCATGGTAAGGTCGCTCACGAGCTGGGGATCGCGCAAAGTACGCGGCGTAAACACGGGGACACCTGCGCTTTCGGCCACCACCTTTACAGGCGAAGGAACCAACTTGTTGCCACGCCCGCGCACCGCGTCGGGCCGCGTGAATACCGCCACCACTTCATGGGTAGGAATAAGGTTTTCCAGGATGGTGGCGGAAAAATCAGGTGTTCCCATAAATACGATGCGCATGGCTTGCCCGCTTCCGCCTATCGAACTTTCACGCTGGTTTCGCCAGGCCGGGCCCCTGCTGCCAGCGCCACGTCGTAGTCTTGCAGGGCTTGCAGGCGGTCCATGGGGGCAGCGCTTTCGAAGAGCGTCTTGCCGTCCAGGTGGTCGAGCTCATGCTGAATGCAACGGGCCCACAAGCCTTCGGCTTCCATTTCGCATTCGTTGCCGTCCAGGTCGAAGTAACGAACGGTTACTTCAGCGGGGCGCGCAATGGGCACCGTAATGCCTGGGCACGAAAGGCAGCCTTCGCCGTCGACGACGGTTTCGCCGCGCGAAGCAATAATTTCAGGGTTGATGAAAGCAATGGGGTTCTTCTTGCCCGATTCAAAATCGCAGTCGGCAACGAACATGCGCTTCAGCACGCCCACCTGGGGCGCCGCCAAGCCAACGCCTTCATTTTTATACATGGTCTTTGCCATTTCTTTGGCAAGCTTTTTTAAACTCTTGTCCCCCACGTCGCAAGGTTCGCATACCTGCCGCAAAATCGGGTTCGGAGCCACCACAATATCCATCGCTCATCCGCTTTCTCTAGCATTTCACGGAAGTTATTATACCCGTTGCCATGCCTGTATGCCTGTTCATATACCTTTTCCGAAGCTTCGTATTTAAAAAGGAAGCTGGGAGTCATTTTTCGAGCTTCTCGGAGCTTTTAGGCACAGGAAGTGCGCTAGTACTGAAACGCGCTAGTTTAATTAATGGGGCGTGTGTGAAGGGATGAGGTGACAGGTGTCCCATTGGTCGCGCGCTTCATATGCGCACTTCTCGTGCCGTTAAAAAAGCGACCGAGAAAAATGACTCCCAGTTCCTTTACATAACGGCGCGATTCAAGCCCACCTGCTTGCAAAAAAGACTACTGGATGGAAGTGCGGGCGTGGGCAGCCCTACGTTCCACGATGTCTTTCTGAAGCTGCGAAACAGTTTGGAACAGAAGGTCTTGTTCTTCGGGGCTTAGCCCTTCGGGGTTTTGCAGCTGGGCGCGGTAGGTGTCGATAGCTTCTTCCAGGTCGCCTATGGCAAGTTCTTCAATGGCGTAGGCAGCGTAGGCGGCGGGACCTTGCGTTTCGCCCGCAGACGTGGCAAACATGCGCGCCGAAGCTGGCAGCGTTTCCGTTATGGCCGCCACGATGGCAGCTGGTGTTGCCGCAGGGTCCTTGGAAAGTATGTCGAGTAGTTGCGAAGCCACGGCGCTATGCATGGTTTCATGCCAGTTGATACCAGAAAGCTCCTGCGCATACTGGTTGGCAAGGCTTGGTTCCTTGGCGCACAAGCCCAGCAGGTTCGCTTCATAGCGGCGCCGGCTGATTTCGGTTTCCGTGAGCTGAATAGGTTCAGGTGCGGGTTCAGCAGGGGCAGGCGCCTGTTGGCTACCCGCCGCAGGTGCACCCGAAGCTGCGCCTTCGTCGTAAGCTAGGCGCGGAGCCTTCAGCTTAGCCAGGCGTTCCAGCACGTCGTTTTCGCGCAGGTGCAAACGCCCCGCGATTTGAACCGCATAGTCCTTGGCCAGGAGCGAATCCTTGATAGGCGCCAACACAGCTAAGGCTTCCGTAACCGCCGACGCACGCCCTTCGGCCGTTTCCGTGTCGAAGGCAGCAATACGGCGCTCGATGCCAAAGGAGATAAGGGGCACAGCGGCGTCCACGGCGGCACGCAGAGCGTCGGGCCCTTCAGCTGCCACAAAGTCCGCCGGGTCCATATTGTTGGGCAGGGTGCAGGCCACCAGGTCTATGCGGCGCTTCCCCGCTTCTGGCGTCATGGATTCGCCAATGAATTCCAGGGCTCGGTCGGCCGCACGCTGGCCCGCCGCGTCACCGTCGAACAGGTACACAATGCGCTTGGACGCATGGCGTGAAATGCTGCGGATGTGCTGCTTGGTAAGCGCCGTGCCCAGCGTTGCCACCACGTTAGTCACGCCCGCTTCATGGCAGGCGATCACGTCGGTATAGCCTTCCACCACGATAGCCACACCCGTTGCAGTAATGCCGGACTTGGCCTTGTCCAGACCATAGAGCACGCGCGACTTGTGGAACAGGGGCGTTTCCTGGCTGTTCAGATACTTGGGTTCACCTTCGCCCATAACGCGGCCGCCAAAGGCAATGCATTCACCCACGTCGTCGAAAATGGGGAACATCACGCGGTTGTAGAAGCGGTCGGACACGCGCCCGTCGCGCTGCACCGCCACGTTAGCGTCGACCATTTCCTTGTTAGTGAAGCCAAGTTTACGCAGGTGGGAAACCAGTTCGCCCTTACCAGGGGCAAAACCAAGCTGCCAGCGCTTGGGCACTTCCCCGCCAAAACCGCGGTTCGCCAAATACATACGAGCCGCATTCGCTTCGCTCGACTTACCACGCATGAGCTGCAAATGGTAAAACTCCTGCGTAGCCTTGCAAACATCCTTCAAGCGCGCACGTTCGCCCTGGGAAGGCCCGCGCCCGCCCGTTTCTTGCAATTCAATATGGGCACGTTCGGCCAGGCTGCGTACTGCGTCGGGGAATTCCACCCCTTCGATTTCCTGGATGAATTTAAAGACGTCGCCGCCCTTGTGGCAACCAAAGCAATAAAACAGCTGGGTGTTGGGATCCACCTTGCACGACGGAGTTTTTTCTTCATGGAAGGGGCAGCAACACCAGAAGTCGCGACCGCGCTGGCGCAAAGGAACGCGCTGCGCAAACACTTCAACGATGTCGGTTGCATCGCGGACGCGCTGGATGTCTTCACTCGTTATGGCCATATGCTCTTTCTACCTTTTCTGCTAAACCTTCGAAAGCCATTTAACTACCGTCCATTGTATAGTATCGAATGCGCATTCGCTGCCCGGGCGCCTAAAGGGGCACGTTTTGTCGCACCCATTCTATATTCGCCTTCACTTCCGCCACCAGTTCTTCGGTGGAAGCAAATTCGATCATAGGGCGAATGCGATGCAGGAATTCTACTTCGATGCGTTTGCCATACAGGTCGCCTTCAAAGTCGAGCAAATGCACTTCGATATTGGATGTGGTTTCCGCTTCAAACACGGGGCTTACGCCCACGGCCACCGCAGCACGATATTCCTGCAGACCCACGTAGGCTCGTGCGGCATACACGCCTTCGCCCAACACGCGGCGCATAGGTTCAAGTTCCATGTTCGCCGTTGCAAAGCCCAGGTCCTTGCCTTCCCCGCGGCCTGGCTTCACCACGTCAGCCAAGGTGTAAGGGTAGCCCAGCAGCGCATTGGCTTCTTCCACCTTGCCTTCCTCCAAAAGCAGGCGAATGCGCGTAGACGTGATGGGTGCGCCGTCAGTTGAAACCAACGAATGCACGCAAATTTCCGTGCCGGTTACCTTGCCCCATTCGCGCAAGTCGTCCACCGTGCCCGCTGCCTTAGCGCCAAAACGGAAGTCGCTTCCCACATGTAAATATGCGGGCGGGAAGTCGCCAAAACAGGTATCTAAAAACTCGCGCGGTTCAAGGGCCGCCATTTCGGGAGTAAAGTAGAGCATGGCAACCGCGTCTACCCCACTGTGTGCCAAAGCCTGCAGGCGGTCGTTGTTGGCCAGGAGCTTCTTCAAGCGATCGGGGTGGAACAGTTCGTCCGGGTCGATGTCGAAGGTGAGCGCCACGGTGGCACCGCCACTTTCTTCGGCCGTCTGGCAGGCAGAAGCTAGCAAATACTTATGACCCAGGTGTATGCCGTCAAACACACCAAAAGCGCAAGATGCCCCTTTGAACCGATATTGCCCCTGTTCAGGGCCAACGCTAAATATCTGAGCCACGTTTTACTCCTATGGAAAAACCGCAGGCGGACTTCAACTGCCCGCGGGATTGGTCGTATTCATATAATGCCACAAGTTTGTTTTTGGCAATAAGCGCAATGGTTTCGCCTGCAGCAAATTCTTGCGGTGCAGGGACTACCCCGCTCGTGCACACGCAGTAGCTTTCAGAACTGGCGGCATTGCGGTCGTATTCGAAAAGCTGTAGTTCGCTGGGAGAAAGGGCTGCCCCATGCGCCACGCTCTGTTCCGCCTTACTGCCGTCTTCAAGAAAAGCGAAGCGCAGGTCGAGCAGCTTCACGGGGTCAAGCAAGTAAGCAAAGGGCGAAGCTTCGAGCGCTTCCAGGCTTACGCAGTCTTCAGTGCGCACCTTGCCCGCAGCAATGCGCCGTAAGTTACCCACATGAGCACAGGTCCCTGCCGTATGGCCAATGTCGCGCGCGAGCGAACGAACATAGGTCCCCGCTGAAACGTGAGCGCGCACATGCCAGATGGGCGCATCTGGGTTGCCTGCATCCAGACTTTGCAACTCCAAGGAATACACTTCGACCTTGCGCGGTTCCAGGTTGATAGGCTTGCCTTTGCGTGCTGCATCATAGGCCTTCTGCCCGTCCACCTTAATGGCCGAATAGGCCGGCGGCAACTGTTCTTGCGGGCCCACAAAGGCCGTAAGCAAGTCCTGCGCAAAAGCTGGATCGCACACCTGGGGTGGCACCGTTTCGGTTGAAATAACTTCGCCCGCCGCGTCGTCGGTGGACGTTTGTGTCCCAAACATAATGCTGAAGTCGTAGGTCTTGCTGTGGCCCACCATAAACTGGTCAAGCCTGGTGGCAGGCCCTACGCACACCAGCAACACGCCCGTGGCTTCTGGGTCGAGCGTTCCCGTGTGGCCCACGCGCCGTTCCCCATAGATGCGGCGAACCCTGTTCACCACGTCATGGGACGTCATGCCCGCAGGCTTATCGATGGCAATAACAAAGGAATAATCGGTCGACGCGCGCTTTGCCATGGCATGCACCACAGCTTAGGACGCGCTCGTGGTTGAAGCCGCCTGGGCAAGGTCGGAAAGTTCGCCCTTAAGCGCGGCAATGGCTTCTTCCATGCTGCCTTCAAAGGTGAAACCCGCCGCCGCCTTGTGGCCGCCACCGCCCAAACGCTGGGCAATAACCGACACGTCGGTTTCGTCCTTAGCGCGCAGGCTACCACGAACGTTGTTGTCCTGTTCGCGCAAAAGGCAGGCCACGCGCACGCCGCGCATGCAACGCAGCACGTCTATGAGGGGTTCGGCGTCGGCGCGGGTTGCGCCCGTGTCAACGAAGTCCTGAATGGTCAGGAAGCTGTAGGCACAGGTCCCGCCTTCAAGCACGCTATGGTTAGCCAGCATGCGTTCTTCAAGGGCCATGGACTGCGGGCTGCGGTTTTGGTACATGAGCGTAGCCAAGTCCGCGGGGTCGGCACCAGCGTCCACCATTTCGGCCGCAGCACGCAGGGCTGCCGCGTTCGTGTTTTGGTACTGGAAGCGGCCCGTGTCGGTCATAAGGCCCACGTAGGCTGCAGAAGCCATGGTGGCAGTACGTGAAACGCCCAGTTCAGCAAGCAAGTTCCATACAATCATGGCGCAAGCCGGGGCAGCATCGTCAATATAATTCGCGTCCGACATAGCTTCGAGCGAAGGATGATGGTCGATGGTAATAGTATGCGCCGCCTGTGCGTGCAAGGCAGCCGCTTCTTCGCCCATGCGCTTGGCAAGGGGCACATCGACGGCAATGAAAGTGTCGAAGGGACTGGTGAAGTCTTTGGCAATGACCATGTCTTCCACGCCAGGCAGGTGAGCAAGCGAATAGTCGATGGCGTCGGCCTTGGCAAGCAGGCAGGTGACCGTCTTGCCGAGTGCACGGAGGCCTTCGGCGAGGGCAAGCTGCGAACCAATGCAGTCGCCGTCGGGGCTTACGTGCCCGCAGATAACAAAGTTGTCGCGCGCTTTAAGGTCCTGGGCTATTTCGGCAAGTGTTTGCATGGCGGCTACTACCCTATTCGCCTTCGGTCTCTTCGGCTGCGTCGCTTTCATCCGAAGCATTGCTTAAACGCGAAGCTTCGCGCGCCAGGGCAGCTTCTATGGCCTGGGCTTCGTCGACACTTGCGTCCAGCATGAAGCGCAGCTGCGGTGCCACACGCCAATCCAAGTTGCGCGCCATGACAGAGCGAATATGGCCCGCAGCCTTTTCGAAGGCAGCAGCCACGGCTTCGTATTCGGTCGGCTCGGCCGTATAAAAGACATTGCACACGCTACGATCAAAGCTCACTTCGCAACCCGTGATGGTCACCATATTCAAGCGCGGGTCACTTACATCAAAAAGCAGAGCATTCGCGATTACCTCGCGCGCCTGCTCGTTCACTTTTCTGTTCGAAGATCCTTGCTTCATATTCGTATTTCTTTCAAATCGTTAAGGGAATGCGCGAGAGGTGTTTGGGTAATCCTGAACTACAAACTCCAATTTGAAATATTCGCTGTTGCCGAATATTTCAACTTTAAAAGTGAAGTGAAGAATACCGTGAGCGCATGAGCGAAAACAATCCAGTGAATTGTTTTCGCGAACAGCGGAAGGGGTACCCAAACACCTCTCGCGATTCCCTATAAAGCTTTCAAGTTACTCTGTACGCTCAACCTCGACGACCTGATAACCTTCGATGGTATCCCCTACCTTGATGTCCTGGTAACCCGCAATACCGATACCGCATTCATAGCCGGAACGCACGCTCTTCACGTCGTCCTTGAAACGGCGCAGCGAATCGATGCTGCCTTCGAAGATGACCGTGCCGTCGCGCACGATGCGTACCTTGTCGTCGCGGCTGATTTCGCCTTCGACGATGTAGCAACCGGCAATCGTGCCAGCCTTTGGCACCTTGAAGGTGTCGCGCACTTCGGCGATACCCGTGTCGCGCTCCACGATGTCGGGCGAAAGCAAGCCAACGCGTGCGGCATTGATGTCTTCAATGGCCTGGTAGATAACACGATACAGACGGATGTCGACCTTTTCCTTTTCGGCCACCTGGCGCGTCTTGCCCGTCGGGCGCACGTTAAAGCCAATGATGATGGCGTCGGACGCCGCAGCCAGCGTGACGTCGGTTTCGGTAATGCCACCCACGGCCGCATGGACGATATTGATCTTAACTTCGGTCTGGTCCATCTTGTTGAAGGCATCGCGCAGGGCTTCAATGGAGCCGTCCACGTCGGCCTTCACGATAAGGTTCAGGTCGGTCTGCTTGCCTTCTTCAATGTGGCTGAACAGTTCGTCCAGGCTCATATGGCTGCGTTCCTGGGCCTTCAGGCGCGCACGCAGGGCACGTTCTTCGGCCAGCTTGCGGGCGTCGCGTTCGTCTTCGAACACGCGGAATTCGTCGCCCGCGGTGGGAACACTGGAAAGGCCCAAAATTTCGACCGGGTCGGCAGGACCAGCTGCTTCAACGTTTTCACCGAGCGGGCCAACCAGGGCGCGCACACGGCCATAGCTGGTGCCAGCCACCACCACGTCGCCTGGCTTGAGCGTGCCGCGGTTCACGAGCACCGTGGCAACCGGGCCGCGGCCCTTGTCCAGGTTGGCTTCGACCACGTAGCCGCTCGCCAGTGCATTGGGGTTGGCCTTCAACTCCAGTACGTCGGCCTGCAAGATGATGGTTTCGAGCAGGTCGTCGATGTGTTCGTTTTGCTTCGCGGAAACGTCAACGAACATGTTCGAACCGCCCCATTCTTCGGGGATGATTTCATATTCGGTCAGCTCCTGGCGCACGCGGTCGGGCGTGGCACCAGGCTTGTCGATCTTGTTCACGGCAACCACGATGGGCACGCCAGCGGCCTTCGCGTGGTTGATAGCTTCAATGGTCTGCGGCATAACGCCGTCGTCGGCGGCAACCACCAACACGACCACGTCGGTGATGGCAGCACCGCGGGCGCGCATAGCGGTAAAGGCCTCGTGACCAGGGGTGTCGATAAAGGTAATCTGCTTGCCGTCGATTTCAACCACGGACGCACCAATATGCTGGGTAATGCCGCCCGCTTCGCGTTCAGCCACACCGGTTTCGCGGATGGCATCGAGCAAGGACGTCTTGCCATGGTCGACGTGGCCCATAACGGTAACCACCGGCGGGCGCGGAACGAGGTCGGCTTCGGTGTCGTTGTAGACCACCGCGTATTCTTCTTCGGGCGAAACCACACGCACCTTGCGGCCCATGTCGTCGGCAATGAGCTCAATAAGTTCATCACTCATGGACTGGGTAAGCGTAAGCACCTGGCCAAGCATAAACAGACGCTTGATAATGTCGTTCGGCGGCACGTTCAGCAGGTCAGCGAACTTCTGCACGCTTGCGCCCTGCGGAATTTCCACCACGGAGTCGTCAAGCACCAGTTCGGGGTCGAGACCCTTTTCCAAGGCTTCCAGTTCGGCCTTTTCGCGGGCTTCCGCTTCGCGCTTTTCCTTGCGCTTCTTACGGCGGCCTTCGCCTTCCTGGCTTGCGGCTTCAACGGCGGCACGGGCTTCCGCAAGCACCTTGTCGCGCTGAAGTTTTTCAGCCTGAACAGCCATTTGGGCATAGACGTCGTCGCCGCTTGCTTCAACAGGTTCGCCTGTCAATTCGGGAACTTCGGGTTCAAAGCCACGACGCGCACGGCCCTTCTTGCGGCCGCCTTCACGGGCAGGCGCAGGGGCTTCCTGGGCAGGTGCAGACTCCATGCGTGCCTGTTCGCTTTCGATTTGCGAAAGCAACGAATCGAAGGCGCTCGGAGCAACGGGTGCTGCTTCGAGCACGCGTTCGGGTTCATCTTCGACTTCTGCTGCAGCCTTGCTCCGCGTAGGCTTGGAACCACGCAGGCTTTCTTCTACGGCCTGTTTCTTGGCAGCGTCTTCGGCAGCCTGGGCCAAGCGAGCACGCGCTGCCGCTTCAGCCGCTTCGCGTTCCACGCGTTCGGCTTCGGAAGCGATCTGGCTTTCGAGGCCTGCGTAAAGCGAAGGTGCCGGTTCGGGCGCCACAGGTGCCGCAACAGCTTCGGGCTCTTCTTCGGGCTCTTCTTCAGCGGCGGGCGCACCAGCGTAGCCTTCGTCAACGTCGCCCATCTGCCTGCGCGCGCGTTCTGCTTCGCGAGCAGCACGTTCAGCTTCTACAGCGGCGCGACGTTCGGCTTCTTCAGCAGCCTTTTTCGCTTCCGCTTCAGCCTTTTCGGCGGCAAGCTTTTCAGCTTCCTTGTCGTCGATAATGCCCGCCTGCGCCTTCAGTTCGGGCTCGAGGTTTTTCCGCACCTTTTGCACGTAGGCGTCGTTGAGCACACTTGCGTGGCTCTTGGCCGGAATCTTCATTTCGGCCAGACGCTCGAGCAATTCCTTACTGGAAAGGTTAAGCTCTTTTGCTAGTTCATGTACACGCATATCTGCCATGTTGTTTTGCTCCTACTGCCAACTAAACTGTTTGCATATGCGCCTGCAGGGCCTGAGCCACCGCCTGCGCTTGGTCTTCGCTTACATTCGCCTTAAGTGCGTGGGCAAGACGCCCCGTGCGCACTTTTTCGAAACATGCTGGTGAACACACATAGGCCCCACGCCCTGCTGCTTTGCCCGTGGCGTCGAAAGCAATGCCTTCGCTGGTGCGGACAATACGTAGAAGCCCCGCCTTGGACGCCTTCTGCCCGCAGGCAATGCAGGTACGCTCGTGGATATGTGCGTTTTCCTGTGTCAAATTACTTAATCCTCGTCGCCGTCTTCGTCGTCATCGTCGTCATCGTCATCATCATCGTCGTCGCTGTCGTCGTCTTCGTCATCCGAATCGGGCTCAGCGGCTTCTTCAATATCTTCAGCCTCTTCGACTGCCTCTTCAGCGGCTTCAGCTTCTTCTTCAGCTGCTTCAAGCAGGTCTTCAGTCGCATCGTCTTCATCGTCGTCTTCAAGTTCGGCCGCCTGCGCAGCTTCAGCCGCAGCAGCAAAACGCTTCAGACGCTCGAGGAGTTCTTCTTCGTCGGTGTCGGCATGAACGCCACAGAAGTGCGAACCGGGGCGTGCATGGTTGCGGCAACGGATACCGTCTTCGGTCACGTATTCGCACAGACCGCCCTCTTCGGGTTCGGCCGCAGCTTCTTCGTCGATAAGCGCGTCGGCCACGAGGGATGCTTCACCCGCGAAGGAAGCCGACTTAATGTCGATGTGCCAACCCGTCAGGCGCGCCGCCAAACGAGCATTCTGGCCTTCCTTGCCAATGGCGAGCGAAAGCTGGTCGTCGGGCACGATAACCGTGGCGTAATGGGTTTCTTCGTCAATGTCCACACGCGTTACTTTCGCAGGTGAAAGGGCATTTTTCACATAGATGGCGGGGTTTTCGTCCCACTGGATAACGTCCACGCGTTCGTTGCGCAGCTCTTCAACCACCATGCGCACGCGGCTACCCTTCGGGCCAACGCAGGCGCCCACCGGGTCCAGGTTTGCTTCGCGCGAATGTACGGCAATCTTGGAACGCGCACCTGGTTCACGTGCGATGGATTTGATTTCAACCATGCCGTCATAGATTTCAGGCACTTCAATTTCGAACAGGCGACGAATCAGGTCGGGGTGCGTACGCGAAACCACAATGGCCGGGCGGGCCTGTTCGCCGCGCACCTTCGGGTCGTCGGAATTAGGGTTGCGCACTTCAATAATGAGCGTCTTCAGGCGCTGGTTGTGGCGATAGCGTTCCCCTGCCGGACGTTCGTTGCGTTCATTGGGGCTGCGCTTCTGGTCGTAGTGCGGCAGTTCGGCTTCTACGCCGTCACGAATCTTGATGATGGTGAATTCAGGTGTGCCCTGCAGCACGGTTCCGGTAACCAAGTCGCCCACACGCTGGCTGAACTCTTCGTAAATAGTCTGGCGGCCCGCTTCGCGCACGATGGCGTTAATAACACCCTTAGCATTCTGGGCGGCAATACGACTGACGTCGTCGGGCGTACGGTCGATTTCGTCGAATTCGTGGTAGTTGCCCTCTTCGTCGGGTTCGCCCTTGGGGACCAGTTCGTACACGTAAATCTTGCCGGTATTACGGTCGATGATTACGCGCGCGGAATGGTCGTAGTCCATGTCCAAAATGCGTTCGTAGCTTTTCGCAAGTGACTGCTCCAAGCGCTCAATCAGGTAAAACTCGTCGATCCTGCGTTCGTGAGCGAGCGCCTGTAAGGCCTCAATCAACTCTGAGCTTGCCATTACTCTTCCTTTCCTATTCGCCTTATCGCGAAAAATCAATCGTGCCCTTTACGTTGGCACGCTTAATACCGTCCAGCGGAATGGCTTCTTCCACGCCATCCACGTCTAAAAGCACGTCGTTTCCGCGCATGCCCAGCAACTTACCCGTCCATTTCGCGCGCCCGTTAACGGGTTCCTGGCACACCACGTGCACCACTTCCCCGGCGAAACGCTCGAAATGAGCTTGCGTGCGCAGCGGGCGGTCGATACCAGGGGAAGAAACTTCCAGCGTGTACGCACCCGGGAAGGGGTCAATGTCGTCCATGATGGCATTAATCCATTCCTGAGCTGCAGAAAGTTCGTCGAAGCTGACACCATTTTCCGTGTCTATGTACACGCGAATAGTTGGCGCCTTCTTCGCCCCTGCAATTTCAACCGTCACAATTTCTGTGCCCTGTTCGCGCGCCGTTGGTTCCAGCGCGTCGAGCAGGCTTTTTTCCTTTGCCGTAAGCACGCCAAAACCTCCTTCCTTAAAAAAGAAGCGGGCAAACTGCCCACTTCCCGCTCATCGAAAAGTTGTACGCGCTAAACGCAGGTGTATTTTTACCATAAATCCTGGTCTTTTGCCACTCTTTGGCTCAGTTTATGAAGATGTATGCACAATTCATGGTCCATGCAGGACCGCATTCGCGCCACCAATGTCTTGTTTAGGAACGGAGCGAGAACAAAAAGCCTCCAAGGCAGAACCCCAAGGTCAATGAAGCAGCTATGAACGTTGGGAAACAAGCAGGCGGTTCAAGGCGTCGAGGTATGCCTTAACCGAAGACACGATGATGTCGGGGTCGGTGCCGCGGCCCGTGAATACGCGCGAGTCGGGCCCCGCAATGCGCACCGTTACTTCACCCAGGGCGTCGGTGCCACGCGTGGCTGCCTGAATGTCGAATTCAAGCAATTCATTTTCCACGCCAATGATCTTATTAACTGCTGCATAAGCGGCGTTAATAGGCCCGTCGCCCGTGGTTGCCACCGTATGTTCTTCGCCCGCTTCGTCGGCAAGCGTGAGAGTGACCGTGGGCGTAAGCGGGAAGCCCGTGGATACCTGCAAACCGCACAGGGTATAAATCGCATGTGCCGCGCGCCCCATTTCACCCACGAGGCTTTCCAAGTCTTCGTCGTAGACTTCGCGCTTGCGGTCGGCCAATTCAAGGAATTTGTCGTAAATGGCGTCGAGCGCTTCCATGTCGAATTCAAAGCCAAGCTCTTCCAGGCGATGCGCCAAAGCCGCACGGCCGCTACGCGCCGTAAGCACGATATTGGTCTGTGCCGCGCCCACCGTTTCAGGGTTAATGATTTCGTAGGTGTCGCGCGCCTTCAGCACGCCGTCCTGGTGAATGCCCGAAGAATGCGCAAAGGCGTTGGCGCCCACGATAGCTTTATTTGGTTGCACGCGAATGCCCGTGGTTGATGCCACCATGCGGCTCGTGCGTACGATTTCATTTGTATTAATTTCGGTATGGGCGTCCAGAGATTCGCCATGCACGGCAATGCCCATGACTATTTCTTCGAGCGATGCATTGCCCGCGCGTTCGCCCAGGCCGTTAATGGTGCATTCCACCTGGGTGGCACCAGCGGAAACTCCCGCCAGCGAAAGAGCCGTTGCCAGGCCCAAGTCGTTATGGCAATGGACGGACAGCTTAGCCTGGTCGATGCCGCGCGCGTGCTCGAGCACATAGGCAACGAGGGCAGCGAATTCTTCAGGCAGCGCGTGGCCCGTCGTGTCGGTAATGTTGACTATGTTCGCACCCGCTTCAATAGCGGTTTCGCAGGCCCGCACCAGAAATGCGCGGTCCGCACGGGAAGCATCTTCGGCATAAAATTGCACGTCAGAGCATAAGTTTCGGGCAAAAGCAACACTAGTACGAATGCGGTCGAGGCAGTCGTCTTCGCTCATTGCGAGTTTGTTTTGCAGGTGCACAGGCGAAACACCAATGCCGGTATGGATGCGCGGACGGGCGGCTGGAGCCAGGGCGTCTGCCGCCGCTTGAATGTCGCCTTCCATGGCACGCGAAAGAGCACAAACGACCGCGGCGTCCCCCACTGCTTCGGCTACGGATCGCACGCTTTCGAAGTCGCCCGGCGAAGAAACGGGGAAGCCCGCCTCGATTACGTCCACGCCCAAGCGCACGAGCTGGCGCGCAATGGCGACCTTGTCTTCGCGCGTCATCGAAGCGCCCGGCGACTGTTCACCGTCGCGCAAAGTGGTGTCGAATATGTCTATCTTTCGTGTCATGGCGCTTTATTGTACTAAAGAGTTCGCGTGCTGTCTTAACAACTCTTCGGGGAAATGTGTCTCATTTAGGGTGGGAGTAAAAATGGAACAAAAACCCGTCCCCTGTTCCAAATGCTATTTCGCGCTGCGCGTAATGGCCGTAACTCCCGTACGCGTAATTTCAGCCAGGTTGTAGGGCTTCAGTAATTCTTCGAGGCCCGCCAGTTTGCTTTGCGTACCCGTAGCTTCAATAGTGAGCGACTTATGCCCCACGTCTACAATCTTGGCACGGAACACGTTGGCAATCTCGATAACTTCACTGCGCCTTTCAGGTTCCACAGCCACACGGAACAGCACCAGTTCGCGCTCGATGGCTTCGTCTTCAGTTAAGTCGGTAATCTTATGGACGCACACCAGTTTGTTCAGCTGCTTGGTAATTTGTTCGTAGGCCACGTCTTCAGCTTCCACGACCGCCGTAATGCGCGACTTAGTCGGGTCTTCGGTGGGCGCCACAGAAAGTGAATCGATGTTAAAGCCACGGCGCGAAACCAGCCCTGTTACGCGTGAAAGCACACCTGGTTTGTTTTGCACGAGCACACTCATTACATGCCTCATTACAGGCCCCCTTCCCCTTCTTCGTTCACTTCGCCAACTTGGCGAACTTCGTGGCGTTCAAGCCCCAGGCGCACCGCGCCCACCGCAAGGTCAATAGCGCCCACGGCATCCGCCGTCGCACCGCCCGGCGGCACCATGGGGTACACGTTCGCATCTCGCGGAATTACCACGTCAAGCAAATAGCAGCCTTCTGCCGCCAACATGGTTTCAATGGCAGCGGCCACACTAGACGGGTCTTCCACGCGAGCAGCCTGCCAGCCGTAAGCAGCGGCAAGCGCCACAAAGTCCGGGTTCGCGGAAAACTCGGTTGCCATAAAGCGTTTGTTATTGAACAGGGTTTGCCACTGGTGCACCATACCCAAGGCGCTGTTGTTCATCAGTAGCACCTTCACGTTGGCGCCTGCTTCAAGCGCAGTAGCCATCTCCTGAATATTCATCTGCAAGGATCCATCGCCAGCGATACACACCACCTGGTCATCTGGGTTTGCCAAGGAAGCGCCAAGGGCAGCGGGGAAACCAAAGCCCATCGTACCCAGGCCACCGCTCGTAATAAAACTACGGGGCGTTTCGCGTTCCATAAACTGAGCGGCCCACATCTGGTGCTGCCCCACTTCCGTGGTCACAATGCTGCGCGTGCCTGCCAGCTGGCGCGAAAGTTCCATCACCACGTCTTCAGGGATAATGCCCGTACGCCCTTCTTCAACAGCCGTGCTATAGAAGGGCCAACGCTCCTTCCATTCAGCAAGTTCAGCCAACCAGTCCTTGGACTGCGGCTGCGCTTTTTGGGCGCTCAAGGCTTCAACAATGTCGGCCAACACACCCGCCACGTCGCCCACAATGGGTACGTCGGCAGGAAGCACCTTGCCAATTTCGGCAGGGTCTATATCTATGTGAATAACCCGCGCGCGTTCAGCAAAGTGGGCAATACGCCCCGTCACACGGTCTGAAAGGTGCGTGCCTACACAAATGAGCAGGTCGCACTGGGCTATGGCTTCATTGGCATATTTCGAACCATGCATGCCCACGTGCCCCAAGTTCAGGGGGTGTGCGCTAGGAAGAGCAGTTTTACCCATAAGCGTGCATACCACGGGAATCTGCATGGTGTCCACCAGGGCCGCCAGGGCTTCACTTGCATTTGCGCTTACCACGCCCCCACCTGCAATTACAAGCGGCTTGCGCGCTTCACCAATTAACGCAGCAGCCTTGCGCACCTGCTTGGCGTTTCCCTTTACCGTGGGCTTATAGCTGGGGATGTTCACCGTTTCTGGCCACGTAAATTCAAGTTCTTGGCCCGCAACGTCGCTTGGCACGTCTATAAGGACCGGACCTGGGCGCCCCGTACTTGCCACATGAAAGGCTTCAGCAAAGGTTTCAGGGAGTTCACGCGCTTCGCGCAACAAATAGGAGTGTTTCACCACGGGCAACGTAACGCCAAAAATGTCGGCTTCCTGGAACGAATCGGTCCCAATAACCGTGGTGGGCACCTGGGCCGTTATAACCACCAAGGGCACACTGTCCATGTAGGCCGTTGCAATACCCGTTACCGTATTGGTGGCACCGGGCCCACTGGTCACCAGAACCACACCAGGCTTACCAGTTACGCGCGCGTAACCGTCGGCTTCATGTACCGCCGCCTGCTCGTGCCTGGACAATATGAAAGTAATGTCGGATTCAAAGAGGGCGTCGAACAACTTAACGGCCTGCCCGCCTGGGTAGCCAAACACGTATTCAACACCAGCAGCCTGCAAAGAGGCTATTACTGCCTGCGCACCTGTCATGCGTCTTCCTTTCACGTACTTGCCAAGCCGCACACCTGAAGATCGTTCAAGCGCCAACTTCGCGTTCAGTCCTTTAAGCTCCACTGCCTTTCAGAAGACGTACCTGCTGGGGTTTCCGGTTGCAGGCAGGCCTTTTTACTTCGCAGCTTCAAAGCCTTTATTTAGTTGAGGAGGAATTATAGCCATGAACAGCTAAAACCGCAAGGGCTGGGCGTTCGAGCACGCCATTGTAACGGTATTGAGTGCACCCCTATTGCGCAACGCCATATTGCGCGTAGTAGGCTTCAAGCTGGGCTTTCATGGCGTCGTCAATAAGCACACGCCCGCCCACTTCGCGGCCGTACAGGTATTCAAGCACTTCGCTCATGGAAACAATGGCAGCCGTAGGGAAACCATACTTGTCGGAAACTTCGTCGATGGCGGCCTTTGCGCCGCTTGGCCCCACTTCTTCGCGGTTAAGCGAAACCATGAGCCCCACCACATCAACGTTAGCAGCAGCTTTAAGCAACGGGTAGGTTTCGTCGATGGACTTGCCCGAAGTCGTTACGTCTTCCACCATTACCACGCGCGCGCCGTCGGCCAATTCAGCACCCAGCAAGTTGCCACCTTCACCGTGGTCTTTGGCTTCCTTGCGGTTGGAACAATATTGGACTTCCTTGCCGTAGAGTTCCGCCAAGCCCATGGCGGTTACCACCGAAAGCGGAATGCCCTTATAGGCAGGGCCGAATACCACGTCGAAGTCCAGCCCAAAAGCTGCCTCTATAGCGCGAGCGTAATACAAACCCAGCTGGTGTAGCTGTTCACCCGTTGTATAGGCACCCGCATTCATAAAAAATGGTGAAGTGCGCCCGCTCTTCAGCGTGAATTCACCAAACTTCAGCACGTCAGACGCCACCATGAATTCAATGAAATCCTGCTTGTACTGCTCCATACGGCTTCTCCTTTTAAATCGTACCTATTGAATTATATAAAAAGCAAAGGCCGCAGCGAATGCGTTGCGGCCTTTTACACTTTTTAGGGCGTTTGGAAAAACGCTATTGCCACCTTTATGCCACCAAGAAGAACTTGATGAGGAAGATGATGGACAGCACGTAGGTAAGCCAGTACTTCTTGTTGAATTCACCCGTGATGATGTTAATAATCGAGAACGAGATGAGGCCAATACCAATGGCATGACCGATGGAACCGGAAATAGGCATGGCAATAAGCATGAGGGCAACCGGCACCACTTCGTCGAACTTGTCCATGTCCACATTGCGCAGGCCCTGAAGCATGAGCACGCCTACGTAAATAAGCGCAGCACTCGTGGCGGCCGAAGGAATAATAGCCGCGAGAGGACCAATAAACATGCACAGCAGGAACACAATGCCGCAGGTAAGTGCGGTAAGGCCCGTGCGGCCACCAGCTTCAACACCAGCAGCAGATTCCACAAAGGTAGTAACGGTTGAAGTACCCGTGCAAGCACCCACCACGGTACCCACGCTGTCGGAAAGCAGGGCTTCCTTCATCTGCGGCATCTTGCCGTTTTCGTCGAGCATGCCCGCGCGCGAAGCGGTACCCACCAGTGTGCCGATGGTATCGAACATGTCGATCATGCAGAAGGTAATGATGAGCGTAATAACCGTAAACCAGCCAAGCTCCAGGAAGCCAGCGAAGTTGAACTTAAACAGAGTCAGGTTAACCATGTCGCCAAAAGCAGGCATCCAGGAAGCGGTTGCCAGGCTTTCGAAAGGATTGGTGCCCAGGAAGATGGCCTGGCCTGCCCAATACAGGACAGAAGCCACCAGCATACCCAGGATAACCGCACCCTTAACCTTGCGGTGTGCGAAGAACACGATGGCGAACAGGCCAACGAACATAGTAATAACCGTGAGCACCATGGGCGCATAAGCCGTGTCCATGGCGGTTTGTGCGCTGCTTGCGGTAAGAGCACCAAAGAAGTCGCGCATAACGTAGAAGGGGTTACCATCGGCGCCGAATACGCCAGCGTTGGAACCCACGCCAATGTTGAGCAGCATAAGGCCAATGGCAGGCGCAATACCCATACGCACGCCATACGGAATAGCTTCAACAATCTTTTCGCGGATATTCAGAATGGTAAGTATAAGGAAGACAATACCTTCAGCCAGGATGATGATAAGAGCAGCCTGGAAGCTTGCAACATAGCTTGTGCCCGTGATGGTAACAATCTGGGCAACAACCACCGCGAAGAAGCTGTTCAGACCCATACCCGGTGCCAAACAGAACGGCTTGTTGGCTAAGAATGCCATGCAGATCATGGCGATGCCCGAAGCCAGGCAGGTGGCCAAAAAGACGGCATTCCACAAGTCGTCGCCACCCGCGCGCCAGCCCGTGAGCAGGTTGGGGTTCAAGGCGATGATGTATGCCATGGTCATGAATGTGGTGAGACCGGCAACTATTTCAGTTTTGACACTGGTGCCGTTCTCGGAAAGTTTGAAAAACTTTTCCATAGCGGAGAAACCCTTCTCTTATATGAGGATGCGACGCAAAACATTGTAACCCAACCGTTACCTGAGCGGTACCAGATTTTGGGGTTTTTTATCGAAAACCCCCTAGATATTGCCTGAATGTGACACTCTCCCCTATTTAGAACAGCATCGCTTAAAAAGGAAGGCCCCCGAAGGGACCTTCCATACAAGCTTGTAGCTCTACCCTATTCCTGGGTGTCGTCGTAAACCGCTTGCAGCTTTTCGAGGTGCTTAAAGCGCGCTTCAGCAGCAGCTTCGTTGCGCTTGAAGAGTTCCTTCGAACGACCCGGGAATTCGCGAGCCAGGCGGTTGTAACGAGCTTCGTTAGCCAGGAATTCCTGATACCCGCCAGCAGGTGCCTTGGAGTCAAGAACGAACTTCTTGCCGTCTTCAGCAGCTGGGTTGAAGCGGAACAGGTTCCAGTAACCGCAGTCCACAGCCTTCTTCATTTCTTCTTGGCAATTGATCATGCCGCCCTTGATGGAGTGCATTTCGCAGGGGCAGTAGCCAATGATGAGCGAAGGACCAGGATAAGCTTCGGCTTCAACGATAGCCTTGATGGTCTGTGCCGGCTTGGAGCCCATGGCGATTTGAGCCACATACACATAACCATAAGCCATGGCGATTTCAGCCAAGCTCTTCTTCTTAACTTCCTTACCAGCAGCAGCAAACTGAGCAACCTGACCGATGTTGGAAGCCTTGGAAGCCTGACCACCCGTGTTGGAGTAAACTTCGGTGTCGAAGACGAATACGTTCACGTCGTCGCCAGAAGCGAGTACGTGGTCCAGTCCGCCGTAACCGATGTCGTAGGCCCAACCGTCGCCACCGAAGATCCAAACGCTCTTCTTGGAAAGGAATTCGCTCTTGGAAAGGATTTCCTTAGCCAGAGCAGAATTGCTCTTCTTCAGTTGCTCGATGTACTTTTCAGTAGCAGCCTTGTTGGCTTCGCCGTCGTCCATGGTGCGCAGCCATGCCTTAGCAGCACGCTTCAGCGGTTCAGCGCAGCGACCTTCGATAAGTTCTTCGGTCTTGAGCTTGAGGTTGTTGCGTACCGCCTGCTGGCCAAGGTGCATACCATAGCCATGTTCGGCGTTGTCTTCAAACAGCGAGTTGCTCCAAGCAGGACCGTGGCCGTCCTTGTTCACCGTGTAGGGCGAAGTGGCAGCCGGGTTGCCCCAAATGGAGGAACAACCAGTAGCGTTGGCGATGTACATACGGTCGCCGAAGAGCTGGGTAACCAGGCGAGCATAGGCAGTTTCAGCACAACCGGCGCAGGCACCGCTGAACTCAAGCAGCGGCTGAGCAAACTGGCTGTCCTTAACGGTGGTGCCTTCAAGCTTCGGCTTACGCGACACCTTTTCGACGCAATAGTCGAATGCCTTCTGCTGGTCCAGTTCGCCTTCGGTGGGAACCATCTGGATGGCCTGAGTCGGGCACTGGCCAATGCAGACGCCGCAACCCATGCAGTCGAGCGGCGAAATAGCCAGCGTGTACTGCAGGCCGGCCATTGCCTTGCCCTTGCCTTCGGCCAGCTTGGTGACCTTCGGAGCAGCCTTGGCTTCTGCCTTGGTCAGGCCATAAGGACGGATGCAGGCATGCGGGCACACATAGGCGCAGTTGTTGCACTGGATGCACTTTTCGGCGTCCCAAGTAGGAACGGTAACGGCTACGCCGCGCTTTTCGTAAGCAGCAGCGCCAGTTTCAAACTGACCGTCGATATGCGGCATGAATGCGGAAACAGGCAGGCTGTCGCCGTCCATGTGGGCAACAGGATCCATGATTTCAGTAACCTGCTTAACCAGCGCGGGACGACCCTTGTACTTCGGTGCAGAGGTCTTGTCCGTCGCGGTCTTCCAGCTGGCAGGAATTTCAACCTTTACGTAGGCGGTTGCACCAAGGTCGATAGCCTTGTGGTTCATGTCCACGATGTCCTGGCCCTTCTTCAGGTAGGACTTGGTAGCAGCATCCTTCATATACTGGATGGCCTGCTTCTGCGGCATGATCTTTGCCAGGCTGAAGAAGGCAGACTGCAGAATGGTGTTGGTGCGCTTGCCCATGCCAATTTCCTTGGCCAGGTCGATAGCGTTGATGAGGTAGACGTTGATTTTGTTCTTGGCAATGTACTGCTTCGCAACGGCGGGCAGGTGCTTGTCAAGTTCTTCGGGCGTCCACTGGCAGTTAATGAGGAAGGTGCCGCCCGGCTTAACGTCGCGGACCATCTTGAAGCCCTTGATGATGTAGGACGGGTTGTGGCAAGCCACGAAGTCGGCCTGGTTTACATAGTAGGTCGAACGGATGGGGCTGTCGCCGAAGCGCAGGTGCGAAACGGTTACGCCGCCCGTCTTCTTGGAGTCGTACTGGAAGTAAGCCTGTACGTACTTGTTGGTGTGGTCGCCAATAATCTTGATGCTGTTCTTGTTAGCACCAACCGTACCGTCGCCACCCAGACCCCAGAACTTGCATTCGATGGTGGAAGGATCGGCCACGTTGGGCGTGTTCTCCTTTTCGGGCAAGGACAGGTGCGTTACGTCGTCGACGATACCCACGGTGAATTCGCGAGCCGGCTTGGCTTTCTTCAGTTCGTCGAAGATAGCGAAGGCACTGCTGGGAGGCGTGTCCTTGGAGCCCAGACCGTAGCGGCCACCAACAACGGTGAGGCCCGCCAGACGGCCCTGTTCGGCCAGAGCGGTCATAACATCGAGGTACAGAGGTTCGCCGCCAGCACCAGGTTCCTTGGTGCGGTCGAGAACAGCAAGCTTCTTAACCGTCTTAGGCAGAGCGGCAACAAACTTTTCGGCTACGAACGGACGGTACAGGCGAACCTTGATAAGGCCAACCTTCTGGCCATGAGCGTTCAGGTAGTCGATAACTTCTTCGAGCACGTCGCAGAAGCTACCCATAGCAACCACTACGCGGTCGGCCTGCTTGTGGCCGTAGTAGTTAAACAGTTCGTAGTTGGTACCGATCTTCTTGTTTACCTTGTGCATGTATTCTTCCACGATGGCGGGAAGTTCGTCGTACAGCTTGTTGCAAGCTTCCCTGTGCTGGAAGAAGATGTCCGGGTTTTCGTGCGAACCGCGCATGGCAGGACGCTCGGGGTTCAGGGCATGAGCGCGGAAGGCGTCAACGGCCTTGAAGTCCGTGAGCTTGGCCAGCTCGTCGTAGTCCCAAACAGCAATCTTCTGAACTTCGTGGCTGGTACGGAAACCGTCGAAGAAGTTCAGGAAGGGAACGCGACCCTTGATGGCAGCCAGATGGGCTACTGCGGAAAGGTCCATAACTTCCTGGACGTTGGTTTCAGCCAGCATGGCAAAACCGGTCTGGCGGCAAGCCATAACGTCGGAATGGTCACCAAAAATAGAAAGTGCCTGAGTAGCAACGGTACGGGCACTAACATGGAAAACGGTGGGCAGCATTTCAGCTGCGATCTTGTACATGTTGGGAATCATAAGAAGCAGACCCTGGGAAGCGGTGTAGGTGCTTGTCATAGCACCAGCTGCCAAGGAACCGTGAACGGCACCAGCGGCGCCACCTTCGGACTGCATCTCGCACACCTTAACGGTAGTGCCAAAGATGTTTTTGCGCCCCTGTGCAGACCAGATGTCTACCATGTCTGCCATCGGGCTGGACGGTGTAATAGGATAAATACCGGCAACTTCTGTAAACGCATAGCTTACATGCGCTGCGGCGGTATTACCGTCCATGGACTGGAATTTTCTTTTGGCCATAAAAACCCCCTTATGCTGATAGTTTTGCTTCCCCTCGCTTGGGAAGCGGCCAATTAATTTTTACAAAGGACGCAACCGTTTACGCCCTTTAGTGACCTGTTCTCCATTATATACGAGTCGCTGAAAAAGGGTTTACTTTTTTATGCTTTTACCTATTGGTTCTTCCAAAAAAAGGAGCGCACCTTGAGTGCGCTCCAAAACAAAAGGGAGGAAGAATTATGCAGCAGCTGCTTCGGCAGCAGCGGGCGAAGCTTCAGCTTTTTTAGCTGAAGGGTCGACATACTTTTTCGCAAGAATCATAAAGGCCAAAGCACCCAGGCTAATTACGCCAACAACAATGCCGAGTTCAGGCAAAGTGGGAGCATAGGTGCCCGCCGTAGCGAAAGCAGCTGTTGGGTCGGCAATGGCGCCTTGGGTTCCCAGGCTAATGCCAGGACCAGCGTCGATGTTAGGCGTAATGAAGCTGGTAAGCAGCAACCATATACGCTTAGCTGCAACACCAAGCACCACCAGTACGCTCGCAAGGATTACCATAGTCTTGTTAGAACGATTCTTGGCAATAGCCAGAATAAGGAAGGGCACGAGCAAGCCACATATAATTTCAAACCAGAAGAACGGAGCAGTAGCGCCACTGAGCATGTGGTTCAAGGCAACTGCTTCCCCAGCCCCTGGATATGCCATAGTCAGCAGTTCGCAGCCAATGAAGAAGGCATCGACGGCAATAAAAACCGCAAGCAGCTTTCCAAGCTTTTCAAGCAAACCTTCTTCAAGCGCAATGATGCCCGCAGCTTCAAGGCCGATAAGGGCAAGCAAGAGCAATGCTAAACCTGAATCGAGGGCACTTGCCACAAAGATGGGTGCCATAATGGCGGTATACCATGCACGGGCAATCTGGAGGCCAAAAATCCATGCAGTAACGCTGTGTACCAAAATGGCAACAGGCAAAGCAATATAAGAAAGCTTCTTTACTTTGTCTTCTTCGCCCTTGTTCATCCACATAAGGTCGAGGATGTTAATAACCAAGTAGATGGCGATGATGATAACGTCCCAAATGAGCGGACTCATAAAGTTCGGGCCCGTGAACAGGCGCCAAAAACGCTGAATGCCGCCCAGGTCGATAAGAATAAAGATGCCAGCGACACAGATGCATACTATGGACAGAATAACTGCAGGCTTTGCAATGGTCTTGAAGCTTTCAATGTTGAACACGTGCGCGGAACTAGCCACAATAAGGCCGCCCGCAGAAAGGCCAACAAAGAGCATGAACATGGCAATATAGATACCCCAGGAAGTTACGTTGGACATGCCAGTAATACCCAGGCCATTCATAAGCTGGAAGACCCAGCACCCAATGCCGACAACCGCAAGTGCTGCGAGCACAAACAGAGCGGTTTTACCTTTGGAAGAAAAATTCTGCAACATATAAACCACTCCCCTTTACTGAACATAGAAGACCTGCGGATGCGTGCCGCGTTCTTCTAACAGGATGCGAACATTGCCCGTAGCCTTGAGTTTGGAAATTTCAGATTCTGGATCGTCCAAGTCGCCGTACACGCGAGCCCGCGCAGGACAGCATTCAACGCACATGGGCTCAGCTTCGCCGCGATCGATGCGTTCCTTGCAGAGCGTGCATTTTTCCATGACACCTTTGCCACGTGCGGGAACTTCCTTGTCGCCATAGGCAGGATTGCCACCGCGCGAAGGTTCATTCCAGTTGAAAACACGGGCGTTATAAGGGCAGGCGGCCATGCACATGCGGCAACCAATGCACTTGTCGTAGTTGATTTCAACACGACCGTTTTCATCTTTGTAAGTAGCACCCGTCGGGCACACCTTCTGGCAGGCTGCATTTTCACAATGCTGGCAAGCCAGGGGCAGATAGGTACGCGTAAGGTTCGGGTACACGCCCTGGGCGCCGTCAACCACGTCGCTTCCTTCAGTGAGGACACGATTCCATAGCATGCCGTCGGGAACATTGTTGCTCATTTTGCAGGCCAGCGAACAGGTGTGGCAGCCCACGCAGCGGTCGAGCTTAACCGCAATTGCTAATTTAGTCATCGCTAAACCTCCTCTATGCCTTCTCGATACCAACCAGGGTGTCGGAGAAGGGCGCAACTGGGCCCATCATCAACGCAGCACCGCGCGGCGGAACGAAATCGTTGGTAAGTGCTTGCATATTGCCTTCAACGGTAAAGTCGCTTGTGGCGGCTTCGTACATGCGGGCAGAACCCGGGCGAATAGATTCGTTGACCTGAACCTTCACCTTGATTTCGCCGCGGTCGTTAAACACGCGGACCGTGTCGCCGTTGGCAATACCCTTGCCTTCAAGATCGGCAGGATTCACGGCAATAACGGGCGAGTAAATCTCCTGAATCCAGGACGCGTCGTTAAACTGGCTGTGAATGCGGAAACGGGTACGCGTATTGGCAAGCTGCAGCGGATACTGTTCGCGCAGCGGGTTCCCTGCGTAAGCTTCGTTGGGCTCTTCCCACTTCGGCAGCTGCTGGTCGAAGTCGGTAAGGAAATCGTAGTAGACTTCCATATTGCCCGAAGCTGTGGGGAACGTCTTGTCCATGAATACCATCTTAGGCTCTTCGATGCCTTCGTTGGGCCATACGCAGCCATTTTCCTTCAGCTTTTCGATGGTCAACTTGTTGTAATACGGATCCGCCGAAGTCGAAAGGGCAATTTCTGCTCGTTCCATAGCTGAAGCAGGCAATGCGCTTTCGCAACCCAGACGCTTGGCGATTTCCTTCTGCATCCAGAATTCCGTCTTGGACTCAAAAATAGGATCGACTACTTTTTCCTGCAAGCAGATTTGATTGTGACCCTGAGCCACGTTGCTGTAGTCTTCGTCACATTCAAAGCGCGTGCAGACAGGCAGAACGTAGTCGGCCCACTTGCAGTTTTCAGTGAAATACGGGTCGGCAATAACCACCAGGTCGAGCCCCTTCACCCATTCTTCCGTCTTACCCATGGCAGGAGTCTGCTGTGCAACCAGGTCGCCCACGCTAAAGACGGCATGGACAACATCGGACTCGCGGATTTCGCGCATCTGTAAGTCGGCAGGACCGGCCACCATGTCTTCAGGGAGCGCCCAGCCACCCAAGCCAGCACCATAGCCATTGTAGTTGCCACCTACGTAGCAGCCTACGCCAGCACCGGGTTTGCCAATGTTACCAGTAAGAGCACAGATGACAGCAATTGCATGGCCAGACACATCGGCATTGGCAATCTTGTCGTTGCCGCCCCAACCGGTACCCAAGGAAGAAGGACCTTGAGCATAAAGTTCGGCAAGTTCTTCAATCTTTGCCTGAGGAATGCCTGTAATGCCAGCAGCCCATTCGGTTGTATAGTCTTTCTGGCTTTCAAGAAGCAGGTTATATACCGTGGTTGCCTTTTTGCCGTCCACCGTTGCCGTTGCTTCCAGCTTCGGTGCCTTTGCTTCGTTATGAAGCACGGTGCGACCATTTTCGTCAACCACCATGAAGGGAGCGGCAGGTTCTATGCCAGCTTCAATTTCTTCCTTGGTAGGCTTGGGGGCTTCGCCGCGCAAGAGAGCTCCTGTGGCCTTGTCCACCAGGAATGGGAAAGACGTGTGCAGGCTCATGAACTCTTTGTCGATGAGGCCCTTGTCCAAAATATGGCTAATCATGCCAAGGATGAGGGCGGCGTCGGTGCCAGGCTCGATGGGAATCCATTCGCTTGCCTTGCTTGCCGTGGTCGAGAAGTGCGGGTCAACCATAACAATCTTGGCTCCCGCTTCTTTAGCCTCAAAGAAGGCTTGGGTGGTAGTAAGACTAGATTCGCAATGGTTCGAACCCATAAGAAGCACCAGGCGCGAATTTACCCAGTCGCGCGTTTCTTGCGAAGACATGGCATAGCCCCAGCCCGTGCCCGTGGACGGGTCGAGACCGTTGCCCACCCCAATGTCGATACCATTATTGAATGCACAGCCGCGTGCACCAAACATGGCAGCCAGCCAGCCTGAATCGGCTTCGGCGCAGGTTTTTACCAGCAGGGAGTCTTTGCCATGAGCACCTTGGACTTCTTTGATTTTGTCGACGATTTCGTCGAGAGCCTGTTCCCAGGTTATAGCCTCAAACTTGTTTTCGCCGCGTTCGCTGCCTTCCACGCGCTTCAAGGGCGTTTGTACACGCCCTGCACCGTAAATGTGCTCAACTTCGGAAATACCCTTCAAACACACCGTGCGGTAACGCTGGTCGGAAGCAGCATCGTTTGGCTGAATCATAACCAAGCGACCATCGCGCACCGTGCACTTCAACGAACAACGGCTTCCGCAATGGCTTTGATGGTAGGTGCACGCAACATGCTCTTCGGCTTCTGCATGCGCTGTTGCTGGGGCAAGCCATCCTTCGGCGCTTGTCATGCTGCCAGCACCCGCTAAACCAAGTGCGCCCGCAGCCATAGCACTTCCTTTAAGGAAATTACGCCTCGTGAGTCCTGACTTCGCCATAGACATCAGACCTCCTCTTGTTCTAGGGACGCAATCAAGAAAGGATGAAGGGCTTTGGATACCATATATAGATGTACCAAAGATGTCTTCCCCCAAGCTTGGTACGTGGCCCTCCTTCTCTATACAGCTCCTTGCTGTAGTTGTGAAAGCTTTAGCTTTCGGTGTCATTTTGTCACAATGCATTGCGACAATCAATCATTCTTATTATTCTATTTTTAGGATAATTAAAGGGGAGTAAGCAGTTTTTCGCACCAGGCAGCATAATCTTCGATGCTGCGTTTAAGCGAGCAAAGTGTCCCAATACAACCTTGCCGAATTGAACTATCTGGTCTTTGAACGTTCGAAACGTTCTTCCACAAGCTTTAAAACATCTTGCTTGGTCATACCTGCTTGCAAGGCTGTGTGTATCATTTCGTCCGCCAATATTTCTGTCGCGTCCATTTTTTGCGTACTGGCATTGCTCGGACGTTCCGCAACAAAGGTACCCCTCCCCTTCCGCGTGGTCACAAAGCCATCGCGTTCAAGGTCCATATACGCACGATTTACTGTGTTGTAGCTAATATCAAGTTCAACCGCCAATGAACGAACCGTAGGAAGCCTGTCGCCCGGGTTCAGCGAACCAGAAGCTATCAGATAGACCACGCGGTTCTTAATCTGAATCCAAACGGGAAGACCGTCGGAATGGTCGATCATAAAGAGCTGCTGAGTATCGATATTTTTTTGCGCTGCCATAGTCTTGCGTTGCTTCCTATGAATGAACCTGCCGGCCTAAGCCTTACTCGCCTTTGCTGCTTCTTCAACAAAGCCGTCGCTCATGGCGCTCGGAACTGTTACTACCGTACCCTTAGACTTCTTCACGGTGTCGTACTGCATGAGCATGGTACGAAGCTTCATGGCGGCTTCAGGGTCGCCATAGACTTTAGCGGCTTCGGCAAGCATTTCTGCTACGTCTGTTTCGGCACTTGCAACGGTCATGCGGGCATTCTTTTCACGGTCAGCCTGCGCTTCGAGGGACATAACATCTTGCAGTTCATCGGGTAGTACGATGTCGCGCACCTTAACTGAAATAATGTCGATACCCCAATTGGCGGCTTCACGCGAAATGTCTTCCTGTATTTCAGTGTCGAGCTGGTCGCGACGCAGCGCCACTTCGGCAACGGTTGAACGCCCAACCGCTTCACGCATGGCGGTCTGTGCCAAAAACGAAATGGCTGAGTAATAGTCTTCCACCTCCACGCATGCCGCTTCAGCATCGCGCACCACCCAATAGAGTACGGCATCGATATTGATGGGCACTAAGTCAGCTGTGAGAGTTTTTTCCGCGTAAAAGGGCGTGGTAATAATACGCTGGTCAATACGAATGGTGCTGTATTCCAAAACGGGAATGGTGAAATACAAGCCGGGCCCCGCCACCCGGTTGAACTTACCCAGGCGCAGCACAACAGCGCGTTCCCAACTAAGCGCAATGTGTACCGAAGTGGAAAGCGCGATGCCGGCAAGAATCATGATTACAAACGCCAGCAAGTCTATGCGAGAACAAGCCGCATAATACAGAACGCCCGCAATTACTGCAGCCAACAAGAACATGGTAAGGCTAAAACCAAGAGCGCCATTACGAGACGACTTCCTTGGAATATAGGTAGTTGCAGCACGAATTTCCGTTTCCTTGTTTCCTACGTCGTAGGGCATTTCAACTGCTTGTCGTTTAAAGCGATTAGCCATATATACTCCTCGTTTCTACGCAGCTGGCAAAGCTACGGAATAGACAATACTAGGATCTAAAACTGCAAGCGCTACGATGCAATAACGCAATGCGAAGCCACCAACTAAAATACCCCCTGCTATCCACAAAAGCTGATTGCGGTAATTCTGACGGGTGATTAAGCGCTCCAGAAACACCGGGGCGCACAGACCACACAGCACCAAGGTGCCCCACATCCAGGGCGCCAGTGCACCCTTAAGAAGGGCGTCGCCTGCTTCGCGCGTATACGATCCATAAAAGCACCACGCGATATAGGCTGCCAGGCACAAGGCTTCCAAGACAATAAGAATGGTATCGAAGGTGGTGAAACGCGCGAGGCTCTGGAAGAAGGTCTGGCGAGATTCGGTAAATGCGGCAGCAATAAAGATAAGAGCAATGCCACAAGACAAAGAAGAAAGCACGAACAAACACGGAACAAGGGGCGTTCCCCAGGCAACGACAGAAGGCATGGCAGAAAGCATGAGGCCTGTATAAAGCATGATAATAATGCCTGCAATGGAACCCAGTGCTTCCAGAATGTACATGCCGTATACGAAGCGGTTTGAACGGCCAAGCATGCGCGGTACGCCTTTAAGCTTCTGCACGGGAATGGTTGAAGCGTAGCCTTCAGAAGTATGGGACAAGTAGGCAAACATAAGCGCGATACCAAAGGCTAGCATCAATGAATATGCCCCTACCGTAAGCGGAGAAGCCGTAGGCATGGTAATTACCAAGAAGAATCGATCAGAAACCCCCAAGTCTGCCACCAAAAAAGCGATAGACGTTGCTATAACGGCTGCACATATAAGCCACGCGAGCTCAAAAAAACCGAGAGGAAACGCAAGGCGGGCAAGGAAATTGCGCGACGTGTTTGCATACTCAAGGGCACACAGCAAAAGCAAAAAGCCCCCGCCTGCGCCGCCGAGAAATAAGTATCCTACAATCAAGTCACTGAACACTGCGTTCTCCTTGCATGACATCTGTCGCAATGT
Source organism: uncultured Coriobacteriaceae bacterium (assembly GCA_902768975.1). Classification (GTDB taxonomy): domain Bacteria; phylum Actinomycetota; class Coriobacteriia; order Coriobacteriales; family Eggerthellaceae; genus CACXMZ01. Next base: position 316,474 of record CACXMZ010000005.1, read on the forward strand.
TGCACTTCAATAGTATAAGGGATTATGGGCTAAGCTTTGCGAATAGTAAAAAGTACCTGGGTATTCCCTGCCATGAAAAAGCAAAAAAAGAACCTGGGTCCTCTCGGTCATGTACCAACGAAGAGAACCCGGGTCTAATTATTGGCCTGGCTGTTTCAGACTTAAAACTAGCTTGTAAGTTCGGCATGCATGGTATGCAACAGGGCTGTGCATACGCGGAGCAGATGATCGTAGTAAGCGCCCGATGCTTCCGCGGCAACCGCAGCCTGGAATTTGTCTATCCAGGTAAGCAAGTGTGCTTCAAGGAAGTCTTGCACGTCTTTGGGTTCGGCCGGCACTGCGTCGGGCACTTCGCCCTGAGCAATGCGCGTGCAAAGCACCGAAAGGAACAGGAGCTCAATGCCCGCATGGTCTTCGTACTGGTTGTTGACATTCTTCAGTTCGAGCCCAGCGTTGCGCAAAGCTTCGCGCATTTCAAACGTGGGGCGCCCAAAGCCAACTTCGCTTTCGCCGTCCTGGTAAAAGGTTTCCCAAGGTGGTGCAGCTGGCTTAGGCGGGCCCACAAACAAGCGCGTGTATTCAACCGAAATTTCAGTGACGGCATCTTCCACTTCGCCCAGATGCGCGACATATTCTTCCATGGCGGTGCAGGCGGCAGCCACTTCTTCGCATCCAAAGGTGGGAAACTTACTCCAGAAGTTTTTACGCAGACCCACCTTAGGCGTACGGCGCATAGTACCCAGCAAGGAATTGCCCATGAACGCCAATGACTCGGCATAAGCCTGCCATTCAAAAAACCCAATTTGACCCATGGTTTAACCGCTAAATTCTACAGGCCGAGCGAAGCAACCACGTCGGCGAAAACAACGTCGGGGTCGCGGTCGCCGTCGATGCTGAGCAGCAAGTCCTTGCCGCGGTAATAGTCGATAAGCGGCGCCGTGGACTTGTCGTACACGTCCAGGCGGTTGCGCACCGTTTCTTCGTTGTCGTCGTCGCGCTGGAACATTTCGCCGCCGCACTTCGGGCAGGTGCTACCGTCTTTGGTCGAACCAATGTAGCCACATTCGCGGCACATACGGCGGCTCGTGAGACGCTTGACGATAGCTTCGTTTTCAACGTCGATAAGCAGTGCGGAATCCAGCGGGCGGCCCAATTCGGACAGCATGGAGTCCAGGGCAACGGCCTGCGTTGTGGTGCGCGGGAAGCCGTCCAGGATAACGCCTTCAGACGTGTCGGGCTGTTCCATGCGTTCCTTCATCAGGTCGATAATGAGGTCGTCGGGAACCAGTTCGCCAGCGTCCATGAAACCCTTGGCCTTCACGCCCAGTTCGGTCTGGTTCTTTACTGCTTCGCGCAGAATGTCGCCGGTAGAAATATGGCACAGCTTGTACTGTTCAACCAGCTTGGCTGCTTGCGTACCTTTACCTGCACCAGGAGCACCTAAGAGCACGATATTCATCTTAACTTCCTTTCCAATAATGGACGTATGAACAGGTCCACAAAAGTCAGCGAGAATTGTTCTGGTGCCTAGAATTACCCCGCCTTTGCACCGAGCGCACTTTGGTGCGTGACGCGTGCGAAACAAGGGGTAAGAATAGGTACCAGAACAATTCGCAGCGTCGACAGGTCCGCCGGCTGATAGGCCGGCGGAACCGTAACTATTTGAAGAAGCCGTCGTAGTTGTACATCTTCAACTGGCTTTCAATCTTGGACATGGTGTCGAGCGCAACGCCAATCATAATAAGGATAGACGTGCCACCAAAAGCTTGGATAAGCTGATTATTGGTAAAGCTAAACAAGATTGAAGGCACCACGGCAATAAGGGCGATAAAGCAAGCACCCGGAAGCGTGATGCGGTTAATAACGTCTTTGATGTACTGAATGGTTGCACTACCCGGGCGTACGCCAGGTACAAAGCCACCGTTCTTGCGCAGATTGTCGGAAAGTTCTTCGGGGTTAAACACCATGGAGGTGTAGAAGTAAGCGAAGAACACAATGAGGATAAAGTTGATTATCCAGCTGACAGGGCCATAGGAAATGGCGTCTGCAAAACGGGAAAGCCACTGCACGTTAAACATAACCGCAATCTGAGCCGGGAAGTAAATAAGGCAGCTTGCGAAGATGATGGGGATAACGCCCGCGGCATTTACCTTCAGCGGAATGTAGGTGGACTGGCCACCGACCATCTTGCGGCCTTGCATACGCTTGGCGTAAGAAACCGGAATACGGCGCTGGGCACGTTCCACAAAGATGATGGCAGGAATGGCAATGGCCACAACCGCCAAAATGAGCAGCGTAACCGCAAGGCCTGTGCCAGCGTCGGCCTGGCTCGTGGCACTCTGGAAAATTGCAGAGGGCACGCGGGACACGATGCTCGTAAAGATGATGAGCGACATGCCGTTACCAACGCCACGCTGGGTAATGAGTTCGCCCATCCACATGATACAAGCCGTACCAGCAACCAGGGTGAACACAACAATGGCGCTCGTCAGAAGCTTCGGTTCAGGCAGCACCACGCCGTAGCTGGGGCTCTGGAACAAGAAAAGGTAGCCTACCGCATTAATGAAACCAAGGGCCAGCGTTAACCAACGCGTTGCTTGGGTAATCTTGCGGCGGCCTGCGTCGCCTTCCTTGGCCCAGCGGCCCACGGCAGGGATAACGCCCTGCATGAGCTGCATGATAATTGAAGCCGTAATGTAGGGCATGATACCGAGCGCAAACACGCTGAAGTTGGAAAGCGCGCCACCGCTAAAGACGTCGATAAGCGTCATAGCAGCGCCGCCCGCAGCCCCAGAAGCGCTTTCGTAGGCCTGAGCAAATTCAGACATAGGAATACCAGGTACCGGAATAAAAGCACCCAGGCGATACAAGGCCAAAATAGCCAGCGTAAAAAGAATCTTATTACGCAGCTCGGGGACCTTGAATGCATCAACTAAAGACTTTAGCAAGGCAGTTCAACCTTCCCTCCGGCTGCTTCGATTTTCTTCTGGGCAGAAGCAGATACTTTGTCCACTTTAACAGTAAGGGCCTTGGTGATTTCACCGTCGCCCAGAACCTTAACGAGAGCGTCGGCGTGCTTGATGATGCCAGCAGCTACCAAGCTTTCGCCGTCGACCGTTGCGCCCGCTTCGAACTTTTCTTCCAAACGAGAAACGTTAACAGGCACATATTCGGTGTGGTTGATATTGGTGAAGCCGGGCAGCTTAGGCAGACGACGTGCCAAGGGGGTCTGGCCACCTTCGAAGCCTGCACGCTTGCCGCCACCAGCGCGGGAATGCTGACCATTCATACCGCGGCCGGCCGTTTTGCCCGTACCCGAAGCAGGACCGCGGCCCAGGCGCTTGCGTGCCTTGCGTGAACCTGCTGCTGGTTGTAAGTCTTTCAGTTCCATATTTGTTTTTCCTTTCGCTTTGTACGGGGTATTTCGTTTCTTTTACTTCCCCGCCGCTGACAGCTCGCCGCCAGCTAACTCCCATTTTCTATTTGCCTGAAACTCGCAATAGTATACAAGTTTAGCAAGGTCAGTGAGCATTGCTTCCGGTGTTTCAGATTGTCCCGCCTTTGCCCCGACGCGTACTTCGCTACGCGAGGGGCAAAACAAGGGGCAAGATGAAGCGCCCGAAGCAAGCGCAACATCGGCAGTTGAAGTGCCCGACAGCTAGTCAAGCACCTCAACCAAATGCTTTACTTTAAATACCATACCGCGCGTGCATTCGTTGTCGGCAACTTCAACCACGCGGTTGATCTTGCCAAGGCCAAGAGCGCGAAGCGTCTTGCCCTGGTCGGCCGGGCAGCTAATGGAGCTGCGGACCTGCTTAATGCGAATCTTCTTTTCCGCCATGGCTATTCACCTTCCTTCTTAGGCGTGAAGCCATAAATCTGGGAAACGGAAACGCCGCGACGCTTGGCCACTTCTTCGGGGCCTTCCATGGTGCGCAGGCCTTCACCTGCAGCCTTAACCACGTTCATGGCGTTATTGGTGCCCAGGCACTTAGTGAGCACGTTCTGTACACCAGCCAATTCCATGACGGCACGCACCGGGCCACCAGCGATAACACCCGTACCAGGGGTAGCTGGCTTCATGAGCACCTTACCAGCGCCATAAATACCCAGCACTTCGTGCGGCAGCGTACCCGATTCCGTAATAGGTACCTTGAACATATTCTTCTTGGCGTCTTCCACGCCCTTCTGAATGGCGATAGGCACTTCCTGGGACTTGCCCATACCAATGCCTACATTGCCATTACCGTCGCCAACCACTACCAGGGCGGTAAGAGCAAAGCGACGGCCACCCTTAACTACCTTAGCAACGCGGTTGATGTAAACAACGCGTTCCTGAAGCTCGGGGACTTCTTGTTGTGTTTCTTTACGAGCCATAAACCTTGCCCTCTCTTAGAATTCCAGTCCAGCTTCACGGGCAGCGTCGGCCAGAGCCTTAATGCGCCCATGATACAGATTACCGCCACGGTCGAACACTACTTCGGTAATGCCCGCATCCTTGGCCTTCTTGCCAATGATTTCACCCAGAGCAGCGGCACCTTCAACGGTGGCACCACTCTTCTTGGTTGCCTTAAAGTCGGGACCCAAGGTCGAAACGGCAACGAGGGTCTTGCCTGCAACGTCGTCGATAACCTGAGCATACACATTAGCGTTGCTGCGCGTAATGCACAGACGCGGACGATCTGCCGTACCAGAAATCTTGCCGCGAACACGCGTGTGGCGGCGGCTTAAGGACGCTTGTTTTTTCTGAAGCTTCTTCATGCTAACTCCTTCCACCTAACCACTAGTCGGACTTGGCCGCTTTGCCAAGCTTGCGACGGACATATTCGCCCTCGTAGCGGATACCCTTGCCCTTGTAGGGTTCAGGCTTGCGCCATGCGCGGACGTTTGCTGCTACCTGGCCAACGGCTTCCTTAGAAGGGCCAGAAACAACGATTTCGTTTTGTGTGGGGCATTCAAAGGTAATGCCTTCGGGGGCTTCCACGATAACGGGGTGCGAATAACCCAGCTGCATTTCCAGGTCCTTGCCCTTCAGCTGAGCACGGTAGCCAACGCCAACCAGTTCCAGCTTCTTGGAAAAGCCTTCAGAAACGCCCACTACCATGTTGTTAATGAGCGTACGAGTCAGGCCGTGCATGCTCTTGGCTTCACGGCTGTCGTCGGGGCGCTCCACGATGATTTCTTCGCCTTCCTGCTTAATGGTAAGGATGTCTGCGAAGCTGCGGGTCAATTCGCCTTTGGGGCCCTTAACGGTAAGGGTATGCCCGTCCAGTTTTACTTCTACGTTAGAAGGTACGGGAATGGGCTGCTTGCCAATACGTGACATAGTGCTTCCCCCCTTCTACCAAATATAGGCGATGACTTCGCCGCCAACGCCCGCCTTGCGTGCGTCGCGATCGGTCATAACGCCGCTCGATGTCGAAATTACTGCAGTACCCAGGCCGCCCAGCACGCGAGGCAGTTCGTCCTTGCCCGCATAAATGCGCAGACCTGGCTTGCTGATGCGCTTCAGACCACGGATGGTACGAGCCTTCTTTTCGCCGTACTTCAGGGTGATCTTCAGCGTGTCGCGAGGATCGGAAGATTCGATATCGTAAGCTTCGATATAGCCTTCTTCCTTCATGATACGGGCGATTTCAACCAGCTTCTTGCTGGAAGGCATCGACACCGTTTCATGGCCCGCAGAATTTGCATTACGCACACGCGTAAGCATATCTGCAATGGGGTCGTTCATACTCATGTTTTCTCCTTTGGTCCTTGATGAACACTTCCGGATGGTTCGCGGAAACCCTTAGTTGCCGCGCCTAAAACCCAGAAGGCACATCCTTGGGCGCTACTTGACTTACCAAGAAGCCTTCGTTACGCCGGGAAGTTCGCCTTTGTTTGCCAGTTCGCGCAGGCAGATGCGGCACAGCCCAAACTTGCGATAGTAAGCATGCGGGCGGCCACAGCGTACGCAGCGGTTGTGCTGGCGCGTAGAGAACTTCGGTTCCCTCTTTGCTTTGGCGATCATCGATTTCTTTGCCACTTTAGTTCCTTCTTTCTATTCAACCCAGTAACCTGGATAGAAACCTAAATAAGTTAGTCGTTGTTCTGATTCTTGAACGGGAAGCCCAGCGCCTTAAGCAGAGCGCGTGCGCTTTCGTCGTCTTCGGCGGTCGTTACAAAGGTAATGTCCATACCGCGGGTACGGTCGATCTTGTCGTAGTCAACTTCAGGGAAGATGAGCTGTTCGGTAATACCCATGGTGTAGTTACCGCGGCTGTCGAAGCTGTTGGGGTTCAGGCCACGGAAGTCGCGCACACGCGGAAGAGCCGTGGACAGCAGACGGTCCAGGAATTCCCACATGCGGTCGCCACGCAGGGTTGCCTTGCAGCCAATGGCCATACCTTCGCGGATCTTAAAACCAGCGATGGACTTCTTGGCGCGCGTGATAGCAGGCTGCTGGCCTGTGATAACGCGCATGTCGGCTACGGCGCCTTCGAGGAGCTTGGCGTCTGCCGCAGCAGCGCCCACGCCCATGTTGACCACGATTTTGGTCAGACGCGGTACCTGGTTGATATTGCTAATGCCCAGTTCTTTTTCCAGAGCAGGCACAATATCCTTTGTGTACTTTTCCTTCAAACGAGGAGTTGCCATGTTTCTTTCCTTTCTGGTGGTTTAAACGCAGGATTTCCGACCCTGCGTCCCTGGGACTTCCCCAGGGCCATTCAACGACTTATTAGTCGATATCAGCTCCACACTTCTTGCAGACCCTGATTTTCTTACCGTTTTCGCGCTTTACGCCTACGCGGGTTGCTTTGTTGCACTTGGGGCACACCACGGCCACGTTGGAAACGTGAATGGGAGCTTCCATGTGGGTAAGACCACCCTGAGGGTTAGCTTGCGTGGGGCGCATGGCCTTGGTAACTACGTTGACCTTTTCAACGGTTACGCGCATGCTTTGCGGGTGGGCACGCATGACCACACCTTCGGTACCCTTGTCCTTACCGGAAAGCACCTTGACCTTGTCGCCCTTTTTGATGTTCATCTTTGCCATTATTCACACCACCTTAGAGCGTTTCAGGTGCCAAGGACACGATCTTCATGTACTTCTTGTCGCGCAGTTCGCGGGCCACAGGGCCAAAGATACGCGTGCCGCGCGGAGCGCCCTGTGCGTCGATGAGCACGCAGGCGTTTTGGTCGAACTTGATGTAGCTGCCATCGGGACGGCGAACTTCTTTCTTTTCGCGCACGATGACGCAGCGCACCACGTCGCCCTTTTTAATGTTGCCATTGGGCATTGCTTCTTTAACGCTGCAAACGATTACGTCACCCAGGCCTGCATAGCGGCGCTTAGAACCGCCCAGAACCTTGATGCATTGCACCTTGCGAGCACCGGAGTTGTCGGCAACGTGAAGCATTGATTGCATCTGGATCATTGCTTTTACCTTCCTACATTCATACTAATGGCGTTTCTGGCGAGTGCAGCAAGCCCGACTGGCGCAATGAGCGTACTTGGTACGCGCAGTGGAGCACGGAGGGCTTGATGTGCGGCCAGAATCGTCATTACTTCGCTTTCTCGACGATTTCCAGTAAACGCCAACGCTTCATCTTGGAAAGCGGACGCGTTTCCATGATGCGTACGGTATCGCCGACGCCGGCTTCGTTGTTTTCGTCGTGGGCATGGAATTTCTTCGACGTGGTGATCATCTTCTTGTACACAGGATGCGGCTTGCGCTCCTTGACTTCGATGACGCACGTCTTGTCGCCAGATTTGCTTACCACCAAACCTTGGCGAACTTTACGAGAATTGCGTTCTTCAGCCATTTCTCTCTCCTAATCATTCGCCAATTAGGCGGAAAGTTCCCGGGCACGCATTTCGGTTTGAATACGTGCGATGTCTTTTTTCACTTGCTTCACGCGAGCCGTGTTGTCCAGCTGGCTGGTGGCCATTTGGAAACGAAGGTTGAACAGCTCGGCGCGGGCTTCCTTCAGCTTCGACTTCAGGTCGTCGCCAGAAAGTTCACGAATTTCATTAGCCTTCATTATTCTTCACCTGCCTCTGCGTCTGCTTCGGCTGCAACTTCGGCTTCGGCTTCTTCGGCAACTTCAGGAGCCTCTACTGGGGCTTCTTCAGTAGCTTCAGCAACAGGAGCTTCTTCGGCAACAGCTTCAGCAACGGGGGCTTTTTCTTCAGCAGCAGCTTCTTTGGCTGCAACTTCTTCAGCAGCACGCTGAACGATCTTGCACTTAATAGGAAGCTTGTTAATAGCCAGACGGCAGGCTTCCTTGGCAGTGGTTTCGTCCACGCCGCCAATTTCAAACATGATGCGGCCCGGCTTTACCACGGCAACCCAAGCTTCGGGGTTGCCCTTACCAGAACCCATGCGGGTTTCAGCAGGCTTTTGGGTAATGGGCTTGTCGGGGAAGATGGTGATCCATACCTTGCCACCACGCTTCATTTCACGCGTCATGGCAACACGGGCAGCTTCGATCTGGCGGTTGGTGATCCAGTGAGCTTCAAGAGCCTGGATACCCCATTCGCCATGATTGAGCTTGGTGTAGCCCTTGGCCTTGCCCTTCATGGAACCACGCTGCACCTTACGGTGCTTAACACGCTTAGGTACTAACATTAGCGGTTCCCCCTTTCGTTGCGACGGCCGCGGCCACCACGCGGAGCGGCGGAACCTTCCAGGGCAGGTTCAGGGGCTTTAGTGCCCGGCAGAACTTCGCCGTGATAGACCCACACCTGCACGCCAATGGCGCCCATGGTGGTTGCAGCGGTAGAGAAGCCATAGTCGATCTTGGCGCGCAGGGTGTGCAGGGGCACACGACCTTCGCGGTACCATTCACGACGGCTCATTTCAGCGCCACCCAGGCGGCCGGAGCACTGCACGCGGATGCCCTTGGCGCCGCTCTTACGAGCAGACTGAACAGCCTTGCGCATGGCGCGACGGAAAGCAACGCGGCCTTCCAGCTGTTCTGCCACGGACTGAGCAATGAGTACGGCGTCCAGTTCGGGGCGCTTCACTTCGATTACTTCAACGTCCACCTTGCCGTCGGCTACTTCATTGAGCTTCTTGCGCAGGGTGTCGATTTCAGCACCCTTCTTGCCAATGATGACGCCCGGACGAGCGGTGGTGATGATGACCTTTATCTTGTCGCCTGCGCGTTCGATTTCTACGCGAGAAACGGCAGCGCGTTCAAGATACTTGTCCAAGAACTTGCGAATGGCCAGGTCGTTTTCCAAGGTCTTCGCATAGTCTTTGTCGGAATACCAACGGCTACGCCAGTCTTCAATAACACCTACGCGGAAGCCAGTTGGGCTAACTTTCTGTCCCATGATTAAGCCTCCTCTCCGTTGGATACGATGACAGTGATGTGGCTGGTGCGCTTGCGAATGCGCGAAGCGGAACCCTTAGCACGCGGGCGATAACGCTTCAGCGTGGGGCCTTCGTCTACATAGCAGGCCTTAACCACCAGGTTGTTTACGTTGGCATGCTGGTTGTGTTCGGCATTTGCCACGGCGGAGTTGAGCGTCTTTTCGACGACTTCAGCCACTGCACGGTTGGTAAATGCGAGCACTTCGCGAGCTTGCATAACGCTCTTGCCGCGAATCTGGTCCACCACAATACGGGCCTTGCGGGGGGACACGCGCACAAACTTTGAAACAGCTTTAACTTCCATTGCTTACCCCCTTCTTACTTCTTGCCCGAACCTGCATGGCCACGGAAGGTACGCGTCGGGGCGAATTCGCCCAGCTTGTGCCCTACCATGGATTCAGTGATGTATACCGGAACATGCTTGCGCCCGTCATGGACGGCGATGGTGTGACCGACCATTTCGGGGAAGATGGTGCTTGAACGCGACCAGGTTTTGACGACGTCCTTTGTACCTGCTTCATTCATCGCTTCGATGCGACCAAGAAGGCGTGGTTCCACAAAGGGGCCTTTCTTTAAACTTCTACTCAATTTAAGTCTCCTTCTTGATTACTTCTTACGACGACGGATGATCAGGCGGTTCGACGCCTTCTTCTTGTTGCGAGTGCGATGACCCTTGGTGGGCACGCCCCACGGAGTAACGGGATGACGACCAGCAGACTTGTTCTTGCCTTCGCCACCGCCGTGCGGGTGGTCGACCGGGTTCATAACCGTACCGCGAACGGTCGGGCGGACGCCCATCCAACGCTTGCGGCCAGCCTTACCAATCTTGATGTTGGAATGTTCGGCGTTGCCTACTTCACCGATGGTAGCGCGGCAGGTAACCAGCACGCGGCGCATTTCCGAAGAAGGCATACGCAGAACGGCATAGTCGCCTTCCTTGGCCATGAGCTGGATAGACGTGCCAGCGCTGCGGGCCAGAGCAGCACCCTTGCCGGGCTGCAGTTCCACCGCGTGGATAAGCGTACCAACGGGGATGGCGGAAAGCGGCATGGCGTTGCCGGGCTTGATGTCGCAGTCGGTGCCAGAAAGCACGGTGTCGCCCACATTGAGGCCCTTGGGGTGCAGGATGTAGCGCTTGTCGCCGTCGGCGTAGTGCAGAAGAGCGATGCGCGAGCTGCGGTTCGGGTCGTACTCGATGGTGGCAACCTTGGCGGGCACGCCGTCCTTGTTGCGCTTAAAGTCGATGATGCGGTAACGACGCTTGGCGCCGCCGCCCTGGTGGCGCGTGGTGATGCGCCCATTGTTGTTGCGCCCTGCCTTCTTTGGCAGCGCAGTCAACAGCGACTTCTCGGGCGTGGTTGTAGTGATTTCCGCAAAGTCGGAAACCGTCTGGAACCTACGTCCTGGCGAAGTCGGCTTGAATTGCTTGACTCCCATACTAATCCTTTCTTAAAGTCACTTTGTGGTGGACTCCTCACCGCGACCAGGGAGTAAAGGAAAGCTCCTTAGTGCGACTCCAGTCCTACCACGCGCCCGGGCGTGTCCATACACGTGCAGACGCAAATGAAAAGTTTAACTTCCCCGCTATTCAGTTGCAAGAATTATTTTTTCGCACACATTTCGTACAAAAGGCAGTACGAGCAGGCTTTGCTTGTGCGAAGCCCCGTACTAGTAACCCTGGGTATTCAGTTGGCGGTACACCCAATAACCAAGATCGCGCAAGGACGAACCGGGTGGTGCAACAATACCTGCCAGGGGCACAATGAGGCGATATTTCCAGAAGTCACTAATGCGCCTGGTACGGCGGCTGGCCGCACGGCGCGATTCTTCCTGCATATTTAATAGTTCGGCGTAATAGGGGCAATACTGGGCATATTTCCAGAAATATTCGCCCATGTCTACGTCGCCGAACTCCCAGGGCTTATTTTCTGGGCCCGCATAATGAATAATGTAGGGCTGCGTGCGTGCCAGGTCATAGGCTACGCGCAATTCCGCCGGCGCTTCCGCAATAATATAGGTGCGGCGCAGGCGCTGCCAGTCTATGAGCGTGTTCCAGGCCATATTCACGTAGCGCACGCGGCCTGCACACAGGTAATTCAGTACGTCCTGGTCGAGCAGGGGCCATTCCTGGCTGGCTGCTAGCTGGAGCATTTCTTCCGACGTGTAGCTTGCTCGGAAGGCGTCCAGGTTCAAAAGTAGCACGCCCGCCTGGAAATAGGTTTCAGGCTTGACCTGCGGCAGGTGCGCGTCCATGAAGGCGCGGCGCGTGGGGTCGAAGCCACAATACTGCCCTGCCGTGTCGGGGTCGTGGGCGGCGGCCACCAGGTAGCCTTCCACGTCAGTGTCGAAAAGTTCGGCAACGTCGTGGTTTACCGTGATGTCGGCGTCGAGGTAAAGGGCCTTCTTGCACCACGGAGCCAGTTCAGGAATAAGCAAGCGGAAATAGGTTTCTATGCGGAAGTGGCCAAACTGACGCAGGCCCGCGAAACGGCCCATGTTTGCCGAAAAGTCGCAGAAGCGCAGGGAGATGTTTTCAACCGCCACCTGGGCGCGCAGGGTTTCCTGGGCGGCTTCGGGGATGTCACTTGCCAAAATGATGATGTCGTAGCGCCTGTTGGCGGATGCGTTTTCGCACAGCGATTGCAGCACGCACGACATGACGGGGACGAAGCGCGCGTTCGCCGAAAAGAAAACGACGACGTCTTCTTCGTCGCCAAAGGCAGGACCGAGTACCAGTTCAGTTGAATTGGGCATTAGGCATCGGGTTCTTCGTCGAATAGTTCTTGCATTGACACAAGATTATAGTCCAGATCCAGGTCGAGCTTTTCGATGGATTCTTCTTCAGCCTTTTCCTTCGCAATAAGAGCGGTAAGGTCCTGGGTATTCGCGCCCGCTGCCAAGGCCGAAACGGTTTCACTTGCTGGGTACTGCGCCACGATGCCCTCTTCCTGGGTTTTAAGCAAGGGCGAAGTCCAGGGCGTTTGGCGGCTGAATACGTCGCGCTTCCAAATGAGCCAGGCGGCGAAGGCAAGGATGGGAATACCAACCTGGTATATGCCCAAGTAAATTTCCATACCGCCCAAAAGGATGAGCATGGTTACCGAAATAATCCAGCCCGTACGCCAGCGCATGGCAAGCATGGCCGCCAGCACCAGCAAGATAACGCCTTCCATAATATGCATGAAGTCGAAGGACGCAACCGGCATGGGCCAGTCGGAAAATTCCACGAACTGCGTGAGCATGCGATACGGCAAAAGCAGGTCCGAAAAAGCAGTCAGGCCAATGTTGACCAAACCGAGGATGCCCATAATGGTGGCAGAAACCCAGGCGACGTCTTTGTTCTTGTCTTCGATCGTGGGTTCCTTCTTGTCCTTGAAGAAGTCGGTCTGCGAAAGGCACAGGGCGCCCGCAATGAAGGGCAGCCACAACATAATGCCGCGATACACGAGCGCAATAGCGGCACTGGTTGCAATGGTGCAGCCATAGGCGGTAAGCATGGCCGTAATGACCGCTTCAGTAATGCCAATGCCCTGGGGTGTGGGCGAAAGCTGGATGGAAACCGCCGCCAGCGAAAATGCCGCAATGAGCGGAATAACCTGGTCGTAACCAAAGGCAAAGCCCACAGCTACCAGGCACGCGCAGTTAAAGGTTGCCGAAAGTGTGGCGTAGGCAATGGTGACCACTACCCCGCTGGGGTTGCTGAGCAGCAGCTTGGAAGAAGTGACGAAAGATTCGGCCACGCCGCTTCCCCAGCCTGGTGCCAAGTTGCGATTGAAGGTTTTTAGGACGCGGCGCGCCACGCCTTCAACCCAGCGGAACAGGGCATGCAGGGCGCCGGGCTTGAAATGCGCAAGCACGAAAAAGCTGCACAGTATGCCAAGCGTGCCAATGAGTAGCAGCGAACCAATGAGGAACAAGGTGTTCATGGTGCCGTAGAAGAACAGCAGCAGCATGCCTACGATAGACACAATGAGCAAGGCTGCAAAGTAACCAATTTGGGTAAGCACCGCGCCACTGGTGGCAATGCCGATGTCGCCACTCTTGCGGCGGGCGTCGTCTATGATGAATGCTACACCCGTCGCGCCCGAAAACAGGCAGAAGGTGTTAATGAATACCAGACCCAACACCAGGTAGACGTTTTGCATAACGCCCGTCTTCAGCTTCACGGTTTCAAATGCCGCGTTATAAGAAGCACCCTGGGTGAGGTAGCGCAGCACGGTAACTACAACGGCAATGGAAAGCGGGAGCAGTTCGCCATGAACTACGGTGTTCGCGAATTCGCTCATGAGGGCAGCATTGCCAATAAGGAAAGAAACGGCAAGAATCGCCACAATAATAAGCAGCGCTTTTTTCATCCCGCTCCCTTCTGTAGACAATACGTCGTAGGCGCCCCATTGCGCACACGCAAAAATAAGCCCATAGGCCACTTCGGTGAAATTATACCCTGTTTGGCGGCATGAATACTGGCTACATACAGGTAACAAAACCAGTAATATATTTATACGTTCCCTTATGCAAACATATATAGAATACCGTTTCTAACGTGCTAGAATATGTCGATATTTTTACAACCAATCAAGGAGAAACCCATGAGCCGTGTATACAACTTTTCCGCAGGTCCCGCCGTGCTGCCTGAAAGCGTGTTGAAAGAAGCCGCTGAAGAAATGCTCGATTACCGTGGTTGCGGTATGAGCGTCATGGAAATGAGCCACCGAAGTGCTGCGTTCCAGCAGATTATCGACGAAGCCGAAGCCGACCTGCGCGAACTCATGGGCATTCCGGAAAACTACAAGGTGCTCTTTATTCAAGGTGGCGCAACCATGCAGTTCGCTGCCATTCCGCTGAACCTGAAACGCAACGGCGTGTTTGACTACATCGTAAGTGGTTCGTGGTCGAAGAAGGCCCTGGAAGAAGCAGGGCGCTTTGGCGAAGCACGCTGCCTGGCGTCTTCGAAGGACGGCAACTTCAGCTACGTGCCCAACGTGGACGAGCTTTCCTTTAGCCCCGAAGCGGACTACGTGTACATTTGCCAGAACGAAACCATCTATGGCACACGCTACCCCAAGCTGCCAGAAACGGGCAACGTTCCCCTGGTGGCCGACGTAAGTTCCTGCTTCTTAAGCGAACCGATCGATGTTGAAAAGTACGGTGTCATCTATGGCGGCGTGCAGAAAAATGTGGGACCCGCGGGCATGGCCATTGTCATTGTGCGCGAAGACCTTATCCCCACCGAGGACCTGCCCGACGTGCCGCTCATGCTGCAGTGGCGCACCTACACCGAAAACGGCAACATGTACAACACGCCCCCCTGCTACACCATTTACATCTGCGGCAAGGTGTTCAAGTGGATCAAGGCGCAAGGCGGGCTTGAAGGCATGAAGCGCATCAACGAAGAAAAGGCTGCTCTGCTTTACGACTATCTGGATTCCAGCAACCTGTTCAAGGCCACCGTCAAAGGCGCCGACCGTTCCATCATGAACGTGCCCTTCGTAACGGGTTCAGACGAACTGGACGCCGAATTCGTGAAAGCTGCCAAGGCGGCAGGTATCGAAAACATCAAGGGGCATCGCAGCGTTGGTGGGATGCGTGCTTCCATCTACAACGCCATGCCGCTTGCGGGCGTGCAGGCGCTCGTGGACTTCATGCGTGAATTCGAACAGCAACACTCATAAGACCTGTCGTACACCTTGCACTTCGCGTCGAGCTTGCTACAGGTGGGCTTGAATCGCGACCGCTTCCGCTGTTCAAGAAAAAGCCCATTTAGGGCTTTTTCTTTCATGCGCTCTCGCTTGACGCTCGTCAACATTTAAGGTGCAATTTTCGGCAACAGCGAAAATTGCGATATTTGAACTCACGACATCGCTTTCAAGCCCACCTGCTCGCAAAGCTAAAGGGTGCCAATCGATGTCTTCTAAAGGAAGCTCGAAAAATGACTCCCAGCTTCCTTTATACCCTCCCGCGTTCGAAGGTGCGGCGTTTGCGGACTTTTTTGGGTTCGCGGAAGTCGAGTTGGGGCTGGAAGTAGTCGCTTGCTTCTTCGGTGCCTGATACCAGTTCTATAGAGTCAATGACCCACGAAAGCGCTTCGTTGCCAAATTCTTCGAGCATCTTGATGCGCGCGTCAGTGGCATTCTTTTTGCTCCCAGCGTTATGTTCGCTTTCGAATTCAAAGGTGCCATTAACAGGGTTAGCCCCATGCGGCGAAACATAATGCGCTTTATAGGTTTTCATTAGTCCTCTAAGTAGTCTTTCAGCTTTGAGGAACGACTGGGGTGGCGCAGCTTGGCGAGCGTCTTGGACTCGATCTGGCGAATGCGTTCGCGCGTAACGCCAAATTCGCGGCCCACTTCTTCAAGCGTACGCGGATGCCCGTCTTCCAAACCAAAGCGCAGGCTAATAACCTTGCGTTCGCGTTCAGCCAAACCGTCGAGCACCTTCGTCAGCTGTTCCTGAAGCATGCTAAAGCTGGCAGCGTCGGGCGGCACCACAGCGGCGTCGTCTTCAATGAAGTCGCCCAGCTGGCTGTCTTCTTCTTCGCCAATAGGCGTTTCGAGCGAAACCGGTTCCTGACTAATCTTCTGGATTTCACGCACACGTTCAGGCGTAAGATCCATTTCCTTCGCGATTTCTTCAGGGGTGGGTTCGCGCCCCAGTTCCTGAAGCAGCTGGCGCTGAATACGCACCAGCTTGTTGATGGTTTCAACCATGTGCACCGGAATACGAATGGTGCGAGCCTGGTCGGCGATAGCGCGCGTAATAGCCTGGCGAATCCACCAGGTGGCATAGGTCGAAAACTTGAAGCCCTTGGTGTAGTCGAACTTTTCAACCGCGCGGATAAGGCCCAGGTTGCCTTCCTGGATAAGGTCCAGGAACAGCATGCCACGGCCCACATAGCGCTTTGCAATAGAAACCACCAAGCGCAGGTTTGCTTCAATGAGCTGCTGCTTTGCGTCTAGGCCCACCTGTTCAATACGCGAAAGGCGGCGGCGTTCGCGGCGTTCGAGTTCAACACCAGCGTCGTAGGCTTCTTCGAGCGTATTGCCTGCTTCAACGCCAGCTTCAATCTTCATGGCAAGGTCGATTTCTTCCGCGGCAGTAAGTAGCGGCACCTTGCCGATTTCTTTCAAGTACATACGCACTGGGTCGCCCGTGAGCAGGGTAACGCTTGCGTCGGTATTGCGGCGACGGGCACTCATGCGCCCCTTCCCCGCAGTAACGCGCGGCAGGTTTGCGGCAGCCGAAACAGACGCCTTCAGTTCTTCTTCAGGAATACCTTCGAGCAAGTCTTCTTCGTCGCCTTCGATTTCGTCTTTGCCTTCAGCGTCTTCGTCGGTCAGGCCTTCAGGGGCGTCCACGTCGTCGAGACTCACGGCTTCTTCCGCGTCTTCGGTTTCTACTTCGGGTTCGACGGGCGCCAGGGCACCCGTGTCGAGCTCTTCGATTTCTTCGACAGCTTCGATTTCGTCCTTTTTGGTTTTCCTGCTTTTAGCAGCAGGCTTGGTTGTCGCCTTTTCAGCGGTTTTAGCCGCAGCCTTCGTGGTGGCCTTTGACGCAGCCGCTTTGCTGCCCTTCTGGCTGGCAGCCTTAGCAGGGGCCTTGGTTTCTTTGGCCGCTGCCTTCGCCGGGGCCTTGGCAGGCTTGGCAGGTGCCTTTGCCGCCTTAGGTGCTGCCTTAGCAGCGGTCTTTTTTACAGCAGCTTTAGCAGCAGGCTTCGCGGTTTTAGCCGCAGCGTTTTTTGCCGTTGACTTCGCAGGAGCCTTGGTTGCCGCCTTGGCCGTAGATGCCTTCTTGGCAGGTGCAGCCTTGGCTGCCGTAGCCTTTTTGGGTGCTGGCTTCTTCGCAGCCGTTTTTGCAGAAGCTGCCTTAGCAGCAGGCTTTGCTGCCGTTTTAGCCGCAGGCTTTGCCGCAGCCTTGGCGGGCGCCTTTTTAGCCGTTGCTTTCGCAGCAGGTTTAGCGGCTGGTTTAGCAGCCTTGGGCGCGGCCTTTGCTGCGGGCTTGGCGGTTTTTGCCGCCGGCTTAGCCTTTGCTGCAACAGTAGCCTTGGCCTTGGCGGCGGGCTTAGTTACTTTTTCTTTAGTTGTTGTTTTTGCTTTTGGTGCGGTTGTAGCTTTTTTAGTCTTAGTTGTTTTGCTCGAAGCAGCTGCCACAAGATCTCCTTGCTTTCGCAATTTATAACCCTTTTGTACCCCGTCTGGGCACAAAGATACAGCTAAATAATATACCACAATTCACAAGGGAAATGCCAGTTCATTTCAAGAAAATACATCCGAATTAGAGCAAAACACGTATCTGCCGTGCCATCGCCTCGCCTTAGAACACGCAAACTATGCCGAAGAGCGCGCCAAAACGCAGCTATTCACGTGCTAGCCTGACCCTTTATGGAGCCTAGTCGCGTTCCTTTACGCGGCGCGCGATGCGTTCTGCCACGCCCACGTCTTCACGACGGTCGGGCCCCCAGAAAGCGCAGGCCACCATGCCGGGACCCACGTGGCTACCAATTACCGGACCAATGTTGGCGTCGATAAAGACCAGGCCATCTTCAGTTTTGAGCAATTCGGTACGGAAACGCTTGGCATCCCCTGCGCTGTCGGCGTTGCCAATAATAACGCGACGCGCCACACGGTCGGAGTCGCTACGGCGGCGGAAATAGTCAACCATGGCACGCACGCCCTTCTTGCGCCCGCGCGACATACCCACCATGGAAAGCCCGCCCTTAAGGTCGAAACCAAGTAGAGGCTTCACATCGAGCTTGGAACCAGCATGGGCAATGCTTGAAGGAATGCGCCCACCGCGATGAAGCGACTCAAGGTCGTCCACCATGAACTGGGCATTCACAAACCAGCGCGCTTCTTCAGCCCAGGCAACCAACTCCTGTGCCGTCAGGCCCGCATTGCGCTGTTCAATAGCGCCCAAAACCAGCAAGCCTTCAGCAATGGAAGCCAGCATGGTGTCCACCACGTACAGTTCGCCTTCGGGGTATTCTTCGGCCAGCTTTTCTTGGACCAGGCACGCCGTGTTATAGCTACCCGAAAGCGCACTTGAAAAGCTCAAATACACCGTCGGCACGCCCGACTCATACGCCGCGCGGAAAACGTCAATCAAGGTAGTTGCAGGAACTTGCGCCGTGGTGGGCGCCAGCTTCCTTTTGTCGCGCATGGCGTCATAAAAGTCCTTGGGCGTGGTGGTGCGGTAAAAGTCGTCGACCTTTTCTTCCCCGTCGAGCACATAGGGAAAGCGCACCAGGCTTACACCAGGCTTGTTAACAACTTCGAAAGGAAGGTCACAGCAGGAGTCGATAATCAGATTACACTTTGCTTCCATAGTTTCCTCTATTCAAGCCCGCGCAACTTCGCGGCGAGGCTACGACGGCGCACACTCAGGCCCTCTTCAAGCCCAACTGGGTAGGAATGCGGGTTAAGAATGCGCTTTTGCGTTTCATCCAAAGTTTCAAGTGCTTCCTGGGCACGCGTGCGCGCGGCCATGGCGTCGCGTTCTTCCGCGCCCAAAACCACCTTGCCTTCACGCGCAAGCGGCTGAAGCAGTTCAACAAATTCCTTGCCACCAAGCACCTTTTGGCGCAGGTCGTCGGCTGGGTCCACAATGCGTTCTTCGGCGTTGACCGCACTGTGAATGTCGTAGACCATGTCGCCCGCAATCTTGCCATTGTCGTGGTAGTAGCGGCGAATGCCCAGAACACCCGGGAAGGTAAGCTTAGAAACCTGTTCGCTCACTTTCATGCGATCGACCCAGGTTTGCGTTTCTTCGTTATAGGTGGCAGAAAGCTTGTAGACGCCACCGAGGGAAGGCTGGTCGTAGGCCGTGGCAAGCTTGGTGCCCACGCCCCAGCTGGCAATCTTGGCGCCTTCGCCCTTGATAGAACGAATGGTGTGTTCGTCCAGGTCGTTGGAAAGCACGATGCCGCAGTCAGGCAGACCAGCTTCGTCGAGGCGGGCACGAGCGCGCTTAGAAAGCCAAGCCAAGTCGCCTGAGTCGATACGCACACCCAAGAGTTTTTCGCCACGCTCCTTCATTTCCAGGCCAACGGTGATGGCATTTTCAAGACCCTGCTCCACGTCGTAGGTGTCGATGAGCAAAATGCAATTGTTTGGGAAAATGCGCGCATACTCGCGGAAGGCTTCCAGTTCGCTTTCGAAGGCCATAACCCACGAATGGGCATGCGTGCCCGAAACGGGAACATTAAACATCTGGCCCGCAAGCACGTTGGACGTGGAAGCGCAACCGCCCACAACCGCCGCACGGCTAGCCCACACGCCGCCCGCAATACCCTGGGCGCGACGCAGGCCAAATTCTGCCACGGGGGCTTCGGCCGCCAAGCACACGCGTGCCGCCTTGGTAGCCACCAGCGTTTGGAAATTCACACAATTGAGCAGTGCGGTTTCCAGCAACTGGCATTGCATAATGGGGCCAACCACGCGCACTAAAGGTTCATTGGGAAAGACGGGCGTACCTTCAACCACGGCGTCGATATCGACGCTCAGTTCAAGTTCACAAAGCCAGTCAAGGAAGTCTTCTTCGAAGAGCGGGCCGCCACCCGGTGCCTTCAGCTGGCTTAGATAGCTGCGGTCTTCGGGCGTGAAGTGAAAGGTTTCAACCATTTCAGCAAGCTGCGCCAAACCGCAGGCAATAGAAAAGCCACCATCGAAGGGATTGTGGCGGAAATACATATGGAAACAGGCCCGTTCGTCCTTTTTGCCGCTCGCCCAATAGCCTTGCGCCATGGTGAGCTGGTACAGGTCGGTTAATAGTTCGTAATTAAGATTCATTTTCGCTGCTCCCCGTTTTGTGGCTGCGCCTACGAGACTTACGATGGCTTGAAGCAGTGGGTGCTGAAGCACCGTCTTGCGAACCGCGGGAAAGCGAACTCGACTTCTGACCAGGCCTTACGCCTGACCGAGTTTCACCTGCGGACCTACCTTCAGCAGGCGCTCTGCCTTCTGCGGACGTCCTAGCTTCAGCAGAAGCAGCTGCTCCACCCCTGCCCCTTTGGCCACCACGACGACGCCTGCGTGAAGACTGCTTCTGGCCTTCCTTGGCTTCTTCGCCTGTGCCAGCCTTTGCGCCTTCGCGGGAGTTGCCTTGGCCTTCGCGGGACCCGCTTTGACCCTTCCTGCGACGGCGCCTGCGCGAGCCTTCCTTCTTTGGCTCTTCTTCGGCTTCGGGCGCATTATGGTGCGCTTCAGGTGTGCCGAGCTTGTCTTCGCGGGTAAAGCCAGCCGTGTCGAACAGACCAAAGCTCGTGGTCATGGCAAAGGGGTCGGGGTTGGCGTATTCGTCGAACACGTCACCAATGCTTTTGGGGCGCTTCTCCCCTTCTTCGGGTTCGTCCATAGCCGAAAGCGGGAAGGTAACGCGCTTGGAGTCATCTTCCAGCTGCACGGTAATCATTTCGCGCGGCACATTGAGTTCGACTACCTTGGCCGTACCTTCGGGCGTTTCGATTTTCGCCCCCTGCTTAGGCGCACGGCTCTTGAAGTCCTTATACGCCTCAAATTCATAGCGCAAACAACACATTAAGCGCCCGCATACCCCCGAAATCTTCGTGGGATTGAGCGAAAGGTCCTGTTCCTTGGCCATGCGAATGGAAACGGGATTGAATTCCCCGCCCAGGCGCTTGCAGCACAGTTCCTGGCCACAGTGACCCAAGCCGCCCACCATGCGCGCTTCGTCACGCACGCCAATCTGGCGCATGTCCACGCGCACCTTGAATTCGGCGGCAAGCTTGCGCACCAGTTCGCGGAAGTCGATACGTTCTTCCGCTTCAAAATAGAACACGGCCTTTTCCCCGTCGAAGAGGTACTCCACCATGACAGGGCGCATGTTTTCGTTTTCTTCGGCAGCCATTTCTTTGAAACGCGGCAAAGCTTCGGCGCTCAGATCGCGCATCTTTTCTACCTGTTCAAGGTCTTCTTCGGTGGCCACGCGCAACACGGGCTTAAGCGGACTTTTCAGCGCTTCAACCGCTTCTTCGTCCACTTCGATTATGCCGCCATTGCACAAACCATATTCAGTACCACGTTCGGTGGTAACAATTACTTTGTCGCCGTCTGCAAGTTCCAGGTCCTGCGGGTCGAACCAGAACGACCTGGGGTTATTTTGCAGCAAAACGGGCGCTATGCGAACCATATAGTTCCTCTCTTATCGTAAAAAGAGCCACGTCGATGCATGTTTCTGGAGAAACATTATATCGGAAGGCTTCGTCGGTTTCGTCTAAGGCAGAAAGAGCGCGCACGAGCCTTTCCGCGCTGGTCTTGGCAGCGGTACGGCCTATGGCATCGCGCACGTCTTCATTAATAACCAGTTCAGGCTGGCCCGAACATACCATGAGCACGTCGCGCAGCCACGAACGCATGATGGATGTGGTCTGGTGCAGGGTTTCAGTGCTTTTTGCCGAAAGGACGCGCTTGTTGCGCGCTTCAACTTGGCGAATGGCTGCCTGCGCCATGAATTCGGCACTGGCTGCCAGTTCTTCTTCCTGGGTTTTGCGCACTAAGTCCAAAGGAGCCTGGGCACGTTCAAGAATTTCTGCAGCGTAGCCCAGAATGTCCAGGTCGTCCGCCAATTCAAGCGATTCAAGAATCTGCAGGACGCGCGAACGGAAGGCAAAACGCTCGCTTGAACGCACAAAGTCGATGGCCTTGCTAATGGAACCACTGCAGGCCTGAATGGCCACCGCCGCCTGCAGGGGCGCCACGCCTGTGTTTTGGCACACGATGCCCACTGCTTCGGTATGCGGAATATGCCTAAAGGGCACCACCTGGCAGCGCGAAACAATAGTGGGAAGCACGCTCGTTTGTGTGCGCCCCAACAAAATAAGCACCACATTAGCAGGTGGTTCTTCAAGGGTTTTCAGGAAGGCATTAGCGGCCTGCACGCTCAGCAAGTCCACACGGTCGATGATATAAACCTTGCGTTTGGCCTGGATGGGGGCCATATCCACATCGGCCACGATTTCGCGAATTTGTTCAACCAGGTAGCCGCCCGAACCTTCGGGTTCGTAGTAACGCACGTCGGGGTGGTTACGGCGCATAACGCGCTTGCACGCGTCGCAGGTGCCGCAGGCCTTGTCTTCGCAGATGGCCGCCTGGGCCAGTGCATAGGCCGCAAGGGTCTTGTTCGAACCGGCAGGCCCCGTAAACAGGTAGGCCTGGCCAATGGCGTCTTGCGCCACCACCGAACGCAAAAAGTCGCGCACCTTCGGCTGCCCTAATATGCCTGAAAAGACGTCGGACATAACACCTACCCTCTTCTTAGTCCCTCTTGCGTTGCTTGGACTGAACGAGGTTGGCGCCTTCGAAATAGTCTTCAGTAAACGGAAGATCTTCAGCGTCCCAGCCAAAAAGGTCGGCCACTGCCGCAAAGACCAGCTTGGCCGTGGCAGCCTTCGTGGGCTGCGAAATTACCGTACGCACGCGGTCGGGGCTGACCTTGGCAATGTCGCGGAAGGCCTGGTTAACCGCTTCATGGAATTCCACGCCGGCACGTTCAATGCGGTCGCCGTCGCGCCCATGCGTGGCACGTTCAAGCCCCACGCGTGCCGAAGTATTCGTTTCAATGAGGACCGTGCGGTTAGGGCGCACACCCTGGCAGGCAAAGATATTAGCCTCGCGAATAAATTCACGGTCGAGGCCACGCCCGTATGCCTGGTAGGCAATGGTGGAGTCATAAAAACGGTCGCAGAGCACCACTACCCCACGTTCAAGCGCAGGCTTAATAACTTCAAACACAATCTGGGCACGCGCTGCTTCATAAATGAGCAGTTCAGTTTCCGGCGCCATGGCTTCATAGTCGGGGTTGAGCACCAGGTCACGCAGCACTTCACCAATTTCGGTGCCACCTGGTTCGCGCAGGCAGAGCACTTCATAGCCTGCGTCGCGCAGGGCTTCCGCCAAGAACGTAATATGGGTGGTCTTGCCCGACCCGTCGCCACCTTCAAAGGTAATGAATATACCTTGTTGCAAATCCTGCATGAACATTCCCCTACTCAGCCTTGAGCCCAGCCTTAAATCAGCCTTCGCATAGCCCCAGGCCCAACTTAGCCCTTCGCCTTCTTCTTGCCCTTGGCCTTGCTTGCCTTCTTTTCTTTGGCTTCCGCCTTACCAGGACAGTCGTAGTTGGGGCACAGCTTCCAAGGCCCGCGATTGGTGGTGACAATGACCATGGGTGCGCCGCAATGTTCGCAGGCTTCTTCGGTCGTCGTTAGTTCGCCGCGCGCCGGCAGCGGGTAACGCGTACCGCATTCGTCGAAGTTACTGCAGGTAATAGAACGCTTCAAAGTGCGCGGGTTTTTGCGGGCCACCATCATGGCGTCTATGCCACGTTCGCCGCACACGGGGCAGGTGCCCACCACCACGTCTTCTTCTTTGTTCGAATCACATTCGGGGTCGACGCAATGCAAGTAGGGCTTTTGCCTGAAGGGGCTCACCTTTACCTGCGGCATGCCACAGGTGGGGCACGGTGTGTCCGTCGATTCAATCTTGCCCTGGGGCAGCGGGTAGGTTACGTCGCAGTCGGGCCAACCCGCGCAGCCAATAAACTGCCCACGCGTCTTTTGCGAAACGCGAATCTGCAGGTCCTTGCCGCACTTGGGGCATTTGCCCACGTAGGCGTCCAGGGCCACAGCGTCGGCCAGAGCTTCCTTCACTTCTTCGGAATGCGGCATGAGTTCCGCCAGCTGTTCGGCCAAAAGTGCCCGCGAATGGCCCACCACCGCGTCCTTGGTGGTTGAGCCCGCCGCAATGTTGAGCATTTCCTGTTCAAGTTCGGCCGTCATTTCCGGCGTGGTTACGTGGGGTGCAAACTGGCCCAAGGCGTCGCACACCGCCATGCCCAGCGCCGTAGGTTCAATGGGGTCATTGACAATGTATTTCACCGCATAGAGGCGGTCGATCATGGAATGGCGCGTGGACTTGGTACCCAGGCCGCGCTTTTCCATTTCTTGGATGAGGCGCCCCTGGCTGTAGCGCGCAGGCGGTTCGGTCTGCTTGGCGGTGCAAGTGGCACCGTTAAAGGCCAGCTTCTGCCCTTCGGTAAGCACGGGCAGCTGTTCGTCCTTCTTCAAGCCATAGGGGTAGATTTCCCTGAAGCCGGGGTTTACCAGCACGTCGCCCTTAGCCACAAAGGGCTCGCCCGCCACGTCGAGGTTCACCTTGGTGCCTTCAATGGTGGCAGGGCCAGAAAGCGTAGCCAGGAAGCGGCGCGCAACCAAGTTATAAAGCTTGTATTCGGCTGCGGGTAAGTCGTCCGGAGTGGCTGCAGCCGTGGGGTAAATGGGTGGGTGGTCGGTTTCTTCCTTCTTGCCACGCGTGGCATGCAAAGGCCCGCCAGAAAGCAGGCGATCGCAATAAGGCGCATAGGCAGGGTTGCCCTTCAGGCGCGCCACAGTTTCCGCCAGGTTCAGGGACGCGGGGTAAACCGTGTTGTCTACGCGCGGGTAGGAAATATAGCCGTCCATGTAGAGGCTTTCCGCAAGGCGCATGGTACGCCCGGGCGAAAGGCCTTCGCTTGCTGCCGCCGCCATGAGCGACGTAGTGTTAAAGGGCGCAGGTGCGGGCACCTTGCGTTGCTTCTTTTCGATGGAAGCCACGGTGGCCGTGGTCGCGGGCTTAACTTTTTCCATCACGTTAAGCGCGTCTTCGGCCTTCTTAAAACGGGCAGTAGCATGGGGCGCCTCGAAAGCTTCTTCCCCTTCGCCGAAGTTGCCCGTAATAACCCAATAGTCTTCAGGTTCGAAAGCCAGGCGTTCGCGTTCCTTTTCAACCACAAGGGCCAACGTGGGCGTTTGCACGCGGCCAGCGCTGCGCGTATTGCCATAGCCTGCAAACTTCACGAGCGTCAGGTAACGCGTAAGGGCAGCACCCCAAATAAGGTCGATGTCCTGGCGCGATTCGCCACTGGCAGCCAGGTTAAAGTCCATGTCTACCAGGTTGTCGAAGGCTTCCTGGATTTCTTCCTTGGTAAAGGCAGAATAACGCGCGCGCGAAACAGGAATGTTGGGGTTAACTTCCTGAACCATGGAAAGCGCGTCGGCGCCAATGAGTTCGCCTTCGCGGTCGAAGTCGGTAGCTATAACCACGCTGTCGGCCTTGCCCGCCAGGTTCTTCAGAGAACGAATGATGTCTTTTTCTTTAGGCAGCTTTTCCACAGGCGCATATACCAGGTACGGCAGCGCGTCCATCTTCCAACCAGCCAGGTCTACCCCGTCTTCAGTGAAGGGCTTCTTCTTTTTGAAGGGCGGCTTGGGCAAGTCTTCAGGAATAGCTGCTTCGAGCACCTGCCCGTCGACGCCAATGCCTTGCCAACCTTTTGTTTTCTTGTAGGTAAGTGTGGGAGTGAAATCTGATTCGAGGATGTGGCCACGAAGACCGATGGTTACCCATTCTTCGCCGTCTTTTTCGAAACGATAGACCGGCGTGTTATAGACCTTGTCCTTTTTGGGCTTCCCTACCCCTAAGAGCTGCGATATCTTTTCTGCAGCGTCGTTCTTTTCCGTAACAACTAACTTCACACGGTACCCCTTCCTTAGATTTAACGTGCGTGGGGATAAGTCCTGTTTCCAGGACGCTAAAAGAGGATACACGAAAAAGGCCCGCTGCATAAGAAATGCACGAATGGGAAAACAGGGACAGAATAAAAGTGAGATCTATGTTTTAGGTAAAGGACCTGCCTTATTTCACCTTTGTCTCACTTTTACTCCGCCCCTTTGAAACAAAAGCATCTGGCTGCATTCTTTTCGTTTACGCAAATCTGCTTCACATATAACAAGACCGCCCTGGGGAGGAGCGGGCGGTCTTGAGTGCGGTGTGTTTCCCCAGCACAAGTGCTTTATGCAGCTTGAGCTGTCCCTTCTACACCAAGCGCGGCCATACCTTCAGCAATAGCGGTTTCGGCCTTTTCGATATTCGCGTAGGTTTCCGTGGGGTTATGCGCTGCAGTAGCGCCCTGGTTCTTCTTGTCACTGGTAAGCTGTGCTTGGAATTGCGTGTAGAACACTGCCTTGGTGTAGGCTTCCTGGGCTGCTTTCAAAGCGCCTGCATCGGTGGCACTGTCGGAATTGGCTTTCACCAGTTCATCCTTGAACGCTGCCAGGTTTGCCTCAAGTGCCTGCTGGGCTTTTGCCAGCTCTTCCTGCTTGCCAATGACAAACGCACGCATGGCTTCAGTGTCTTCTTGGCCCTGAGCCGTATGGCAAGTCAAGCACTTCTCGAGTGCCGTTTCATTTTTCAGCGGATCACAGGCGAAGTGGTCGGTGTATTCGGTGCCATCTTCAGCTGTCGCCTTCACCATATGACAATCGGTGCAGGTAAGTCCTAGATTCTGATGATTGCTGCCCTGGAAGGTTTCCAAAATAGGCTTGTTGTTGTCGCCAATAATGAGAGCGCCTGTTTCTTCATCGATGCGACTAGCACCTACATGGAAGCCATTGTCGACCATGGCCTGAGTGATTTCGATGGGGTTTTCTTCCCATGCTTCCATCATAGCCTTGTACACGCTGTCGGCATCAATACCATACTTATAGATATCAACCGTGCCGCGGAATTCAGGCAACATATAAGCACTACTCGGTTCAAGCATGTGACACTGGCCACACACGGCGTCGTCCTGGTTGATGTACTTGTTCCAGCTTTCCTCAGAAATGAATGTTGGCCAGAAACTTGTATTGTCGTCGACGCCTGCTTCGAGGTCTGCACTATGGCATACGCCGCAACCCATGTATTCAATGGTGCCATCGTAGTGAGCGTCGGTAACCAGCATGTTTTCGTCGCCCACTTCTGCAAGCAGCTGCTTGTAGTTTGCGTTATGGCAGGAACCGCAATACAGCGGAATTCCATCCATGCCAAATGCCGCACTAAGAGTACCCCTAAAGTTTTCTTCCATGGTCGCCATGCACTTGCCGCCATCTTCACGTTTTTGCAGCCACGTGTTAGTTTGCAGCGGATACTTTTCAGCATATTCAGCCAAGGTAAGCATTTCTCCGCTTGCAGGCGCAGCAGCTTGACTTGCCGAAGCGCTGGAAGCAGCGTCGGACGAAGCCGATGCTTCAGCACTGTCCGCACTTGCCGCAGCGTCGGCGCTTGCACTAGCGTCGGCACTCGCAGCCGCCGAAGACGCCTGGTTTTGCGCAGGTGCACAACCAAAAGCCACACCCATACAGAGTGTACAGGCCATAACAACAAAACAAACAATTAGTTTTTTCTTCATGGCCCCTCCTTCCCTCTTTTTCCCTTTTCACCCTTAATCTTTTGCGTACATCACACCGCATGTTTTCGCACCATATAACGTGGTGCCGTATACACCAATGAGTGTACGTACTTATCTATGACCTGCGTATATCCAGGTTTCACGAGTTGTGGCATAAACCCCAGTCTTCTGAAAGTGGGCATTTTCTAGCCAAAATGTGCCACGGTATCCTTTTTAGTAGAAAGATATGCGAAGTACTGTGCGACAATTAGCTTCGGAGGAAGCATGGACCAGCCCGGAAGGCAAGACATACGTATTACGCGTACGCGCAGCGCAATCAAAGCTGCGTTTAAGGAGCTTGCCGCAAAAACGCCTATCGACAAAATTAGCGTAACATCAATTACTCAAGCCGCAGGCATCAACCGTAAGACGTTTTACTTACATTATGAAACCATTGAAGCGCTCCTCGACGATATCGTTTCTGACATCATGGACGACTTCTTCGAAAACTATGAGAAAACACCAGGCGAGCCCAAGGACATCGAAGGCCATGCGTATCGTTTCTTCCTTTTCTTAAGCCAGCAGGACGAACTAACCGAACATCTGGTTTGCACTCCGAGTTATTACGATTTTGGGAAGCGAATGTATCGCGAGCAAATGGCGCGCTACCGAGCAGTCGACGACCCCTTTGCTTGGATGGGAGCTGACAAAGAGGAGCTTCTTTTAAGCTTCATACGAAACACGGCCTTTGATATGTATCGCAATTGGGTGCAGCGAGGCAAGAAAGTTCCCGCGGAAGAAGTTGCCGAACTCGTTGCGCGACTTTCACATAATTCCGTCGCAGAATTTTTGCACTAAGCTGGTTGGGCGGCAGGTTCCTGGGCGGCTTCAAGTTCTTCGCGTTCGAGGACGCGCTGCATGGCTGCAATGGCGCATTCAATCTGGCCGTCGTCGGGTTCACGCGTGGTTAAGTACTGCATCTGCATGCCGGGCCACAGAATAACTTTCACCAGTGGGCTTTCGGGGTGGCTACCCGCCCACTTCACCGTGATTTCGTAGGCCACACCGGCAATAAGTGGCATAAGCAGAATACGCACGATAATGACAAGCGTTAACTTCAGGGGACCGTCGGGCACGCCCCAGGCCGCGATAAGGGCATTAAGTGGCGTGATGGTATAGATAAGAATGGCAAGCACCATAACCATAATAAGGAAGGCGGTGCCGCAGCGCACATGCAGCCGCGGAAAACTGCGAGCGTTTTCGGGCGTCAGTGGAAGCCCGTGTTCGTAGCAATGAATGGTCTTGTGTTCCGCGCCGTGGTAACCAAACATGCGCTGAATGTCCTTCATGCGGCCTATGAGCCAGATATAAAAGACGAACACCGCTACGCGCAAAATACCATCCACGATGTTCCAGGCAAGCGTGTGGTCGTCGTATTCGCCTACGATAAGATTGGTAATGAAGGCCGGCGCCACGATAAAGAGCACGATGCCCAAGACCAAACCCAGGACCATGGAAAAGACCATTTCCTTGTGGCCGAATTCACCGCCCTCTTCACCTTCTTCGCCTTCTTCGGGCTCTTCCACGAAAGCATGCAAGGCAGCAATTTCAAGTGCCTTGTAACCCAGCATGAGCGATTCGATGAATGCCGTCACACCACGGATAATGGGCCAACGCAGCCAGCCATTCTTGGGCAAACCACTTGCCAGGTCGTGTTCTTCAATATAGATATTCTGATCGGGCTCGCGCACGGCCACCGACCAGTTATATTTGCCGCGCATCATAATGCCTTCAATCAAGGCCTGGCCACCCACATGGGTTTTCAGCGCCCCATCTTCGGCAAATGCCCGCTTTAAGTCACTTTCTTGCTGTTTAAACATAGAAGTAATAATAGCGCAATGAATATAGTCTGGGTACGGAGGGGTATTGAAGTGGCTCTGAACGTCAAACTTTGTGAATCGCCAACAAGGCGATTCACGCTTTAAAAGCTAAGTTCAGCGCAGTGAAGCGCATGAAAGAAAAAGCCCTCAAACGGGCTTTTTCTTGAACAGCGAGAACGGCACTTGAAATACCCCTCCGCACTCAGACTTTTCGTTATTGTTCGCGCGTAACTTTGGGGTATGGTTCGCCGCAAGTCATCTTGCCTTCTTCGCACCCACCACGCACACACGTAGGACCGGCATCCAGGAAGACGTATGGTGCCAGCGGGCGTACGAGTTCGAGCATCTTCCATGCCAGTTCGCGAATTTCCCACTGCGCACGGTTGCAGCAGCGCACCGTAAAGAAATGGTAGAGCTCGCGGGCGTTCATGGTTACCACGATTTTGGTTTCAGCGGCGTTGGGTAACAGGTAGCGGGCGTCTTCCGCTTCGATGCCTGCTTCAACCAGCTTGGTATAGGCGTCCACCGTAGCCTTCATGGCGTCGTTGAACAGGGCTGTCTTTTCTTCGTCTTCAGCAATGGAGGGCGGCAGCACGTAAGGCACGTTGCCGTCCTTGAACTTCACGTAGCGCTGGGACTGCTGGTTATAGCTTGCCAGACGATGGCGCACCAACTGGTGGGTTAAGGCGCGCGAAACACCGTCGATAGCAAAGGTAAAGCTCGCATGCTCGAGCGTAGAAAAATGCCCGCCCGTCATAATGACCTTCAGCACGTTTTGGACCGTTTGGTCGGGCATGGTTTCCATAAGCTCGGCCGCACCAACAGGCGCATAACAAAGCCTGGCGGCGGTAGCAATGGCTCGTTCGGGATTTTCGGTATGGTACAGTAATTCGACGTTCATAGGGCTCTCCTTCTCATTTCCTTCCGCCTTCTTCAGACGGCCCACTCGCTGTTCGTCCTGTAATCGAACGTGTACAAATGGCAGTTTCAACTCTGTTTAAGCATCGTGCCAAACAACGGTTGAAATAGTACTAGAATTAAGAAAAGCGAAATCTAGAAAGGCCCTTTATGCCTACAAACAACACAAGATATACGGTAAATGGTGCAGACGACCCCCAAGCTTTGGGGGCGCGCGACTGGAACGAAGAATGGAAGCAGTTACAGGAAATTCGTCGCAAGAACGACAAGAGCGAATACTGGAATAAGCGCTCAAAGGATTTCGACCGGCCGGATTCAGTGAGCCCCTATGTGCGCGAATTGCTTGAACGTGCAGCGCTTGAAGCGGGCGACGTAGTGCTGGATATGGGCTGTGGCACGGGCAGCGTAGCCCTTCCCCTGGCGCGTGCGGGGCATAGGGTAATTGCCGCTGACTTTAGTGAAGGCATGATTGCGGAAGCTCAGCGGCGTTTTGAGGCAGCGGGCGCCGACAGTATTGAAACCCACGTGCTGGCCTGGGAAGACAACTGGGATGCTTTTGGTATTGGCGCAAAGAGCGTGGACGTGATTATTGCTTCGCGCTCCCTTGCGGTGTACGACCTGGCAGCGGCAATCGACAAGATGAATCGCACGGCCCGCAAGCGCTGCATTGCTACCATGAGCTGCGGGCAGTCGCCCCGTATGGACGCTCGTATCCTGGCAGCTTGTGGCCTAGAGAACGTCCATGGGCGCGACTACCAGTATGCCTGGAATATTCTGACCAATAAGGGCTACCGCGTGGACTGCAGCTTCATTTACAGCGAACGCAAAGACACCTTCGAAAGCCTTGAAGCGGGCTTTGAAAACTTCAAGCGCATGATAGACGACCTTGCTCACCTCTACCCTGCTGAACAAATCGAAGAAGCCTATGAAAAGCTTCGCGTTTGGCTGGAAGAAAACAGTGTCGAAAATGAAGAAGCGGGCCAGATGGACTCGAAGGGCTACCCTCAGGGTGCCTTGCGCCTGCGCGAGCCGCGCGTCATTCCCTGGGCCTACCTGGAGTGGTCGGTGTAAAACAAAACGGAGAGCCCGCAGGGAAGGCGGGCTCTCGTGGGAAGTGGGATGTCAATTTTTGTAGTGGCGAATTATTGTTTCGCTCATTTATGGGAAGCGCGGTAAACGCGTCCTCCTATTTCGCTTCTTCTTCCTTGCGGCGGCGGAGTGCAGCCACAGCAAGCAACAGCGAGGAAACCAGTGCCAAGCAGGTTAGGACAGGTACATTGGCGCTGTCGGCCGTCTTGGCGGTTGTAGCCTTGGCTGCAGCCTTAGCCGTAATAGCCGGGCTCTTGGTAGTATTGCTACCCTTGTTACCGCCCTTGTTGCCACCCTGGCCTGGGTCTGTACCTTCACCGCCACCCTGGCCTGGGTCCGTACCTTCGTCGTCGCCTTCACCAGGATCCGTACTCGGGTCTTCGGCCTCGGTGTCTTTATAACCAAGCGCAAAGGTCGAAAATTCCTTAGTGCTAAAGGCAACGACCTTGTCCTGAGTTTCTGCAAGGAGGCTGATTTGGCCATTGTGTGCCGTAACGAAGTAGAAAGCCCTCGTAAAGTTTTCAGGAGCGTCCTTGTATTCGTCGGGAACGGCGATAGTCATATCAAGAGCAGAGTTCAATTCATGAATCTGTTCTGCAGGATTGTTGCCAACCTTCTTCCAAACCGTAATGTCGAACCAACGGATATCCGTGGCAGACTTGCCAGCAAAATACCCACTCAAAAGCGCACGGTCAACATCGGGCACCGCGCTTGTAGCAACTTCAGCAAGTTCTACGTAAAGGATAATATTGGCGCCCTCAGCCTTTTTATTCAGGTCTTCCTCACTCAAAAGACCCTTAGCAAAGTCGATAGTAAGGTTATCAACGCTGACCGATTCGGTGTTACCAATTATGTCAACAAAGATTTCGATGTTGCCAGCACCGTCCTTGCCTTCTTCGGTGGCAGCATTCTGCTTATTTTCAAACATGACCCAGCTGGTTTCGAAAGAGCCAGTGTAGTTACCTGCGCCAACAACGGTAAAGAAGTGGGTGCCCGTCTTATCCGACGTAGTTTCGCCAGACAGGGTGTAGTCTTGCTCTTCCGCCAGAACGGTGCCATCGGTCAAGGTGATAACCGGGCCCTGGCTCGTCCCGTTGTTCTTAATTGTTTCCTTGTCCAGACTCAGCATAGCTGGCGTAATGGGCTTCTGAGCAATCGTGAATTCCACAGGCTCACTTTCGGCGCCAACGTAGTTTTCTGTACCCTGAACCGTTGCTTTTACATACCATGTGCCTGCATTTGTAGGAACTACATCCGTATAGGTGCCATCTTCCTTATCGCTATAACTAAATGTTGCTGTATCGCCACCGAAATTTGCTGTAGCTACAGGGGTCTTAGGAGCATCTCCGTATGTCCACCCTTCGACGCTGACAGTCACTTTATTCAAGCTTGCCTTTACTATCTCAAGCTGCGCTTTTGTATAGTTGATTAGATAGTTGTTTCCTGCAGAGAGTGTACCCTGATTGATGTCATATTTACCAACATCTTCACCTTCAACACGTGATAGTGCGTCGGTGTATTCATCTCCCTCAATTAGCTCATCTGCTTTATATGTAAATTCAGGATCATTGCTTCCGAATTCTTTTTCCTTAGCTTCAGCAATAACATTTACTACCTTCTGGAGAATCTTGGCTACTGCTGATTTCTGCTGGCCTTCTGTTGCGAGGATGTAGTTATCCTTATCATCTCCTGTTAATACCAAATCACTGATGCTTACATTTTTATCAGTTCCGGCATTTACATCATCGAAGGTTCCCTTTGCCTCGACGCCGAGTTTATCTCCCTCTACGATTCCTTCCAGAACAACGTCTCTATATGTAAGAGTAGCGTCTTTCTTTTTATCATAGGTCTTATCATCCGCCTTGATTCCGCTTACCTTAATCTCCTTGGGAGAAATTGTGAAGCTCTGAGTCTTGTTCTCAGGAAGCTTGTAGTTGGGATTGCCAAGCGCACTTGCGGTTGCGGTATAGCTTGTTTCACCGCTCTTGATATTGGTGTCCTTCTTGGCGCCATCTACGGTAACTGCGCATGTATCATTGTTTACAAGATTTGTTGCCGTTGCTGTAGGCGCCTGATTTTCACCGGTATACGTGAGTGTAGTACTGCCCCACTCAAGACCAATCTCTCTCTGAGTGATTGTATAGGTTCCCTTTGCAAAGGTTGCATTGTAGTTGGCATCTACTACTTCCCAAGAAGGTGTGATGTCGTAAGTGCCTACATTTGTAGTCTTGCTTGCATCTGTTGCAAGAGCAATCTTAAGTGTATCGCCATCAACTACACTGCCTTCTGTTACGCTGTATGTAAGCTCTGTTATATCTTCTCCATATATGCTTGCCTTGTTTTCGGCAGTGATGGTGACGTCTCTCTTTGTAATGCTTACTGTATTGCTTCCCTTGAAGTCGTTATATCCCTTCTTGCTAACCTTGAAGTAAACAGTCTTTGCTCCATCAGTAAAGTCTGTATATTCGATTGAAGAGGTAGTATATGGACCTGCTTCTGCTTCCGAATAGGAAATATTGTAGTCGGAATAATTATCCGGTACGTTTACAGTGATACCGTGAGCAGCACCATCATAAATTCCTGCATAAGCGCTTGAGGTGATACCAACAAAATCTGCTCCGATAATCTTTACGGTTGCTGTTCCGGTAGTTTCTTCATAATTATCTGCGGTTACCTTGTATGAAACCTCATATTCACCCGGATCCTGGAATTCAGGATTTGCCGCGCTGTATTCCTGGTCCTCCGGTCCTTTGTACGTGATGGTGTATCCGCTTGTAGGCACGGTAACTGTGACTGCGATACGATGATTGCTTTCATCATATGTGCCGGTGTATCCCGTTGCACTTACTGTCATAGGCAGAGCTCTGATAGTGGCTGTAGCCGTACTCTGCTGACCTTCAGATGCCAGTTCATAATTGCCAACATCTGTGCCGCTCAAAGTCAGTCCGCTAATGTTGACAGTTTTATCTTTGCCTGCACTAGCATCTACAAAAGCGCCTGTTGCTATAACTGTAAGCACGTCTTCTCCAACGATGCCGGTAAAGGTAGCGCCTGAAGTAATAAGCGTTGCATCTGTGTTTCCGTCGTAATCCTTGTCCTCTGCAGTGATTCCGCTTACCTTTACAGGGCACTTTGTTATATCAGCTTCTGCTGTGCTCTGATGGCCAGTCTCCGCCAGCTTATAATTGTCTACAGACTCGCCTCCGAGAGTGAGAGCCCCCAGAGTTACGACCTTATCTGTACCGACGTTTTTATCGTCAAAGCTTCCTGTTGTGCTTACAGTAAGCTTGTCTCCGTCGATCTTGCCGGTGAAGGTTGCTCCCTCTGTATTAACTGTTGCATCTGTGTTTCCGTCATACATCTTATTTGATGCAGTGATACCGGAAACGGTGACAGCGGCTTTTTCAATAGTTACATCGTCTATTTTCTCGATGCTGTCCGGATCTCCCTGGTACATGAACCAGACATCGTATGAACCGGCATTGGTTCCTTTAGGAATATCGGTTGACCATGCGCCCTCAGCCTCGCCCGTAGTGCTGTACAGCACGGTGTATTCGTCATCCGGCTCGATGGTGAGCAGAGCCTGAGCCTGTCCGTTGTATGTAGGCTTTGTTGGCTCCGGAACCGGGCTTGAGCCCTTGATCTTATAGCTGGTCTGTATCGTATAGGTCTGCGAGCCTTTGGTCACCACTGCTTTGGCGGTATACTTGCCTTTGTCTTTAGGAACGCCGCCAAGCTCTGTGTCGCCGCTGTAATACATAATTTCTCCAACGGAGGCACCGGTTGTTTCAATAAATAATTCGCGATTCTTAAGTACTGCAGGTCTCGCTACAGGATTGGTTTCGTCATAGATGTAAGCTTTTTCCCCGTCCTTTGTATCGATGCTCAATTTAACACGACTATCGTCTGTTGCACCTTCTTCCCAGTGATAGAGACACTGCGGGTTCTGGCCGGCCGCTGCGCACCAAGCCATGAGGGTATCGCCATCTGTTTTTGTTTTGCCCAGAGCATATGCCCAGTCATGCTCATGGATCATCAGTACGTGGTGGTCCCCCTCGGCTCCACCGGTCTCTATGCCAACGGAGTAACCCTCTTTATCCGAAAAGATGTTTGCTACATGCTGCGTTCCGTCGGTGGTAATCTGTATCGGACTGTCAGTCGTAGGCAAGCTATTGGTTGTTACCCCTGCAACACCGTTGAAATCTTCCGTTACGGTAAAAACTCTGCCGTCTCCAAGATAGATGTTATAATTTTCATTTCCGTCTATTACCGTGTTGCCGGATAAAGTCAAAACTCCGCCGGCGCTGGCCCCGGAAGGTAAATTATCCAGCAAAACCCCGGATTTGCAATTGGTTATTACCGTATCTTTTATAGTTACTGTGCCGCCATAGGACAGTTTGGCTATCCCTTTATCTCCGTTATCCAGATTTTCAAATCTGCAGTTATCCATTAATAATGATCCATTTGTATTATCAAATTTAAATACACTATTTGTGATAGCTGTGCCGGGCAAATCCACCTCGACGTTTTTCAACTCTACGTTTCCCCTTACAGCAAACAAGGGGTTATTTGGGCCAATTGAGCCGATGTTTTTAACGATAATGTTTTCAAACAAAGTATTACTATCCTCGAGTGTATTTAATAACATAACTCCGCTTACGCTGTTTCCGTTCCAGGTAAGATCCTTCACCGTTAGTTTTCCTAAATTGCTAAGAAAGTTGCCGCTTTTATGCTTTATTTCTGCCGTATCATTCTTTCCTGCAACGATCAATTCGCCGCCGGTATCGACCTTATTAAGGGTCGTATTTATAGTGCCGTAGAGATTTATGACACACTTTCCTCCCTCCTCTACTAAGAAGTAGGGCGAACCGGAAGAAGCATACATAGTTCCTTGTACATTAATGGTCGATTCACCACCCATCGCGAGATCCAAACCTTGCTGGTCGGAGGAAGAACTGTCTATATTCAGAACTCCGTTTTTTCCTCTGAAGCGAAACTTGGTGTTGTTGGTAGTCGTCGTACCATAAAGATTAACGGTGGCATCTTCACCATTTAAATACAAATAATTAATACCGGTTCTAGTGCCATTAAACGTTGCACCATTTTTCAGATTAAGAGTGAAGCCCTTATTTTGAATCGTGAGATTCTTGTAAGAGGAAGCCAGATTAAATTTACAACCGGCATTGATCGTAACGGTTACATTGTCACCTGAAACGGTAAGCTTGTATTGGGTGGTAGTAGTAGTGTCTACGATTAAAGTATCCCCTTCTTGCAGTGCGGGGACGTTCGCTCCTGTCTGAGAAGTATA
Organism: uncultured Coriobacteriaceae bacterium; assembly: GCA_902768975.1. Lineage (GTDB taxonomy): Bacteria > Actinomycetota > Coriobacteriia > Coriobacteriales > Eggerthellaceae > CACXMZ01. Next base: position 353,232 of record CACXMZ010000005.1, read on the forward strand.
ATAAGTGACCGCGTCGGTAACTTTAATAACATAGTCGATACCGTCCACGCTGACTGTCAATGCCTCATTGCTCTTGAAAGCTTTTTTTGCAACAACAACAAATTCGCCGTCCTGTTGCTCTACGGAGAAAAGATCCGGATTGCTAGATGTAGCTGCTGTTGCTGTTCCGCTGATGCCTACATTCGCCAGAATGTCCTGTAGGGCAACTTCCGAATCGCCGCGCATTGAATACTGCAAATCGCCATAGGTAAATTCAACTGTGTAGTATGAGAAGCCGCTGGTCTCTGCAGCTACTGTGTCACCCCTTTCGGTTGTGTCCAAGGATTCGGCAACAAGGCCTGCTTCCTCTTTGATGTGATATACCGATGTCTCAAGATTCTGGTTTGCTATTTCTTCAGCCGTGAAAAGAACTTCGACCTTCTTGCCTTCTGCCGGCTGGACTTCATTTCCGTCTTTGTCCAAAACCTTAATGTCAAAGGTGTAGGATGCTACCACGTTTGCATTTTCATCGCGCTGTTCTTCAACGGCAGCTTCTGCTTTGCTTTCCTCGGTGGCGCTCACCTTTTTCACCGAAAGAGTAGCACCCTTAGGGAATGTGCCTTCTTCTGCCTTAACGGTAACCCTAACTCCGTCGACGGTTTCGCTGGCGTCAAAGGCCGGCTTTTCATCGTCCTTTGCATCCTTGGATTTTTCGGCTTCCTTGGCTTCTTTATTTTCGTCTTCGATAGCAGAAGATGCGGCTTCTTCTTCATTAGCTTCAGGGGCTTCCGCGGCAGGGCCTACGGCTTCTTCAGCGAAGTCGGAATTGGGGCTTTGCTGCTCCAGTTCTTCTGCAGCAGGTTCTTGGGCATCTTGGGTAGCTTCGCCTTCTTCTGCCCATTCGCTTGGAGCAGCTTCGGCGGCGGGCTCGGCTTCTGGCGCGGCTTCTTCAGCTGGCGCGGCTTCTGGGGCCGGGGCGGCTTCAGTGGCTGGCGCCTCTTCAGCAGGCGCTGCCGCTTCTGGGTTTTCCAAAACATCCGTAGCGCGCGCATACTCTGGATTGTAGGCGCACATGCAACCGAGGAACACCGAAAGTGCAAGTATCATCGACATGGTGCTGCTGGTTACTTTTTTGAGCATTGATTTTGTTTCCCTGCTTAACATTGTTCCCACTTCCCTTTTGAACATCGCTTTCGTTTCCCTGCTGGTTTTTGCTTCCCTGTTAGCCATGGTTCCCACTTCCCAACTGCTTTCGTTTTCACATCCCTTTTAAACGAACACAGCAAAAGGCAGCCTCACCGCGGTTTGCTCCCGCGCGAAGACATGCCAATACACCGCTTCACAGCAGTGCCCGTGTTGTATGTTTGCCTTTCTGATTGCGCGACCATGTCGCTTCGCCTCTACTCTTATACGTTATCTCATGTGCTACCTGATGCTTATATTTTACTCCCCTGCAAAAGCGAAAAAAAGAGAGTGTTCCAAAGTGGAACACTTTTGTTTTCGCAGGCTTTATCCTAAAAGGTACAGTGTAAAAATGAGACGGAATCCCCCGTCCCCATTTTCCCAAAAAAGGAAAGCCCGCCATAGGGCGGGCTTTCCATGCGCGCTCGGAGAAAGAGGTTTATTCAGCAGCCTCTTCTTCGGCAGGTGTTTCTTCACTAGCCTCTTCAGCGGGAGCTTCTTCTGCAGCGGGCTCTTCACTTGCCTCTTCTGCAGGAGCTTCAACAGCTTCTTCGCTGGCAGCTTCTTCAGCAGCTTCCGTTGCTTCTTCGGCGGCAGCCTCTACGGCTTCTTCTGCAGCGGCTTCAGTAGCTTCTTCGGCAGGTGCTTCTGCTGCAGCCTTGGCAGCGGCGCGTTCTGCCTTGCGGGCATATTCAGCCGCACGCTTTTCTTTTTCGGCAGCCTTAGCGGCACGCTCTTCAGCCTTCTTGGCTTCAGCGGCTTCTACTTCAGCAGCACGCTTGGCCTTCTTTTCAGCTTCGCGGGCGGCAACCGTTTCCTTAGCAGAACCGAACTTGTCGGCGAAACGCTGCAGACGACCACCCGTGTCAATAAACTTCTGCTGGCCCGTAAAGAAGGGATGGCATTCGTTGCAGATATCTACTTTGAGTTCAGGTTTGGTGGAGCGAGTGGTGAAGGTGTTGCCACAGGTGCAGCGAACCGTACACTCCATATACTCCGGATGCAGTTCTTTTTTCATGTCTTCAATCTCCTTTGTGCGCCTTGGTTTCCATACAAGGCAAAAGACGAACTTGCCTATAGTAGCATTTATTGAGCACTTCGCCTACAAATCCACAAATAACAGCGAAGCGGTCGCGAAATAGAATTATTAGAGTAAAGCGAAGTTCGGATAGTTCTATTCGCGATGTCGTGAGTTCAAACTTTGCAATTTTCGCTGTTGCCGAAAATTGCACTTTAAATGTTGACGAGCGTCAAGCGAGAGCGCATGAAAGAAAAAGCCCTAAAACGGGCTTTTTCTTGAACAGCGGAAGCGGTCGCGGAATAGAACTATCCGAACTTCTAAATGCAGAAACATGGGACCAAGAGGTAACTGGAGTCGCTTGGTGCCTTCCCAGCCGCATGCCCCGCAGCATTCACATAGAACCAGGTGCCGTCGCCCGCAGTGTCGGCACTGCGCAACCACCATGGGCTTGCCTGGCTCCCGCTATGCATGACAAGTGCGGAATTGTCGGCGCTCGGCGTAACGCCCGCGTCCTTAAACAACTGGTATTGGCTCCCCTCTTGCTGCAGGGTGCCCGAAGCTTCCTGGAATTCAGCGTCCACCGAACCCATGACTTCAATGTAGGAAGGCAACCACATAACGTCGCCCGTTTCAGCAATGCCGTCCACGGCACCTGTGTTGGAAGCCTTCGTGACTTCAACAATCTTGCCCGTTACTTCTTCGGGCATGTTGTTCCATAGTTCAACGCCCACGTAATAGGTGGCATACGAAGAAGCCCAACCGCCAGCGCTTGTACCGTCTTGATTAATGGCAGCGCTACCAACGCCGTCGGCGAACATGAAGGTGATACCCGCCTTGCCCGAACCGCCAGAAGCAGTGTCGTGGTTAAAGCCAATAATGCGCACCTTGGCAGAGGTACCGTCATTTAAAGTAAGGCTCTTGGTGGCGGCAGGATCCAGCTGCCCTTCGGGTGTAACTAAGCGGTACTGCTTGGCCACATACAGAGCATCCGTCGTGGAAGACGCTGCGGCAATCTTGCTAGAAATTTCTTTGAGTTCTTCCCAGCTGTATTCTTCAAGCGAAGCCTTCGCCGCAGGGTTAGTGGGCTCTTCGATTTCAGAGCTTTCCGCCGCTTCGGAACTAGACGCACTACTGCTTGAAGTGGCCGCTTCACTCGTTGCGGGAAGGTTTTCTTTATTGCCCGAACCGGTGCATTGCGTGAACACAAGCACGAGGGCCATGAGTGCCGCAATAACGGCAAGGATAATCAAGGGAATATGGCGGTCGGTTTCAACTCGAGACGATGCATGTTCGGTTGCTTTGTAGGCCGCCTTGCGCGGAGTAGGCTTGCGTTGAGTAGGCATGGTTTATCTATCCTTCATTTTGTGCCGTCAAACTGCTTCTATTGTAGCGTTAAAGGAACACATGGGCAAAGCCCTGCACGTGGTGTGAAGGTTTTTATAACGGTGAAAAAAATGCGCTTCCCTACTTGAATTGCGAAGGATGTGCTTCGAAGAAGTCCGTGCGTGGGGGCAGTTCCTTGACCGCATGAGCACCAGCCGCCACTTCTTCAGGCGTACAGAGTTCTTCCATGCTTTCGAAGCTGTTATTCCACGAAAAGAACTTCGCAGAGTCCAGCTGCAGGTAGTCGCAAATGCGCTCGCAGCCCGAAGGAACCACGGGGTGCATGAGCAGCGTGCAAATCCATAGTAAATAGAAGGAGTCGACGAGCACCTGGCGGCGCGCTTCAACGCTCCCCGCTTCTTCGGCACTCTTGATTTCCGCGCTCCAATACTGGTTGGCATAGCGAATGAATTCGTCCATGAGCGACATGATGGAATGCAGTTCCACCTTAGCCATAATGGCGTCGTAACGCGCGAGAGCGTCCATGGCGCGTTCCACCACTTCTGCGCTGGGTGTGCCCAGGGGCATGGCGCAGTCGAAGTTTTTCTTTGCTTCATACAGGCAGCTGCGCGCCAGGCGGTTGAACACCTTGGTAAGCAGGGCGCCTTCCTTGAGCACCGGGTCGGAAACGCGCGGATCGTTTTTCTTTTCTTCGTCTTCTTCGAAGGCCTTGGGCTTAAAGCCCACGCTGCGCTGGTCCAGACCTAAGGCCAACCAATGCGCACGCAGTTGTTCGACCGTGTAGTGGTCGAGCAATTCGTCGGCCGAAGGCGGCTTGACCGCGCCTGAAGACGAAGCCTTCTTGTTGCCCAGAAGCATATGGTGGTTGGCAATAAGATGGGTCTGGCGCAGGTCCGTGCCCGTAGGTTGGAGCGCGCGGCCGTTGCTTTCTTGCGTTGCCGCCCACAGCGCAGGCTGGGCCACGCCATAGAAGTAAATATTGTCCTGGCCAATAAACTGGTAGACGCGCGCTTCGTCGCTGCACCAGAATTCGCGCCACGACTCTTGCGCATTGCCGCGCATTTCTTCAGCAGCCATGGTAAAGCTAATGGGCGCCCACAGGCTTTCGGGCCAGCACCACACCGTGAGGCCTTCCACCCCGTCCATTACCGGCACGGGCACACCCCAGTCGATGTTGCCCGAAATACGGAAAGGCGTAAGCGCCTTGCCCGTGCGGAAGCGGATGCCCGCCGCACTTAGGGCGTCGCGCGCAACATCGCGGTCGTAGATGTTTTCGAAATGCAGTTCGAAGCTCTGCTTGCCCTTTTCGGCTTCCACATAGCTGTGTGCGGGCAGTGCATCTTTAAGGGCCGCATAGTCTTCGTAGGCTTCGTTCTTTACAAAGATAATGGGCGTGCCCAAGAATTCATTAACCGTTTCTGGCACAACCACACGCACGCCAGGGTCCTGTTCTTGCAGCTTAGTAAACTCGCGCAAATATTCGGTAAAGCCAGGCAGGTCGAAATACCAATTTTGGACCGGGCGCAATTCGGGCGTGGTTCCCGTAATGCTCGAAACCGGGCGGATAAGGTCGGCCGGGTCGTACTGGTGGCCCATGTCGCATTCGTCGGCGTAGCCCTTTTCGCCCTTGCAGCCCTGCACGGGGCAAAAGCCCTGCACCTGGCGGCCGTTGAGGAAGGTCTGGGCTTCCGCGTCGTAGAATTGCATGGTCTCTGACACGTGCAAATAACCATTGGCATGGAGGCGTTCTATGAAGCGCGCCGAAAAGGCATGGTGAATTTCACCCGCGCGCCCAAGGCCGCTGCCTTCGTAGATGTCCAGGCTAATGTCGTAGGAGTCGAGGGTGTGCTTTTGGGCGTCGTGGTTGGCTTGCACGTAGTCCAAGATGCTGCCCGTGAAGCCTTCGTCTTCAACCTTTTTGCGGAAGCCTTCGTTGATGGGCGAACCGTAGCAGTCCGTGCCCGAAACGAAGCGCACGTTTTCAGCGCCAATACGGTCGCGCAGGAAACGCGCGAAGCAGTCGGCGGGAACAAAGACGCCGCCCACATGTCCAAAGTGAAGCCCCTTGTTGCCATAGGGCATGCCCGCAGTTACTACTGCGCGTTTGGGCCATTCTTGTTGTGAAAATTCAGCCACTCTATTCCCCTGCTTGTTGCTCTTGCCTATTTCTACTTGCCTGTGATTATTGACTTAATTGCCCATACGTGACGCGCCAGCCTAGAGTTCAAAGTTTTCGTCGGAGCGTGCCGTTTGTGCCTTCTTGGCAGTGCGCAGCAAGAACTCTTGGTTGTTGTTGGTTTGCTTAAGCGACTTGATAAGCATGTCCATGGCACGTTCGGTGTTGTTCATGTTTGCCAGCAGGCGACGTACCGCCCAAATAAGCGGTGCTTCCTGCGGGTCGAGCAGCAGGTCTTCCTTGCGCGTGCCCGAAGCCACGGGGTCGATAGCCGGGAAAATGCGGCGGTCGGCCAGGTTGCGATCGAGCTTGAGTTCCATGTTGCCCGTGCCCTTGAATTCTTCGAAGATAACTTCGTCCATCTTGGAGCCCGTGTCGATAAGGGCGGATGCCAGGATGGTGAGGCTACCGCCGCCTTCGATGTTGCGGGCGGCGCCCAGGAAGCGCTTCGGCGGGTACAGGGCCGTGGAGTCCACACCACCAGAAAGGATGCGGCCGCTGGCGGGCTGGGCCAAGTTGTAGGCGCGTGCCAGACGCGTAATGGAGTCGAGCAGGATAACCACGTCGTGGCCCATTTCAACAAGGCGCTTGGCACGTTCGATGACCATTTCGGCCACGGCGATATGGTTTTCACTCGGCATGTCGAAGGTGGACGATACCACTTCGCCCTTGATGGAGCGCTGCATGTCGGTCACTTCTTCGGGGCGTTCGTCCACGAGCAAGCACATAAGGTGCACTTCGGGGTTGTTCGCCGAAATGGCCGCTGCAATGTCTTTAAGCACGGTGGTCTTGCCTGCCTTCGGGGGCGAAACAATGAGGCCTCGCTGGCCCTTGCCGATAGGTGCACACAGGTCGATGACGCGCGCCGTGGTGGCAGACTTGCCATGTTCCATAAGCAGGCGTTCGTCGGGGTACACCGGCGTGAGGTCGCCAAAGCGCGGGCGGCCCTGCAGTTCTTCAACCGTCTTGCCATTGACGGACTTGATCTTTTGGAGGGCGGCATACTTTTCGCTGCTGCGGGCCGGGCGCGTTTGCCCTGCCACCAAGTCGCCCTTGCGCAGGCCGTTGCGGCGGATGAGGCTGGTGCCCACATACACGTCGCCTTCGCCGGGCAGATAGTTTTCTGCGCGCAGGAAACCGTAGCCGTCGGAAAGAATGTCCAGGACGCCTTCGACGTCCACGAAGCCTTCCTTCTTCGCGTTGGCTTCAAGGACCGCCGCGATAAGTTCAGCTTTCTTCATGGCTTTATGGTCGATCTCAAGTTCTTCGGCCTTTTCGCGCAGTTCGCTCACCTTCATTTCGGCGAGTTCTTCTTCGGTCAAGGAAGGAACCACAGGTTCGTTGTTCTGGTTGTGCTTGTTGCGGCCCTTCTTGTTGCGCTTGCCGTTGCCGTTGTTGTGGCCGCCGTGACCATTAGATTCAGATGCTTCTTCGCCTTCTTCGGCTTCGTGGGCTTCGTCTGCGCTTCCATGGGAAGAACCTACGGTGCGGCTGCGGCGGCGCGCGGTGCGGTGCGATGCCCCGTCTTCCGCTTCTTCGCCGGCGGCTTCTTCGCCTTCGGCACCTTCGGTTTCTTCGGCAGCCTTGCGGCTCTTGCGCTTGCGTGGCGCCGAAGGAATTTCGTCCGCCAATTCGTGAACAGCGCCACCGGCTACATAAGCTTCGAGGGGCACTTCTTCGGACTGGAAGTCTGGTTCAGGCGCCGAAACATAGGGTTCGGGTTCTTGATGCGTTTCCGTTTCGTCGGAAGCGAATGCGGTGTAGCCCGTGAACCCGCCTTCAGGGATTTCAAACCCGTCGTCGGTGCCACCGAAGCTAAAGCCACCTGCTTGTTCTTCGTTCATTTCTGTGTTTTGTTCTTTGCTCATTTATTGTACTTTCTCCCAGTCCTTCATAAAGGATTCCAGGCCAGCGTCCGTCAGCGGATGCTGGACCATTTTCTTGAGTACGCCAAAGGGAACCGTGGCGATGTCGGCGCCCATGAGCGCGCACTGCGTCACATGGTTGGCGCTGCGCACGGAAGCCGCAATGATTTCAATTTGTTCGCCCTTTACGGTGTGGGCAGTGAAGTCGTAGTTGTTAATGGCGTCCACGATGTTTTCCACCTGGGCCAGGCCGTCGTCGGAAATGTCGTCGAAGCGGCCGATGAAGGGGCTGATGTAGCGAGCGCCCGCACGGGCAGCCAGAAGCGCCTGCGGCACGCTAAAGCACAGGGTCATGTTTACGGGGACGCCGTGCTTGGCCAGTTCCTTGGTGGCGGCCAGGCCTTCCACCATAGTGGGAACCTTCACCACTACGTTGGGAGCGATTTCCGCCAGCTCCAGGCCGTCGCGCACAATTTCGTCGCGCGTCATGGCAACGCTTTCGGCCGAAACGGGGCCGTCCACGATGTCGCAAATGCGCTTGATGTGCGCATGGAATTCGTCCAGTTTGCCACCAATCTTTGCATAGAGCGTGGGGTTGGTGGTAACGCCTGCGATGGCACCCCAACTGGCTGCTTCTTCAATTTCAGCCAAGTCGGCTGTGTCCAAGAAGAATTTCATTTGTCCCCCTAAGGTGAGTTCCCTACCAGGTGCATGCGCGCAGCTACGAGCGAGCGCTATCTGAAAAGGGATTTGAAACGAACTACACGCAGTATGCCCCGCGTGCGCAAACTATAGTACGCAACTTATGCGCCGCATGCAAGCGAATTTATGAAATTATATAAGGCCCCAACATTGAATAACACATCATTGAAAAAAGCTTGCATAGCTATCATTAGGTAGATTTTACACCAGGAATAAATAAGCTTATTTGGCTGGGCTATAAAACGTTTTAAGGCCCCCACTTTTCAACCCTTGCATAAACTCGGCATTTTCACTGCAATAATATTGCAACGATAATTTTTCGTTGTAAGAATATTGCAACGATAATTTTTTCGTTGTAGAAACCAGGTCCGCTACCCCCAGGTATCACTGAAGAAGAATATTTGAGCGGCAGTATTTCACATCTTCGTAATCCAATTATTGCTCAAGTGTTTTACCGACTGCGCCTTATCGAAATGTTTGGTACGGGCATTGTACGTATTAATCGTGCGTATTCAGAAGCCTCTACTAAACCAAACTTTTATATAAGCCAACAATCTATTGTCGTTTCCCTACCAACCATTAATGGCCATAGTGATGAAGCACTGTCTGACGTTGAAGAAGCAATCATAGAACT
>CACXMZ010000006.1 GCA_902768975.1 uncultured Coriobacteriaceae bacterium
CAAGGCTAAAACTCAAAGGAATTGACGGGGGCCCGCACAAGCAGCGGAGCATGTGGCTTAATTCGAAGCAACGCGAAGAACCTTACCAGGGCTTGACATATAGGTGAAGCGGTAGAAATATCGTGGCCGAAAGGAGCCTATACAGGTGGTGCATGGCTGTCGTCAGCTCGTGTCGTGAGATGTTGGGTTAAGTCCCGCAACGAGCGCAACCCCTGTCGTATGTTGCCAGCATTTAGTTGGGGACTCATACGAGACTGCCGGCGTTAAGCCGGAGGAAGGTGGGGATGACGTCAAGTCATCATGCCCCTTATGTCCTGGGCTGCACACGTGCTACAATGGCTGGTACAACGTGCTGCGAACCTGCGAAGGTAAGCGAATCACTTAAAACCAGTCCCAGTTCGGATTGTAGGCTGCAATTCGCCTGCATGAAGTCGGAGTTGCTAGTAATCGCGGATCAGCATGCCGCGGTGAATACGTTCCCGGGCCTTGTACACACCGCCCGTCACACCACCCGAGTCGTCTGCACCCGAAGTCGCCGGCCTAACCTTTTGGAGGGAGGCGCCGAAGGTGTGGAGGGTAAGGGGGGTGAAGTCGTAACAAGGTAGCCGTACCGGAAGGTGCGGCTGGATCACCTCCTTTCTAGGGAGTTAAGCGCAAAATCAACCGAGAAGGCGCTTACGTCACGGTCGAGATAACTCCTGTGACCTAGATACTTAAACTTAACTTAGGTTTAGGCTAAATTCTGAATCGCAGTATTCGGTTTCGAGGGTTCTCGAACCCTTGGAAAGTCCTGGTCAAACGGGACTTTCGCGCACCTTGATAGTTGCATAGCGTGTAAAGATTTGAATCAGTATACGATTCTTCGATTCTCGAGAAATTGTTTATAGTGATTCGCATTTTACGATCGCGAATAAGTATGAAGACCCAAATCTTCTTATCTTTAACTTGATGGATGAAGATATTAAGGGCACACGGTGGATGCCTTGGCATAGGAAGTCGATGAAGGACGTGATAAGCTGCGATAAGCTGCGGTGAGGTGCACTTAACCGTTATGAACCGCAGATTTCCGAATGGGGGAACCCGGCTGGGGTAATGCCCAGTCACTCTGTGTTGAACACATAGACACAGAAGAGGCAACCCGGGGAACTGAAACATCTAAGTACCCGGAGGAAGAGAAATCAACCGAGATTCCGCTAGTAGCGGCGAGCGAACGCGGAAGAGCCTAAACCCATGCATGTGTAAGTATTAGGACGTTGCTGCATGAGGTGTTGTAGGGTCTGCTATTCTTCCACCCTAATGTGTTAGACGTAGTTACAAAGTGTTGTTGTAGCAGAACGGCATGGAAAGGCCGGCCAGAGGGGGTAAAAGCCCCGTATGCGAAACAGCAGCACCTGCGAAGCAGATACCTGAGTAATGCCGGACACGTGAAACCCGGTATGAATCTGGGGAGACCACTCTCCAAGGCTAAATACTCTCCTATGACCGATAGCGAACCAGTACCGTGAGGGAAAGGTGAAAAGTACCCCGAGAGGGGAGTGAAATAGTACCTGAAACCGTGTGCCTACAAGCAGTCGGAGCACCTTCGTGGTGTGACGGCGTGCCTTTTGTAGAATGAGCCAGCGAGTTACGGTGTGCAGCGAGGTTAAGTTTTGAAACGAGCCGTAGTGAAAGCGAGCCTTTAAGATGGCGTTTAGTTGTTTGCCGTAGACGCGAAGCCGGGTGATCTATCCATGGGCAGGCTGAAGCAGAGGTAAGACTCTGTGGAGGGCCGAACCCACTTCGGTTGAAAACGGAGGGGATGACCTGTGGATAGGGGTGAAAGGCCAATCAAACCCGGAGATATCTCGTTCTCCCCGAAATAGCTTTAGGGCTAGCCGAAATAGCTTTAGGGCTAGCGTCAATTGTTTACTGCCGGTGGTAGAGCACTGGATTTTTGCGGGGGCTTCACCGCCTACCAATAAAAACCAAACTCCGAATGCCGGTAGTCCAGAGATTGGCAGTCAGAATATGTGGGCTAAGCTGTGTATTCGAAAGGGAAACAGCCCAGACCGCCCGCTAAGGTCCCTAAGTTCATGCTAAGTGGCAAAGGATGTGCGTTTGCCTAGACAACCAGGATGTTGGCTTAGAAGCAGCCATGCATTTAAAGAGTGCGTAACAGCTCACTGGTCAAGTGGACATGCGCCGACAATTCACGGGGCTAAGCATGACACCGAAGCGGCGGACTGATTTTTCAGTGGTAGGGGAGCTTTCTGTTCTGGGTTGAAGCTGTTGGGTGACCAATGGTGGACTGTACAGAAGTGAGAATGCTGGCATGAGTAACGAGAGTGGAGCGAGAAACTCCACCGCCGTAAGCCTAAGGGTTCCTGGGCAAGGCTAATCCTCCCAGGGTCAGTCGGGAGCTAAGGCGAGGCCGCAAGGCGTAGTCGATGCACAACAGGTTGATATTCCTGTACCATCAAAAGACCGTTATACCGATGGGGTGACGGAGAAGGGTAGCCGGGCGGGGTTCTGGACGTCCCCGTGAAAGCGTGTAGGGTTCAGTGTAGGGAAATCCGCACTGTTTATGCCTGAGACGTGAGACGAAGCAATTGCGTGAAGTCGGTGAGCCCATGCTTCCAAGAAAAACCTCTAGGAAGGTCCTAGATGCCCGTACCAAAACCGACACAGGTAGGCGGGTAGAGCATACCAAGGCGATCGGGAGAACTATGGTTAAGGAACTCGGCATAATGACTCCGTAACTTCGGGAGAAGGAGTGCCCTTGCTGGTGAAAGGACTTGCTCCTCTAGCTGGCGGGGGTCGCAGTGAAACGGCCCAAGCGACTGTTTATCAAAAACACAGGACTCTGCTAAGTCGTAAGACGACGTATAGGGTCTGACGCCTGCCCGGTGCTGGAAGGTTACGTGGATGGGTTAGCCTTCGGGCGAAGCTTTGAAACTAAGCCCCAGTAAACGGCGGCCGTAACTATAACGGTCCTAAGGTAGCGAAATTCCTTGTCGGGTAAGTTCCGACCTGCACGAATGGCGTAACGATTTGGGCGCTGTCTCAACCATAGACCCGGTGAAATTGTATTATTCGTGAAGATGCGAATTACCCACGGAAGGACGGAAAGACCCCGTGAACCTTTACTGCAGCTTGACATTGATTGTTGGTTCGTTGTGTAGAGGATAGGTGGGAGGCTGTGAAGCAGTGACGCCAGTTGCTGTGGAGCCACCCTTGGAATACCACCCTCAACGTATTGGCAATCTAACGTGTGGCCGTGATCCGGCATGCGGACCGTGTCAGGTGGGTAGTTTGACTGGGGCGGTCGCCTCCTAAAATGTAACGGAGGCGTGCGTAAGGTCCGCTCAGAACGGTTGGCAATCGTTCGTAGAGCACAAGAGTATAAGCGGGCTTGACTGCGAGACCTACAAGTCGAGCAGATGGGAAACCAGGTTCTAGTGATCCGGCGGCTCAGAGTGGAATGGCCGTCGCTCAACGGATAAAAGGTACTCCGGGGATAACAGGCTGATCTTGCCCAAGAGTCCACATCGACGGCAAGGTTTGGCACCTCGATGTCGGCTCAAGTCGGTCCCAAGGGTATGGCTGTTCGCCATTTAAAGCGGTACGCGAGCTGGGTTCAGAACGTCGTGAGACAGTTCGGTCCCTATCCTCCGCGGGCGTAAGAGAATTGAGGAGAGCTGCCCCTAGTACGAGAGGACCGGGGTGGACGTACCTCTGGTGTCGCGGTTGTTGACCAACAGCATCGCCGCTTAGCTACGTACGGAACGGATAACCGCTGAAAGCATCTAAGTGGGAAGCCGACTCCAAGATGAGTTCTCTTTTTGGTAAGACCCCTTGTAGACTACGAGGTTGATAGGCTATAACTGTAAGCGTTGTGAGGCGTTTAGGTGAGTAGTACTAATTGGTCGAGCTCTTTATCCTTAAATAAAGTTAGCGATCGAAAAGAATCAACGCACGCTATGTAACCTTCAGGGTGCGTGGCGCCCGAACAGGGCGAACCTGTTCAGTTGACAAGTGCATAGACGCACATAGGGAATGCCCCCTATGAGCGCGACCATAGAGATGGGGATCACCCGATTCCATTCCGAACTCGGTAGTTAAGCCCATCTTCGCCGAAAGTACTGCGGTGTAGTCCGTGGGAGGATAGGGCGTCGTGCTCATAGAGGGCATTTTCATATTCTGCAAGAATATGAAAATGCCCGAACTCGCTGCTGCAATTCAATCTGCTGGCACACTAAGCCCTCCGTGCTCCACTGCGCGTACTAAAGTACGCTCATTTCGCCAGTCGGGCTTATTGTACTCAGCAGCTTGAATTTCGCTGACTCTTCGACCACCTTTGAGGCATTTGCGTTGCACATGGATGCGCGCCATCTTGGCGCTCCAAACATTTCTCACGTACCTAAGTACGCTTCCTCATGCTTTCACGGGAATCTAGCGCACATTAGCGATTTTCGCTGACTCTTCGACCACATCCAAGTCCCCGCATTTTTCCTCTTATCTATACTTGTAATGTGTCACGTGATACGTTACAATTTTCTCATGATTAAGTCGTTTGCGGATAAAACAACCGAAATGCTCTTTATTGACGGAAGCGTTAAAAAGCTGCCTTCTGAAATTGCAAAGCGTGCCGTTCGCAAGTTGGACATGATTGACAATGCATTTCGCCTTGATGATTTGCGTGTTCCGCCTGGTAATAGGCTGCATGCGCTTTCGGGTGACCGTACGGGGCAATGGTCGATATCGGTAAACGACCAATGGCGTATCTGCTTTCGATTTGAGGGCGAGGACGCGTTTGATGTTGAGTTGTGCGACTATCACTAGGGGCAATTATGGATACAGGTTTTACTTTCATAGCACGCAGGCCGACGCATCCAGGCGAGATGCTTCGGGAAGAATTCATGCCCGACTATGGGCTTTCTGTTGCTCGATTGGCCAAAGCATTGGGTGTATCACGGCAGTCGGTAAACGAATTGGTGCACGAACGTCGTTCTTTAAGCACCGAAATGGCCTTGCGCTTGGCGCGCCTGTTCGGCACGTCGCCACAGTATTGGTTGAATATGCAGCGCAGTGTAGACATATGGGACTCGTTCGAACTCGACCGCGATGCCATTGAAGCCATCACTCCATTGCCGGTTGCATCTGCTGTTTAGAAGATTCAAATGGAAAGCAAGCTTATACGGAAATCCAAAAATGAGCTGGTAGATGGCTGGTGTTGGAGTTTTGCCAGCCCGGAAGATAAACTCTACCACGACACCGAATGGGGCATTCCTGTTCATGATGACACGCGCATGTTTGAGCACCTTTGCTTGGAATGCTTGCAATGCGGCCTTTCTTGGAATTATGTGTTGCAGCGGAGGGATTTGTTCCGTCAGGTGTTTCATGGATTCGATATCGATGCCGTTGCTGCTATGGATGACAAGCAGATCCAGCAAGCCATTGAAGTTACCGGCATGCTACGAAGCCCGCGCAAGTTGGCAGCTATCGTAAATAATGCACGGTGTGCGCAGCAAGTACGGGAAGAGCTCGGCAGTTTCGCTGCTTACTTTTGGCAGTGGACCAATGGCGAAACCCTCTTCTATATAGGACATGAAAAGGGCGGAATTCCTGCCCAGAATGGCTTGTCGAAGCGCATTGCAACAGACCTGAAGAAGCGCGGCTTCAAGTATGTTGGTCCAGTAAATGTCTATGCTCACTTGCAGGCCTGCGGCATTATATGCGACCACAACAAAAGCTGTCCGCGCTATGCTTACGTGCAACAGAATTTCCCTTGTAGGCAAGCTAAACGACAGGGCGAAAAATAGCATGGTGCCCGTTATGGTTGGAACAGGGTGGAGCAGGGGACAGATGTGGAACAAAAACCCGTCCCCTGTTCCAATTATTCGGTAATTACGGTTATGCGGCCCTGGGGCTGTGCATAGGTGTCGGGCACCGTGCCGCTCAGTTCGTCTTGCAGGTAATGCTGAAGTGCCTGGTAGTCCAAGTAACCAATACTTTGGTAATTGACGGAGCCAGCTTCAGCAAAGCAGTAATAGGTGTCGCCTCCCTGCGCAAGGAAGTTAAGCGTGGCAATGGTATACGTCGCGTTGAGGTCGAAGCCCTTTCCGCCCACGTCGCTAATGGTTACGCGCGACCCTGGATTAGCAGGGGCGCAGTAGGTTGAATCGGGATACGCTTCACCTTTTTCATAGGGCACGGTCGTATCCACCGTGAAGGTGATACCACTTACTTGCGGGAAGCCGCCCATTTCTTCGGGTGTGTCCTGAGTGGCAGCTTCGAAAGCTTCAAGCAGCTGGGCGCCCGTAACCTGAACGGTACATATCTGGTTGTCGAAGGGCATGACGTCGCGCAGGTTGCCCAGAGTTATGCTGCCCGCTTCGATACTTGTGCGCAAGCCGCCGCCGTTAACCAGCCCTGCATCGGGGTAGGTCTGAGCGTTGTTGCGCGCGAGCCACAGAAGGGCGTCGGCGCAGAAGTCGCCCAAGTTAGTTTCGCTGTCGCGCACGCCAGGCTTGCGGTCGCCACTGAGCTTGAAGGCGGTTTCACCCGCTACTTCACTAAGCTCTTTGTCGACAACGCTTTGCGCAGCCGCCACCTGTTCAGCTAGTTCGCTATTGGCGCCTTCGTAAGATCCTGCAGCTACTAGTTCTTCTGTGAAGCTGCCGTCCGCATAGCTAAGCACGCCAATATTGGCGAGATTGCAGCCCGTTTCCACCACAAGGACAGCTTCGCCTGCCTTGTTGTTCACAGTGGTATTTTCAACTTCATGGTCGTGTGCATCGATAAATACATCCAGCCCGCTTGTGTTGGCTACCACGTCGCTTGCGCGGTTGGGCTCGCACGAACGTTCTTCCCCCATATGCCCGAGGCAAACCACAACGCTGCAGCCAGCGGCACGCAGTTCGTCAATTTGCTTTTGGGCGCAGGCATAGAGTTCGTCGCCGGCAAGGAAGTTCAAGCCAGCCGTATTCGATGGGAGGGAAGCGGTGGCGGTTGAAGGGCTGAGCAGGCCAAATACGCCCACTTTCGCCCCATTGCTTAAGGTGAAAATCTGGTTCGGCTGTGCAAAAAGTTCGCCCGTAGCCTCCACGAATACATTGGCGCAAAGGACGGGGAACTCGAAGCTTTCCATGCGCTGCTGCAGGATGTCAGCACCATAGTCGAACTCGTGGTTGCCCAGCGCCACAGCATCGTAGGCAGCGCTTTGCATGAAGCCGGGCACATCTGCACCCTGGTTAAGGCCAACCAACATGCTGCCCTGGAGCACGTCGCCAGCATCGAGCAAAAGAACGTCGTAGCCCTTAGCAAGGTAGTCGGCTTTCAGTTGCGCCACAGCAGCTAGACCCAGGCAGTCGTCGCTCTGTGCCAGGTGGCCGTGCACGTCGTTGGTGTGGAGAATAACAAAGTTTTCAGGTAGGGCAGGCGTTTGGCTCGCGTCGCTTGACGAAGCGGAATTTGCGCCACTTGACGCCGCGGCACTTTCCGCGCTTGTCGACTGGTCCTGTGCGCTTGCACTTTGCTCTTTCGATGCTGAACCCTGTGCCTGGCTGTTCGTAGTGCTTGCGCAACCCAGCAGGCCCGCCAGTGCCACAACAATAAACAGAATAGAAAGTGTGCGAATTGCCTTCATACGTTTCTCCTTTGCGGCGCTACTAAACGTGGGGACCCATTGTGCGTGAATCGAAATAGGGCTCGAAGTCGCAGAGGGGTGCGACGGTAAGAACGCCGCAAGCTTCGGGACCTTGGCCTCTATGTAAGCCGGTTTTTGACGTAATCATGGTGACGGTTTCGTCTGCTTGAATACAGGTGGCAGCCGTGCTACCCGTTTGCGCGTTCAAGCCGCTCGGACAGTCGGCAGCAATTATGAGTGCACCTTGTGCGCGGCGCTTGTTAGCAGCGGTAATCCAGGTATCGAAGGGGGCCCGAACGGTGTCGTGAGCAAAGCCTGTACCCAGGATAGCGTCGACGATTATGTTGGCGGGGGCAAGAAGGCCTTGCAATTCCGCTTCGTTCGGGTCAACAGAAACGGAAACACCCAGTTCATCGAACTGTTTCATGGCCGCTATGGCTGCGTCGCGGGCGGGCTGGGCTTCGATTTCTTCAGGTAGTTTAGCCGTGACGAGCACAATCGCGTGGCCCATGCGAGCAAGTTCTCGGGCGGCTACCCAGCCGTCACCGCCGTTGTTGCCGTTGCCCGCGAGCACGACAATCGTTTGCAGCCCGCCTGCACGTTCGGCATGCTCCTGCACGCGTTGGGCAAGCGAAGTGCCTGCGCGATCCATGAGTTCGGCAAGGGGAGTGCCCGCTGCGGCAATGCGCTGTTCAAGCGCAATAACGTCAGCCACATCGAGTACCAACACTTCCGCCTGGTTGTAGTCACCAAGCGAAACTACACGAGTGAGTTTTTTATCTTGTAGGCACGAATCGCTCATGTTTCTATTATCGCACGGTTTGCCGCGGGAAGAACAATTCGAAACCATTGGGTAAACGAAATCGGCTTACCCGCGTTTTGTATCGCTTTTGTAGTACGGGATAAGCGCGGGTGTCATTTCTTTATAGGCCAGATAGGCATCGCCAAAGTCTGCTTCAAGACGCGCTTCTTCGCTTTTAACCTGGAAGAACATGATAGCTGCAAAAGCAAGGATAATGACGACGGTTTTCCATGAGGGCATTGCCACAAGAAGCCCCCCGTAATAGATAAGCACGCCCAGCAGCATGGGGTTGCGGCAAAGTGCGTAAGGGCCGTCGGTCATAAGCTCCTGGGTGCGCGGCGCCACTTCGTAACCAAAGGCGTCCAAGGGGTTGCCGCGCCCCACGCGCTTCATATGCACGATGGACCAGATGCTTAAAGCCAGTCCAGCACATGCAAGTACGAAGCACAGGACCAGCTGCGTTACCGATGGGCGAGGCGGGGCGGACACGACATACATAAGCAGTGGTACACCCACCACGAACAGCGTAAACCCAATCAGATAGCCAAATCTATCACGGAATTCTTCTCGCATGCTTGCCATACGGTGCGGTGCCCTACAAGTCTAATGCAGCTTTCCAGTCTGCTTCGCGGAAGCCGGGCAACACCGTGTCGTCCAGTACAAGTAAGGGGCGCTTGACCAGCATGCCGTCGGTTGCCAGCAGATCATACATTTCGTCTTCGGCCATATTTGGCAGCTTTTTAGAAAGCTCCATTTCGCGGTAGAGCATGCCGCTGGTGTTAAAGAAGCGCTTCAGGGGCAAGCCGCTGCGCTTGTGCCAAGTCCGCAGTTCGCGTGCAGTGGGGTTCTTTTCCAGAATGTGGCGGTCGGTGTAGTCAATGCCGTGGTCGTCAAGCCATTTTTTCGCTTTCTGGCAGGTCGAACATTTCGGATATTCAATAAACAATACTTTGCATGCCATGTTCATTCCTTTCATTTTCGCTTTTCTTTACTATACCGCTTTTGCACCATAGGTGGCGCACCGTCGTGAACAAAACGCTTCGGCGCCCATTATGCTTGTAAGTCGTTTTTGCTTGAGTTTGTGCGGTATGATACCCCTATGAAGAACACGCATGTTGACAAGGATCGTCGCACGCTCGAAGCCATAGGGCACATTTATTGTGCCGCGCACCACGAAGGCGAAAAGGATGCTGCAGGGCTGTGCCCAGATTGCCGCAGTACCATTGACGCCACGCTGCAGCGCGCTACCGACTGCCCCTTTGGTCATGAACACAACTGTCAGGACTGCACGGTCCATTGCCAGCGTGGGGAAGCGCAGGAGCGCATTCTGGAAATCATGCGCTATGCGGCTCCACGCATGATGTACAAACATCCTATTATGGCAGCGGGATATCTGCGAAAGAAACTACGTTCGAAAGAGTAATTCCGAAAGAGCCCAGTGGATACGAAGCTATTCATAACAGCGCTAGCAAAGGTTGCTGCAGGCATCTTGCTCGTTGGCGCGCTGCTCTTTGTGCCGGCGGGGACGCTTGACTGGTGGCAAGCCTGGCTGCTTATGGGCATTCTGTTCATCCCTATGATTACTGCTGGCTTTTTCATGTTAGCAAAAGCGCCCGACCTGCTGCGCAAACGCCTGGACGCCCGCGAAGAAGAAGGCGAACAGCGTGTGGTTATTGCCCTTTCTGGCCTCATGTTCCTTGCTGCTTTCGTGGTGGCTGGTTTGGGGCATCGCTTTGGCTGGCCAGCTTTCCCTACTTGGGTTACCTGGCTTGGTGCTGCCTTATTCCTGGCTTCGTATGCACTCTACGGAGTGGTTATCAGCGAAAACAAATTCCTGTCGCGCACCATCGAAGTGCAAGATGGTCAGCATGTGGTGGACACGGGGCTCTACGGAATCGTGCGGCATCCTATGTATAGCTCCACGCTTGTTTTGTTTCTGTCCATGCCTCTGGTACTAGGTTCGCCCTTTGCCTTTGTCATCATGCTTGTCTACATTCCCATTATCGTCAAACGCATTCTTAATGAAGAAAAGGTACTTGCCGAAGGACTGGAAGGCTACGCCGACTACCTGGCGCGCGTGCCCTGGCGCCTTATTCCCCACATTTGGTAATTCATGTGCGCCCTTTTCTACGAAGCGTAGGGTGCACTTGTAGCCTGCGGGTTTTACACTAGTTCTTAAACAAGGCATGGAATTGGCTTAGCTAACTGATTTGCTTGAGGAACGCTTCGATTTGCTCGTTAACAAAGCCAGGATTGTCGGCGTTTGCAAGATGCCCTGCGCCGGGTACCCACACGAGCGGAATGCCTTCGCCCACCGTCCATTTGCGGCTGAAAGGCTTTACGTCGCCAGCGGCATCCTTTTCACCACAAAGCAGGAGAGCGGGGCAGTCGATTTTGTAGGGGCGGTTTTCATCTATGGCGTCTGCCAGTTTGGCATAGCAGTAGGCAACAAGTTCGCAGTATTCTCGCTTCTGGTAGCTGTCCATGAAACTAAGCATTTGGGCACGGCCTGTTTCACTGGTGGAAGCGCCGTGGGCACCCCAAGGCCGCAAGATGGCCCATGGGATGGAAAGATACATGAGCTTGGTGTGGCGCAACAAGGCAACTTCCCAGTTGGGATAATAGCTGCGCTTAAGCGGAGCAGAGTCGATGGAAATGAAGCCCGCTGCCCGTCCTGGGAAAAGGTCCATGAAGGCTTGGCTTATATAGCCACCAAGCGACTGGCCTGCGAAAACAGGACCTTCGATGCCTTCGGTTTCAAAGACGGTAGCTAGGAAGCGCGCCATGTCGTCTATGGAAAAGTTTAGGGGGTAGGGGCGAGAAGCGCCGTGCGCAGGAGCGTCCCAGGAAAACAGGTTCACGCTGCCCTTGAAGTAGTCCACCTGGGGTTCAAAGGTGCTATGGTCGGCAGTGAGGCCCGGCAGCAAGATGAGCCAGGGCGCGTCTGCACTGTCGCTCGACCGTGACACCCAGTAGTGAATAGCGCCATGTTCTGTTTCAAAAACCTTTTCGTCCATAGCTTCATTATAATAGGGCGCAAGAGCGTTTCAAAGACGAGTCGCATCCCTGTTCTGGCCGAACCTTATTTGTTCGCAGGGATGATTGAGGGGAAGGTATGACAAAGCGCCTTGCAATATACCTGGCGGTAACTTTTGGCCTTTCTTGGGGAATCTGGATTCCCTTAGGGTTTGCGTTTGAAATCTTTACCTATGGTGAAAATAGCGCCCCCCTTATTATTGCTGCTACATCGATTGTCATGTTCTTCCCGCTCGTGGGTGCCGTGGTGGCCGAACTTGCCTGTATGGGCACACTGGCGCCCGGGCAGTCACGCTGGCGCGAACTTGCTAACCGCCTGGCTTTTTACCCGCGCATTAGCGGCAACATTCCAAACTATTTGTTGGCGTGGTTTGTTCCTGCGGGGCTGGCGCTTTTGGGTTGCGTGGTTTACTTCCTTGCCTTCCCGCATGAATTCGATGCATCCATGGGCTACATCTTAGATCTTGCTGCCCAAACGGGTGGCAGCGCACAAGAGCTGCCCCTGCCGCCCGCCGTCCTGGTTGGCGTGACCTTATTTCAAGCCTTAACCTGGGCGCCGTTCTTTAATATGTTCTTTGCCTTTGGTGAAGAAGCGGGCTGGCGCGGTCTGCTGTTTCCGGAATTGTGTACACGGATGTCGCAGCGTGGCGCCGCGGTTGTGTCGGGCATTATTTGGGGTTTGTGGCATGCGCCTATTATTGCCATGGGTCATAACTATGGCATGGACTACGCAGGCTTTCCCGTGCTGGGCATTGTGGTTATGACGCTTGCCTGTACGGCCTATGGCGTGTGGTTGGCTTGGTTGCGTTTGCGCAGCCAAAGCGTGTGGCCCTGTGCTTTGAACCATGGTGCCTTCAATGCTATTGCAGGTGCCGGGTTGTACTTTAGCGCCACAGGGCCTAACGTGTTTGGGCCTTCACCCTTAGGGCTTGTGGCAGGAATTCCCTTGTTTGCGCTAGGGGCTATTTGTTGGCTGAAGCTGAGCAGTGCACGTTCCAGCGTAAGGCCCTTGGGGTAGTAAGCCAGTCTTTTACGCATTAATACTTGTGCAGCAACACAGAGGCCTTGCTGGACATCTTCAAGAATGACGAAACGAGAGTGTATTATTTCGCGGCAAAAACGCGATAGTAGCGCAGGACAATAAAAGCGCAGATAAGCATCAAAACAAACATGCCCATATAGGACACCACGTAGCTGCCCGTAAGGTCTTTCACAATACCAGGCAAGGTGTTGGTAAAAACGCTCCCCAAAGTAAAGCCCATCTGGCAGTGCTTAACATGGCGTGCGACCTGGTCTTTTGGTGCAGTATCTAGCGACCATGCAGAAATTCCCACTGAACCGTGCGAAAAGCCTGCACCCAGGAAAATGGCGGCTGCAATCATGATGGCGGGATTGCCCGACGACAAAAACAGGCACAGGGTAAAGCCAATGGCCCCGATGACAAAGACCACCAAAGACCCGCGGGGCACGCCAATCAGGTCGAACAGCACGCCTGTCGCAAACTTCGACACGGCAAGGGCAACGCCTGCTGTTGAAAGGACCAGGGCGGCAAATACGGTGTTGAAGCCCGAAGACGTGGCCAACACCGAAATATAGACCATGCCTCCGCTGCAGTAGGCGCCAACCAAGACCATGGCAAACAAAAAAAGCAGGCGTTCATGTCTTGGCGCTTCGATAAGCTGCGCGCGTGGGTAGGATCGTCTGGTTTTATTCGGTTTGCCTTCATAAGGCGAAAGCCCCATGTCGGCAGGATTGTTGCGAATAAACAGTAACATGGCGATGGCGGCCGCCAGAGAAAATAGACCTTCGAAGAAGAAGGCGGAAGAGAGGGAATGTGCTTCGATGATGGCCACAACCACAAGGGGCATAACGATGGACGCAATGCCGCTTCCCATGGTGGCAAAGCCCAGCGCCGTTCCCATGCCTTCCTTGTACCAGCGGTTGGCAAGCAAGGTCATGGCAACCAGGCCACCCAGACCGTAGCCCATGCCTGTGGCAACGGCGCCCAAGAAAAACTGGGGGAGTGTGGAAGCGAAGCTATACGCAAAGAAACCTACAGAAGTAAAGAAGCAGGCCAGCGCAACGCCACGGCGCACGTCAAGCAGCTGGTAATAGCGGTCGACTGCGAGCATAACAAGCAAGGACACAATCGTGCGCACCGAAAGAATGAGCGCACCGCCTGTGTCACCAACGCCTTCAATAATTACTAAATAGGGTTGATGCACGGAAAAGGCCGTGGACGTCATGCCGATATTCACGAATACAAACATGAAACAGCATGTGATGATTACTTTTTCGTAATGCTTCTTTATCATGACGAATCTAGTATAGTACTCTGCTTGCGCGCAGGATGAAAACTACTGGGTAACTTGCATCTTTTCCAGATTGCTTTCGCTTTAAAACGTATTGCCCCCTTGGCTTAGAACATATTGCCGCCGACAACAGTGTCGAGCTTGCGCTGCAAGTCTTCAATGATGGCACGAAGCGTGCTGTTAGGTACTGGTGGCGCGTCCCACTTATAGGCAGGGTGGTACTGGCTAATATGATAGGGAATGCTGCGGTCGAGTTCTGTGAGCCACGTACCGGCGGCCAGCACGTCTTCAGCGCTCGACATTCCGCCCACGAATAATGTCGTCACTTCCACATGGCAGGTGGGGTAAGCCACCGCAGCTTCAATGTTGGCCTTTACGGTGTCGAGGCCACCTGGCATGCCGCAGCTGCGGTAGAAGTCTGCGTTAAAGGCCTTCAGGTCTATGTTGATGGCGTCGATAAGGGGGAGCAAGTTGGCGAACAGCCCGGGGTCGATAGCGCCGTTGCTCACTACTGCGTTGAGCAAGCCCGCTTCATGCGCCAGTTGGGCACAATCACGTACAAATTCCCAGCCCACCAAGGGCTCATTGTAGGTGTAGGCGATGCCGATATTGCCGCGAGTGCGCAGCTCAAGGGCGTGTTCAACCAGCTCGGCTGGAGTAATTTCGCGCCAGGGAACCGCTGATTCGCCACCTTGTGAAATGTCGTAGTTTTGACAGAAGGGGCAATGCAGGTTGCAGCCATAGCTGCCCACCGAAAGCAGGAAGGAGCCACCATGCCAGCGTGCGAAGGGCTTCTTTTCAACCGGGTCGAGGGCAAAGCCGGTAATGCGCCCGTAGTTTTCAGCCGTCACGTGTCCTTCGCGATTCACGCGCGCATGGCACGCGCCCACCTGGCCTTCGTCAAGCTCACAATGAATTGGACAAGTTTTGCATACGGCTTTCATCATGCGTATATTGTAGCGCCCTTAAAAGAAAGAGGGCTTTGTTACTTCGCGAACTCGCGCTTAACGGAAAGCTAAGCGCGCAATTGAAGGGCGCAATAACTAGGGCACTCTTCACCACATCCCAGCATTGTTTGGCCTAGTAATTAGACTAGCGCCCTTTCCTTCTAAGGGCGCTATTCGCTGTGGCGTATGACTTCGAAGCGCTGAAGGTCGCAGGGTTCAGAGGGGCGAATCCCTGCCTTCTGTTTGGCGATGGCAATTTGCTGCTCCACCGTGTCCACGCCTTCAAGGTCGGGCAAGAGAAGCCCGCGACGGAAGCCGTTGGTTACAATCACCCCGTAGCGCTTCACGTCCAGGTCTTCTGGTCCTGCAATGTTTTCGGCTTCGCCCAGTACGTCCACACCACAGTGGATGCGTTCAAGTTCGCTGGGGTCCACGGCAGGGAAGCGTGGGTCGCGGCTGCAGGCCACGATAGCGTTTTCGATTATTTCTTCGGCAAGCGTGGGTTGCGTGGGCGCAATGGTGCCCATGCAGCCACGCAGGTCTTCACCAATATGGAGCGAAACAAAGCAGCCGGCCCGCCTGTTAAGCAGGTCTTCGGGTAAGGCAGCAGGCAGTTCAATGCGTATGCCGTCGCGGGTCCAGGACTCAAAACTTGCCCGCGCTAAGAGGGTATAATCGTCAGCCATCATGCTTCCTTTCGTGTATCGAAGCTCTGTCTCGTTCTTGGCTCTTCCCTAAATGGGGAGCCCAAAATGCGACAGAGTGGGGGGCTAGCCTTCCACTTCGAAAGCGGCTACGGCATAGCCCACACCAAAGGGCCCTTCGTAGCTCAAGAGTTCGCCCGAATGGGGCAGGTTTTCCAGCGCACCTGCCAGCATCATGAAGGAGCGCAGACCGCATTCAGCCGCGCCTTCGCACATGTCGTCTTCAATGCCGAACAGAAGCTCCAGTTTGTTGCGTTTAAAAATCTCGCAGACCAGCGTGTCGAACTTGGGGCCTTCTTCGTTAAAACCGTAGGGACCGTCTGCCTTCAGCTTATGCGACATGTCGCCGCTTGCAATAAAGACAGCCTTGCGGCCCAGGTCGCGCATGCTTTGTGCTAGCGCGCTTCCAACTGTGCGGTGCGCTTCTCCGTCCAAGCCCGAAAGCCCGAGCACAACAACCTTAAAGTCCTGGTAGTACTGGTTTACAAACCACAGCGGAATAAAGGTGGCGTGGTCCATAGCAGCTCCGCGCCACGCAGGCGAAGAAACCGGCACACCCGCACTCGTGCATAAATCGATGGTGCGCTGAATAGCCAGGTCGTCCGTGCGGAAAGACAGGATTTCATCAGGCGCATTCCATTGGGCAAAGTCACCGTTGAGCCATTCACTTGCGCAAATTGCAAAGCCGTCAGCGTAGGAAGGCGCGTGGGGCGACGTAAGAATAATGGTGTCGGGTGCATGCGCGGCAATGCGGCGTGCCACTTCATGGTAAGAATCCACGGTGGCCTGGATGCCTTTTTCTTGCCCGCGACCGCATCCAGGAATAATAAGCGGGGGATGGGGTACGCAATAACCTGCAACAATTGCCATGGCAGCCTCCTTTATGCGCCCATGCGTGTGCTCCTATTATACGGCGCGCAGGGGCAATGCGGGGTGTGAACGGCTGCACAAGATGGAAGGGAAGGTCGGAGCAGAGCAGGGCAGGGCACAGCAGGGCACAGTAGAGTGCAGGGCATGTATTCCTGCTAAAGATAAAAGGCGATAATGCGACAGCCGTACGCCAAATGACTCTATAAAAGTCGCATTTTTTGGACTTATTGTTTACTTATGAGCTTTTCCCCAGGTAAAAAGGCGCGTATTCGTATAATTGTACTGGAAAAATCTGCTCATTTTCAGAAATGGGCGGGCGCGTAATTTACGACATGAATTGGATACGAGGAGTTAACGTGGCAGAAAAAGAACTGACCGTAGAAGAATTGTGCGAAGGCGCCTTGCGCCGCAAGAAGGACTTGGCGAAGTTGGCCGAAAACCTTTCGGGTGCTTCACGCCGCGACCGTCAGGTATCGGCAACGGCCTTGGCTATGGCGGCAAAGCAGGACCCAAAGCGTGTAGCTGAAGTTATTGAAGCCCTGGTCGACGCCCTGAATAGGCCAGAGGCCCAAACGCGTTGGGAATGCTTGGATGCACTCACCGAACTGGTGGCAGTGGACACGCGCGGTTGTGAAAAGGCAATCGAAGGTGCAGACGCAGCCCTCTTTGACGAAGACAACGGCCCCGTACGCCTGGCCGCCATGCGCTTTTTGTGCGCCCTGGGCGCCACCACGGCTAACCGTTCTGAAAAGGTATGGCCGCTTATCGACGAAGCCATCCAGTGTTACCACGGCGACCTGGAATTCCAGGACATGCTCGTGGCTGTTATTGGCTTTTCCGAAGGTGCGCTTTCGGCAGACGTTAAAAAGGAACTGCGTAACCGCATGACCTTCGACGCCAACAATGCGAAGGGCGTGCTGCAAAAACGAGCCGATCAAATTGTGAAAAATACTCGCAAGAAAGCAAAGTAAAACATGAATACAGATGTGTTGCAGGTAGGCGGCAAGGCCTATTCGTTCTATTCGCTTAAGCAGGTGGAAGGCGCAGAAGCGCTGCCATATTCCCTGCGCGTAGTGCTGGAAAACGTGTTGCGTAATGCAACGAGTGCTGAAGCGGCCGAAGTTGCCGCCAAGCGCCTGGTGGCTGCCGCGCAGGCGGGTGCGGCGGGTGAAGAAATCGAGTTCGCTCCCGCGCGGGTGTTGTTCCAGGACTTCACGGGTGTGCCCGTGTTTGTGGACTTCGCCGTTATGCGCGAAGCATGTGCCAGCTTGGGCGGCGACCCTGCGCGTATCAACCCGCTTGTGCCCTGCGACCTCGTAATCGACCATTCGGTCATTGCCGACGTGGCGGGTAGCGCAGACGCGCTCGAGCAAAATATGGACCTTGAGTTTGCGCGCAATCGAGAACGCTATGACTTCCTGAAGTGGTCGCAGCAGTCCTTTAACAACGTGTCTATCGTGCCCCCTGGTCAAGGAATCTGCCACCAGATGAACGCAGAGGCAATCGCGCCAGTGGTTATGGAGCGCGATGGTTTGGCTTACTTCGACACTGTGGTGGGCACCGACAGCCATACGCCCACCGTCAACGGCATTGGCGTGCTGGGTTGGGGCGTTGGCGGCATCGAAGCTGAAGCTGCCGCGCTTGGCCAGCCCATTCCTATGCTCGTGCCGCGTGTGATTGGTGTGGAGCTCACGGGCGAACTTGCTGAAGGTGTTTCCGCTATGGACGTGGCCCTGACCTTCGCAGAAATGCTGCGCGCAGAAGGCGTGGTTGGCTGCTTTGTTGAATGCTTTGGCGAAGGGGTAAGTGCCTTAAGCGCCACCCAGCGTGCCTGCATTTCCAACATGACGCCTGAATATGGCAGCACTTGTACGCTGTTCCCCGTGGACGAGCGTACCATCGAATACTTACAGGTGACGGGGCGCACAGCCGAACAAGTGGCACTCGTTGAAGCCTACGCGAAGGCCCAGGGCCTGTGGGCGGGTGCCAGTGCAGAACGTGGCGGTGCTGTGGAAGCTGGCGCAGATGAAAGCAGCAGTGCTGGTGCCAGTGCTGGCCAGCGCATCTACTCCAAGATTCTTCACCTGGACTTGAGCAGCGTACGCCGCAGCATCGCAGGGCCTTCGCGCCCGCACGACCGTTTCGACCTTGCTTTCGCCCCCATGCGCTTCGCCGACATTTGTGAAGAGCGCGGCGTAGGCCAGGCTCATACGACGGTGCAGGTGGGTGGCCAGATGCACACCATTTCCGACGGTGCCATTGCCATTGCGGCCATTACCAGCTGCACCACCGCAACCGACCCTGCCATGATGGTGGCGGCGGGTATTATTGCCAAGAAGGCGGCGGACGCGGGGCTCACTAGCGCGCCGTGGGTCAAGACCATTCTGGCCCCTGGTTCGCGTGCTACTGAACTTTTGCTTCAACGTGCTGGTCTTTTGGATGGCCTGCAACAGCTGGGCTTTTACACCTGTGGCTTTGGGTGCATGAGCTGCATCGGTAATTCGGGCCCGCTTTCTGGCGCCATGCATGAAGCGGCAAGCGAAATCGAACTGGCGGCCGTTCTTTCGGGCAACCGTAATTTCGAAGGGCGCATTTCGCCCGACGTGTCGCAAAACTACCTCATGCCACCGGCGGCGGTAGTGGCCTATGCGCTTGCGGGTTCCATGGACTACGACTTTGCGGAAGAGCCCGTGGGCATAAGCCCTGAAGGTGAAGATGTTTTCCTCAAAGACATTTGGCCAACTAATGCCGAAATCGAAGCGGTCCTGGCCCAGGTGGTCAACCGGGACCTTTACGCGGAAGGCACGAAGGATTTGGCTCGTGGCGGCGCTGCCTGGGAAGCTCTGGGCCGTGAAGCAAGTAGCACTTTTAGCTGGGACGATGCTTCCACCTACGTGCGCCGCGCTCCTTACTTCAATGGCATGCCTGCGCAAGCAAGCACTCCTGCCGCCATCCAAGGTGCGCGCGTGCTGGCCTACCTGGGTGACTTCATTACGACCGACCATATTTCGCCCGCAGGCTCCATCGCAGCCGACTCAGCCGCGGCAGCCCACCTGCGTGAACGTGGCGTGGCGGATGAGGACTTCAACACCTATGGCGCGCGACGTGGCAACCATGAAGTTATGATGCGCGGCACTTTCGCCAACGTGAAGCTGGAAAACAAGCTGGCCGAAGGACGCAAGGGTGGTTGGACGCGCGACGCCCTCGACGGTGAAATCAAGCTGCTCTTCGAAGCGGCGCAACATTACGAACGTGAAGGCGTGCCGAGCATTGTGCTGGCAGGGAAGATGTACGGCAGCGGCAGCAGCCGCGACTGGGCGGCCAAGGGCCCCATGCTCTTAGGCGTGCGTGCAGCCTTTGCGGAAAGCTTCGAGCGTATTCATCGTTCCAACCTCATTGGTATGGGCGTGCTGCCCCTGCAGTTCATCGAAGGTGAAAGCGCAGAAAGCTTAGGCCTAGACGGCACGGAAAGCTTTGATATTGCCATGCCGGACTTCGCTGGCTCCTGGCCACAGCAGGTGCAGGTACGCGCCAAGAAGGCAGACGGCACGGCCAAGGAATTCGCGGTAACGGTGCGCATAGACACGCCGACCGAAGCGGCCTACTACCAAAACGGCGGCATTCTTCAGTATGTGCTGCGCAACCTGGTAGCCAAAGCTACTCAATAGCGGCAAGAACGCCCGCAAGAAGGCGCCAGGTAACAGGGATAGAACTGAGCCGCAGCGTTTCTTCGGCTGAATGCACGTCGTAAAGCGTGGGGCCAATGCTCACAATGTCGAGCTGCGCATTTTTTTCGGTAAAACTGCCGCATTCGAGAGCTGCGTGAATGGCAAGTATTCTTACGTCTTGCCCTTCGTTTTCCTTATAGACCTTTTCGCACAGGGGACGCAGCGTGCTTTCGGGGTTGTAGGGCCAAGCTTCATTGTAGTCACTGGTTTGTGCTTCGAAGCCGCACTGAGCCGCCGTGTCGAGCTGCTGCTGGATTATTTCGTCAAGTCGGTCGCGGTTGGATGACCGGGCAAAGGACCGCGCATAAAAACCGTCGCTTTCGTTTGCCCTGAAAACGCCCAGGTTAGACGAACTTTCTACCAGGCCTTCGATGTGGTCCGACATGGTATAGACGCCATTGAAGCAGTTCAGCGCGTAGCTGAGCACGCTGCTTGCACTGCCGACTTCAATCACCCAATTTGGAACTGCGACCTTGTCCATGCGCAGGGAAAGGTTTGGCTCAATACCCGCATAGTCGTTTAAAAGAGCTTGCTGGTAGGCCGTATATAGGCTGTTCAGAAGCTCGGCGTCGCTCGCGTTGTAAGCAATGGTGGCAGTAGCTTCGGAAGGGATGGCGTTTTCTGCCGTGCCACCGTTGAGGGATGCCAGCTCGTAGGGGAGGCCTTCTTCGGAAAAGTAGTTCAGCATATTCGCGAGCTCTATAACGGCATTGCAATGTCCGTCGTTAATCTGGAAGCCCGAATGCCCGCCCAGCAGGCCTTCCAGGGTAAAGGTAACGGCCGAGTCGCATTCTGGTCCCTTCAGATTGAGACTTGCGACAGAAGTGAGGGTCTGGCCGCCCGCCGAACTCACGATGATGGCGTCGGCTTCTTCTCCGTCGACATTAATCAGGTAGCCGAGGTCCTGAACCAGGGCGGGGTCGATGGTGCTTACCCCCGTGAAGTCTTCTTCTTCGTCGGTGGTAAAGAATACGCGCAGTGGACCATGGGGGGTGCCGCTTTCGCACACATCCATGATGAGGGCTATGCCAATGCCGTCGTCGGCGCCGAGCGAAGTGCCGTTGGCCGTGAGGGTGTCGGCAGCGTCGTCGCGCACAACGTTAATAGGGTCTGTCGCGGGGTTGTACGCCACGCCCGCTGCGGCAACGCAGACCATGTCCATATGGGCCTGCAAGCCAACGCGGGGAAGTGCATCCATTCCTTTCGTGGCAGGCACGTCGAAAATAATGTTATTGGCCGCATCTTGCGTAACGGTAAAACCACGTTCTTCGGCCCAGCCCTTCAAGAAGTCGCTGACCGCCTGTTCGTTTTTCGTTTGGCGGGGGATGGCCGCAAGCTGGTCGAAGTAGCCCAGGACGGCGTCAATCGTTTTAGCGTCGCTGCGTTGGAGCGCCTTGGTTGTTTCAGGTTCAGCTGCCGAAGACGAAGCGGAAGCGCTGGCTGAAGCACTTGTGGCAGCAGACGCGCTTGCACTCGAAGCCGCGCTCGCGGAAGCACCCGTTTCGCTGCTTGCAGAGCTTCCCCCTGAAGCAGCGCAGCCACCCAGGGCCATAAAGACGAAGAAAACTCCTAAGACAATAAATAACAGTTGCGGGCGTTTCATGGCTTCCCCTTCTGGTCGAAAAGGCGGTTTTATGAGATAATATACCTCACGTAAAAGCGTGAGAGCAAACGTATATGCAGTGTCTTATGCACACGCCTGTGCCTGACCGAAAGGGGCCGACATGGACGCGAAGCATTATCCTATTCCCACACGGAAGCGCCTCCGTATGCCTATTCAGCATGCTATTATTTGCGCGCTAGTAGGCATATCTTGCATGGCTTTGCTGTGCCTGCCTCAGCCTGCTTTGGCGGTGGACTACGGAACAGACGAACCGGGCAAACTAACACTTGAAGAAGCGCAAAAGGCTTCGGACATTACGCCAGAAATCTATAATGACCTGGGGCTTACCATGAGCCCCGACATTCCGTCCGACAGCAAGGCACCCCTGCCCGAAAACCGCGCCATAGACGTTATTAGCAACCGCGAAGTATATATAACTGCGCGCGGTGACTATGGTTCGATTTACCTGGTGCGCGACTATTTGGAACGCCTGGGGCCGTCTTCCACGTTTGGGAAACACGGAAAGACCAACGACGGCAACGGTTCCCTGTATGGTGCGTACTACACATACGGAATTAACGAACACAAGCCCTATGGTTATGGGCTTGAAGACTATGGTTCAACCTACGACTCGTATTTTTCGGCAAACGAAGACAGCGGCAGTGGGCGCGAAGGCTCGAGCGTCTTGCATAAAGGGCGCGACGAGTTTGAAGGGAAGTACGCCACTTCAGTTGCCTTCAGCGTGAAAAAGGGCAAGGACGCTAAGGACGACCACGTCGCCGAAATATGGGCCTATGCAAGCGACAAGGTCCAGCAGTACGAAGGTGACGGCAAGAACTATCCGGGCAGAATTGAACTGAAGATTTTTTCTGTTTCGGAAGGTGGCGTACGAACTGAAGTTGCC
This sequence comes from uncultured Coriobacteriaceae bacterium, assembly GCA_902768975.1. Classification (GTDB taxonomy): domain Bacteria; phylum Actinomycetota; class Coriobacteriia; order Coriobacteriales; family Eggerthellaceae; genus CACXMZ01. The sequence continues at coordinate 22,534 of CACXMZ010000006.1, forward strand.
ACCCTCGTGCCTGCATTGCATAAAAGTCAGATCCTCGACTCCAGCGGCTATCGGGGGCTTATGTATCTGGAAATTGGGTACCAGCAGGAATATGACGCTTACTTTGAACTAGAAGCGGCCGACGTAGATGGCGACGGCATCGACGAGCTGTTCATGTATTCGGGTGCCTACGAAGATGAAGGTGGTAACCGCAAGGCAATCGTCTATATGTTTAAGTCGGAAAACGGTAGCGACTGGGCATTGAAGCAGGTGCGCCTGGACACGGGTCCAACTTCAAATTACGTTACGCTCTCCGACCTTCAAAAAGCCAATCCCAACCCCTGGTACGACCATCATGTTGACCTATGGCGTCATATGCTGGCGCGCACGGTTCCTGTGGTTACCATCAAGGCGGGCGACCTGGACCGCAACGGAACCGAAGAAGTTGCTTTTGTTACTTCGGCACCTACGGGGCACAAAAAAGCAGCGGACGCGGCGGTATGTCGCATTTTCCATTGGGACAAGTCTACAAACACAGTTTCTTCCATTGAAGGCCTCGACAACATTAGACTTAACGACGCCGAGTCGAGCGGCGACTCAAAAGTCGGCAGGGCCATGATGTCGGCCAACGCTACCTTCGGAACCTTCTTGCAGCCAACTGAACTTGCTCCTGGTGAAGCAGCCCACGTGGTGGACGCCTTCTTTATTGCCGGGTGGGAAAGCAAGGACAGCACGGGCGGCCCCAATGGCGCTTACGAAAACTTCGCCTACCGCTATTTGTATTACGACATCGAACGGCAAGAGTATGTAATTACGGACTATGTTTCGCATCCGCTTGGCAAGGACGGCTTGATTATTGCGAAAAGTGCCGCAAATAAGGCGGGCAACAGCAAGCGTTACACCCCCGTGATGGCTCCCTTTGCTTTGTGCAGCGCCAACCTCTATAACTTGGCCGACAGTCCGCAACGCAAGAGCGACTATATTCTGGCTGGGGGCGACGTGTATCGCTTTGTGCTGAGTGAATATACCAATACGTCCAAGCCGGCGGTACTCGGCAGAGACCCCATTGGAAGCATGAGCCTGTTCAGCGGCCAGTACCATAACGTTTCGCCTACGAACTTCAACGACAACAAGGCGAAAGACCATATCTGGATTGGCGACGTGGTGAGTGGCATCGTGTCCAATGACAATCTTTCTCATGAAAGCTTTTTGGCGGTTATTGGCGTGCGACGCGACGACGACGTGAGCGGAAGCGACGACTATTACTGGATGGACGTTGCACATTTCACCTTTGAAAAGGGCCGCGATGAAAGAATATGTACCGGCCAGGAAGGTGTTATTTGTGAAAGCCCGCGCATGAGGCCAAAGTCGGGCCCGCATTTGAGCCTGTGCTTGCCCGACATAGACAACGACAGCGTGCGCATGTATTACTATGCCAAGGCATTGTTCCCCACGGCGCCACAGGTTTTGGCCGTGTTGCAGGACACGCCTTACTTCGGCGAAGTGGAAGATACCTACCATTATCTTTCGGCGAGCGCGACATCTATTGGCCAGTCGACCAGCACGACTGTGAGCAAGGGCTTCAATATTAGCTTTGCGGCAGGCGGGCATTTGAGCGCCGCTTGGGGCGAAGGGCCTGCCTTCCAGCTGGATGTTGCTGTTAAGGGCGGCCTGGGCTACGACCTGCAGCGTTCAAAAGCCATGGGGCAGTCCTGTACCTACACGGCTGTAGGGGGCGGCGGCAACAAGGTGGTTACCTATGCCATTCCTGTTATCTATTACCTTTACAAGACCTACAACCCGTCTACGGGTGAATGGGACGACTACTACCAGACGGCTGCGTGCGACCCAGTAACTTCGGTGGTATCGGTTGACTACTGGAATTCGATTGCTGCAAAGACAAACAGTTTGCCCACGATAGGCAAGGACATTATTGCGAGTGAAAGCGGCAACCTGGAGTCGTATAAGGGAACGCCGTCTTCAACGAACACGGGTCTTGCGGGCAAAGAAATTATTACCGGAAAGGGCTGGGTAAGCGTTTCAAGCAATGGCGGCGACTCGAACATAAGCCAGGGAGCAAGCGAAGAAACGGGTAAGAGCCACACGGTTAACCCCGCTTTGCAACTCAATATTACGACCGGCTTTGGCTTCGGCCTCTTTGGCAGCCAAATGACGGTAGGCCCTGTGGTTGACTTTGCTGCAGGCTACGAAAGTTCCGAAGCCACTACGCGCAGCCTTGAATTCGGCGGCACCGTAGATAATATGCCCCAGATAGAAACGCCAGGTCTCGATGGAGACAAGGTCAAACATTATGCTTTCCAGTGGCAGCTCAAAGCCAATAGTATTGCGCGTGAAGGCAAGGACAAGGAAAGCAACGACAAGAAGCGTCGTCCAGATATCGACCAGATTTATCTCGTTGGCTATAACGTGGACAACGTGACCCAGCCCGACCTTCGCGTTGTCCCCGACGCGCGTATCGACAGTGTGACAGACAAGGAGGTTACCCTGTCGTGGCTTCCTATTAACTTCGGAAGTAACCCCAACAAATATGACACGGTATATCGCGTGGGGCTTTTGTCGAGCGATGGTAAGGACGTTTCGAGGTGGGAGACTATCGATGCCCCTGCTGCACCCGAGGATCCCAATAAGAGGGTAGAGTACATCTATGGCAAAAACAGCCCTCTTGAGCCGTATAGGGAACATAGCTTCGTGGTAGTTGCGGCCCTTGGTGAAAAGCAGGGTACTTCTTTCGTTCTGCGCCAGGCATCTATTCCGTCGCCCACCTTGAAGGCATGGACTTTGAAAGAAGGCGAAACCATTGCGATTATCGCCCATCCGCAAAACCTGCCTCCGCTTGAGGAAGGGGCAGACGCGAGCTATTCCATAGAAGCGAAGTGGACAGAGAAGGGCGTCAATAAGTCTAACGAGGTCTACTACACGTGGCAGGTATGGAATAGGACGGTCACACCTGCTACGTGGACGAGTTTTATAGACGGCCAGGGTGAAGGCACTCCTTCCGTTGCGGCAAGCAGTCTTGAAAAGTATGGTAAGCCCATTTACGACACAACGAATACCGTGCCCGTTAACAGCGCCCCTTCGAGCCGCGCACCTTTAACGGGGCGGCAGTCTTTTACCCTTGGTAACACGAAGTCGGGCGATACCTCGGTTAATAAACTTACTGTTACCGGTATTACCGAAAAGGTAGATGGCGTTCGCATAAGGTGCAACGCCGGCTATGGTGAACAGGTTATTCACTCTTCAGAAGTTGTCCTTAAGGTTAAGCCCAAGGAAGTCGAAAAGGCTGCGGTTTCCCAGATGCCTGCAACAGCTGCTATGCAAACGAGCATAAGAAATGCAGTTCATTTCTTCCCTGCGCGCTATGACAACGGCGGCTATGACGACAACAACCCCGACAACGACGACGATAATAACGACAACAACAATAACAACAACAATAACGACGACAAGAAGAAGGACGAGGGAAAGAAGCCTTCCACCAACGGTAACAAGGCCGGTCCGAAAACGTCTGACGCCGCTGGTTTTACCGCGAGCGCGCTTGGTCTTGTAGCAGCGGTGGCGCTTATAAGTGCATGCTTCGCTTTACGCAGGCTGCGAAAACAACGTAATCGTTAGGTTACATAAAGCCATAATAGGGTAGCAACGGGGCGTCCTGGGCAACGGGGCGCCCTCTTCATTGTGCCGTTTGACGTGTCAAAATGCCAACAGAAGCTCAAAGCGACGAAAATGTCGGTATACTTTTACGGAAACAAAAAAGCAGCTACGAACAAGGAGTAAGTAGTGGACAGAAAACAGATGGAAGAATTCTTCAAGGCCGTGGGTTTTGTGCCCCCTGGACTTGACGACGAAGAAGGCGCGAGTGGCCCTACGGCTGCTTCCGAAGGTGCTGGTGGTTCCGCAACCGCTGGCTCCGACCCCGACGAATGGACCGTCATTGGCGGCGGCAAGCGTCGCGGCGGTGGCGGCAGCGGCGGGAGCGGTGGCTCTGGCGGCGGCCGAGGCGGCAGCGGTGGTGGTGCCGTTGGTGGCATTGTCGACTTCTTCATGAACCGCCTGCCCGAATGGGGTAAGCGCGCCCTTATCTTCTTGGCTATTGTCACCGTGCTGGTGCTTATCTTTTTGTATTGGTGGTTCCATCCGCCTATCAACATTCATTCGCAAGACCTGTGGAGCTTCGTCATTCTCTTTGTTTTGCTGCCCCTCTTCCTTATTTTCCATGGGCGCCGCAAGGCCTATGAAACGGGGAGTGGCAAGCGCGAAGCAAGCCCCAAAAAGGCCAAGACCTTTAAGTTCCTTTCCTATGTTCCGCTTCTTATTGCGGTACTTGGGTTCATTGGTGCCATTTTGGGCTGGAGTTTCTGGCCGGGTAATGCGGAACGGTATTCCAGCATTCTGAGCATTGAAAACACCGACTTCGCCACCGACATTCAGGAAGTGGACTACAATTCCATCCCGGTTATCGACGGTGAGTCGGCGCAGCTGTTGGGCAATCGTACCCTGGGTGAAATTCCCGAATACGTAAGCCAGTTTGAAATTTCACCGCTGTATTCGCAGATCAACTACGGGCAGCGCCCCGTGCGCGTGAGCCCGCTTAATTACGCGGACTTCTTCAAGTGGTTCTACAACATGGACACGGGTATTCCGGCCTATGTGCTGGTAGACATGGCCAGCCAGGACACGCGCGTCGTGCGCCTGGACAAGCCCATCTATTATTCAGAGTCCGATCCTTTCTTCAAGAATATCGATCGCCATGTGCAGCTGAGCTACCCCTTCTATATGTTCGAACAGAAGAGCTTCGAAATCGACGAAGATGGTACGCCCTGGTGGATTTGCCCTGTTCAGACCCGTACTATTGGCCTCTTTGGTGGCGAAACTATCAAGCGCGTGGTGCTCGTGAATGCCAATTCGGGTGAAACCTTCGACTATGCTATTGAAGACGTGCCCCAATGGGTGGACCGTGCATACCCGTCCGACTTGCTTATCGCGCAGTACAACTGGTATGGCAGCCTGCACAATGGCTGGCTGAACAGCTGGCTGGGCCAGAGTGGCGTGGTGCAAACAACGCCGGGCACCAGTGGTTTTGCGGGTTATAACTACATCGCTAAGGACGACGACGTGTGGATGTACACGGGTGTCACGTCTGCCACGGCCGACAACGCCATCGTGGGCTTTGTACTGGTGAACCAACGCACGGGCGACGCACATTACTACACCGTTGCCGGTGCCACCGAAGAGTCCGCCATGCGTTCTGCTGAAGGCCAGGTGCAGAACTTGCGCTATGTTTCCACCTTCCCCTTGCTGCTGAACATCAATGGTCAGCCCACCTACTTTATGGCCCTGAAGGACGCCGCCGGTTTGGTGAAGAAGTTCGCCATGATAGACATCCAGCGTTACCAAAACGTAGCGGTGGGCGACACGGTGGCTGAATGCCAGAAGAGCTACAAGACCTTGCTGACGACCGTTGGTATTACTTCGGGTGGCGACTCGGGTGACCTTACGGCCAAGGGCAAGATTGCGTCTATTGCGACGGCGGTTATCGAAGGCAATTCGCACTTCTATATAACCCTAGAAGGCGACAGCAATATTTATGACTGCCCGCTGCCAACCCTTATTGAAGTCGTAGGCTTTGGTGTGGGCGACACGGTCGAGCTGTCCTACTTTGAAAGTGCCCCAACTTGTACGGTGTCCGAAATTTCAGGGCGCACGGCAGCGGGTACACGGGTGGAAGCCGCGGTAACGCCAGAGGACCTGGCCGCAGCAAACGCGACAGAAGAAGAAGCCGCGGGTGCTGCAGGCGTGACACCTGGAAGCGCCGCTGCGCCAACTGACGCAGCGAGCAGCGCGGCTGCTTAAACAACAGAATGTGTGGCAAGGGGCTTATCCTCTTGCCACGTAGATGGCAGGGCGTGCGTCCTGCCATTCTCTACACCATGGACGCCCTCCTGAACGTCCACGAACTTAACTTGTAATAGGCTTTACCATGTGGCTTGGCAACGCCCTCGAAGTTTCTTCATAATTGTTGCAGGTGGGGGCGCTTTGTTCTAGAATAGGCAAGCTGCTTTAAGGGGCAACCTTTCAAGTAGCAAACAACCAAAGATAGTTCCGCTGCCAAAGACAGCCGGTACCTGTAAGGTTTAATCGCGAAAGCGGCCCGCCGAGGTGGTTTAAAGGCAAAAGCTTTTCGACCCCTGTGTTTTTGGCGCAGGGGTCGTTTCTTTTTCCGATTCGGCCCAAAGCAAAAAGCGGCGGAACCCGAAGAAGAAAAAGAAGGAGGTGTAATGTGCCTAACGTAAAGAACCAGGAAACGGTTGCGAAGATCAAAGAAGAGCTTTCCGCAACCCAGGCGGTGTGGATCGTGGACTATCGCGGTCTTACCGTGAAGGAAATCCAGGAACTGCGTCGTAACGTGCGCGCTTCCGGTGCCAGCATGAAGGTGTACAAGAACACGCTCATGCACTTGGCGCTGACCGAATGCGAACTGCCCACGATGGACGACCTGCTGGAAGGTCCTTCCGCATTCGTTTTTGCAAACGAAGATCCCGCAGCCGCTGCCAAGGTGTTGAAGACCTTCGCCAAGTCCAATGAAAATCTGTCCATTAAGGGCGGCATGATGGAAGGCGAAGCTTACGACGCCGCGCAGGTTGAAGCTATCGCTTCGCTGCCTTCACGCGAAGAACTCATGGGCCAGATTGCTGGCATGATTTCTGGCGTTGCACGTGGCCTGGCAACCAGCATCAATGGTGTGCCGCGTGGCCTTGCTCAGTCGCTGAGCCAGGTTGCCGAACAAAAGCCTGCTGCATAATGAGCGGGCAGGCGGCTTGAGCCCCCCGGGTTTGAGCCAAGTGCGGCGACAAGAGCCGCGTGATTGAGTAAACAAAGGCCTCGATGAGGCATGCCGGTGGAAACTGGCGCGAAGAAAGGAGCCTAAAATGGCTGTAACTCGTGAAGAGATTTTGGAAGCCCTGAAGGAAATGAGCCTGCTGGAAGCTTCCGAACTGGTTAAGGACATCGAAGAAACCTTTGGCGTAAGCGCTGCTGCTCCTGTGGCTGTGGCTGCTGCTCCTGCTGCTGGTGGCGACGCTGGCGCTGCTGGTGGCGACGACAAGAGCGAATTTGACGTTGTGCTCGAAGGCTTCGGCGACAACAAGATCGGCGTTATCAAGGCTATCCGCGACATCACTGGTCTGGGCCTGAAGGAAGCCAAGGAAATGGTCGAAGGCGCTCCCGCAACTGTCCAGGAAGGCGTTGCTAAGGAAGCTGCTGAAGAAATGAAGGCTAAGATCGAAGAAGCTGGCGGTGCTTGCACGCTTAAATAAATTTCTTTCGGGAAAGTAACGCTTTCAGAATGTTGAAACGGCTCGCTTGTGCGAGCCGTTTTGCTGCTATAATGGCTGCGGCTTAAGCAGACAAGCCTCTAAGAGAAGGAGTTAATTATGGCAGTAACGATTAGTGCAAGCGATTGCGTAGGCTGCGGTGTATGCGTAGACGCATGCCCAACAGAAGCTCTGAGCGTTGAAGACGACGTATGTGTTGTTGACGCTGAAAAGTGCGTTGACTGTGGCACCTGCGTTGGCGAATGCCCGACGGACGCTATTGCTGAATAGCTCTTACGCCTCTAGTTTGAAAAACCCGCTGGCGAAAGCCGGCGGGTTTTTTGTTACTCAAATATGTGACAGCGTTGTCTTCTGGCCCCAGCTTTTTATAGGCGTGCGGCCTAAGGTTTCGTTGCCGAGCTTTTATTGCTCGATCATGTCGACGGCTTTTTCGAGCCAGTCAATAATCTCGATACCCTGTGGGCAGGCCGCTTCACAGTTACCACACTTCAAACACTCGCTTGCCTTCACGTCTACCGTTGCGTTGTTGTAGGCAAAATCTGCCTGTCCCTGAATGTTAAACACCATGCGGCGGTTCATCGCATTAAAGATGGCGGGAATGCGCATGTTTACAGGGCAGTCGGGCATGCAGTAACGGCAATCCGTGCAGGGAATTTGGTCGATGTTTGCAATGATTTCTTGTGCTTTTGCAATGGCTGCTTGCTCTTCAGTATTAAGAGGCTGGAAGTTGTGCATGTAGGACAGGTTGTCTTCCATCTGCTCCATATTACTCATGCCGGAAAGCACGGTAATGATGCCTGGCAGCGAAGCGGCGTAGCGAATGCCCCAGCTAGAAAGGCTCATGTCGGGCTGCACTGCCTGCAGGATTTCAGGAATGTTGGCCGGTGGGGTAGAAAGGCCGCCGCCACGCAGGGGCTCCATGACGACTACAGGAATGCCCCGCTCGGCACAGATTTCGTAGTTAGCACGCGCGGCTATGCTAGGCGTTTCCCAGTCGGCGTAGTTAATTTGTAGCTGCACGAAGTCGGGCATGGGATGGCTTTCCAGTACTTGTTCGAGCAAGTCGGGCGTGGAATGGAAGGAAAAGCCCCAGTTTCGCACCAAGCCTTCTTCCTTCTTTGCTTGCACGAAGTTCCACAGCCCGTAGTTGTCGTAGATTTCATGGTTGTCTTTTTGGATGGCGTGCAGCAGGTAGTAATCGAAATAGCCCGCACCCGTGCGTTCAAGGCTCACCTCTAATTGGCGCTTTGTTTCTTCTTCACTTGGCTTGCCCAGCCATGCATTCATCTTGGTGGCGAGCTGAAAACTTTCGCGGGGGTAGCGATCGACAAGTGCTGCCTTGGTGGCTTCTTCGCTCTTGCCCTTGTCGTAGACATAGGCGGTGTCGAAATAGGTAAAACCGGCGTCCATAAAGGCATCAACCATGGGAATCATTTGTTCAATGTCGGGGTCGCCGCCACCTTGGGTGCCTGGTAGGCGCATGAGGCCAAATCCAAGCTTTCCGATGTCGTGTCCGAGGTAGTTGTCTGCATATGCCATGGTGCCCCTCCTTGGTAAATATGAGACTTATTGTTGCAGGTCAGAGCCTTCTTTGTTTTGATAATAGCACAGTGTCCACGAAGGAAGGTGAAACGCCAGCTTGTAGGGTAAGGGGTACAATATAGTCATGAAAAACTTACGTGATATTTATTTTGCTGGTGGGTGCTTCTGGGGTGTGGAAGAGTATTTCTCGCGCATCCCTGGCGTGGCTGATGTGACCAGCGGATACGCAAATGGTCCTTCGGAAAACCCAAGTTATGAAGAAGTATGCGCGAGTTCGGGTCATGCGGAAACGGTGCGGGTTCTCTACGACCCTTCTATCATGAGCTTGCAGTCGCTTACCGAAGCTTACTTTCGCATTATCAATCCAGTGAGCGTGAACAAGCAGGGCAACGACTTTGGCGTGCAATATCGCACGGGCATCTATTACACCGATGAAACGGATTTGCCTACGCTGCAGGCTGTTTATGATGCACACCAGCAAGAATATAACCAGCCTCTTGCGGTTGAACTTGAACCCTTGCAAAACTTCTACGATGCAGAAGACTACCACCAGGACTATCTAGTTAAGAACCCTTACGGCTATTGCCATATTAGCTTCGACAGCTTAAGCGAAATACAAACCGAACAGCAAAAGGAAATTGCGCAGAACGCAGCAGGCACCGAAGGGCGCTGGGTTAAACCAAGCGACGAGGAGTTGCACAAAAACTTGTCCGATATTCAGTATGACGTTACACAAAATGCCGCTACTGAATATGCATATTCAGGGGAATACAATATGCATTTTGAACGCGGCATTTACGTGGACGTGGTTACGGGGCAGCCGCTCTTTAGTTCGGCAGACAAGTTCGATTCCAGCTGCGGTTGGCCTGCATTTAGCAAACCCATAGATCCCAGTGTGATTGTTGAATATGAAGACGGAAGCTATGGCATGCAGCGCATTGAAGTGCGTAGTGAAGCGGGGAATAGCCACCTAGGCCACGTGTTCGACGATGGACCAAAAGAATTGGGTGGTCTGCGCTACTGTATTAACAGTGCGGCTTTGCGATTTATACCTTATGATGAAATGGACACTGCAGGCTACGGCGAATTCAAAGAGCTTTGTTAAGACCTGTCTGAACTGGCGGTATGTATGCTAATACGTGGAATACTATTCGATAACGATGGAACCCTGGTGGACACGCATGACCTCATGCTGTCTAGCATGATTCATGCGACTAAGCAGGTGCTGGACAAGGAATACTCCGCTGACGAACTCATGCGCGGCGTGGGTACAACGCTCGAAGCGCAAATGTGGGCTTTCACGGACGACCCGCAGGTTCACCAGCAACTTGTCGATACGTATCGCGGGCATAACCTTGCCCATCACGACAGCGAAGTGAAGGCTTTTGATGGAATTGTAGAAGGTCTGGCTCGCTTGCAGAAGGAAGGCGTTGCCTTGGGTGTGGTTACGGCCAAGCGGCACGACCTTGCCTGGCGTGGGCTGGAAATTGCAGGGGCGGCGCCGTACTTGAAGTTTTTGGTGGGCGCGGATGACTGCGCGGTGAACAAGCCTGATCCTGCACCCATTCGTGCGGGGCTTGAAAAGATTGAGCTCGATGCGGCGGAATGCCTGTATGTGGGAGACAGCCCCTTCGACATCCAGGCTGGTAGTGCAGCAGGGTGTGCCACCGTGGCGGTGCTGTGGGGCGTGTTTAGCGAAGACGTTCTGCTCGCCGAAAATCCCACCTATGTAGTGCGCGAATTTTCCGAATTGGTTGACCTGGTTATTCAGAACCGGCGTTGCGCATTCCCTTCGCGTTGATAGCGCAAGTGGTTTGCCGTGCGCGACTTACAAACTTGTTGCCCAAAGACTTATTACCCAACTCATTACCCCAGGGGCTTTGAGTCCAATTCATCACTCAAGGGCTTAGGTCGCCATCTTCACTATAAGGCGGCATGTTTGCCATGGGCGGCACTGCCAGAACGCCGTGCGCGAAGGGCGAGCCCCGCTTTCACCACGAGGTAGCCGTACAGCGTGCCGAGCACAGCGCCCACCAACACGTCGGTGGGGTAGTGCACGAACAAGTACAGGCGCGAAAACGAAATGAGCAGCGCCACAATCCACGCCAGGGCTTTCCAGTGCTTCTTAATGGGTGCAAGTGCTAAAACCGTGGCGGCGGCAAAACTACAACCCGTATGACCAGACGGGAAGGAGTAACTGGTAGGCGGGAAGATGTGGGGCGTTGCAATGCCGTGTTCGATATAGGGGCGCACGCGTTCGACCAAGTTTTTAATACCCAGTTCGTTGATAAGCCCTACGCAGGCAAGTGCCGCGAGCACACACATGCCCCAGAAGCGCCATTTGGGCGAAAGGAGCATACACAAGCCAATAAGAATCCAAAGCGCACCTGCATTGCCAAGCAGGGTGAAATACGTGAAGAAGGCATCGAGCGCAGGGTGCGCACAGGTGTCCTGAATGCTGTAAAGAATGCTTAAATCCATACGGTAATTGTAGCGCAGTGCTCTAAACGGTTTATTGCCCGAAATCCTGCGAACCTTAAAACCATTCGACGTTCGGTCCTTGGACAGCAGGTGGCGAGGGATAGCCAGCTGAAAACAAAGAAAAAATTTCTAAATAATGCTTGACAGAAAGTTAGTATCAGTTAACATATACATCAACAGTTAACTTAAGTTAACTAATTGACAAGTTAACCCTTTCCTCTGGGCGCACCTCATACCTCCTTCTCGTCTGCAGTGCCCATGAGGGTTAAAACATGAAAGGTCCCGCTCGCTTCTCCCGGGGCCTTTCTTACTTGTAAAGCTGTTCTAGTTTGAGGGTCTTCTATTTTGTGAGGTTGCGCTATTTTGATTTCATATATTCAAGTAAGCGTTTGTCGAAACCTTCGGAAAGCGCAAGGCCCACAATAACCATGACTATGCCGCAGAGCATGGCGGGCGTGACAGGCTCGGCCAAGAGGGCGGCAGCCCACACCACGGTAAGAGGAGCCTGGAGGTAAATATAGGCAGAAGCTGAAGTAGGCCCCAGGTGTTTAACGCTGTAGCCCCAGGTAACAAAGCAGGCCGCAGAAGCAAAGAATCCCAGGAAGGCGAGGTTTGCCCATACCAGGGGCTGCGAAAGTGCTTGGGTGGGAATATGAGCGCTGGTTGCTACCCAAATAAGAATCATATAAGCCAGGCCCCAGGCAAAGATGCGCTTGGTTGCAGCAATGGTTTCATAACCAAAGTCGGCCAAGCGCTTCACGATAATCGAATACACTGCCCAGGAAAGGGCCGCAAGCAAACAGAGCGCTACGCCTAAGGCGTTAACACGAGCAGGGTCCCCTGTGAAACTGATGAGGGCAATGCCTGCCATGGCAATAATGAAGCCCAGGAAGAAGTGCGCGTTCGCACTGCGCTCTTTCAGGAGAGCGAAGCCCAATGCAGCGGTGAACAGGGGGGCGGTTGATACTACAATGGATGCCACAGAAGCATCTACGTATTCAAGTGCAATGTTTTCACCGAGGTAGTAGAGAAGAGCTCCCGTCAGTCCCGCAAGAGCAAAGAGTGCTTCATGCGAAGGCTTTTGGAGTTTTAAAAAACGGGGGCGCACCAGGCAGAGCGCCATAAAGCCCAGGGCCGTGCGAAGAATAAGGATTTCAAGAGGTGTTAGGTAGTCCAAGAGCACTTTTGTGGAAACAAAGGTGGCTCCCCAAACGGCCATGGTGGCCAGCGCGGCGATATGTGGCAATGCACGTGAATTCATACGTGGCATTGTACGGCATTTGCGCATCTGGGAAAGGGGCGAGAAGGAGGGATGGCATTACGCGTGATGCCATCCTTGTGTCGGGAAAGGTTTGCCCCGCTCGTTTAAGCTATAGATTGGCGTTGAGCACCTCAACCAGAAAAGCCGTGGCTCCTTCGCCGCAGGCGCTGTCGTAGTAGCTTATGAATCGTTCGTCTGCGAGGTAGCCCTGCGCCAGACCGAGGTGTGCTTCACGCGAATACGTGGCATTGCCCCAATGCATCTTAATCCAGCGCTTGTGCATATGAGCCAGCTCTGCCGATTCTTCAGAGGAAGGGCTCCCGCTTGCCAGAGCCAGACGGAGCTGCACTTTAATCATCTGCTCGAGCATGTCCTTTGCCTTCCATTCGTCGGCGTTCATGGCGTCCAGCTTGGCGTGCGTGGCGTCGACCGCTTCGTCGCCATAGCGCTGCCGCGCTTCCTGTTCGTAAGGGTCCCTCCAGCGCCTGAGGCCAGGCAACATGGCACCCATGAAGGATACTGCTTCGTCCAGGCTGACGCCCGTTGCTTCGACGAAGTACGGTGCCGACTGCTCGATTACTTCGTCCATCGTATTCTTTGCGAACACGCCCTTGTCGTAGCACCATTTGCAGTAGAGGGGGTTTTCCGATCCGTCGGCATTAGTGCCCCGGTCCATGTTCGGCACTGAAAACGGCGTACCGCAGCACTGGCACGAAGGCTCGTTTGGTAAATCTATTAATTCCATAACGGGCACGTCGAGCGCCGTGGCAATAAGCTTGGCCATGTCGATGCTCGGTGTGGTTTCCCCAGTTTCCCAGCGACTGACGGCTTGGCGCGTTACGTATAGTTTCGCAGCAAGTTCATCTTGGGTTAGTCCGCGGTCGCGGCGCAGTTGGGGAAGCGTGTCTTTGATGGTCATGGTGGGCACCTCTTGTTTCCTTGCCTTTGCGGCGTTTCCTGCCGTGCTTCATTCTACGCGCGCGCGGCGGGTAGGTCGAGCAACAAAGCGTTGCTACGACTGGCAACAGCTTGCTTTTATCACCCCTGTTTACTTGGATCAAAGTTAGAATTATGGACTTTTATGCTTCACATTCGTATCTGTTGGTGCTATAACTAACAAGGGGTATTAATCAACGTCTTTGGCTGATGAGCATTTATGAGCGACTTAAGTGTCTTAACGTTTCGATATACATATGTCTATGCAGCAATAAATGTTTTCTGTGTCTTTATTGCTGTCCTCATTCTTTCAAAATTCAATTCTTACGTGGGAAGCAATCGGGAAATTAGGCTGTTTCGGGCAATGTCCTGCGCCTATCTGTGCTACTTGGTGCTGGAAATTGTGTGGGTACTTGCAGCGGCAGGCACGATTCCGCTTCCAGATTTGGCCACAGGGCTCATCAAAGTATTAGACACTATGTTTATACCGCTCATGGTGTATTTTTGGTTCTGGTTTGCCGAGGTTCGCTTCCAATCTAAGAGCGTAAATAGTCCGTCGCTTCGAATTCTTCTTTCGCTACCGCTTATATTGATGGTGGTTTTATATCTAACTTCTTTTTTCTCGGGAATAGTGTTTAAGATCACACCGCAGCATACGGTAGAGCCGGGTCCCTTAATTGCTTTGACGGGCATGGTCGACAACTTTTACGGCATTACGATTATTCTGCATGCGGCAATCCTTTATCTTAAGAAGAAGAATTCCCACCTACAAAAAGACTACCTGGTCCAAGTGCTCTTTATTGTCATTTGTACGGTGAGCGGCATTCTCGATGCCATCATTGCGCCGACGCCCGTCATGACACTTGCCATAGCGTTTGCCTTTGTGTACCTGTTCGTAAACCTTCTGGAACCGCAGATTCACAAAGTGTATAGCGATGCTCTTACGGGTTTGAGCAACAGGCGACGCGCGGACCAATACTTAGTGGAAGCGGCCGAAGGTGCTTCACCGGATAATCCGTTCTATTTGTTTATAGCGGACGTGAACCACTTCAAGCGAATTAATGACACGCTGGGGCACCTGGAGGGCGACCGAGCCTTGCGCGCTGTAGCCGACGCCATTGTTTCGGTTGCCGATACATTCCATGGGTTTGTTGCGCGTTGGGGTGGAGACGAATTCCTTGTTGTTATTGGCCACGCGAACGAAGAAGACTTCCCTTCGCAGTTTGCTGCAGCCTTGGACGAAAGGCTGGCTTACTACACCAAGTGGCATTCCATTCCTTGTTCGCTTGCAGTAACGCTCGGTCATTCCATTTGCGATTCTTCGGAAGACGACATTCCCAGCCTTATTGAAACCGCAGACCGCATGCTCTATCAGAACCGGCGGGCAAATCTGGCAGAATACACAAGCTAGCACGCGGTTCGCGTTTTGCAGGAACGCATAAAAAGCTAGGCCTGTGTAGACAAGCCTTTTATTCTTGGACTTTCATGGCTAGTTCGAAGCCACCTTATGGCTTGCGCGTGCTTGAGTGTTTCACGCTTCGTCTTCGCTTTTGTCTATGCGGGAGTGCATGGCTAAAACAAAGGCTTCAGGGTCGTAGCGATAGGCCGGGCATTCGGGTTTGCCGAACAGGCGCAGCTGCGGGCATCCACCCCCGCAGAGGGGTAGCCACACGCAGGCGTAGCATTTGTCGTCGTGCGAAAGCGTGACCGTATTCAATAACTTGCTGAGCATGTCGGGGTTGCTGGCAGTTTCCAGGGGCCGCGCTGGGTCCCAGTCGCGTGCGTTGCCGTAAGCAAATTTCCGTTGGCCACACAGCTTACCGCCGCATTTGTACAGGTAGCCTTCATCGTCCATGGCGACCATCCATAGGTTCTGGCCAACACAGGCATGGTCTCTGCCTACAATAACGTGGCGCGATTCAGGGCGCAAGGCAACTTCAATGCCGTGGAATGCATAGTCGGCCATGGGGCTATCAAGTTCGTCGGCGGGGCTTACATCAATGAGTGACGCTGCATAGAACTTTAAATTGGTGCCAGCCTCTTCCGCACGAGCGAGAACCGCTTCCTTCAGTTCGTCGATTTCACCGACGTTGCCCTCGTGCGTGTTGGCACGGATGAGTGTTTTGATGGGCGGCTTAAGGAGCCCCAGGTTTTTCAAAATGCGGTCGTAGGTGGGGCCGCCACCAACAAGGCGGCGCGTTGCGTCGTTTGTTGCACCAAGCCCATCAAGGGGAATGTGAACATGGTGTATCTTGCAGCGCAGAAGCAAGTCTACGACGTCTTCCGTAAGTAAGTAACCATTCGTGAACACCCATGAGCTGTATTCAAAACCACGTTCTTCGGCAAGTTGTATAAGCCTTGGTGAAAGTGCTTCTATAACATCGGTTGCCATGAGCGGTTCGCCGCCGAACCAGGTAATGTCAAGCGTCTTTGCGTGTGATGCGTCGAGCATGCGGGCGGCAAAGGCAACAACATCGTCCTGAACTTCAGGAGACATTTTGCCTTGCCCCCTGGTTGCAAAGCAGTAGGGGCATTCGAAGTTGCAGGCAAGGGTTGGGCAGATGGTAATGGCCACTTCGTCGCCGAAGGGGGTGTTGCACCCGAGCTTGCGTTGCAGTTCGAAGGCTTCACGTTCGTCAAAGTTTACAATGATGCCACGCTTTGCGAGCCTTTCGATGAAAGGGTGGTGTTCGGACACTTCGTCCAGGACGCTGGCAACATAAAGTTCAAGAGGTGTGTAAGTGCCGCAGCTGTGAAGGTAGGTATTGTAGACAGCCACCATTTTCGTGTCGGGAATCTTGGCTGAAACAAGGTAACGTGAGATGCGCCAGCCCGCTTCGGCTGCGGTCCGCTCTTTGTCCTGTAGTTCGAGATCCTTGTTTTCGGCGCTCATGACACGGTCCTTCCGGTGATGCACGTGCACCTATATTAGCACTCCTGCTTGTGTGCTTGGGGGACCCGCTTTGTTCTTGATACCACAGCTGCTGCTGGGCGCGATTTGTCTTCGGGAAGTACCTGGGCATGGTATTCGTCTATACCAAGGCCTTCTGCCTTGTTGAAGTGCTCAACCATGTTGTCTGCGATTTCGCAGGCAGGGCAACTTTCCTGTGCGGCCTTGCCGCAGCTGCCACCACATTCGGCACACTTCGACGTGCCGTTACGGAAATCGCGCACGATGGAGCGCAGGGCCAGGAAAAGAAGCCCTCCTACAATAAGCAGTGTTATTGCCGTTCCTAAATTCACCCCGCGCTCCTTTCGTAGTATGTGACTCCTTGGTTCGCCCAAGGAAGCCAGCGAGGTTTTGTTTGGCGAGTGCAGAAGCCCCGCCGCCCAGCCAAGCGTATTTCATTACGTGCCGAGCTGGGCACAAGGGGCTTATGCGCCGCCAAACATAACCGCAGCGTCAAGCATTCCGCTGTTCGCAAGAACAGCGGAATTGCTACGCTGCTTCGGCAGCCGAGACAGCAAAGTTAACCGTGCTCGTGTCCTGTTTGTTTGGACGGAAGAGCAGGTAGAGCATGGCCGCCACCAGGGCAAACGCCACGATGGTGAAGAAGTTAAAGGCCACTTCACCGGTGATAAGCCCGCCAATTTGGTAGATGCACAGCGCCACGCAATAGGCCAAGCCGCACTGGTAACCAATGGCAGCCCAGAACCACTTAGCGGAATTCATTTCCCTGCGGATAGCGCCCATGGCAGCAAAGCACGGTGCGCACAGCAGGTTGAAGGCCATAAAGCTGTAGGCCACCAGTGCCGTGTAGGAAGCTTGCACGTTGGCAAACCAGCCTGCGCCGCCTGCATACAGCACGCCGAAGGTACCGACCACGTTTTCCTTAGCAATAAGGCCAGCGACGGTTGCGGCTGCAGCCTGCCAGTTAGCAAAGCCGAGTGGTGCGAAGATCCAAGCAACCGCATTACCCAACATGGCCAGCAGTGAATCGGCCTGGTCTTCAACCCAGCCAAAGCTACCGTCAGCAAAGCCATAGCTGGAAAGGAACCAAACCAAGATTACAGCCGCGAAGATAATCGTACCCGCCTTCTTAATGAAGCTCCAGGCGCGTTCCCACATGCTGCGGAGCACGGCGCCAATAGTGGGCAGATGGTAGGCTGGCAGTTCCATAACGAAGGGTGCTGCCTTGCCTGCGAAGGGCTTGGTCTTCTTCAGAATGATGCCCGAAATAAGGATGGCAGCCAGGCCCATGAAGTAGGCCGAAGGAGCTACCCACCAGGCACCTGCAAAGATGGCGCCTGCGAACAGCGCGATGATGGGCAGCTTTGCGCCGCAGGGGATAAAGGTGGTGGTCATAACCGTCATGCGGCGGTCGTTTTCTGCTTCGATAGTACGGCTTGCCATGATGCCCGGGATGCCGCAGCCCGTACCAATAAGGATGGGGATAAAGCTTTTGCCGGAAAGGCCAAAGCGGCGGAACACGCGGTCCAGAATGAAGGCCACGCGCGCCATGTAGCCGCTGGCTTCCAAGAATGCCAGGAAGGCGAACAGCACGAGCAGCTGCGGGACGAAGCCAAGCACCGAACCTACACCGCCAATGATGCCATCAAGCACGAGACCCTTTACCTGGTCGTTTACGCCAGCCGAATCCAACCAACCTTCCACGATGGCAGGAATACCGGGGATGAACAGGCCAAACTCACTGGGGTCGGGTGCTTCGTTTACAGCGGTTACCGACTCGTCATAGAAGGCAACTTCGCCTACTTCAGCACCTTCAATGCTGGCTGGAGCTGCACCTTCGCTTGCTCCGTTGGCCACAACGGCAACAAGTGTGTTTTCGCCCGTTTCATCGTCGTAGTCGTCGTAGTAACCGTAGATGCCCTTTGTGGCCGCTTCCTCTGTGAAGGCAGCAACGGCGCCTGCGTCTTCGAGGTCTTCAGGTGCTTCCATGCCCGCTTCTTCAGCGGCTGCATAGAATGCTTCAATGGCTGCTTCGCCCGCAGCGGCGTCTTCCGTGGCTTCGTCGTAGGCTTCCTGAATCTGCGGCGTGAGGAACCAGCCATCGCCGAACACGCCGTCGTTGGCCCAGTCGGTAGCCCAACCGCCCACGGTAGTCACGGAAATGTAATACACCAAGAACATGACGGCGACAAAGATGGGAATAGCCAAGATGCGGTTCGTAACCACTTTGTCGATCTTGTCGGAAATAGATTCACCTGCAGCGGAAGCACGCGTAAAGCAGCCGTCGATAATGCTCGTGATGTAGTTGTAACGCTCATTAACAACGATGCTTTCAGCGTCGTCTTCGCTTGCAGCTTCGGCGGCCTTAATGATGTCTTCAACGTTGATGGTGCCATTGACGTGTTCGGCAATCTTGTTGTCGCGCTCGAATGCCTTCACGGCAAAGAAACGCTTCATAGTTTCAGGCACTTTGCCCGCAAGTGCACCTTCAATCTGGGCAAGCGCTGCTTCGATTGGCTCGCTAAAGCTGTGTACATGCGCCTGGGAAGCCCCTGCGTTTGCAAGTTCGACCGCTTTGGCTACCACGTCGTCGACGCCAGTGCCCTTCAGGGCCGAAATGGCTACCACGGGGCAGCCCATTTTTTCGGAAAGCGCTTCCGTGCTAATCGTGTCGCCCTGCTTGTCTACCACGTCCATCATGTTGACGGCGATAACGGTAGGAATACCCAGTTCAAGGGCCTGGGTGGAAAGGTAGAGATTGCGCTCCAGGTTGGAACCGTCCACGATATTGATAAGCGCGTCGGGTTTTTCGTCGATGATGTAGTCGCGCGCAACCACTTCTTCAAGCGTGTAAGGCGAAAGGGAATAGATGCCTGGCAGGTCGACGATTTCTACGTCGGTGTGGCCTTTCAGTTTGCCCGTTTTCTTCTCAACGGTCACACCCGGCCAGTTACCCACATATTGGTTTGCCCCGGTGAGAGCGTTGAAAAGGGTGGTTTTGCCCGAATTGGGGTTACCCACCAAAGCAATAGTTTTGCTCATTTCATCCTCCAAAAAGTAAGTTCTGGTTAACTCGATTACAAAAAAGAACGGCTTATTCTGCCGTCGTGTGCGCCGTTGCTTTAAGCAACGCCGGTCTGTGCAGCTTCCACTGCTTCGACTTCAACATGTTCGGCTTCGGCTTTGCGCAGTGAAAGCTCGTAGCCACGGATGGTTACTTCCACCGGGTCGCCCAAAGGAGCCACCTTGCGTACGTAGACGCTCGTGCCCTTGGTAACGCCCATGTCCATAATGCGACGCTTGGTGCCACCGTCACCCAAAAGCTTTACAACTTTTACCGTTTGACCAGGCTGAATGGTATCTAGGGTAGTCATGCTTGCTCTCCTTTCATCTTTCATACCAAAACGCACTTGGCCAAAGCGGCATCAAGCGCAATTTTTGAACCTTTAACATTCACAATAAGGTTTTCACCTATTTTGGAAACCACTGAAAGCTTGGTGCCCGGCACAAAGCCAAGGCCTTCCAGGTGCAAACGAGTTTCACCTTCACCGTCGAGGGCGTGAATAATATAGTCTTTGCCTTGTTGAACCTGGGTGAGTACCACGGCTGCCCCTTTCCGCGACATAAATAGTTATATTCGTTTAACTTCTTTGTACAATGTTAGCCTTTGTTAATAAATTGTCAAGAGAAATTAAACAAGGTTTACTTACCGTTTTCCTGAATTAAACACGGTTTACTTATTGCTTTCCGTAGTATTATTACGAAGGTAAAAACGAGTAAATGGAGAAGCATTTTCATGGCATCAGCCGAAGTCATTACGCTCGACACGCTCGAGGCAGGTAGTTGCGCTGTCATTCGCACGGTGGGAGGCGAAGGTGCCCTGCGCCAGCATTTCCTAGACATGGGTGTTATTCCTGGTGCGAACATTTCCTTTATTAAGAGCGCGCCTATGGGCGACCCTCTCGAATTTCGCATTCATGGCTACGAATTGACTCTGCGTCGCGACGACGCTGCTAAGATCGAAATCGAACTCTTGCTTGAAAACCCAGAAGAAACATCTTCGATAAGCGAAGCGGATTCTGTGGACCTAGTCGAGCTGATGGAACATCCTGGCTTGGGTGAAGGCGGGCGCTTCCATGACAAAAGCAGCGAACATCCCTTGCCTGAAAATACCTTGCTTACCTTTGCGCTGGCAGGTAATCAAAACTGCGGAAAGACCACCTTGTTCAACCAGCTTACCGGCGCTAACCAGCGTGTGGGTAATTTCCCAGGTGTGACGGTAGAGCGCAAGGAAGGTGGCATCCGCGGCCATGGGAACACCAATGTGGTGGACCTGCCGGGTATTTATTCCCTTTCACCCTACAGCAGCGAAGAAGTTATTGCACGCAATTTCATCGTGAACGAAGAACCCACGGCCATTATTAATATCGTGGATGCGAGCAATATCGAACGCAATCTGTATTTGACCATGCAGCTAATTGAACTGGGCGTACCCATGGTGGTGGCCCTGAATATGATGGACGAGGTGCGCGACTCGGGCGGCACCATTCGTGTGAACGAATTGGAAGCCGCGCTGGGTGTGCCCGTCGTGCCCATTTCGGCGGCGCGCAACGAAGGCGTGGACGAACTGGTGCAGCATGCCTTGCATGTGGCGCATTACCAGGAAGCGCCTAAGCGCCAGGACTTCTGCGCTTCGGACGCCCATGGTGGTGCCGTGCATCGGTGCATCCATAGCATCATGCACCTGGTTGAAGACCATGCAGCCAAGGCGAAAATCCCGCTGCGTTTTGCAGCGACCAAGCTGGCTGAAGGCGACGCTTCCGTTGCCGAAGCATTGAAGCTCGACAAGAATGAACTTGAAGCCATCGAGCACATTGTCGTGCAGATGGAAGACGAACGCGGCCTGGACCGTGCCGCCGCCATTGCCGACATGCGCTTTGCCTTTATAAGCAAAGTGGTGCGCGCTACGGTGGTGAAACCCCAGCAAAACAAGGGCAGCGTGCGCAGCCAGCAAATCGACCGCGTACTGACGGGGAAGTGGTCGGCGGTTCCGCTGTTTATCCTAATCATGGGTGCCATTTTCCTGCTCACCTTCAACTATATCGGGCCATTTTTCCAGGACATCATTCAGATGGGCATAGACGCTCTTACTGCGGCGACAGAAGGTGCTTTTGAAGCCTGGGGTGTGGGACCTGTGCTTACTTCTTTTGTTATTGAAGGCGTGTACAACGGCGTGGGCACGGTGCTTTTGTTCTTCCCGATTATCGTGGTCATGTTCTTTTTCCTTTCGCTCTTGCAAGACACGGGTTATATGGCGCGCGTGGCTTTCTTCATGGATGGCGCCCTGCGAAAGCTCGGTCTTTCGGGCAGTTCCATCGTTCCCATGGTCATGGGTTTTGGCTGCACGGTGCCTGCGGTTATGGCTACGCGTACTCTGCCGTCCGAACGTGACCGCAAAATGACTATCATGCTCACACCCTTTATGAGTTGCGCTACCAAACTGGCTATCTATGGTTTTGTGGCCGACGCCTTCTTCCCGGGGTATGCTGGGTGGATCATGGTAGGGCTTTACCTGCTAGGCATTCTGGTGGCTGTGGTCGTGGGGCTTATTTCGCGCAAGACTGCCTTCAAGGGTGAAGCGGTGCCTTTCGTTATGGAATTGCCGAACTACCGCATGCCAAGCGCGAAAAGTGTGGCCCACCTGGTGTGGGACAAGTCCAAGGATTTCATTACCCGTGCCTTCACCGTCATTTTTGTGGCGACCATCATCGTGTGGTTCCTGCAGTCCTTTAGCCCTCAGCTTATGTTTGTGGAAGACACGTCCCAGAGTATTTTGGCGCTGGTGGCCAGCTTCTTGGCGCCCCTGTTTGCGCCGCTCGGCTTTGGGGATTGGCGCTTCGTGGTGGCGCTTATTGCGGGCTTCATGGCCAAGGAAGTGGTCGTGTCTACCTTGTCGGTGCTCTTCGACGGCGCGGCCGCTTTGGCGTTGGCGCTTTCGCCTGCCGCTGCGGCAAGTTTCCTGGTGTTCTGCCTGCTTTACACGCCCTGCGTGGCTGCGGTGGCGGCCATAAAGCGCGAACTAGGCAAGCGCTGGGCGCTTGGCATCGTGCTGGGGCAGTGTGCCATTGCCTGGGTAGTGGCATTCGTCGTTTATCGCATAGCCCTTCTGGCCGGTTTGGGGTAAAAGTAGCCACACCGGTAAGACTTACGTGCATACTTAATATATGTAGCAGGCCCTATATATTGCTAAAATAGGGTGTGCATAGGTAAAGAACGTAAGAGTGTGCATGGGTAAAGAACGCAAGATAAAGCTTATCCTTCAGGTCGCTGGTCTTTTTGCACTAGCTATTCTAATTACGGGAACTATCACCCATATGTCTGAACGTTATCTTTCAGACAAAAGCGTGGTTGAGCAGGCAGAAAACCTCGCGGATGAACTGGCTGCTGAAACGA
The DNA here is from genome assembly GCA_902768975.1 of uncultured Coriobacteriaceae bacterium. GTDB lineage: Bacteria > Actinomycetota > Coriobacteriia > Coriobacteriales > Eggerthellaceae > CACXMZ01. The sequence goes on from CACXMZ010000006.1 coordinate 45,449, forward strand.
CCTGGGCTATTCAGGAGTACCCTGCCTACGAATGGCTCGTTTCCTATTGGACAAAGAATGCCGAAAGCTTAGATATTGAATACGATGTCGACTACAGCACGGGGCAGGCAACGCGCAAGAAAACTGCGATGCTCGAAAGCAAGTACCCGCAGCTTGTTTTGAAATATGCCACCACGAGCGAAATTGAAGCCATGGAACCAGCCGACCAAAAGGCCTACGCTGAAGTGGCATATTCCTGGCTCATTACACGCCTGAACCAAATTAAGCGTGCCTACAAGGTCGACTTTTTGTTCTGCGTACTCACCGAAGACGACTGCGCGGGGCAGTTCTTCCTGCTAAGTGCCGCAGACGAAGGCGCCCACCGTGGCACTTCGTACGAAGACGTCTACACCTTGGGTCACACGGTTACGGTCATGGAAAGCCAGACCGACGCCATGCGCAATGCCATAAAGAATGCGAAGCATCTTGCCGACGCCGGCAAGTACGTTGACTACTATTCGTATGTGGGATCCTTTGAAGGCAAGCACCTGCTCATTGGCATTACCTACAACCTTTCTGTTCTCCAAGAAAACATCGACATGCAGGCTAACTATGGGACCGCCTTGGCAATGGCCCACCAGTTGCTCTTGTCGCTTGTATGCCTGACCTTGCTTGCCCTGTTTGTTATTCGCCCCTTCAAGAAGATGCAAGAAAGCATTCACCTCTACATGCAAAGCAAGGACAGTGCGAAGGTTGCCGAAAACCTGTCCTCGATAAAGTCGCGCAATGAAATTGGGCAGCTTTCAGAAGACATCGTCGACCTTACCGCTGAAATCGACGACTACCTTAACCACATTGAAAAGATAAGCGCCGAAAAGGAACGCATCGCCACTGAGCTCAGCCTGGCTACCAGCATTCAGGCTCATATGCTCCCCAGTATTTTCCCGGCATTCCCTGAACGTTCAGAGTTTGAAGTCTTTGCGAGCATGGACCCGGCCAAAGAAGTGGGTGGCGACTTCTACGACTTCTTCCTTGTAGACGACGACCACCTTTGCGTTGTCATTGCCGACGTTTCGGGCAAGGGCATCCCGGCGGCCCTGTTCATGATGGCGTCCAAGATTCTTTTGAAGAACCATGCGCAAATGGGCAAGTCGCCCGCGCAAGTCCTTAACGATACCAATAAGGCTGTGTGCAGCAATAATCGCGACAATATGTTCGTTACGGTGTGGCTGGGTATTCTTGAAATTTCAACCGGGAAGTTCGTCGCCGCCAACGCAGGCCATGACTACCCAACGCTCAAAGACCCCGATGGCAATTTCGAACTCGTTAAGGACAAGCATGGTCTATTTATTGGCATGATGGAAGAAGCGTCCTACACCGAATACGAGTGGCAGCTGAAGCCGGGGTCGAAAGTATTCGTGTATACCGACGGCGTGCCGGAAGCGACCAATGCCCAGGGCGAACGTCTTGGGCTCGATCCTATGCTTGAAGCGCTTAATACCGACCCTGAAGCCAAACCCGAACAGATTCTTAAGAACGTGCGGGCGGGTGTGGATGCCTTCGTGCAAGACGCCGAACAGTTCGACGACATTACCATGCTTTGCCTGGAATACCTTGGTAGCGCCTAAGTCTTTGGCCTTATTCGCTTTCAGCATCTGAAGACCCGGCATCTGAAGATTCGGCATCTGCGCTGCCGTCGTCCGTGTTATTCGCGTCTGCATTGCCCGCTTCTGCGTTGGTTGCATTAGCGCTGCTTGCAGACAAGGGGCGCACGTAGGCAAGGTCACCCTGAATGTCGAAAGCTGTGTTCATGCCGTCAGAAACTTCGGCAAGTCTATTCAAAGTGAACTGCGCCTGTTCACCCGTTGCTACGCTGGGGATGCCATGCTCGTCGCTCAAATACAGCGGCGTAACGCGCAAATTCTGAATGCCGTCCTGCGTTATGTCGAAGTGCATGACGTAGGATTCGTGGGTGTAGCCCACGTCGAAAGACTGGCGGAACACACAGTTGCCGTGTGCGTATGCAATAAGCGAATCCTTGTAGAATTCGATGCCCTGCAGCACGTGCGGGTGGTTGCCCAGCACGACGTCTGCACCAGCATCAACCAGTTGATGCGCCGGTGTAATCTGCTGGTCTTCGTCGGCGTAGTCCTGGTATTCAATGCCCCAGTGCATGGCCACAATAACAATGTCGTGGGTCGCCTTTGCTTCCTTCACCTTTTTGAGCGCCGCGTCCATGTTTAAGCGTGCGGACGCCACACCGGGTTCGTCGCCGAAGGCCACAAAATAGTCGGGCACAATGTCGGTCCAAGAAATGAAGGCGATGGAAGCGCCGTTAACTTCCGTTTCTAGTACGGCGTCGGCCGCTGCTTCGGTCATGCCCGCACCTGCGTACTTAATACCGGCTGCGTCCAGCGCGTCGAGCGTGTCCTGCAGGGCTGGCCCTGTGTAGTCTGCGATGTGGTTGTTCGCGAGCGACACAATATCGATACCGCTATTCTTCATGCCTTCGATGCCTTCGGGCCGACCAATAATGTAGACGTCCTTGGCGGGCACGGGTTCACTTTCGTTAGTTGAAAGGGGGCTTTCCAGGTTTGAAATGGTCACATCGGCGTCGTCGAGCAAGTCGGCAATGTCTTCCATGGCTGCTGCTCCGCCGTTCATGTCAATGAAGTCGGCTACTTCGCGCCAGAAGATAAGGTCGCCCGTTGTGGTAAAGGAGACAGAAAATTCTGTAGGCTCTGCTTCTGCTTGCGCGCTTGCCGAAGCGCTGGCGTTGGCGTTTATGGCTGTGCCGTCCGACTTCTTGCCACCCAAGGCAGAAGCAATCCCGAAACCAAGGACGAGCACGACCAGCGTACACGCGGCACCCAGCAAAAGCTTCTTGTTGGAAGCGAATGCGGCGGAAACATCTGGCATTTGAATGCGCGGCTGTTGAGTGCTTTGGCGTGCGGAGCGGCCTTCACGCAGGCTGCTGTGCTCTTGGCTTTCTTCACGCACTCCTTCTTGTGCCTGTTGACGTACGCTCTGGGCTAGTCGGCCTTGCTGTTTTACGCTGGGGCGTTTGCGCGGGGTGGGTTTACGGTTGGCGCTGCGGTTTTCCATAATTGCCTTTCAGCAGAATCGAAACGTCATCCTCTTATTGGGGCATTGTACCAGATAGGTGAAGTATAATGGGGGCGCGTAAAAGCTGCGAAGGGGCATGTGTGCCAGATGCATCATTTACACGTCGGACGTTTTTGGGCATGAGTGCTGCTACGGCAGCTGGCCTTGCTCTAGGGTGCACCGCTTCGCACAAGATGGAGGGAGACAGCATGGCTACGGACTGGACAAACGGCGAACATTACATTCCATTTGAAGAACGCGACGGTGAAACAAGCACCGTATATTTCACCCGTGACCTTTCGGCAGAGGGCCTGCGCAAGCTGTATGCGCGCGTGAACGGTGGTATTGAAGGCAAGGTGGCCATCAAGCTGCACACGGGCGAGCCGAACGGCCCCAATATTATCCCGCGCCCCTGGGTGCAGGAACTCATTGAAAAGGACTTGCCCGACGCCACCATCGTGGAAACCAACGCCTATTATGAAGGTGGCCGCTATACCACCGAACAGCATCGGGAAACCATTGCCACCAATGGCTGGACTTTCGCACCGGTCGACATTCTGGACGAAGAAGGCACGGTCGATTTTCCTGTGGCGGGCGGCAAATGGTTTGACCATATGACCATGGGTGGGCACCTGCCTAACTACGACTCGCTCGTGGTGCTTACTCACTTCAAGGGTCATGCCATGGGCGGCTTTGGTGGCTCGAATAAAAACATTGGCATCGGTTGTGCCGACGGCCGCATTGGCAAGAAGGCTATCCACACGCGCGAAGGCGAAGGCCAGTGGAGTATCGACATGGAAGAATTGCACGAGCGTTTCAGCGAATCGTCGAAGGCTACCTGCGACCACTTCGGCGACCACATTACGTTCGTAAATGTTCTGCGCAACATGAGCGTGTCCTGCGACTGCGAAGGCACGGCGGCCGCACCCGTGGTTACGCCCAACATTGGCATCCTGGCTTCCACCGATATTCTGGCCATCGACGCCGCGAGCATCGACTTGGTCTACGCGCTTTCTGAAGAAGATCGCCACGACTTGGTCGAGCGCATCGAAACACGCCATGGTCACCGCCAGCTTTCTTACATGCGTGAGCTCGGCATGGGCAATTGGCGCTATGAATTGGTGGACACCGACAACAGCGACGCCATTATTCAGCCCGCCCAAGCCGTGGAAGGTGTTGTGCCTTTTAGCGCTTAGGCGTGAGCATCATAGCGCTTGACGATCCCAAGAATATTGTCGTGGGCAATCTTTACTGCTGTTTCGGGCTGTAGCTTGTCAAGGAGGTCGTAGTATTTCACGACTTCAGCAGGGTAACTTTTCCAGTGCCCCACTTTGTCGGTGCCAATAATAATGCGATCGGAATATTCTTCGCAGAGGTTTATCCAGTCGTCAAAGCTATTGCCGTCTTCGTAGCGGTCGGGGAAGTTGTCCTTCACGTAGTAGTCGTATACCACCCATGAAATGTCGGTGTAGAGGTTGGGGTGCGCATCTAACATGCCGGCGGCAATTTCGGGTAGGTGCTGTATTTCCACGCGGCGCGAAATACCCACGTGCGCCCAGATAATCTTGCATGCGGGGTTGTGCGAAACAGCACGTTTTAGTTCGTCGAGGTAGAGAATCTGTTCACTGTTTTGCGCAGTAATGTTGTGATGAACCAATACGGGAAGCTTTTCTTCAGCACCTAGGTCGAATATTTCCAGGAAGGCGGGGTGGTCGAGGTGTGGCGGCTCTCCGTAGGTGAGAGCCGTGAGGTCGTCGTGGCGGCTCATCAGTTCGCCTATGCCTTCCCAAAAATTCGGGTACACCTTGAGCAGCTGGCGGATATGGTTGGCTGCAAAACGGTCGTTGCCATTGATGCCACAACAGAAGGGATGGAAGCGGCGGCGGATTTCGTCACTTTGGGCCAGTAGATCTTCGGCCAGAAGAAAGTCGGTTGCTGAATAGTAATAGCAGCGACTGTCGTTTGAAAGGTAATAGCTGGGTGCAACGTCTATGTGTTCGTCCCATTGTTTGGCGATGCCCATGCCGAAAATGACTGACTCCGAAACGCCGCTAGCATCTTGCGCGCGTACGAGGGCAGGGAAGCCGTCGGTCTTTTCAAGGAAGTCGCAATAATGCAAGTGCCCATCAACAATGTTGTAACGTATTTCAACGCCAGGCTCGTCAATTTCGATTTCCATATTGGTGGGCTCGGCCATGCTCGTCGCTTCGGTGATTTGGCTTCCCGTGGCGTCGGCAGGTACGTTTGATCGATCGCCCGAAAGGGAATTATCTGTAGACGTGCTGCTCGTGTCTTGTAGGCTTGCCGAAGTTGCACTGCTTGTGGCGCTGGCCGTAGAAGACAAAGCCCCTGCTGCAGGATTTGCGTTGCACCCGCCGAACAGGGCGGTGCTGCCTGCCCCCGCAAGAGCCACGCCGCCAAGCTTCAAAGCGTCTCTGCGCGTGATACCTGCCTGCGCTTGCGCTTCTTCAGGCTGCTGTTTTTTGAGCTTTGTGTTTCTCATGAGTTGTTCCTTAATTTTCGCAGTAGAGAGCCATAGATTCACCTCGTTTGCTTTTATTGTAGCTCGTATTCGCGGCAGATTTCTTTGAGTGTGTCGATAAATACCTGCGTTTGCTTGGTGGGCAGGGTCTTGCGCCATACAATGCCCTGAACGGAACGAAGCTCTGGTTCAAGGGGCACGAATACGAGCCCATTGTCTTTTGACGAGGTAAATAGTTCTTCGTAGGTGAGCATGTCGCCAAAGCCCTGTTGAACAAGGAATTTGCCGTTGAGGGGAAGGTTATAGGTAGCAACGATATTAAGCCTGTCGGCTGTATCGCCCAGCCATTGGTTGAGGATAGTCTTCTTTCCCTGGCGCGACGTAATAATGGGGTGCCCAAGAAGATCTTCGCGTGTCACACCTGCTTTGTTCGCGAGGTCGCTGTCGGCTCGTGTGAGCACGCCCCAACGGTCGGTAATGGGCAGGCGCATGACGTTGAACTTCGGATGTGCTTGCAGTTCGCATTCCAGCAGGATGTCGCAAAAGCCGCGTACGAGGTCGTCTTTAAGGTCTGCACTTGCCCCGCTGTAAATATCGAATGTAATGCCCGGGTGTTCTTCGCGTACGCGTTTCATGGCTTGGGCAAACAGACCCATGAGTTTGGTTTCGCCTGCCCCAATGTGCACGGACCCACTCACGGAATCACCGGGCAGTTTCATATCTTCTTCGGCCTTTTCGGCAAGGGCCACAATCGATTCAGCGTGCCGCTGCAAAATAATGCCGGCTTCGGTGAGCTGGATGCCATTATGGGTGCGTGTGTAAAGTTGGCGTCCCATTTCATCTTCGAGCGATGCCAGCTGACGCGAAAGGGTAGGCTGAGTCAAGTGAAGGGCTTTGGCAGCGTTGCTAATACTGCCTTCTTCAATTACTGCGAGAAAGTATCTGAGTGTGCGTAGCTCCATACGAATCCTCTCCATGCCTAAAAAGCATATATGGATATGAATTATAAGTATTTGAAATGGATGTGTGAAGCCATAATAATCGTTTGTAGGAAATAGAAAGGCGTAGGTATGTACGAAGATTCCAATGGGTTGACCCAAGAGCAGATAGACCGCTTCCTCGCCAGCATGAATGCAGGCGAGGAGTGTGTGGCGGGAAGCGAAATGCACCAGGTTATGACGGGGCTTTCCGAGCGGGCCATGCGCATTACGTCACGCATGAACGCACGGTTTACGAGCTTTTCCGATGTGCGTGCCCAGCTTGAGGAGCTCTTCGGCTACGAACTGCCCGAAGGGGTGGGGATGTTTCCGCCTTTTACGACAGACTGCGGCGTGAACACCCATTTGGAAGAGGGCGTGTTCATTAATTCAGGTTGCCGCTTCCAAGACCAGGGAGGTATCTATATTGGTGCGCGGTCGCTCGTGGGGCACAATTGCGTTATTGCCACATTGAACCACAATATGGATCCAGCGCAGCGCGCAAACCTTCTGCCCGCACCCGTGCACATTGGACAAGATGTGTGGATTGGTGCGAATTGCACCATTTTGCCAGGGGTAAGTATTGGTGACGGTGCCGTACTTGCGGCGGGTGCGGTAGTGACCAAAGACGTGGAAGCCTGCACCGTCATGGGCGGTGTCCCCGCGAAAGTTATTAAGCGAGTGGCATCATGAAGCTCGGTGTAGTACGGGAAAGCGGCATGGCACAGAGGAACTTTAATAGACGGCAATTCGTGCGCTTGGGAGCAATGGTGGCGGCGAGCATGGCGTTTGGGATGACGGCCTGTTCAAGCGTGCAAGAGAGCGTTGGTAGCGCGTCGAGTGTGGCAGGAAATACTTCCTCTGAAGTGGCGCGATCTGAAGGACAGAGCGAAGCATCGGCTTCGACCGCGCAAGAAGCTGTAGCAAGCAGGACTCTGGTGGTCTGCTGGTCGCAAACAGGAAACACGCGCCCCTTGGCAGAATACGTGGCAGACATAACCGGCGCAGACTTCTACGAAATTGAAGCGGTGGAGCCTTACTTGCCCGAAGATCTGAACTACGACGACCCATCCACGCGCGCTACGGTCGAACAGCAGCAGACGCTTGACGTACGTCCTGCTATTGCGGGCGAACTTCCCAATATGGACAACTACGACACGGTGTTCATTGCTCATCCCATTTGGTGGGGGAAGGCTCCGCGTATCGTGCTCACCTTCCTGGAGAGTGTAGACCTTTCGGGTAAGACAGTTGTTGAGTTTGTAACCTCGGGTTCGAGTGGTATTGAGGGCGCAGAAGGCGAAACGCATGCAGCTGCACCAAACGCTAACTGGCTCGAAGGCAAGCGCTTCGATGCAGGCACGAGCCGCGAAACCATGGAAGAATGGGTCCAGTCGCTTGGCTTGGCTGGACCAAAGCTGGTCCAAGGGCAGGAAACCACGGAATCTAAGGTCTTGCTCATTTCTTCGGGTGACATAAGGCTCGAAGCAACGCTCGAAGACAATGTGGCGACAGCGGAGTTAGTGGCGCTTCTGCAGGAAGGCTCCATAGAGGTAAGCCTGCACGAATATGGCGGCTTTGAAATGATTGGTGGATTACCACAAAGCCTGCCTACGGCCGACGAGCAGATGTCTACTTCAACAGGCGACATCGTGCTTTATCAGGGAAAGCAGATTTCGTTCTTCTATGCTTCAAATAGTTGGAGCTATACGCGTCTTGGGCACATAGATGGCTATGACAGCGCGGCGCTTCTGGAAGCCTTGGGAGGACCCCACGATTCTACTGTCGAATTGTCGTTGAAGGAATAATTGGGTACGTGGGCAATTTCGCTTTCGTGGTTGCCCCATGAAAGAAAAGACGAGAAGGGGAATTACATGCGATATCGCACGCTTGGTAAGACCGGATTGCAGGTAAGTGAAATTGGCTTTGGAGCCGAATGGATTGGCGACATGGATGCTGAAGAAGTGCGCGCCATGGCTAAGTGTGGCATTGAGGCGGGCATGAACATTGTTGACTGCTGGATGGCAGATCCAGCCGTGCGGAGCGCGCTTGGTATTGCTATAGAGCCCGAACGCGACAAATGGATTATCCAAGGGCATGTGGGGAGCACCTGGCAGGACGGGCAATACGTGCGTACGCGCGACATGGCAGTGGTGCCCGCCGCTTTTGAAGACCTGCTTGAACGCTTGCGCACCGACCATGTTGAGCTGGGCATGATTCACTTCGTGGATGCCGTCCAAGAATTCAAAGACATCATGGCAGGTCCGTTCTACGCGTATGTTCAAGAGCTGCTTGAGCAAGGCAAGATAGAGCATGTTGGGCTTTCGACCCATAACCCCGATGTGGCCCAACTTGCTGCCGAAGATGGGCGCATTGAAATGATTATGTTCAGCATTAACCCCGCCTTCGACCTAATGCCTGCCACGGAAAACATCGACGACTATTTTGGCGACTATGCCGACGAAAGCCTGGCGGGTATGGACCCCGTGCGTGCCAAGCTCTATGCCACGTGTGAAGCGAACAACGTGGGTATTACCGTGATGAAACCTTTTGCGGGCGGCCGCTTGCTCGATGCGGCAACTTCGCCCTTTGGTGTGGCGCTTACTCCTGCGCAATGTATCCACTACTGCCTAACGCGGCCCGCAGTGGCAAGTGTTATGGCAGGCGTGCAGAACTTAGCCCAGATGCAGGAGGCGCTTGCCTACGTAGACACTCCCGCCGAACAGCTGGACTATGCAAGCGTTTTGGCGGGTGCCCAGGCGCACGCTTACTATGGCCAATGTACCTATTGTGGCCATTGCGCACCATGCGTGAAGGGTATCAATATTGCGCTTGTGAACAAATATGCCGACCTGGCTGAAATGCATGACAGTGTACCCGAAGGCGTGGGCCAGCACTACCGCGAGCTAGACGTAACGGCTGCTGACTGCATTGGCTGTGGGGATTGTGAAGCCCGTTGCCCCTTCGGCGTACCGATTGCTGAAAAGATGGCACGCACTGCGACCCTCTTTGCATAACTGTATGCTCACTGGTTTTTGTATGCCGCAAGGGCATTGTCCGATTAGCGGTTAAGCTATAGTACCGCGCGCGAATGCAGGGTCGTCCTGCCAAAGCTGAATGACATTGGTGGCAAGGGTGGCGGGCACGTCTATGATGCGCTGGTTGGCGCTGCCACGGAATTTCAGCGTGATGTCCTTTTCCGCTTCGATAAAGGGGCCTTCCACCATTACGTCTATGCAGGACAAGATGTCGGGCGTGTCGATAGTGCAGCGCGAACCACCCAGTACCAGGTCGTCCCACACGTCGCCCGTATAAAGCCAAATGGTCTTGTCGGGCACTTCTTCTTTCACGCGCTTTAGGAATGGGGCAAGCGCTTCCTGGTTTGCGGGCTCCATCGGTTCGCCCCCGAGTACGGTAAGCCCTGCGATCCAGGAAGGCTTGAGGCTTTCGATAATCTGGTCTTCGACTTCGGGCGTGAATTCCTGCCCGTAGCCAAAGTCCCACGTTTCGGGCTGAAAGCAACCAGGGCAGGCATGCGTGCAGCCGCTTACGAACAGCGTTGTGCGCACGCCCGCTCCGTTGGCAATGTCAGAGTATTTTATTTCCCCGTAATTCATGTTGAAACCTAAATTCGCAGGTTGGCGTAGTAAGTCAGCGAGGAAGGTTTTAGCGGTTTAGATTTGCCCGCCTTTGTCCCGAGCGTACTTCGTTACGCGCAAGAGGGCAAAACAAGGGCGAAGATAAAGTGCTAAAACCTTCCGCAGCGTCAGGGGTTCTTCATTAAAGATGAAGAACCCTGTCCCTAATTTCTTCGGTACGCCCCTGATTCCAGTACTGCGTGCCGATGTAACCGCAGGTACGACGCGCAACGTTCATCTTAGCTTCGTCGCGGTTTCCGCAGTGCGGGCATTCCCATACCAGCTTGCCGCTGTCTTCCACGATCTGGATTTCGCCGTCGAAGCCACAGACCTGGCAGTAGTCGGACTTCGTGTTCATTTCGGCATACATGATGTTGTCGTAGATGAACTGCATGAGTGAAAGCACGGCTTCAATGTTGTCCTGCATGTCGGGCACTTCCACGTAGGAAATGGCTCCACCGGGGGAAAGCTTCTGGAACATGGCTTCGAATTCAAGCTTCTTGAACGCGTCGATTTCTTCGGTCACATGCACGTGGTAGCTGTTGGTGATGTAGCCTTTGTCCGTGATGCCTTCAATGATGCCAAAGCGGCGCTGCAGGCACTTAGCGAACTTGTAGGTGGTGGACTCAAGCGGTGTGCCATAGGTGGAAAAGTCGATGTTGGTCTTGGCCTTCCAACCTGCGCAGGCGTCGTTGAGGTGCTGCATAATCTGCAGGGCGAAGGGCGTGGCTTCCGTGTCGGTGTGGCTATGGCCCGTCATGTATTTCACGCATTCATAGAGGCCAGCGTAGCCCAGTGAAATGGTTGAGTAGCCGCCGTAGAGCAGTTTGTCGATGGGCTCACCCTTTTCCAAGCGGGCAAGGGCGCCATGCTGCCACAGGATGGGGGCGGCGTCGGAAAGCGTGCCCTTCAGACGTTCGTGACGGCACATGAGGGCGCGATAGCATAGGTCCAGGCGCTCGTCGAAGATTTCCCAGAACTTGTCCATGTCGCCGCCGCTGGAAAGTGCGATATCTACCAGGTTCAAGGTAACAACGCCCTGGTTGAAGCGGCCCCAGTACTTGGGCTTGCCGGGTTCGTAGTTGCCGGCGTTGGCCACGTTGTCGTAGCCGTTGCCGCTGCGGTCGGGCGTGAGGAAGCTGCGGCAGCCCATGCAGGTATAGCAGTCGCCTTCGCCATTGCCGTTGATCTTGTACTCGAGCATCTTCTTTTCAGAAATGTAGTCGGGCACCATGCGCTTGGCCGTGCACTTGGCAGCCAGCTTGGTGAGGTACCAATACTTCGTGCCTTCGGCCACGTTGTCTTCTTCAAGCGTGTAGATGAGCTTGGGGAAGGCGGGGGTAATCCAGACGCCTTCTTCGTTCTTCACGCCTTCGTAGCGCTGGATGAGCATTTCTTCAATAATCATGGCCAGGTCTTTTTTTTCGCGTTCATTCTTGGCTTCGTTGAGGTACATAGAAACCGTAATGAATGGGGCTTGGCCGTTGGTTGTCATGAGCGTAACCACCTGGTACTGGATGGTTTGCACGCCCTTGCGAATTTCGTCGCGCACGCGGGATTCAACCACTTGTTCAAGCTTTTCGGTGGAAGGCTCGACGCCCAGGGCATTCAGTTCTTCGGTGACCTGACGGCGGATTTTCTGGCGGGAAATGTCCACGAAGGGTGCCAGGTGGGCAAGCGTAATGGACTGGCCGCCGTACTGGCAACTGGCCACCTGGGCAATGATTTGCGTAGCAATATTGCAGGCCGTGCTAAAGCTGTGCGGCTTGTCGATATAGGTGCCCGAAATAACGGTGCCATTTTGCAGCATGTCTTCCAGGTTTACCAGGTCACAATTGTGCATGTGCTGCAGGTAATAGTCCGTGTCGTGGAAGTGGATGATGCCCGATTCGTGTGCTTCGGCCACGTCTTGGGGAAGGAGCAGGCGCATGGTAATGTCGCGGGAAACTTCGCCGGCCATGTAGTCGCGCTGCACGCTGTTTACCACGGGGTTCTTGTTGGAGTTTTCCTGCTTGGCCTCTTCATTGTTGCACTCGATGAGGCTCATGATCTTTTCGTCGGTCGTGTTCGACTGGCGCTTCAGGTTTTGGACGTAGCGGTAGATGATGTACTTGCGTGCCACTTCAAAGGCACCGTGGGCCATAATTTGGTCTTCTACCATGTCCTGGATTTCTTCCACGGCAGGGGCGTGGCCGCAGGCTTCACATTCGGCCGTTACGTTGTTGGCGGCCGTCAGAATTTGTGCCTGCGAAAGGCGGTTTTCTTCCGGTACTTCAGCGTTGGCACAGCTAATAGCATTAACAATTTTTGTGACGTCGAATTCGACTTCAGACCCGTTGCGCTTGATAACTTTCATGAATCTACCCCGTTCCTTCTTACGTTTCTTCCACATTTACTGTTGCGTGTGCACACATGGCTCGCATGGTTCCCTTACCGATTGTCCGTTGTGTGCGCACTCTTTTCTTGTGCGTTTGCGTGTTGCATTTGCATAAATCACTTATGAGTGCGTTAGTAAAAATAGCAGGTTTTTGAATGAAATAATTGGAATATATGGTGCTTCACAGAACGTACATACACTATATGTTGTGGTTTTACACCTTTTGGGGAAAACGGCAAAACAGGCGTTTTTTACCTCATTTTTGCAAAAATGCAGGTGAGCATGCAGTCAGTTTTTTGTTATAGATTTACTCATATTTTGCTCTCCACTGCTTTTCCACCACGTCTTGGCCCGAAATCTTTATACTGAAAATATGGCACGTAACCAGAAATCCAAACTCGAAACGCTTCGCGAAGGCACAGTGCGCAGTCGCAGCCCCTTCGCAGGGGTGCGCAAGCAAACGCGCAAGCGCAAGCCCCTGTGGATAGAGCGCAAAATTCGCACTTGGGGTGGGCGTATTTTGGGTGCCATGGGCGAAGGTGGCATGGGTGCCGCCGAAGAAGAATTCGAAAGCAACCAAACCTCGCAGGACTTTATTTGGAACACCATAGGCCTGGCTATCTGGGGCATGGTTTTCCCAGTTCTTACCGTTATTATTACGCAGCTCGTGGGGGCTGAAGAAGCGGGCCGCTTTGCCCTGGCTTTTGTGGCGGGGCACTTGCTCATGTTTGTGGCGAACTACGGCGTGCGCACCTACCAGGTGTCCGACCGCGACGAAAGCCACCAGTTCATTGACTACCAGGTGAACCGTTGGATTACCTGCGTGGTCATGATTGTGGCGGGCTGGCTTTTCTGCCAATTCCGCGGTTACGACGCGAACATGGTCACCATGTCCATGGCGGTGTTTATCTACAAAATGATAGACGGCATGGCCGACGTTTACGAAGGCCGTCTCCAGCAAATGGACAAGCTCTACCTTGCGGGCATTTCGCAGAGCATCCGTTCGTTTTTGGTGCTGTTTTTCTTTTCGGCCTTCCTGCTTTTTACGCGCAGCATTACCGCAGCGAGCATTGCCATGGCGGTGGTGGCGGTTCTGTCGCTCGTGTTTATAACCCTGCCGCTCGCACTGCTTGAAACACCCAAGTCGGGCCGCTTCCGCGCAGAAAGCTTGGTGCGGCTGTTCGTGCATTGCGCACCCGTCTTCCTGGCATTGTTCTTGTACCAGTGCATCGACAATATGCCGAAGTTCATGATGGAAGGCGTGCTTTCCTACGACAATCAGCTGTACTTCAACGCGCTGTATTTCCCCGCGCAAACCATTCTGATGATCGTGGGTTTTATGTACAAACCGCTGTTGGGCCGCATGGCCGACGCATGGAACGACATCAGCCGCCGCAGTCGTTTCGACATGTTTATCGTGGCTGCCTTGGTGGTTATTGCGCTACTTACCGTAGGGGCCGTTTTGTTCATGCGCTGGGTGGGCATCCCGCTTATGAGCTTCATGTACGGCATAGACTTCGAACCTTTCCGGAGGTTTTCCTACCTCATGTTGCTTGCGGGTGGCATTACCGGTGGCATTGACTTCTTGTACCAGGTTGTAACCGTTATGCGCCGCCAGACGGTGGTGACCAAGCTCTACCTTATAACCTTTGTGTTTGCCCTGGTCGTGCCCTATATGCTCATTCGCGTGAGCGGGCTTGAAGGCGCCGTCATGAGCTACGTTATTGTTATGGCCATCCTCTTTGTGCTGCTGGCCCTGGAATATATTGGCGTGCGCCTTGGCTTTATGCAGGAAGCGGCGGACCGGGTTTCTTCTGTGAGCCCCGCGCGTTCAAGCCGAGCGAGGCGAGCAGCAGCAAGAACGCCCCAGAGCCGCCGCCGTCCTCGCCCGTCGGTGCGTGACGACGCAAGAATGCAAGACGGGGGAGCCACAGAGGGCGAAGATGGTCTTGAACCTGCGCACAGCGCGCATTACCGCCCGCGGGGCGAATATTTACAGGGCGACCGCTCGCAGGGCGACCATTCGCGAGGCGACTAGTGCCAGCTTATTTCGACATGCATTGCCACCTGGACTTCGCGCCAAACGCACTTGATGCCGCACGCGAATTGGAAGCCCTTGGCGCTGGTGCCTTTGCTGTGAGTGTGGAACAGGGGACGGGTTTTTGTTCCAGTTCTGGATGCAATTCTTCGTCCTCTTTTTCCCAATTGGAACAAAAACCCGTCCCCTGTTCCACATCGATGGTGCGGTGGGGCGTGGGTCTGCATCCCTGGTGGGTGGCCGACGGGCGCGCGGGTGAAGCGGAACTCGAAGCTGTCCTTGCCGCCATTCCTTCTACTATATATGTAGGGGAGGTCGGGCTCGACTTTGGCCGCAAGCATGACGGGGGAAGCGCGGGTCGCGCGCGCCAGGTGCACGCTTTCGAGCGCATAGCTGCGGCCTGTGCTGAAGTGGGCGGGCGCGTGCTTTCCCTTCATGCAGCAGCTTCAGCCCCTGAAGTTTTTGAAATCCTTACCCGCACGGGCGCTATTGAAAACTGCCGCTGCATCTTCCATTGGTATTCGGGAGACGGCGAAACGTTTCACGCCGCGGTGCAGTCAGGCTGCTATTTTTCGGTGAATAATTTCATGCTGGAAACCAAGCGAGGGCGCGAATATGCGCGGCAAGTTCCCGTAGGTCAGCTGCTCCTGGAAACCGACATGCCGCCCGAAGGCGAAACCTACCAGGTGGCAGCCATGCAAACCCAGCTGGCGCAAACCTGTGCTGCAATTGCCCAGCTGCGTGGCCTTGACGCTGCTGCGCTCGCCGAAAGCATCGCAGAAACTAGCCGCGCTTTGTTATCATAGGCCTATGAGTATTGAACCTAAACACGTCGATTTCAGCAGCAAGCTAATCCATTACCTGAAGCGTAAGGGTATTTCCAACCTGCAGGTTTCCATTGTTGAAACCATTGTTGAGTCGGGCCCTGCTGAAGTGCTTATTGAACCGCTTCCCGACGACCGTATCGAAGATCTGTACAACGAAAAGTATCGCTACGTGCACGTTATTCCCGGTGGGGAAGAACTGGGCGGCAATATTTATGTGACGTCGCGCGGCCTGGAGTTCGATGACCACGTCTTCTTCCAGCTTTCGAGTTTCTTTGGCTTAAAGCACATTACGGCAAAGGGTATTCACGCTTTCAGGTTCCGCTAACGCGAAGCAACCACACCTCACGCCTTCAGGTTCCGCTAACGGCTAATCAAGTCATTTCAAAAGAGGATTCATGGCGCCATGTAGCACCTCGAGCACTCTTCCACTCTAGTGTGCAAAAGTAAAACCCTTATCTAGTGTTTCTTATTGTATGCAGAACACTATATATGGGGGTCGAAAAGGAAAATAACCCCAAAAAGCGCGCTTTATTTTTTAAAAAAATTTCTCAATTGTGGTGAAATTGTGGTAGGATTTGTGTATCTTACGTGAACGGACTGTGTGAAAAAGGGGGAGAACAATCGCCGAGCTCACGAAAGAAGAAGTGCTTGAAAAGCTTCTACTGGCACACCAGGCATGGTTCGACATCTATCGGGACCACGAATTCGAAGGCATCACCTTTCCTGGATACGCCGAGTTTCACACTCATGGCGAACAGTATGTGTTAGTCAAGAGAGCGAAACTGTGGGAAGTAGACTCGCACGAGTACTTGTTCTTTCAGGCCGTGGACGAACTGGACGAAGCCGAACTTTCCAAGTGGGTGAACTTCATGCTCGAACACGGAATCAAGAAGGCGCAACCTCAACCTAACCACATGTCGAGCAACATCACGTTGGTGCTGATAGCCGACAGCACCAGCGGAGATGTGGCGAAGGCGGTTCGCAAAACCCGTTTTCGTAAGAACTTCAAGTTTGGACTTGAAGGCTGGGCAGACCTCAAGCTAGCGGTGGTCGACTTGCAAGGCAGGAACGTCGTCACCAACGGCGCGGGCAAGGACTTAAAACCAACGCTCGAAGCAAACGCGTGGCCCAGTTCGTAGGGGTGCTGCGGACTGTCTTCAGTTTGTAGCCCATGGAAAACTATAAAAGGAGGAAGAGTTAGATGAATGCAATGTTATTGCTAGTCGTCGCTGCCATCGTGCTCGTAGTTGGGTACGTCGGATATGGCAAGTGGCTCTCCAAGGAGTGGGGCATTGACCCAAGCAGGCCCACCCCGGCCCATGAAATGGCCGACGGCGTGGACTATGTTGCGGCTCCGCCGTACGTAGTGCTCGGTCACCACTTCAGCTCAATCGCAGGCGCTGGCCCCATCAACGGTCCTATTCAGGCTGCCGTTTTTGGTTGGGTGCCCGTAGCTCTGTGGGTTATCATCGGTGGCATCTTCTTTGGCGCTATGCACGACTTCGGCGCGCTGTTTAGCTCCATTCGCCACAAGGGCCAGACTCTGGCCATCGTTGTTCGTGACAACATGGACAACACTGCAAAGACGCTGTTCACCATCTTTGCATACCTCACCCTCGTGCTCGTTGTTGCAGCATTTGCTTCTATCGTAGCTGGTACCTTTGGTGTAACCGGCGCAGACGCTGCTACCGACGACCGCAACGCAACCACCGCTTCGATTTCTATCTTCTTTATCTTGGCTGCTGTTATCTGGGGTCTCGCTCTGCGCGGCCGCAAGATTCCTGGCGCTGTCAATATTGCTCTGGCAATCGTTGTGCTGGTTATCTGCGTTGCTGCTGGTATGGCGTTCCATCCTATCGCCCTTCCGGCAAACACCTGGATGTGGGTCCTGGCTGTGTACATCCTTATCGCGTCCCTGGCGCCGGTTTGGATTCTGCTCCAGCCTCGCGACTATCTGTCCAGTTACCTGCTGTACGGCATGATTATTCTTGCCTTCATCGGCATCGTTGGTGCTGGCCTGAATGGCGCTGCGTCCAACCTCGACATTCCTGCCTTCACCGGTTTCACGGGTTCCAACGCTGCTATGGCTAATGGCGCTCCTGTTCTGGCAGACGCCGACGGTGTTAAGTACTACGCCGACTCCGCTGCTGCTACCGTATACGCCACGGCCGACGGCCAGGTATACACCGGTGCTATTGAAGAACTGACCAAGGTTGTAAACAAGGCTGGTGCTTCGGGCTATCTGTTCCCGGCTCTGTTTATTACCATCGCTTGTGGTGCTATCTCTGGCTTCCATAGCCTGGTTGCTTCTGGTACAACCTCCAAGCAGATCGACTCCGAAGCTCATGCACAGCCCATCGGCTACGGCGGCATGCTCATCGAGTCCCTGCTGGCTATCATCTCTCTTTGCGCTGTTGGTTATGTATGGACCAAGTACCAGGCTGGCGACTTCGCCGCCCCGACTGCCGTATTCGCAGGCGGTCTGTCTGGCATGCTCGGCACCTTCGCACCTCAGTTCGAAGCGGTTGCTTACCAGCTGCTCATCTTGGCAGTGTCTGCATTCTGCCTGACCTCTCTTGACACGGCTACCCGTCTGGCCCGCTACATGTTCCAGGAACTCTGGATCCCGGCCGGCGAAAGCCTCGAAACCATGACTGGTTGGCGTGCAACTCTGTCCAATCCTTATGTTGCTACGGTTATCACCGTTATCCTCGGCATCGGCCTTGGTATGACGGGTTACACCATCATTTGGCCGCTGTTCGGTGCTGCTAACCAGCTCCTTGCTGCTCTGGCTCTGCTGGCAGTTGCTACATGGCTCAAGAACATGGGTCGCAACAACAAGATGTTCTACATCCCGATGGTATTCATGCTTTGCGTAACTCTTACCTCGCTGTTCTTCACCATCCAGCAGAAGATCAACCTCTTCGGCGCTGGTGCAGAAGCTCTGGCCAAGCAGGCCGGTGGCGCAGCGGGTGTTGGTGCTCAGCTTGTTATCGCCATCCTGCTGTTCGTTCTGGCTATTGTGCTTACCGTTCGCGGTGCCAAGACCCTGTTCGGCAGCAACGAAGTCAAGCAGGACCAGGCTGCTGCTTAATCGCAGGTTCAGCTCTAATCCTAGCTGGCTTAACGCCAAGAAGAGTGGCTCGGGTTTCCGGGCCACTCTTTTTTGTTCCGCCGTTCTTTCGAATGGCAGCATTGTCGGACCGTGCGCTTATTTCTGGCACTCCATCTGGCGCTTTGTCCGCTTTCCCCCACGTATTTTTGGTATCATATAGATAGTTGAAAATGGAAAAACGTAGAGGCTGAAAGGGAACGTTCGCGCAGATGAATGCCATGTTGCTTTTGTTCATAGCTGCGGTCGTACTTGTGTGCGGCTATGTGTTCTATGGCAAATGGCTTGCTGAACAGTGGGGCATAGACGCGGGGCGCAAAACCCCTGCCCACGAAATGGCAGACGGCGTCGACTATGTACCAGCCCAGCCTTATATTGTCCTTGGTCACCACTTTTCTTCTATCGCAGGCGCAGGCCCCATTAACGGGCCCATTCAGGCTGCTATTTTTGGCTGGGTGCCCGTGACCCTCTGGGTGCTTATTGGCGGTATTTTCTTTGGCGCCATGCACGACTTTGGCAGTTTGTTTGCGTCCCTGCGCCATAAGGGGCGGACTTTGGCCATTGTGGTGAGCGAAAACATGGACGGTACGGCAAAAACCCTCTTTACCATTTTTGCTTACCTGACGCTGGTGCTTATCGTGGCGGCTTTTGCTTCCATCGTCGCGGGTACCTTCGGCGTGACGGGTAACGCCCTTTCAGACGAACGCAACATGACCACCGCTTCCGTTTCGATGTTCTACATTGTGGCGGCGGTGCTGTGGGGCCTGTTCTTCCGCGGGCGTGAATTAGCGGGCGCTTCGCACATTTCGCTGGCAATTGTGGTCCTGGTCCTGTGTATTATGGCGGGCATGTCTTTCCACCCTTTGGCGCTCACGCCCAATCAGTGGATTGTGGTGCTAGCGGTTTATATTCTTATTGCTTCGCTGGCGCCCGTATGGATCCTGCTCCAGCCGCGCGACTACCTTTCAAGTTACCTGCTCTACAGCCTTATTATCGTGGCCTTTATTGGCATTATTGGCGCAGGTCTAGCAGGCAAGGCGACGCTTGAAATCCCAGCATTTACGGGCTTTTCGGCGAGCAATGTTGCGGTGGATGCTGCGGGCGTGCCCATTTTGGACGCAGACGGTAACCCTGTTATTAACAAGGCTGCCGCTTCGGGCTATTTGTTCCCGGTGCTCTTTATTACGGTTGCCTGTGGTGCTATTTCGGGTTTCCACAGCCTCGTTGCTTCAGGCACCACGTCCAAGCAGATAGACACTGAAGCCCATGCGAAACCCATTGGTTTTGGCGGCATGTTGTTGGAATGCCTCGTTGCCATCATTTCCTTGTGTGCGGTTGGTTTTGCCTGGACGCAGTATCAAGCAGGTGGTTTTGCGGCGCCTACTCAGGTGTTTGCGAGCGGCCTGTCCGACGTGCTCGCCGACGTGTTTGGGGCGCAGGCGCAAAGCATTAGTTACCAGCTGCTCATCCTGGCGGTTTCGGCGTTTTGCCTGACGTCGCTCGACACGGCAACGCGTCTTGCACGTTATATGTTCCAGGAGCTGTGGATTCCGGTGGGCGAAAGCCTCGAAACCCTCACGGGGTGGCGCAAAGTGCTTGCGAACCCCTACGTGGCAACTGTTATTACGGTGGCATTCGGCATTTGCTTGAGCATGACAGGCTATACCATCATTTGGCCGCTCTTTGGCGCGGCGAACCAGTTGCTGGCAGCCCTTGCCTTGCTTGCGGTGGCCACGTGGCTGCGCAATATGGGGCGCAACAGCAAGATGTTCTACCTGCCCATGGTCTTCATGATGCTGGTTACCTTAACTTCGCTTACTTTGACCATTGTTCAGAAGGCCAATATCTTGCTGCTGGGCAACACGGCGGCTCAGACAGGTGGGTTCTGGGGCGTGGTTGCGCAGCTTGCCATTGCGTCCTTGCTCTTCGTGCTTGCCATTGTGCTTATGGTACGTGGGGTGAAAACCCTGCGCGAAAAGCCCCAAGCCAAGGATCTTGCGGCCTAGGTAAGGGGCAGGAGGCACTAATCGCGACCGCTTCCGCTGTTCGTGCAAACAATTCACTGGATTATGCGCTCAGCTTCGCTGAGCTGCATGCTCCCTCTCGGTCGCCTAGTTCGTACTAAACAAGCCATTTAGGCTTGTTTACCATGCGCTCTCGCTTGACGCTCGTTCACCTAGTTAAGTGCAATTTTCGGCAACAGCGAAAATTGCGGAGTTTGAACTCACGACATCGCTTTAGTGCCTCCTGCCCCTTGCTTAGCTTTAGCGCGTCTGTTTTCCTTTACAATAAACATATGGAACACGAGATGACAGAAGAAGAGTTTTTGGCGCAATACGACGCGAGCAAGTGGCCGCATCCGGCGCTTACGGCCGACATTGCCATTTTCCGTCATGCGCCCGAAGGCGCAGAAATCCTGCTCATACAACGCGGTAACCACCCCTATAAGGGCTATTGGGCCTTGCCAGGGGGCTTTTTCGAACCTGGGGAAACCATCGAGCAAACGGCAGCGCGTGAACTGCGCGAAGAAACGGGGGTGGAAGGCGCGCACTTGCAATTGGTGGGCATCTACAGCAAGCCCAATCGCGACCCTCGCGACTGGGTGGTAACCGCCGCCTATGCCACCATGCTGCCCGAAGGCGCACTCGTTGCCGCGGGCGACGACGCGGCGGACGCACGCTGGTTTAGCATCGAAGACGTGCTGGAAAAAGAAAAGCTGGCTTTTGATCACGCAGAAATAATTGCCGATGCAATTGCCGCTATAATGAAGCCATGAATAAGAACGTTATCATAGCTGCCTTGGCGGCGCTCATCATAGGTATCGGTATTGGCTTTTCCATGGCCCAGGTTAACAGGGCAGACGTGGGGGAGCCTTCAGCGGTAAGCACTTCCGCAAGCGCCGAAAGTGGAGCGAGCCAGGATTCTACGGCTTCTAGCAGTGCTTCGGCAAGCCAGGATTCTGCGGCTTCTAGTTCCACGAGCTCCACTAGCGAAGCGGACCAAACTTCTGCGGCTTCGAGCAGTGTTTCGGCAAGTCAGGATTCTGCGGCTCAAAGTTCAGCAAACCAGGGCTCCGCGAACGACGCTGAGTCTTCGGCTTCGGCGGAACCTTCCCAGAACAGTAGTGCTGCGTCCCAAACTTCGGCGGGCGTAGCCGTTGAAGAAGGTGGCGCTTACACCAGCAAGGAAGAAGTGGCTGCCTACATTCATGAATTTGGCCACCTGCCTTCAAACTACATTTCCAAGAGCAAGGCCAAAAAGGCGGGCTGGGTTTCCAACAAGGGTAATCTTGACGAAGTGCTGCCCGGCATGAGCATAGGCGGCAGCGAATTCTATAACGACGAAGGCCTGCTGCCCGACGCGCCGGGGCGCACCTGGACAGAATGCGACATCAACTACGAAGGCGGTTACCGCGGGGCAGAGCGCATCGTGTTTTCAAACGACGGGCTCATTTTCTACACGGCCGACCACTATAAAACCTTCGAGCAACTCTATTAATAAGCGAGGCTAGGGCAATGCGCGAGATTATCATCGACGAAGACAACTTTACATCTGCGGAAGAAGTTCATGCATTTTTAGCGGCCGAACTGGGTTTCCCTGCCCATTATGGTGCGAATCTCGATGCCCTTAACGACTGTTTGGAAGACATAGACGAAGCATGCAAGGTAGGCCTGTATGTGGGCGAAGCGGCGGGTGAAGAAAGCGAATTCGCGGCCTGGTTCCCGAAGCTAGTACGGAGCTTCCTGCGCGCTTCTTCCAAAAACGACGCCCTGGACGTGCTTGTGTTCACGGCTTCTTTTGCTTCGATCGAGCGTCTTCTTGAATGCAAGGGCGTGCGCGAATTACTTCAAAGTAACGAATACTCAACCCAAATGTTGGTAACGTCGAGCGCGTTATAATATCTTGCGCCGACATTTCGGCGGGCTTAATCGTGTAAAGAGTGAAGGCAAGGACCCGCGTGCAGCAAGGCACCAACATAGAGGCCATCTTCAACCGTCATATGAAGACGGTTTACAAGCTGTGCTATTCCTATTTGGGGAATGCCGCCGACGCTGAAGATGCCACTCAGCAGGTGTTCATGAAGCTCGTGGACAAGCCGCGTGCCTTTTCGGGGGAGGAACACGAACGAGCCTGGCTTATTGTGTGTGCACAGAACCTGTGCAAGGACGTGTTGAAAAGCGCCGCGCGGACGCGGAGGGCTGAAATGCCCACAGACGTGGCAGACCCGAGCCAGCGCGCAGAAACAGATGAAACGCTCGAAGCGGTCCTTGCCTTGCCAGACGTGTATCGGGAGTGCATTTATTTGTACTACTACGAAGGGTATTCGACGGCCGACATTGCGGCCATGTGCGGTGCGCCGCCTTCGACGGTGCGCAATAGGCTGGCGGATGCGCGGAAGATGCTTAAAACTGCTTTAGGAGGTGAACAGGCATGAGGGGCGTGCGCGACCACAACGACGCAGAGTTTTTCGACAACGAACTAGAAGCGAAGCTGCAAGCGGCATTTGCAGAAGTCGAGCCGAGCGATGAAGCGGCAGCCCGTATGCTTGGCAACCTCAAAGCGCGCGAAGCGCAGGTGCAGGAACAAGCGGCAGCCCAGGCAGCGGCGGTGGCGGCGGCTCAGGCAGCGGCTGTGGCTGCGGCACAAAGGGCAGCCCAGGCCAGCGCGGCGTCTGTTGAAGAAACCAAGGACCCTGAAGCCATGAGCGCCGAAGCGGCTCAGATTATTGCTGCGGCGCGTGAAGCAGCGCCGAAGCCCAAGCGTGTTATTCGCCCCTGGCAGGTAATCGTTCCTGCGGCGGCTGTGCTGGTGTTGGGTGCCGTGGCAATTGCTTCGGGCCCCCTGCTGAGGAATATTTCTCTTGACCATGCGGACCAGCAGGCAGCGCAACCCGCAGCAGTTGAGGCCGCAAGCGAAGAAGCTGGAAAAGCGGCGAACGAAGCGCCGTCGAGCGCCATGGGCGATGCGGCTTCTTCGGCAACGAGCAGCACGGGTTCAAGCGCAGGGTCTTCGGCGGGCATAGAAGAACAAGAGTTTGGCTTGGCGCCCAGTGCGTCTGCCGAAGCCGCCAGTTCCGCAGGCGAAGATGTGCTTTCCGAAGATCTTTCAGCCATGGATGCGGAAAAGGGTGCCGCCATGGAAGAGTTTTGGGCGCGCGACTTTACCGCCATCGAAGGGGACAATGGGGAAGCGTACAGTCTTGTCGAAGGCGCTGCTTCGGCACCGGTGACGGCCGCTTCTGAAGTGGGCGACCTGGTGTGCGCAGCCGTGGCCTACAATGCCGGCGAAACCGCTTCGGTTACCTGCGAAATATTCACGTCCAAGAATAATCCTGACGAATTCTTGGTTTCCTATTTGGGCGAAGAAGTGTATTACAAGGCCCGTAAGGCCTAAAGACCCGCAAGGCTAAAGGCCCGCAAGGCTTAAATATCTTCCGCAAAAAGTTAAAGCCCCACCTTGGCCAGATTGCAGCTGGTGCAGTTTTCGCTATGTTCGCCCAGATTGCTGTTGCACAAAGTTTGGTGTCATTCGCGTGGACAGGCAGCACCTGCGTGACAAATGAATTGTTCAAAATTCCTCCGACATTTTTGCTGCCCCGTTCGTGTTAAGGGTGAACAGGCAAAAACCAAGGAGGAAACCATGAATACCAATACCACGCTTGAACAGGCATTTTTGCGTTATATCGCACTCGTGCTGGTGGCTGTTTTGGCTGCGAGTGCCCTTGCGGGGTGTTCGTTGCTCGGCGGGAACGGCGGGGTTTCGGGCGCGGGTTCGTCCGCGTCGCCCACTTCGACCACGTCCCCTTCGTCGCCCTTGCCGCCCACGCCCGGCCAGCAATATAACAGCGCCAAAGACTACGCTGCCACGGAAGCCATGGAAGGCAGCGCGGAAATGGGCTATTGGGACGGCGGCGAAATCTACCCCTATGACGGCCCCTTCAACACCGAAGAATACAAAGACATCGACGAAGGTGGCTTCATTAGCGTAGCCACGCGCCCCCTTTCCACACTTTCGGCCGACGTGGACACGGCCAGCTATTGCAACCTGCGCCGCATGATCCGCGACGGCTACTTCACTGAAGAAGTTCCCGAAGGGGCAGTGCGCATCGAAGAAATGCTCAATTATTTCACCTACGACTACGCGCTGCCCGAAGGCAAGGACCTGTTTGGCACGACGGTGCAGGTGGCGGACTGCCCGTGGAACAAGAATACCAAGCTGCTGGTTATGGGCTTTGCAACAGCCCCTGAAGAACGCGACACCAGCGCGGGCAGCAACCTGGTCTTTCTGATCGACGTTTCTGGTTCCATGGAAAGCGCCGACAAACTTGAATTGCTCCAAGACGCCTTTGGTGTGCTCGTGGACGAGCTCGACGAAAACGACCGTGTGAGCATCGTGACCTATGCGAGTGGGGAAGACGTGGTGCTGGAAGGCGCGAGCGGTGCGGAAAAGAAGAAGATCATGCGCGCCATTAATCGCCTGCATGCCGACGGTTCCACCAATGGCGAAGCGGGCCTGAAGATGGCTTACGAAATTGCCCAGGACAACTTCATCGAAGGTGGCGTGAACCGCATCATCCTGGCGAGCGACGGCGACCTGAATGTAGGTATGACCGACGAAAGCAGCCTGGAAGCCTATGTGGCTAAGCAGCGCGAAACGGGCGTCTACCTTTCGGTGCTGGGCTTTGGTAGCGGCAATTACAAAGACAACAAGATGGAAACCTTGGCCGACAATGGCAACGGATCCTACCACTACATAGACTGCATTGAAGAAGCCGAACGCGTCTTTGGTGAAAAGCTGACGGCGAACTTGGTGCCGCTGGCCAACGACGTGAAGCTGCAGGTGGAATTTAACCCTGCGCAGGTGAAGGGTTACCGTCTTATTGGCTATGAAAACCGTGCCGTGGCCGACGAAGATTTCCGCAACGACGAAAAGGACGCGGGCGATGTGGGCCCGGGGCATCAGTTTACCGTGGCCTATGAAATTGCTCTGGCGGACTCTGAGCAGGAAATTGGCGTAACGGAGCTGAAGTATGGCGAAGGCGCAGGGGCTGCGGGCAGCAACACCAACGGCAGCAGTGACGCAGGCGAGGGAAGCAGTGGTGCCAGCGGTGACGCGGGTGGCGAAGCCGGCGACATCAGCAGCGAATGGCTGACCTGCACCATGCGCTATATGCCTGTGGGTGAAGCGGCTGCTCAGGAACAAAGCTTTGTGGTGGATGCTTCGGCACTTACCGAAAACCCGAGCGAAGACTGGCAGTTCGCCGCGGCTGTTATCGAAGCAGGCATGGTGCTGCGCAACAGCGACTATGCTAATGGGGCCAGCTTAGATGACGCCCTTGAATTGCTGGGCAGGCAAAAAGCCGCCGACCGCGCCGAATTCGCCGAACTCCTCACCGAGCTTGAATACGAACCTGTGGTGGATTACGAATAGGTTGCGCGCTGGTAAAAAAGTTGTAGGTCGCCCATGGTAAAGAGTCCGAGGTCGCCCATGGTGAAACAGCGAGCGCGGCATCCAGTGCTTCAGATAGCCCCGCCGCGCGACCGAGCGTACTTCGTACGTGAGGGTAAGCGCAGAAGGGGCTAGATGATGCGCTGGGGTCGCGCGCAGCGTCTGGTCGTATGGTATGAAAAAAGCGCCGCCCGGTTTGGGCGGCGCAAAAACGTTGGTGGAGGCGCGGCGAATCGAACGCCGGTCCAGGGTAAGCAATCCCCGTGGCACTACAAGCTTAGTCGATGAAAAGATTTAAGTGCCAGTTTGCTCACCGACAAACGACCAGCACCGAGTTCGTTCAGTCTTTTATTACCACCATACGAACTACGTGTGGTAATAGCATCTCCCTCAAATGACGCTTACCGCAGGACAGGAGAAGATCCCACTTAAAGCGGCTGCAAGTAAATTAAGCAGCGAGGGCCATACGGCCAGTATAGTTTTTGTCAATTAAATTTGACGGTACCCCTGTTTAACGTGGCGAGGAGACCACGACTTGCTCCCCAGTTCAAACCTACCGTGTCGAAACCAGTCGCCCCCATAATGCGGTCGAATCCTTCAGGGACCGACGGCCTTACGCGGGACGCGCGGCCAAAACGGCAAAGAGCGCGTATCCACCTGTCAAAGTACGTCGCTTAGGGCATTTCGCTCAAAAGCGGAAGAGCATTGTAGCAAATACCTTCCTTGTTGCCTACTATTCTTTTCACTACAATGGGGCAAGATTTTAAGGCGCGTGAAACACAAGGCAGATGGGGTGTTTTATGAAGGTTGTCATTGCCACTAATAATGCTCATAAGGTTGAAGAAATCAAAACCGCCCTGGACTTTGAGGGCTGGGAGTTTTGCACGCTGCGGGAAGCGGGCCTTAGCTCCGACCCAGCAGAAGACGCGGACACCTTTTTGGGCAATGCACGCATAAAAGCCCAGGCAGCGCGGGAGGCAGCACTGGCGGCAGGAATGACCTGCGCGGTTTTGGCCGACGACTCCGGTATTGAAGTGGACGCGCTCGGCGGCGCGCCGGGGGTGTATTCTTCACGCTATGCTGGCGTCGACGGCGACGATGCGGCAAACAACGCCAAGCTTTTGCGCGAACTCGAAGGCGTGCCGGACGAGGAGCGTACCGGGCGTTTTGTATGCACGCTCGTATTTTTGGACGAAACGGGCGCGGAAACCTGCGCGCGTGGCACCATTGAAGGGCGCATAGGCTACGCTGAAGCGGGGAGTGGCGGCTTTGGTTACGACCCCCTGTTCATCCCCGACTGCTTCGGGGGCGAAGTCACGCTTGCCCAGGTTTCCCAAAGCGAAAAGAATGGCGTTTCGCATCGCGGCAACGCCCTGCGCGAATTAAAGGCGCTACTCGGTGCCCATGTTCCAGGAGTTTAGGTAGGCTTCCTGTTCGGGCGTAAGCGTGTCAATGCTAATGCCGAGCGTTTCCAGTTTTAGGCGCGCAATTTCGGAGTCGATTTCTTCAGGCACCACATAGACGCCCGGTTCCATTTCCTTAGCATGTTTGACCATGTATTCCGCACCCAGGGCCTGGTTGGCAAAGCTCATGTCCATGACGTTGGCGGGGTGGCCTTCAGCGCCCGAAAGATTTACCAAGCGCCCTTCGGCCAAAAGCACAATGGTGCGGCCGTCGGCGAGCGTGTATTCGTCCACCATGGGCTTGAGGCTTTCCTTTTTCACGGCATGTTCTTCGAGCCACGGAATGTTGATTTCGCTATTGAAGTGGCCTGAATTGCAAATGATGGCGCCGTCCTTCATGTTGGTGTAGCAGCATTCGTCAATTACATTCATGTTGCCCGTAACCGTGCACCACACGTCGGCCAGCTTGGCCGCTTCTTCGCGCGGGAGCACCTTGAAGCCGTCCATGTATGCTTCCAGCGCGGCCGTCGGGTCAATCTCGCATACGATTACTTGGCAGCCCATGCCCGCTGCGCGTTTGGCCAGGCCTTTCCCGCACCAGCCATAGCCGCTCACCACAAAGGTGCGGCCCGCAAGCAGACGGTTGGTCAGGCGAATAATACCGTCGAGGGTGGACTGGCCCGTGCCGTAGCGGTTGTCGAAGAAATGCTTGGTCTTCGCGTCGTTGACCGCAATGATGGGGTAGCGCAAGTCGCCCTTGGCCGCCATGGCTTCCAGGCGCACCACACCCGTGGTGGTTTCTTCGGTGCCACCGATGATGTGTTCGAGGGCTTCGGGGCGGGACTCATGTATGCGGCTTACCACGTCGGCGCCGTCGTCCATGGTGATCTGGGGTTTGGAATCTATGACGGCATCCACATGCTGGTAGTAGGTTTCGGTGTCTTCGCCGCAAATAGCATGCACTTCAATGCCGTATTCCTTAACGAGGGCGGCGGCTGTGTCGTCCTGGGTGGAAAGCGGGTTGGAAGCGCAGAGCACCACCTTTGCGCCGCCCGCCACGAGGGTGCGCATGAGGTTGGCCGTTTCGGTGGTTACGTGCAAGCAGGCGCCAATGGTTACCCCTTCGAGGGGCTTTTCACGTTCGAAGCGCTCGCGGATGTTGGCAAGCACGGGCATGTCGCGGTCGGCCCAGAGGATGCGTGCAACACCAGATTCAGCAAGGTTTATGTCTTTAATTTCGGATGCCATGAGGTTCCTTTCAGTTTTAAAAGCGTGGAAGCGATTATAGCTTGTCAAGAAACCATGAAGAACTGTTACTTGATAATACGCAATTTATTTACGTGCTTTGAACAGCCGTGAGACATTTTTGAGACCTTTTTGAGGTGCGTTTGTTGAGATTTCTGAGTACATTTTTGAGACATATTTGAGACCTTTTTGAGGTGCTTTCTGTGACCTTTTATGTGTAAGCTAGTAGCTGTAGATGGGAGGCCGAGGGTTACTACACGAAGAGCCCGAAGGCATTTGAATAGGGGATAAGAAATGCAGGCCTCCCACGCTCTAAGACAATACGCGCATGCATATGCGCAAGCGGCAGCAGAAGTGGTAGCAGAATCATTATGGCCCACGCGATGTGTGGTCTGTGGCGCCTTAGGGGAAGTGCTCTGTTCGTCTTGCGTAGCGCAGCTTCCTTTTATAGACCAGGCGCGGGCGTGCCCCCGCTGCGGGGCTCCTTTTGGGCAGCATCAGTGTTGCGAATGCAATAGCTTTAGCTTGAAGGGTTTGGGGCGCAGTTGCCTTCCTTTTAATTCCTGTGTTTCAGCGGTGCATTACAGCGAAGACGTGGCGCGCATTGTGCGCGCCCGCAAAGACCACGATGAACGGCGGCTTGCGCGGGTCATGGCTTTCTACATTGCCTGCGCCATTCCGCCTGCATGGATGGAAGAGCCTGCGGTACTGGTTCCAGTTCCTGGGACGGTAGCGGCGCTGCGTAGGCGTGGTTTCGACCATGGCCTTGAACTTGTGAAAGAGGTAGGGCAGCTTATAGATCTTCCGGTTAAGAGCGTGTTGCGTGTGGCTCAAACGCAGGATCAGCGCGGCCTGGGGCGCCAGCTGCGTGCCCAAAATGTTTCAGGACGTTTTTCGGTGCAAGGGGTGGGCGTTACCCATGTACCTGCGCGCGTCATCTTGGTGGACGATGTGTATACCACGGGCTCAACCGTTATGGCAGCAACAGATGCCTTGCGCGAAGCGGGGGCAGCCGAAGTTTTTGTAGCAAGCTTTGCCCGCGTGTAGCTAAGTTATGAATCCCATACACTTGCACCACGCGCACAGATTATTGCTATAATAGCTACTCCGTAATTCGGGACGTGGCGCAGTTTGGTAGCGCGCTTGCTTTGGGAGCAAGATGTCGCAGGTTCGAATCCTGTCGTCCCGACCACGCGGGCGTAGTTCAATGGTAGAACCGGAGCCTTCCAAGCTCCTGACGCGGGTTCGATTCCCGTCGCCCGCTCCATTAAATCGTTCACTAAGCACCCTTTTTCCCCAGCCAGGTTTTCGTTCATCATTTCACCACGGGCGACCAGGTCATAACCGTGCCTTATGGTAAAATTACAAGGCTTTATGCGGCTGTAGTTGCGGGGTGTGCGCCGCATTGTGTGCACTCCAAGTCCATGGCAGATGCGGTCAAAAGGACCCACGTAAACGGTGTATATGCGGCAACGCACGTGCACGGTGAGCATGGCGCATTCTAGAAGTAAGTCGCACCGCCCGTTATTGCGGCATCCGGCTGCACGGGCGAGAGGGCGAAAGGCCAGGCAGGCAGCGCAAAACGCTGTGGTCAAGGTCGCAGCCCCAGTGCGCGAGTGTGGGGGCAAAGACTAGGTCAGCGCGTAAAGCCTACAAAAGAAAACCGGCCAGAAGAAGGAAGGCCCAAAACGCCATGAAACGTACGAACCGCAAGCTTTCTTTAGTGTTAGTTGCCCTGTGTGCCTGCGCCATCGCGGCGGCGCTCAGTGGTTGCGAAGCCCTTGGTATTGGCAATACCGGCAATGGCATCCCGCAGGTGGGGCAGGCCAAGGTTGCCGCGCCTACCATCAGCGAAGAAGGTGTTTTGCGCGTGGGCGTAGACGCAGCTAATGCGCCGTTTTCCACGTTGGTCGACGGCAAAATGGTGGGCATCGACGTAGACATCGCAGCGGCCCTGGGCGACGAGTTGGGCGTGAAGGTTAAAGTGGTGGACGTAGGCGCCAACCCCGAAGAAGCGCTCGACAAGGGCACAGTCGACGTGGTCTTGGGCATGGACGCTTCCGACACGGCTGCTACCTGCTGGCTTTCCGACCCCTACCTTTCAACGGCCGTGGCTATTTTCGCAACATCTTCGGGGGCCATTATGCCCACGGCGGCAAGCAAGCCCGTCATTGAAGCCCAGGAATCTTCCATGAGCGCCTGGGAAATTACCAACCAATTCGGCGAAGAAGCGCTTAAGACGGCTCCGGATCTGCGCACGGTGTTTGAAGACCTCGAAAGCGGCAATACCACCTATGCGGCGGCGGACGCCATTATTGGTTCGTACGTGGCCCACACTTCGGGCGGAAAGGCCCAGATCATTGGCCTTATGCAAAAGCCGGGCGGTTATTGCGTGGGCGTGGCTGCGGCCAACAACGACCTTAAGCCCATCATCGCCGACGCGGTGAAGGCCCTGCGCGAGTCGGGCGTGATTGGCGTGGTGGCAAGCAAATGGCTGGGCAGCTCCATTAATATGAGCGCGCTGGCGCTTACCGAAGCGGCGGCAAAGGGCGACGCTTTGGCGGCCGAAGAAGACAAGGGCGAAGAAGCATCGAGTTCGAGTGAGCCAAAGGAATCGAGCATAGGCGCGGTAGGTGGCAATGCGGTGAACTTGCAGGACGACGGTACCCAGCCTGGCCAAACTACTGCCGATGCTGGTGCCACGACCGATGCCTATTGGGGCTACACCTACGACACGACCGACTACGGCAATACCTATACAGAGCCTGAAGCGACTTATACCGAACAGACTGACGGAGGTGCGGCTTATACCGAAGATGCGGGCGTCCAGGATGCGGGCGACGCTGGCTATGTTGACGGTGGTGGAACGGACGCAGCTGCTGAAGGTGGCGAAGCTCCGGCTGGTGCAGAAGGTGAAGCAGCCTAATGCCAAGTGAAAAGGACTTTTCGTTAATTAGTGTGTCTTCGGACGAAGAAGACGACATTGTCATACAGGCGGGTGCAGTAAGCGCGCCTGCTTCGGAAGCTGGGGTTGAAGTTAGTGGAGCCGAGGAAGGCGAAGATTTCGGCGACTACGAAGACGAAGCACCTGCCCCACGCAGGGCTCAGGCGGCCAACGGCATGCTCACGTCCGAAGAAGACCTCAACGCGCCCATGCCTTATGCCGGCATGCAGCGCGCAATTATGATTGGGTTCGTCCTGCTGCTTGCTGCGGCAGTGGCGTATTGGTTTTTCATTCGCCCCGTAAGCGGCTAGCAATTGCTGGCGCGCAAGCGGGTGGAGGCCTGCGAATGTGCAGGCGCAAAAGATAGGTTGGTTAGGCATGTTCAAATGGCGTAAAGACGAAGAACGAACTGAATTAGATGCGGCTTGGGAAGACGAAGCCCCTAAGCCTTATTTTGCGGGAGCTGCTGCCGAAGGGGAAGCCTGGGACGCCGCCGAAGATGCGCTTGATGGGGAAGCGCAGGGGACTGAAGGTGCAGGCGAAGGTGAAGCATGGGGTGCTGAAGAAGCAGCCCAAGGCGCCTTCCCCGAACCCAACGACTTCGATCTTTCGGGCGATGACGAACCTATCGACGACGAAGAACGCGAAGTTGTAAGCGACACCCCCTTCGACACTGAAGATTCATTCGCCTACGACGCCGAAAGCGAAGAATTCACCGAAGGCGACGCAACGGGCTTTTTGGACGATTCGCATACCGACTTTTATGAGTACGGCGAAGAAAAACACGGCGTGCATGACGCCCCTGAAGTGCCTGAAGCTGCTGGCGTGCCCGAAAGTCCTGCCGTGGTTGCAGGTCGCACGGGTGTGGGCCGCCATGGTTCGGGGCTTACGACCAAGCAGGCGAAGCTCGAAGCCATGCCCGAGCATCAGAAGCGCAGCCGCCGCATGCGCCGCTGGCTCATTTTAGTGGCCCTGTTGCTGGTGGCCTTGCTGGGCGCTTTGGGTTACTTTGGTTGGAAGCTGTACCAGGAAAGCCTCGCGGCGGTTGAGCAGGAAACCACCGATGTCACCACCGAAGTTGAAGTAGCTGCCGACACTGAAGAAGTCACCGCCGACACGGGTTCGGTTTCCACGAAGAAGACCACCGTCCCCAATTTGCTGGGGCTTTTAGGCAAAACGCAAAGCGAAGCAATTGCTACCCTGGGTAGTGGCGCCACCGTAACGCTTGAAACCGAAATCGCCGACGAAACCAGCCCCATGATGCAGCGCTCAACCGTGGTGCTCACCGAAGAACCGACCGACACGAAGTCGGGCGCGCCTACGGTGTATTTGGGCCTGGACACGGAAGGCAAGGTTGTTATCGCTGGTTATTCGGCTGCAACGGCCAGCCTGGGCTATGGCACGCTTTCTTTTGTGGACGTGGTCACCAGCCAGCACGTGGTGGAGCAGACTCTGGGCGAAGCGGGCCTGAACCTGCCTGAAGGCAGCGTGGTTTTGCCCGACAGCAGCAAGTATTCCACCTATGCGGCCGACAAAACGACTCTGGTCAAGGAGCAATGCACCTTCGAAGGGAACGTGAACCAGGACGGCAAGGACTACAACTGGACGAGCGTGCTGGTGTACAACTACACCGCTGCCAATGCCACGGGCAATTTGGCCGACACGGTGCGCCAGGTCTATGTGTACGTGAGCGACAAGGCCGCGGCCGATACGGCTCTAGAAGCCAAGAGCAAGGTGCTGGAAGAGCGCAAGGCTGAAGAGGCAAAGAAGGCCGAAGAAGAAGCCAAGGCTGCCGAAGCCGCTGCGTCGAGCGCTGCTGCTGAAGCTGCTGCTTCCAGCGCACCTGCCGAAGCCGCCGATGCTGCCGCTTCCAGCTCCGCTGAATAACACTCAAACCATTATATGTAGTGATATGTGTAGTAGTGACGATAGGGGACTAGTATGAAACGTGTCAGTATTGCATTGTTTGGAATACTGCTCGCTCTGGCAGTTGCGCCAATGTGCGCCTTTGCCAACGAGGGCGACAACGTTGCACCTGAAGAAGGTGCGACAGATGCGGCGTTGGTGCCTAACCAGGAAGCTTCTGAGGGGGATGAACAGGGCAACAGTAATCTGGGAAATCCTGGTGCTGAACAGGGGGATCCAGCTAATTCAGACGAAGAAAATGTCGATATTCCTTCCGAAGCAACTAACCTTGCGGGAACTCCTGAGGCTGCTTTGACGTCTGAAACACCAGAGACACCCGATGCCTCCGAGGTACCAGAAGCGCCTGATGCCGCACAATCTCAGGGCGCATCTAAGGCCGCCAATGCAGAAGGACCAGCTAATGCCAACACCCCCGCGGCTCTTCCCTTAGCCCATGAGGCGGCACCCGCGTCCGTTCCTGCGGCAGCAACAGTTGCTTCTGTTCCTGCTGAAGAAAAAACACCGGCAAAAGCAACTGCTGCAACAACCGCAAAGAAGGCTACCACGCAAGCACCGGCGACCCAGAGTAAAAAAGCTCCTGCCGCTAAGGACAGCCTTGCGACTCTCATTAATAATGCCGTCTATCGCATCTCAACTGCGCTTGCCGCGAAAGACACAAAGGTGCTTGACGTAAGTGGGGGCTCCACTAAGAATGGAGCAAATGTTCAAATATTTGAAGCAAACGATACGCTTTCGCAGTATTGGCGGGCGGAATACCAGGGCAATGGCATTTACCATTTGGTTAGCTATAATGGCGGGCATCTCCTCGGCATCTCTGGTAAACCTGTTTCCCAGGCAAACGTCGTAAACATCGACAAGAGTAATATCAACTGGCGAATTACCAAAAACTCCGACGGCACTTATTCGCTTGCTCCAGCAAATGCAACAAGCCTTCGCCTTGACGTTAAGTTGGGGAAACCAACCAATGGCACTAACGTGTGGGTTTATTCCTCGAACGGAACCAAGGCTCAAAAGTTCCATTTTGTGGAACAGGCAGGCCTTACTGAGGCATGGGCATTGGGCAAGACGGCAACCCCTGGTGTTGTTGAAATTGCACTGCAGGGCGACGAAACATTGCGTGTGGATATCGCTAATGAATCAAGTAGTTCTGGTGCGAACGTGCAGCTGGAAAAAGACTCCAAGGCCATGTCTCAGAAGTTCCAGATGCGCTACATTGGCAATGGGCTATATGAATTCCAAAATGCTATCTCTGGTAAGTGTCTTGATGTTTCACGCGGTTCCAAAAAAGCTGGTGCTAATGTTCAGCAGTTTGATAAGAATGAAACTATCGCCCAGTATTGGTACCTTAAAAAAACAGGCAGCGGCTATCAGATTAAATCTGCTGGTAGTGGTCTTGCTCTCGACACGAAAGATTCCAAGGCGAATGCAGGCGCAAATGTGCAGATGGCTAAAGCATCAAATGCAGCCACACAAAAATATAACCTCAAGAGTGTCGCGCTTATTGAAAATGGTACCTATGTTATCCAGAGTGCCTTAATTGCTCCTATGGTTTTAGACGTGGCTGATGGTTCAAGCGCTAACGGAGCTAACCTTCAGCTTTGGCGTTCCAATGGCACTAATGCGCAGAAGTTTAAGATTACTCATCTTGGCAACGGTCTCTATAGCATTGTGGGCGTGGGATCGGGTAAGTACGTGGATGTTGCTGGCGGTTCAACTAAGTCAGGCGGGAACGTGTGGATGTACGAAGGCAACAACACGGAAGCTCAGAAATGGTATATCGAAGTGGACAGCAAGGGCCTTATGTTCAAATCGGCTAAGAGCGGGAAGTACCTTGATGTAAATAAAGGTCGAGTGAACAAAGGTACTAACATCCAGCAGTATAACGGCAACAAGACTATGGCCCAACACTTCATTCTGCATGACGAAAACTGGACGTATTATCCAAAGAATACCAATTTGAACGACTTAAAAATAATTGTAAAGGCCGAAGAGTACGATGGCTGGCCCTATCGATGGGGCGGCCGTAGACCATCTACGAGCTTTGACTGCGCAGGCCTTGTTATGTACTGCTCTAACCAGGTTTGGGGTACTAATTTCGACCTTATGATGACAAATGCTGAACGGCTTTACAGCTTGTGCAAACCGGTAGCAGAAAAGGATGCCAAAGTGGGCGACCTAGTGTTTTACCGTGGCACCTATGGTAGCAACGTGAATTACATTTCGCATGTGGTTATCTATGCTGGTAAAGGTATTATGTATGGTGCGGGCGATCCCATTGGTTATGCGAAAGTTGATTCAATTAGAAATATTAGGAAGCAAAAAGCAGTCTATATGTACGCACGCATCCGTCACTAATAACCAGGCAACATAAACATCAAAGAAGCCAGCAGATGCTGGCTTCTTTGATTCTTTCTTGTTCCGCCCTTTTCAGGGAAGGAAGCAAGTAAGCTACAGCGCCTTCTTGGCAACCTCGGTCAGTGCGGTAAAGGCGGCAGGGTCGTTAACGGCCATGTCGGAAAGGATCTTGCGGTCCAGTTCCACGCCAGCCTTCTTTAGGCCATTCATGAATACCGAATAGCTCATGCCATTCTGGCGGGCGCCAGCATTGATGCGGGTAATCCACAGGCGGCGGATTTCACGCTTCTTGTTGCGGCGGTCACGATACACATACTGCAGCGAATGCTGTACCTGTTCTTTCGCAGCGCGGTAGGAACGCGACTTTGCACCATAGTAGCCCTTCGCACGGTTCAAAACGGTGCGACGCTTCTTATGTGCATGTACGGAACGCTTTACACGTGGCATTATTCACACCCCCTTCTAGCGCAGGCCCAGGCCGCGAGCCAGCACCTTCTGGTCTGACTTGGCCACCTCGGTCTCGTGGCGGAAATTACGCTTACGCTTCTGGCTTTTCTTGGTGAGGATATGGCTCTTGTAAGCCTTCGAGCGCATGATTTTACCGGAACCGGTAACGCGGAAACGCTTGGCGGTACCGCGATGGGTCTTCATCTTAGGCATCCTCTTCTCCTTCCTGAACTTCTTTCTTCTTCTTGCCAGCCCCAGCGAGCGGTGCAATAAGCATGTGCATGTTGCGACCTTCCATCTTGGGCTGGGCTTCAATTACGGCTACGTCTTTGAGGTCGTCGGCTAGGCGCTCCAGAATGGAAAGGCCCTGTTCGGGGTGGGCCATTTCGCGGCCGCGGAACATGATGGTGATCTTCACCTTGGAACCAGCATCCAAGAAACGCAGGATGTGCTTTTTCTTGGTGGTGTAGTCGCCCACGTCAATCTTGGGGCGGAACTTCATTTCCTTGGTTTCGATCTTGCTCTGGTTCTTCTTAGCCTGCTTTGCCTTAATGGCCTGGTCGTACTTGAATTTGCCGTAGTCCATAACCCTGCACACCGGTGGGTCGGAATTGGGGGCAATTTCTACCAGGTCGAGCCCTTCGTCGTCGGCGACCTGCTGGGCAGATGCAATGGGGTAAATGCCCATCTGTTCGCCGTCGTAGCCAATCAGACGCACTTCCCGTGCGGTGATTTCTTCATTGAGCCTTGGCTCCTGTGCTGCTATCGCACTCACCTCCCTTGGTGGTTTGTGCAAGCCCTTTTGCTTGCCTGCGCTGGCAACAAAAAACCCGCATGGGTGGGCGGGTGAAACATGTGTGGTGCGGGCGCTAAGCCCAAACCTTTAACTATTTCGCCAACCCATCAGCTTTCGCCGAAGCAGGTGGGGGCACCTTGCCCCGCTTGTTGCAGCTTGCATATAGTAGCAGAAACCTACCTGAGTGCAAAGCGCTTGTGAAGCGCTTGTGATTAGGGCGCGCTCGGAGGTATTTTTCGTACCATTTTTGGCTCTGCTAATTCCTTTTTAAATAGTCCTATAAATCCAGGTGAATAGGGGTATTCTATTGTCTGCAATCCCTAGAAAAAGCCCAGGTAATAAGATATACTATTGTCATCGTAAAGGCACGTTACTAAACGTATTGGCGCTAAGGAGGCTCGCATGGGTGCGACGTCTGTTTTCCGCAAAGTTTTTTCCATTTTTATGGCTGTTGTCATGGTGCTTACCCTCCAGGTTTGGGTACCGCAAAATGCCTTTGCCGAAGAACCGGATACAAACGGGGAAGGCCCACAGCTACTCACATTCGGCGATCCAGACGATTCGGCTGAAACCGAAGGGGAAGTGCTAGCGGAAGAAGTGGTGGTGGAGGAAGAAACCATCACGCCTGTTGTTCCCGTGGACGAACCTGAAGCCTTGCTTGAGGACTATATTACGGTTCTTACCGCTGAAGTGGCGGAATCCTACGACACAGTAAGCGCAGAAGCGATGAACAGCGTTATCGTGAGCAACCAGAGGGGTTCGAGGCTCACCGGCGCCGAAAAGAATGCCTATGATCTGCTACGCAGCTTTATTGAAGAGATTGCAGCTGGCAGCGACGGAGTAGAGACGACCGAAATCACGCTGAGTTTTAGGCAGTTGTTTCCTGAAAGCGTGCTAAATACTCGATATACAGCCGATGATCTAGGGGTTGAGGCTATTGCTGTTCAAGATCCCACGAGTGGAGAATACAGTATTACCAAAGAGGCAAAAACTGCTACAGCCCAGCAATATAACCTGAACTTGGCCCAAGTGATTAATGCCCTGCTTTTTGATTGCCCCTACGAGTTGTTCTGGTATGAAAAAACAGCGGGCGTAGATTGCGGCAGGGGTAGTGTGGTTGGTGCCTCCTGGAATAATGGTGAATGGCTGGCGTACTGCGACCCAGATGAAAGCGACTTTACGTTCACCTTTGCCGTGTCGAACGATTATGCGCCAAGCTCCTTCTATGTACATGAGTTTAATGGTGTTAACAAGCCCATTCAAACCAATCGCGAACGGATTCAAGACATTCAAACAGCGGTTACGAATGCGGCTGGCATTGTGGCCGATGCAGCTTCCGCCCAGGAAAGCGACTACGACAAGCTGACTTATTACAAGGACCAAATTTGCGAGGCTGTGGTATATAACGAATTTGCATCGAAGAAAGAGAACGACGTTCCTTATGGCGATCCTTGGCAGCTTGTCTCTGTCTTCGACAAAGACCCAAGTACTAATGTGGTGTGTGAAGGCTACTCCAAGGCATTTAAGTATTTGTGCGATCTGACAACTTTTGATGATGGCAGCCTTGACTGCTATACCGTCACGGGTGAAATGGGCGGCGGCACGGGCGCTGGCGGCCATATGTGGAACCTTGCTGTTGTTGGCGGCGAAAACTATCTTGTTGACGTGACCAATTGCGACGAAGGTACCATCGGTGACCGGTCTCCAGAACCAGATGCCCTTTTCCTAGTGGGCAACGACAACCCCCAAGCAGCCACGGTTGAGGGTCTTGATTCAATTACATATACCTTCACTCCGAACAACTCGCAAGTAACATATACCTACGATGAAGACACCGTGCAAGCTTTTCGTCTTGCCGAGCTCACCCTCGCAACAAGTGACTATAGCGTGCCCGAGGCCTACTTCTCCGACAGCTTCCATGTAAACGAGGATGCCACGAACTGGGCTTTGTACTACGTGGAAGGTGCTAGCGGTACGGTAGCACCTGAAATATCCGTGCGGCGTAATGGAGCGGATTTGCCCTCTACTGCCTACACCATTTCTTATGAGCATAGTTTGGGATTTGATGCCAACGACCAGGAAATTTTCGAACCCGCCCAGCCGCCATTCGGTCCGGGCACCTATCGTGCCTGGGTACAGGGCACAGGGGAACAGGGTTTCGATGGTACGCTGGGGCCGCTGTGGATTGACGTGGAAAATCCCTACGATCTTTCTTCGCCCTTTGCTGACATTTACTTTGCTCAGGGCGCTAGTTACCAGCACAATATCAACCCAATGAACTCCGACTACTACGTGATTCCGCTTAATCAGCTTGCCAGTGTGCTTGGCTCGCTCGAAGTGCGCGTGGGTGGCGAAAACAGCCAAGAAAACCCCCATGACGGTACCTTGCTTGATTCTAGTTCTTACGACGTCACCTACTACCCGGCAGACGTAGACGCGGCTTATGGCGAGGGCGGTGCTAGCTCGATTGCTGGTGCTGCGCTCGAAGGTATTCCAACGGCGCGTGGGGCCTACGTTGCGGTTATTTTGGGCAAGAGCCCCTATTCTGGCACGCACGAGGTACTCATCGACGTGCAGGGCTCGATGGGCGATGCAGAGATTGCACGTATCGATGATCAGATGTACGCAGGAAGCCCCATTGAACCTGAGATTTCGGTTTCGCTTGGTGGTCAGAAACTGACTGAAGGTGCCGACTACACGGTTTCTTTCTCTGGCAACAACGGCCCAGGCACGGCAACCGTTACCATCGCGGATGCGTACCCCATCAAGGAGAACAAGACAGGGCAGCCAGAATTTCTTAACGATGGGCGTTTCCTAGCAGGCACGAAATCTGCCACGTTCGCCATTGGGCTCCAAGCGCCCACTAACCTTCAGTGGCTGGAGGAAGACGGATGGCAGTGGGCCACCTGGAACGGTGTAGATGGAGCTGAAAAATACTATGTGGAATTGAGAAAAGACGGCGCGACGTACGAATCTCCCTGTCTCGAGGTGGGTTCTCAGCCCGATGTGGCCGGCACGCAGCGCCGCCAAGACCTGACTTCTTTGATTAATAGTGGTGGTACAGGTGACTATACCTTTGTCGTATTTGCACAAGTAGGGGAATATCCAAATAATACCGACTCCGCTTCGGTTGAGTCTGCGCAGAAACACTTTACTACCTATCAAGTCGTGGTGGAAAATGGAGCTGCCTCTGACACCCAGGGTAGACCGCTGCAATCCGGTACGGCCGTACCAGGCACGCCGATTCTTGCTCAGTATGATGTTCCTAGATATGAAGAGTACATGGCTTTTGACCACTTCGAAATCTTGTCAGGCTTGGATGAGACCGAGTTCGACCAGACCACTAGGTCATTCATCATGCCAGCAAATGACGTGAGTATGCGTTCTATTTACTGCATCACCAAGATGGATCTGGGAAATATTTGGGGCGCTACGGCCCGTACGCCGCTTGTGCCCACGCAAAGCATTCCCTTTACCACTCAATTCGATCCAGACGGCGTTTTGAATAACTTAGTGGAATTCGCAGACCAATGGTGGAAGGACACGAGTACTGGGGCCGAAATCCATGTGGGAAGTAAAACCACGCCCATCGTGGGGCACACGTACCAGTTCTACGTGAAGCTTAAGCTTAAGGGCGACTATGGTTTTACCGCAGGAAAGTTCAAGCCCTTCATCGTGGGCGGCAGCGAAGTACCTGCTGCAAGGCAGCAAAAGACCTTGAACACCGATGGTACGGCAACGTTGACCTGGGGTCTTACCGCAACGTGCAAGGTGGTTGATATTACCGGGGCCACCGTCACGAACATTGTTGCGCGGACCTATAACGGTAAAGCCCAGACACAGGCTCCAGCGGTTAAGCTGGACGGCAAGACTCTTATGAGCGGCACCGACTACACGCTGTCCTACAAGAACAACAAGAACGCTGGCACGGCTACCGTCACCATAACGGGCAAGGGTAGCTATACGGGTAGCATCTCCAAGACCTTCAAGATCAGTCCTGCTTCAATTGCTAAGGCGACGGTCAGCGGGTTGAAAGACGTAACCTACAACGGTAAGGCACAAACTCAGGTACCAACAGTGAAACTTGGTAGTACTACGCTTAAGAGCGGCACGGACTACACCATTGCTTACAAGAACAATGTAAACGTAGGTACTGCAACAATAACCATAACAGGCAAGGGCAACTACACAGGTAGCGCGACCAAGACTTTCAAGATTAACAAGCCTTCCAAGATCTGGTACCGCCTGTTTGGCAACACGCTTTTTGACACTATGCAAGAAATCGTCAAACAGGGCTGGTCTGGTAAAGGCGGTACGGTTATTATCGCAACTTCTGGAGGTTTTGCCGACGCGCTTTCTGCGGCAGGTATTGCAGGTCTAGAGGGTGCCCCTGTGTTGCTGGTTAATAAAAACTCGCTTCCTTCTCAGACTGAAAATGAACTTATACGCTTAAAGCCAAAGAAGATTATTATTGCTGGTGGCGACGGTGCTATCAGCAATAGGGTTGCTAACCAGATTAAAACTACTACAGGAGTTGCTCCGAGGCGTATCTATGGAGAAACCGCTACAGGAACAGCTGCAAAGCTAAATGAAGCTTATATAGGCAAATGGACAAGTGGAATAGCTATTCTGGCCACCAATGCTAGCTTCTATGACGCTTTAAGTGTGGCCCCTATTTCGTATGCCAAACACTATCCTATCTTCTTAACAGAGGGTAAGAGAAGCGTTTCAAAGGAAACCATTAACGCCATGAAAAAGTGCGGTATAAAACAAGTCATTGTAGTGGGTGGTACTGGTGCCATTCCAGACAAGATTGTAAACACCCTTAAAAGCAACGGTATTGGTCTAAAGGTACGTCTTTGGGGGGAGACCGCCTATGATACGAGTGCAGCTATTGCTAACTGGGGCCTTATTAATGGCATGAGCGCTAACAACATGGGGGTAGCAACTGGAGCGAGTTATTACGATGCTTTGTGCGGTGCCTCTTTGTGCGGCAAGAACAATGCTGTCCTTGTCTTGACAGAAAAGAATAAGGCCAGAAATACAGTTGTTCCAAAGAATAAGAACGCTCAGATTGGCAGAGCCTATGTCTTCGGTGGCGATGGTGCAGTGTCGGACAAGGTCTATAAGGCTTTCGAGGCTACAACTAAATAGGATGCCAATAAGGGTTTGTCCATCATGTTAGTTGCCAATAATACGGGTCGCGAAACGCGGCCCGTATTGTTTCGAAAATGTTGCTAATAAGCAACTTATTTTGGTGAATTATTTTGCGGAAAACCTGGCTCT
The DNA here is from genome assembly GCA_902768975.1 of uncultured Coriobacteriaceae bacterium. Classification (GTDB taxonomy): domain Bacteria; phylum Actinomycetota; class Coriobacteriia; order Coriobacteriales; family Eggerthellaceae; genus CACXMZ01. The sequence continues at coordinate 87,832 of CACXMZ010000006.1, forward strand.
AAAGTCTAGTAAAAAAGGGGATTTTTTAGTAAAATTTAGCCATATTGGAAAAGTCTATAAATTTGCCACTTTTACCAGTAAATTTATACGTACTTCTTCCAGTAAAACTGGCAGTTTATCAGCACGTTTGGCAACGTATGGGCAAACAAGGAAGACTGAGCATGCAGAAAGGAAAGCAACATATCGTAGAGAGTGCCCAAAAACGCACCTCAAGTTTTTTGCAGCCTGGTGCGGCCGCACGGGTTCTTGTTGCCTTTTTCTTGGCCTTTAGTCTTTTCCCGGTTAATGCTTTTGCAGCCGGTTCGGACGTAACTACCAACCCCGACGTTCCGATTTTTACTACGGGGGGTGAAGATGCAGCAGACGAAACAGCTATAAACATATTGCCTACTGAAACAGCGGGCAACCCCGATGAAGCTAATACCTTAAGCACCACACCAGATTCTGCCAGCACTAACAACGCCAATAAAGAAATCGCAATCCCATCCCTTACGGGCGAAACGCCTGAGCTCACCATATTTGAGCTTACGGAAGGAAACGACTACCTTCCAGCCACGTTTAATGGTGTAGCAAACGAAACTATTGGTATTGGCATCGAGCCTCTCAATCTTATTCAAAATGGTGACTATGATGCATTAGATGCTGCTTCAATCGCTTCGGTTTATGCCACCACTGTTTCTGGTGCTGCGCCTACCGCCGATCAACGTAACCGCATTAAAGCACGTTTGAACACAGCTCTTATGAATGTTGAATACAGCACTTCCTATGACGGCACAACAATGTGGTGCATTCTTGACGTGTCTGACCTGAAGGCCCCGCTTTCATCCAATGCGGTTGCATATGCCAAGGGCATTGTTGAAGAAGTCATTAATGCAAACCCAGACCTATTCTACGTAGGTGCAAGCTATGGCGCTGGCACGGGTACGTCAACCACTTCAACGGGTGGTAAGGTAACTATACTCACAAAGGTTCTCGTGCGTTATTACTATGCCCCGAGCACTGTTTCTTCTATGAAAACCAAATACGAAAACGCAATGAAAGGCATGCTTGACTGGGTTTCAAAAGATAAGAGTTACAAAAACAGTACCGACGCAGAAAAGGCAAAAGCAGTCCATGACTGGCTCGTGCGTAACTGCAAATACAATTACACCGCTTACCTTAAAGGTGGCCCAACAGGTTATAACTCGTGGAGCCCCTGGAGCGCCTATGGCGCAATCGTCGAAAAGGCACCTGTTTGCGAAGGCTATTCGCTCGCATTTATGGCTGCAATGAGCCGCCTGGGCATTCAATCGAGCTTTGTTACTAATGCAGGCCATGGTTGGAATCGTGTTCGCTTAAATGTGAATGGTACCTATTATTGGTATAACCTCGACATTACCTGGGACGACCCGTTAAAGGCTGGCAATAATTCTGTCGATGGAGGATACAATAGTACTCCCTCAACGAAGTACTTCCTTAAGTCAGATGCAGTGTTTAAGGGTTTCAAAGATGGGACGCACGACAAATGGACTCCTGCGGGCACTGCGGGAAACAACACTACTTTCGACGGTACATGGGGAGGTGGTATTTATCCACTCTCCGGTAATACGCATACAGTTACCTCCCTTTCTGTTTCGCCTACTACCTTAACTTTGGCAGATGACGGAAGTGCTCAGCTGAAGCTTTCGGCTACAGGATCTAACTTTGTTTTGGGTCAAGCAAAGTGGACGAGCTCGAACCCAAGTATTGCTTCCGTTAGTTCGGACGGTATTGTTACTTCAGGGTCTAGAACGGGCACTGCAACCATAACGGTTACGCTAGACGGGAAAACAGCGAAGTGCACGGTAACCGTAAAGAAGCTTCCTCGTGTGAATAATTCGACCATTTCCTTGGCACCCAACACACAGCAAAGCGCTGAAAATCAATCACCTTTACAGTATAAAAGTGGCGTAGCTCATAGGCCTGTGCTCGTGGTTAAAATGAATGGTGTTACCCTTAAACTGAACACCGACTACACCATAACCTGGCCTTCAGACGCGACTAACCCAGGTGTAAAAACAGCAACCATTTATGGTAAAGGTAACTATGCTGGTTCTACTACCTTTAACTATACGGTCGTGTGCCCGCTTTCGAAAACATCTAAGTCTGGCAATGGTTTAAGCGGGGGCACCATAACCGTGAAAAAGGGTGAAAAGAAAGCACCTGTGATTACTTTCAGTGGCAGCAATAGTTACAAATATACCCTGAAAGAAGGTACGGACTATACCGTTACTTGGCCAAATGTTACGACTACGGGTACAAAGAAGGTAACCATGACCGGGCGTGGCGCATGGACAGGCGTCTATACGTACAATCTTAAGGTTATTGGTGGTGCAACCTGGACTCGCCTTTGGGGCAACTCGCTATTTGATACTATGCAGTCCATTGTCAAAACGGGTTGGTCGACTACTGGTGGCACCGTAGTTATAGCAACGGCGGGCGGCTTTGCGGATGCTTTATCAGCCGCAGGTGTAGCAGGTCTTACAGGTGCACCCATATTGCTCGTAAATAAAAATAGCTTACCCTCTCAAACAAAAACTGAGCTATCAAGGTTAAAGCCGAAAAGTATCATTATTGCAGGTGGTGATGGCGCCGTGAGCAATAAGGTGGCCAACCAGATTAAGTCTGTTACTGGCGTTGCACCAAAACGAATCTACGGTGAAACAGCAACAGGTACGGCTGCTGCCCTCAATAAAGCATTTGCTAAACAGTGGACAAGTGGTGTTGCGATTTTGGCAACAAACAAGACGTTCTACGATGCGCTATCTGCTGCTCCAATTTCGTATTCTAAGCATTATCCAATCTTTTTATCAGAAGGCAATAGTAACGTTTCTAACGAAACAATTAATGCTATGAAGGCTTGCGGCATTAAACAAGTTATCGTCGTCGGTGGCGATGGCGCAGTGAAGGACAGCGTCGTTAATAAGCTTAAGAGAAACGGCATTGCTCTCAAGATACGTCTTTGGGGTGAAACAGCATATGATACTTCCAGGTCTATTGCGACCTGGGCAGTCCAAAATGGCATGAGTGCAAATAACATGGGCGTTGCAACTGGCAAGAGTTTCTACGATGCCCTTTGTGGCGCTGCTCTTTGCGGAAAGAATAATGCTGCGCTTGTGCTTGCAGACTCCAAGAATTCTAAGAACTCAACATTTGCCAGCGCGAACAAAAACAGCATTTTGCAGGGCTATGTGTTTGGTGGCGACGGCGCCGTTCCCAATAGTGTTTACAACAAGTTTGTAAGTGCGACCAAGTAAAAAAGAATCAACGTATTTCGAATTCTGATGCGTCTGGGAGAATTTGCTCGAAGGCGGCGTGGATTTGGTTTTTAACAATTTCAAAGTGATCAGGTTGAATATCGCCGTCGTTAATGCATATCACATGTAGGCTCTGGTTTGTTATGCATTGTGATAGTTCTTCCGTTCGCGCGAGGGTATCTTCCCAAAGGTAAAAGGTTTTACCAAATTTGACAGAGCGGGGCACAAAGCTTCCTTTGGCAAACTGCCAGTTTTCCATTAGCCACTGGTTTACGTCGGTCCTATCTCGGAATTTATGGCTCGATGTTTCCGACAAGATTTCTTCTTCCTTGCTCCACACTTCTTCGAAGGTGCTTTTTAAAAATGAATTGGGGATATGCAGTTCTTTAAAACCATAAAAGAATGGGTATGGCATCATCAGGAGGGACGAAAAGAGCAATCGGCCGTATTTCGGGTTGACCCATTTCAGGAAATTTTCTCGGACTGTTTTGCGAGCAGCGAAATGTTCATTAAGAATCGCTACATTATTAATCGGGGGTGTGAACCAGTCGTTCTTTACCGTTCGGAAGGGCATAAGAATAGCCGAAGAACAAGGTAGACCGTTTTTAAAGAAATCGGTTTTTCTGACTGGACTTATAAGAAATGTATCATCGTTAAAGTAAACAAAATGGTCGGTTAGCCCGTTAATACGATGGATATTTAGCTCAATAGGATGCGACGAAAAAGTTGGAAGCCACTGGTTAGGAATGAAATCTTCATGACGAACTATATTGAGCTTCGGACAATCCTTGTTAAGCCACTCAGGTGTATGCCCCCAGGTAATAAAATGAACTTTATTAACCCATGGGGAAAACTTTTCAATACCTCTGAACCAGTATTTCAATAGTCCCCAGTCGCGGAAACGAAATTCTAAGGCAGCCTCGTCGCTTGTAGAGAGATAAGCATCTCTGCATGCTTGCCACGCTGGATCGTCACCGTCCACCCAGGGGATAACAAAATCTATTGGATGTGTCGCCTCTTTGTTCACATAAAGCCTATCCTGAAAGAACCATGCCTATATTATAGGGCCTAGCTGCATGTTGGTCACAACTCTTCGTGCCATACAGTGTGGAGTTTTTGATTCTGCTGCATTTAGTGTTTCTGTAAAACCACCTTACTATCTTTTATAATTTAGATATGTTAAACCTTGCAAATAGCGCCAAAGATTTATTGTCGTTGGCTGGATACCGTTCCCCACAAAACATAATCGTGTTTGAATCTGATGACTGGGGCGGTATTCGTATACCGTCATCCGAAGCCCTAGAGGAGCTTCAAGGGAAATATCCAGACTTACCCCTTGATCATTATCAAATTTATGATGGCCTTGAATCGGCAGAGGACTTAGCTTTATTGGGCGATACATTGAGGAGATTTGAAACTAAGTCTGGATTCCCTAAGTTTACTCTGAACTATGCAACTGCCAATCCTGTATTTGATATGCGCATCATCGAGGATGAGGAATTGTCACCCTTTTCCTATGAGCCTATTACAGATACTTTTGAACGATATGACGGGTCTGACTCTGCCCTTAACTATTACTTAAACAATCCAAGTTCTAGTAGCTGCTTTCTTGCCCAGCTTCATGCCAGGGAGCATCTTAATGTAACTCGCTGGATGCAGGGCGCTAGAAACATCGACCATCAGAGGGACGCTTTCATGCTTGGTGTTCTGGGATTTAATACAGAAAAATACAACAGCATGGATCCTTTAAACACGAGCAATGTACTCGTTAATAGGACGCAATATATCACTGACGCAGCTAAATTGTTTAAGGAACAATTCGGGTTTGTTAGTAGTAGTTTTATTCCGCCTTGTTATGTGATTAATGGCGACGACTATGAAGTACTTAGCCGTGTTGGTGTTGAAACAATTCAGGGCGCGTGGTTAATGAATAGGCCAAAACCAGACGGTAGTTTATCGCGACGCCTTTCAGTACCTGGGAAAATAAACCGTTATTCGCAGGTTCAACTTGTGCGAAACTGTTCTTTTGAGCCGTCGAAGTATTTCTTCCATGCTCTAGACGAGGAAGAAAGCGTTACACGAGCAATGGCCGAGATTTCTGCAGCGCTTAAGAGGAAGCAGCCTGCCATTATTTGCAGTCATAGGGTTAACTTTACTTCCAGAATTAGTAAAGCGAACAGGGACTATTCATTACGCTGCCTGAATAAACTTCTTAATCGTATTGTTGAAGAGGTGGAAGATCCAGTCTTTATGTTCTCTGACCAGCTCGGTAAAGCAATCAGAGAAGCAAAGGGACTCTAAGACTGAAGCTTCTTTATTGAGTGATACAGTTCAATCAGGTGATTCATTATACTGTTTCGGTAATAATACCCATTGTACACAGCGTCTTCTAAACTGCCGTACCTTTTTTTATAGTCGTATTTTCCGCCAAGGAGGTAAATTTCGCCGACCTTTTTCTCGATGAGCTTTTTAAGGTACAGATCGTACAGAACCTGCCCTGCGGAAAGCTTTTTATACTTGGGGTCGTAGCTAAGGTTTTCTAAATAAACTACAGGAGTTTGTTCACAAGATAAAATGACTGCGAGAGGTGTGTCATTGTTTTTTGCCATGAGGGCATAGATGTCGGTGACATGATACTTATCGCAGTATTCTTCGGGCGATAAGTTGTATTGAGTGCTGTAAGTTTCTTCTTTGAACTTGAAGTAACTGTTCCAAATAGGTATTGCAGTTTTGTCATTAGCGCTGGCTTCAAAGAGGCATATTTCGCCCATCTCTTCTTCGATAATGCGTTTTTCGCGCCGAATGTTGTACCGTCCTTTGCTTGAAAGGCGTGAATCTAAATCATCTTTGGTTGCAGGTAGAAGAATTCGAAAATGATTCGTTTGTGATAAGCCGGGTAAGCTGTTTAATATGTTTGACAACTTTATTCGTTTTGCCTGTGGGTAAGAAGCAAAACAGTGTTTTACTATATGCTTAAAAGCCTTTTCGCTTGCTGGAACTAACCATAAGCCAAGCTCAATATCTTTTCCCTTGTCTAGCGTTTCGTAATAGAAATCTTCGGAAGCAGATGTGTAGTGCCACAAAGAGAAACATGTGTCCGAAATAGCGGGCCATAAATCGTATCTGTTATATATGAATGCGGGGAGCTGGTCTGCACGTGGTGTCGAAGCGCACTTTGTAATACTGTAGTTTTCCGTCATGTTATATAGCCTTTTTCAGTTGTATTGAGCCACTTTGAAACAATAATCTTCTTCGACTGTATGGAAATGGCAAATTGTACTGCCATAGCCAAAAGAACGGCGTATACATCAATATAGCCTACAAGTGCAAAAGCAATAACGAGATACATAAGATTTGCTATAAGAGTAATAAATGTGTCTGCTTTTACTTTTCCTATTGCGTAAAAATAGGGATGTAGGGCCACGTAAGAAATTCCATAGGCCTGGATAATAAACAGTGCCAAGAACAGAACAATATTGACTGCGTATTCTTTGCCAAAAAACAGTTCAAGCAATGTGGGCGCTGCAAAAATGCAGAGCACGAATACTACTACCAGAAGAGCGGCAATGTAATTTCTGATTTTGAGAACCGCCTTGTAAGCATCCCTGCTTTTGTCACGGGATACCAATTCAGATATTTGTGGCATGATAGCTGCAGAAATAGGGCTTGTTAGCAATGAAAAAGCTTGCAAAAGCTGCTTATATACTTTGTAAATTGCGACCATTTCTACAGATACAGCAGAAATAATAAAGACATCTAAATACTTAACCGGAATGTCAACCGTGGTGCCTAAATTGGACCATATAGTAAAGTTCACCATTTTTTTGTCTGAGAACTGTAGGCTTGTCTTAAATAATCTGCGAATTGAATACTTTCGTGAAATGAAAATTAGAGCAACAACCAGAAGGGAAATATGCTTGATAATGTCTGTTGCAACATATATGGTAACTATGCCAAAAAATGTGCAAGAAAAAGGCCCAAAAATATATATCGAAAGGCACAACAATTTTAGTGCCGCGTTGACAACCCCGTGTATTGCGACCCAGTCGAACTTATCAAACAATCTCAAAATTCCTATAGAGCTCCCTTCGATATGAAAAACAATTTCGAGCGAAAAAAGAAATGCAGCAGAAATGAGCATTTCGGACCAGCTTAAGAACGACGCCACAATTGGGAGCAGAAGTAGGGCCACGGCCATCCCTAGTACTGCAGTAACGCCATCTACAAGAAAGCCAGTTTTCATGTTGGCAAGTAATCTGTTTTCGTCGTTATGGACCTTGGCATCTGTCCCAAACTTTATAACTGCCTGCCAGGATTGGAAATTTGCTATTCCGTCAATTAGTATCATGTACTGTTGGGCGAGGACAAGTAGCCCATATGCGGATACTTCTAGGAACTGCACTGTTACAGCTAGCGAAATAAGCTCGATAACACTGGCTGCCGTAGTTCCAAAAAAGGCTATAGAAGCGTTTTTGAACAGCTTATTCCAAAAGGGTGATGAATGCAGTCTTTTCGTTATAAAGTTAGACACAAATTGCCCTTGTAGTATTCGTAGTAAATATCTTTTACCATTCTATAGGTATTTCTATATAAACTTTTGGTTTGGGTATAATTTCTCCAGGTTTGCCCTATTATTCTATTAGGCAAGTTTTAAAAGGAAGCAATACACCAAAATGGCCGCAGATGTTCTTCTAATTATTCCTGCTTATAACGAGGCGGACAATATCGCACGTGTTGTTGGGCATTTAGAAGCAAATTATCCCCAGTATGACTATGTTGTCGTGAATGACGGATCAACAGACACTACTGCTGAAATATGTCGTGCAAACAAGTATCGATTCCTAGATTTGCCCACGAATTTAGGGCTCTCTGGTGCCTTTCAGACAGGAATAAAATATGCCTATAGGCATAATTATTCTTATGCCGTTCAATTCGATGCAGATGGGCAACACCTTCCGGAATATATTGAAAGCTTAATTGAGGCATGTGCAAATAGCGATATAGCAATCGGGTCGCGTTTTCTTACTGAAGAAAAGCCCCGCAGTATGCGCATGTTTGGCAGTACGCTCCTAGCTGCCATGATCCGCATTACAACAGGGAAGCATTTATCGGATCCTACGTCTGGAATGCGAGCATATAGCAGGCGCGCGATACAGGAACTTGTTCAAGGTCCAAATTTGGGGCCAGAACCAGATACAATCGCGTATCTTATGAGAAAAAAAGCTCTACGAGTTTCCGAAGTGCAGGTATCGATGGGGGAACGGCTAGCTGGCGAAAGCTATCTTAATTGGCGTAATTCATCGTTATATATGGCGCGCATGGCGCTTTCAGTATTGGTAATCCAGTTTTTTAGGTAGTGACTACTGTGACTTTTGCACTTCGAATAGTTTTAATTTGCGCCGCAGTTTTTGTCTTTATTTTCGTCATCCTTAATGTACGGAAATCCAGAATGCGTATTGAAGATTCGTTGTTCTGGGTAGCAATGTCGCTGTTAATCCTGTTTTTATCAATTTTCCCTCAGGTAGGAACACTGTTTTCTGAGCTTCTTGGCTTTTATGCCCCAGTCAACTTTGTGTTCCTCTTCTTTATCTTCGTGTTGTTTGCAAAATGCTTTGCAATGAGCAGGCATGCGTCACAACTTGAATCGAAAATTAAGGAACTAGCTCAACAAATTGCAATCGATAATCTTGAACATTACGAGCGAACGCATGCCAGTCGGTCACTAGAGTCAAAAGACAGCGCAAGCACAGACTAAATAGTTTGGCCCTGAAGACCGATAGGTTCACTTTGAACACGCAGCCAAAAGTAAGCATAGTAATTCCAGTTTATAACGCCGAGGCAAGTCTTGGCCGTACACTCAAGTCTTTAGAATCGCAAGAATATGGCAATCTGCAAATAGTGCTCATAGATGACGGGAGCACAGATTCTTCTTCTTCCATGGCTGATAGTTTCGCATCTAACTGTGCAAGCCCTGAGGTTCTAGTGCGACATATAGATAACTGCGGGGCTTATAAAGCGCGTGAGGTTGGTATCGATATTTCTGATGGCGACTACGTCGCCTTTTGCGATGCTGGTGACGTTTTGGAGAGCAGCTTTGTTACTCGCATGGTCGAAATGGCTACGGTTTCGGATGCCGATATTTGTGTCTGTGCTTTTCTAAGAACCGATGGCAATACCAACAAAGTTGAAATGAAGGATTTCGGATCAGGATGCGTTAGCGTTGACAATGAGTGCGGGTGGCTCTCATCTGTTAATACATCTTTATGGAATAAACTATTTAAGAGGCAGTTGCTAGAGAAGCGTATTTTGCTTAATAAAACTCCGCGTATTGGCGAAGATGCAATGCTGCTTTTTTCAATTTATCCATCTGCGAAAAAAATAGCTTTTACAGATCAGGTTCTATACACGTATTTCGTTGAAGACGGTTCTGCAATGAGCACCTTAAGTACTGCGGAATTATCGGATATTGTTGAATGCTGGGTTCAGGTGCGCAATAAGACTGTTAGCTCTCAAACTGGCTTTGAGCGAATTATCGACCTTGCGGCTATGGTTCATTTGGGCGTTTCGGCCCAATTGGTCATCGCGAGGACGCCAAATGAAAATCCTAAAAAAGTTGAAGCGACTATTAGCCGTGAGCTCTCTTCTTCATTTCCCCTATATCGCAATAGTGTATTTGTGACAAATGAGTATGTTAAAAAGTTTCCTCAGATGAAAAAGATTGCAGCTATGCATTTCTGCGTTACGCATAATCTGATGGCCTTGATGGCCCGCATATATAGATTTGCTTCAGAGCGTCTTAATATAAAACTAGGCTGGTAGGAAACCCTTTACAGCTTAATTTCAAGAGGCATATGGTTTACTCGCTGGTCTTCAGGGGGAAGCTTTTTCCAGTCGCCAAATTGAATTTCTAATACCTTTTCTGCGTTTTTTGGCACCATAATTTCTGTGTTTTCGAAAGGGTGCGCCCTTACGGGAAAAACGTCATTGTATGGCCACTCGTTTGCTTCTTCCCCGCGGGATGAAATGAGCTCACTAACTTCACTGTTGTACTTTTGTATATGTTGATCATATTTATCAAAAAGCCATCTTTTACTAACAGGCATTAAAAGGATGTGCGAGACGCAGCGATATATTGTGCCTAGTATTTTTATTATTGGCTTACAGTTTGCTGTTATTACAGCAACATTCTTTGATATATATAATTCTTTCCAGAATCGGGCGCCCCGCCGGTACTTTCTTAGCTCTTTTTCGTCGGTGGTGACGTAGTCAAATGGCATTATGTCAATAAAAACGCCATGATTCATTTTGGTATGCTTTCTTCCAGGCTCGACAAATAACGTACCTTTTCTTCTAACCTTTATAAAGTAGACCGCCGCATTTGGATCAGTGCTGAAATGTTGGACAACAAGGCTCTCTGGAAGTTTCGATGGTGCTATTTCGAGGAATTTGTTATAGTCGTCGCGCATCATGGCAATGTCGATGTCGTCATCCCAGGGAATAAAGCCGTTGTGTCTTAGAGCCCCCAGATTTGTCCCCCCAATGGCAAAATACGTTAAACCATTTTCTTCGCAGACTTTCTTAACATCTTCCAAAATGGAGAGCTCGGCTTCTTGAACTTTGCGCAGTAGTTCCGAATTGTATTCCATGCTTTTCCTTAATAACCAGCTGTCGAAAGATTATTTGCGTTCAAAGTGGCTGACTACGAGCCAGATATAGTAGTAGAGTCTGTCAAAATAAATCTTTAAAAAGAGCTTCGCTTTGAACAAAAGGGGTACCTCTTTATTCTTAAATACGGAAGCCTGATTTTCCTTAAGAAGCTTAGCGTAGTATTTATATGTTGCTTTGTCGCTCCCTCCCTGAAGCATTATGTTTAGCAATCTATACAGTACACGTGCCTGAACATATTCGGCCTCTTGCATTAATTTGGGTCTGTGCTCTTTAATATGCTCGTAGAATCTGTTGCCAACAGTTAGATATGAGAGATGCTTCTCATTAAAAGACGCGAGGCTAACCGAAGTCGAGGACTGTCGATAGTTGTACGTCTTTATTGTTCCAAAAGCAACAGTCTTAGCTTTTAGGAAGGTCTTCCAAATAAAACTAAAGTCTTCCCCATAATGTTCGTCAGGCATGAAAGTTACATTTTCTACCAGTGTGCTCCTAAATAATTTATTGACCAAATACCACATATAGTCGTCGTGGCCTTTATAAATAACTTTTTTGAGAGCATCTTCGCCACTCAGGACTTCTTCGCATTGCTTTGGTAAATCCCGTTTTATGGGCGAACAGGCAATATCATGTTTACTATCTAGTAGTTGAACCATATTGCTGATGTGGTCAGGATCAATGGTGTCATCACTGCCCGAAAAGGTAATATACGCTCCCTTTACTGCCGTTAATCCAGTATTCAGTGCTCCGCTTACACCTTTGTTGTGCTGATGGATAATATGAATACGGCTATCGTTTTTCGCGTAGTAATCGCAGATTTCAGGGCACCTATCGGTACTCCCATCATCTACAAGGATAATATCTAGATTCCGATACTCCTGTTGTGTAATGGAGTCTAGGCATTCAGCTAGATACTCTTCCGTGTTGTATACAGGTACTATTATGGATACGAGGGGGCTGTCCATTTTTCCTCTTTAGGTTTGTCTTGAACAGAAATACTATAGGTCAAAAAAAGTATGAGCCATTAATCTTCAAACATTTATCGTACTGAAATTCTAATAAATCAAAAGCTTTCTTAATCCACGCGGCCTGCTGGCACCCGTCGAATTGCGTCACGAAGAACGGCTATAATATTTACAATTATCAAGTCGTTTTGGGAGAATTATGCCACTGGTATCAATTGTCATTCCTGTTTACAACGGAGAGCAGGTTATTACTCGTTCTGTGGCTTGCTGTTTGAACCAGACAGCCCATGACGTAGAAGTGATTGTTGTCGATGACGGCTCAATTGATTCCACGGCAAACCTTGTGGCGCAAATAGCACAGCAGGACCCCCGTGTTGTGCTGTATCAGCATCTTGCAAATAAAGGCAGGCTTGAAGCCCGTCGCACCGGCATAAATGCGGCAACTGCTCCCTTTATTATGTTCCTCGATGCAGACGACGAACTTCTTCCAGATGCCATCGAACAGGCTTTTATGGCGCATAATGGCCAATACGATATTGTCCAACTCGGCTTCGACGTTCGCTATAACACGTATGTTCCAGAAGAAAAAAGGCAGGCAGATAACAAGCTCCTTCAGCCTCCTACTACCGTGAAAACAGGTGACGACGTTACCCACCTTTTCTTTAGAGATAGAAAAACATCATGGAGCCTCTGCGCAAAACTCATGCGTACAGAGCACCTTAAGGCTGCAATTGCGCAGGTTCCCGAACAGCCCATGCAACGTGCTGAAGACGCATGCATCTTTTTTATTGTGTCTTGTATGGCCAGGTCGTATAGGGGGGTGCCTTTCTACAAGGGCTATGTTTACAACATTGACGAAGGCGGGTCTGCGGCAAATAGTAGCCATTCTTCTGTCGAAGACTTTGAATACAACTGCCACAGCATTGAAGCTATGGAATGTGTGCGCAATTACTTACTGCGAGAAGGGCGCTTTGAAGCTTTGCGTGCGGACTACGAAGTCATGCGTTCTTGCCATAGTCGGGCATCTGCCGAAAAGCTCTTGCTTACCATGAACAAGAACGATATGCCCCAAGCTCTGGAACGCTTTACTGCCATATGGCCAGCACAAGAAGCTATATCGTCGATAGCTGCAGTTGGCTGGGACAATGCGGGCGATACCATTTGTGCTCTTGCGTCTTCTGCGGCTCTTAAAGTCGCGCCGCACGATATTAAGACGGTTGGCATTTACCACTACAGCATGCAGGTAGGTGGTGCAGAACGCGTTGCCGGGTGGCAGGCGAACTTGTTGCATTCAATGGGTTATAAGGTGGTTTTCTTTGCAGACGAGCCACGTGAGCAGTGTGTATTTGATTTGCCGGAAAGCATTCCATGGGTTCAACTCCCGCCATCCTTTGAAACCAAGGCAGATACCTATTCTCAAAGGGCGGACCTTATTGCAGGTGCTGTACATGATTACGGGATAGATGCGTTTGTACACCATCAGTGGTGGAACCCGCTGCTTCCATGGGACATCATGCTTATAAAAGCTCTGGGTATACCTTTTGTGCTTTACAACCATGCGCCTTATAAGATTTTCTTTGCGCAACCGCACCCATGGGAGCTTGAAAACGTGCGTGCGGTACGTTTTGTGGACGGCATGGTGGTGCTTTCTGAAGAAGACAAGAATTTCTGGAGCAAGTTTACGCCGCGCGTGTGGCAAACACCTAATCCTTCTACACTTAATCCAGCTACGGCCCCTCAAAGTAATTTACGGTCGCATGAAATAGTGTGGGTAGGGCGCCTTGCCTCTTACGACAAGCAGCCTATGGAAGCAGTAAAGATCTTTGCCGAAGTCGCCGCGCGGGACCCACAAGCAAAACTTACTTTCGTGGGTACGGCGACATCGCAGTTCGAATTTATGCAGCTTAAGGCGTTTATAAAGGCTAATGGGCTTGAAAACCGCATAGAACTTGCTGGGCAACAAAAGAACGTATTGCCCTTCTATGAGCGGGCTGGGCTTATGCTTGTTACATCCAATTCGGAAAGCTGGGGCTTGGCACTGGCAGAAGGCATGGCTTGTGGCCTGCCAGTGGTCATGTATGAAATACCTCATCTTGCGCTTGCCAAGAATAACGAAGGCATTGTGAGTGTTCCGCAGGGGGACTATCACGCAGCTGCCGAAGCTATTCTGGGCCTGCTCGAAAATAGCGAAGAGCGCATATTGCGGGGAAAGCATGCTCACAATTATATTTCTGCTGTTGCAAATTTTGATTTTCAGGCTTTTTGGCAAACCATTATCTCTGAATTAGCCAAGGGAAGTCCTGAACGTACAGGCTTTGAAGAAGCGGATGATGAATGGGATACGGTCCTGGCAGGCTTCCAAACATCCATGGCCAAGGCAATAGATTTGCGTGTTCTTTCTTATGGCAAGCGAAAGGTCTTTAAATATGCTCGAAAGGCAAAACAGTTTCTTCAGTAATTTTTATTTGCACTCGGGGCGCTTTTTGCTACAATAGGCAAGCTGTTTTGAGCAACCTTGACATATGTCCCCATAGTCTAGAGGTTAGGACGCGGCCCTTTCAAGGCTGAGACACGAGTTCGATTCTCGTTGGGGGCACCACCGACTATCGCGCCGCTTATATGCGGCGTTTTTAATATGGCGTAAGATATACCTATGCAAAACCTTATAAAACAAATCATGAAGTTTGGCGTGGTGGGCACCCTCGCCTTTCTTATCGACTTTGGCACCATGACCTTCCTTACGGAAGTCTTCGGTGTGCCCTATTTGGCGTCAACCACCATTGGCTTTACTGTTTCGGTTATCTTCAACTACCTGGCGTCCATGCGCTTTGTGTTTGCTCATAAAGAAGACATGAGCCGCAGGCGTGAATTCATCATCTTTATTGTGCTTTCCGTCATTGGTCTGGGTTTGAACGACCTACTTATGTTTTTAGGCGTGGACCTGGTAGGCATCGACTACCGCATTACCAAAATAATTGCAACAGCCGTTGTGATGGTTTACAACTTCGTTTCACGTAAACTATTGCTTGATGCAGGGCAGGAATGAGCATGGCAAGAGTAGCAGCCGTCGTGGTTACATATAACAGGTGCCTTTTGCTCAAGCAATGTATCAGCCATTTGCATGCGCAAAAAATACCCGAAGGCGTTCAGCTTGACGTGCTGGTTATAGACAATGCCAGCACGGACGACACGCTCTACGAGCTTACTCCTTTCATCGAAGACGGCTCCATCCATTATTACAATACGGGTTCTAATCTTGGTGGCGCTGGGGGCTTTGCCTTTGGCATGAAAACGGCGGTCGAGGCCGGCTATGACTACGTGTGGGTTATGGATGACGACTGCATGCCTGCCCATGACGCCCTCTGGGGTTTCTGGAATGCGAAAGCAAAGCTTGAAGGCGGCAGTGCTGCAGCGTCTGAGCAAGCGTGGGGCTACCTTTCCAGCGTGGTGAAATGGAAAGACGGCACGCCGTGTGCCATGAATGTGCAGCGCCATCCTTTGTTTAAGAACATTGAAGATTTCACTCCCGAACTTCAACCCTGTACTCTGGCGTCCTTTGTTTCCCTGCTTGTTCCCGCCAGCGTTATCCGCGATGTGGGCCTGCCTTTCGCCGAGTTCTTTATTTGGACTGACGACTGGGAGTTTACGCGTCGTGTAAGCAGGAAGTACCCTTGCTACGTGGTAGGGGAAAGCCAGGTTACGCACGCAAGCCAAACTAACAACCCGGGCAATATTTATACCGACCCAGAAGAGCGCCTAGGGCGCTATCAGTACATTTATCGCAATGATGTTGTGCTCTATCGCGAAGAAGGCATCAAAGGCATCCTGTTCCTTTATGCGCGGGCAATTTATCATACGCTGCAAGTGCTTGTGTCCGACGTGGGCCTTAAGCAGGACCGCATTGATTTAATTTGGAAGGGCACTAAAGACGGTTTTAGCTTTAAACCTATTATTCAGTTCCCGTCTTAAGGCGTGTATTAGTTTTCGGGTGCGTTGTAGGCGTCCAGTACTGCATCGACATCGCCTACCATACGCATGGTTCCACGGTCTATCCAGATGGCACGATTGCATACCCGTTTAACTTCATCACTATTATGCGAAACAAATAACAGGGTGGTGCCATGAGTTTCCACAAGCTCATTAATACGCGCTTCGCACTTCTGGCGGAACTTAAAGTCGCCAACAGAAAGCGATTCGTCTACAACAAGAATGTCGGGTATGGTAGCCGTAGCAATGGCAAAAGCTATACGTGCCTGCATGCCGCTTGAATAGTTCTTTAAGGGCATGTCCACGAAGTCTTCGACTTCAGCAAAAGAGATAATCGAATCGAAGTTTTTGTCAATAAAGTCTTTGGTATAACCCAAAAGAGCTCCATTGAGGTAGGTATTCTCACGGGCGGTAAGCTCGGGGTCGAAGCCTGCGCCAAGTTCAATAAGGGGAGCCATGGTGCCATAGCAACGCACGCAGCCCTGGGTGGGATCCAGAACGCCTGCTATGCACTTTAACAGGGTTGATTTGCCGGACCCATTTATGCCAACGAGGCCATAGCGTTCGCCTGGGTAGATATTAAGACTTACATTTTTCAGTGCAATAAATTCGCGATAAAACAGTTCGCCTTTCGCAATTTTAATAAAGTACTCTTTGAGGTTGGTAAGCTGTTCGTTGGCTATGTTGAAGATCATTTGTACGTCTTCTATTTCAATAATGGGGTCTATGCCCTTGTGGGCTTCATTGTTTTCGCGAAGAGCTGCCAGGACTTCTTCGGATAAAGGTTCAAGAGGTGTGAGCTTCTTAGCCATAGCTTATCCTACACGTGCAGAACGAACTTACGCTCGGTCTTGCGGAAGACATACAGCCCAATTGCAAACTGAACAACAGCAAAGCCGAGGCACATAAGATTCATCTTAAGGTCGGGTGTAATATTCCAAAGCATAATGTCGCGATAATACGTAATGTAGTGGTACATGGGATTAAGCTGCTCTAGTGCCGCCAGCCATTCTGGCCAAAGGTCCGCAGGGTAGAACAAAGGTGTTGCGTACGTCCATGCAGTTAGAAGTACGCTCCAGAGATATTCAATATCGCGGAAGAACACAACAGCAGATGCAAGTAGCATGCCCAGCCCGCTGCAGAACAAGACCATGTAAAGCAATAGCAGGGGAAGAAAAACAATATTGACCGTAGGGGCAATACGGAAGAAGACCATTACTATTACCACCGCGATGAAAGAGGTGGCAAAATTGATGAGCTCAAACACAATTTTCTGAAGGGGAAAAACAATTTTATTTATCTTCACCTTTTTAATGAGCGGGGCAGAGTCCATGATAGAACGCAAGGCACCGTTGGTTGAGTTGCTCATAAGCGTGAAAAGCGTATTCCCCAAAATCAGGTAAAGCGGGTAGTTTTCTATTTCAAAACGGAACATGTAAGAAAACACCGCGGTAAGAACCAGCATCATCATCAAAGGGTTAAGCACACTCCAGGCAACGCCAAGAATGCTGCGGCGGTACTTTAGCTTAAAGTCTTTAGACACCAATTCACGCAGCACAAATATACTGTGTTGGAATTCAGAGACCTGGGTGCGCCGTTCTATGCGGTTATGTTTCAATTCGGCTTCAGCCATGCGCACTATTTTACCCTACATAATGCTTGGGCGCTCAATTTCGCTGGGGTAGCGTTCACAAAATGCTTCAGGGCTTTCAAGAAGTTCCTTGAGCAGGGCTTTATATCCCGAAGAAAAATAGTCTTCATTCAGTCGCCCCGCAGCTTTTTCCCTCGTAATGTCACTTGCCCAACGTTGTGCAAATTCCAGGTGTGCGCTGGGCGAAATACGGTTGTAATTCCATAGGTAGTTGCCCATGCGCGCTACGTTAATCCAAGGGGCAAGAACACTCAGTTTTTCTGGGGCAAAGCTTTCAATAAAGGCCATGGTACGGTCGTATTCTTCGTTAACGGCATAGAGTTTGTCATTTGAATTTGAAGAAGACTGTTCGTTGTCGGTGCGGTAGTGATAGAAGCTTTCTTTAAGTAGGTAGATTGACTTTGCGGCAATAAGGCACTGTTGTGAAAAGGAAAGATCTTGGAACGAAGCCCCTGGCGAAGGGGTAAAGCTAATTCCCGCATCAAGAAGCATCTGTCGTCTATAGAGGCCTGTCCAAATGGTCGGCGCTGCAAATAAAAGCTGGGGGCAGCCTTCAAGTGTTATTGGATAATCGTAAGGGTAGGGGTCCAAGAAGCGAATTGCCTGCGGGTCCTGTCCCTTGCCCCTGGCTTCGTTGTAGTTGGACTTTACTATGTCGCAGTTGGCTTTAACTGCTTCGTTTGAAAGTGCTTTGAGCATGTCTGGGCTGTAATAGTCGTCAGGTTCACAGATGGCAATGTAAATGCCGTGCGCTTCTGCGAGTGCCTTGTTCATAGAGTCGCCATAGCCTGTATTTTCCTTATGTATGACGCGGAGGCGTTTATCTTGTTCAGCATAGGCGTCTAGAATTATGGGGCTGGTATCGGTCGATCCGTCGTCAATACAGATAATTTCAATATCTGTGAGCGTTTGCCCTATAAGCGAATGCAAGCATTGTTCAAGGTAAGGTTCCGCGTTATAAACAGGCACCAGTACCGAAACAAGGGGCGTTCCAGTTGTTGTAGTTGCCGTCTGGCGGCCACGGAGTGCCTTGCGTGCTTTTATCTTTGCAGAAAGGGCTAGAAGCTTTGCCGTACCTACTGCTTCGTTATTGCTTTCTATAATAGAAAGCGCTTGTTCAACATCGGTATCTTCTATAGCACCTGAAGCAGTCCGTCTTCCAAACGCCTTTGTTGGCACACGCGGCGAACTTAGCCCAAGCTCTTCCAAGCCTCCGTTGTGGAGTGCCTGGTATACCTTCAGGTAGGCGTCTTTGTCGCGCAGCTCAAGTAAGTTAAGCATGCAGCTAAGGCCCACCCATTGCGTATAGGTTGTTTTGAATTTGTCCATCAGGTTATGGGTTTCAAGGTATTTCTTTAATAGCTTGCAGCTTTCAAAAAAATCCAGGGGGTAAGCCGCGCGAGTGCTCGTTGAACTATGAGGATTGTTGACTCGGTAGGTATATAGGTCGTCGTCGGCAAGAGCAATGCAGCTTGCGCTTGCAAGAGCGGCAGATGTAAAGGGAAGGTCGTCGGTACGATAGTGAGGGGCAAAACGAATACCATTTTCGTGTATGAATTTTGTTCGATATAGCTTCGCCTGGGCAAGCGTGCGCAGGCCTCCAAAAAGGTCACTGGCGTAGTCTTTGGGGTTAAACACTTTGGGGTAGGTGTGTGCGGGGAAGCGGTCGGGGCTTGCCGTAATTGCTCCCGTAGCTTCGTTGAATTGTTCAATTTGGCAAATACTAATATCGGCATTATGCTCGAGGGCATTTTTCACAAGCACTTCCAGGTAGCGGGGGTGCAAGAAGTCGTCTGCATCAAGAAAGGTAAAATAACTGCCATTGAGTTTTTCAAGACCGAGGTTTCTTGCGGCACCTATCCCTTTGTTTTCTTGTTCAAAGAGCTTTATGCGCTTGTCTGCATCCATGTATTTGCGAACACCTGCAGCAGTGTCGTCCTTGGAACCGTCGTTAACAATGACTGCTTCGTAGTTTTGATAGGTCTGACATTCAAGCTGCGCAAACATGCTTTCAAGGTAGCGCGAAGCATTAAAGAGTGGAATTATTATGCTTACCAAAGGGAGTTTTTCCATGTAGGCAGCGCGTCCTTTCCAATATTTAAGTAAGTATAGGGTATCATTTTTTGCATTGTATTAGTCTTGAATAGGTTATTGGGATTATTGGCTAAACACGCTGCACATACTGAAGATAATCAGAGTACTGAAATACTTGGTGGGTATTCGGGTGGCTATACTTACCCTGATGGCAGCACGTACGGTGCGCCGGCGGGTAGCCAAGCCGCAAAGGAAAAGGCCCAGGCGGCCCCCTATAGTCGAAATAACGTTGCGAACTATACAACTCTTTCTTCGGTGTACACCCAAAGGCTTCAGAAGAAACGCCGGAATAAGCGTATTGCTGCCGTGGTGAGCGCTGTGCTTATTGCGCTCGTTCTAATTGGTGGCGCAGGTCTATTATTTGTGAATAAGGCAGACTCCAATTTGGGTTATGCCGATACAAGCTATGCAAAAAGCGTATTTGACCAACTTGCGAAGCAGGAAGCAGAGCATCTTTTCTATATGCTTCTTATTGGCTCAGATACAGAAAGCATCGACGGAAAACCCGTGAATCGTTCACGTTCTGACGTTCTTATACTTGCGCGTGTCGATACTGAAAAACAGCAAGTTACGCTCGTTTCAATACCTAGGGACACTCCTTGGAAACAGGACAATGGGCAATATACAAAAATTAACGAAGCGTATCATGCTGGAGGGGCACCAGCTGCCGTAGCAGCGGTCGAACAGGTGTCGGGCATTCGTGCAAACCATGTTGCAGAAATCAATCTAGGCCAGCTTGCAGATTTTATTGACTCAATAGGCGGTCTAGATTTTGAAGTTCCCATCGACACGCATTTTTACAATCGTGAAACAGGTGAAAAATTTGACATAGATGCAGGCCAGCAGCATTTAGACGGCAGGAGCGCCTTGGCGGTTGTTCGCATGCGTAAAGATTATGAGGGGAACCAGGACGCTGGACGCCAGAGCACTATCCGCGAAATCGTAACTGCTCTTTATAAGCAGGTAACATCTCGTCCGACCACCGAATTGCCAAGCACAGTATTGGCTGCGGCTGAATGTGTCGACACCGATCTAAGCTCCTTGCAAATTCTTAGCGTGTTATCAAGTTTAGGGTCTAATGCGACCTTCTACAACGTATCTGCCCCTTCTGCAGGTGACCTTGATCCAGGGTGTGGTACATGGCTTTGCTATAGCAACCCCGATGGTTGGGAACGCCTTATGGGTATGGTCAAGGCGGGTGAAGACCCTAGTTCAATCTCGTATGCGGAAGACGCGGTATACTATCCCAGTACAGGAGAACCTGTATCTTAGTTTTAGTGGAGGTACGTTATGCAGAAGAAACGGACAAGTCTTTTCATCCTCCTAGCTCTTAGCACCCTTTTTGTTTTAGGTTTGCTATTTGTGCCTGGGTGCAAGCAAGAAGTACCCCAGCAGAATTCCGATCCAGAAGCTATGCTTGATGCGGTTCTAGAACGTGCAAAAAACGAAGCAGAACTTGAAAAAGCTCGTTTAGCCCATGAAGCTGAACTGAAAGAGCCGTTCTATGTCCTATTGATGGGTGGCGACGCTCGCGAAAATACGGCTGAAGGTAATACTGCAGAACCTGGTTATAATCCTGGCCGCTCTGACACAATGATCCTAACAAAGGTTTGGCCCGAAACGGGCAGTATTACTATGGTGACTATTCCACGCGACACACGCGCTACTTACGAAGGTTCGCCCATTAAAATTAACGATATCCTTTTCAGGCATGGTCCTGAAGCAGCTGTAGATACCGTTGAATCTATGGCAGGAGTAGATATTAAGTATTACTACGTTACGGATTTTGCGCGTTTTATACAGTTAATCGACACGATTGGTGGCGTTACTGTCAATTCTCCCGGTGCTATGAATTTCAAGGATGTAATGACTGGCGATCGTATTTACATCGAAGAAGGGGAAAACAGCTTAGACGGCGCAGGAGCCTTGGTATTTACGCGTATTCGCAAGGCTTTTGCTGGCAACCAGGATGCTTGCAGGCAAATACAAGATCGCCAGGTGGTACAGCGAGTTCTTGAATCTGTACCCGGCATGAGCAATACAGACCTTTTAAACATTCTTGAAGGCATAAACAAAAATACCGATACCAACCTTCCTTCTGAAGACCTGGCGTTTTATGCGAACTACTTTAGTAAGCTAGAAGACGGCATTCACATTCAGCAAGGTACATTCCCTTACGAGGGGTGGCTAAACGAAGATATCGACATGTGGGCCGTTCCCTACGACGAAGGGAAATGGAAAGAAGTAATTGCCAAGGTTGAAGAAGGCGGCAATCCTGCCGACGTTGTGCAAAACCCTGAAGTTTTATTTAACTAGTCTGCCAACCCGCTAACGGTGCGAATGCGGTAGAATTACGCTCTAAGACTTGTATGTGTTAGGGCAAGGAACTGCATGCCTATTTTGCCGGGTTTAATAGTGTTTGCCACTGCATTTGCAGTTACCTATGCTATGGTTCCAGTTTCAAAATATCTGGCTGAACAGCTTGGCGCTATAGACTTTCCTGGCGAACGCCGCGTCAATGAACAAGCGATTCCTCGCGCAGGCGGCATTGCCTTATATGCAGGCTTTTTGGCAGGATGTGCTGCCCTTTATATCCTCATGAATGCTTTTCCTTGGCCGTACGAAGACCTTTATTCGGTTCGAGGCGTAGACTATGTCTTGCTATTTCTTGGTCTTTCAATAGTCTTTATCGTTGGCCTCATTGACGACGTGTCGCCCCTTTCGCCGCGTAGCAAGCTTGCTGGTCAAATTGTTGCAGCGGTTATTATTTGTCTCTCTGGTATTACCATAGGGTCATTTCGTTTCCCTATTACAGGTGACTATATAACACTTGGCTGGCTGGACTTACCCGTTTCCATCGTGTACTTCCTTGTATTTATGAATGCGATTAATCTCATTGATGGACTCGACGGTTTGGCGGCAGGTATAACGGCAATCGTTTCTACGGGTCTTTTGTATCTAGTTGGTATTCGTGGCAGTATTACTCTTGCTATGTGTTGTCTTATGGTTATAGCAATTTGTCTTGCGTTTTTACGCTTTAACTTTAATCCCGCGTCAATCTTTATGGGCGATTCTGGTTCGTTGCTACTAGGTACCTTGCTTGCTATTATTTCTGTTTCTGGCGTGGCACGTACGCAAGGTCTTGCCGTTTTTATTGTGCCCTTGGTTATTGCAGGTGTTCCTGTGCTCGATACCGGAACAGCCATTATTCGGCGAATCCGTGAAGGAAAACGCATTGATGAAGCCGACATGGAACACGTACACCATCGTATGATGGCGTATGGAATGTCACACCGGCGTACCGTTCTTATTCTATATGGTTTTTCTGCTGTCCTGGCTATTATAGGTTGTGTTATGGGGCGTTTTTCTGGGCCAACGCGCTGGACAATCGTTATTGTTCTGGGGGCAGTCGTTTTCTATATTATTGCGCGCATGCACCTGCTCGACCCAGTTCTGCACCATTATTATCGTCGTCGAAAAAAGGCGGAGCCGCGTCGCGATACTAACAAGACATTCTAGTTACCTGCTACAATACAGAAGTTATTGTATAAAGGTAATGGGATGTCCGAAGAATCTTCAAGCATTAATTTAACGCCCCTGCGTGAACGATCGCGTGGCTTACTGCTGGGTATATTAATGGCTTTGATTGTGTTTGCCATGGGCTGGTATCTGGTTTCGCCAACAGATATGGGAGTACCAAACGAAACAAAAACATCTGCTCCGTTGCCAGATGCAGAACAAGAACCTGTTTATATTCTTCTTATTGGGACCGACTCTCGTAAAGGAACGGCGCTCTATACAGGTAAAGAATGGGAAGAAGGGCAGACTACATGTAAGGCTGATGTCCTTACACTTGTGCGTATTGACCCAGCCAATCAAGTACTAACGTTTCTAACTATTCCACGCGACACTCTTTCTATTGGAACCAAAACAAAGATTAATGGGTGGTTAAAAAACGACGACCCCGAACGCACGGTCCAAGAAGTCGAAAAGCTTACGGGTGTAGAAATACCATACTACATGATGGTTTCTCTTTCTGGTTTTGAAGATATTGTCAATGCAATTGGCGGAATAGTAATTGACGTTCCTACGAATGTGGAAATGCTCGACCCAGCAACTGGTGGGGAGGTTAAAGTTATTGCAGGACCCGCGCAGCAGCTTGATGGGGCAAAGGCCCTGGCGGTAGCAAGTGCCTGGGACAATACCAATGAACTCGAACCTCTTCGTCAGATGTGCGTACGTGCCATTGAGTATGCGATGGTAGATAAAGTTATAGAGGGCGGCAGCGATTTACTGCGGCAAGCTGTTTCTGCTTTATATAACAAGGTAACAACCAATATGGACAAAGACACGGCCCTCGCATTGGCAAATGATTACGCACAGAACCGCGGTAGCTATACGGTGTATTTAGGGAGTGGCCCATACCAGGGCCAAATGACCAATGAAGGTGTTTGGGTCGTGAATCGCGACGAAGAAGCATGGAAAGAATGCATGGCAGTGGTCGATGCAGGCGGAAACCCGAATACGGTTGTAGTTTCGCTTTCAAGTGGGGCTTAGTAGGTGCTTAATTCGGCTAAGAAAAAACGCGCTATTGTTTATGCAGGTATTTGGACTCTCTATGCATGTTTTTCCTTAATTGCAGCTGTCCTGATTAATGAATATGTAAAAGTGTCGTACCCGCATCTAGTTCAAGCTTTTTTAAGCTGGCTGCCAGACAGTTTTGACGCTTCAATTGCAATTGCTGTGCTGTTCGCTTGTGTAACCGGTATTTGTTTCTATTTGTTCCTGACAAAGTATTCTTCAATTAACCAGGTTTTTCGCAGATTCAGTATTCCAGGGCTATCACTTCACTTTTTACGTAGGGACGTCATCATTGCTTCTGTAGTCATTTTTTTATTCTGGCTACCAATTATCGTCATCATGTATCCTTCGGGCTTTACCATGGACACGCATAATCAGTTGTATATGTTTCAGGCGGGCGCTCCAACGTATTACACCACCACGGGTGAAACAATAAATGCCGAAATAATCGATTCGCATCCTGCAACGCTGACGCTACTATATGGCGCTTTTTGGTCTTTAGGGCATGCATTTGGATCGCAAAACTTCGGAATCTTTCTTTTTGTCGTGCTCCAAAGTATTGTGCTTGCAGTTGAGCTCGGTCTTACAACTTGTTATTTAGAACGCCAAAAAGTTCCCTATGGCTTGCGCTTTCTAACCCTTTTCTTTTTTGCAGTATTTCCCCTGTTTGGCCATTACGCGGCCACTATGCTTAAAGATGTGAGTTATGTTGCCGTTTTTCTCCCTTGGTTTCTTATGTGGCTGGAAATTGCTCGCTCCAGAGGGGGCGTCCTAGAAGATAGGCGTTTTATAGTTGCCTTTTTCCTTCTAGGCGGCTTTTGTATCTTGTTCAAAAAGCTTGGCGTGTACGTATTGGTCGCATGCTTAATTGTTTTGATTGGAGCTCTCGGGAAGTTTAGAGCACGTTTTTTGGCACTATCGATAGCAACAGTTGTATGTTTTTCGCTCTTTGTTCCTTGGATTGTGAGCCCATTAGTGGGGGGCGTTGCCCCGGGCGGTAAGCAGGAGATGCTCTCCCCGGCCATACAGCAAACAACTACGCTTCTTATTGAGCAGCCAGACTCCTTTTCAGAGGCTGAACTACTTGATATCAATAAAGTCTTCGATACCTCTCGCGCACAACGCGACTATGAGGTATTTCGTGCGGATGGGGCGAAAAATACTTTCCACTCGAGCGCTACAGGTCAAGACATAATCCAGTTTCTTCAAATCTGGTTGCAGAAGGGTATCCAGCACCCTATTGAGTATGCCTATTCAATAGCAGGTACAACGGCTATGCAGTATATTCCTTACCTGAAGTTTACGTACTATACCGATGAAGACTATGGCTACAGAAATGAACTGTTTGCCTCAGTGAGCCCTGGCTATGCCGTCGATATTTCGCAACCCAAAGCACTCATAGAACTGAATAATTATCTTGAATTCGACTCTATTGAAAGCAAGATTAGCAACCTACCTTTAGTTTCGTTGTTCTTCACGCAAGGGTTTTATGGCGGATGGATTCCCGTTTTTGCATTGTTGGTGGTTTTGTATGCACGGCGCATTCAGACGTGTGGTAGCGCAGATGAGCGCAGCTCCCAACCCATGCTTTTATTAGGCCTGGTACCCGCTTTAATTGTTATGGCATTTTTCTTTGTTTCACCCGTTTCGTCGCCACGCTACGTGCTACCTATGCTCTACATAAGTCCTCTATTGCTTGCTTGGGCGTGGTATGCCTTATCGGGTACAATTGTGCAAGACAAAACACAGGATGAACTGGAGCAGTGTGCTTAAAACACTGGGAACCATATTGAAGGACAACTGGGAATGGCGTGGGCGTATAGCCAACCTTTCTCTGTTTGAATTGCGCAAAAAAAGCCGGGGCGCCGTGCTTTCGTGGGCGTGGTTTTTTATCAAGCCTGCGCTTTATATTTTTTGCTTTTGGTTCGCCCTTGAAATTGGCTTGCGTGCGGGGGAGTCAACGGATGGTCCGCCGTATATCCTTTGGCTTTGCGCAGGTCTTATCCCCTGGTTTTTTATGTCGGACATGATTAACCAGGGTTGCGACGTGTTGCACCGCTATTCCTACTTGGTGAATAAGGTCAAGTTTCCCATTAGCGGTATTTCGGGTATTTTTACGGGCGCAACCATGATTGTTCAAGTTTTTTTGCAGCTGGCACTTCTTGTCATTTATTTTGCATGCGGGCAGCAGCTCGATATATACCTTTTGCAAGTGCCAATTCTTTTGCTACTCATGTTTGTTTTCTGGGATATGTTTTCCATTATGCTTTCGCAGCTTTCTGCCATAAGTAAAGACGTTGCGAATCTTATGAAGGCTTTTGGCACCCCAATTTTTTGGCTTTCGGGTGTAATCTTCAATGTGAATAACATCCCTATTCCATGGCTTCACACTTTGCTTCAATTTAATCCCGTCACTTTTTTTGTGGTGGCATTTCGCTCTGCTTTTTACGATAAAGCTTGGTTCTGGGAAGACCAGGGTGCGTTGCTTGGCTTTGCAGTAGTTTTTGTATTAACCCTTGTCGTAATGTTGCTAGTTTATAAAAAGTTTAATGAGGAGGTGGCCGATGTCCTCTAACGAAGAAGCAAAAGCCCCTGCCTTAAGCGACGCAAAAGATTTGCATAAAACCAGTTCAACTGGCGAAACTGCTATTAAGTTCGACCACGTTACTAAGACCTATAACCTTTATAAAAATGACCGTGGCCGCTTCTTGGGAATTTTTAACTACAAACGCAAAGGGGTGTTTCTTGGCAGCGTTAATGCCAATGACGACCTTTCGTTTGAGATAAAAAAAGGCGAAGCGGTTGCCTTTTTGGGTCACAATGGTGCAGGAAAAAGTACTGCGCTCAAAATGATTACGGGGGTTGCACACCCCACGAGCGGCAAAATTGAAGTTAACGGGCGCGTGAGCGCATTGTTGGAGTTGCAAGCTGGTTTTGATATGCAGCTTACGGGGCGTGAAAACATCGGGCTCCGTGGTCAGATTCTGGGGCTTTCTAAGCAAGAGATTGCAGAAATTGAACCTGAAATAATTGAATTTGCTGAACTTGGCCTTTATATAGACCAGCCTATGCGCTCTTACTCCAGTGGCATGAAGGCACGTCTGGGCTTTGCATTTGCTGTAGCAATAGACCCAGAAATTCTTGTGGTTGACGAAGCTCTTTCGGTAGGGGACAAAGCCTTTCAGCGTAAATGTATTGACCGCATCCGTGAAATAATGATGGACGAAAATGTCACGGTACTTTTTGTTACCCATTCTTCTAGTACAGCCCAGCAATTTTGCAGCCGTGGCATTGTGCTTGACGAAGGGAAAAAGGTCTTTGACGGATCAATCGAAGACGCAACGGTCTTCTATGAAGAAAATTATGCATAGTGTTGGGCTATGAATCTTTTTATTAAAAAGCTTTTAGCAAGTTGTATACGTGGCATGTTTGCCATTTTAAGCTTGTTGCCGCAGCAAAACACTATTGCGTTTTTGTCGCGCCAGTCGGCGAAGCCTTTCGACTTTCAACTTCTTGAACCAGAGTTCAATAAGCATTTCCCCGAGTACAAAACTGTATGGGCATGCGTGCCCAAGGGTGGGGAATTGGGCATTGTGCTTTTTCTAAAACAGCTTTATTTGGTAGCTACTTCAAAGGTGTGTTTTGTAGATGGCTATGTGCCAGCAGTGTCCATTCCTTCTGCTCATAAAAGTGTCTGTATTCAGCTTTGGCATGCTTCAGGGGCAATAAAAAAGTTTGGGTATCAGTGCCTCGATACGCCAGCAGGACGAAGCAGCGAAGACGCGGAAGCCTTTCGCATGCATAAGGGCTATGACTACGTTATTGCCGGTTGTTATGGCGCTAGACCAGCTTTTGCGCAGGCATTTCATGTCAATGTTGGGAATATTCTTTCGTTAGGTTTGCCACGGCAAGACTACCTCTTGAGCCCTGAATATGAAGAAATGCGCCAAGAAGACATAAGGGCCGTAAAAGAACAGTTAGGTATTAGTGAGGGGTCGAATGCAAAGGTAGTTTTATATGCACCTACCTTTCGCAAGGGCAATAGCAATTCAAATTGGCTTGAAGAAAATGTTATGACTCTTGCCCGTGCTTTTGCGGGTAAAGATGTATTGCTGGTAGTTGCGGGCCATCCGCTCGACAAAGTATTCCAATGGGAACTGTCGAATGAAGGTGTTCGGGTTGTTACCTTGGAAAGTCCAACAATAAAAGCGCTTCAAGTTGCCGACGCGGTAATTAGTGATTATTCTGCTATCGCGCTTGATGCCGGCATAATAGGGAAGCGCGTATTGTTTTATGTACCAGACATTGAAGAATACCGTGAAAGCCCTGGCTTAAATGTCGACCCATGGGATGTATTTCCAATTGATACATTTGCCGTAGCGGCAGATATCGTTGATGCCTGTTTCAAAGAAGACAAGTATCGTACCAAGGGTACTTTTAGTGCTTTTATTAACGAATACGCAGGCAACGTGGAGGGGGGTAGCATTAGTTCTGCTCTACACCTTCTTTCAGGTATTATTAGATAAAGCACTACGTTGTATAACTTGTTTAAGATAGTTTAAGGAGTCTTCATGGGAGCACGTAATGAAGCAGTAGATGCCGAAAAAAAGCTTGAAATAGTTGAAGGCATTGCGGTAGATAAGACTTATACGGGCTTAAAGCGTGTTCTCACTTATGGAACTTATGACCTGTTGCACTATGGCCATGTGCGCTTGCTCCGAAGGGCCGCTCAGCTGGGGGACTATCTTGTAGTAGCTCTTTCAACTGACGAATTTAATGCAGGAAAAGGAAAGAAAAGCTTTTATCCTTACGAAGTACGTCGTGAAATGCTTGAAGCCGTGCGTTATGTAGACCTTGTTATCCCGGAAAATACCTGGGAACAAAAGGTGGACGATATTAAAGAATATGGCATTGACGTAGTGGTTATGGGTGGCGACTGGGCAGGGTCGGATCGCTTTGAATACTTGCGCGATTACTGCGAACTGGTTTACTTGGACAGAACCCCTGGTATTTCCACCACCCAGGTAAAAGAGCGCCTTGATAAAGGTGTAAATTAATGAAAACGTTTTTCGAAAGTAGTTACTATTTCAGAAATGCTGCTCTAAGTGTATTGCGCCATATGCCAAGGACGCGCCTTGCTGCGCGAAAATTATATTGGGGACTTCAGCAAAAACGCTACGAACAGATTGCACGTAATGTCCCCATTGATGAAAAGCTGATATTCTTCGAGTCTTTTTTTGGGCGTTGGTATGCCGATTCGCCAAAGGCAATATATGAAGCAATGCTGCAAGATTCGCGGTTCGACGATTATATCTTCATATGGTCTTTTAGGCCTGATGTAGAAATAGACGTAAGCAGATTCGATACAGAAAGAACTATTTTTATCAAACGGGGGAGGCAGGAATACTTCCAGGCCCTTGCAACTGCAAAATACATTATTATAAACACGCGGCTTCCTGAATATGTATACCCCAAGGAAGAACAAATCTACGTTCAATGTTGGCATGGTACTCCTCTGAAAAAGCTCGGGGCAGACGTTGCCATTGAAACCGCGAATGCCCTTAATACCACAAGCGAACTTGCGTGGCGCTTTGCTATCGACAGCCAAAAGTGGACCTATATGCTTTCGGCTTCGCCCTTTGTAACAGAGCACCTAACTAGCGCATTTTCCCTCCCAGAAGATCGGAAGGCCAGCGTTGTGCTTGAAGTCGGGGACCCCGGAAATGACGCCTTGGTAAAAGCAAAAAACAATCCTCAGATTACCGAAGTAATGCGGCAAAGGCTTGGTGTTCCAGCTGGAAAAAAAGCATTGCTGTATGCGCCAACCTGGCGTGATGATTCTTATAAAGCAGGGGAAGGTTACACGCTTGATTATTTGCTCGATTTTGATTACTTATATGAACATCTAGGTAAAGAGTGGGCAGTTCTTTTCCGTCCGCACTACTACATTGCGAATACGTTCGACTTTGAAAAATATGACGGCTTCGTAATTGATGTGTCAAAAGTCGACGATATAAATGACTGCATGATTGCTTCAGACGTGCTCGTTACCGACTATTCAAGTGTTATGTTTGACTACTGCAATACAGGGAAGCCTTTGCTGCTGTATGTCCCGGACCTTGAGCACTATTCTGGTGACGTTCGCGACTTCTATTTCGATATTCATGATGTGCCGGGGGTCTTATGCACCACTACGGTGGAGCTGTCTGATGCTTTAGGACAAATTGAGAGCTATTTCGAACACTACGGCGATGAATACAAACTCTTCATTGATGAGTTTTGTCCTTGCGACGACGGACGGTCCGCTCAGCGTTTACTAGGAAGTATTATAGTTGCTTAGTAGGCCATGGTTGTATTGCGTCTTTGGTAACGTACCAGGCGCGATTTGCTAATCTTGCAAGATGTTTGTCGTAGGTAAGTGAATCTGAAAAAAAATTATCAATAGCAGCATCTGGGTGCTTTTCAAATAAACGCGTAACTTTTTCTGCACCATGACAGTTCTTCGAAAAAAAGCATCCGTTTGATGGGTTGACCTCCGAAGCAATAAGGTGATTTATTTGAAGCCTTCTGCAAATTTCGGCTAGAAGAAATTGTGGTGAAGCAGAAACCACTATATCGTCATCCCTATGAATTTCGATATACCATGATTTAATCTTGCTTTGGTTGGAATCCCAAAACAGAGCAACAGCAGTCTTGATATCTGGAATATTACATAGGAATGAAAAAAAAGATTCCTTGAGCGTCTCTTTTTCTATTTTCCCTAATTTGTAATAAAAAAGACTTCGTGTAAACCGTGGCAACATTTTAATTGTTGACGGATGCTTTCTTAGGCAGAAAAAAAAGAAGTCCACCGATGAGTCACCACGGTAAATCGTTCCGTCGAAATCAAAGACGTTCATTTCGGGCCTCCAAAAATGCGCACAATCTCAAAACAATTTTCTCTGCTTGTTGGCGCATTAAATCAAAGCAGGCACCAAACACAAAAATTGAAAGAGTTGCAATAATAATTTGTATTGCCAAGTCATCTCGTCCAATCATTGTATTCGTGTTAAAAATATTGTTCCACAACACTGTTTTTAGGTGGCCATCATGAAGTAGATAGATGCCAAAAGTTGTAGATGCCATTATGTTAACAAGAGATATTGAGCCAATTTTAAGTTTTTGAAATCCCATAAAGAGCGATAACGATAAAGCAAGAGTGATTAAGGAATTTGGCGGCCAAAAGATTTGCGCAGAATTTATACCGAATGGGCTCAAAAGATTTGGATGGAGTTCCGTAAGCAAGAAAAAAAGACCGAGAATAATAAGCAGTAAAAAAGTTAGCATGAAATAAAAGCGGGCTGGAAATAAGAATGGTTTGTCGCTATCGTAGATTCTTATATAAGAAGCAATAAAAAATAGTGTTACCATCCAGATAAAACGGTTGTAGTTTAAAAAACCTTCACTATAGCCAAGAAAGCCAAACGAGGCGCCTTTGGTAAGTCCCATGAAACTGGGAATTAAAGAAAAGATAAGGAAAAGGGTTACGATTAGTTTGCGAACATCTTTCTTGCTAAGGGCGAAAAAACTTTTTGTGAGATATGGGGAAAAAATATATAAGAGAATATACGCAGTTGCAAACCAGTAGACTCCAAATAGCGTTGGGAAAACATTGGAAATGGTAAGCGAAGATAAAAATACATCGAGTTTGCAATGCGATACCATAAATAGAGAGAGGTAATTGTAGAATTGCACCTCTAAAAGCAATAGAAGTAGTTTCTTTTTTGAAAAACTACCTTTAATAAGGAAATAACCAGATATCAGAATGAAGCAATTGACACCAACCTCGCCCAGCATAATAAAGTAGTCTGCAGTGATCTTGTTGATAAGGCTTGCATTTGAATAATCCCATCCTGCCTTTAGAGCATAATGAAACGAAATGATAAATAGCATTGATAATATGCGCAATATTTCAAAATTAGATTGCCTAGCCATGATTTCTTTTTAAAGGTAAGAAGGTAGGTTAGTATACAGGCTTAAAAAAATAGTTATGACAAAAGCCATTGTAAGCCCAATGAGAACCCTGTCGTTCATTATTATTTCCATCGGGTCTCCATCCGATTCACCTTCTATTATTAATGAGTATTTCATAGAAAGAGCCCATAAGAAGGGCACAGATAGAAGCATGCCTGGCGCTGCTTCACGGGCCCACAAGGCGTAAAGCACGTTTGCCAAAGCAAGGAAAAGATACATCATCTTATCAAGAAAAGGATACGAGTATTTTGAAAGAACTGGTCGAGTAGAAAGGCCCTTGTCAATCTGAGCGAGCTCTCCACGACGCTTCCCCAGCCCTAGATAAAATGATCCAGCCAGTACGGTAAGGTAAAGCCATGCTGATACATGGATGTCCTCGACAATACCACCATAGAGAACGCGAATGATATAGCCTGCCGCAAGAATGATAACGTCTAAAATGGGTATTTCTTTGAGTCCGCCTATGCTATAGGCGATGTTAATGGCGAAATAAATAACAAGTAACAAAAAGCCTTTTGGATGTAAGGTTAAATACTGGAGAATCAAGCTAAGGGCGATGAGCATGGTGACCACAATAATTGCATTTTGCTTTGAGATTGCTCCTGATGCCAACGGTCGTTTTCTTTTTTTGGGATGGTTGCGGTCTTTTTCTATATCACCAATATCGTTAATAATATAAATGGCGGATGCCAAAAAAGAAAAAGCAAAAAAGGCGAGTAGTGCGTTATATAGTTTGTCTGTAGATGTTACTTGACCAGCAAAAATAAGCGGAAAGAAAATGAGTATATTTTTGACGTAGTGATGAACGCGCATCAACTTTAGGTATTGTTTCATGCTTGTGACCCATCTGGTTTAATAAATCGATACGAGACAGAATAAAACGTTCCATCTGGATTTGACATTAATTCATCTGTTTTATAAATGACGCATTCGATGTTGTTGTCATAAAAAGTGTAAATTGGGCCAGGTCTATTACGCCACGATACTTCAAGAAGAACATTCTCTGATTCGCATTTCTCCTTGATTTCTTTGAGTTGACTATTCGTCATGTTGCTTTTTCCGTAATTTGCTGCCACGCCAAAAGTGAGCCAAAGATAGCAGTTGGTTATAAGCAAGAAGACCAGTGAGCATTTTGCGAAGTGGCATAAGTGCGAGTATATTTGATTAGTGTTAATGGGACAGAGAGAGTAGTAAGCTAAAAGAATAATATTGGAATAATAAACATAGGGACTATAACGTGCCCACCAGCTATCTGATATTCCGAAAGCGAGTGCCGCAGAAACGATGGTATAAGTTAGGACAATATAAAAAACAATCCGCTTTCTTTTGAAGCTTGTTATAAGCATTCCGATATATAGTGGGATACTAATGAGAATTATTCCACTATATAAAACCCCAAAACCGCTTATTCGAAGATCCGGAACAGAAAGTGTTTCTAATTCCGTAGTTGAAATAGATAGAGGTATTTTCAGAACGGGTTCACTACGTATACCTTCATTATCTCTGGGAAGATTCGATGCTTCTGAAAAATAAGAGTATACCTGCTTTTCAAAAGTACTCTTACTCTCAAAAGATGGAGGTTCATTGTATGAGATAATGTCAACTTTCTCTTCCCCTGCCAAGGGGTAAAGAGGGTTGCCATTGTGCAGGAAGTTCAATACATAGCTACTGCAGCCAAATACTAGTACAGATAAAACAACTGTTATTAGGAAGTAGCAGCCTGTGCTAACAAGTTGTTGCAGTGTTTTTGCATGTGAATCACGTTTTACCCAAAGAAAAAAATAAAGCAATAAAAATGCGAGAGCAAATACGCCTGCGTATGCAAGACCCGTGAACTTTGTATTTGTGCAAAGTAAAAAGGCTGATGAGATTTGTAGCAAGAAGGCTTTTCGATAGGTCGAAAACGAAGATGGTATTATGAAAATAAGACCAAGCAATAGAATAGCGAGTCCGCTGTATAAAAAGCCATCGCAATAAAAAGTTGTAAATTGTGCGAGATTAGCGGGGCTTATTGCGGCCAAAAGGCCAATGCCTAGCGAGCGAATGATACCAACTCCACTCATCGCAAGTAATGATGCAGTTAACAGTAGTAAAGAAAAAGCAAGGAAGACTGTAGTTGCCTTAGCCATTTCAATATTATTAAAAGCATCGTAGATTGAAGATTGGATAAGCCAAAGTCCGTGTGGGTAGTGATCAATCCATAAAGCCTCTTCGTTCGTTGGGTATAGTTCGCTATATAAGGTGGTTGATGAAACTGACCCACTGAGTGGGTTCCACCCATTTTTAAGTGCATAAATAGCAGTCTTATGATAATTGTTGCCATCCCAGCTAAGATCTACAAAAACTGATGCGAGAAGCAGCGAGATTGCGACTGCAATGATGACAAAGATGAGGCCAAGTAAGTAAAGGTGAATATCTTTGATGAGTTTATGTGTTGTAAAGAATAAAAGGGCAGCAGTTGCTATGACCGCGAGAAGTGCAGTATGTATGCTCGGGGCTTTTGAAAAGAAAAGGCCGAGAACAGATAGGCCAGACAACGAGGCTAGCAATACTATAATAGCTAGACCCGCGAGGAATAATGCGTAAACAAGCGACGATGTTGTGTTTGTGTTATCCATTTATGCGACTCAGAGCTTTTTCTTTTTTATTCCATACGAAAGCATCCCTGTATTCTGCTGGATACTCTCTGCAGTATGTTTCAGCTAATTCTTTTGATGTGAATAATAAGCCAGTTGGTACAAGTTCTTTTTCGAACTTGGATAGTTCGCCAATACTGAATATTGGTAAGTACTGGATTCCATATTTCGAAAAATCGTGGGTTAGATTGCTGCTGGACTTGATGGTATCTTCACAAAGATGTAAGAACAATATATTCCTTTTTTGATCTGAAAAAGGAGGGTTTGCCGCTATTTCTGTTATTGTTTCTCTAATGTTTTCTGCTTGGCTAATTGTGAAAATATAACTTGGCAAAACATTTTTTTTCAGTAATAGCCTGTGGATGAGGTTGCTTACGGCGTGTTTTGGAATATTATTTTGGACGAAATACTTTCTTATTAATTCGTTAGTATTACGGTGTGAATCATTTTTTATCATGGATGCCAATTCGGAGCAATTGTCTGTTGTTAGAGGTTGTAAAACGTTCCATATCTCCTGATATACGCCACGGTAGTAGTCAAATTTGTCGAAATCAGTGATATAAAGCAGAACTTGAATGTTGGCAGCAAATGCATCAAAAAGAACAGAGGAATAGTCGGTAATAACGTAGTCTGCGATTATAAGCAGTTCTTGTGTTTCGTCGTCGGGAGAGATAGTTGACACATTGTCCTTATTGTGGAGATAGGAATGGTCTTTGCTTATTACTAAATAGTCGTCTCCAAGTAGGCCTTGTAGTTTGTCTGTGTCAAGAAGATATGTAAAGTCCATTTGGCTTTCATCGCGGCCGTAGTTGTAATCTCGCCATGTTGGGAGATAAAGCACTATTTTTTTGTCGGAATTTAAAGAGAACTTTTTTGAAAGTGTATTCCGAAGAGACTCATTATTTTTGTTAGTGATGAGATAATTTACGCGTGGATATTGACTCAAGAGTATCTTTTCTTGGGGAACCAGGAAGGCTGTTTCAAAAATACGTGAAGAAAGACTGCTTTCTGCAACGAGGTAGTTCCAGCGGCGTATATCTGCATAATGGTTGTTCTTGCTTTGAGGATTAACCGAAAAAATTGCTTTTTCTTCTGAATCAAAGAGCATCTTTTTAAAAGGTAAGCCATGCCATAACTGAATCCAGTATTGACCAGGTTGTTTTTTAAATGACTTCGGAATCCACGATTCAAATACCAGTATTCTTGCAGAGCTGAGTTCTGCAAGAAAATCAGGATCATCTGGTGATATGCGGTGCTCATCATCAACAAGAGTGCTGTTTGTAGCAAAAACCATACGGTAGTCATTGGGCGAGGTATCATTCTTATAGCGCTGCAAAAGAGATTCAAATAAATACCTTGAATTTCCCGTATAACGATGGTCGAAACCAATAAAGAGAATAGTATTGCTTTGTCGAACTATTTCTAACGCGTCTTTTCTGGCATTGGGCCTAATCGTTATGTTGGAGCCGGAGTCCTTTGTCTGCAGTTGTTTTTTAATTTTGTTGATAAACCTTTTTTTTGCGGTTCTACCTTTTCTCATATAAAACGTTAGCATTCGTAAGAGGAATTTCCTTTTACGAACAAAAACATGGTTCTTTTTGCAAAATGCCAGAAACTTGTCATTTTCATAAAGAATAGGGAAATCGCCGAGTTTTGATAGAGCGTCGAGAAAGGCGTCAAGGAATTCATTCCGGATACTTTTTGGAACTCGGTCATAGTAGTATCTCATGAATCGTCTAGTGGCATAATATGTGTAGTAATACTTTGCCGTTTCAATACTTGCATCCTCATTGTGTAATAAGAGCAAGTCAACACATTTTCTTACTGCAGAAATATAATCGTCACAATGCTTCCTGGTATCGGTGTCTGTTTTTGTGGATGAGCCAGAATGGACGCGGACATTATAGAGGGGTGAATGGATAATGCTAACTCTATTTGCACACAAAACAGCTTCAGTTATAAAGGGGTTATCCTCATAAAGGTGTCCCTCAGCGAATTTGATGTTGTGAGTATCTAAAAACTCTTTTTTATAAAGACGCGTAACCGAAAAATATGCTTTACAGTCTAATATGCGATTAACCTGCTCACGTCCCTCAAGAATTCTTTCTCCAAAAAACCGTTCTGTGTTGTTAAATTTTTGGGTTGCGCCTCGAAAATACTTAAACGAAAAAAGTGCAAAGTCAGAATCGTCATTTTCAATGCGTTGCAGTACGGTTTGTAACGCAGTACGTTCTAGCGTATCATCAGCATCGAGGAAGAGAATATATTTTCCCGTAGCGAAATTCAGCCCAAAATTTCTTGCACGACCTTGTCCGCCGTTAATAACGCTTACTACGTGGACGCGCGAGTCCGTGAGAGAATACCTTGTAGCAATTGCTTGGGTATCATCAGTAGAGCCATCGTTGACAACAATCAGCTCAAATGACTGATGAGTTTGTATAAGCACCGACTCCATGCACTCGGCAAGATATAAACCTGCGTTATAGGCGGGGACGATGATGCTTATTTTCTCCAACATTAATTCTTTCCCTGCTTTCAGCAACTTCAAGGACCGTATCTCTGTGATGTTTCGAAGCAAATGCCGTTTTTGCAACATCGACTAGAGAATAATCTTATACGTTAAGTATAAAAGATTTGTCGTGGTGGGAGCAGGAAAACATGGGAGAAGAAGCGCACGGGGTTGCTACCAGCTAGTTCTCTTATAAAGAATACACAAATACTGAGACAATAATCAATGCTTTTGGCGCACCATTTCGTGCTTCTTTTTTGGACTTAAAAGTCCATTATTAATGCGTACGTACCTTGTTTGTATATTGGACTTCTATTTTGGGTTTAAAAGTTGAAGCTTATTGTTAGGTACGTATATTTTGGTTCATAGCGTGTTTGCAGCCGTTGATGATATAAGTTCACCTTGGACTGCGTTGTATGTGGAAGACTGTTTTGGAATCAAACGTGCAAGTGTAATATTCGGAAACTAGTTTCTGATACGCCTAGTTTGATCATATGAATCCTGTTTTCTTTCATAATTGCTGATATTTTATAATTCAACTGAAGGTAGCTGGTTTTATGAAGGCCACTGTTTGTATACAATACAGCCAGTATTGAAAGAAGGAGCTCAAATGACAGTCCCATTTCTAGATTTAAGTCGGCAGTATAGTCAAATACAGAATGAAGTCGAATCGGCAGTTTTAGAAGTTATGCGTTCAGGTGCCTTTGTAGAAGGCCCCGCTGTTAAAAGTCTTGAAGCAGAGCTTGCAGAATACATTGACGTAAAGCATGTAATCACCTGCGGAAATGGCACCGATGCCTTGGAGATCGCACTGAAAGCGGTTGGCATAGGTCCCGGCGACGAAGTTATTACAACCCCATTTAGCTTCTTCGCAACTTCAGAGGCTATTTCAAGTACAGGGGCTATTCCTGTTTTTGTTGATATTCAGGGCGATTCTCTTAATATTGATCCAGCATTAATTGAGGCCGCGATAACAGAAAAAACAAAGGCAATTCTGCCAGTTCATATCTTCGGCACACCCGCAGACATGGATGAAATAAATGCTATTGCGAAGCATCATAACCTTTTTGTAATTGAAGATGCGTGCCAAGCTATTGGGAGCACGTACAAAGGAAAGATGGCTGGGAATCTGGGCGACTTAGCTTGTTTTTCTTTCTATCCCACAAAGAATTTAGGTGCTTTTGGTGACGGGGGAATGATTACTACTAACAGCGACACATTAGCTAACGCATGCCGTGCGCTAAAAGCCCATGCAGCTGGAAAAACGGGCTTTGAAGCCGCTTCTTCACTTGGCTACGATGTTGGCGAAATGGCAAATATTGACCAGCATTCAGACTCGTTATACGACCCTTATAAATACTATAACTATCTTATTGGTTCGAATTCACGCCTTGATAGTATCCAGGCCGCTATCTTGCTTGTTAAGCTTAAGAAGTTAGACGAATATAATTCAAGCAGACGTCAAATTGCCAAAAGATATAACGAAGCTTTTCATCATCTTCCCTTGCAAGTGCCTGTTTCTAACGACAATGATTATAGGAGCACTTGTTGGCATCAATATGCTGTTCTTTGTGAAGATAAGGACGCATTTATCAAGAAGCTTGAAGAGGCTGGCATTGGTGTTGGCGCATTCTATCCTGTTCCCTTACATTTACAAAAAGCTTATATAGGTCTTGGCTATAAAGAAGGTTCGCTCCCTGTGGTTGAAAGTGTTTGCAAGAGATCTGTTTGCTTGCCAGTTTTCCCCGAGATGACGGTAGAAGACCAAGACCAGGTTATTAGTGCGGTAGAAAGCTTTTTTGCTTAATTTAGAGTGGAAGGTAATACCCTATGATTACATTAGGCATTATTGGTGTTGGTAACATGGGAAAGAACCACGTGCGTTTGGCGCGTGAACTAAAGGATATTTACGACCTGGCAGCTGTTTTTGATCCCGATTCTAATCAAGTTGAAGCCCTAGGCTTAACCGATATTGCATGTTCTTCAGAAGAAGATCTTCTCGGGAAGGTTGATGCATTAGTTGTTGCTGCGCCGTCTTCGATGCATAAGCGAATAGGGCTTGCTGCTGCCGAAGCGGGTGTACATGTACTTATGGAAAAGCCGCTGGCGCTTTCAGAAGCCGATGCCGAGGAAGTAGTAGATGCTTTCAAAAGCGCTAATAAAGTATTGATGGTCGACCAGGTTGAGCGTTTTAATCCAGTTGTTCGTGAGCTTGAAAAGATTCTTGCGAACGAGGTTATTATTGGCATTGACATCAAGCGCTGTTCCCCCAAGGACACCAGAATAAGCGATACTGATGTCATTTACGACTTAATGATCCACGATATTGATATTCTAATGAATGCGATTATGCCTTGTAGGGAGTGTAAATCTCTCGCGGCATTTGGAACCAATTCATACAGCAAAGAATATGCCGACTACGTACAATCCTTGTTGCAGTTCGAAAATAACGTTGTTGCATCTATCGTAAGTTCGCGTGCGACAGAGGGAAAGATTCGTAAAGTATTTGTCCATTGCGAAAGATCTTACATCGAGGCGGATTTGCTAAACAGAACGCTTACGGCAGCGCGAAAGACTCGTTACTCGCTTGATCTGGGCTATACGCCGCTATATTCTCAAGAAAATGTTATAGAGCGTGTTTTCGTTCCAAATGTTGAACCTTTGAAAGAAAGTCTTAAGCACTTCGCATTTTGTATCGACAATGGTGAAACCCCAATTACAAGTGGAGTTTCAACATTGCGCAGTTTGGCAATATGCGACAAAGTAAAAGAAGCGGTATACGGTCTTTAGTTCTATTTGTTTTAGAAGGCAGGATTGCCATGACAGTGTTTGTTCATGAAACGAGTATCGTAGATGACGGGGCCATTGTTGGCGATGGTACAAAAATATGGCATTTTTCCCATGTGCAGGCCGGAGCTCAGATTGGGCAAAACTGTGTTTTGGGGCAAAATGTAAACGTTGGATGTGAAGCAATCATAGGAGATGATTGCAAAATCCAGAATAATGTTTCAATTTATGATGGCGTAGTACTTGAAGACAATGTCTTTTGTGGTCCCTCATGCGTATTTACTAACGATTTATTTCCCAGGGCGCACTCTTCCCAAGGCTGGGAGATTAGTAAGACTTTAGTAAAAGAGGGAGCTTCGATTGGCGCAAATGCAACAGTCGTATGTGGACATACTATCGGCCGGTATGCAATGCTGGGGTCTGGTTCTGTGTGTACTAGGGACGTGCCAGATTACGCGCTTGTTGTTGGTAATCCTGCACGTCAAATAGGCTGGGTGTGTGAGTGCGGCGCCCGATTAAATGATTCTTTGGTCTGTTCGTGCGGGTTGCATTATAAAGAAAATGAGCAAGGGCTCGTTCGGATTAATTAACAACCGTATAGTATTTGTTTTGGGGGAAGGAAAGAATGAACTTTGCTGCAATTTTGGCTGGTGGACATGGTACCCGTATGGGCGCCACAGACAAGCCTAAGCAATTTCAGCTCTTGGGCGAAAGGCCCATTGTTATTCATACGCTTGAAAAATTTGTTCTGATGCCTGAATTCGAAAGGGTGCTGCTTTTGTGTCCAGTAGAGTGGGTTGAAGCCGCGAAGGACTTAGTTGCGACCCATCTTCCTGCTTCGGAAAAAGTAGTTGTTATTTCTGGTGGCAGCACGCGAAGTGGCACAATCCAAAATGCCATTGCCTGGATTGAAGAAAACTATACGACGGACGCGAACACTGTTTTGCTCACGCATGATTCGGTCCGTCCCTTCGTTACCTATCGCATCATTAAGGATAATCTTGCCGCGTTGGAAAGCCACGATGCCTGCGACACTGTCATTCCTGCGAGCGATACCATCGTGGTAAGTGCGCAGGGCAAAGAGATTGATTCCATTCCTCTACGTGGGGAAATGTACCAGGGGCAAACGCCACAAAGCTTTAAGCTCCAAGCTTTGAAGGAAGTTTATAGCGAGCTTTCTAGCGACGAAGAGGCACAGCTGACCGATGCGTGTAAAGCCTTTGTACTGCGCGGCCGCCCTGTTGCGTTAGTTGAAGGTGAACCTTTTAATATTAAGATTACTTACCCTGTTGACCTGCGCATTGCACATGCTTTGTTGGGGCAGTACGAATAGTAGGGTATTGCTGTGCTGAATACCGTGTATCAACTTGTGGCCCCGCGCAGGATTGACCTTGCGATAGAAGACGTTGTGGTCGCGCCTAGTGCCGTGGTAGTACGTCCAACGCATCTGTCGATTTGTCATGCCGACCAGCGCTATTATCAGGGTTTGCGCGACCCTAAGGTCTTGGCGGAAAAGCTGCCTATGGCCATGATTCATGAAGCGCATGGTGAAGTGGTATTTGATGGGTCTGGCACGTATTCGGTTGGCCAGCAGGTCGTTATGATTCCTAATCTGCCTACGGAAGAGCACCCTTATATTGCTGAAAACTATTTGCGGTCTTCAAAATTCCGTTCAAGTTCCGCCGACGGTTTTATGCAGGAACTGGTGGTTACTACGGCAAACCGGGTGGTGCCTTTGCCTGAAGGCATCGACTTGAACGTTGCA
Organism: uncultured Coriobacteriaceae bacterium; assembly: GCA_902768975.1. Lineage (GTDB taxonomy): Bacteria > Actinomycetota > Coriobacteriia > Coriobacteriales > Eggerthellaceae > CACXMZ01. The sequence goes on from CACXMZ010000006.1 coordinate 129,760, forward strand.
GCATTTACGGAGCTGGTTACCGTTGCCATGCATGTTCTCGACCGCTTTGACGCTACAGCTAACGCGGGTCGTTCTGCTTTTGGCGTGTGGGGCGACGGGAACATGGGCTATATTACCTGCTTGTTGCTGCGTACGCGCTTTCCTGAAGCAGACGTATATATGTTTGGCAAAAACCCTGAAAAGCTTGCTGATTTTACCTTTGCTACCAGGACTTTTGTTATTAGCGAAGTACCTGCAGACCTACGAATTGACCATGCTTTCGAGTGCGTGGGCGGGGCAGGTTCAGCCGATGCTATTGAGCAAATTATTGAACATATTCACCCTGAAGGAACCATTGCCCTTATGGGCGTTTCTGAAAACCCAGTTCCCGTTAATACCCGCATGGTGCTTGAAAAGGGTCTACGCTTGCTAGGTTCCAGTCGGAGTGGGCTTGCAGACTTCCAGAACACGCTTGCGCTGTTCCAGGAGCAACCCCAGGTGGTTGCCCAACTGTCTCGTATTGTGGGTGGCGTGTTTGACATTCACGATACGAGTGATATTGCAAAGGCGTTTGCCGACGACCGTGCGCGCCGTTTTGGTAAGACTATTTTGCACTGGCTGGTGTAGTAATACTTCGCATACAATAGTAGGTGCTTTATCCGTCTTGCACAGGCAAGGTAACCTTGTTTTTTAAAGAAGACAATAGCAAAAAGGCATTACTCTTTTCCCTCGTCCTTGGGGCGATGCTAGCTACCTCTTTTTTCATCGTTGCAGTATTTTTTAGGGGCGAAAGCTTTGCGGCGTATGCCTGGCTGCCCAAAAGCGCAGTGTTATGTGCCCTTATATCGTGCGCACTGGGGCTTGTATTAGCTGGAGCTTTCTATTTATTGTTGACAAGGTTTCCGGTCTATTGGGCTGAAGCCAGCGGTCATGAAGAGCCAAGCCTAGGGAAACGCATTGTTCTCTCAAGAAAAGGTATTGCTTTCTGCGGAATGGTAATCTTCCTCTTCTGGCTGCCCATTACTATTCTTATGTACCCGGCAGTAAGCAATATGGACTTCTTTAATCAGATCTACCAGTTCCAGGCTTCTGCCCCTACGTACTACACCACTATGGGCATAGTGGTAGATGCCGAATTTATCGACCATCATCCTGTATTCGATACGCTGGTGTTTGGCCTGTTTTATTCTTTGGGCGATGCTATCGGGTCGCAAAATGTTGGTCTGTTTCTTTTGACTTTATGTGAAAGTGCTTCCTTGGCAATTATGCTTGGTTTAGCAGTTTGTTACTTGGAGCGGCTCGGCCTGCCAGGTGCAGTACGCGTTGGTGCGCTTGTGTTTGCAATCTTCTTTCCTTACTATGCGCCTTTTGCGGCAGACTCAACCAAGGATACTTTGTTCGCAATTGCATTTATTCCGTTCGTAATTTGCTATATGGAAGCATTTAGGACTAGCGGGGAAGTGTTGCGTAACAAACCATTCTTGGTGGCTTTTATTCTTGCTACCGGGTTTTGCCTTTTAACTAAGAAGCTGGGTGTATTTATTTGTGTTCCTTCGCTGCTTCTGCTTCTTCCGTTTGTAAAGCAAGGCCGCCGCTATTTGGCGAGTGCTGTAGTATTGGTTGTGGTTGTTTTTTCTTTTGCTATACCTAACGCATTGCATACTGCCTTAGATGTTGCCCCTGGCGGGAAACAGGAAACCCTGTTTATTCCCCTGCAGCAAACCGTAACTTTACTAAAGGCACACCCAGAAGAATTCACTGATGATGATTTGGCCAAAATTGATAAGGTAATTAACCTTGAAAAAGCCCAAGAAAAATATGACAGGCTTCTTGCCGACGGAGTGAAGAATACGTTTAGGCCTGATGTAACGAGTATCCAGATATCCGAGTACCTAAGTTTGTGGTCCAGAGGTGCCTTAAGACATCCCATTCTATATGTAGAAGCCACGCTCATGTGTTCTGCTCGGTTGGTTTTGCCTTCAACGAGCATGGGTTTTGATGTCGATATAGCAAGCCCTGAAATACGTGAGCGTTGGACTCGAAATTTCAACAGCACAAGTGAGGGCTTTGATTTTAAAGCTGAGCGCCCGACTGTTCTCTTGGATGCTGCAACAAAGGTACGAGATTTTCTTATGAACGAAGTTTCTAGTATCCCAATTATTGGTTTGCTTACAACAAGAGGGTTTTATGGTGGTTGGCTACCATTTGTTTGTATTGCAATTACTTTATTCAATCGCAAGCGTGACTGTGCTGCCCTTATACCAGTCATTCTTACTGTGCTGTCGCTACTTATTTCACCAGGGAGCCTGGCACGCTATGTGCATTCGCTCATGTTTGTAATAATTCCCATGGTTAGCTGGATGCTGTATTCATTTAGGGACAAGAGAGTAGCTGTGCCTAAGGAGTCCCTGGATAAATAATGCGATAAAGCCGCATGTCACCTTCGGCAAGGACTAGTTCAAAACCTGGGGTATCTTCCCGGATTTCAAGAACTCCTTTCCAGGAGTCATTTCGTACTGATGGTCTGTACAGCGTGCGTTTTTCTGAAGTTGGCGCGTCAAGTTGAATGACATATTCAATATTCATGTCCTTCGCAATGCGTGCAACCTCTTTGTTTGTTGCTATGGAATTGATATCTGAAGCAAGAAGGCGGATTGCGTAGTCGTCGGTTTCATGGAACGAACGATTAACAATATTAATGCCACTGAGTGCATATGCGTATGCACTTCCATCGTGTGGCGCATTGAAAATGACGCCCTCATTTCCAATAGTCGAAGACACAGTTTGAAGAAAATCGCGTTCTTCCTGCGTGAGGAAGCTTGTGCCGTAGCTTGGATTGTTGAAGTTTTCCATTTTACGTTCGTACCCATAAAGGGTTGTTTGTCGAGGAAGTGGCACGGGAATGATGGCAATGGCAACAATGGCAATGACAGTGATTGTTGTACCGAGTTTTGTTATCGAGGCCGTGTTATTGAGTTTTTGTTGAATGGATTTTAGGGCCTGGCTTTTACTCGTTTTTTTAGCGATAAGTTCCGCTGCTATTGCAATGCTGGCAAAGCCCTGTGCTGCTAAGGGCATTGCAAAGACTGCAATAGTGGACATAAGTCGAACATGGTGGTTATACCAAAAGCCTGAAAGCATAGATTTAAATGCTCCTGGAGACGAAATAATACTGAAATAAGTAATAAAAACAGTCAGCAAGAAGGGGAACAGAAGCCAACGACGTTTTTTATCAAAGAGACAAGCAAGTACGCCTATGCCAACAACAAACCCCAGGATATATTGAACGCCCACATGGGGTGCCCACATGAGTACAATACGCGCTACGCCGCCTAAAACTTTTGCTTTTGCGGGATATTCGTAGTTCACTGTGCTGCTCATGAAAGGCGCCTTGTTCAACAGCACCCAAAGCACTAGGCAAAAAAGTAGCCAGAGAACCACGATTGCTATGCGTTTACCCCTAGATAATGATGCGGTTCGTGTAAATAAAACATACGCAATATACGCAATTGCAAAGAGGATGTATGAAAAGAAAGCAGAGGGATGGGAAAGGGCAATAGCAGTAAGTGCCACAAAGAAGATAACCGTACGGCTACAAATAGAAGTATTGCGGCTTGTGTTTGGATATGATCTGAGTGGCGAGCGTTTTTCTTGCCAGGGCTCCAAGCAATCCATGAGCAGGGCCATGGCATGGGGAACGATGCATATACCTACGAAGAAGGCATAAAGGGTTGGTGCCGACCGCGTAAAGAGTTCCCATGGAAATGCGGCAAAAAGCATGCAGCAGAAAGCTCCAAGGTATGTTCTGAAATCCTTCCACCCGAATACTTTACCCATAAAGAGCCACATACCTAATGGGAAAACGAGGCTAGTGAAGACAATATTTGTCGCATTAATTGCAAGTGTAACGGGAACATCAAGCGCACTGATGATAAGTGCTGCACAGAGAGAATTGACTGAAGGGTAGAACGAACCAGCTTCCCCGGGGAAGAGCGTAACGGACAGAGTAGACCAGTTGCCTGTTTCTATGAAAACACGCGGTACGGCCATATGGTGTGCGATATCGAAGGCACAAATAAAGGCATCTGCAGAACCCAAGGGGAGTATATAAAGCAGTGTCGTGGTAGCTATGGCAACAACACAATAAAGAGCCAAGGATGCAGCACCTTTGTATTGTGTAAGTGAAGCTTTGGGTGAATGGCTGTTGTTCCTTTGGCGTAAAAAGAGTCCAATTAAAAAGCTCGTCCCACCGAGTGCGGTAAGCGGGGCTACAAGAGAAACCCAATTGCTTACCAGGCCCACCTTTGAGTAGATAATAGCAAGCAAGGAATAGCCAACAATGGTAAAAAGCGGAGCATAAACAAGAGCACGGCTTTTTCGCAAGCCAAGTCCACGAAGGAAAAGAATTCCTGGTACATAAAGGAACAGCAAAAGAAGTAGTATCGACTCAAATAGTAAGGTCCACACAGTACTATTCCTTTGCAGCTTTGCTTATTGTTTTCCTGGCAAGTTGGGAAAGATTACGCGGCAGTACAGCAAGAACTTTTTCAAGATTAGCTCCGACTTTCGTTTTCCACGATTTTTGTTTTCGCTCTATTTCTATGGCCATCTGGATGCCGTGCTTTTCAAATTCTGTACGCTGCTCGGGCGTGAGACCTTCTTCGAATAAAACAATATCTTCCCCCGTGCAGTTAAGAATGTCCCGCGCCATAGATTGGCGTAGTACCCAAACATTATGCTTGAATGCTTCTACGAAGTCAGGGCTATATTCGTTTGCGTGTACATTCAGCCATCTTTCTAGCTCTTGTGTGACCGTAAAAAGGCCTGCGACGTTTTTAATCCCACGTTTTTTAGTGACAATGGATGAACTACGGATGCGGTACAAATAAAGTCGCTCGTTTAAAAACATCGCACGTTTTGCATGTGCGTGAAGGAGGGGGCTGAATAGTTCATCTTCATGCAAGATGCTCTGTTTAAACTTAAGCCCTGTTTCTTCTATAAGAACGCGTTTAATAAAGTGGAAGGGCGCGGGGGGTCTATAGCAGTCCTGCTGGTTATATAAAGTAAAAAGCTCTGGTCCAGAATGAATACCTTCTATGTTGGGGCGCTCCAAGTATTCTGCCTCGCCACGTGAAGCAGTATCTATCCCTTCTTCAAAAAATGCTTCCGCATTAAAGTCGAGAACTTCCAAGTCGTTTCGCCCTGCAACGTCTACGAGGCGTTCAAGAGCATGGGGAACATACATGTCGTCAGAATCAAGAAATAGGACGTATTCGCCTTTGGTATGTGCGAGCCCCGTATTACGCGCTGCTGAAAGCCCCTGGTTTACGTCGTGGTTAATAATGCGAAAACGGGGGTCGGCGGCAATTGTTTCTTTTACGCGCACAAGGGAATTGTCCGTCGATGCGTCGTTTACGCAGATTGCTTCCCAGTCTGTAAAGGTTTGCGTAAGAACTGATTGGATGCAGTCGCCAACGTAAGCCTCGACGTTATAAATGGGGATGACTATGGAAACCTTCGGTGTCATGGCTTAATTGTATCTTAGCCCTGTTTCTTGTGCGACTTCGCTGGTGCAACTACAATGAAAGGGTATTAAAGCGTTATTGAGGACATTATGGCCGCAGTTGAACCAAAAGTATCTATTATTGTTCCCATTTACAACGTGGAGCCATATTTGAAGCAGTGCTTAGAAAGCATTGCGGGCCAAGCGCTCGAAGAAATTGAAGTTATTTGTGTGGTAGATGGGTCGCCTGACAATTGCCTGGCGATTGCAAATTCCTTTGCTGAAGAAGATTCGCGCTTTCAGGTTATTAACAAGGAAAATACTGGTTATGGCGACTCTGTTAACACGGGTATTCGTGCCGCAAACGGGCAATACCTTGGCATAGTTGAACCAGACGACTGGGTGGCCACTCAGATGTATTCTGAGCTTTGGACGGCCGCTGAAAAGCATGGATTTCCTGACGTTGTTAAAGGGGATTATTGGCGCGTAACCCTTTCAGATTCCGGCGAAGAAGTGTATGGGCATTCGTTTCATCATGACTATGTTCAACCAGTAGATAGCCTTTTTACAGTTGAAGAAAGCGCCGACTTGCTTTTTTTGCACCCAAGCATTTGGTCGGCAATTTACAAGCGCTCTTTTTTGGAAGAAAAGCAGGTGGCTTTTCTGCCCATTCCTGGTGCTGGATGGGCGGACAACCCATTTCTTATGGATTCATTAGTGGCTGCTGAAAGTATTGTGTATATAGACGAACCCGTGTATTACTATCGCGAATACATAGGGTCTTCGACCACCGTAGATCCCCAGATGATTGTTGACCGATGGCTCGATATGGACGACATCATACGACGTCGAGGTATTTCTTCTAGGAAAGTATTGGAAGCGCATTACAGTCGTGGCTGTTGGACCGTCAAAACGCTTGCGGAAAACTATTCAGGAAGCACTGTGGCAAGCGATGGCATCCTTACAATTATGGGCAAGCTTGATGGTCGTGCCATTATTCAATCAAAGAAGATTAACGCTGAAAACAAGAAGGCGTATCTTATGCAACTGCCCCTTAAAGAACGACTAAAGCTCCAGTTTGCTGCCCGTGTTTAGATACAAGCTACTATTTACGGAATAGGCGCCGGGCTTTTTCTACTGCTGCGCCCGGAACAACCTTTTTGGCAAGCCCGGAGACTTTCTTTCCCAGTTGCATAGTGGCTGAATTTAGCAAATACACGACTTCATTTTCTGCCATATCTCGTTTGTATTGCATGTCGCGGTATGCGTAGAAGGAATAAGCTTCAAACCCCTTCGATTTCAAGAGTTGTAAGGCATTGTTGTTTATTCCTGAACCAAGAAGCTTATTGGTATCGTCGGTATTGAAAAGTTGAAGTAAAGTAGGCCAATACGTTTCATGGTAGGCCTGTGCAGCGGCATAGTTTTTTCTTGTTGAAAGGTCGTACAAGAATGCTTCAGCAGCTGCATGAAGTGCGGAAGCATAGTAGGGTGATGATTTTTCAAGCCTGTTAATAATGTCTAATGCCCCATGAATGGCAAGCGGTGCTTCTGTAGATGGGTCGTAGCGCGTGTCGTTAAGAAGCTGAACCCTTTCTGGCTCACGGTACGCCGACTGCCCATAGAACCAGCAAGAACAGTAGAGAACCTGCTCGCAGGCAATGGCGGCATTTGCGCAGAAGCGGGCCCCTCCGGCTAGCTATATCATTTTCGTTAAATGCGAGTCCATTTTCTTCAAGGTATAAGCGTCGGTAAAGTGCACAGTGCTTATTAGGAGGACAACAGTTCAGTATGAAGTTTGCTGCATCTGTGGGAGCTAATGGGCCGACAAAGACAACTTCGTCCTCTTCGGTGTTAACTACGGTGGTGCTGCAACGAGAAGCTTTTATGGCATCGGCAACAAATGATTTGTTGGGGTCAATAAGTACGAGGTCAGCGTTGTGGTTAAGAGCCGACTGCAGTGCAGCATAGAGGGCTTCAGTATTTATAAAACAGCCTGGCTCATATATAAAGATATACGCTCCACGCGCTCTTTTTAGAGCAGCATTTAAGCCCCCATACAAAGCGCTGGGACTATCTTCAAGTAGCGTCATATTTGGGTGGCTAACAGCATATCGTTCGCAGATTTCTATACTGCTGTCACGGGAGGCATTGTTGAACGCAATGATTTCAGGTGAAGCAAAAGCGGAATGCGCTAGTGCATCCAATTCGGCTTCGATAGTCGACGCATTAGACCCAACAGGAACAATAAAGGATATATCGGGGGTATTGGTAAGCGACTGTGTTTTCGCAGCTTGAACAAGGCTTTCTGGCTTGTTTGGCACAAAAGTGTCGTAGTAAGCCTTTTCTCTGGGTGAAATATAAGGATGTCCATGGACAATGACTTCATCCATGTCGTTGAGGGTTTCTTGAATAAGATCCTTAAGCACTGGGTCTTCTTCGGAAAAGCCGAATTCATTAATAACAGATAGACAATACGATAGCTCCCTGGCATAAAAAGCAGCCCATACATTTTCAGAGGTATTTTTCGAATGAAGCATGGAGCGCGTGTCGCGCATGCGGTCGAAAATATAGCCGTAATCCTTGACATTGGAAGAGGCGTTTTCGTTTGAAAGTCGGTAATAATAATATGGTTTTGGGACCCATATTATTTGTTTTGCAACAGAAAGTGCTTCGTATGCAAATGGGTTATCTACCCAGGCAGCACCAGGAATCTCTTTGAACACTATTTTATTGTGCAATAGGAAGTCGCGCCTGTAGATGGCCGACCAAATTGATGGGTGAGCCGTTAGAACCGTGGCGTTTTCTTCTGTCGAAAAGACAGTAGGTGTTTTTGGCATGGCATCGCTAAGATAGGGGATAGTAAGCCCTGGACCCACCTCGTCTGTTGCGTCGAAAAACTCCCAGTAGGAACCTTTGACAATGTCGGCAGGGGATTCATTTTGATAAGTACTGAAGAATAACAAGTCTTCATACATGTGCTCATCTATAAAGTCGTCCGGTTCAACGATACCAATGTAGGTACCCGTTGCTTTTGCAATGCCAGTATTGACCGAGTGCCCGTACCCAGCATTTTCTTTGTCAACGACTATGAAGCGGTTATCTTGCGCTGCAAACGACTCGATTATTTCGAGAGAAGAGTCGGTGCTACCGTCATTTACGCAGATAATTTCAATATCTTTAAGTGTTTGATTCTGGATGCTTTGCAAGCATTGTTCAAGATACACTTCTACGTTGTAAATGGGGAGAACAACAGAAACCTGTGGCATTAAGACTCCGTTCAAATTACTATATTTATTGTTGTAATGATACGGCATAACAAGATTGTTCAATAGGGCTATTTTACGAGCGCTTATGAGGTAGAACGCGTATGAATGCAGGGAAAAAAAGAATTGCGGTGTGGACCCAGGGAGTAAAGCTTCCTGGGGAGGTGCGCGGCTACACACGCTTTCGTAAAATAGCTGAAATGTTGGTTGTCGCTGGTTTTGATGTTGACCTGATTACAAGTAGTTTTCAGCATTGGGAAAAGGTCCAGCGTGAAACGAGTGGTGCTCAATACCAGGGAACACCGTACTCCATTGTTTTTGTCGACGAGCCTGGCTATAAAAAGAACTTGGACTTACGTCGTATTGCAAGCCACAAGAAGCTTGCGCAAAATCTTTCAACCTATTTTGCAGCGCACAAAGGGAAGTATTCCCTTATTTACGCCGAAATACCGCCTAACGACTGCGCGCGTGTTTGTGCAGAAGCGGCCAAGGCGCAGAATATCCCTTTCGTGGCTGACGTTAATGACCTATGGCCCGAAGCCATGCGTATTGCTGTGGATATCCCTGTATTGTCCGACCTGGCTTTTGCTCCTTTTGCCCGTGATGCCGAACAGGTGTATAAGCTACTAGACGCCGCCGTAGGCACGTCCGATGAATATGCAGCACGCCCTTCGCGCGACAGGAGTGAAGCCTATGAACATGTTACGGTTTATGTAGGCAATGACCTAAATGAATTTGACGCGGGTGTTGCCACGTATGCGGCTGGAATAGAAAAGCCCTTCAGTGAAATCTGGGTGGTCTATGCGGGCATGCTGGGCGCAAGCTACGACCTGGAAACCCTTATCGCAGCTGTTGCTGCGTGTGTGGAGCAGCTGCCAAACTTACGTTTAAAGATATTGGGCGATGGACCGAACCGCACAGGTCTTGAAAAGCTTGCAGTGGAAATAGATGCCCCAGTCGATTTTTTGGGCTACTTGGACTATGCGCACATGGCAGCATGGCTTTCAAAGTGTGACATTACGGTTAATTCTCTTGTTGCAAGCGCCGCACAATCTATCGTGACGAAAATAGGCGATTATTTAGCTGCCGGTAAGCCCATGATTAACACGGGCAGTTCCCCAGAGTTCTATAACAAAGTTGAAAAAGATGGCTTTGGTATGAATGTTCCTGCTGAAGACGTGGAAGAACTTGCGGAAGCAATATATAAGCTTGCCTCTAATCCGCAGCAGTGTGCAGAGATGGGCAAACGTGCCCGTGCAATTGCAGAAAAAGAGTTTGACCAAAATACGTCCTATGCAGAAATAGTAAACTTAATTAAGCAAATGACTGCATAGTCTGAAGGATAATTAAACGCATGCAAGAGCAACGATACATTCCTTTTTCACCGCCTGACATTACGCAGGCGGAAATTGACGCGGTGGCTGAGGCCCTGCGTAGTGGCTGGATAACTACCGGTCCGCGTACGAAGGAACTGGAGGGGAAGTTGCGCGACTATACGGGTGCTGCTGGCCTTGCATGCCTAAACTCTGCCACGGCAGCACTGGAAGGCGCCTTGCGTATATGCGGGATAGGCCCAGGGGACGAAGTTATTGTTCCTGCCTACACCTATTCGGCTTCAGCTGCAGTGGTTGAACACGTGGGTGCAAAACTCGTGCTGGTAGATGTGGCATCGGGGTCTTTCTTCCCTAGTGCGGAAGCCTATGCTGCCGCATGCACGCCGCATACTAAAGCCATTATCGCGGTAGACATTGCGGGCGTAATGGCCGACTACGACGCACTCTTTGCCGCCCTTGAAAGCTATACGGGCTGGCAGCCTGCCAATGAATTACAAGCATGTTTTACGCGCCCCATTGTTATTGCCGATGCTGCCCATGCCCTGGGTGCCACGCGTGGCGGGAAACCCGCAGGAAGTGTGGCGGATTTTACGGCCTTTTCTTTCCATGCCGTGAAGAATTTCACCACGGCCGAAGGGGGCGCCCTGGCCTGGCGCGACTTTGGTTATAGTTCAGACGAACTGTACCGCCAAGTGATGCTCTATTCGCTTCATGGGCAAACCAAAGATGCCCTTCATAAAGAAGGCGTGGGCAACTGGGAGTACGACATCGAATACCCTGGCTATAAATGCAATATGACCGACATTCAGGCCGCGCTCGGTTTGGCACAGTTCGAACGCTACCCCCAGCTGCTTGCCCGCAGGCGTGAACTTGTTCAGATGGTGGAGCACTACCTTGACACGGCAGGGGTCACGAGTTCTAGTTTTGACCCACCCACCGAAGGTGGCAAGGTGCAGCTTCTTAAACACTTTGCCCCTGAATATGAATCGTCGGCACATTTGATGCTTACGCGCGTAGCGGGTGCAACGGAAGAAGTGCGCAACGCCATTATTGCCAAGATGGGCGAAGCGGGCATTACGTGCAACGTGCACTACAAGCCCTTGCCCATGCTTTCGGCATATAAGAACCTGGGCTTTAACATGGCAGACTTCCCACATGCGTACGCGCAGTATGAAAATGAAATCACTTTGCCTCTGCATACATTGCTCACCAATGAAGATGTTGCCTATATTTGTGAGCACTACATAGCCGCCATTAAGGAATGCTTGTAAATGTACGTTCATTTCTTCAAACGTGTACTCGACATTCTTATCGGCATTATTGCAATGCCGTTTTTGCTTATTATCCTAGTGGTGTGCGGCATTCTTATTAAGTTGGAAGATGGCGGCCCCATTTTTTATAACGCCCCGCGTGTGGGCAAGGATGGTCGGGAATTCATTATGTATAAGCTGCGCAGCATGAAGGTGAATGCACCGGACTTGGTAATGGATGATGGATCAACCTATAGCGCAGCGGACGACCCCCGCATGACGCGCATTGGTGCGCGCATGCGCAAGGCGAGCATCGACGAGTTCCCTCAGTTCCTTAACGTGCTCAAGGGCGACATGAGCGTGATTGGCCCACGCCCCGACCTTAAACGTGAAACTGAACTCTACGTTGGTAACGAAGTTGAAAAACTGCAGGTAAAGCCCGGTATTACAGGCTATGCTGCCGTGTACGGTGGTCGAAATTCAGACGAATGGCATAAGCGCCTTGCACTGGATGTTTGGTACGTACACAACATCAGCTTTTGGCTCGACGTGAAGATTTTCTTTAAGACCTTTAGTGCCATTTTTGCACAAGAGGGAATCTATGCCTCAACTGAAGGTGAAGCACCGAAAGAAGCTCCTAGGGAGGTCTAAATGGCTCAGTATGATTACTTGGTAGTTGGCGCAGGCATTAGCTCTGCCGTATTTGTGCACGAAGCCACTAAGGTGGGGAAGACCTGCCTGGTCATAGACCGCCGCGACCATATTGCGGGCAACATTTACACAGCTGAACAGGAAGGCATAAACGTCCATGTGTATGGTGCCCACATTTTCCATACGTCCATTAAGCGCGTGTGGGACTACGTAAACCAATTTGCGGAATTCAATAACTACATCAACAGTCCTGTGGCCGTGTATAAGGACGAGCTCTATAACCTGCCCTTTAATATGAATACCTTTGCTCAGATGTGGCATGACGTGCGTACGCCTGCGCAGGCAAAAGCGCGCATTGCGCAGCAGGTGGCAGAAGCAGGCATTGGCGAGCCCGCTAACCTGGAAGAGCAGGCCATTTCGCTGGTGGGTCGCGACATCTATGAAAAGCTGATTAAGGGTTATACCGAAAAGCAGTGGGGCAGAGGCTGTACCGAATTGCCCGCAAGCATTATCAAGCGCCTGCCGTGCCGTTTTATTTACGACAACAATTATTTCAACGACCGCTGGCAGGGTATTCCCATGGGAGGCTATACCGCCATGGTTGAGCGCATGTTTGGCAACGTAGAAATTCGCCTGGGCGTGGAATATAAGGACCTTATTGCCGAACAGCCTGACATTGCAGATAAGGTTATTTACTGCGGCCCCATCGACGAGTTCTATGACTTTAAGCTGGGCACGCTCGAATATCGTTCTTTGCGCTTTGAAACCGAAGTACTTGAAGAAGAAAACTTCCAAGGAAATGCCGTGGTGAATTATACCGAGCGGGAAGTGCCTTATACGCGCATCATAGAACACAAGCATTTCGAATTTGGCCAGCAGCCTAAGACCATTATTACGCGCGAGTACCCAGCCGACTGGCAGCCGGGCGACGAACCCTATTACCCCATTAATGACGAACGCAATTCTGCCCTCTATGCGCAATACGAAGACCTGGCTGCCCAGGAGGGAAGGGTTATCTTCGCTGGCCGTTTGGGTGGCTATAAGTATTACGACATGGACAAAGCCATCGATGCCGCATTAGACCTGGTAGAACGCGAACTGGGTATCGCAATAGGCTAGGATACAGTTTTGTGGTTTGAGTTTTTTCTAACAGCTGCATTCGTTTTTCTTGTCCTGGTTGTACCTGGGTATTGTTTCTTACGGGCGTTAGATGTCGAGCGGGTTTGGTCGCTGTGTGGCGCCAGTCTTTTTAGTCCATTTTTTATTGCTTTAGCGGGCATTTTTTATTCATTAATTGGGGTCCGTAGCTCCTGGTATCTTGTATTACTTTTTTCTGGATTAATATGCCTCGTTGCCTTTGTTCTGCGTCTTATGTTTCGTGATACAAAAGGAGTGGGTTTTTCTTTTGAAACCCTGCATTTTTCTGGTAAAAAATGGATGCCCCTTCTTTATGTTATTGCTGGTTTCATTTTAGGAATATATGTTTTTGTCTGGTCGTTAGATACGCCGTTGTCTTTTAGTCAGAATTTTGACAACGGTTTTCACCTAAATGCAATACGGGCGTTTTTTGAATCCGGCGATTGGTCGATATTAAACTCAAGCAAATATCGCATAGGTATCGATAGAGAATTAAGTCCTTTTGGTTCTGTTGGCGGGTTTTATCCGGCCGCTTTTCATTTAGTATGTGTTATGGCCATGGATGCGCTTGGGGTTGCCACAACTATGGCCGAAAACGCTGCGCTTTTTATTTTTTCTTCAATTATGTTCCCGTTAAGTATGCTGTTGCTACTTGACACTTTATTTAATGGCGAGACACGCGCTCTATCTCTTGGATCGGTCGCTACGCTGTCATTTGCTGCTTTCCCATGGGGGCTTATTGTTTGGGGTCCTGTTTATCCAAATATGGCTGCATATGCGGTTTTTCCTGCGGCATTTTTACTAGGGATGAAAGCCGTTGATTCTATAGCTGAAAAACGCATAGACCTTGCGCTGTTTTCTATTTTTGTTATTGGCGTCTTTTCTCTTGTGGTTCTGCAGCCGAATGCGTTTTTCTTCGGATTCATATGTTTAAGCATCTATATCTGCCATATTGTCTTTAATTACAACAAGGAAAATACAAGTCTCAGAATACGATTCATGCGCCTTTTCGCAATAGCTATTGTAGCTGTATTCCTATGGACTATGCTTTATATAGCTCCGCCATTCCAGGGAGTTTTGTCAGAAAATTGGGCATCAACCCTTTCGAAAAAAAGAGCGCTTTTAAATGTGTTTACAGTATCGCTTACTCAATACCCAGCCCAGTTGCCCTTAGCGGTTCTTATAGCCTTCGGCGTCTTTTCTGCCGCAACAAAAAAAGGAGCTCGGTGGCTCATTGCCATATATGCACTATTTTGCTTCATGTATTTTCTCGATATGTCAACAGAGGGTTTCCTGAAGAATTACTTAACTGGCTTTTGGTATACGGACTACAATCGCATTGCTGCGTGTGTGGCCATTCTTGCTATCCCTCTTGTTGTTTTAGGGTTAGATTTCATTACGGAAAGCTTCTGTTCAGGTATTCAGCGGAAAGGGTCAACTCTGCTTGCCTTGCTTTTGGTAGTAGCTTCTTTTGTCTTTATCAATTATTTGCCGAATATATCTTTTGGTGCAGACAAAGTATTAACAACTCCTTTTGGTACTACAAAAGAGTATCTAGAAGACCTTAATACTAAAGCCAAAAGAAATCAGTATGGACAGGATGAAATCGATTTTGTCGATAAAGTACTCAATACCATTCCTGAAGGTTCGCTCGTATTAAACGTACCAGATGACGGCTCTGTTTTTGCATATGGCATTAATGGCCTCCGTACTTATTATCGAGATTATCGTACCTATGTGAACGCCGCACATACAAACAGGTCTCCTGAATCTGAGAGGAGCGTTTTGATTCGCGAACACATAGACGAGGTAGCAACAAATAGAGAAGTGCAGGACGCTTTACGGGAAAATGATTGCCACTATTTGCTGTTACTCGACAGAACTCACTCAATGTCAACTCAGGTTCACTTGTTCTCTTACAACGAAGAACTCTGGAGCCATTTCCAAATGATTGATGACGGTACACCTGGGTTTGAAATAGTCCTTCAGGAAGGCGATATGCGTCTTTACCGGATTGAGTATCCTGATTAAATAACACATTGTATTCAAAATGGATGTATTTGCTTATTCCTTTTACCTGGGAAAACGTGCTGGTATAATACACCGATACCAAAAACAGTTGCTAATTTGCTTGATGCCGTAAGAAGAGTCGAAGGTTTAATCATGAAACGTAGTTTAATTGTTGCAGTTTTTGTTTCACTTCAATGTCTCTGTGCTTTGCCTGCTTTTGCATGGGCAAGTGAGGCAAATCTCCAGGAAGATGTCCAGGAAATGGATGTCGCCGTTGTGGAACAACGGGAAATCGAGGCGTCCGAACAAAAAGACACTTCGGATACTTCCCAGGACATAGATGAGATTTGCAACCAGGACACATCTGTTTCCGAGCGTGATGCAAGTACAGTTATTACAGATGAAGCTGTGCAGACTACTGCTGAGTCCACGGATATAGGGCTAGATAATAACGATGTCGACCCATCCAGCACATCAGAGGAACAGTCTCTTGCTGAAAAGGCCGCGCTGCCAGTCCCTGAAGATATAAAAGCTTCAGAGGCCAAGGCTGTTCCAGAGGTATCAGCTGTATCCACGACTGTAACAAAGGGTGCAAAACCCGCCGTTGTGTCTGTGAAGGCCCCTGCAGCTACTACCCAGGAAAAAGCAGTAACTCAGGTACCAACAGCGTCAATAGCTGAAGGGCTCTACAATATCGTTTCCGCTTTGCGTTCAGACGCATATTTAGATATTGCTGGTGGGTCGGAGCAGAATGGTGCAAAAGCGCAGATTTATAGCGATAATGCAACACCAGCCCAACGCTGGCGTATTGAGTCGGTTGGCAATGGTTTTTACCGAATAGTTAATATTAATTCAGGAAAAGTGCTCGACGTGACTTTGGGAAAGGCGAAGAGTGGCACAAAGGTTCAACAGTTCGGTTGGAACGGTACGCCTGCCCAAAAGTGGAAGATAAATGCCATCTCTGGTGGGTTTTCTATTATTTCAGCCTTGTCCAATAGTCTAGTTCTAGACGTGGCAGGCGGGAGCAAAAAAGATGGAACTGGGGTACAGATATTTGCTGTAAATGGTACGGCCGCACAGACATGGAAGCTATATGCAATTAATGCCGTAATCCCAGATGACTATTATGTTTTAACTAACTCAGGTTCAGGAAAAGTGCTCGATATTGCCAATGGCTCTTATGACGACATGGGTAATGTGCAGCAGTATAGCAAGAACGCTACACTTGCTCAGACGTATAAGGCAAGCTATGACAAAAAGACCGGGTACTATACCTTTATTAACGTTGGATCGGGCAAGGCGCTTGACGTGGCAAAAGGCTCAACCGCGCGGGGTGCAAATGTACAGCAGTATGCTCCAAATGGAACGCTTGCTCAGCAGTGGGCTGTTTCCAAAGACAAAAAGGGTATGCTGACCATACGCTCTGCGAATTGCGGAAAGGCATTAGACGTTAGCAATGGATCTCTTGCCAACACTGCAAACATTCAAATTTGGGACAGTAATAACACTCCTGCGCAAAAATGGACCGCGAATAAAGTTGGCAATTGGCTGCCTTCAGATACATATTATTTTTATAGTAGCAGGGCTCATGGAAATGCAATCGACGTGAAGGCTGGTAGTCAGTTAAACAATGCAAATATTCAAATCTATACAAGCAACGGTACTAATTCACAGCGTTTTTACTTGCGTTCGTTAGGCAACGGTTTTTATACCATTCAAAATCCTTTTTCTGGTAAATACATCGATGCAACGTCTGCTAAGCCAGGGGCCAACGTTGTTCAGTCAACAAGTGCTGAACAATGGAAGCCCGTATTGCAGAGCAATGGCATTGTTTTCCAATTAAAAAGCAATCCCAGCCTCGTATTAGAGGCTGCTGGCGGATCCGCAGTGTCGGGCTCAAATGTGCAAGTGAACACAAGCAGGGGCACTCTTACACAAAAATGGTTGCTCAGTTCCACGAACCTGCTTGCCGACGATATCTATGAAATTATTAGCTCGAAAAACGAAGACTATGTGCTTGATGGCACAAATGGTACATCGGGAGGAAAGTTGCAAATAAGAAAGGCAACAGGTGTTGCTGTGCAGCTTTTCGAAATACGTCATTTGGGCAATGAAAAATATCGCATGTTAAATTTGGCTACAGGCAGAGTACTGCAGGCAAATTACAGCCCTAACGCTAGTGGTAGTGGCACGATAACCCAGGTTTCTCCGTCAAGCGCAGCTTCTCAGCAGTGGCATCCTGTTTTAAATACAGATGGAACTCTTACTTTCTATTCTACGGTGAATGGTGGTAAGTCAACAATGGATCTTTCATCGGGCAAAGTTGCAGAGAATAATCCTGTGGGTGTTTATAAATCCAATTGTACAGAAGCTCAAAAATGGAAGCTCAGTACAGGAGCTAAGCGCAATTACGACGTTTTAACTATTACGCTTGCACAAATCGTTAAGTGGAACTGGGACGGAAATCCTTACAACAGACAAAGGCTCTCTTCTATCGATGAGCTGCGTAAATATATGGATCCTGCAAATGGGTCACTGTATCAGTTTGCAGACTTGCGCAAGGCTTCAGCAACAACGGCTGCACAGTTGAATTCCTTTATTCTTTCTACGTCAAGCGGGCAAAGCGGGCAGCTAAAGAGCCTTGGTGCTGCCTTTGTTTCTGCGGCAAAAACCTATGGATTAAACCAGGACTATTTACTTGCTCATGCAATCTTGGAAAGTGGTTGGGGTACTTCGACCCTTGCAAATGGGTATAAGTATTCTGGTGGCAAGATTGATGGTAAATACTATAGTGCGGGAACATATTATAACTTCTATGGCATTGGGGCATACGACAGTAGTCCGCTTTCTGGCGGACGAAAGCTAGCCATTATTAATGGTTGGAATACCAAAGAAAAGGCAGTAACTGGTGCGGCTAAGTGGATTGCCAATAACTACGTATATTCTAGTGGATATCCGCAATATACGCTTTATGGCATGAAATGGGACTATAAGCAATCAGACGCATCAAAGGCATATGCTTGGCATCAATATGCAACAGATGTAGCTTGGGCGCAAAGCATTGGTACCATTATGGCTAATATTTATGCGAAAACTGGCACGGGGAGTAGCGTTAGCTTTATTATTCCCAAGTATAAATAGCCTTTTTATCAGGTAAAACCCCCTTGCAGGGGGGAGCGTCTTTTTGTTATGCTGGGCATATAGAAACATAACTGAATGCACGGCTACATTAAGGACGAAAATTGATGCGTTTACTCCGCCTATTCTTTGTTTTGGGGATTGTTGCTGCAGTATCTGCAGCGGCTCCAGCTGCTTTTGCTGACGAGCTTAACGACGAACCATTAGCTAACGCAGCTAATGCTGACGTAGCCGATGAAGCGGGCAACGATATTCCTGATGACGAAACTGTTGGCGATGTTGGCGACACAGTTCCGCTTGGCCTTTCTGGCGACCCAGAAACCGACGACTTATCCGAATTGCCCGATTCTGAAGGTATTGACGAGGAGTCTTCTGCTTCAGGTCAGGAAACAGAACTGTCCAGTACCGAAGGTGCTGGTCATGCAACTACCGAGCAATTTAATGCTGGAGATAATGCTAAAGAAAATGCTGAAGAAACCCAGCCTGAAGTTGAACCTCAGGCTGTTGCTCAAGTAAAAGAGCCCGAGTCTCAGGTTGCACAAGCAGCTGCTATGGCTAAAACACCTGTGGTACAAAGCGCTAAGGCGAACACTAAGGTTTCTGAAACCTCCAAAACAACTGGCGCAACTACTAGTACGGCGGAAAAGACTACCGTTGCAGCTACGACAAAGGCACGAAAGTATTCGACTCCTTTTGAAGCTGGTGTGTACTACATTCAATCAAGCCTAGCTGGGATGTTCATGCTTGATGTTAGCAAGGGTAGTAAAAAAGATTGTGCGAATGTCCAAATCTACGATTCGAATAAAACAGATGCTCAGCGCTGGTATTTAAGCTATGACAAGGATGGTCTTTACTCCATTAAGTGTATGGCGTCGGGAAAGTATCTTGACCTTGCCAAGGGCAGTGTCAAGAATGGGCAGAACATCTGGCAGTTTAAAGGGAACAACACAGCTGCACAAAGTTGGATTATTTCCTCTAATGGAAATGGTTTTACCTTATCCAGTGTATTGAATAAGAATTTTGTTGTTGACGTTTCGGGCGGGAAAGCAAAGAACGGCAGGAATGTTCAGCTATATAAGGCGAATAATACAGCCGCACAGCGTTGGTGGATTATTCCAGAAAACGCCAATCCCGTCTCTGAAAAAGTAATCGAAGAAGGCGTCTATGAAATTCTTTTTTCTCTAAATGAATCTTACGCACTTGATCTTCAGAATGGTGATTACGGGAACGGAACTAATATTCAATTATATAAGCGTAATAACACCGTGGCGCAACGTTGGGCTTTTACTTGGGAGGCCGATGGCTACTACAGCGTTAAAAACGTCAGTACAGCTAAGGCCCTAGACGTTGCGATTGGCAATCCTGCATCGAGGACTAATATCTGGTCGCATGAAAGCAACGACACCGATGCGCAGCGTTGGGCTGTTCAAAAAGTTGGCAAGTCGTTTACGCTCATTAATAAACAGACAGGTTTGGCGCTCGATATTGCTGGTGGCAAAGCTGCTAATGCTACTAATGCCCAGATGTTTATTTCGACGAAAGGCGCTTCGCAACGCCTGACCCTTTTGGCTACCGATGTGCTACCAAATGGCATTTTTAATATTTACAGCATGATTAGTCCTACCTCGCAGGTGCTCGATATTCCTTCATCGTCTACAAAGGCGGGAGAGGTGCCACAAGCATGGAAGCGGGGTAATGGAGCAATGCATCAAAAATTTATTTTTACTAAGACGGGCTCCAATACCTATACAATCAAGGCACTTAACAGCTCTAAAGTGCTCGAAGCTAATTCTTCGGGTAAGGTTACGCAGCAGGAAGTAAAGACGGGCGAAAAATCCCAGCAATGGGTGCTGAAGTTCGAGAAGACGGGCGTAGTGTTGCGAAACGCTCAAACAGGCCAACCGCTCTCTATGGCAGGAAATACCGCCAAGAATGGTGCAAAGGTTCAGGCTAAGAAAGCGTCAGCTATATCACAATCCTTCCGCATGACACAGGTAGAGCTGATTGAAAATGGGTGTTACATTATTCGGAATGTCAACGGTCGTGTATTAGATATTAGCGACGGCAGCTACTTGAATAGTGCCAATATTCAGGCTTACGACAAGAATGGTACGGGTGCCCAGGCTTTCTATATCGAAGAAGTGGGCGGTGGGTACTACAAGATTATTAATGCTAAAACTTTTAAGGCACTTGATGTTTCAGGCGGCAGCACGGCGGATAATGCCAATATTCAGCAATTTACCTATAACGGTACGCCAGCTCAGCTCTGGAAGCCAGAATTGGACGATACGGGGCACATCATATTTGTAAACAAAGGCTCTGGCAAAGTGCTTGACGTTGCTGGTGGTGGCACAAAAAACAGTGCCAATGTGCGACAGGTTGGGAAAAATGGTTCTGCTTCGCAGCAGTGGTCGCTTACGGCAACATCGTATTCCCTTTCAGGTAATAGCACGCTCGATAAGAAGATTGCAAATATCCTTAGTGGCATAACGGCGAAAGATAAGCTTAAAGCTGCATATAATCATGTAGTAGGGTATTCATACCGTTCTAGTAGTTTTGCCGGCGGTGGAAATTGGACGGTGGGTTTTGCGCTCGATATGATTAATAGGCGGAGTGGCAACTGTTATCGTTATGCTGCGCTATTCCAGTGGCTCGCAAAGGGCTTGGGCTACAATGCTAAGGCGGTTAAAGGCTATGTTCCTTCTGCTTCTGGCGGATCTGCTCCGCATGGTTGGGTGGAAATTAGATCGGGCGGCAAAACCTATATCTGCGACCCCGACTTACAATATGAAATCCCGAGCCATAATTGGTATTGGCGGACATACGCAAATGCGCCGGTAGCTTATTCGTGGTAGTGATGGACTTCTTTTTCGTGACAAAATGTTCATGGTGCCCCTTCGAACGGAGGGGCACTTAGTATTATGGTTTTTAGCTCGCTTACATTTCTGTGTATTTTTCTCCCTCTTGTCTTTTTGGGGCATACGCTTCTGCCCTCAATGCGTTTAAAGAATGGTTTGCTTATTGTGGCAAGCCTGCTTTTTTATGCCTATGGCGAACCAATATACGTATTACTTATGTTTGCATCTACGGTGGCAAATTGGGCCTTCGGGCGTGCTTTGGGAAGTTCGGAAGACAAGCAGAAACGAAGGATTATCCTGGGCGCCGCAGTAGTGCTCAACCTGGCTTTTCTCGCTGTATTTAAATACGCAAGTATGTTTGTGATGAACATTAATGCGATTCTTCCATTAGCTTTGCCAGACCCGCAGATTGCCCTACCTATTGGTATTTCCTTTTATACCTTCCAGGCAATGTCTTACATTATCGATGTGTATCGTGGGCAAGTGCAGGCCCAGAAAAGCTACCCGCGTGTGCTGCTTTACATTAGTTTCTTCCCGCAGCTGATAGCGGGACCTATTGTGAAGTACCACGATATTGAAAACCAGCTTGTAGAACGCCATGCGACACTCGAAGATATTGCCCTTGGGTTGCGCCGTTTTTGCGTTGGACTGGCAAAGAAGGTGCTTATTGCAAATACTATGGCGGTCACTGTCGATTCGCTTTTTTCTGCCGATCCTTCTAGCGTAAATGTTTTAGTGGCGTGGCTTGCGGCGATTGCTTATGTCCTGCAAATTTATTTTGATTTTAGCGGTTATTCCGACATGGCCATTGGTATGGCTCGGATGTTTGGGTTCCATTTCAAGGAAAACTTCTGCTACCCTTATGCTGCCACCAGTATTAAAGAGTTCTGGCGGCGTTGGCACATAAGCCTGTCAACTTGGTTTAAGGAATACCTTTATATTCCTTTAGGGGGAAACAGGCATGGGCGCTTTCGCACTGTTTTCAACAAACTAATCGTTTTCTTCCTATGCGGCCTTTGGCATGGTGCTGCGTGGACTTTTGTAGTGTGGGGCTTAATCCATGGGTTCTTTTTATTGTTGGAAGAATATATACCTATTCGTAAGCTTCCGAAACCTTTGGGCTGGCTCTATACCTTGCTTGTGGTTACGGTTGCTTTTGTGCTGTTTAGGGCAGACACCTTTGCGCAGGGTGGATTGTTTATCCAGCAAATGTTTTCAGGTTTCCATTTTGAATATGCTTCAACGGCGCTGTTTATGCGGCAGCTTAATCCTGTGTTTGTGGTTACATTGTTCGTTGCCTTGTTCGCCGCGTTGCCTATAGCGCCATGCTTGAAGGAACGGTTTGGCGAACGGCATGAACTGCGGGTGGTAAGTTTCGTTGCGTCATTAGTGCTGCTAGGGGTGTGCATATTGGCGCTTTCGGGCGGTGGTTACAATCCCTTTATCTATTTCAGGTTTTAGGTTGACATGGTTAGTGTGACTAAACAAAGCAATTCTTCCAGACGGTTGGCGAGTATCGAACTCGTCTTCATCGGGGTGGCATTAGCTATGATGCTCATTCCATTTATTGGTATGCTGTGGGCGCCAACAGAAACTACGACCGAAAATCGCGAACTAGCTGCTGTGCCAAAGCTTTTTACTCAGGACGGCGGTTTTAACGTCAATGTTTTAGACGATGCAGGTGCATATTTCGAAGATCATTTTGCTTATCGTAACACTTTGGTTTCCGCTAACGCTTTCCTGAGGGCTTCTTTGGGTTCTTCTGCATCAGATTCTGTTGTGGTAGGTAAAGAAGGCTGGCTCTACTATACGGGGACCTTGCCCGACTATCTAGGGCAGTCGACCTTGAGTGACCGAGCATTGCGTAATATCGCTCATAATATGGCACTTATGCAAGGCTTTGCAAAAGCACACGACGCGCAATTTGTGTTTACGGTGGCACCAAACAAGAATTCTATGTACCCGTACTACATGCCTGAATACTATATTCAAACTACTCAGGTTGGGAACTGGGGGCGCTTAAAACCCTACCTCGATGCCTATGGGGTGAACTACGTAGACTTGTTCGAAGTACTGGGTAGTAATACTGAAACTCTTTATTACCGTCAGGACACCCACTGGAATAACAAAGGTGCCCTCTTGGGTGGAAATAGTCTACTTACGTCTTATGGACTAGAGCCACTTTCTATTGAAGATAATATGTGGGTAGAACGCAATGACTATATAGGTGACGTTGCAAGAATGCTCTATCCTTCTAATCCTACGCCAGAGCTTGCATACTATGCGCGGGGCTACAACGACGGGCCTTCCCAAAATGGTTCTTTGTGGGAATGGATACAAGGTAGTAGCGTTGAAGACGATTTCAGCCGTACTAAAAGTGCTGGTGAGGGGCACCTTGTTGTGTTCCGCGACTCCTTTGCTAACGCGCTTATCCCATATTTTTCAGCAACGTTTGCTGAATCAACTTTTACTAAGTTGGTGCCTTACGATGCGGCAACAATCAGCGTTCAAGAAGCAAACTACGTGGTTGTTGAGCGCGCGGAACGACACCTGGACTACTTGGCTGCCAATGCGCCAATAATGCCAGCCCCTATGGTAAAGCTTGACGTGGATTTAGCTGATGCTGGTATGCAGTCGTTAGGTACAACGTTGCAAGTAATTCAAGATGGCGGCTATACCGTAATATCTGGAGAATTAGACGAGTCACTTTGGGACGATGATGTAGATATCTATATTGAAGTACCGAGTGACGATGGACAAATACGCTTCTATGAAGCGAGCACTCTATCATCAATTGATAGTCCTTATAAAACGAGCGATACTCAGCTACTTGATGAGCCAGAAGAAAGCATTAGCGCTATACAAGGGCAAGATAAACTAGAAAGTGACTGGGGCTATGTTGCCTACTTAGTTGGAGATAGAGATTTTTCGGGTAAGACGTTGAAAGCAATTGCAATGAAAGATGGTAAATTGCTTGGCTATGCTTCGTTTACAATATAGCTAGGAACGAAGGAAGGTTTTGTATGTTTTTGAGTCTACTTAAGCATATTTCAGCTGCCACGCTTGTAAGTGCTGCGCTCATTTGTGTGCTCGTAGGATGCTCGACAGGCGGCACAGCTGCAGCTTCTTCAGTTGTTGAAGAAAAGACTGCACTGAGCGAATTAACCAGCGTGCAGGTAAAAAAGGCGAAGGACAGGATTGTGGCTGAAGAAAAGGCACGAGCAGAAGCCGAAGCAAAAGCAAAAGCAGAAGCCGAAGCAAAGGCTAAGGCTGAAGCTGAGGCACAGGCTAAGGCTGAAGAAGAGGCTCGTCTGGCAGCTGAAGCAGAAGCTGCAGCGGCTGCGGCAGAAGAACAATACTACGAGCCCTATTACGAAGAACCCATCAGTTATTACGATGGTGGCGGCCAAGCTGCTGACGGCTGTGTAGAAGGTGGCGTAGCCTTACGCTAGATTAAGTTTTGTAATTTTTTGGGGAAATGGCAGGGGGCGCAATGGCGGCTTTGCATAAATCTTTCTTGACGCTGATTGCCAGCCTTTTGCTGCTGGCCTTGTGCATGGTTTTGCCATTGAGTGCTTGGGCAGATGACTCTAAGAACGTCACGGCACCCCTTACTACTGCTCCAAAGTCTACGGTAGATTCCCCTAATAAAGATCTTCCTGAAGGCGTTTACGTAATTACTTCTGCGTTGCGCGGTAACGCTAGTCTAGATGTTGCAGGAGCCTCAAATAAGAATGGTGCAAAAGTCCAAATCTATTCCGATAACTCGACACCTGCTCAACGCTGGCGCTTGGAGCCCGTTGACGGTGGTTTTTACCGCATTGTAAATGTGGGGTCTGGAAAAGTATTAGACGTTGCTTCTGGGAAGATGAAGCCTGGCACGAAGGTCCAGCAATATGCATGGAATGGAACACCAGCACAGAAGTGGAAGATATCTTCTACTTCGGGTGGCTATGTTATTACTTCGGCACTTTCGAAAAATCTTGTGCTTGATGTACGTACTGGAAAGAAAAGCGATGGCACCCAAGTCCAAATCTATTCAGCTAACGGTACTAAGGCCCAGGTATGGAGTTTAAAAGCCATTAATCCGGTTCTTTCGAATGGGGTTTATACCTTTGCCAACGTAGGGTCGGGCAAGCTTTTAGACGAAGCAAGCGGCAACGTAAACAGCGGCACTAATGTACATCAGTATTCATCTAATGGCTCCATTGCACAATTCTTCGCTGTTCAATACGACAAGAAAACGGGCTACTACACGGTATATGCCGTTAATTCTGGTATGGCGCTTGATGTTGCCAACGGCTCAGAGAAAAATGGCGCCAATGTTCAGCTTTATATGCCTAATGGTACGCTAGCTCAGAAGTGGGCAGTTGTTAAGAGCGGCAGTGCATACGTATTGCTTAATGCGGTATCTGGGAAAGCCCTCGACATTACCAAAGGCTCTACAAAGAACGGCGCCAATGTGCAGATATTTACGAGCAATGGTACAAATGCACAGAAGTTCCGTGCAAGCGCTGTAACAAATTGGCTGCCAGATGGTATTTATAATTTTGTTACTTCTAACAACCAAGGCCTTTCACTTAACGTTTCCAAAGCGGCAATGAAAGCAGGCTCAAATATAGAGTCCGCTGGCCGTATTGCAATGGCGTGGGAACAGAATTGGCTTATTCAACAAGACAAGGGCAGTCCTGGTTACTACACCATTAGGAATATGAATTCACGAATGGCTCTTTCGGTTAAATCAAACAATGCATCGAGTGGAGCTAATGTGCAGCAGGAAGCTTTGAAAGCTGGTAGCGCTGGGCAGCTCTGGAGACCGATACACACTCCAGGTGGCGTTATTTGGCAGTCAAAACTAAGCGGCGATTTCGTTTTAGACTTAGTAAAGGGTGGCAAGGTTTCAGGTACAAATGCACAAATCTACGCGCGAAATAATACAATTGCCCAGAAATTCCGCATGAAAAACGAAGACCTTACTGACTTGCTTAAGAGTACTGCGTTTGTTATTCGTAACGTTGAGTCTAATAAAGTACTGGATGTGAGTAATGGATCGCTAAGCAATGGCGCATTAATTCAGCTGTACGAGTCGAATGGTACAGGTGCCCAGAAATTCCGCTTAAGCGCCAATGGAAGTGGCATGCATATAGTGAATGCAAATTCCAGTAAAGCAATTGATATTGACAGTGCAGGGAAGACTAAGATTCAGCAGTGGTCGAAAGGCAACGCCGTAAATCAACGCTTTGTAGTTAGTTTTGATACCAAGAGCATGACTTTCACTGTCAAGAGCACATTTACAGGGAAAATGTTTGATGGCACAGGTGGGAAGTTGAGTCAACAAGCTGCGTCGGGTAAAGATGCGCAAAAATGGATTTTGCAGCCAACAGAAGCAGACTATTTCCGTGTGTACTTGAACGCTGGCCATGGCTGGAACGACTACAACAATGGTGCCTGGGCTTCGGGTGCTACCGCCAATGGGTACCAGGAGGCAAACCTGACCTATGAATTATGCGGCATGATTATTAAGATTGCCCGCGACCAGTATGGCCTAGACGTAGTGGATGGGCGCGACTATAGGCTTGCCTATTGGAATCGTTTGCCTAAGGCGGTTTCGACGGGCTGTTCGACCATCTTTAGCGTGCACTTCGATGCAGGCGGCGGAAGCGGACCCATGACCATGGTGGGCGTTGATGGCCGCCATCCGGCTTCGTTAACATTTGCCAACATAATGAGTAGGCACCTGAATGCGTCACTCCCAGCTCTTGCGCCACGCCGCATGTCTTACCGTAATGACATTACCTGCGTGAATGGCAGCATTCCGGCGGTGCTTGTGGAAGTCTGTTTTGTCGACAATTCGCGCGATATCAACTATTACCAAAATCGCAAGAATACCGTTGCCAAAGAGCTGGCTGCTGGCTTGTATGAGGCTTCACAGCAAAAGTCGCTGCGCAAGAATAGGTAAGGTATCCGGGCTTTATTCTTCGGGCGCGGCTTCTAGTTGCTCGTGCTTTGCAACAAGATAGTCCACGATGCGCGTGGCGGCTTCGCCTTGGTGTTGCCAGCATTCATTTCGTGCTGCATCGCGCCCCGCTTGGAGGCTATCGTCTTTTAGGCAGCTTTCTATAAGCTCACTAATTCCATCGAGCTTATCCATGGAAAGCTGCTTGCCAATCTTTGGTAGAGTGGTAAAAGTCCACGGCTCCTCTTCAAGCCAACAGGCGTCGTAAGGCGCATTGTCGAAGGCGGGCTCGGTGTAAATAAGCGGCTTGTCAAACACAAGCGCAAAGTCGAAGATGACGCCTGAAAAATCCGAGATCATAATGTCTGAGCGGTGCAGCACATCGAAGTTGTCGTTGTCGCGGTTCCATTCAAGCTGTTCGCTTTCGGGGTAGTCCGCCATGAGCTTATCCATGAGCTCTTTTTCGCTTTCAAAGGACTGGGGGTGGGGGCGCACAATAACGTGGTAGCCCGCTTCCAGTAGCGCGTCGATAATCTTGCCACCATACAGGCTTAGGATGGCGCTTTTGCCCCATGAGGGCGCAATGAGCACGGTTGTTTCGTGGGCTGGAACTGGCTCG
The DNA here is from genome assembly GCA_902768975.1 of uncultured Coriobacteriaceae bacterium. GTDB lineage: Bacteria > Actinomycetota > Coriobacteriia > Coriobacteriales > Eggerthellaceae > CACXMZ01. The sequence continues at coordinate 157,458 of CACXMZ010000006.1, forward strand.
CTCGCCTGAAGGCGGGCCTTAAGGTAGTCAACGTAGGTAAGCCCAACAATTTCTAGTTCTTTCTCCGGCAGGTTGCGGAGGCTTTCAAGCTTGCGAATCTGTTCAACCTGGAATTCGCCCGTAAGCAGAACAGCGTCGTAGTAGTCTAGGCCAAACATACGGTACATGGTAGCGTCACTAATGGCATGCAGAATGTGTACGTAGTACTTTACGTCGCGCGAACGCTTCCATTGGTACACGTCGAGGCCTGGGGTAGTAGCCAGGACCATGTCGGCTTTAAGCATATTAAGGTGCGCAAAAGCTTTGTTGCCTTCACCAATAAACTTACACTTCACGTGCTCGTAGGGCTTTTCTAAGGCAGGGTCGTCTGGCGAGGCAGTCAAGTAGTCAATATCTATGCCGCGCGCCTCAAATTCGTCGCAGATGGCTTCAAATACGTTCCAATAGCGCTTACTTTCCGCAAAGATGATGTAGGGTTTTTGCGCGTTGTCGCCTTTTTCAGCACGGCCGCCACTGGCAATAAAGCGAAGCTTCACCGCTAAGTTGCGCAAGCCATAGACACCAGCGCTTATTAAACCAATAAGCAAGGTGAATAGCATGCTGCCAGTGCCAGGATCTATGTAGAAAAGAGGATTCATTTTGCTGCCTTCTTATTACTCTTCGTATAGATACTTCCAATTGTTGATATCCCGAACATCGTCATGTACAGAAAACCACTGCCCTGGGTTAAAAGTATTGCCATTGTTTTCTTGCACAGACCATTCGGTTGAATACATAACATACTGTTCTTTTTCGTCCTTGTAATCGCTGCTAATTATATTGCCTGTGTAAGGATTTGTGGGCTTTTCAACGATGTCCTTAAATGCAAGTACGGGTGTATCTGCATTGGTCATAAAGGTGTCGTCAAAGCGGAATTCGGTACTGCCAAAGTCCTTTACCATAAGCAAGCAGTTAAATACCCTTGCGTCGCGCGATACCGTTTCATTGTTGTAGGGGCTAAATATATCGAAAACCATATCGTAGCCAAAAAAGCCGCCCCAGCTATGGTCAGACACTAATATAATGCGCGTATTGTCGTATACATCGTTTTCCTTGAGATACTCGCACCATTCACCGATTTTGAGCATTGCGGCCATGTTAGCGTGATATGAAGTAATGAGATTAACAAGCCCGCCTTCTTTTTCTTCCTCAAATGAAAGAGTTTCGCCAGTTATGGTGCGGCGAATGCTGTGTGCGGCATCATATTCAGTGTTGTCTACTACGGTGTTCGGGGTGTATGAAGGTTCTTCTAGTAAGGTTGGCTCATGCGTTGTGTCATTTGCCATCACAAAAAAGTGATTAGTTGCGTTGGGGGAGATTTCGGTTATTTCTGGCATGTTGTCTAATACGGTGTAGGGCCGCATGAATAGCGTATTAACGCCCGAAGCTTTATTGGGGGAATAGATAATTTGCGATGCTAGCTCGGTTGAATTGTAAGCACCTTGTTGGTAAATGCTAGGGCGAAAAGCGAGCGGGGCAATCTTGAACAAGCTGTAGCAGAAAAGATTGCGCGCTCTTTGGTCATTTGCTTTACCGCTTTGCCCTTCAGACTCAAATTGCTTGTTAAGGGAAGCTATTTGGGATGTTCTATACGCGTTAACATTTTCGATGCTGTCGTAAATACTTAAATCTGGTATCCACCCATAGCCTGCATAGGTAGGATCAAAAATGGTTACCTCGAATTCATTTTGGGCAAATATTGTTGGCATTACTTTAAGCGCTTCATTATGCTTTTCGGAAAGAGGCCGTTCGCTCTGTTCGTTTATCTGCTTTGGCCGATATTCGCTGCCGCCATATAAGGCAGGTGTTGCAACGTTGGTGATAGGACCATAAGAAAGCGCATTGGAATAGCACGTGAATCCTGAAAGCATTTCTTTGATCTGGGGTTTTTCTTCAATAAAGAAAGGAATAAAACCAGGAACCGCTCGGTCGAGCATGATTACCACAACGTTCTTGCCCTGCTTGCTTAAGTTGATGCTTGCTTTGGATGAATCATTTGCTGCAAGCTCTTCGTTCGATATTAAATCAATATTGCTTACTTCTTTGTTTATGCTTGCTGCACTATAGACAGAAAAGGCCACTATGGCAATGCATAGCGATGTAAAGGCAATGCGAGGAATGCTCTTTTTCTTGTTCCAACCAACAAAAACAATAGCTGCAATAAGAATGGCGGCAAGGCTACTCAGGAGTACTTCTATTGGTGCATCGGTTGGCTCGTGGTCAAATAGGAGGTCTGGCGAGATATTGCCATAGTGCGTACCAAAAAAGAGGTAGCTAACAATAGCTACGATTGCAAGAACGATTACGAGGAAAAGAAATATCGTTTTCCCTGTTGGCGTGGCAATCCAATAAAAAACTCCAAACCAAATAATGAAGGTACCGAGGGCAAGTGCGAGGGTAGTGGCTACATAGAGGAGGGGAGATTGGTAGTTGGTCACATCTATAAATTCAGATGGTGAAGACTGAATAACGGAAAGTGGTATGAGGAGTCCCGTGAGAAGCGCCAAGAAAAGGCAGGCAAACAAGAATGTTTTTGAATCTTCTTTGGAAGCCTGAGGGATTTTGGAGCGAATAGCCAGAGGCCGCTTCGCGGCTAGTTGCATGATAGGCAGTTGGAGGCCCACGAAGAACAGAAGAAGGCTTACTATGCGTAAGGGTGAAGGCTCCATGCCACTTATAAAGAAGGCTATTGGAAGTGCAAGTCCAGTAATAGATGCCAGGACCGACAAGACTGCCTTTGGGTTTTTCAGCTTATAGAAAATGTTTTTAATCAAAGAGAATATGTTGTTAAGAGTCCAGTAGAAAACTAGGCCCGCTGGGGAGTTATAAAGCAGAATGAGGAAAATAGCTGCAATGCCATACGTCTGAATTTTGCTGGAAAGTGGAAAACCTTTCAGGTAGATGGCTGCTGAAACGATATTGATGAGCGTCATTATTATCGGGAGAATATTAATTGAAAGGCCTCCAAGCTGCAATAAAGCATCTGGGGCGCCCAGGTCGGGTATGGGACCCAGCGAAGCACCGTGAATTAGTTTTAAGTTTGATAAGAAGTGATAGGCCGCAATAAAGAAAGGGATTTCGAGGAGGAGCGATATCGAACTCTTGAAAATATCAGTCTGTTTGTAGCCATTTTGACGATTGTAGGCCTGGAGCATCATAAAGCGTTCGTCGCCCTTGAAAGTCTTTTTGATATGGTCAGTCCAGGGTTTCATAGCTAAAGTGCGGTCGCGTTCTTCTTCCTGCATGGCATCGGCCCTGCGGTAGAGGGGAAGCACCAGGAAGTTCATGGCAAGGCTGAGCACAAGGATTGATATAACAGGGTCACCGAGTAAGCGGTAAGCAATTGCGTAGATAACTTCAAAGAATAGTTCAAGAGGCCCAATAAAAAGCTTATAGAGTATGGAAAGAATGCTCATTGGAATCTTACTCTATTCTTGCATCACTTTTACAGCGTCATGGTCATAGCCAATGTATTTCCAGTTGTGCGCTTTTGAAGTGTCCCCGTGTACGCTATACCAGCGTCCAGGCAAGAATACATTGCCGTTGTTTAAAGAAGTCGCCCAGTGTTCAGAATCAAGAACAAATTGCTTGGGGTCATTTTTGTATGCGAATGAAATATCGTTTCCCGTGTATGGGTTAACTGGGTTGTCGATGAGTCCATCGGTAGCCATAACGGGTACATCGGCCGTGGTCATGAAATTGTCGTTAAATGAAAAGCCTGTCGCGCCAAAGTCTTTTTCCATAAGCAAACAGGTAAAGGCGCGAACGTCATAGGAATAAGACGCACCTTTGTCTTCGTTAAAAACGCTAAAGCGCAAGTTTTTATCAAACACATAAGGCCAAGAATGGTCAGACGCGATTATGATGCGTGTGTTGTCATACACGCCTTGTTCTTTAAGGCAGTCAAACCATTGACCCAGTTTAAGCAAAGCTGCCATATTGATTTCGTAGAAGGTGGGCGTGTAATACAGGTCGTAGGCTTCTTCATCTATAAACTTGAGCGCATTTCCTTTTTCGTCTTTGCGCTGGGCATGTTCTGCGTCGTATCTTGTGTTGTCGACCGAATTCATGGGTTCATAGGAAGGCTCTTCAAGAATTGTAGGTTCGTGCGTGGTGTTGTTAGACATAATGAAGAGCCTGTTTACATTTTCGCTCGAAACTTCGGTAAGCGCAGGAAGGCTGTCGAGCACTGAATATGATTCCATGAAGTAGGGATTAGAGCCAATAGCACGTGAAGGACTAATCCAAATTTGCACAACGGGATCAACCGAATTGTAGCCTCCGCCTTGGTAGAGCGCTGGCTGAAGAACAGTGGGCGCAACCTTGAAGATTCCGTAGCAGAAAAGATTTCGAGCCTGTTCACTGTGCAGGTGTTCTTTGTCTTCAGTGGTTTTATAGTTGTTGTTATAGAAGTAACCATTCATGGTTACCCTGGCTTGAACCTTGGGGACGTCGTTGAAGATGCTTACATCTGGAATCCAGGCATAATTAGCATAAGATGGATCAAAGAATGTTGTTTCAAAGCCTTGCTCAGAAAATAAGGTGGGCATAACTTTAAGCGCTTCGTTGTGTTTTACGCGAAGAGGAATGGTGTTGCGTTCATTCATTTGTTTGGGGCGATAGTCGCTGCCTCCATAAAGCGCCGGGGCACCCACATTGGTATGCGTGCCGTATGAAATGGCGTTGGTGTAAACCGTAAAGCCTGAAAACATTTCTTTAAGTTCGGGTTTTTCTTCTACAAAGTAGGGCAGATACTGGGGGATAGCGCGGTCGAGCATGATTACCACGACATTCTTCCCATTTTTGCTCAAGGGGATGACGGGGTCGTCTGTCTGTCGGGTGTTTTCAATGTTCTTTTTTATGGTGCCGAGTTCGCCATTAATAGTATTGGCGCTTATGCCAGCGCTCACGGCAAAGGCAACAATGAGGCAGAGATAGACGATGCGCGCAGCAGTGTGCTGCTTTTTCCAAGCTACAAACAGCAAAGCGGCGGCAGCCAGAACAACTACAGCATTAATGACCATTTGAAGCGGTTCAATAACAGGCGGATAATCGTATTGAAGGTATGGCGTGAGGTTGCCATAGGTGGTTCCAAAAGCAAGGAAATTCACTATGCCAATCAGTATAAAGCACAGCAAAATAAAACCAAAAACGCTTTTACCCTTTGGGCTGGCAAGGCGATAAAACACGCCAAACCACAACACGAAAGTGCCAAGTGCGAGGGCAAACGTTTCAGCAATAAACCACAAGGGAGACCGATATGCCGTTGGGTCAATGAATTCCGCTGGGGAAGCCTGGATAACAGTAAGTGGAATAAAGATGCCTATGAGAATCGCTGCAAATAAGCCGCCTAGAGCAAATGTTTTGTCGTCGGCCAACGTGGCTTCTGGAAAGCTAAACCAATGCTTCGCCGCTGCTTTGTTTTTGCTTGTTGTAGTGCTGGCTGTGCCCCGAAGTTTATAGAAGATGTTCTTTGCGAGCGAAAATATATTATTCAATGTCCAATAAAAGACCAGGCCAGCAGGGGAATTGTAGAGTAGCACAAGGAAGATGGCCGCTATTCCATAGGTCTGTATTTTGCTGGAAAGCGGAAAGCCTTTGAGGTAGATGGCAGCCGAAATGAGGTTAATGACCGTCATAAGTATGGGCAACAGATTAATGCTTAGGCCACCTAGTTGAAGGAGTGCGTCGGGCGCACCGAGGTTGGCGATGGGGCCGAAGGGAACACCATTAAGTAGTTTAAGGTTTGAAAGAAAATGGAAGGCCGCAATAAAGAAGGGGATTTCGAGCAACAGCGAAATGGAGCTTTTTAAAATGTCGGTTTGCTTGTAACCATTTTGGCGGTTATAGGTTTGGAGCATCATGAAACGCTCGTCGCCCTTGAAGGTTTTCTTAATGTGGTCGGTCCATGGCTTCATGGCTATGGCTAGGTCGCGCTGTTCTTCTTGCATAATGTCTGCCCTGCGATAAAGCGGCAGGACCAAGATATTCATGGCAAGACTTAAGAAAATAATGGCAAGAGCAGGGTCACCCAGGGCGCGGTATGCCACTGAATAGACCACTTCAAAAAAGAGTTCGAGTGGCCCGATAAAGAACTTATATAGTAGAGCGAGTATATCCACTTAGCGCGCTAATCTCATTCTCCAAAGTGCCCCTAGGTTTTACCTAGGGGCACTAGATTTTTGCCAGATGAGATTATACCTGTTGATACGCCTTGCGAAAGGGTCTATGCAGCGCTTTCACTAATATTGTTACTATCGGTCGTAGCTTCAGGTTTTCCGTTCGAAAAGAGTTCCTTTAGGTCGGCCGCTGCCACGATGGCGCCAGCAATAATAACGAACGCACAAACTATGCCGCGCAGGTCGGGCATGGTGCCCAGAATTATAAGGCCCACCGGGATAGCCCAAGCAGAGTAGGTAATGTTGAGTGCCATGCTCTTGGCTGCACCAATGCGGTCGATGGCCTTGTAATAGAACAGGTAAGAAATGGTACCGATGAGCGAAGCCAGCATAATAACAGGCATGGCAGAAGATGCAGCCGCATGCAGGGTAACACCCCAACCACCCAGGAGGGGAAGGATAATACAGGCGTAAGTTACAGCCGAAGTGGTTTGGCGGATTTGCAGGCAGCATTCATCGTCGACGTTTTCGCCCTGCAAGGCCCATTCAATAATAACGGCTTCCGTGCCCCAGCCAACAACGGTAATGAGGGCACCCACAATACCGAGTGTCCAGTTGCCAGAAACGCTTTCATCGGGCACCCAGCCCAGCACGGCAACGCCAATAAGGCAGGCAACCAGGCCAAGCCATTGGTACCAATGCATCTTGGTCTTCAAGAAGAAGACCGCAAGGAAAGCCCCGAAGGCGGGGAAAAAGGCTGAAATCGCTGCAGTATAGGCAGGACCAATATTGTTGATAGCCATTACGTAGCCACTCATGCCAAAAGGTCCGCCAATAAGGGCTGCGAGCACCACAAACTTGCCGCGCTTACTAGTGAGTAGCTCCCAGGTTTTCCGAAGCTTCTTGCGCACTGCCATATAGATGAACATGTAGATGGCCGACATGGCGTCATGCAAGAAAGTGCTGGTAAAAGAAGCAAGGGCAATGGCCGTGGGGGTGTCTAAAAACACCACGTTGCTTAAGGCCAGGCCAAGAATGACCGTGTCGAACGCCCAGGTGAGGGCTGCGCCAAAACCGTAAATCATTTTTACTCCTGTTCTTCAAGCAGCTGTTTTGCGTGCTCGCCGTATTCGGATGCAAAGTTGTGATAAATGCCTTCCAGTGGCCCCACAGGTTCGCCCGTTTGTGCCATGTAGAGTGCCCAAACCAACCAATGGAAACTAATAACTTGGATATAGGCCACGCAGTGAATGAGTTCTTCGCGCGTGAGCGGGCGCTGGAAATATAGCTCGAGGAAATGCAGCGTGTCTTCGTAGGTGTAGTCGGAGCAGCATACAAATACGGCAAGGTCGCTGGCGTAGTCGCTCATGCCAGCATATTCCCAGTCAATCAAGTCCATGCGTCCGTCGTGGACGAGGAAGTTCGGATCGTAGAAGTCGTTGTGGCACAGTACGGGTTCCAACCCGTCGGCCTTCACAATGGCGTTGTAGTGTTCGGCCATTTCGAAGAGCTCTTCGAAGTTGTCGTACCTGTTGCGGAATTCGGACTGCAGAAGTGCCATCTGTGCGAGCGTGTCTTCATGCATGTCTTTGACGTAGTCAATTTTGGCACCAGACCCGTGGAGCTTGCGCAAAAGTTCCAGTGCCTGAACCAGGTGCGATTCGTTATGGCAACTAAAGGGTTCGTCGCAGTCTACATAGTGGCAGATTTTCCAGCCAACTTGGGGGTCCTCAAAAATAAAGGTGCTGTCTATGTCTAATTCGGCAGCAATTTTCTGGCATTCAGTTTCGTATTTACGATTAGTGATTTTATCAGTACCTACGCCGGGGTGACGATAGGTGTACTGTTTTCCGCAAATTTCGATACGCCAGGTCTTGTTGGTAAGCCCGCCTGTTAGTTGGTCAATCCAGGTAATATCTTCAGGCCTGCAGGAAAGGACCTGGCAAATGTTATCAACTGCTTCTTGTGGGTATTCAAGCATGATACGCAAAATTCCTTTTCGTTTTCGTTTGCTTCGCTTCTTATGGAGCTGTTCAATTATCGTTGAAAACTTTGAAAAATGAACAAAAATGTTCAGCATTATTATTTCGTTCACAAAAAATGAACGTAGCTTGGGGCGCCTGAATAATGCGTTATAGTAGGCTTTCATTGAAGCAGAGGGCGGGAGTACATGCTTTCACGTCAGGAATTTGCAGTTTTATATGAATGCTTGCGGGGTAAGACTCCTTCGCAGCGCGAGCTTGTGGAAGCGACGGGCTATTCTTTGGGTGCCATTAACACCGTGGTCAAGGCCCTCAAAGAACAGGGCCTCCTCGACGAAGCGAATGCGCTCACCGAAGCGGGCATGAAAGCCTTGGAGCCCCATAAGGTCGACAATGCCATAATCATGGCAGCTGGTATGTCCACGCGTTTTGCGCCCATTTCCTACGAAAAGCCCAAGGGTGTGCTCACTGTAAAAGGCGAAGTGCTCATAGAACGCCAGATTCGCCAGCTCAAAGAAGCGGGCATCGAAGACATCATTGTTGTCGTAGGCTACAAGAAGGAATGCTTCTTCTACCTGGCCGAAGAATTTGGTGTCGAAATAGTCGTCAACGCCGAATATGCCATGCGCAACAACAATTCAACCATCATGTGCGTGGCGGACCGCCTGGGCAACAGCTTCCTGTGTTCTTCCGACAACTACTTTGTTGAAAACCCCTTTGAACCCTACGTTTACGACGCCTATTACGCAGCCGTTTTCGACGAAGGCGAAACCAAGGAGTACTGCCTTCACACCCGCGGCAAGGAAGACCGCATCGTAGGCGTTTCTATTGGCGGGCACGACGAATGGGTCATGCTCGGCCATGCGTATTGGGACCGCACGTATTCGACCGAATTCGTGCGCATCCTGCGCGACATTTACAACAAGCCCACCACGGCGGACATGCTGTGGGAAGACATCTATATTGAATACCTGCCGCAGCTTCCCATGGTTATGCGCAAGTACGACCCCGGCGTAATTTGGGAATTCGATTCGCTGGCAGAACTCCAGGAGTTCGATCCTGCCTTCGTCGAAAATGTAGACTCTGAAATCATCGACAATATCTGCACGCATTTTGATTGCGAACGCAGCGGAATTTCCAACATCGTGCCCATAAAGCAAGGCCTGACCAATTTGTCTTTCCGCTTCGACGTAGCGGGGCAGACCTATGTTTACCGCCACCCAGGGCCCGATTCGGGTGCCTTTATTAACCGGGCGAGTGAAACCGCAAGTGAAAAAGTAGCCCATGAACTGGGCCTGGATGACTCTTTTGTTTTCGAAGACCCGCAAGCAGGCTGGAAGATTTCCCGCTTCATTGAAAACGCGAACAAGCTTGACTATGCGGATGAAAAGCATGTTGCGGATGCCATTGCTACCTTGCAAACCTTGCACACATGTACCGCCGATACTGGTTTTAACTTCGACCATTTTGCCGCTGCAGAAGAAACCATTGCCAAACTGGGCGCCCAAGAACGCACCATGTTCAAGGACTTTGAAAGCCTGCGCTCAGACATCGCGCAGCTCGACAAGTTGGCCAAGGAACACGGTGCACGTACGTGCTTGTGCCACAACGACTTTGTGGCTTCCAATATTTTGGTGGCAGGCGGAGAGCTCCACGTCATCGACTGGGAATACTCTGCCATGTCGGACTATGCTTCTGACCTCGCGGTTTTTATTACCTGTGCCCCAAACTTTAGCTACGAAGACGCCCTACAGGTGCTTCATCTTTACTTCGGGCGTGAACCTTCCGAAGAAGAGCTTTTCCATTGCATAGCATCCATCGCTGTGGTGAGCTTTTTCTGGTTTGTGTGGGCGCTTTACAAAGACGAACATGAAGAAGCAATGGGTGAATCGCTCTACCAGTGGTACAAGAATGCAAAGGAATATGGACGCAGAGCACATGAAATGGCGCAGGATTTTGCCTATTAGTCCTGCAAAACGGCTATAATGGTGCGATTATGATTCAACTTGACCATGTGTCGAAAATATTCATTGGAAGCGAACGCGAGCATACCGCGTTAGCCGACATTAACCTCACCATCGAAGATGGCGACATTTTCGGTATCATTGGTGAAAGCGGCGCCGGCAAGTCTACGCTCGTGCGCTGCATCAATTTGCTCGAACGCCCCAGTTCGGGCCGCATCCTTATAGACGGCAACGACATTACCAAGCTTTCAGGCAAAGGCCTGCTTGCCCTGCGCCGCGACATTGGCATGATCTTCCAAAACTTCAGCCTGTTCCAGCAGCGCACGGTCTTGCAAAACGTTACCTTCCCGCTTGAACTGACGCGCACTCCGAAGGCGCAGGCCGAAGAACGCGCCCGTGAATTGCTCAAGCTCGTGGGCCTGGCGAACCTGGCGGAAAGCTACCCGAGCCAGCTTTCGGGCGGTCAGCAGCAGCGCGTGGCCATTGCGCGCGCCCTGGCAAACAGCCCTAAGGTCATGCTGTGCGACGAAGCCACAAGCGCGCTTGACACTATGACCACCCATGCCATTTTGAACTTGCTGCGCGACATCAACCGCGAACTGGGCGTGACCATAATCCTTATTACCCATTCCATGAACGTGGCCGAAGCTGTGTGTAATCGCATTGCGGTTATCGACGGTGGCACCATTGTGGAACAGGGCGAAACCAAGGCGGTGTTTGCCAACCCGCAGGCGCCCATTACGCGTGCGCTCCTGGGTGTGGAAGGTAGCATGGCCAGCGGAATTGCTGCCGAAGCTGCCGCCTTTGTGGCGCAAGAAAGTGCGAGCGCTGAATCCAGCCTTGCGGAATCGAGCATAGCTGAACCGGGCAAGAGCACAGCCACCGAAGCAGACGCTGCGGCAGGCAGCCACACCGAAGGCGCAGGTGAATAGCATGGGCGATTTCTTTGCGCAATATGGCGGCTTGCTTGCTCAGGGCACCTGGGATTCCGTCCTTATGACGCTTGGCGCGACGCTGTTTGCCTACATCTTGGGCATTCCCATTGGCGTGGCTGTGGTCGTAACCGACAAGGATGGACTGCACCCCAACCCAGCGGTGAATATGGTGCTTGGCTGGGTGGTAAACATTGGTCGTTCCATTCCCTTCATCATATTGCTCGTGGCCATCATTCCGTTCACGCGCCTGATTGTGGGAACAAGCCTTGGCATCAAGGGTGCCCTCGTGCCCCTGGTTATTGCGAGCGCGCCATTTGTGGGCCGCATGGTGGAACAGAGCCTCAAAGAGGTTGACCCTGGTTTGGTCGAAGCGGCGCAAAGCTTCGGGGCAAGCAACTGGCAAATTATCTACAAGGTTTTGCTGAAAGAAAGCCTGCCTTCACTTATTCGCGGCGTGGCCATTACCTGTATTGCGGTGTTTGGTTACACAGCCATGGCGGGTACGGTGGGTGCCGGCGGGCTGGGCGACATCGCCATTCGCTACGGTTACCAGCGCTATCAAACCGACATCATGATTGCCACCATTATCATTTCCATTGTGCTGGTCCAGCTCATTCAGTCCACGGGCGACTTTGCAGCCCGCAAGCTCGACAAGCGCAACCGCTAACTTCCGCGCACCCCATATCACGAACGCTTTATACGTGCCGTTCACGAATACCCATGCACCAAATAGCCAAAACGTGCGATAATGTGTGTTCGATTTTTTGAATGAGGTTTCATTTTTTGAAAGGGAGAATAATGAAGAACGTACTTAAGATTACGACTCTTGCGGCTGTTGCGGGCGTGTTGGCCTTTGTGCTGGCTGCTTGCGGTGGCAACGCTGCACCGGCAAGCAGTGCTGCTTCGAGTGGCGCGGCCGAAGGCGGCAAGATTGTGGTGGCAGCAACGCCAGCGCCCCATGCCGACATCCTGCGCGACGCCGTGGCACCTATTCTGGCGGAAAAGGGCTACGAACTGGAAGTCCAGGAATTCACCGACTATGTGCTGCCCAACACAGCAACCGAAGAAGGCGAAGTGGACGCCAACTTCTTCCAGCATGACCCTTACCTGAACAATTTCAACGAAGAACAGGGCACTCACCTGGTAAGCGTGTTGGGTGTTCACGTGGAACCCATGAGCGTATATGCGGGCAAGACCACTTCCCTCGAAGACCTGCCCAATGGTGCCCACGTGGCCGTTCCTAACGACGCAACCAACGAAGGCCGCGCGCTGCTGCTTTTGCAGACGGCTGGCCTGATCACGCTTTCCGACCCCGAAAATCTGGAAGCTACGCCGAAGGACATCAAGGACAACCCCAAGAACCTGCAGTTCGTGGAAGTTGAAGCAGCCACCGTGCCCACCGTATTGCCCGACGTGGACATCGCGGTCATTAACGGCAACTATGCTATTTCGGCAAACCTGGACAGCAGCCTGGCTCTGTTTACCGAAGGCGCCGAAAGCCCCTATGTAAACGTTATCGTGGTGAAGGAAGGCAACGAAAATAACCCCGCCATTCAAGCGCTGGTTGAAGCAACGCTTTCCGACAGCGTGCGCGAATACATCAATAGCAAGTACAACGGGGAAGTGGTTGCTGTTTTCTAGCAGCGGGGAAGCGCTTGCCGTAGTCTAGCGGCTGGCTTGCACAAGCTCTAACAGAGCGTCCCGTTCGTTAGGAACTTCTTCGTTAATAACGGCATCAAGGGCTGCGTTGAGGACTTCTCCGACACGCGGCCCTTCTTCTATTCCTAGGGCAATTACGTCGCTGCCCGTTATGGCAAGGTCCTGAAGCGTATAGGCATCGCCACGGGCCAGCACTTCGTCGAGGCACCCTTCAAAGTCCTGCGCCATTGTGCCGCGCTCCCTAAATTCGGGCGCATGGCCAAGGGCGTCGGCCACTTGCAGCTTGCAAAGCGCGCGCACTAATTCGGGGCGCCCTTCCAGCTGGCGCAGCATCCGCTTGACCATTTTGTGGTTGGCGGGGCGGTGCGTGTCGTGAAAGCGCACGAGCAGTTCAACATCGTGGCTGAGTTGGCCAGGCATTTTGAGGCGCTTCATAACACTAGCCGCAATTTCGGCACTCACCATGGCATGGCTGTAGAAATGCCCCTGCCCGTTGGTACCCACACTGAAGGTGGCGGGCTTGCCCACATCGTGCAGAAGGGCGGCCCAGCGCAAGAGTGGTTCGGGCGGCGTGGCTTCTACTACGTAGGCTGTATGTTCTAACACGTCGTAGATGTGGTAAGGGCTTTTTTGGTCGTGTCCGCGCATGGGCGCCAGCTCTGGCAGGGCGGCATCGATGATGGTGGGGTAGTTCATAATCACTGTGCGCACGTGGGCTCCGCAAATGAGACGCGTAAGTTCAATGGCAATGCGCTCGACCGAAACTTTGTTTAAGCGTTCTACCTGCGCGTTTGCACCTTCAAGTGTTTCGGCGTCAAGTGAAAAGCCAAGCTCGCTTGCAAAGCGTACGGCGCGCAGAATGCGCAAGGCATCTTCCCCAAAGCGTTCCTGTGGTATGCCCACCGCACGGATGATGCCTGCTTCGGCATCCGCCGTACCACCATAAGGGTCGCACAGGCCGCGCGTGGGGTGGAAGGCAATGGCATTCATCGTGAAATCGCGGCGCGCCAAGTCTTCTTCAATGGTGCTTACGAACTGCACCGCGTCGGGGTGACGTGCGTCGCTGTAGCTGCCTTCGGTGCGGTAGGTAGTAACTTCAATGATGCTTGCCTCGGGCGCTGGAAGCACGGAAAGCGTGCCATGCGCCACGCCCGTTTCGAAGGTGTGCATGCCGGCAGCTTCGCAGTGTTTTTGAACCTGCTGCCAATGGGCGTTGGTGGCAATGTCGATGTCGTGGACGGGGCGTTCAAGCAACACATCGCGCACAAAACCGCCGACCACCCAGGCTTCAAAACCGGCGCTTTCGAGCACCTGGATTACGCGTGCGGCATTTTCAGGAAGGGCATGTATAAGACGGTCTGTGATGGCTGTATTCATACAGATATCGTATCATTGAACGGCAAAGATTTGCTGTGCGTATGTGGTCGGCGCTTGAGTGGTGACTGTGCCATCGTTCGTGCAGCAGGAAAGGCTACCGTTACGACCGTGCAAACCAGGCGTCCCGTTAAAAACCCGAAAGCTGTGCATTCTGCCAATAGCGCGCAAGCTGCAGGTCGCGCCAATGGCGTACTAGCAGTGCATTCCGCACAAGCCGCAGGTCGCGCCAATAGCGTGCAGACCAAGCAAGCTCCACACCGCGCGCAGGCAGTGCAGCAAAGCACGCCGCGCGTGTTTCTTTGCGCATGCATGGCAGCGTTTTGCATAGTTGCAGCATTGTGCCTGGGCGCATGCAACGCTCTGCCGGGCACGGGTGGCACGGGTGCCTTACATGAAATGACAGAAACAGCCGCCCAGGCGGTAATCGACGCCCGCACCCAACAGATTCAAAACTCTATTCAGGCGGCCGCAGACCTTGCGGGTGAACTTTCTGCACTCGAAAGCAAGATCGAAAATGCCTGCAGCGTTGCCGACAATCCGGACTTCTATGCTGAACTCGACGAACTCCAGGCCACGCATGCCGAAAAGCTCGAACAGGGCCAAACATTGGTGGCCGACGCGCGTAAGCAGGTGGACGCCGGCATTGCCTGGGTGGAAGGCGTGGCGGCAGAATCTGAAGAAGCGGCCCAAGCAACGGAACATTTTATGCGTCAGCTGAACCAGGCGCGCACAGGCTTGGCAGAAATGGCCGAACTCATGAACTACGAGCAGCACCAGCTTACTGCACGCAACGCTTTGGGCAACCCGCCTGAAAACCCCGAATTGGGCAGTGTGGGCGACTACTACACTGCGGTGTGGGCAGCCTATGGCGCCTACGACGCAATCAGCGCGCCCCAGTGCATGGAAGACCTGAACGCACGCTTTGCTGAACTGTGGGAAATGGCGGGCACCTACTATTACAACATGTCGGAAGCGGGCGCGAGCCACGAACTGGACCGCCGTAGTCTTGTCCAAATGATGGACTGGGTGGCCGCGCGCGAAAAGCTTACGCTCAAGCAGCAAAGTTGGGTGGCGGGCAAGCAATACGACTATGTCATCGACATGATGGCCGACCGCATCGACCCTGAAGCTGCCCCTGAAGTTGAATTCCATGCCATTGAACGCGTTTCGCCCAACCTCTACGATTCGCTCGATTCGGTGCTCGAACTAACGGTGTGCGCCGCCCATGAACAAGACGTGATTATCGAAGTTGAAATCGCGGGCCTCACGCTTACGCACACTACCAAGCTTACTCTTCAGCCAGGTGTGAACTACTTCGAATTGAAGCCTGAGCTGCTGCCAGGCCTGACGGTGGCCGACCTTGAATCTGCTTCTACTACGCAGCTCGACTACCGCATGACCAGCCCCGATGGTACCGTGGTGGACGCGCAAAGTGCGAGCGTTGAGGTGCTGACCATCTACGATTACCTGTGGTACAACGACAACTTCGGCTTCGCTGCCCAATACGAACTCTTTGCCTGGCTGCGCCCTGGCCACGCAGTTATCGACGACCTGGTCCGCCGTGCTGCCGACTACGTGGGCGACTGGACCGACGGGGAATTTAGGGAAATTAACGGTTACCAATATGGTGCAGACTGGTATGGCACCTTGCTGCAGGTGGCGGCCATTCAAAAGGCCATGTCGGATTCTGGGGTGGTGTACATTATCGACACCTACACGCCCCGCGCCGATCAGCGCGTGCTTACTGCTGCGGCCGTGTTCGAAAAGCGCCAGGCGCTCTGTATTGAAAGTTCGCTCGTCATGGCGAGCGCCCTGCTTTCGGCGGGTATGCACCCCATGCTCATTATTACGCCCACGCACGCACAGGTGGCCGTGGAAACCTGGGCGGGGTCGGGCCAGTACTTCCTGATCGAAACGTCGGCCTTGCCCTATGGTGGTTTGGACCGCGGCATGGACTCGGGTAATTCCTGGGCCTGGGGTGGCCTGACGCCGGTGTATGACGACGGTGGCTCTATTGCTTGGGTCGAGTCGGGCGGTTCTTCAGACACGTGGGTGCGCTACTTTAACATGGTGGAAGACTTTAACTCCGACACCTACGGCGGCATTTTCGTTATCGACTGCAACCTTCAGCGCATCTTGGGCATTACTGGGCTCGAAGCTATGTAGTTGCAAGACTGCTTGCCGCAGCCACGAGCAAAAACACAAAAGTCAGCATTAAAAGGAATCCCCCTAAAAAAAGACCGGTCAGGCCTACCTGGGAGCCTTGTGGCCTAGCCTGCGGTTGGAGGCAGAGAAACGCCAATTGCCGCTAGAGTCAAAAACGCGAATGTGACAATGAGCACAAAGGCCCCGATGAAAAGAAGACTGCGCCAATTGAGTTTCCCAAAGCTGTGGGGGAACCGCTTTTTAAGACGGCTTTTATCCAACAGAAGCAAGACGATATACAGAACAATTGCAGGAATGACCAACCCATAGCCGGTGTTGTTTACTATGGCCGGGTACTGTGCCATGTTTTCTGGGACGTTGAAAATACAGGAAATGCTTGCTCCTATAACAACAAGTGCAGCAAGGGCAACAAGGGTATTCCAGACAACTCCGACTATGGTGCGTGCAGGATGCTGTTCGCGCGTTCCTTGTGGCGCCTGCGGGGGCTGAAGGGGAACAGGCTGAGTGCTTTGGGTATAGCCTGGCTGAGCAGGCGGCGCATAACTCGCTTGGGTAGGTGGCGCGTAGTTCGGCTGGGCAGGTGGTGCATAGTTAGCTTGAGCAGCTGGCGCATAGTTGGGCTGCTGGTTTACCGCAGATGCCCCGGAGCCATGATTCTGCATGGCATTTAGAAAGGCAGCCTTAAGCTCCAGCGCGCTGGCATAACGATT
Source organism: uncultured Coriobacteriaceae bacterium (assembly GCA_902768975.1). Classification (GTDB taxonomy): domain Bacteria; phylum Actinomycetota; class Coriobacteriia; order Coriobacteriales; family Eggerthellaceae; genus CACXMZ01. The sequence goes on from CACXMZ010000006.1 coordinate 174,409, forward strand.
GTTCGGGTCAAACGCGGTGGCTTTTACCAGCACGTCTTGCAAGGGCGGGCTAATGCGTGCGTCCTTGAACCGCGCTTCGACAACTGCGCTACTCGGCGTTTCTTCCACAAGGCAGAAATACAGAAGCATGCCAAGCGCATACACGTCGCTGCGCGTGGTGGTTTGCCCGTAGCCAAATTGTTCGGGTGGCGCATAGGCGCGCGTACCAAAATGCATGGTGTCGCTGCTGGCCTGGTCCTTTAAGTCACGCGCAATGCCAAAATCAATAATGAAAACCCGGTTGTTGTGCACCATGATATTGGACGGTTTTAGGTCGCGGTGAATAAGCGGAGGATTAAAAGCGATGTGCAATTCGTTCACGGCGTCGCAAATCTGCGGGAACAGGCAGGCCGTAAGTTCAGGGGATGGGTCGAGGCGATATATAAGATCTTGAAGCGTTTCGCCAGCAATATAGTCCATGACCACAGTTAGCTTCGTTTCGTCTGCATAACATTCGTGGATAAAAGGAATAGAGCTGCTGGTAAAACCCGCTTGTTGCTGTTCGAAAATACGCTCGTAAGCCTGGCCGAGCCCCGTGTCGCGCTTGATGGTTTTGCGGATAAAGGGGCCGCTTTCCGTCCCGTCTTCAGCGCAGAGGAAAACGACATCGGTATGTTCGAAGTCAGACGCTTTCAGCGACGTGTCCACGCGGTAGCGGTCTTGTCGTGAAAGCGAATTAAGGTATTGAGTAAGGGCGTCATTCGTCATGTTGTTTATAGTAGCAAATGCCTTTTGCTTACACCTCCAGGGTTTCCCCTTTTGCTTAAGCGGGCACTAACAAATTGTGTCTTCTTTGAAGCGGTAAAGTTCCTGGTCGGTTTGGAGAAGATTGTAGCCATGGTCGAGGCAAAAGATAATGATGGCGTCACGGCGGTTTTTGCAATAGAGCTCGTTGACGCCTGCGGCCTGAAGACTGCGGTTTGCTTCCTTCAAGGTCATCTTCATGGCAAAGATGATTTGAAGAATCTTGTTGCGCGTGGCGTTGCGCTGGCCCATGAAAATCTGGTAACCATAGGTTTCGTTGAGGCCCGCTTCACGAATAACATGGGAACGTTCCAGACCCTTTTCGTCGAGAAGTTGTTGCAGATAGTCGGGCAGGCTGCGCGTGGTAATTTTGTTTTCGGCGGCGAATTGCGCAGGGTCGGGCGCAGCAAGGAGCTGTTCGAGCAATTCTTCTGTCAGCGGCTCTTTCACGCGGCGCTTCCTGCGCTTTCTCTTAGGTCTTGTAATCATTGTAATAGAAAGAAGTGGGCGGGCGCAGGTGCACCCGCCCTTCATAGTGTTTATTCGAGCTTAAAGGTTTGTTCTGCAATGATTGTGTTGTCGAAACTAATAATCTCCTGAATTTCGACTGTTAAGTCGCTGTGGTCTTTGATAGGGTAGGGCCATTCAAAACTAGTAGTGCCACCTGGCTTTACGTTGGCTGAATAGCCGTCCTGATTAACGTCGTCAGAAAAAGTGAAGTCGGTTATTTCGACACCATTCTGGTAGGCGCGTGCTATGTAGTTATAAGCAAAAGCAGTCGTTTCATCCGTCGTGTTGGTCCAGGTATAGGAAACAATTGCAATCTCGTTACCATCGTAGTCTTGACCAAGCCTTACGCCGTCAATGCTTATCTGGGCCTGTGAAGCTTCTGCAGCAGCAGGTTCTGAAGCGGCTTCTTCAGTGGCAGACGCCGCGGCTGCATCCTGTGAGGGTTCAGCACTCGTGGCAGCTTCTGCGGCAGCGCTTGTCTGGGCGGGCGCTTCCTGTGCTGCACTTGTTTGTGCCGTTTGTTGGGTTGCACTCGTAGCAGATCCTTCGCTCTTGCTGCTATCGGAAACTGCTGCAGCGGTGCCGTACATAAGGAAGACTACTGCTAAGGCCAAGATGCTCAAAATGATGCCCGCAATGGCAATACCCTTACCTTTTTGCTTTCCGTTTTTCGTGCTAATAAGGCCCACGACTGCCAACACAAGACCAAGGAGACCCATGATAATCGAGCCTAAATTCATGAGAGGAATAAACGAAAGAAGGAACGCAAGAATGCCAAGGACAAGACCTGCAACAGCAAGACCTGACGTTCCAACCGTTGCTACGGGCTGTTGTACGGCAACTCCCGGTTGCTGAATAGGGGGCTGCTGAACCTGTTGGGCTGGTTGGACCTGCTGGGGGGCTTGCTCAAGGGGCGTCTGCTGGGTTTGTTGTTGGTTCATTTCATCAGGCATGATAGTTCCTTTCCTAAAAGAGCTTTTACGTATTGCCTGTAAAAATGCTAGCTAAGCCCGCAGCTAAATACATTAGCTGCCAGCTAATATTTTTGGATTCATGTCGGGCGTGCGCCTGGACTCTGCTCGGTATTACTTCTGGACTCGGCTCAGTCCTTCGCTTGAACTCAACTTAGCCTCTATCTGGACTCTTCACGTGTCGGAAGCAGCGGGAATTAAAAAAGGCCAGGAAGCCCTGACCAAATGATTTGGTAGCCCTGACCGGATTCGAACCGGCGATCTCCGCCTTGAGAGGGCGATGTCCTAAACCGCTAGACGACAGGGCCAAAGTGGCTGGGGTAGCAGGAGTCGAACCCACACATACGGAACCAGAACCCGCTGTACTACCATTATACGATACCCCAGCTTAGTGCGTTCGCGCCCAGGGGCGCGAGTGAGTATATTAGCTGCTTGCAGGCATTCGCGCAACTTTCCCAAGGAAATAAGCAAAAAACTTGCGAAAAGCCCTTGCCATTTTCCATGCGGCTGATAAAGTAGACAGTCCCTCATTCAATGCCTTCGGAAGAGCTCCAAAGGAGGCGATGAATGATGACGTACATCACGCGCGCGGCATGCAATGGAATCATGCCCCCACAGTTTTCTAAAACAACTTTCTTTAACCGTGACTCGCTGCTTGCTTCCATGATGCGCAGCCGAGAAATGGTGCGCTATCTTCGTGCTCCTTTTGGGTTTGGAAAGTCGCTCTTAGCCTGTTCATACGCGCGATTGATGTTCGATTTCAAAGGTGTGTACTGGTTCGACGGCGAAAACCCCTGTTTTCTGCGCGACCTGGACGCCCACACCCTTTTGCCCGACTTGCTTGACGCCACAACAGTGGGCGACCTTGTCGTGTTTGACGACGTGCCGCATCTGGGCGCAGCGCGTCGCTCGCATGTATGGGATGTGTGTGCGGGCCTTACAAAAGCAGGGCGTGAAGTGGTGGTATGCGCGACTCCTACGGCGGACCCTTTGGCCGGCCACGAAGCGCACTGCATTTGTATAGAAGCCAACGAAATGCTCTACAACGAAAAAGACCGCGAAAGCTTGCGCGCGCAGGGCATTAGCCTGCGCCAGGACCTTCCTGCCTTGCACCCTGTGAGCAAAGTGCCAGGCCTTGCCTTGTGCGGCCAGGAAAGTTTTTGCCAATTTCTGCGCGCCCATATCGAAGAAATGGACAACCCCGTCCAAAGCGCCCTGAGCTTTTGTATGCTCATGCTGGAGAGGGGGACCGTGGAAGAGCTGGAGCTCATTCTTGGCATTGAAGTAAACGTTGCCGACATTACCGCGAAGCAGGTCCGTTCGTTTATGGAGGTCGATGAATATAACGGCGAATTTGCGGCCTTGGGTTTTCCCATCAAGGAAACGCTCACGGCTTTTTCGCCGTATATGGCTACCATCGCGAACGAAGCCGGCGCGGACGATTCGAGCGAACTTGCCATGCAGCTGGCAGACGTGTTGTTAGAACGCGGAAACGCTGAACGTGTGGTGCAGCTGCTCATGAATTTGTGCGACCCGCATCGGCGGAGCATGTGGTTGACGGACTGGCAGGAACTCATGCTTGACCGATGTGCCTTGTCGGCCGCGGAAAGTATTTACGACAGCCTGCGCAGTGAACGGTGGCGCAGCAAACCTGAATTGAAGGCGGGCTCATGTGTGCGCCGTTCGCTACTCGACTACAGCGACGGTGCCTTAGACGAATTAAGCCAGGTGGCGGCCAAGGTTGACTACCCTTTAAGGGAGCGCCTGCTGGCGGCTTCATTTGCCTACGTGTTGACCGAAGATGCTTCCCTGGCAAGCGAACTTGAACAGCTTTTTCATGCGCAGGGGGCGCCCCTTAAGCGCGAGGCGGCCGGCTTGGAAGGGGCCGCAAAACAGCAGTGGTTTTTCTGGTCGAGGGCGGCAGCGACTAATGCCAAAATCGACAATATTGCGAAGCGCTTGGAGGCGGGTAAGCATGGTTGCCTTGCCCTTGCGTGTTGCGTGCATCGGGCCCGCCTGGACGGCGTGGACCTAGGCGAAATCCCTCAAATTCAGAAGCAGGTGAAGGCACTTCTTGAAAACCATGACGGAGTACATGCTGCCGAACTTGCTTTGTTGCGCCGCGAAGTTGACAGCCTAGGCGTGGAATTGGACATGTCGCAGATGTCCCTTATGGCGGCCTATCATAGGTGCGACTTGTTCGAAGACGACCTTGAAGTGCAACGGACAGTTTACGCGCGCAGCAAGGCGGCCCTTGCCGGGGCATTTTCCAGCTTTGCACGCGCCCATGTTGCATTTGCGGGCCGTGAAGCGCGCCGACACAAAAAAGAAGCCATTGAGCCCTTGAACATGCGCCTTCTTGGTTCCTTTGAAGTGCGCCTGGGGTCTGAGTTTATCGACCCGAAGCGCTTTAAACGGAAAAAGGTGCGCACCCTGCTTTCCTTGCTGGCCCTTGAAAGCGGCCATGAGTTTTCCTGCGACAATTTGGCGGAGCGCCTCTGGGGCGAAAGCACCTTTCTTCAGGCGCGGCATAGCTTGTACAACTCCATTTCAATTCTGCGAAAAGTTCTTTCACTTGCCGACGGCACCTGCCCCTACTTGGTGCGTTCGCATGGGGTTATTAGTTTGAAAGAAAGCCTTGTGCAAACTGACCTTGGAGCTGTGAAAGAGCTGGTGAAGCGCCTCCGCTATTCCGACCCCGACCCGGACCTCTACCAGCACATACTCGAACAAATCCGCGAGCTGTACAAGGGCGACTTACTTCCAAGCGAAACCAATGAACCCATGCTGATTGCCGCGCGTGAAGAATGGCGCAACCGCGTGGTGAATGTGCTCGTACACGCAGCGGGCAAGCTTGCTTCCGTGGGCGACTCGACGGTTGCATTGCAGCTGGCCGAACAGGCGCTTGTCTACAACCCGCACCGCGAAGACTGCTACGAGCACCTTATGAGTTTGCAGGCGCGCTGCGGCCAGCGCCCAGCGGCTTTGGGCACCTGGCGGCGTTACCGCACGTACATGGTCGACGAACTTGGCTTGGACCCTTCGAAGCGCATTGCGGACCTTTATGAGCGTATTCTGAATGAAACCCTGTAGCCCGCCAGTGGCTGGGCTTGTAGGTTTCTTTGAAGAGCAGCGCACTTCGTCTTGGTGTGAACAAGTTCTTTTGCGGAAGGTGAAGCCAAAGCGTAAAGCAGGTGGAATTCGTGCCTGGTGCCTAAGGCTGTGCTAGCATAAATCATGTACGTTCAATTTGAGTGAAAGCGCATGTGATATGGCAGGTTTTCTTTCGAAATTATTAACGGTTGGTGAAGGGCGCCAGCTGAAAGCTTACCAGGGCATTGTTGACAAAATTAACAGCCTGGAAGCGGGTATGGAAGCTAAGTCCGACGAAGAGCTGCGGGCACTTACAGCGGCATATAGGCAGCGTTGCGAAAACGGGGAAGACCTAGATTCCATCTTGCCTGAAGCCTTTGCCACGGTGCGCGAAGCGTCGCGCCGCACGCTTGGCCTGCGCCACTTCGACGTGCAGCTTATTGGCGGCATGGCCCTCAACGCCGGCCAGATTGCCGAAATGAAAACGGGTGAAGGTAAGACGCTCGTGTCTACGCTGGCGGGTTATTTGAACGCGCTGCCCGGGCACAACGTCCACATCGTGACCGTGAACGACTACCTGGCCAAGCGCGACAGCGAATGGATGGGGCGCATCTATAAGTTCCTCGGAATGGAAGTAGGCCTTATCCAAAATGGCATGCCGCTTTCGGCGAAGGTGCCTGCCTACGAAGCCGACGTAACCTATGGCACGAATTCGGAATTCGGTTTCGACTATCTGCGCGACAACATGGTGACGAAGGCCGAAAACAGGGTGCAGCGTGGCCACCATTTTGCGGTCGTGGACGAAGTTGACTCCATCCTCATTGACGAAGCGCGTACGCCGCTTATTATTTCGGGCGCGGGCACCCAGGCAGCGGACACCTACCGCAAGTTTGCGCGCGTTATCCCCAGCCTTATTGAAGGCGTGGACTTTGAAAAAGACGAAGCCAAGCGCACCATTTCAACAACCGAAGTTGGCTTAACCAAGGTGGAAAACGCCCTGGGCCTCGACGACTTGTATAACGACCCGTCTGGCCAGATGCCCAACCATTTGCAGCAGGCCTTGAAGGCGCAGTTCCTGTTCCACCGCGACGTCGACTACGTGGTGGTCGACGGGGAAGTGAAGATCGTTGACGAATTCACGGGCCGCATTATGGAAGGCCGCCGCTGGTCTGAAGGCCTGCACCAGGCGGTGGAAGCCAAGGAAGGCGTTCACATTCGCGAAGAAAACCAGACGCTGGCTACCATTACCCTGCAGAATTACTTCCGTTTGTATGAAAAGCTTTCGGGCATGACGGGTACCGCCATGACGGAAGACTCCGAATTCCGCCAGATTTACAACCTGCCTGTTATGGCCATTCCGCCAAACAAGCCGGTGGTGCGTGTGGACGCGAACGATTTGATTTATCGCACAATCGACGCGAAATACAACGCTGTGGCTGACGACATTGCAGCACGCCACAATGCGGGCCAGCCCTGCCTTATTGGTACGGTGACCATTGAAAACTCTGAAAAGCTTTCGCGCCTGCTGGACAAGCGTGGCATTCCGCATGAAACCCTGAACGCGAAGAACCATGAACGCGAAGCGCATATCGTTGCGCAGGCGGGTCGTGTGGGTGCCGTAACCATTGCAACCAACATGGCTGGCCGTGGTACCGACATTTTGCTGGGCGGTAACCCTGAAGGATTGGCCAACGCCATGCTCTATGAACGCGGCTTCAACCCCGAACTTGAAGAAGGTGTCGAAGTTGAAGAAGGCGCGCTTGTGCCGCCCACCCAAGCCGACCGCGACGCGGCCCTTGAAGAGGCGCGCGCCATTACGAAGGTCGAACATGAACAGGTGGTGGCTGCCGGTGGTTTGTGCGTTATTGGCACGGAACGCCACGAAAGCCGTCGTATTGACAACCAGCTGCGTGGTCGTTCTGGCCGTCAGGGTGACCCGGGCTTCACCCAGTTCTACCTTTCGTTGGAAGACGACCTGATGCGCCTGTTCGGCGGCAGCCGCATGGACAGCATTTCGCGCATGATGGAAAAGACTGAAATTCCCGAAGACCAGCCCATTCAGGCGTCTATGGTTTCGAAGGCCATTGAAGGCGCCCAGCGCCAGGTGGAACAGATGAACTTCGCCGCACGTAAAAACGTGCTTGAATACGACGACGTTATGAACCTGCAGCGTAAGGCTATCTACGAAGAACGCAATGCCATTTTGGACGGCAAGGACTTAAACGAAAGCATTCCGGGGATTGCGCGCGACTGTGCTGAAGCCGTCGTGCTGGAAAACTGCCCCGACCGCGTCCCGAGCGACGACTGGGACAAGCATGCCGTGGAACGCTGGGTTGCTGAAATGGACGGCCGCAATACCTTTACGGTAGACGGCGTGAACCATGGGGACGACCCGTATGCCGTGGTGGAAGCTGCGACGGACGAACTGATGGACATCTATCAGGAAAAGTGCGACGTCATTGGCGAAGACATTATGGCGAATCTGGAGTCGCAGGTCATGCTGCGCATTATCGACACGCGCTGGATGAACCATCTGCAAGACATGGACTACTTGAAGGTGGGTATTGGTCTGCGCGCCTTTGGCCAGCGTGACCCGCTGGTGGAATACAAGAATGAAGCGCATCGTGCCTTTGGGGAAATGACAAGCGGCATGTATGAAAGCTATTTGCGTACGGTGCTGCGTCTGCAAATTGCCGAACAGCAGCCCCCGTTCGTACAGCAACAAAATGCCTTGGGTGGTAAGGTGAATTATTCGTCGCCCGAAGCGGTGCTCGACGCGTCCAACGTGGGTTCTGCCCAGCGTGTGGCGGCTGCTCAAGCTGCGGCGGAAGGCATGCCGGCTGAAGCACCGAAGCCCGCTGAAACTGCCCGTGTGACCACCTTCGAAAAGGACAAGAACGACCCTTGGGCCAACGTGGGCCGCAACGACCCATGCCCCTGCGGTAGCGGCAAGAAGTACAAGAAATGCCATGGTGCCAATAAGTAGGTGGCAGAACTTAAAGACATAGACGCAGCGGCGGAGCGCTTGGATGGCGCGCGGGAGTTTTTGCATATTGCCGAAAAGTCCACGCAGCTTGAAGCGCTCGATGAACAGGTATCCGAGCCTGGCTTTTGGGACGATCCTGAAAAGGCAGCCGAAGTTTCGCGCCAGGCAAGCAATATTCGCTCCACGCTGACAGACTTCGAAGCAGCGAGCACACTCCTCGACGACTGCCGTACGGCGCTCGACCTTGCCACCGACGACCCGAGCTTTGCCGAAGAAGCTGACCAGAATCTGAAGCGCCTGGAAGCCATGCTCGACCAGTTCGAAATCGAGTCCTGGTTCGACGGGCGCTTTGACGAAGGTGACTGCATTATTAATATCAACCCGGGTAGCGGCGGCTTGGAAGCCCAGGACTGGACGGACATGCTCTACCGCATGTATACCCGCTATTGCGAACAAAAGGGCTGGAAGGTCCATGTGCTCGACCTGGCACGCGGTGCTGAAATGGTGGGGCTGGAGCGCGCAAGTTTCCAGGTGGAAGGCCATTTCGCCTATGGCATGTTGCGCAGCGAAGTTGGCGTACATCGCCTCGTGCGCATTTCACCGACCGACCTGAAGGCCCGCCGCCATACCACCTTTGCAGCGGTGGAAGTGGTACCCGTGCTTCCCGACAGCGTGGAAGTGGAAATCAAGGATTCTGACCTAAATATAGACGTGTATCGTTCGAGCGGCCACGGTGGTCAGGGTGTGAACACCACCGACTCGGCCGTGCGCATAACGCATATTCCTACAGGCATCGTAGTTACCTGCCAGAATGAGCGCAGTCAGTTGCAGAACAAGGAATGGGCCATGCGCGTGCTGCGTTCCAAACTCTATGAACTGGAAGAGCAAAAACGCGCCGAAGAAATGGCAACGCTTACGGGCGGCAAAATGGCAAACGCATTTGGCAGCCAAATTCGCAACTACGTCCTGTACCCCTACCAGCTGGTCAAAGACCTGCGCAGCGAATGGGAAAGCAACAACCCCGACGCCTTCCTGGGCGGCGAAATCGAAGACTGCATCTTGGCTTATCACCGTTGGCACACCGCCCAACAGTAGGAATGTGAGGGCAGGCGATATTTTCCTATTTTTAGGATAAAATCCTGCGTTCCCAAATTCCCAGGTTGTGGCACAATGGATACGTAGCGAAAATCAATGCAGTTTAAACGTATCAGGAGTTTGCAAAAGGGGCGAGAAAGCTCTATGGAATTGAATGAGCTTCAGGCGAAGGCAAACGACATCCGCATTGACATTGTGCGTAGCGTGGCAGAAGCGGGCAGCGGGCATCCCGGTGGTTCGCTTTCTTCGGCCGACATTTTAACCGCTTTGTATTTTGGTGGCGTGCTCCAGCACGACCCACAAAACCCCACGTCAGACGCTCGTGACCGTTTTGTTATGGCGAAAGGCCATGCCGCGCCTGCCCTCTATGCAACACTTGCCAATGCGGGTTATTTCCCGCGCGAAGAACTGCTGACCTTGCGCATGTGGGGCAGCCGCCTGCAGGGCCACCCCGACTGCCGCCTGCTTCCTGGCGTGGAAGTTTCCACGGGTTCGCTTGGTCAGGGCCTTTCTATTTCTGCCGGCCTGGCTTGCGGCTTGCGCACCAAGGGTAACAATGCGCGCGTGTTTGCCTTGCTCGGCGACGGCGAATGCGAAGAAGGCCAGGTGTGGGAAGCAGCCATGTTCGCAGCCCACGAAAAATGCGGCAACCTTATTGCTATCGTGGACTACAACCACCTTCAGATCGACGGCGACGTTGCCGACGTGGTGCAAGTGGGCACCTTGGCCGAAAAGTTTGAAGCCTTCGGGTGGCACGTACACGAAGTGGACGGCCACAGCATCGAAGCTCTTATCGAACAGCTTAGCGCCTGCAAGGCCGAAGGGGGGAGCCAGCCCCATGCCATAATCGCTCATACCACCAAGGGCAAGGGCGTTTCCTTCATGGAAGACCAGGCAGGTTGGCACGGTAAGGCCCCCAATGCTGAAGAAACGGCCATCGCCTTGGCTGACCTGGGCCTAAGCCAGGAAGAAATCGAAGCATCGCTTGCTCAGAAGCCCCAGGTTGAAATAACGGACGCATTCAAGGCCCTGATTACGCCTGAAGCCACAGGTGCTGCAAACGGTGCTGCGGCTGCTCCTGCCTTTGCAAGCGAAGAAGAAAAGGCCACCAAGAAAGCCACGCGTGCAGCCCTGGGCGAAACCCTTATTGAACTTGCCCAGGAAGGCATGTCTATTGCGGCCGTCGACGCGGACCTCGCGGGTTCAACCACCTTGGGGAAATTCGGCGCCGCTTACCCCGAACAGTTCTACAACGCGGGCATTGCCGAACAAAACATGGTCGACGTGGCAGCAGGCCTGGCGCTCGCGGGCAATGTTGCCTTCACGGGCAGCTTCGCAGTGTTTGGTACGGGCCGAACCTACGACCAAATTCGCAACACCGTAGCCTATTCAAACCTCAATGTGAAAATCTGCCCCACGCACGCGGGCGTTTCGGTAGGACCCGACGGCGGAAGCCACCAAATGCTTGAAGATGTGGCGCTCATGCGTGAACTTCCACATATGAAGATTCTCGTTCCTGCAGACTATAATGCTGCAAAATCGGCTATTCGCCTTGCCGCGCAGACCCCTGGCCCCGTTTATGTGCGCATGGGCCGCTCCAATGTGCCCACGGTTTATGCCGAAGGCGCCCAGCTCGAAATTGGGCGCGCCTACGTCCTGCGCGAAGGTACCGACGTCAGCATTATTGCCAACGGCGTGGAAATTCGTGAAGCCCTTCTCGCCGCCGAAGAACTGGCCCAAAAAGGTATATCTGCCGAGGTCATCGACGCATTTTGCGTAAAACCCCTCGACGTCGAAACCATAGTCACCTCCGTCAAAAAGACGGGTCGCGCAGTGGTTGCCGAAGAACATTCCATCTATGGCGGCCTGTGTTCGGCCGTGGCTGAAACCCTTGCCCAGCACCACCCCGTACCCTGCACATTTGTGGCCATGAAAGACGTTTTTGGCAAGTCGGGGTCATTTGAAGAGCTTATGGAGCAATTTAGCTTGAATTCTGCTGCAATTGTTGAAGCTGTGGAGAGCCAAAACGCGTCATAGTCCGTTCTGCTAAACTTTTCGAGTTGTCTCAGTAACCTAGTATTTGAACGGAGTATTCTGTGACAGAAGCTAATAGCCAAGGGGCGCGCCACAGCGCTGCCCACGCAGGCGGGCAGACATCGCGTGTAGCCAAGGCCACCGCAGATCTCAGCAATCAGTTACCGGACTTAGATGTTGAATCTGTTGGGCAGCCTACGGGTACACCGGTTATCACCTTCGACCATGTAAGCAAGGTGTATCCCGCCCAACCATCCAAACCAGCCCTTAACGACATTTCGGTACAGGTATATGCCGGCGAATTCGTGTTCTTGGTGGGCCATTCCGGTTCTGGTAAATCCACCTTCATTCGCATGATTATTCGCGAAATCAAGCCTTCGGAAGGCCATATCTATATTGCCGACGAAGACCTGACGACCATGCGCAACTGGCGCGTGCCGTACCTGCGCCGCAATATCGGGTGCGTGTTCCAGGACTTTAAACTCCTGCCGAACAAAACCGTATTCGAAAATGTTGCCTTTGCGCTGGAAGTAATCGGCAAGAGCCGCCACGTCATTAAGACGCAGGTGCCCGAAGTGCTGCGCCTCGTAGGCCTGCAGGACAAGCTCGACAAGCGCCCCGACCAGCTTTCCGGTGGTGAACAGCAGCGTGTGTCTATTGCGCGCGCTATTGTAAACCGCCCGCCGCTGCTCATCTGCGACGAGCCCACGGGTAACCTGGACCCGCAAACGTCCCGCGGCATCATGGACCTGCTGGAGCGCATTAACCGCACAGGTACCACGGTGCTGGTGGCCACGCACGACCGCGAAATGGTGGACAACATGCGCCGCCGCGTTATCGCGCTCGACAAGGGCCGCCTCACGCGCGACCAGGACAGGGGGGTGTACGGTTTCGATGTCTAGTCTTATTTACTTCTTTACTGAATCCCTCAAGGGTTTCGCTCGTAACCTGTCCACAGCGCTGGGTTCTATCATCACGATTTTCCTTTCGCTGCTTATCATTGGTATTTTCCTGATTGGCGGCCTCGTGGTTTCCAACGTGCTTGAGTCGGTGGAAAGCAAGGTTTCCATTACCGCCTACGTTTCCGACGACGCAAGCGAAGCCGACATTCAGGCCCTGCAGCAATACATTGGCGGCCTGGACGGCGTGGCAAACGTTTCTTTCACGACGAAGGAACAAGCGCTCGAGAAATTCAAGAATTCCATGACCAGCAACCCCGAAATCGTGGACCAGCTGGACGGCCAAAACCCGCTTCCCGCTTCTATCGACGTGGAACTTGCTGAAGCCCAGGAAGTTGAATCCATCGCTTCTGCTATTGAAAGCAACGAAACCTTCCGCAAGATTTGCGACAACAAGACCGAACCTGCGGACTCGCTGAAGTACGGCCAGAAGACGGTTGAACGCCTGTTCAGCCTCACGAACTACATTCGCTATATTGGCTTGGCCCTTATCGTGCTTCTGATTTTCATCGCGTTTGTGTTTATCAACAACACTATTCGCCTGTCTATTCTGGCGCGCCGCAAGGAAATTGCCATCATGCGTTTGGTAGGCGCTTCGAACAACTTCATTCGCGGGCCCTTCCTTATGGAAGGTACGCTGCATGCCATTATTGGTGCGGCACTGGCAATTCTGTGCCTGCAACTGCTGCGCATGTTTGCCATTCCGCACGTGCAGTCCACGCTGCAATGGCTGCCTATCGACATTTCGGGCAATTCCTACCTGCTCATTTTTGGTGTGCTGGTAGTGGCTGGCTTGATTATTGGTTTGTTGGGTTCCGCGTTGGCAATGCGCCGTTATTTGAAGGTGTAGCGCCAGCTTTAAGGTAGTCGTATGGCACGCCGTACACAGAACAAACTACGCGCCCAGGGCGCAAAAAATGCAAGGCTGATCAAGGTTTTGGTCAGCCTGCTTGTTGCATGCCTTTTCTTTGCGGCAGGTTTTTGGGTGCGCGGCAATACCGACATCTTGAACCGCCTCGGCTTCGACACGGGTAAAGGTGCCGAACAGGTGAACCCCGGTATGACCGTTTCGGGTTCAACTTACGACTCACTCGCTGCCCGCGTAGCTGAAGTGCAGGGCATTCTGGAAAAGCAAAGCTTCGACGAATACAACCTTGAAGAAGCAACGGAAGGCGTGCTGGCCACCTTGGCCGAAGTCACCCACGACCCCACTTTGCGCTACTACGATTCAGAACGCTACGCCGCCTACCTCAAGGACGTTTCCGGTTCCTTTGCTGGTGTGGGCATTCTTTTCGCGGAATACCAGAACAAAGCCTACGCGGTTGATGTATTTGAAGGTTCAGAAGCGGAAGCGAAGGGCGTGCGGCCCGGCGACTTTGTGGTTGCCATCGACGGCGACAAAGGGAACAACGACGGCTGGACCCAGGCCGAAACGGTGAAGGCTGTTTCGCGCGATGCGGGCGACACCGTGGTGCTTTCCTTCCGCCGTCCTGCTACGCTCGACGCTGAAGGTGGGGACGAATTTACCGTTACGCTCACCTGTTCTGAACTCAAGAAAGAAAACGTGAGCTCGAAGATGCTGGAAGACACCATCGGCTATATTAAGATTGCTCAGATCACGCAAAATGCCGACGTTCTTGTCGACGAAGCTCTTAAGGGCCTCAAAAAGCAGAACGCAAGCAGTTTTATCCTGGACTTGCGTGACTGCCCGGGTGGCTTCCTTACGCAGTCGGTCGATATTGCTTCGCTCTTTATTAAGAGCGGCGTGGTCGTTGAAATCCAAACTAAGGACGGCCTTGCGACGCGCAACGCCACGGCACAAACCCAAACGGACTTGCCGCTCGTGGTCCTGGTCAACGCTTCTACTGCTGGTACGGCCGAAGTGCTGGCGGGTGCCTTGCAGGGCAATTCGCGCGCAACGGTGGTGGGTGTGCGCACCATGGGCAAGGGCACGGTGCAGTCCATTCAGGAGCTTTCCTTTGGTGGCGCCATTCGCTATACCAGTGCCTATTACAAAACGCCCGGTGGCTACGACATCGACGGCAATGGTGTTAACCCAGACATTCAGGTAGCTGCCAGTGACGGTGGCGACGACACCCAGCTTACCATTGCTGTTGAAACCGCGTTTGACCTGGCGGGTGGGCGTCCTGCAACTGAAGAAGCAGCAGAAGAAGCAACAGACGAAGCCGCCGAAGAGGCTGGTTCCGAAGAATCATCTGAAGCAACTGAATAGAAGGCGCGTATGGGAAGAAAGCGCAGTTCGACGCGGCGTACGCCCAAGGCGCGCCCTCAGGGTGTGCTTGAACTTGCACCCGACGGCTTTGGCTTTGTAACCACCGCTGAAGGGGAGTTCTTTATTCCTGCTTCCAAGCTGGCTGGCGGCTGCCATGGCGACGTGGTCGAAATTGCCCCTGCCAAAGTGAACACGGCTGCTGGTCAAGGGAAGGGCAGGCAGGGCCAGAAGAAGCAGCTCGGTCAGCGCCCGACGGCGCGCGTGCTGCGCGTGGTTCAGCGTGCCCACGAAACGCTCATTGGCCGCTATGAAGTGGCTGACCCCTTTGGCGTGGTCGTGCCTGAAGACCCGCGCATTCCTTTCGACGTGTTTACCATGCGCGCCGAAAATCCCGACATCCCCCATGGTGCTGTCGTGCGCGTGCGCATGGTGGAATATCCTTCGCGCAATACAGCAGCAACTGGCGTGATTGAAGAAGTACTGGGTATGGAAGGCGAGCCCGGCATAGACATCGAAGCGGTTATTGCGCGCCATAAGTTGGAAACGCAGTTTTCACAGGCAGCATGTGCGGAAGCAACGGCTGCCCAGGTGGACGTGGATGGCGCTCTGGCTTCGGGCTATAAAGATGAACGCAGCCGCTTTGCTTTCACCATCGACCCCTTCGATGCGCGAGATTTTGATGATAGTCTTTCGGTTGAAAAACTTGAAAGCGGCAATATCAAGTTGGGTATTCATATTGCCGACGTTTCGCATTATGTGCCCTGGGGTGGAGCTATCGATGCCGATGCGCGTAAGCGGGCTACGAGCGTCTACTTGGTCGACCGCGTGCTTCCCATGTTGCCTGAAGCTCTTTCGAACGAAGTGTGTTCGCTTCACCCGGGGCAGCCGCGGCGCGTCTTTACGGTGGACGTAATCCTGAACGCGGACTTTAAGGTGCATTCGGTTGACTGCCATTTGGGGCTCATTGAATCCAAAGCCCGCCTTTCCTACGAACAGGCGCAATGCTATATCGACGCCCAGCTCCATGGCGAAACCTGGCAAGAGGCCGCTAAGCTTATGGAAGGGGAGCCTATGCCGCAGGCAGCGCTTCCCCTAAACGACCAGTCGCACGCACGGATCTTTGACGCCTTGGCTGTACTGAACCGCTTTGCCCAGGTCCGCGTGAAGATGCGTGAAGCGGCAGGCGGTCTCGACTTTGAAACGCGTGAAGCCAAGGTGCAGCTGGACGCGGAAGGCCACCCCACGGGCGTGGTGGTGCGCAGCCGCACCGCTGCAACGTCGTGCGTGGAAGAAGCGATGATACTTGCCAATGAATGCGTCGCCGAGCGCTTGCGCAGCACGCAAACCCCTGGTATCTTCCGCGTGCATGAAGCGCCTTCGGTCGATTCGCTTTCAGCACTCGTGCCTATTTTGCAGGAATTTGGCTACGACAAGCAAATCAACCTGGCCGACCTCGTTACGGGCAACCCGCATGCAGCTCAGCACTTGCTTGCCCTCGTGCGCGGAAGGGCAGAGGCACCGCTTATTTCAAACTTGCTTTTGCGTGCCCAGCAACGAGCGGTTTATAAGCCCGAATGCGAAGGCCACTATGGGCTTGCACTTGAAGCATACTGCCATTTCACAAGCCCTATCCGCCGTTACCCGGACTTGGTTGTGCACCGTATGTTGCGCACGCTTGTGCAGGGCAAAAGTGAAAGCTACCAGGCTGAATGCGACAGCCTGTCGTGGCTGGCGGAACATTCTTCAAAGATGGAACGCATTGCCGAAACCGCAGCGCGCGAAAGCCAGGAAATCAAGCTGGTGGAATACATGCAGCAGTTCATTGGTCAGGACTTTGAAGGCATAGTTTCGGGCGTGGCAACCTATGGCCTATTCGTTCAGCTTGAAAATACTGCGGAAGGCTTGGTACCCATGCGTAGCCTGGGGAACGAATACTTCTCGTTCGATGTGGCGGCATACAAGCTTATAGGGCAGGACACGGGGCGCACCTTCCGCCTGGGGCAGCGCGTCCGCGTGCGTATACAGCCCAGCCAGCCCCACGTTCGCAAACTCGAACTTTCCCTTGTCTAAGGGTCCAAGGCCTTTTCTATTTGAGGGGCCATAATACATGCTCATATACAAAAGAAAGCCTCCGAAGAGGCTTTCCTTATAGGTGCACTCGTGGGCGACCGTATTTAAAAACCGTGCGCTTACAGGCAGCTTTCGAAGATAGCCTTAACGTCGGCGCGATTAAGCTTCTTGAAACCGCCGAATTCTTCGCCCTTGGCATCTGCCACGATGTCGCAGATTTCGTCCAGGTTTTCAGCGGTAATGCCAAAGTCGCCCAGCGTTGCCGGCATGCCAATTTCCTGGAAGAAGGCAGCCAGTTCGTCGATGGTGGCTTCAACCGCCCATTCGATGGCCTGCTCTTCGCTTTCGTAGCCTTCGTCGCCTTCTTCAAGCGGCTCAATGCCAAAGACTTCATAGCCAAACAGCAGGAAGCGCTGCGGGTCTTCGCGCCACACATAGCGCATCCAGGCAGGCATAACCACAGCTAAGCCAGCACCATGGGTAATTTCAGGCTCGTAAGCCGAAATAGCATGCTCAAGTGCGTGGCTTTCCCAGCCGCCCGCACGTGCTGCGGGGTTCATGCTGCGGCCGCAACCCGAAATGTCGTTGTGCGCCAGGGTGCCCGCCCACACAATGTTGGCACGCGCGTCGTAGTTTTCAGGCTCTTCCAAAACGATGGGCGTGGCGTCGATAACCGTGCGCACAATGCCGGTGGAAATAAGGTCGGAAATAGGCACTTCGCCCACGCCGCTAAAGAAGCGCTCGCACACGTGCGAAATTATGTCGGTTGCGCCTGCTGCCGTCTGGTAAGGGGGCAGGGTAAAGGTGAGCGTGGGGTCGAGGAAGGCCAGCTTGGGACGGAAGATGTCGCCCGCGGCGCCGTTTTTCGCCTTCACTTCGTCGTTGCTAATTACGCAGCTGCCGCTTGCTTCGCTGCCCGTTGCCGGGATGGTAAGCACCACAGCAATGGGGAGGCAGTCTGTAATCTTGGCTTTTCCACAGAAGAAGTCCCATACGTCGCCTTCATAGGGCACGCCGAAGCCAATGGCCTTGGCACAGTCGATGGCGCTGCCGCCACCCACAGCCAGAATACAGTCGCAGCCTTCCGCGCGCACTTTTTCGATGCCTTCGCGCACCAGGCCCACTTCAGGGTTGGGGCGCACGCCACCCAGGTCCACATATGCGACGCCTGCAGCGTCCAGCTTGCCCTTTACCTTGTCGAGCAGGCCGCTTTTTACGACAGAACCCTGGCCGTACACAATCAGGGCTTTTTTCCAGCCCGCGGCTGCCAGGCGTTCGCCAATTTGGTCTACTACGCCTTCACCAAAAATATGGTCAGTCGGTGCGTAAAACTCAAATGCTTTCATACGTAGTCCTCCTCTTAAAAATCTGGTTTGAAACTGTCATGCCGTCTGTGAACTATTGTGCATGATTTGTCGCGTGTGCGCTATCATGTATTTAGATTATTTCGGTTAATAGCAGGAGACGCAAGTGGATATATTGCTTGTTATGGCCGTTGTGCCAGCAGCAGCGCTTTTGTATTACGTGTATAAGATCGACCCCGTTGAAAAAGAACCGGGTCGTTTGCTTGCGCGCCTTTTGGGCTGGGGCGCTGCCGCCTGTATTCCTGCAATCGTTTTAGAAACAGTTGGTATGGAAGTCTTTATGGGCGGCCACGAGGCCTATTCCATGTCCGAGTTGCTGTTTGAAAATTTCATTGTCATTGCGCTTTCTGAAGAGCTCTGTAAGTTCTTCTTCCTGCGTTGGAAGACCTGGAAAAACCCTGCATTCGACTATGTCTTTGACGGCATTGTCTATGCCGTGTTCGTTTCACTCGGTTTTGCCATTCTGGAAAATATTGGCTACGTGTATGAATTTGGTTTTGCCACGGCGGTGGTCCGTGCCTTTACGGCCATTCCGGGCCATGCCATTTTCGGCGTGTTTATGGGCTGCTTCTACGGCTTGGCTAAGCGTGCCGAACTAGCGGGAAACAACGGGCAGAAATGGGCTCTGCTGGCATGTGCGATTATCATTCCTGTGCTTTGCCACGGCTTCTACGACTTCTGCGCGAGTATTGGCGCGCTGGGCGACAATGCCCTCATCCTGGACCTGATGTTCTGGATTTTCCTGCTTATCATTATGGCCGTGGCTATGTACTTGGTGAAGCACATGGCGAAGAAGACCCACCCGGTGCACAGCGGTGCATACGGTCAGGTCCCTGCCCAGATGTATGGCCAGCCTTACGACCCCAATAACCCGTATGTAAATAATGGCTATAATCCAAACGCCCCCAAGCAGTAAGGAACCAACATGAACAAAGACCATCTCGCTTTCTTGCAAGAACTCGTACAAACGCCCAGTGTGACAGGCACTGAAGTGGCCGTTGCTAGCATGGTGCGCGAACGCCTGGAAAATTACGCCGACGAAATTGAAACCGACGTTATGGGTTCGGTCCATGCGCGTGTGTATGGCACTGCCCATGGCAAGACAATCGAAGACGGCGAAGTGAATGTGCCTACAGCGCCGACGGTTATGGTGGCAGGCCATATGGACGAAATTGGCCTCATGGTGCACTACATTTCAGACGAGGGCTTCCTTTCGGTTTCTGCCGTGGGTGGCGTGGATGCCGGCCTGCTTCCCGGTTTGCGTATGGACGTGCATACCGAAAGTGGCGTGTTGCGCGGCGTTGTGGGGCGTGCTCCCATTCATCTGGTTTCCGCCGAAGACCGCAAAAAGGTTACTCCCATAAATAAACTGGTCATTGACCTGGGGCTTCCCGCCAAGGAAGTCATGAAGAAGGTCACCATAGGCGACACGGTAACCTATGGCGTTGGTTTCGAAGAATTCGGCAAGAAGCTTGCCGTGTCCCGCGCCTTCGACGACAAAGCGGGCGTGTTCGTTGCTTGCCGCGTGGCAGAAGAGCTCGCGAAGCTCAAGTCGGTTAAGGCTGACTATGTGTGCTGTGCAACCGTGCAGGAAGAAATAGGCTTGCGCGGGGGAGCAACGAGCGGTTATAACGTTAATCCAGAAGTTGCCATAGCGGTCGACGTGACTCATGCCACCGACTATCCTGGCATTAACCAGACTAAGCACGGGAAGATTGAACTGGGCGCAGGCCCCGTTATTGGGCGTGGTCCCAATATCAACCCTGTGGTATATGAGCGCTTGGTAGCAGCCGCTAAGAAGGAAAAGATTGCCTACCAGATTGAAGCTGAGCCGCGCGTAACGGGTACCGACGCCGGAGAAATGCAGGTGCAGCGCGGTGGCCGTGCAACGGGCGTCGTCAGCATACCGCTTCGATACATGCATACGCCTACCGAAGTCATTTCCCTTGACGACATTGAAGCCTGTATTAAACTACTGGTCCGCTTTGTGCGCGACCTGGACGAAGACGTTTCCTTCGTGCCAGGCATGTAGCAGGTTTCCGCAGAAAGAACGCAGCAAAAGGAATTAAGGTGCCGCAGCGCGAAGAGAAAAATATTGCGAAGAATCGTCGTGCCTTTCACGACTATGACGTGCTGCGCACTATCGAAGCGGGCATCGTGCTAACAGGTACCGAAGTGTGCAGTTTGCGCGAAAACAATTGCCAGCTCACGGACTGTTTTGCCATGGTGCGCAAGGGCGAAGTGTGGCTTATGAATTTGCACATTGCACCGTATAGCCATGGCAATATTGCTAACCCCGACCCCGACCGCAACCGTAAGCTTTTGCTGCACAAAAATGAAATCCGATCGCTCGAGCAGCAGGTAAAAGAAAAGGGCATGGCGCTTATTCCGCTACGCATGTATTTCGCACCGTCGAATTTGGTGAAGGTTGAACTGGCGGTGTGCAAGGGCAAGAAACTCTACGACAAACGCGCCGACCTGGCGAAGAAAGAAAGCCAGCGCGAAGTTGAACGCGCCTTGAAGGACGCCAGCCGTTACTAGGAGTGCCACATGGCGAAGAAGCAAGAAACAAAAGCTGAAGTTGAAGCCGAGGTCGAAGAATTCGAAATCTACGAAGACGAGGACGGCAACGAATTCATCCTCGTTGATGGTGAATACGTTCCCTTCGACCCGAGCGAATACGAATTGGCCGAGGGTGGGGAAGACGAAGGCGAAGAGGCTGACGAGCTTGAAGAGACAGAAGAGGAAGTGTTCGAAGTCTTCGAGGACGAAGAAGGCGAATACATTCTTGTGGACGGCGAGCGCGTTCCCTTTGATCCGAGCGAATACGAAGAAGTTGAAGTCGACGAAGCGGAAGACATCGACGAAGACGACGAACTCTATAACCCTTTTATGTACGACAACGTTCAGGCGGCAACCGACGTGGCCAACGACATAGCACGCAGCGGCGCTGGCATTGCCCGTGAAGGGGCTGCCCTTGCGGGTGAAATGAAAGAAGCCATGGACGACATCAAGTCCATGCTCGACTTCAAATCCTGGCTGAAGTAGGGTCGTCCTCCAGCGCTGATGCAGCATCCATCAGCGTCAACATTACTTGTCCCGGACTCCCTAGGGTCTATACCGCGCCTGTTCCATACCAGACTTCTTCAGAGCAACCCGACCATCCGCCTCCAGATACAGCCTCAATCTCGTCCTCGGATAGCTTGTAGCCTTCCCTCTTGGCGAGCGCCAGCAGCTCCTCGGGGCTCGTGCACTCCTTTGCCTTCTCGCGTAGTTCAGGGCTGATGTCGATGTCCTCGAGCTTCATGCTGCTTCCTTTCCTCGTGACAATGCGGTCGCTACAGCAAGGCTACAATATGCTCGCGCACAGCACAAGATGACGTTCCAAAACGTCACGACTATTTATGAGCCCTTCCCCTTGCAAGACTTAACGCACGGATCCTGCGTTTGAGATTGCAACTGACGTTCCCCATTTCTCAGTTGGTTGCCACCTCAAATGCACCAATTCGGCTCCCTGATGTGGAGATGTGCATTTAGTTTGGCAAAACTTGGTCTGTACTGCGTTTCGAGATGTGCATTTAGTCTGGGTTGAAGCACTTCCTGGATTTCGGAACTCCTTCAACTTGCGGCAATAAGAGTCTCACGATCATTTGGGACATCGACCGATGCACCACATTTGTCGCACCCCAAAATTTTCTTTAATGCCATAGTAAACCTCGCTAAACCGTGGTATAGTTTGAGTAACCGAGAGCAGTGGACCGTCCATTCGACTCTCGGCTTTTTATTTCATGTAATAGGTTTTTAATATGCCAGTCCGAGAATCGAGAAGCGATACAAAGCTGATGTGCGCTTTTTCAACAGTGGTAAGCGGCTGAAAGCTAGTATAAGCCCGCACTAGACTCTCCTGCATTTCCTTCAGCGTCATACCATTTCGAACGTTGCTAATTAGAACATCACCACTTTGCGGCTTTATGATGTCTTTATTTTTCCCATACAAGCAACTAAGTAGTTGGTTTCTAATTGTGTTTTCGTTGTTCAGAGTCGGATTCTTAAATTCAATTCTCTTGCCATCAATAAATATATCGGCTCTACGCGGGCCATTCCCTGAAGGCTTTAAAAACCTAACTTTTTGCCCTAGGGAAGCCAGGAGAAGAGAAGTTGAAGCACTTCCTGGATTTCGGAACTCCTTCAACGTATAATTTCGTCTCTGAAGCTCTACTCTCATGGCATATCGCACGCGTTAGAAGAAGTGGGGCGGGGCAGATTCATCGCCGGGTTTATTACTCTCTGTTTTCTCTCTGAAATGCCTCGAAAGCATTATCAATCTTATCCCTGAGCCGGGAGTATGCCTCCTTCTCCGAGATCACGCCGTAGCAAGGTAGATTATCGAAATCAAGGCAGCATTCCGCGTAATGCGCAAGATATTCTCCATTCTCGTCAAGGTAATATGCCTTCACGAACGGAAGGATGTCCTCTCGGATATCGGATTCCCAAAGCTTGCCATCGCAGTCAACCATGAGGTATTCCGCACCGCTCATCTGCCGCGCGCGAACCTTCTCACAATCTTCCATATTCGCGTCTTCCCCTTCAAATCCACGATCGATAATCCATTGAATAAAAAGCCCTATATGGTTCGCTGCATACAACCAGATTGTATTGACTTGATCCTGGGTCAAATCGCCGGAGATGCCGTTCGTCTTGCGGAACAGCTCTTCTGCTGATGCCCAGTGCCAATCTGCCCTATCGATAGCCATGTATTCCACCTTTCTTGTTGCCGCAGAACTCCTCATGAACTCTTCTGACCTTCTGTTCGCGACGGCAAAAACCGGTCTATATTCCTACTCTCAACCCCGTATGAGGTTGTTCTAGTTGAAGCACTTCCTGGATTTCGGAACTCCTTCAACTCGATTGGAGAGATCCACGGTACTCCGCTATTGACTAGATTCCATGTCATTGCGTATGAGTTGCTTAATGTACCCAGATACATTGTCCTTTGTTCTTAAGTATTCATACACGTCTTGTTCGCTAGGGTAAAACCTTACTGCTACTTGCTTGACGTTTTCTTTGCGGTACTTTTCATTCGCACGTTTTTGAGCATCAGATACCATTTTTATCCTCTCGTTGTAGTTGAAGCACTTCCTGGATTTCGGAACTCCTTCAACCATAGCGGTCGCCCGCCACATATTCAGGTTCGCACGCTGGCTTTTCCGAGCAGCTATTGCCTAGCCTTATAGAACAAGAACATCTCTTCAAAGACCTCGTCTGCTAGGCCTTCGGGATGTGCTGGGCTAGTAAGGTACTCGTCTATATTACAAAGCTCGTAAAACGGCAATTCGGCCGCAATCTCCATTGGAAGCCAGCACCAAATCGAATAGGCTCCCTTGCCCAATTCTTCTTTGCTGTACCTTTTAGACCTGTACGCCTCTTCTAGAGACTCCATCAGCGCGCGACCAAACTTGCCAACGCTGAACTCGTCCTCATTACTGAGCCGCCATTCCTCCAGCATACGTAACGTACTGCGCGAATCGTCGGCTACTGTTTCAAGCTCAAGCAAAAGGCCCGTTGTTGATTCGCTATCACCGTAAAGCTTGTCTAATGCGGCACGATAGGCTGCCCCGTCACTCAGGCCTCTGTCCCAAACTAGTCCATATGCAAGCAGCTCTTCCATGCACCCTATTTTACCGCCCTCGCGGATTCCCTGCTCATGCATAGCGCGTCCCACCATCACCAGCCCTGGTTGCCTTACGTGCCCTCCTGGTCATGCGCCCACCACCCAGCGGTCCAGCCTTATAGCTGTTGAAGCACTTCCTGGATTTCGGAACTCCTTCAACCTATAGCATTATATGACACCTTGCTCCAACACGTTTCTTCTGGTAACTAGGCACTCCTGTTAGATATTCAATATGCGACCACTGCTTTTCGGTCATAGTTAACAAGGTTATACGACCCGTTGGTGGAATATGTGGTATGCAGCAGTTATCCCTTATGTTTTAGGGGCGCGAGCAACAAAAAGCCCCGCCGAAGCGGGGCTTTCTCATGCATGTTGTGTACACCTTATGCGCGTTCGACCTTGCCAGCCTTCAGGCACTTGGTGCAAACGTTAGCCTGGCGCACATGACCGTCTTGGCGAATGGTCATCTTCTGCACGTTGGGGCGGAAGGTGCGATTGGACACACGATGGCTGTGGCTGATGCTGCGCCCAGCGCTGGGAGCCTTGCCGCAAATTTCACATACCTTAGACATTTTCCATCACTCTTTCGTATTCACATGCGCCCCATCTAGGCGCTTCTTTCTCAAAACAGCCTACGTACTATAGCACACCAGGCGCACTTGTCCAATGTACTCCATATTTCCTGCGCAGCACCCGAAAGCCCTGCTGCCATGCGCTATACTAGTCAGTTGGAATAAATACCTGAACGACTGCAGCATATTTGAAAGGATTTCACATGACTCAGCAGATTCCTGGTGAACTTCACGTAGCCAACGACGTTTTGGCCGACCTCGCTGGAAATGCCGCCATGCAGTGCTATGGCGTGGTAGGTATGACCGCGGCAGACATGGCCGACGGCATTGCAACCTTGCTTCCTGCAAACCGCCTGCGCCGTGGCATTGTGGTCACGCCCGAAGAAGGCGGCATCCACGTAGACCTGTATGTGGTCATTGAATACGGTACGAACATTACGGTGGTTTCGAAGAACTTGGTCGACGCCGTAAGCTTTGCGCTGCAACAGTACGCACAGGTCCCGCTCACGGGCGTGGACGTGCATGTCCAGGGCGTCAAGGTTCGTAAGTAGCGCCGCTCGTAAAATCGTTTAAGCGACTAATATCTCAAGGAGAAACGAAGACCCATGCCTGAAACATATTCAAGCAACGACATAATCAATGCCTTCGCGGTTGCGGGGCGCACGCTGGCGGAACGCAAAGAAGAAGTGAACCGTCTTAACGTATTCCCCGTACCCGACGGCGACACGGGCACCAACATGAGCCTGACCATCCAGTCGGTAGTCGACAACCTGGCGGCCCTGCCCATTGGCTCGTCCGCTGAAGACATTCGCCATGCCATTACGACGGGTGCCCTTATGGGCGCACGCGGTAATTCGGGCGTTATCACGAGTCAGATTTTGCGCGGCCTCTGTGAAGGCATGGAAGGGGCAGAAAGCTTCGACGTGGCTTCCCTGGAAAAGGCCTTTGCCCAGGCGCAAACCACGGCTTTCCAGGCGGTGCGCAAGCCCGTTGCAGGCACCATCCTGACGGTTTTGAAGGACTCTGCCACCGCTGCAAAGCAGGCGCGTAAGAAGAAGATGAGCATCGACGACGCGCTTACTTATATTGTTGGCGAAGCTTACGCGAGCGTGCAGCGCACACCCGAGTTGTTGCCGGTCCTGGCTGAAAACAACGTGGTGGACGCCGGTGGCTTTGGTCTCGCCATTTTGCTGGACGCTTTCGCAACGGCTCTTATTGGCCGCGAAGCACCCCTGGGCGACGAACTGGCCGCTTCCCGCACGGCTGCGCCCAAGGTTGAAATCGAACAGATTAACGACTGGGAAGGTTCGCAATACCGTTATTGCAACGAATTCTTGGTCGACTCGAACACGCTCGACATAAACGAAGCCTTGGAATTCTTGGCAACCATGGGCGACTGCGAACTCTGCGTTGGTGCTGCCCCGAAATTCAAGGTGCACGTTCATTCCAATACGCCCGACAAGGTGCTGGCTTACTTCCTCGAGCGCGGCCAGATTTCAGAAGTGTTTATCCATAACATGCAGCTGCAAAGCGAAGAACGGAGCGCCAAGATTGCGGCGGACGCGCAGGACGCACCCCGTAAGGCACTCGGCTTTGTGGCGGTTGCAGCGGGCGAAGGCAATGCGAAGATTCTCGAAAGCCTTGGCATTGACGTGGTGGTTTCCGGCGGGCAGACCATGAACCCGTCCACCCGTGACCTGCTCGACGCCGTAGACAAGACCAACGCCGACGCGGTCATTATCCTGCCGAACAATTCCAACATCATTCTGGCGGCCAACAGCTGCGCAGAAGTTTCCAATATTCCGTGCGCGGTGGTGCCCACCAAGAGCGTACCCCAGGCTTTCGCGGCTATGTTTGCCGTGGACGAAGAAGCTGGGCTGGAAGAAAACGTGGAAGCTATGGCAGACGCTGCGGCTGAAGTGAAGACGGGCGAAGTGACTCAGGCCATTCGCGACAGTCACGACGCCCACGGCAACCCCATCGCCAACGGCGACACCATTGGCATTGCCGACGGTTCCATTGAGGCAGTGGGGAAGAGCACCGAAGAAGTAACCTTGGACCTGCTCGAAAAAATGGAAGCCGAAGACGCCGACACACTGACCATTCTGGCAGGCGAAGGTTACGCCGACGACGCCTTTGAAGCACTGGTTGCCCAGATCGAAGAAAAGTTCGACGACCTGGAAGTGGACGCCCACCGCGGTGAGCAGCCTTTGTACCCAGTACTTTTTTCATTAGAATGAAAAAAGTACACGACGTTGCAATTCAAGCGCATGGCACGCTAAGCACTCCGTGCTCCACTGCGCGTACGAAGTACGCTCATTCCGCCAGTCGTGCTTATCGCACTCATGGGCTTGAATTTCACTGACTTTGTTGGACCTATGTTTTATTGCTGTTTGGGATGACTGGTCAACGTTTAAAAGCAACACTTTTATTGGATGAACGTGTGAGTCGCGTGCGTGGCGTTTCTGCGGCGCGGGCAAGCGTGCTTTCCAAGCTGGGTATTGAAACGGTACGCGACCTGCTTACGCATTTTCCCCGGCGCTATATTGACCTGAGTGCCGTTGCTACTATTGCCAGTGCAGAACTGGGTAAGTCCTTTACCATTGCGGGCACCGTGCACGAAGTCCAGCTTAAGCGCCCCAAGCGCATTCCCCTGGTTGAAATTACCCTGGTCGACCAAACGGGGACCATGATTATTACCTGTTTTCGCCAGCCCTGGCTTGCCGACCAGCTGCACAAAGGCGACGCCATCGCCGTTTCGGGCAAGGTGGAATTCAACTACGGTTTCAAGCGCATGACCAACCCCTTTATAGAAAGTCTTACTGAAGAAAATGCGGGCGAGGGGCGTATTATCCCCGTGCACCCAGCAACGGAAAAAATATCAACGGCCTGGATGCGCCGCTTTATCGCCAATGCCCTCGAAGACTGCACGGGTATTGAAGACCCGCTGCCGCTTTCCTTGCGCACGCGTTACCGCTTATACAGCCGCTATAGCGCCCTGCAGGCCATTCACTTTCCGCAAAGCATGGACGAAGTGGGCCAGGCGCGACGGCGTTTGGTGTTTGAAGAATTGCTTTTGCTGGAATTGCATCTTATGCAGCAGGGTTTGCGCAATGCGGCGCGCGGTGGAGCAACCGCCCACGTGGTGGAAGGCCCTGCGCTTCGTGCCCTTGCGGCGGCCTTACCCTTCCAATTGACGGCAGAGCAAGACCAGGCGCGTGCGGAAATCCTGGCAGCTATGGCGGCGGATGCGCCTGCGAACCACATGCTTCTAGGCGACGTTGGAACGGGCAAAACAGCGGTGGCCGCCTTTGCCCTTGCGGCAGTGGCCGAAACGGGCACCCAGGCCCTCATGATGGCGCCCACCGAAGTCCTGGCAAGCCAGTATGACAAGGCGCTCGGCCCCTTGCTCGATGCGGCGGGGGTGAGCTGGGCCTTGCTCACGGGTTCGACCGAAGCGTCTGAACGCGCACGCATAATTGAAGCCTTGGCCACCGGCGAGCTGGCGGTGCTCTTTGGTACCCACGCCTTGCTCGAGCCAGACGTGGCACCGCGGGCATGCAGCTTACTTGTTATCGACGAACAGCAGCGCTTTGGGACCGAACAGCGCGCGGCCCTCATTGCCAAAGGTGCTGGCGCGGCCGACGTTCTTTCGTTAACGGCTACGCCCATTCCGCGCAGCCTCGCTCTGGCATTGTATGGCGACATGAGCTTAAGTTACATTCGCACCCGCCCACGCAATTTGGCGGGCACCACAACCCACGTTTTTGGTTTTGAGCAGCGCGGCGACGCCTACGACATCGTGCGTGCTGAACTTGAAGCGGGGCACCAGGCTTTTGTGGTTTGCCCCTTGGTTGGCCAGCCCACGCCCGAAGCCACCGAAGAAGACGAACAGGATGCCATCCAGGTTTCCATCGAAAGTGAAAACGACTTCGAAGTTTTTGAAGAACCTAATGCCCATGCGGCACTTAAGGAAGCAGAGATCCTGCGCAATCAGGTTTTCCCGGGCTATGAAGTTGCCGTGCTCCATGGGCGCATGGCTTCCGACGAAAAGGCGCGTGTCATGGATGCCTTCCGCGCTGGCGAAATAGACATCCTCGTGGCAACCACCGTCATTGAAGTGGGCGTGGACGTACCTAACGCTACGGCCTTAATCGTCGAAGATGCCGACCGCTTTGGACTGGCTCAGTTGCACCAGTTGCGCGGGCGCGTCGGCCGTGGTGAACACCCTGGTCAGGTGTGCCTTATTTCGCGGACCAAGTCGCCTGTTGCCCTGGAACGCTTAAGTGCCATGGAGCGTACCGAAGACGGCTTCGAGCTGGCAGAATACGACTTGAGCCTGCGCCGAGAAGGCGACATTTTGGGCAACCGCCAGCATGGTGCTTCCGTGCTGAAGCTGGTTAATGTTATTCGCGACAAAGCCATTATTGAAGAAGCCCATACCCAAGCCGCTGCGCTTCTGGAAGAAGACCCTAATTTGTCCCAGCCTGAACATAAGGCCCTTGGCTTTGAACTGGCGCGGGCTTTCCCGACCGAAAACAAAAGGAGGGGATAGGTGCGTGTTATAGCAGGCGAATTTAGGGGTCGTACGCTGAAGGCTCCCAAGGGAAGGGATACACGTCCCACGACCGACCGCGTGCGTGAGTCGCTTTTTAGTTCGCTCAACAGTGCGCGTGGTGGTTTTGGCGGGGCAGTTGTGCTTGACGCTTTTGCAGGCAGTGGGGCACTTGGCATCGAGGCACTTTCTCGTGGTGCAGCATTCGCGTGCCTATGCGAGCGTGATCGAGCAGCCTTGCAAGCCTTAGAGGCTAATACATCTTTTCTTGAAGCGGGCACCTTCCGTATTGTTCGCGCCGATGTTGAAAAGCAGCTTCCGCCTGCACCGCCTACGTCGTGCAGTCCTGCCGCTGCGTTTGACCTTGTCCTGCTTGATCCGCCCTACGCCTTTAGCGTGGCACAAGTCTGTGCCTTGCTCGAGCGTCTGCAAGCTGCGAAACTAATTGCGCCCGACGCCCTGCTTTCCTATGAACACGCAGCAGCGCTTGACCCCACCAGCGAAAATGCGTGGCATGGCTTACAATGGCAACACTTGCAAACGCGCAGTTATGGCGACACAGCTTTGTCGCTGTTTAGAAAGGAAGACTAAGCTATGAAACGCGCTATTATGCCTGGCACCTTTGATCCCATTACCGAAGGTCACCTTGATGTTATTCGTCGTGCGGCTCAAATATTTGACGAGGTCATCGTTGCGGTGGCGCAGTCTCCCCATAAAGAACCACTGTTCACGCATGAAGAACGCGCTGAGCTTGCCCGCCAGGCTACGGAAAGTATTCCCAACGTAACGGTCGAGCCCTTCTCTGGGTTGCTCGTGGAATTTGCTAAGGAAGTTGAAGCATCTGTCGTGGTGAAGGGCTTGCGTGCTATTACCGACTTCGAATATGAATTCCAGATGACGGCTCTTAACTACGAGCTGGCGAACGACATTGAAACGCTCTTTATTATGTCACCGCCAAAATTCATGTATCTCTCTTCGTCTATTGTGCGCGAGATTGCGCGCTTGGACGGTGATGTGAGTCAGTTTGTATCGCCTTGTGTGGAAGCCGCGTTGGCCCAAAAATTCGGTCTGAGTCGCGCTCGGGGATAAAATGTGAATAGGACTTTCGCATTTTTTGGCTCATGCTAGAATAATGCAGGTCATAAGCTTACATTCTGCATACAGGCAGATGGCATAAGCGTGTAAACGCGTTGGAAGGAATAACATGGACGAAACTGGAGTTTTGGGACTCATTGAAGAGCTCTCCATTCTGCTCGAAGACGCTAAGCCGGTTTTTGGCAAGCAGAACCTGCGTCAGGTGGACGTGGCTGCTGCCTTTGAAATTTTGGACGACATCCGCGACACCTTCCCGGCTGAGTTTGCTCAGTCGCGTCAGATTGTGCGTGAACGCCAGAGCCTGCTCGACGACGCCGAAGACGAAGCAAACCGCATGATCGAAGATGCGCGCAGCCAGGCTATGACCATTGCGAGCGAACAGGAAATCGTGCGTGTTTCTCAGCAGCAGGCCGACATGATTCTGGCCGACGCTCGCCAGCTGGAACGTGAAACCCGCGCTGGCGCCGAAGACTACGCCGACGAAGTTTTTGGTCACGTGGAGCAGAGCCTGGACACGTTGCTCGCCAACGTGCGCCGTTGCCGCGACCGCCTGAATTCCAATTCCATTTCTGGCGGCTACTAGGATTTATGGACTCAACGACCATACACGTAAGCCAAGAACTCTTCGCGCCCGCGGAGAGTTCTTCTTTTGCCGGAGTCTTTGCTCCTGAAGAATTGCAGGCTGGCCCCGACACCTACACTTTCAAGGACCCCCTTTCATGGAATGTGCTCGTTTCGAATACGGGCGGGGCACTTTTGGTTTCTGGTACGGTGAACGGCACGGGCACTACCGAATGTGCGCGTTGCCTCGAACCATTGGAAGTTGCCATTAACGGGGAAGTGGAAGGCTACTATTTGCTCAATGCCGAAGAAGTCGAATTCGAAGAAGGCGAAGACGAAGAATTCGAAGTGCTCGGCGAAGACAATACCATCGACTTGGTGCCTTTGCTGGAAGCTGCCATTCTGGTTGACCTTCCTCTGCAGCCCCTTTGCCGCGAAGACTGCGCGGGCATTTGCCCCGACTGTGGGGTGAACTTAAACGAGCAAAGCTGTGATTGTGCACAGAAGCGTGCCCAAGCAGACGCCGAATTCGAAGAAGCAAAGAATCCCTTCGCTAAACTCAAAGAACTCAATTTATAAGTTTGTAATGTGCGTCTGAATCGGTACCACTCTCGCTGTTCGTGAAAACAATTCACTGGATTGTTTTCACTCATGCGCTCTCGTTCTTCTTCGCTTAGCTTTTAAAGCGTGAATCGCGCTTACGCGATTCACAAAGTTTGACGCTCAGGAGTACCTTTCAGACGCACATTACAAACATACGATTTTTGGCAACAGCAAAAATTGCGGAGTTTGAACTCACGACATCGCTTTAAAGCCCCCGCGAGCCTTTTCCTGGTGGCTTCTTTGTATAAAGCGTGAATGTTGCTTGCGTCGCTGCATGCAAATGTGTAGAATACCGCTTTGCGCTATTGAACTTACACGGGCAACAAGCCTGTTTGTTGAAGGAGAAAGAAATGGCTGTACCTAAGAGAAAAATGGGCCGTGCCCGCACCAACGCACGTCGTTCGCAGAACGACAAGATTGCCGCTCCCGCACGTTCTACGTGCCCCCAGTGCGGCGAAGTGAAGCTTCCGCATCGTGTATGCCCGAACTGTGGCTACTACAAAGACAAGGAAGTTATCGTTACCGAATAATGAAGAACCCGCTTCGGCGGGTTTTTTTATTATTCTTGCCGTTGCGCGCGACCCCAGCGCATTATCTTGCCCCTTGTTTTTGCCTCACGTACCCTAGTACGCTTCGGCAAAAAGGCGGGGCAATCTAAAGCACTGGAATCGCGCTCGCTGTCTCTTCGACAACCTGTATAATTTCCTTTGTTTTAGGAGAATACTATGTCAGATATATATGTTGCAGTAGATGCCATAGGAGGGGACCACGGGATTTCAGTGGTGGGACCTGGCTGCATAGCGGCTTTGCAAGAAAACCCCGACCTGCACATTTTGCTGTGTGGTCCTGAAGACGTGGTACATGAATGGGCGGCCAAGCACGACCGCATTGAAGCGGTGCCTTGCACTGAAGAAATAACCATGGAAGAACACCCCGCCAATGCCGTGCGCAAAAAGAAGGACTCGTCCATCGTGGTGGGTTGCCGCTTGGTAAAAGAAGGGCGCGCCCAAGGCTTCTTTAGCGCGGGTTCAACGGGCGCTTGCCTGGCAGCGGGCACGCTCGTTACCGGGCGTATTAAAGGTATTGCACGTCCTGCCATGGCCAGCATTATTCCTTCGCCCGTGCGCCCCATTGTCATGTGTGACGTGGGTGCCAATGCCGACTGCAAGCCTGAATACTTGGTGCAGTTCGCCCAGATGGCATCCATCTATACCGAAAAACTGCTCGGCCGCGAAAACCCCACGGTTGCCCTGCTCAACATTGGTTCGGAAGAAACCAAGGGTTCGACCTTTGCCCAGGAAGCATACGCGCTCATGAAAGAGCAGGTGCCCAACTTTGTGGGTAACGGTGAAGGGGCGGACCTGCTTGCGGGCCGCTACGACGTGTTTGTTACCGACGGCTTCACGGGCAACGTGGCTATCAAGATTTTGGAAAGCACTGCCAAGGAATTATTCGGTGCCATGAAAGGCGTGTTCAAGAAAAATGTCTTGACCATGGCAGCAGCGGGCGTACTCAAGGGCGGCTTGTACGAACTGAAAGATTCAGTTTCGCCCGACACCTACGGTGGCGCACCCCTGCTTGGCGTGAAGGGTGCCTGCCTGGTGGGGCATGGTTCGTCGAATGAAACTGCTATAAAAAACGGCATTTTGACTACGGCTCGTACCATTTCTATGGGGGTTTCTGAATTAATCGCGCAGACTGCCGCTACTTCTGCTACGAACAGGTAAAATTCAGTTTCAGACAATTGAAAGCTATGCTTAAAGGTAGCATTTATTTTGGCGCAGATTTCTACAGAAGAGCAGCGCGAAAAACTAGACCGCGCACAAGACATACTTCAGTACCGCTTCAACAACGAGCAGTACTTACTTTCTGCTATCACGCATCCTTCGGCTATTGAAGGCAAGCCCGTTAAGTATTCTTATGAACGCCTGGAATTCTTGGGTGACTCCATTTTGGGTGCCGTTGTGGCCGATGCTGCCTTTCATGCCTACCCTGAACTGGACGAAGGCGGTTTAACGCGCATTAAGGTTTCGCTTGTTTCGGGTGCTTCACTTTCGCACGTGGCTGAAGACCTTGGTTTTGCCGACTTCATTATTTTTGGCCAATCCGAACAGGGTACGGGCCGCCGCGGGCTCCATTCCGCATTGGAAAACGTCTATGAGTCGGTTGTGGCTGCCCTGTATTTGGACGGCGGCATGGAACCGGTCAAGGAATTTATTACGCGCACGCTCATTACGTCCATGAGTGAAGAAATGGCGCGCGAACCAGAAAACCCCAAGAGTGCCCTGCAGGAAAAACTGCAAGAGGAAGGCATCACTCCTACCTACAAGTTGGTTGAAACCCAGGGCCCGCCGCACGACCGCACCTTTATTACGCAGGTCTATGCTGGCTTGCAGGAATTGGCGAGCGGGGTGGGGCGCACCAAGAAGGAAAGCGAAAGCCAGGCAGCTGCCAGTGCGCTCGACAAGCTTTTGGGCATTACGCCTGAAGTTCTCCAGGCAAAGGAAGCCCAGCGCGCGGCGCGTCAGGAACAAAAAGCACAGGCCAAGGCTGCTAAAGCGGCAGCCAAGGCTGAACGCGCTGCTCTTAAAAAGTCGAAGAAAGAAGCTGCTCGCGGTGGCGACGCATAAAAGAGGGAAGTCATGTATTTAAAGTCACTCGTGCTCAAAGGTTTTAAGTCATTCGCGGACCGCAGCGTTATGAGCTTCGAGCCAGGCATCACCGCTATTGTGGGCCCCAATGGTTCGGGCAAGTCGAACGTGTCTGACTCGGTTTTGTGGGTGTTGGGCGAACGCAATGCCAAGAACTTGCGCGGCCAGGCCATGGAAGACGTTATCTTCGCGGGGTCTTCTGCGCGCAAGCCCGTAAGCGTGGCGGAGGTCGACTTGGTGCTGGACAATTCCGACGGCACCCTGCCCGTGGAATACACCGAAGTGGCCATTACGCGTCGCATGTACCGCAACGGCGAAAGCGAATACCTCATTAATGGAACGCAAGCGCGCCGCATGGACGTGCTCGACATTTTGCACGACACGGGCATGGGCACGGGCACACATTCGATTATTGCTCAGGGCCACCTTTCGTCCATTCTGCAGTCGAAACCCGAAGACCGCCGTACGCTTATCGAAGAAGCGGCAGGCGTGCTTAAGCATAAGCAGCGCAAGCAAAAAAGCGAACGCAAGCTGGACCAAATGGACGTGCACTTGGCACGCGTCACCGACATTGTGGCGGAAGTGGAACGCCAGGTGCGTCCCTTGGAACGCAAGGCCAAGCGCGCCTTGCAATACAAGGACCTCGCGCTTGAACTGGCCGAACTCAGCCTCACCTTGGCGGTAGACGACCTGCGTATCTTGCAGAAAACCTGGGACGAAATAATCGAGCAGGAAAAAGAATTGGGCGGGCGTATTGAAAGCCTGCGTAATGAAATTTCTGCGGCTGAAGAACTGGCGGAAGAATTGCAGGTAAAACTGCAGACGCAAAACGAAGACGCTGGTGCCGTGGCGGTGCAATACCGTCGTGCCCAGGCGGCTTCGGACAAGCTTGACTCGCAGATCTTGCTCCTGCATGAAAAAAAGCGTTCTGCCCAGAACTATCTGGCTGAAATGACGGCTTCGTTCGAAGGGGCCGAATCGGGCTCAACCGAATTGGAAAGCCGTCGCAGCGAAGCGGCTTCGGCTGCCCAGGCTGCCAAGGGCGAAGCGGAAGCAGCCCAGGCGGCACTCAATGCCGAACAGTCCCATTACGACGAACTTGAAGCTGAGCGCAAAGAACTGCAATCGTCATTGGACGAAGTCATTCACAAGCGCCGTGAAGCCATGAATGAATTGGAAGCCGTGCGCGCTAAGCAAGCGGCTACCCAGGAAGTGCTTGCTGAAAATCGTGCGAACGAACAGCTACTTGGAACACATGCCGCGCAAATCGAAGAACGCATGGTGGGCTTGCATACGGCACTTTCTGTCGCCCAGGGTTCCCACGGCGAAACGCATACCGCGCTTCAGCAGGCAAAAGAAGCAGCCGAGGAAGCACGCAATGCGGTGACGAGTGCTTTTACCGCGCGCGACTCGGCACGCTCGCGCATGGACCAGCTGCGTGAAGAACGTGGTATCCACAGTGCCGAAGTGCGCAGCTTGGAAGAACTTGAACGTACCCGCCGCGACGCTAACGGCCTGCTTTCTTGGGTGCTCGACAATGAAAATATCCTCCAGGGTAAGGTCGCTTCCCTTATTGACGAAATCAAGGTTCCGCGCGAACTTGAAAGCGTGGTTGACGCGCTGCTCGGGCGCGACGTAGCCGCCCTGTTTGTAGACGACATGGACGCCGCAGCTGCATTGGTGCAGCGCCTGGCCAGCGTGGACGAAACGGGTTCAGTAACCCTGCTCCCGCGCACGGGCATGGTTAAGACCACGCCAGCTATTACGGGTGCGCCCTTGTTAATTGACAGCCTGGAAGTAAGCGATAGTGCGCGCAGTGCTGCCCAGGCCCTCTTGGGTGACGTGGTGCTGTGCGACTCGCCTTCAGAAGCTGTCAGTTTTGCCCGCAGCCATCCAGGTGCTTGCGTTGCCACGCGCGACGCCACCATCGTGTGGCCCAACGGCAAGATAACGCGCATCCATGCGTCGGGCGAAGAAGTGGGCGGCCTTTCAGGCAAGCGTTCCTTGGACGAAGCCCGCGCCGCCTTGGCCCAAACGGAAAAAGAATTCGAAGAAGCTTCGACTGAATATGCGCGCTGCGAAGAAGAACTCCGCGAAGCCCAGGCCAAGAGCCTTTCTTGTACGCAAAGCCAGGCAGAATTGCAGGGCGCTGCAGATTCGGCAACGGCAGAACTCGACCGTGCCCAGAGTGCCTACGATGCCTTGCTGGCTGAACAGCAACAGTTGGCCGAAGCCCAGGCGCGTGCCCGCGCTGCCCTTGAAGCGGCCGAGCCCGACGCAGCGGAACTCGCACGCCGCCAGAGCGAACTAATGGAAATTATTGACAGCGGCAAGGAAGCCATGGATGCCAAGCGCGCTGCCCTGGAACCCTTGGCTAGCCAGGTGGAAGCTTCGGCTACCAAACTTGCCGACTTGCGTGTTCGTGCTGCCACGGCACGTGAACGTAGCGAATACGCCCAGCGCGTCTTGCTGGCACGTGAACAAGACATCGCCGCTGCCCGTGAAGCCGAAGCGCGCCGCCAAGCGGGCATCAACCGCAGGCGCACGGTTATGCAGCGCATTGACCCTGTTATCGCAACGCTTGAAACCTTGGTAGGTTCTGCGCAAAAGCGCGCCAAGCAGCTCGAAGAGCAGGCTGCCGACTCGCAGAATTCCACCGTGGGCATTCATGCGCGCATCAATGAAGCCCGCGCGACTGCCCGCGAAGCTCACGATTCCTACGATGCCGCTAACGGCAAGCTGGCCGACGTGCGCGTTGAAAAGGGCCGCCTTGAAATGCAGGTGGAATCGGCCATTCAAACCATCACCGAAGAATGCGAAACGCCGCTTGAAACTGCCCTTGAACTTCCCGAATTGGAAAACCGTCCTGAAGTAGAAGAGCAGGCCTTCAAGCTGCAGCGCCGCATTAAGAATATGGGCACTATCAACCCCGACGCGGCTGCCGAATACGAAGCTTTGAAGGCACGCTACGACTATCTGCTTGCCCAGCTTTCCGACATGCAGGCCGCGCGCCGCTCCATCGCCAAGATCGTCCGCGCCATCGACGAACGCATGAAGGACGACTTTGTACAAACCTTTGAAACGGTCAAAGAAAACTACCAGGAAATTATTTCCATCCTGTTCCCGGGCGGTTCGGGCGAACTCACGTTGGTGGACCCCGACGACCCCGAAAACACGGGCGTGGAAGTAAGTGCCCAGCCATTGGGCAAGCGTTTCCTGAAGATGTCGCTTATGAGCGGTGGCGAACAGTCGCTCGTGGCTCTGGCCCTGTTGTTTGCCGTCTACAAGACGCGCGCCACGCCTTTCTACATCCTCGACGAGGTTGAGGCCGCACTTGACGACACCAACCTGCGCCGCCTGTGCGCCTACCTGGACTCCATGCGCCACGACACGCAGTTCATTATGATTACGCACCAACGCCGTACCATGGAAATGGCCGACGTGCTGTATGGCATTTCCATGCAGTCCGACGGCGTGACCAAGGTCATGAGCCAGCGCCTCGACCGCGCACTTGAAATGGCTGAAGGCTAAACGCTTACAAGGGAGGCGCGAACCCCATGTTTGAAAGCATGAAGCGGGGCATGAGCAGCACCCGTGAAAAGTTCACCGAACAGATGAATATCCTGCTCGACCGCGGGCCGAGGCTTGACGACGACTTCTGGGAAGGCCTCGAAGAAGCGCTTATTCTTTCCGACGTGGGTGCGCAGGCCGCCTTCGACATTGTGGAGCGCATGCGCGACAAAGCCACGCGCAAGGCCCTGCCCGACGCCTATGCCGTGTTGGATGCGCTCACAGACGAAATTGCCGAAACCTTTGCCACAAGCGAAGTAAATGTGTTTGACGAAAACCCCGTGCTTGTGCTCTTTGTGGGTATTAACGGGGCAGGCAAGACGACCACGGTGGGCAAGATTGCTTCCGCTGCCAAGCGTGCGGGCCGTAATGTGCTCCTGGGTTG
Source organism: uncultured Coriobacteriaceae bacterium (assembly GCA_902768975.1). Classification (GTDB taxonomy): domain Bacteria; phylum Actinomycetota; class Coriobacteriia; order Coriobacteriales; family Eggerthellaceae; genus CACXMZ01. The sequence continues at coordinate 212,170 of CACXMZ010000006.1, forward strand.
CGCCGACACCTTCCGTGCTGCCGCCATCGAACAGCTTGAAGAATGGTCGCGCCGCGCAGGGGTGGAAATCGTCCAGCGCGAACGCGGTGCGGACCCTGCGAGCGTGTGTTACGACACTATTGAACGCGCGGAACAGACGGGCGCGAACTATATTCTTATCGACACGGCGGGCCGCCTGCATACCTCCGACGACCTCATGCGCGAACTTGAAAAAGTGGTCAATGTGGTACGCAAGCGCTCGAGCATTCCCGTGCGCACCGTCCTTGTTATAGACGCGACCACGGGCCAGAATGGGCTTAACCAAGCCAGGCAGTTTAACGAAGCACTCGACCTGGACGCCCTCGTGGTAACCAAGCTCGACGGTACGGCCAAGGGTGGTATTGCCCTGGCAGTTTCGCACGAATTGCAACTACCCATTGCCATGATTGGCGTGGGCGAAGGCCTCGATGACCTGCAGGTATTTAACGCGCGCGATTTCGCCGCTTCTTTTATTAGCGAAGAATTGCGTGGCGGGGGAGCCGCAGCAAATGCGACAGAAGAAGCTTCGGCAGGCAGTATGGCAGAAGAGTTCTCAGAAGCACCCGAGGCAGGTGAATAGCATGTTAGAAAGCTTATCGGAGCGCCTACAAAATATTTTTGGTGGACTGCGCGGCAAGGGCAAGCTCACCGAAGAGGACATCAATAATGCCATGCGCGAAATCCGTATGGCCCTGCTTGAAGCCGACGTTAACTTCAAGGTGGTTAAGGACTTTATCGCGCGCACCAAGGAACGCTGCCTGGAAGCCGAAGTGCTTGAATCGCTTACGCCCGCGCAAAACGTGGTCAAGGTTGTGCTCGATGAACTCACCGTTCTTCTGGGCGAAACCGATTCCAAGTTGGTATTTTCAAGCCGCATTCCCAACGTCATTATGCTCGTGGGTTTGCAAGGCTCGGGTAAGACGACGGCAGCTGCTAAGCTTGCCTACCTGCTGCGCGAACAGAACCATAACCCGTTGCTCGTGGCGTGCGACGTATACCGCCCGGCAGCAGCCGACCAGCTGCAAACCCTCGGCGACGAAATGGGCGTGCGCGTGTACCGCGGCGAAGGGCAGGACCCCGTAAAGATTGCCAAGGAAGGCGTGCAGGACGCCATCGACAATTTGCGCGACGTGGTCATCATCGACACGGCGGGCCGCTTGCATGTGGACGACCAGATGATGGAAGAAGCCCAAAACATCAAGGATGCCGTTCAACCCGAAACCGTGCTTATGGTGGTCGACGCCATGACTGGCCAAGACGTGGTAAACGTGGCGGCAGCCTTTGCCGAACGCGTGGACTTCGACGGCGTTATTATGTCGAAGATGGACGGCGACGCCCGTGGCGGCGGTGCCCTTTCCATCCGCGAAGTGACGGGCAAGCCCATCAAGTTTATTTCCGCGGGCGAAAAGCCCGACTCGCTCGAAGAATTCCACCCCGACCGCATGGCCAAGCGTATCTTGGGCATGGGCGACGTGGTCAGTTTGGTGGAGTCGGCCGCAAAGCTCCATGCTGAAGAAATCGAGGAAGAAGAAGCTGAGCGCATGATGCGCGCGAACCTTACGCTGAACGACTTCCTCATGATTAACAAGCAGATTCGCGGCATGGGCGGCATTTCAAAACTCATTAGTGCGCTACCCGGTGGCGACCGTGCGCTTTCGCAGGGGCAGGTGGACACGAGCGCCCTCGACCGCATGGAAGTAATCATTCATTCCATGACCGAAGAAGAACGCAACAAACCCGACATTCTTAACGGTAGCCGCCGTGCACGCATAGCAGCTGGCGCGGGTGTAACTGTGGCCGACGTGAACCGCGTGATGAAGCAGTACGCTGAAACCAAGAAGCAAATGAAACAGTATATGCCTGCTCTGCTGGACGAACCTGCCAAGGGTAAGCGCGGCAAAAAGGGCAAGAAAAAGAAGAGGCGCGGCAGCGGCATGCCCAGTCTTGGTGGCATGGTCGGCCTGGGCGGTTTTGGCGGCATGTCCATGAAAGACCTTCGCGAACTTCAGAACAAGCTCGAAAACCTCCAATAGCTCCTATTTACCGCACGTGCTCGTCCCATTTGTGCATTTCACGGGTTTATGTGTGTTTACTTGCGAAATTGCCGCTTTGCACGTAACATAGCGTATTGCTGTTTTGACTCGCGGGCAAAAGGCCTGCGTATCACATAAGAAGGAGATTAGAGGAAATGGCAGTAAAAATTCGTCTCGCCCGCCACGGCGCTAAAAAGGCACCTTATTACCGCGTAGTTGTGGCCGACTCTCGCGCCCCGCGCGACGGTCGTCTCATTGAAGAAGTAGGCCGTTACAACCCTTGCGTCGAACCCACCATGATCAAGCTTGATCTGGAAAAAATTGATCAGTGGATCGCCAATGGCGCTCAGCCAACCGACACGGTTGCTCGTCTCATTGAAACTGCTCGCAAGGACGCATAAATGGCAGACCATAATGTAGACCTGTGCGGCCTGGTGCGCACGCTGGTCGAACCCATTGTCGAATTCAAGGACGAACTTGAAATTGTCGAGTCCGAGCAGGGCGACGGCAATGTGCTTATTGAAGTTCGCGTGAATGAAGAAGACACGGGCAAGGTCATTGGGCGTCAGGGCCGTGTTATTAAGGCTATTCGTACTATTACGCGTGCGGCTGCTGCTCGCGCAGGCATGCACGTAGACGTGGAGTTGCTCGACTAAATGAGCGTCTTTTCACGTGCAGCGTATATAGTCAGTGCACGTCACCGTAACGGGAGTGTTGTTTGCAAAGCCGCAGACGCACTCCCGTTTCTTTTGCGTGAGGGGCAGACCGTCCATTTTGTACCGCCTACTTTGCGCGGTGTTCGCTCTACCCGCGTTCTTTCAATTAAGGACATACCGAGCGAAGGCTGGGAAGTTGCATTCGAAGGGGTGGAAAGCATCGATGCCGCTGAAGCGCTGGCAGGTTCGTATTGCTTGGTGGCAGAAGACGAATTGCCCAACATTGGGGTGGCAGACGACGTAGCCGTCTTGCAAGGTTTTTCCGTGCATGACCTCGTGCACGGTGAATTGGGCAGTGTGGTGGCCGTTCATGTTAATCCCGCCCAGGCCACCCTCGAAATTGAAGGCCCCTATGGGCAGGTGCTCATTCCCTTCGTCGATGAATTTGTTTCCCACGTTGACGAAGATGCCCGCACCATGCAGACCAATATTCCTGAAAGCCTGCTGGTGTTGAATGCGCACACGCAGGTGCACGATGCCAGCGTTGAAGGTGGTGAAGCCTAGGCCATGAAAATCGAAACGCTTTCAACCTTCCCCGGAATGTTTGATTCCGTCATGGGTACGTCCATCATGCGTATTGCCCAGGAAAAGGGCATACTGGAGTTTATGGCCTACGACCTGCGGGATTGGACCCACGACAAGCATCGCACTACTGACGACTATCCCTTTGGGGGTGGGCAGGGCTTGGTGATGAAGCCAGAGCCCATCTTCGAAGCTTATGACGACATAGCGAAAGGGGCGGGCAGCACGGGTGCAGCACCTTGGCCTGCCACGGCTGACGGCAGCGCGCCTGCATCCGTGCTGCCGCGGCCTTACACCATTTTCCTAACGCCAACGGGCCAGCCTTTCAACGACGCTTTGGCGAATGAATTGGCGCAAAAGGATCGGCTGCTGTTTATTTGCGGCCACTATGAAGGCATCGACGAGCGCGTGTATTCCCTGGGAGATGCTTGCATTTCGCTAGGCGACTACGTACTTTCGAGCGGTGAACTGGCTTCCATGGTGGTTATCGACGCCGTGGTGCGCAAACTTCCCGGAGTTTTGGGCAATGATGCCAGTGCTCTGGATGAAAGTTTTTCTGGCAGCCTGCTCGAATACCCCCAATACACGCGGCCTGCCAGTTATCGTGGTATGGATGTACCGGAAGTGCTTCTTTCGGGCGACCATGCTGCCGTCGACGCATGGCGCCGCCGCATGAGTATTGAACGTACGGCACGCCTGCGCCCCGACCTCCTTGCCAGTGCCGACCTTTCCCCAGAAGAGCGCTCATTTTTGGAAAAATTATCGCCTGATACGGACTAGCCAAAACGCCGCGTGAAGTGCGGTATCATGTAATTTCACATCACGATTTGAAAGAGCGCGCATGGATTCTGGAAAACATGCCAGAGAAAAAGAACCTGGACTATTTAGCAGCTTTCTGAGCCTGCTTCTTATGGTGGCCATTGTTTTTGCGGCCGCCTGGCTTCTGCGCCTTTTTGTCATCGCTCCTTACCAGATTCCTTCGGGTTCCATGGAGCACACTATTGAAATTTCAGACAAGCTTTTTTCGGAAAAAGTAAGTTACTATTTCCGCGGCCCCCAACCTGGTGAAATCGTTACCTTCCACGACCCTGAAGTCGAAGGCCGCACGCTCATTAAGCGTTGCATTGCCGTGGCTGGTCAAACGGTGGAATTGCAGGACGGCGCCGTGGTCGTGGACGGCCAGCGCCTCAATGAACCTTATACCAATGGCTTGCCGTCTAACCCTTTGCAAACGGCACCAGGTGTAACTATCGAATACCCCTATACCATTCCCGAAGGCTATATCTGGGTAATGGGCGACAATCGCACTAATTCGGCTGACTCGCGTTACTTTGGGCCCATCCCCAAAGAAAGCGTTACGGGGCATGCCGTGTTTATCTATTGGCCGCTGAACCGCGTGGGCACCTTTTAGCCCATGCACCAAGGAGCAAGAATGACCGAAGAGCTCGCACCTTCATTTCAAGACATTATTATGAATTTGCAGCGCTACTGGGCCGACCAGGGCTGCGTGGTTTTGCAACCCTACGACAACGAAGTGGGCGCGGGTACCTTCCATACGGCTACCACGCTGCGTTCGCTCGGGCCTGGCGTGTGGCGCACCGCCTATGTGCAGCCTTCGCGCCGCCCAACTGACGGCCGCTATGGCGAAAACCCCAACCGTTTGCAGCACTACTATCAGTTCCAGGTGCTTATTAAGCCTTCGCCTGAAAACTCCCAGGAACTGTACTTGGATTCCCTGCGTGCCATTGGCGTTGACGTAGACGCCCACGACGTACGCTTCGTTGAAGACGACTGGGAAAGCCCCACGCTCGGTGCCTGGGGTCTGGGCTGGGAAGTGTGGATCGACGGCATGGAAGTTACTCAGTTCACCTATTTCCAGCAGGTGGGCGGCTTCGAATGTAATCCCGTTCCCGTGGAAATTACCTATGGCTTGGAACGCCTGGCCATGTATGTCCAGGGTGTCGACAACGTGTATGACCTGGTATGGAGCCGCGGCGACGACGGCCTGGTCTTCTATTATGGCGACGTATTCCTAGAAAACGAACGCGAGTTTTCGACCTATAACTTTGAAGTGGCCGACACCGAGCTTTTATTCGGCGAATTCGACCGCTATGAAGCTGAATGCAACCGCACCTTGGAAGCGGGCCTGCCGCTGCCAGCCTACGACTACGTGCTGAAGTGCAGCCATACCTTCAACTTGCTTGATGCGCGTGGCGTTATTTCGGCAACGGAGCGCATGGCCTACATTTTGCGTGTGCGCACCATGGCCAAGGCGGTCGCGGCAAGTTATTTGGAACATGTGGTTGGCCAAGTACCTGCTAGCACTGAAGGGGAGGGGGAATAAGATGGCATTGCATACTCTCGCCTTTGAAATTGGTACGGAAGAACTGCCCGCCTTCGACCTGCATGCCGCAACGGAAAAGTTGGGTGGTCTGGTTGCAAACGCTCTTGATGGCGCCCAGGTTCCCCATGGTGGGGTGGAAGTGTATACCACGCCACGCCGTTTGATCATGCTTGTTTCGGACGTGCCTGAAGCCACCGAAGCAACGGTGCAGGAATTCCGTGGTCCGGCGGCAAACATTGCCTTTGACGAATCGGGCGCGCCCACGCAGGCGGCCCTCGGTTTTGCGCGTGGCAAGGGCGTGGATGCTTCGGCGCTCGAACGCCGCGACGAAGACGGCACCGAATATGTTTACGCCGTAGTGGAAACCCCGTCGGTGCAGGTGGCAGAGCTGCTTCCTGGCTTGCTGCAGGGTGTTATCGAATCTATTTCGTGGCCCAAAGCCCAGCGTTGGGGGAGCAGGTCCGAAGTCTTTTCGCGCCCCGTTCGTTGGCTGTGTGCCCTGCTGGGCTCGACGGTAGTGCCCGTGGAATTTGCGGGGCTTACGGCAACGAATGAAACTTACGGCCACCGCTTCCTGGCACCGGGCCCGCATACGGTGGCGTCTGCCAACGACTTGATTGACACACTTCGCGGTTCCTACGTGGTGCCCAGTGAAGCCGAACGTGAACAGACTATTCGCGAACAGGTTGCTGCCCTGGAAGCGCAAACAGGCCTCGTGGCAGAACTTCCCGCCAAGACCTTGCAGGAAGTGGTTAACCTGTGCGAGTATCCCACCGTTATGATGGGCGCTTTCGACGAACTGTTCTTGGCGGTGCCCAAAGAAATTACCGTGGACGCCATGCTTATGCATCAGCGTTACTTCCCGCTGTTCAATACCGACGGCAGCCTCACGAACAAGTTCCTTATTACGTCTAACGGCAACCCTGCGTGTGCCGAAGGTATCGTAGACGGCAACGAACGCGTCGTGGCGGCCCGCCTCTTCGACGCCAAGTTCTTCTACGATGAAGACTTAAAGGTGCCGCTGGAAGACTTTGTTGAAAAGCTCGAAAGCGTGGTGTTCCAGGAACAGCTTGGCACAACGCGTGCAAAGACGGCGCGCATCGAAGCTTTGGTTGAACAGCTGGCGGCAAGCGCTGGTTTGAACGCAAGCGACGCTGCCGACGCCGTTCGTGCCGCGCACCTGTGCAAGGCCGACCTGGTGAGTGGCGCGGTGGTTGAATTCACGAGCGTACAAGGCACGATGGGTTCCTACTATGCCACTGCTGCTGGTGAAAATGCCCAGGTGGCGCAGGCAATTGCCCAACACTATTGGCCGAAGTTTGCGGGCGACGCTTTGCCTGAAACAGTTGTTGGCCAGCTGGTGGCAACGGCCGATAAGCTGGACACCATCTGCGGTCTCTTTGCTATTGGGCAAGGCCCCACGGGCTCTTCCGACCCCTTCGCTTTGCGTCGTAGTGCTATTGGTATTGTGGCCATGCTTGAAGCTGGTCTGCCCATTTCGCTGACGGCAGCCATCGACGCTGCCCTTGAACAATATGCAGCCCAGGGCGTGCAGTTTAACAAGGAAGAGGTCCGTGCAGAAGTTATCGATTTCTTCGTAACGCGCACCAAGGTTATTCTGCGCGATGAAGGCAATACGGCCGACGCGGTTGATGCCGTGCTTTCCGCGGGCGTGGTAGAACCTGCCGTTATTGCGGCTCGTACGCGCGCTTTGGAAGCAGCTCGTGCCAACGACGCGGAAACCATGGAAGACTTGGCAACCGCTTTTGCACGCGCCAACAATTTGCGTGACCCCGAATTGGGCAGCAACGTTAACGAACAACTGCTTACCGAACGCGAACATGCTCTGTCTTCTGCGGTGGTGGAAGCCGAAAGCCGTGTGACAAAGGCCCTTTCCGAAGACGACTATCCGGCTGCGCTGGCTGCTTTGGCGGCATTGCGCAAGCCCATAGACGACTTCTTCGAAAACGTTATGGTCATGGACGAAGACGCTGCCATTCGTGAAAACCGCCTGCGTTTGCTTAACCGCTTTGTGGGCGTATTTGCCGACGTGGCTGACTTTAGCCTGCTTGCAAAAAGCTAGCGGGCACATAAGGAGCGCGCATGGGAAAAATGAATACCGCAGGTTTTGTGACTCTCGACGACGTGAACGGCGTAGTCGAAGAAAGCCCCGCGCCTGCGGTTCCGCTCATGCCCATTATTCATGTTATTAGCGACTCCATTGGTATTACGGCCCAAACCATTGCGCGTGCGGCGGCGAGCCAGTTCGGGGTAACCAACCCGCTTATCGAACTCTTGCCGAATATCAAGACCATCCATGACATTACGCGCTTTTTGGAAGAGCACATAGAACAGGAAATACACGAAACAGGAAGCGATGAAATCCTGTGCTTTTACACGCTGGTCGAAGGTCCAACCTACGACGCGTTCCAGGACTATCTTGCCGAACATCCCAATATCTTTGCAGTTGACCTGATGAGCGGGGCAATTCATGCCATCGAGCGCATTAGTGGCCTAAAGCCTGGCTATGAACGCGGTGTTCTGCGCGAAACTGACGATACTTACTACCAGCGTATTGAAGCTATGGAATTCACTATTGAACATGACGACGGGCGCAACCCGCAAGACCTGACCAAAGCAGACATTGTGCTTTTGGGTGTTTCGCGTTCTTCGAAAACGCCCACGTCGGTGTATCTTTCCCAGGAAGGCTACAAGGTGGCCAATGTTCCGCTCGACCCTTCCACCACGCCGCCGAAAGAAATCTTCGACGTGGAACCTTCGCGGCTGTTTGGCCTGATGATTTCCCCCGAAGTGCTCTATGGCATTCGCCAGCGCCGCCTGAATAGTGCCGAAAAAGCGGTGGCGGGCGAATATGCAAGCATTGAATTTATCGAACGGGACCTGGAAAAATCCCGCAAACTTATGCGCCAGCTTGGCTGTATAGTGATACACACCGATAATCGTGCCGTTGAGGAGACTGCGCAAGAGATTTTGCGTTACTATGAAATGGCTCATCCACGTAGCATGTAAATGCCGCGTTTATGAGATATATGTTGGCCGCGTTTTTAGGAGTTCGACGTGACTGATGCAGTAAAGCGTGTCTATGCATTTGGTAGGGATGCAGAAGGCAACAACGTAACCGAAGGCAACACTTCCATGAAGGCAGTCCTTGGCGGCAAGGGTGCCAACCTCGCGGAAATGGCCAATATCGGCCTGCCGGTGCCTCCGGGTTTCACTATTACCTGCCAGACCTGCATGGAATATGCGGGTGCCGGTAATACCTGGCCAGAAGGGGCGCTCGACGAAATCGAGCAGTATCGCCAGGATCTGGAAAACCGCCTGGGCAAGAAAATCGGAGACACAAACGACCCGCTGCTCGTTTCCGTACGCAGTGGCGCTCCCATTTCCATGCCGGGCATGATGGACACCGTGCTCAACCTTGGTTTGAATGACGAGTCCATCAATGGCCTTATCGCCCAAACTGAAAACCCGCGCTTCGCCTGGGACAGCTACCGCCGCTTTATCCAGATGTTTAGCAGCGTGGTTATGGGCCTTGAAGGCGACCTCTTTGAAAATGCTATTACCGCCATGAAGAATATTCGTGGCGTTCGTTCCGACACGGACCTTACGGCAGAAGACCTGCAGGAACTGGTTGGTCAGTTCAAGCAGATTTTTGCCGACCACGTAAAGGCAGCCGACTACCCAGACCTGGTGGTGGACGGCGTTGCCCAGTTCCCGCAAGACCCGATGACTCAGCTGAAGCTGGCCATTGAAGCTGTGTTTGGCAGCTGGAACAACCCGCGTGCCGTCCTGTATCGCAAGCAGAACAAGATTGACGACACCATGGGCACGGCTGTAAACGTGCAGTCCATGGTCTTTGGCAATAAGGGCGAAACTAGTGCGACAGGCGTGGCCTTTACGCGTAACGCTGCCACCGGTGAAAAGGAATTCTACGGCGACTACCTGGTGAACGCCCAGGGCGAAGACGTGGTGGCAGGCATCCGTAACACGAGCCCCATTGCTGAACTCAAGACCGTTCCTGGCTTGGAAGAAGCGGGCGAAGAACTGGAAGGCATCTTCAAGGTGCTTGAAGACCACTTCCGCGACATGTGCGACATCGAATTTACCATCGAGCAGGGCAAACTCTACATGCTGCAAACCCGCGTGGGTAAGCGCACGGCTGCCGCTGCTATTCGTATTGCCATCGACATGGAAAAAGAAGGGCTTATTTCGCGCGAAGAAGCCGTTGCCCGCGTGAACCCCGACCAGCTCGACCAGCTGCTGCATCCGCAGTTCGACAAGAACGCAGGCTACGAAGTGCTGGCCCGTGGCTTGAATGCCAGCCCAGGTGCTGCCGTGGGTGAAGCGGTCTTTAGTTCCGAAGACGCCGTGCAGGCTGCCGCCGAAGGCCGCAAGTGCGTGCTCGTGCGTTGGGAAACTAACCCCGACGACCTGCCAGGTATGATTGCCGCTGAAGGCATTCTTACCAGCCATGGTGGCAAGACCAGCCATGCGGCCGTTATTGCCCGCGGTATGGGTGCGCCCTGTGTTTGCGGCGTGGACGCCCTGCGCATCGACGCGGAAGCCAAGCAGGCCATTGTTGAAGGTACCGACGTGGTTATTCGCGAAGGCGACATGATTTCCATCGACGGCACCCAGGGTATCCTGGTAAATGGCGCGGTTGACCTGGTCATGCCTGAACTGACGGGCGATCTGGACACCATGCTTGAATGGGCGGACGAATTCCGTACCATGGGCGTGCGTGCCAATGCCGACAACCCCGAAGACGCCCAGCTGGCGCGCGACTTTGGCGCTACGGGTATTGGTCTGTGCCGTACCGAGCACATGTTCCTGGGTGAACGCAAGCAGATTATCCAGAACTTCATCCTGAATGAAGACGAAGCTACGCGCACCGAAGCGCTGGCGCAGCTGCTTGAAGCACAGACGGGCGACTTCCTGGGCATCTTTAAGGCCATGGACGGCTACCCGGTTATCGTGCGTTTGCTCGACCCGCCGCTGCACGAATTCCTGGACAGCCCGCGTGAACTTGAAGTTGAAATCGCAGTGGCCGAAGCCAAGGGTGCAAGCGACGAAGAACTGGCACCGAAGCGTGCCCTGCTGGCCCAGATCGACGGCATGAGCGAAGCCAACCCCATGTTGGGTCTGCGCGGTGTGCGTCTGTCTATCCTCTTCCCGCAGCTTCCGGTTATGCAGGCCCGTGCTATTGCTACGGCCTGTGCCCAGCTGCAGAAGGAAGGCTTGAAGCCGCATCCTGAAATCATGATTCCGCTCGTTTCGCTTGAATCTGAAATCGAAACCATGCGCAACGAAGTGCAGGCGGTTATCGACCAAGTTGCTGAAGAACAAGGTGTCGAACTCCATATTCCTATTGGCACCATGATCGAACTCCCGCGTGCTGCGGTTATCGCTGACCAGATTGCCAAGCATGCCGACTTCTTCAGCTTTGGCACGAACGACCTGACGCAAACCACCTTTGGTTTCAGCCGCGACGACGTAGAAGCCAAGTTCATTCCTACCTACCTTGAACGTAAGCTTTTGCCGCAGAATCCCTTTGAAACCCTGGACGACGGTGTTGCCGAACTCGTTCGTATGGGTACCGAAAAGGGCCGTGCTGCGAACTCTGATTTGGTGGTTGGCATTTGTGGCGAACATGGTGGCGACCCCGAGTCCGTGAACAAGTTCTTCAACATTGGCTTGGACTACGTGAGCTGTTCGCCCTACCGCGTTCCGCTGGCTCGCCTGGCCGCTGCGCAAGCTGCTCTTGCCAAGAAGACGGGCCAAGACGCCGGCTTCAAGAGCCAACTCTAAGGTCTCATAGCTTTCTTGAAAGGGTCCGAGCAATCGGGCCCTTTTTCTTTTATTCCGCTGTTCTGCCGTACAGCGGAATTATCGATGTTGCGCTTTAATCTGCTGGCACTCTAAGCCCTCCGTGCTCCGGTCACGCACCAAAGTGCGCTCCCTTCGCCAGTCGGGCTTATTGCGCTCAGCAGATTAAATGCTCACTGACTCTTCGACCACCTACGATTTAATCTTATAATTTCACATATGAAACAGCTGCTTATTGGCATGAGTGCGAAAAAGGAGTGTCGGACATGGCCGTACATGTTATTAATGAAGCAAATCGCTGCCTTCAGTGCAAAAAGCCCAGTTGTGTTGAAGGTTGCCCCGTGCATACGCCCATCCCGCAGATTATTGAAGAGTTTAAACAGCACAAACTCATGGAAGCGGGTGCACAGTTATTTGCGAACAATCCGCTTTCGCTTGTGTGTGCCATTGTGTGCGACCACGAAGCCCAGTGTTCAGGGCACTGCGTCCTGGCGAAAAAAGACGCGCCTATTTCCTTCTTCAGTATTGAGCGTTTTATTTCCGACGCCTATTTGGATCGCATGCGTCCGCAGTTGGCCGAACGCAAGGGCAAAAAGGCTGCCGTTATTGGAGCGGGGCCTTCCGGCATGACGGTTGCCCTGGTGCTGGCTCAGGCTGGCTATGACATTACTGTCTTTGACGACAATAGCCACGTGGGCGGCATGCTCTACTATGGCATCCCCGAGTTCCGTCTTTCGAAAAGTGTGTTGGCGCGTTACCGCAAGGTGATGGACGCTTTTGGTATTCAATTCCGTCCGAATACGGTCCTGGGTGAAGCACTCGATATAGAAGACTTATTCCGTGACGGCTACGAGGCCATTTTCGTGGGTACGGGTGTGTGGCGCCCCAAGAACTTAGGGATCGAAGGCGAAAGTCTGGCTAACGTGCACTTTGGTATTTCGTATTTGGCTAACCCCGACGCCTATGCGCTGGGGGACAAGGTGGCCATCATTGGCATGGGCAACGTGGCTATGGACGTGGCGCGTACGGCCCTGCGCCATGGGGCGCAAGAGGTAACTCTGTACGGGCGGTCCAAGCGCGTTGCCGCGAGCGAAAATGAAGTGGCTTATGCCAAGTTGGATGGCGCTGAATTCGTGCATGGCATGGCAATTGAAAAAGTCCTGCCGGAAGGCCCCGTGTTTAAGGTGGCTATTTTTGACGAAGACGACGAGGTGGTGGGCTACGAAGAAGATCTTGCCTGCATTCAGGCAGACTCAACTATTTTGGCGGTGAGCCAGGGGCCAAAGAACAAGCTTATTAATTCGTCGCGCTGCTTGGAGGGTGATGAGCGCGGGCTTTTGGTTACCGACGAGAATTGCATGACCACCTGCGCTGGCGTGTTTGCGGCAGGGGATGTGGTCCATGGTTCTAATACGGTTGTGGCAGCGGTAGACGAAGCAAAACGAGCTGCCGCAGCTATGATTAAGTTTATGGAACGCTAAGCCTTCACGCGTCATAGCACAGGGTTATTCATTCTTTCTGATAAACCTTTTCTCTATCGCGTTCCCTTGACAGGTATTGTCTCTCTTACTAAACTAACATATGAGCATATGTTCAGATGTTAGGAGAATTATGTCTAAGAAAGAGCAAAAGCACGAACACGGGCACACAAACGGCTATAAAGACCTGTTGGTACCCGACGAAGAAATGCTCTATGACCTGGCAGATCTGTTCAAGGTTTTTGGTGACACCACCCGCATCAAGATTTTGTATTCCCTCATGGAACAGGAGTTGCCGGTAGCGGCCATTTCAGAAGCGGTGGGGGTGTCGCAGAGTGCGGTGTCTCACCAGCTGCGCAGCCTCAAGCAAGCCCATTTGGTGAAGTTTCGCAAGGAAGGCAAGCAGATTATTTACTCGCTTTCCGACGACCATGTTTACACCATGCTTTCCCAAGGCTTAAGCCATATCTGTGAATAAGTCTTTTTAAGGAGATGAAACTATGCGTAAAGTAATGAAACTTGAAGGCGAGATTTGTGCGAATTGCGCGGCCAAGGTTCAGGCGGCGGTGGAAAAGCTTCCCGGGGTAAATGAGGCAAGCGTGAACGCCATGACCTACAAGTTCACCCTCGACGCCGAAGATGCCGCCTTCGATGCCGCCCTGGAACAGTCCATCAAGATCTTTGCTGATATTGAACCAGATTGCGAGGTTGTGGCATAAAAGGGTTATAGGTCCATTTCACCGAGCGCTTCCGCTGTTCGGTGAAACCATTCACTGGATGGTTTCACCTCATGCGCTCTCGCTTGACGCTCGTTCACCTAGTTAAGTGCAATTTTCGGCAACAGCGAAAATTGCGGTATTTGAACTCACGACATCGGCTCAACGGACCTATAACCCTTTAGGCTCATCTGGATTATGAACAAGAAGCAAAAAAAGAAACGAAATCGGATTCTGGTAGCACTCGCCATTTTCGTGGTCTTCGAAGCCATGGAAGTCGTAGGTGTCTTTGACGCATTGCCGGGGGGCCTTTGGCTTGAGTTTGCTGCCTTTCTGGTTCCTTACCTTATTGCAGGCTACGATGTGCTTGCTAAGGCCTGGCATGGTATAACGCACAAGCAACCCTTCGACGAAAACCTGCTCATGAGCATTGCGACCATCGGTGCCTTTGCTTTGGTGTTTTTCCCCGAAGCGGAACCGCATATGGCTGAAGGCGCAGCGGTTATGCTGTTTTACCAGGTAGGGGAGTTGTTTGAAAGCTATGCGGTAGGCAAGACGCGGCGCAATATTGCAGACATGATGGACATCGCACCCGACTTCGCCACTATTGAAGAAGGCGGGCAGCTGGTGCAGGTTGACCCTGCGAGTGTGGCGGTGGGAAGCACCATCGTGGTCAAGCCAGGGGAGCGTGTGCCCCTCGATGGCGTGGTTATTGAAGGTTCAAGCCAGCTAGACACTTCGGCTCTGACGGGTGAATCCGTGCCTCGCATGGTGGAAGCGGGTGCGCAAGTAGCCAGTGGTTGCGTGAATATGACCGGCGTACTGAGTATACGAACCACTAAGGCCTATGGCGAATCCACTGTTCAGCGCATTTTGGACCTGGTTGAAAATGCGAGCGAAAAGAAAGCCCGCACCGAAAACTTCATCACGCGCTTTGCGCGCTACTACACTCCTATTGTGGTGGGTCTGGCGCTTCTGATTGCCCTGGCAAGCCCCTTGCTTCTGGGGCAAAGCTGGTCGAGCAGTGTGCAGGCGGCCCTTGTGTTCCTCGTAGTCAGTTGCCCCTGCGCCTTGGTTATTAGTGTGCCTCTTTCGTTCTTTGGGGGCATAGGCGCCGCAAGCCGCAAAGGCATTTTGGTAAAGGGCTCCAGCTACTTGGAAGCGCTTGCACAGGTGAACACGGTTGCCTTCGACAAAACGGGCACCTTAACGAGCGGAACCTTTACGGTGGTCGACATTGTCGCCGCCCCGTATTTCAGCCCCGACCTTGTCCTGTCCTACGCTGCCCATGCTGAAAACTATTCGAACCACCCCATAGCTCAGTCGGTGCGCGAAAAGTTTGGCAAGACCATTGACGCAAGTAAGGTGGCAGAAGCTGAAGAAATAAGTGGCGAAGGTGTCAAAGCCCTTGTCGAAGGGCGTGCGGTGCTGGTGGGCAATGCCAAACTACTTGAGCGTGCAGGCGTGAGCGCAGAAGAGTACGCAAGTACCGGCACGGTGCTTTACGTGGCCATAGATGGGGTATATGCAGGGCGCATTGTTATTGCCGACACACTTAAAGACGACGCGGCAGAAACGGTGAGTTCATTACGAAACGCAGGCGTTAAGCGCATCGTCATGCTTACGGGCGACCGCGAAGAAGTGGCAGCTGAAGTGGCAGGGCAGCTTGGTTTGAGCGAATACCATGCCCAGTGTTTGCCTGCCGACAAAGTTGCCCATGTTGAAGGCCTGCTTACTCAGGCAGGGGATCGCGGCAAGGTGGCCTTTGTGGGTGACGGCATTAACGACGCCCCGGTGCTTATGCGTGCCGACGTGGGCATTGCCATGGGCGCTCTTGGATCCGACGCCGCCATTGAAGCCGCTGACGTGGTGCTTATGGACGACAAGCCCGCCAACATCGCCAAAGCCATCGGTATTGCGCGCAAAACTATGCACATCGTTCGTCAAAACATCGTCTTTGCCATAGGCGTAAAGGTGCTC
Source organism: uncultured Coriobacteriaceae bacterium (assembly GCA_902768975.1). Classification (GTDB taxonomy): domain Bacteria; phylum Actinomycetota; class Coriobacteriia; order Coriobacteriales; family Eggerthellaceae; genus CACXMZ01. Next base: position 227,824 of record CACXMZ010000006.1, read on the forward strand.
ATCATGATTCTGGCCCTGCCGTTTATTGGTATTGCGAACATGTGGCTGGCCGTTTTTGGTGACGTTGGTGTGGCGTGCCTCGCTATTCTCAATGCCATGCGTACCCTTCGCGTATAGGGGTAAAAGCTACGGATGGTTTTGTCCAAAAATGGGAAAATCCCCCGTCCCTGTTTTCCCAATCGCGTGTAAACTGTCTCATTTTTACTCCGTCCCCAAGTGGGACAATGCTCCTTGTGCTATCTTCTTTCTGTTACCAACGAAGGAGTTATGCATGAATATCGTTTGCTTGGACCTTGAAGGCGTTCTGGTTCCAGAAATCTGGATTGCTTTTGCGGAAGCTACTGGCATTCCTGAATTGAAGCGCACCACGCGCGACGAACCCGACTACGACAAGCTTATGGACTTCCGCCTGAATATTTTGCGTGAACACGGCTTGGGCTTGCCTCAGATTCAGGAAGTAATCGCAACCATGGAACCCCTGCCTGGTGCAAAAGAATTCCTCGACACCCTGCGCTCCGAAGCTCAGGTCATTATTATTTCCGACACCTTTACCCAGTTTGCTCAGCCGCTTATGAAGAAGCTTGGCTGGCCAACTCTGTTCTGTAATGAATTAAACGTGGCAGAAGACGGCGAAATTACGGGCGTTATAATGCGCTGCTGCAATAGCAAGCTTACTACCGTGAGGGCGCTTCATCAGGCATGCTACGAAACTATTGCCGCGGGCGACAGTCACAATGACGTAGCAATGATTCGCGCCAGCAAGGCCGGCTTCCTGTTCCGCACAACCGAAGCGCTCAAGGAAGCAAACCCAGACCTTCCCGCCTTGGAAGAGTATGACGAATTGCTCGAAGCCATTCGCGGCGCGCTGAAAGACTAGCGAAGGGGCTCAGGTTTTATGGAGCAGCTCGACCTACAAGCACTCCTGAAGAAGTCCTACGAGATTTGCGATGCGCTCACCCGCGCCAACGTGGGCAATGTACGCACGGAACAGCGCAACCTGCGCGTTATGCTTCGCAACGACCTAGCTCTGTTTGGTGCCTACATTACCAACTCCGACAAAACCATCACCGAAGAAGAATCTGAATTCATCCGCACGACTTTGGACTTTGCGGAAAATGCTCAGATTATTTCCGATATTCGCGAAAAGAAGGGCATGGCAGCGAAGGACCCTGAAGGCACGCCCGAATCGCTGAAGTATGCTACCTTGTCTGACGCAGGCAATAAGCTCGACCCAGACCCCTTCAAGGGCCAGTGCGCCATGTATTTCTACGACACCTTCAAGGTGTTTGGCCAGCACGTGCTTGCCTTCTATGCACCCAGTGTTCCCGAAGCTGAAGTGCAGCGCTTTACCGAATACATGCAGCGTATGGAAGACTCGCTCAATGAATATTGCGTCTGGCGCCCGGTGACGCAGAAGTCATACCGTGCCATTGAACCAGTGTGGGACAAGCAGTCGGACGAAGAACGCGAAGCGGAATTGGAACAGCTGCTTGAAGAACTGTCTTCGCTTGTAGGCTTGGAGGGCGTAAAGCACCAGGTCAACATCATGGTTAATCTCATTAAGGTTCAACAGATGCGTGAAGACCTGGAAATGAAGGCAACTGACATTTCCAAACACATGGCCTTTTTGGGCAACCCCGGTACGGGCAAGACCACGGTGGCGCGCCTGCTTGCAAGCATTTATCGCTGCCTGGGCGTGTTGCGTAAGGGGCAGCTCGTTGAAGTGGATCGTTCGGGTTTGGTGCGTGGCTATGTGGGCCAGACCGCAACGCGTACACAGGAAGTTATCGAAGAAGCCATGGGCGGTTTGCTGTTCATAGACGAAGCCTATGCGCTTACCGTAAAGAAGGGCGACAACGACTTTGGTCAGGAGTCGGTGGACACTTTGCTCAAGGCTATGGAAGACCACCGCGACGACTTTGTGGTGGTTGTAGCGGGCTACACCGACCTTATGGAACAGTTCCTCGACTCTAACCCGGGCCTGCGTTCGCGTTTTGCCAATCTCATTTATTTTGCGGACTACACAGCTGAAGAGCTTTACGAAATCCTGCTTCAGAATCTTGAAAAGCGGGAGTACCACATGTCCACCGAAGCGGCGGTTGAAGCGCGCGAGCTTATTAAGAAACGCGTGGCGAATAAGCCCGATAATTTCGCAAACGCGCGCGACGTGCGCAACTTCTTGGAGCGCGCCATTGCTAACCATGCCCTGCGTGTGGCGCCCTTGAAGGACGCACCGGGCAACAAGGAGCTTCTGAGCACTATCGAGCTGGTCGACCTTGAAGACTGGGAATAATCCTTTGTCCCTTTTTTCTAAATTGTAAAAATTAAAGGCTGCGGGTGAGGTAGAGCCCGTTGTCGGTAAAGTCCAGATTGCGGTAGTAATTGCGCGTGCCGACTGCACTTATAACGTTCATTTTTTCATAACCCGCTTCTCGCGCAATTTCGCAGGCTCGTTCAACGAGCGCGCGGCCAAGCCCTTGGTGTTGAGCGCCCGTCGTGGGGGCGTGAAGACGCGCGGCAGCACCGTAAACATGCACTTCGCGAATCATGGCTTCTGCTGGCCTAACAGGAAGTGCTTCTGCATGAGTTTTTATCCAGTCGCTATGGGGAAGGGAAAGACGCAAGAAACCTGCAATGCGGTTTTGCACCGACGCACCAGGTTCCGCAGGGGCCACCCACTGCAAGAACACTTCATGGCTATTAGAGGTGTCGTAGTGTTCTTCGATCAGCATCAGTTGATCGGCGCTGGTTTCGGTAGTGGCAATTTCGCGCATACGAATTTCTTGCACGGGGGCCGCCCCTTTAGCAACCAGTCCTTCGATGCGCTGCTCTACCATCTGACGGAGGTTGGGTTTTTTGTTGCCAGCCGCAATGTCGTCGCTTGAAAAGTCGCGAATCATGCGCGAAATACGCGTGTGAGCAGGTGTAATAAGCACATCGGCTGCAAGTAAGTCCACCAGGATGTCTTCGGTGTAAGGCTGCCAGCTACCGCTTTCGAAGAGTTTTACCAGCCCGGTGTCTTCAATGAGCACACAAGGGTAGAGCTTCACTTCGTCCGGTGCGATGGCAGCGTCCTGCACGAAGTTTTCGTAGTCGTTCTTGTCGCCTTCAGGCGTGGCACCAGGCAGGTTTGCCATGAAGTGCGCATGGCTTTTGAAGCCGAAGGCGCGCGCCAGTTCAAAGGACTCACGGACGCGCGTAAGCGGGGTGGGGCGCTGGCAGGTAGCAGCAACACTTTCGTTGAGTGTCTGCACACCCATTTGAAGTTTCGTGCAGCCCAAGTCACGGAGCAGCTTCAGGCTTTCAGGTGAAATGGAGTCGGGGCGCGTTTCAACCACGAGGCCCACCACGCGGTGGGCAGCGTCTTCATTCGCATGTTGCGCTTCGTGGACGTGGTCGATGCTTCCCACCTGAAGTGTTTCCATACTTTCCCAGGGTGTGCCCGGGCCATAGAGTGTGCTGACTGCTTCGTTGTAGTTCGCACTTCCATCCTTTATGCGCTGCTGCCATGCCTGTGTTTGGGCCGTGAGCGCTTCTTCTTCATGCGTAATGCCTGCATTGGCATACATGGCAACACGCTGCTCCACATTGGAACAGGGGACGGGTTTTTGTTCCATAATGGAACAGGGGACGGGTTTTTGTTCCATACCAAACACATCCGCGATGCCATCAAGGCTTTCGCCTGCATCATTAAGAGCGCGGAACAGTTCGCTCACAAACCACATTTGGTAGGCAGCAGGGTAGTCCGTAAAACTCCCGCCCAGAATAATGAGTTCGACCTTGTCGGTCGCATGGCCCATGGCGTCCAAGGCCGTGAGCCTGCTTGCCACTTGCAGGTAGGGATCGAAGTAGTTCCGCTCCGCCCGCTGGCACGCAGGTTCGGCATGGAGGTAACTCTTGGGCATGCGCACATCGTTGGGGCAATAGATGCAGTTCCCTGCGCAGCCATGCGGCTTGGTAATAACGGTAATGGTTGCCACGCCCGAAGCGGTGCGGCGGGGCTTCATCTGAATGGCGGCAAGCAGGGCGCGCTCTTCTTCGTCCGACAAATCCCAGCTTCCCCAGAGCGCTGCATCATTCTGTTTAACTTGCAAGTAGTAGGGCGCCAGGTGCTTCTTTGCAAAATGCTTTACTGGGTCCCGGAAGCGCCTGTTGTGGACCGCGATAATACGGTCAATCTTGCGTGCGCTTAAGGTGCTCGCGTCTTTCAGTTCGGCAATTATGTCAGCCATCAATTCTTGCATAGTAAAAGTATAGCTGCGCGACCCTTACAGCTTGTTGTCAAATGCAGGCATTCGCAGGTATTCAGGTACAATTTTCACATGGACAGAATTACTGCTGAAATACTGTGCAAGATTACCGACGACTTTTATGCCGCGCAGGCGCAGTCCTTTTCTGCGACCCGCCAAGCCCCTTGGGAAGGCTGGGAGCGCGTGCTGGACGAAGTTGGCTTGCATCCTGCAACGGCTGCTTCGCTCGAGCAGGGCTTGTTCCGCAACGCGGCCGTTCCCTTTACTGCCCTTGACGTAGGGGCGGGCAACCTGCGTTTCTTTAAATACCTACGTGAGCAGCTCCCCGCTGAATGGCAGTTGGACCTCTATGCGGTCGATAATTGCGACGCCATGCTGCCCGACGAAGAAGCACTCGCCAATGAAATGCCTTACGTGCGTTTTGAAAAGGTGGATGTGCTCCAGCGCCTCATTCATGGGGCGGACCTGGTGGACGCTATCGAAGCTCCTGCATGCAGTTTGGTGACCAGCTTTGGTCTTATGCACCACGTGCCTGGCATGGCGCTGCGTGCGGACCTGCTCGATGCCCTGGTGCGCATGACAGCCCCTGGCGGCTATGTGGCAGTAAGCTTTTGGCAGTTCATGCAAAATGAAGAATTGGCAGCCAAGGCCTTGGAAACTCACGCACGTATACTGCCCATGCTGCAACTTAACCCCACCATGCTTGATCCTGGCGACTTTCTGCTTGGTTGGCAGGACGAAGCGCCTGGTCCTGGCACCATTCGTTATTGCCATAGCTTCACGTCCGAAGAAGTGGGCGCGCTGGCGGCACAGGTGCAAACACAGGCGGAGGTCGTGGCGCGTTTCGAAGCCGACGGCCGCACGGGCGACTTGAATCAGTATCTTATTTTAAAGAGGCTCTAACTTCCGGGCCGATAGCCGAGTGTCGGCCGGTTGCAAACCCTACATTTTGTGTCTTCGGGTGCTTTGGGCATGAACGGGTGCCCGCATTTTTCGCAGAGCTTTACGTTAATGGGGAAGGCCTGGTATGCCGGACTTTCGGTGGTTTTAATTTCGTCCCAGCCACCGAGGTTTTCATTGGGGCAGCTTACGTAACACAGCCCACATTGCGTGCACTTGCTCGCATTGTGGGCAAGCACCTGGCCTTCAAAATGGGGTCTACCGTCTATGGTGTCAGCGCGTACAGCTTCATCGAAGGGCTGGCCGTTCACATCTTCATCGTCGTCGTTGGGCAAATCGGTATAGCCCGGCACATGTAGCTCAAGAGCCTTGTGGGGGCACATCTTCGTGCAGATTTCACAGGCATGGCAATTGCCATCTTCAATAAGGGTTGGCCAGGTAACTTCTGCGGGCGTACCTTCATCATGCAGGTTTTCGAGCACTTCGAGCAACAAGGCGCGGTAGCACGACATGGTAGGGTTCTTTACGCCTTCCAGGGCCGTTTCGGCACCTGCTGCCACGCTGTTTGCGACACGCTTGGCCGCCATGCGCTTGTCAACACCCGAGCTGCGCATCTTGTCGGGTTGGTCGTGCATAAAGACACCCTTGGCAAAACCTTCCTTACCCAAGAAGCGGCGCAAGGTCTGAATGAGCTCCTTAACTTCGGCAACCATTTCTTCGTGGGGGCAGCTCTTGCAAGCTTCCGCCTTCAGTACCACGCCCGAAGAAAGTGCGGCTGCGGCACACAGGTCCCAGGGTACGGTGGCCAAACAGACGCAGGGCACATCGCAGCTTTCTTGCGCGCGTTCGCAGGCAAACGAAACGGGAGCGCTTCCTTCTAGGACGAGATTGCGAATGCCTTCAAAGCTTGTCGCGCTTTGGTTGATGGCGGCGGTGGGGCAGGCGGTTACGCAAAGGTTGCAATTAATGCAGCCCGTCCAGTTGGCCTTACCTGAATGAAGCACGATGTCTTGCGGGCAGGTGTCGGTGCAGGCCGTGCACGGCGTTTTGCGCTGGATGGTGTTCAGGCAAATTGAATTAATGCGAAAGGGGTGACGTTCGTGGCTCCAGTAGCCATAGGCATATAAAGCTATGTCGTCGGCAAAGGCCATGGACTCGTTTCCTCCTTGTTGTTCATTGTAGCATTTGCCCGTTTGCCAAAAGAAGTGTGAAATTTCTTGAAATCGTGTTACGCATGCGTTAGTATTGTTACAAGTTTAGTATTCGTAACACCACATTAGAGGAAAAGAGGGAAGTAATATGCATATTCCTGAAAACTATCTAAGTCCGCAAACGTGTGGCGCCCTCGACGTGGCCATGGTGCCTATTTGGGCTTACGCCATTAAAAAGGTGCGCGAAACCGTGCCGCGGGAAAAAATGCCCCTGCTGGGCGTGGCTGCTGCCTTTTGTTTCCTCGCCATGATGTTTAATATTCCGCTTCCAGGTGGTACGACAGGGCATGCGGTATGCGGCACGCTCATTGCCATCTTGTTTGGCCCATGGGCAGCGGTCATTGCTGTTTCTATCGCTTTGATTATTCAGGCCTTCTTTTTTGGCGACGGAGGCATTTTGGCCATAGGAGCTAACTGTTTCAACATGGCCTTCGTGCTTCCGTTTGTGGGTTATTACCTGTATTCATTTATCAAGGGCAGTTCGACAGACTTGAAGCGCGAATTGGTGGCGGCTGGCGTGGGCAGCTATGTTGCCCTTAATGTTGCCGCCCTCCTGTGCGCACTAGAATTCGGCATCCAGCCTACGCTGTTTAGCGACGCTGCGGGCAACGCGCTGTATTGCCCATACCCGATTTCGGTTGCTGTACCTGCCATGATGCTCGGGCATTTGACGGTTGCTGGTGCGGCTGAAGCTGTATTTACCATTGCCATTCTGGCGTTTGTGCGGCAGACGTCCCCTTCGTTTGGGGTACTGAACCAAACAGGTGCACCCACGGGCGCTAAGGCTTTGGTTCCCGTGTTGGTACTCGTGGCTGCTTTGGTTATTGCTACGCCCTTGGGTTTGATTGCCGAAGGCGACGCTTGGGGTGAATGGTCAACCGAAGACCTTACGGAAATGGTTGGCTACACTCCTGCCGGCATGGAAGGCGCTTGGGAATGGGAGGCCTTCTTCCCAGATTATTCTATTGGCGCCATGCCCGACGTGGCGGGGTATATCCTTTCGGCCGTAATTGGCGTAGCGTTACTTGTTATCATCTTTAGACTGGCCGCCCTTGCCGCAAAACCAAGTGTCGACTTCAGCCGAGCATAACATCCCCAGCTGGCTTGCAACGAGCCAGGACTATAAACCCCTGCCAGGGAAGCAGCGCTATTTACGCACCTCGGCGCTTTCCCTTGCAGGGGTACTTCAGCAATTCCGCCTTGACGATGGGCACACGCCACCCTGGTCGCCAAGTGCACCGGTGAAAATGTTGCTTGCCCTCTGCGTCATCCTGCTTGTTTCGCTTTCGCACAACTTTGCCTTTGTTGCTTTCGTGCTGTCCTTTGTGCTCGTGCGGGCCGCCCTGCTTCCCGCCGCGGCGCTAAAAAGGCTTGCGAGTGTTGCCTGTGCTGCATGCGCGTTTAGCTTCTTGCTTATGCTGCCTGCCATTTTTTTGGGCCAGCAGCATTCTGCCGTGCTTATTGCTACGAAGGTCTTTGTTTCGGTTTCGCTCGTGCTTCTGGTTACGCTTACCACGCCCTATAACGAACTTACGGCAAGCCTTCGCGCTTTCCGCGTCCCTTCGCTTTTTATTATGACTATCGATCTTGCACTCAAAAACATCGTTCGCCTGGGGCGCACGTCCCTTGAAGTTCTTGAATCGCTTACCCTGTGCAGCGTTGGCAAAAACGTGGATGCCGGCGGGGCCCTGGGTGGCGTTGCGGGCACGGTCTTTCTGAAAAGCAACGACGCGGCCCAGGAAACCTATGACGCCATGTGCTGTCGTGGTTTCGATGGAACGTATCAAAGTGCCAAGCGGCGCTGGTTTAAGCCGGTCGATGCTGCATGGCTTTTAGGTGCTATGCTTCTTGTTGGACTGTTTGTATACCTGCAAGGAGTGGTGTAAATGGCGCCCGTTGCGCACGCGCACGACATTTCGGCACATGGTGAATCGCTGCATGCACCCCATGGGGGCGAAAGCAAAGCGCTCATCCGTTTTGACGACTTTTGTTTTGCCTACGACGAACATATTGCCCTGTCCCATATTGACTTGGAAATTGCGGCAGGGGACTGCGCGGTGCTCATGGGCGACAATGGCTGCGGCAAGTCTACGCTGCTGCGCGCCATCAACGGGCTTATCTTTGCCCAGCAGGGCCATTATTATTTCGACGAAAATGAAGTAAGCGAGCAGAGTATGAAGGATGCTTCCTTTGCGAAGAAGCTTCACGCACGCATCGGCTTTATTTTTCAGGACAGCGACGCCCAGCTTTTTTGTGCAAATGTGGAAGATGAAATTGCCTTCGGGCCGCGTGCCATGGGCTTAAGCGAAGAAGACGTTGCGCAGCGTGTGGGCGATGTATGCGAACTGCTGGGCATAGGGCATTTGCGTACGCGGGCGCCGTATCACCTTTCGGGTGGGGAACAAAAGAAGGTGGCCCTTGCGTGCATACTTTCCATGAACCCCGACGTGTATTGCTTTGATGAACCGCTCAATGGCCTAGATGCGGGCACCCGTCGCTGGCTTGTCGATTTCTTCGGAGAGCTTAAAAGTGCTGGTAAAACGCTTGTTATTGCCACGCACGACCAGAGCCTCGCAGACGAAGTGGCTGACTACTTCGTATATATGGGGCCTGAACATGAATATACCGACAAGCCCCATTTGCATATTAACTATTAACTTGCGTAGGTAGCGTCTGCGGCTTAGCCGCCAAGCAAGAAACGCTTGTAGTTGGCACCCCAGTCGGCCATGGATTCGAGGACGGGCGCGAGGCTACGGCCAAGGTCGGTAAGGCTGTATTCCACACGCGGTGGAACTTCAGCATAGACTTCGCGGTGAATAAGCCCATTGGCTTCCATTTCGCGCAGATGACTGGTTAAAACCTTCTGCGAAATGCCACCGATGGCACGCTGGAGTTCACCGAATCGTTTGGTGCCAGGGAGCAGGTCGCGCACGATGAGTACCTGCCACTTGTTACCCATGAGCGAAAGCGTCGCTTCGATATTGTCTTCAGGCAGAGCGCGGAGTTTCTTTTGTTCTACGATAGCCATATCTACCCATTTCTTCGGTTACTAACTTTTAGTAAGTATACGCCCCTTGTGCAATAATGAAAAGCGAAACATACAAATGCCCAGATCTTGGGCGGTGCCCTGTTGGGGTGGCGCACAGGGCGTTTTCGAGATGGGGGAATCATGTCAATCGAAGCTTTAGAACAGCGTCTTGCAGAAGTGCTCGAAGCAGATTTAATTTTGCGTAATGAACCCATGGCACGCCATACCACCTTTAAGGTAGGAGGTCCTGCCGATTTATTTGTGGCGCCCAGCAGCGTGGACGAAATCAGTGCCTGCGTCGCAGCTGCCCAGGAAACGGGCGTGCCCTGGCGCGTGTTGGGCGCGGGCTCTAATGTGCTCGTGGCTGACGAAGGCGTGCGCGGTCTAGTTATTCATTTGGACAAGAATTATTCCAGCATTGCCATTAACGGTACCTTTATCTATGCCCAGGCGGGCGCTACCAATGAAGAAGTGGCCATGAAGGCCCTGGACAAAGGTCTGCGTGGTTACGAATTTGCTAGCGGTATTCCGGGCAGCATTGGTGGGGCGGCCATCATGAACGCAGGTGCCTACGACGGCGAATTCAAGGACGTGTGCGAAAACATTATTTGCCTGACTCCCGAAGGCGAAGTGCTTGAAATTAGCGTTGACGATGCCGACCTTGGGTACCGCCATTCGCTCATGATGGACAAAGGCTATGTGGTGCTCGAGGCTATCCTGGGCTTGCAGCCAGGCGACACCGCCAAGATTGCTGCCAAGATTGAAGAACTGACGCGTCGTCGGGCTGAAAAGCAACCGCTTGAAATGGGTAGCGCTGGTTCAACCTTTAAGCGCCCTGAAGGGCACTATGCCGGCCAGCTTATCGAAGAAGCGGGCATGCGTGGGCACCGCGTGGGGGATGCCATGGTGTCTGAGAAGCATTGCGGCTTTGTGGTGAATGCGGGCAATGCGACCGCTGCCGACGTCCTTGCGGTTATCCACGATGTCCAAGAAGCCGTCCTTGCCAACTCAGGCGTCCAACTCGAACCTGAAGTCCGCATCTGGGAGTAATTGTTCCGCTGTTCTGTCGAACAGCGGAATCATCGACGTTGCGCTTTAATCTGCTGGCACCCTAAGCCCTCCGTGCTACGGTCACGCACCAAAGTGCGCTCCCTTCGCCAGTCGGGCTTATTGCGCTCAGCAGATTAAATGCTCACTGACTCTTCGACTACCTATGCTTCTGGAAGCAGTCGTGGCTCCTTGTTGCCCTAAACAACCATTGGAGCGTTAGCCAATGGAAGTGCGCTGTTAAGAAGCGCGCTAGTTTAATTACTGGGTCGAGTGTGGAGGGATGAGGTGAAGCCGGACCCAGTTATTGCGCGCTTCATTTGCGCACTTAGCTTGGCGTTAAGACGCGAGTTTGTTGTTTAGGGCAACAAGGAGCCTCTTAACTTAAGAGGTCAGCTAGTTCGGTGATGGATCTGACTTCAGTGAAGGGGCTTTCTTCGGGGTCCAGGAAGCCGTTAGTTACTAGGCCATGCAGCGCGGCCACAAAGTGGTCGTAGCAACCATTGATATTCACGATAAACACGGGCTTGTCTATAAACCCGAGCTTCTTTTGCGAAAGGACTTCGGTGATTTCTTCGAAGGACCCAATGCCGCCAGGTAGCATAATGAAGGCATCAGCTTCGCCATAGAGCAGGGCCTTACGTTCCGCCATGGTTTCGACGATGGTCGCATTTTCCAGGCGCACGTTCAGCTGCTCGCGGTCAACTAAGAAGCGCGGGATAATGCCGTGGACCGCACCGCCATGTTCAAGCACGGCGTCGGAAAGGGCGCCCATCATGCCTATGCCGCCACCGCCATACACGAGCGTGTGGCCCGCCTGCGCCATCCAGGTTCCCAGGTCGATGGCAGACTGCTTGAAGGCAGGGTCGTTCCCTTCGTTCACGCCACAATATACCGTTATGTTCATAGAAGCCACCTCAAGTGCACGTTGCTGTTTGGATGGCTACAGTATAGCGCTTGGCTAGACCGCAAGACCAAAGTCGAAGCTGCGCAATGCACGGAAGCGTTCGTTGGTCTGCATCAGTTCAGTGGGCGAGCCGTCCATTTCGATGGCGCCGCCTTCAATGAATATCACGCGGTCAAAGCGTTCAATGTCCTGTAGGTGGTGGGTGATCATGACCAAGCTTTTGTTGGCGGCAATCTTAAACAGCGTGTCGAGCAATGCCGATTCAGTAATCGGGTCAAGCCCAACCGTGGGTTCGTCGAGCAAGATGCAGCCCACGCGGGAAAGCAGCACGCGCGCCAAGGCAATACGATGACGTTCGCCACCCGAAAAACGCATGCCCGCTTCGTCGACCATGGTGTCCAGGCCTTTGGGAAGGCGCTTGACCATGTCGGTTAGCTCAACGGCATCGATTGCTGCCCAGATTTCTTCGTCAGTAGCATCTTCGCGGCCAATGCGCAGGTTGTCGCGCAAGGTGCGATTAAACAGGTAGGCATTCTGTTGCACTACGCCAATGTATTCATGCACGTGGCCGGCGAGTTGCTCCACTTCGGTGCCGTCTATGCGAATGCTGCCGGTACTGCATTGTAGGTCGCCGCGAATGAGGGAGGCGAGGGTAGATTTGCCCGAGCCAGAACGCCCAAGGATGGCTACCTTTTCGCCAGGGGCGATGGAAAGTGAAAGTTCATTGAGCACCTTGTGTCCTCCAAGATGCGCAAAGCTCACCTTGTCAATTTCGATGCCTACTGTCTTGCCTTCCTGGGCAAGTTTGGTGGCACCTTCGGTTACAGAAAGCGGCACCTGCACTTCTTCAACAGGGGTGCTTTCAACCTGGTTCATGAGGTCGTTTAAAGTAAAGCGCACCGCAGACATGGAACCCAGGGCCTTGGTGTCCACGTCGAGTACTTCGTCGCTTACGCGCGGGTAGGCATTGAGGCGTGCGACAGAGTCACGGTAGACATTTGCCTGGGTTGCAGCAGCGGTCATGGGCATGAAAGCTTCGATAAGCGGGAAGAAACCGAGCACGAAGGCAGCAATCCAGTCGGCGCGGGGAAGGCCACTGCCACCAAAATGGTGCCCTGCCCACACAAACACAATCACAGCGCCAAAGGTGAGCAGCGCCATGGACGCGAGGTCGTTCTTGCGATAGTAGGCGTCAAGCGCCGCAGCCTGTTCGTGCCGTGCTTCGCTTTCCTGCTTGGCTTGCTTAAGGTAGTCCTTGCCGCGACCAGCAAACACCCAGTCGGTTGAACCCAGAAGGTTGTCGGTCAGGTTGGCATAGAGTTCATTCTTGCGTGCTTTTTCGCATTCGATACGCGCAGCATTAAACTGCACCGAAAGCATGGGAAGAATAACAGCAACAATAAGCAGGACCACCAGAATAGCCAGCCCAAAGAGCAGGTCGAATATACCAAAGAACAGAGCAACAACAAGGAGCAGGACCCACCCAATAACGATGGGGAAGATGGTGCGCAAGTACAGATTTTGCAGATGTCCGATGTCTTCGGCTATGAGGCCCAAGAAGTCGCCAAGGCGGTGGGTGCTCTTGAGCTGCATGGCCTGGGATTCAAGGGCGCCATATAGACGCAGGCGCAGGTCGCTGGTCATGCGGAAGACCCAGTCGTGGGAAACTAGACGTTCTATATAGCGTAGGATGGGCTTACCCAGGCCAAAGACTTGCACGAAAGCCACGGGTGTGAGTACGACGAAGATGCCACCGTCGAGGCGTTCAGCGCAGCGGCTAATCAGATAGCCCGACGTGAACATGAGCAGGGCGGCGAAGGCAAACATGGCAACGCCCAACACTAATGCCTGCAGAAGTTCCTTGCGATACAGGCCGAAATAGGGGCGTACCCACGCATCATTTTCAGGAAGAAAGCCAAAGAGCGTTTTGGGTGAGAAGCTGCCTTTGGGTTCGCTCATGCCACGTCACCCCCGTTCATGGCGCGGGCAAGTTCTATCAGCTTGCCTTGGGCAGCAAGTAAGTCTTCCAGGCTGCCCTGTTCAACAATGCGCCCGTGTTCCAGAACCAAGATGTGGTCCATGGCCGAAAGCCAATGGAGGCGATGCGTGGCAAAAAAGACCAGCTTGCCCTCCATGAGGGGCAGCATGCGTTCTTTGAGTTCAAATTCAGTTTCAATGTCGAGGTGGGCCGTGGGCTCGTCGAATAGGAGCACCTTACGGGCAGGGTCGAGCAAGGCGCGTGCGAAAGCAATACGCTGTGCCTGACCACCCGAAAGCCCGCGACCACCTTCACCAATGATGGTATCCAAGCCCTCTGGCAGTTCGGCTACTAATTCACCGAGGCCGCAGACCTCAACTGCATGGGCAATGGCATCTTCGCTTGCATCAGGCGAATAGAAGCAGATATTGTCGCGCAAACTAGCATGGAAGATATACGGGTCCTGCGGAATGTAGAGCAATTGCTTCTGCCAGCTTTCCTGCTGTAGGCTCTGCGTTTGAACGCCGTTTACTTCAATGGTGCCACCGCTTGCTTGGGCAAAGCCGCCGAGCAAATTAACCAAGGTGGATTTACCTGAGCCACTCGTGCCAACAATGCCAACCTTGGCAAAGCCTTCAGCACTGAAGTTAATCTGCTCAAGTGCAGCGATTAATTCGCCGCTTTCATTGTCTGCGCGGGCGTAGCTATAGTCCACTTCTTTAAAAGCGAGACGCGAGTTTTCGTCCCACGGCGTAATTTCAACTTCTCCGTGCTCCTCTTGTTTGGAAGCAATCATGCGCGTGATGTTCGCAAGGGCATTTTTGCCGTCCAGGGACGCATGGAAGTCGCCGGCGAATTCGCGAATGGGCTTGAAGAATTCAGGCGAAAGGACAAGCACCATGAGTGCAGGGAAAAGCAGAATCGAGCCGCTGATCAGGCGAAAGCCCAACATGATAGAAACCGCCGCCACGCCTAGGGTGGCGAAAAGGTCGAGTACCGCGCCCGAAAGCGTGGCCGTTTTAAGGGTATTGATGGTGGCTCCGCGGAAATCTTCGCTTACCTTGAAAATACGCTTGCCATAACTTTTTGATTGTCCAAAAACAGCGAGGGTTTCAATACCGCGTAGAGTGTCGACAAAATGGTTGGAAAGCGCATTGTAAGTTTCGTATTGCGCAGCAGCACGCGCGCTTGCCTGGCGCCCGAGCATAATCATGTAAAAGATAATGACCGGGTAAAACATCAGAAGAATAACGGCTGAAATCCAGTCGAGGCGCAGCGCCGCAATAAACACGGGAAGGGGAATGGCAACCACGCCAATTATCTTGGGCAGGATTAGGGCAAGATAAGTTTCAACCAGGTCGACGCCTTCAAGGGCAGCCTGCGAAACGGCCGCTGTTCCATGGGCGTTTACCAAATTCGTTTTTGCGCCAAATACCCCTTCGAGCAATTCTTCACGAAGTTCGCTCGAACGTTCGTGGGCAAAGCGGGCAAGAAAGCTATCACGGATAAAGAGCAGTACTTGTCGCCCAAAGAAGCAAGCGGCAAAAATAGCTATGAGCGTGAACTGGTCGGGCAGAGCGCCGCCTTCCCACAGGTTGGTTATGGCGCGAGCAAGGCAGTAGGCTTGGGTAATGACACACGCAGCTTCGGCAAGCGAAAAAAGGAGCAGAAGCCCCATGACCATCCCCACTTTAGGTAGGGTAAATAAAGATCGATCCATCAAAGCAAAAGCTCGTTTCGTATGCCGATTGCTGTCCAGAGAATTTTAAAAGAGCTCATATATGGCTTGTAAATCGCGCCCTTCATCTCACATTACCTACTTGAAAGCACGGTAACGCTACAGCGGGGGGTGTAGCACCCCCCCCGCAATAGTTCGACTTATTGCAAGAACGAATGGCCTGTTGTTTACTTGGTACCAAAAATGCGGTCGCCCGCGTCGCCCAAACCAGGAACGATATAGGCAGCTTCGTTGAGCTTTTCGTCGATGGCAGCAACGTAAATGTCGATGTCGGGGTGGGTTTCCTGAACAGCCGCAATACCTTCGGGCGCTGCTACCAAATTCATGAGGCGGATTTTCTTGCAACCGCGCTTCTTCAGGCTCGAAATGGCATCGGCAGCACTGCCGCCCGTGGCCAGCATGGGGTCGACTACGATTATTTCGGAGTTTTCAACACCTTCAGGCATCTTGTAGTAATACTCGACGGGCTTGTGAGTTTCTTCGTCGCGGTACAGACCAATGTGGCCTACGTGGGCGAAGGGCATCAGTTCCAAGAGACCATCTACCATGCCGATACCAGCGCGCAGGATAGGTACGATGGTAAAGAAATTTTCCGCCAGCATGGGGAAGGTACCTTCGCAGATGGGTGTTTCAATCTTAACCTGCTTGGTTGAAAAGTCGCGGGTTACTTCATAGCCCATAAGAAGGGATATTTCCTTTAGCAACAAGCGGAATTCTTGAGGCCTCGTGTCCTTCCGGCGCATGCGTGCCAGCTTGTCAGAAATGAGGGGGTGATCTAAAACATGTACTTCGGCCATTTGTGAGCCCTTTCTGCTATAAGGATGCGCTTAAGTCTATTATAATCACAGCTGAGAACTTTAAGCTTTACCACGGCCGAAATAATCTCCTAAATGCACCACGCGTTGTATGGCTTAAAACTAACGAGAAGCTTTATTTGAATTGGAGATGAAATGGCCAAAGACGTCCTTATCAATGATGTTCCTACGATGGGTGCCCAGGATGCCCCTGGTGCTGTTTATGACGCGCGCGAACTGGGCATTCCGAAAATGACCATCTTTGGTTTCCAGCATATGTTCGCGATGTTTGGCGCAACTATTCTGGTACCTATCCTGACTGGTCTTTCGGTTTCAGCCACCTTGCTGTTTGCGGGTTTGGGCACCTTGTTGTTCCACTTCCTTACCAAGCGCAAGGTTCCCGCCTTCCTGGGTTCATCTTTCGCATTTTTGGCGGGCTATTTTGCTATCGCGCCTAATGGGGAACCTGAACTGCTCCCGTATGCCTGCCTGGGCGTGGCATTTGCGGGCTTGCTATACTTGCTGCTTTCGCTTTTGTTCAAGGTATTTGGCGCGAACCGCGTTATGCGTTTCTTCCCGCCGGTAGTAACTGGTCCCATTGTTATTGCCATCGGCCTTATCCTTGCGCCTTCGGCCATTAACAACTGTTCGACGAATTGGCTCGTGGCCATTATTGCCGTTGGCACCATTATCGTGTGCAACGTCTGGGGTAAGGGCATGATTAAGATTATCCCCATCCTCATGGGCGTTATCGTGTCCTACTTTGCCGCTTTGTTGTTGGGCGAAGTGGACCTTTCGGGTGTGGCGACGGCTGCTTGGGTTGGTATGCCCATCGACTGGGATCGCACGGTATTTGGTCTGGCAGGCGGCATGGATTCTGGCCTTGCACTTACGGCCATTATTACCATTATGCCCATTGCTTTGGCTTCGATGATCGAACACATCGGCGACATTTCCGCCATCAGTTCGACCACCAACCGAAACTTCATTGCTGAACCTGGCTTACACCGCACGCTTTTGGGCGACGGCTTGGCAACCATTGCAGCGTCCCTGTTTGGCGCGCCAGCCAATACGACCTATGGTGAAAACACGGGCGTGCTGGCATTAACTAAGGTGTTCGACCCCCGTGTGGTTGAACTGGCAGCTTGCTTCGCCATCCTGTTTAGCTTCTGCCCGAAGTTTGCCGCACTTATTGGTTCCATGCCTGCCAGCGTAGTGGGTGGCGTGTCCATTATTTTGTACGGCATGATTTCAGGCGTGGGCGTGCGCAACCTCATTGAAAACCAGGTTGACTTTGAAAAGAGCCGTAATGTTATTATCGCGGCTGTTATTCTGGGTATGGCTATTGGTATTGCGTACAGCAGCGCTGGCGCCGTGGTTATTCCAGTAGGCGAAACGTCGATTTCGCTGACCGGCTTGGCCGTGGGTGCGCTTGTTGGCATTTTGCTGAACGCGTGGCTACCTGGTATGGACGAATACGTGGTTGAAAAGACCCCACCGACTTCAATGGAGGGCTGGCCGCTCTAGTTTAGTTCGCCAGTCTGCAGATGGAATGAATCGGTGCTGCGCTCCGATTATGCGCCCCATCTTGTTCCTTGTTTTGCTTGTCGTGTAGCAAAGTACACTTCGGTGCAAAGCTGGGCAATCTAAGGCGTATAATCGTTCCTCGCTGATTTTTAGAAAACCTATGGCATAAGGATTACTTGTTGGATTTTAATGCGATGGCAGAATACTTGCCCCTGTATGTGCAGGCCTTTTGGCTGACGCTGCGCATTGGCTTAGTGGGCATTTTTGGCTCAATTCTTATTGGGCTTATTGTTGCCATGGTGGTGCACTTCAAGGTGCCGGTGCTTAAGCAAATCGCGGGCGCCTATGTGGAACTCTTCCGCAATACGCCCTTGCTTATCCAGCTGTTCTTCATGTACTTTGCCCTGCCGCGCATGGGTGTGCCCATTACGGCCGAAGCCTGCGGCATGCTTGGCCTGGCGCTTTTGGGTGGTGCCTATATGGCCGAAAGTTTTCGCAGTGGCCTTGAAGCGGTCGAAAGCATTCAATTTGAAAGTGCTCTGGCGCTTGGCATGACCCGCGCGCAGCTTATGCGCCATGTGGTTTTGCCGCAGGCGGTTACGCTTTCCATCCAGTCCTTTGTGGCAAACATCATCTTTCTACTGAAAGAAACAAGCGTCTTTTCCGCTATCAGCCTGATGGACCTTATGTTTGTGGCCAAAGACCTCATTGGACTTTACTACAAAACGACCGAATGCCTGGTCCTGCTGGTCATTTTCTACCTCATCATGATTCTGCCCGTTTCCATTTTGGGCACCTATGTCGAAAGGAGGTTGCGCCATGGATCTTTTGGGCCTGCTGGGGCTTGATGTCTTGTTCAAAGGAACCAACGCGCTGCGCCTCCTGGGTGGCCTGTGGGTGGCAGTGCGCATCAGCCTGATTTCGGTTGCCTTCAGCATTGTGGGCGGCCTGCTGTTCGGTATTTTCATGACGTGGAAAAACCCGGTGGCCAAGATTATTTCGCGCCTGTACTTGGAAGTGGTGCGCATTATGCCGCAGCTCGTGTTGTTGTTCATCGTATTCTTCGGCGGCACACGTGCGCTTGGTTTGAACATCGACGCAGAGCTTTCTGCCATCATTGTTTTTAGTTTCTGGGGCATAGGCGAAATGGGCGACTTGGTGCGCGGTGCTCTGGAAAGCATCCCCAAGCATCAATACGAAGCGGCCGAAGCGCTGGGCTTAAACCGTGCGCAAATGTATAGGCACGTGGTTATTCCGCTCGCGGTGCGCAGGCTTATTCCCATGTCCATTAATCTGGTTACGCGCATGATCAAAACGACCAGCCTTATTATGATGATAGGCGTGGTCGAAGTTATGAAGGTCGGTCAGCAGATAATCGAAGCAAATCGTATGACCAGCCCCAATGCGGTGTTTGGCATCTACGGAATTATTCTCTTGCTATACTTTTTGGCATGTTGGCCCATATCCAAGTTGGGCGAACGTTTGGAAAGGAAGTGGGCAGCGTAAATGGCTGAAGGCGAACTGCACATTGAACATTTACACAAGGCGTATGGCGACCATGTGGTCCTCGACGACATTAACTTGGTGGTTGAACCAGGCGAAGTAGTTGTGGTTATTGGGCCTTCGGGCTGCGGTAAGTCCACGCTGCTGCGTTGCATTAACGGCCTGGAGCAAATTCAGGGTGGCCGAATCTTGCTCGATGGGGAAGTGGTGGACGGTGCTTCGAAGGACATCGCCGCTTTGCGCGCCAAGCTGGGCATGGTGTTCCAAAGCTACGAATTGTTTCCCCATAAAACCGTGCTTGAAAACGTTACCCTGGCGCCTACCGTGGTGCAAAAGCGCCCCAAGGAAGAAGTCGAAGCTGAAGCCATGACTTTGCTTGAACGTGTGGGTTTGGCCGACCGCGCCAAGGACTTCCCGCGCCAGCTTTCGGGTGGTCAGAAACAGCGTGTAGCTATTGCTCGTGCCCTTGCCATGAAGCCTGAAATATTGTTGCTTGACGAAATTACGGCAGCGCTTGACCCCGAAATGGTTCACGAAGTGCTCGACGTTATCCTGGGGCTTGCGCGTGAAGGCAAGACCATGATTATCGTGACGCACGAAATGGGCTTTGCGCGCGCCGTGGCCGACCGCATTATCTTTATCGATGAGGGGGCTATCGTGGAAGAGGCTGCACCCGCCGACTTCTTCGATCATCCGCAAACTGAACGCGCCCAGAAATTCCTCCGCACCTTCGAATACGAAAAGTAGTTTATTCCGCTGTTCTACGAACAGCGGAATTGTTGACGCTGCGCTTAGTTTTGGGGCCTATCTTGCCCCTCCAAGCCTTCGTCGTTGCACAAAGGCAACTTCCTCAGGCTTTCGCGGCAATTTAGTGCCCCAAAACTAATGCTCGCTGACTTACTACGCCAACCTAGGGAACATCGCATATATCTATCCGAATACCCTGCTCTGCTCTTGCTTACGTTATCTTAAAGCCGCTCGTATGAGTCATTCGTTGTTTCAGAACTAACTCGTATATAATGGTGCGCGTTACTTTAATGCGATAGAGGAGTGAAGTATGTTTAAGAAGCTTTTGGTAATTCTGGCTGCCTGCGTGTTGGCGGCAGGCCTTTTGGTTGGCTGCGGTGGCGGCAACCAGGGTGCAGCAGCGAGCGGCAACAGCGGTGCCATTTTCCGTACGCTCGACGAAATCAAGGAGAGCGGCAAACTGGTTATTGGCGTGTTCAGCGACAAGTATCCCTTTGGCTACGTAGATGAAAACGACAACTACGCGGGCTACGATATTGAACTGGCTGAACGCTTGGCCCAGGACCTGGGTGTGGAAATCGAATACGTTTCCACCGAAGCGGCCAACCGCGTGGAATACCTGGAAACGGGCAAGGTCGACCTCATCCTGGCGAACTTCACGGTAACGCCTGAACGTGCTGAAGCCGTTGACTTTGCTTCGCCCTATATGAATGTGGCACTTGGCGTGGTGAGCCACGACGACAATGTGATTACCGACCTTTCGCAAATTGGCGACGGGGAAGTCATCGTTATTACGGGCACAACGGCAGAAACCTATCTGACGGAAAATAACCCCGAAATTAAGCTGCAGAAGTACGATACCTACGCTTCCGCCAAGACCGCTTTTGAAAACAAGAATGGCGTTGCCTGGGCAAATGACAACACGGAAGTTATCGCCTTTGCTAACGAAGGCAGCGGTTATACCGTAGGCATTGAAGAACTGGGCAGCCTGGACACCATTGCGCCGGCTGTTTCCAAGGGCAATACCACGCTGCTTGAGTGGGTGAACGAAGACATGCATAAGTTGGGCCAGGAAAAGTTCTTCCATGCCGCTTATGAAAAGACGCTGCTTGGCGTGTACGGCGCCGACTACGAAGACACCCTGGTCGTCGAACCGTAATAATACGTTGTCCAGTGGCAATCCAACCAATCAAGAGAAAGCCCTTTACGGGCTTTTTCTTTATCGTAAAGATGGCATGTGGGTGACGGCTTCGCCCAGGTAGTTGGCCAGGCGTTCGGTATAGAGCGAATAGTATGACGTGTCGTTTTTGATGCGGCGGCGGTGCATGTAGGGCAACATGGCCCAGATAAACGACGGCACGCCAATAACCAACAAGTAAAGCGGCCCGAAAATAAGCGATTGAATACAGTGGCCATATTCATGCACTACGAGGCGTGGGTCGGCACCAGCGGTTGCCTTGCGCTCCTGAATGAATGAATCTGCGCGTGGTTTGCGCGGGTCCTTCGCCACAAATATGAACAGGCCGAGCGAAACACTATTGCGGTATTTCCACACGGTGCCCAAGCTGCCATGGAACGTGAAGCGTGGGCAGCCCAAGGTGGCAACATACATGACGGCACCTGCCGCCGTTTGCGGGAAACCCCAAATAATCTGCCAGACGGTAAATAAGAATCTTTTCATAGGTCTAGTGTACCTTTTTTGCTCTTCTTTGGGCGAACTGATACGTGGCTGTTGACCTGTATAATGAGTGCTTGGAAAATAGCTTGAAACCCTCGGGATGGTAAAGAGCAAGAATAATCAGCGCCCTGGGAAAGAAAATGGAACAAAAACCCGTCCCCTGTTCCAAAAGGAGTGTAGATGGCGGAAAAGATACAGATGACTACACCACTGGTTGAAATGGATGGCGACGAAATGACGCGCGTTATCTGGCAGATGATAAAAGACCAGCTCATTTGCCCGTTCGTAGACCTGAAGACGGAATACTATGACCTCGGGCTGGAAAACCGCGACGCCACCGAAGACGCAGTGACGGTGGAAGCGTCTGAAGCCACCAAACGTTTGGGTGTGGCCGTGAAGTGCGCCACTATTACGCCCAATGCGGCGCGCGTGGAAGAATATGGCCTCAAGCAGATGTGGAAAAGCCCCAACGGCACCATTCGCGCTATACTCGATGGCACCTGCTTCCGTGCGCCCATTGTGGTGGCAGGCATTGAACCCACGGTAAAAACCTGGAAGAAGCCCATCACCCTGGCGCGCCATGCCTACGGCGACTTTTACAAGGGCGTTGAAATGCGCATTCCAGGTCCCGGGAAAGTGGAGTTAGTCTATACGGCCGCCGATGGCAGCGAACAGCGCGAAACAGTCCACGAATTCGAAAGCGCTGGCGTTGTCCAGGGTATGCATAACCTGGATGCGTCCATTGAAAGTTTTGCCCGCGCGTGCTTTGAATATGCCCTGGGTCTCAACCAGGACCTGTGGTTTTCGGTTAAGGACACCATCAGCAAAACCTACGACCATCGTTTCAAGGACATCTTTGCGGAACTCTACGAAACCGAATACCAGGCGCGCTTTGAAGAAGCGGGCATTAGCTACTTCTATACGCTTATCGACGACGCGGTGGCTCGCGTTATGAAGAGCGAAGGTGGCTTTGTGTGGGCATGCAAGAACTATGACGGCGACGTAATGAGCGACATGGTATCAAGCGCTTTTGGCAGCCTTGCCATGATGACGAGCGTGCTGGTTTCGCCCGACGGCACCTTCGAATTCGAAGCGGCCCACGGCACGGTGCAGCGCCACTACTACAAGCATTTGGAGGGCGAAGAAACGTCTACCAATTCGGTGGCAACCATCTTTGCCTGGAGTGGGGCACTACGTAAGCGCGGCGAATTGGACAATCTGCCCGACCTGGTCGACTTTGCAAACCGTCTCGAAGCAGCCACGATAGGCACCATCGAAGCGGGTCAGATGACAGGCGATTTGGCAGCCATTACTACGCTACCTAACCCGCAAAAGCTTTCAACGGGCGACTTTATCGCTGCCGTGGCAAGCAAGCTGTAGGGGGAACCTGCAGGTCCAAGCGCTGCAATAATAGCGCAGGCAAATTGCGTGAAAATAAACTCTTGCTGGCAGGTTCGGTTTTATTGCCGGGCTAAGGTCTGGCGTGCTTCAACCAATTGTACGAGCGGCTCAAGGAAGGCCAAGTCTTCTTCGGAAGCACCCTTGCGCGCCAATTCAATAAGCATGTCTGCCCAGAAGGCGGCAGGCCTCCCATATACTTCAGCGCTATAGCCGCCAAGCATAAGCGCGTCTTTTGCGGTATGTATGGCATCAAAGTCCACGGAGGCAAGTTCGGCATCCAATTGTTTCAGGGATGCTTCGTGGTAGAACAGACTGCGAATAAGCGCTGTGTATGCGAAGGAGTGGGTAGGCGGCATGGCGTCGGCTGGGCGAATTTCGACGAATTGCTTTATGCGCGCGTCGGGCCATACCATGGAAAGGGCATGCTCGAGTTCTTCTTCGGTCATAATGCGGTCGGCATAAATTTCGTCAAAAGTTTGTGCCCCCACAAAACGGCAGCCACCTTCCGCTTCAGCGTCGGGTACGAGAATAGCCTCACGCGTCATGATGTAGTCGGCATAGTCGGCAAAACTATAAGCGGGATCAAGCGAACCAGGAATGGTTCCTACGCGGTCTTGCCACATGCCCGACCACACGCCCGTGCGTGCCAGGTGCCCTTGGACCGGCTCGCGTTCGAACACGGCAACGTTGTCGCACATAAGCGCCAGGATTGGTGCGATTTTTTCTGCCACGCGCAGCTTGCGCAGGGCGTCTTCTTCGCTCGTGTAGTCCACCGAAATTTGCAGGCTGGCTGTGCCGCGCATCATGCAAATGGCGCTATAGGCCTGCTTTCCCAAAAATTCACTCATAAACTTATAGCGATGCTTGGGTACCAGTTCCAAGTCGGCTGCTTTCGAAGATGGGTTGTAACCCACTAGGGGTGCGTACAGTCCAAACTCTTCGAGCACGGGGTCAAGCAAGCGGCGGAAATCTGCATAGGCCTTTTCAACTTCTGCAGTTGTTTCGTAAGGACCGGCAGAAATTTCAAGCTGACCAGCTGGTTCAATCGTGACGGTTTCATAGCAACGGACCAAGCCAATAATTTGCCCATCTTCATATACTACCTTGCGGTAGTGGGGGCTCAGGCGTTCCAGCACGTCGCGGACGCCACCAGCTTCCGTGTAGGAAACGGGTGCGCCATTTTTGCGGTGCAAAAGGATATGCTCGAGTTCAAACCCGAGGGTACTCCGCGTTTTGCAACCTGCTTCGAAATAGGCGATCAGGTTTTCGCGATTACGTTGTTGTGCTTCAGTCATTAATTTGCTCTCGTCTAGTCTTAATAACTAGCTTATCGTATGAAACAACAATACGCGATACTGCCTAAAGAGTATGTTTACAGTTCGTTTAAGTCGTACGGCGTTGCCTGGTAGACGTAATAGTTCAGCCAATTTGTATAGAGCAGCTGAGCTTCGGCGCGCCACTGCACCACCGGTTCACGCGTGGGGTCGTCTTCAGGGTAGTAGTTGACCGGAATCTCAATGTCCATGCCGGCGGCTATGTCGCGGTCGTATTCGCGTTTGAGCGTGTCGTGGTCGTATTCGGGGTGGCCAAACACGAAGAAATGGCGGCTGTCGGTGCTCTTCACAATAGAAGGACCAGCAACATCCGAATAGGTAATGACTTCTAGGTTTTGGTTTGCCACGATGTCTTCGTAGCGCACTTCCGTGTGGCGTGAATGCGGCATGTAAGAAATGTCGTTAAAGCCGCGCACCAGGGGGCTCGTGGACTTCATCAGGCGATGCGCAAACACGCCAAACATTTTTTCGGGAAGGTCGTATTTGGGTATTTGGTAGAAGTGCTGCATAGCGGCCTGGGCGCCCCAGCAAATGAACAGGCAGGAATACACGTTGGTGCGCGACCATTCGAAGATATTGCACAGTTCGTTCCAGTAATCCACGTCTTCGAAGTCGAGCTTTTCAACGGGCGCGCCCGTCACAATTAAGCCGTCGTAGCGTTCCTTGCGTACTTCGTCGAAGGTACGGTAGAAGGTTTCCAGATGTTCGGGCGCCACATTGGAAGCCTCGTGGCTTGCCATGCGCAACAGTTCAATTTCAATCTGCAGCGGCGTGTTGGAAAGCTTACGCATGAGCTGCGTTTCAGTCACGATTTTTGTGGGCATAAGGTTAAGCAGCAACACGCGTAGAGGACGGATGTCCTGATGCATGGCGCGCGTTTCCGTCATGACAAATATGTTTTCGCCTTCCAGTGTGGAAGTGGCGGGCAAAGCGTCTGGTATACGTACGGGCATGAATTCTCCTTATAACATGCGTGCAGGTGTTTACTGGGTTATGACGTCGGTGTCGATGGTGTCGCCATAGATGGTGGTCATGGTGCCCCAGAAGTGCACCGTCCCATGGTCGGACAAACCGTAGGTAACTTCAAGGTCGCTCGCACTATTGATGGTAATGCTGTTGCCTTGCAGGGTTTGCACGTAGTTGCCCTGCTTGTCGTAATAGTCGAAGACCGGCGTAATTACGTCGCCCTTGTTGAAGGGCTGCAGGCCACGCCCGTAGGTGAAGAAGCTGTTTTCCTGCATGCGATAACCTTGGATGTAACCGGTGTAGGTGCTGCCTTGCTGGCTCATGGGGGGCCAATAGGCCATAATTTCGATGTAGGTGTTGCCGTTTAGAATGGCAGGTATCACACCCGAATGGCTGTATTCGCCATTGGCTTCTTCATAGGGCTCATTTGCAAAGAAGGACACTTCCTGCCCGTTAATAGTGAGCCACTCGTTTCCAAAGAATACCGAAATGTCGCCATTGTCGGTTTGGTCGTACACGTCGTCACGGCCAAGCATGAGGTAGCCGTCTTCAAAGTCGCACATGACCGTCGTGCTGAAGCTGCTAAACACGTTCCACATGTTCTGGTTCATGGGAACTACGTAGCTGCCGTCTTGAATATCGAAAGTCAGATGGTCAGGCACGGTTTGATAGTTAAAGTTGCTGCCACCCAGCAGCGCATTAAACCAGTCTTCCATGCTATAGCTCTGGTCGGCATAGTTGCCGCTAGACGACTGGGCGCTTGCCGCCGAGCCTTGCGTGCCCTGCGCTGTAGAATTGCCCGAAGACGAAAGTAGGCCACCCCAGGTGCTGCCAGTAGAACCGCCCATAATAGACAGGAAGTAGTCGTAGAACTCCGTGGGGCTTACATAGCCAATGTCGTTGAGGATAGAACGTGTGCCATGGTACTGCTGCACTTCGGAGTAGGGGAAGTACATGGCCAGGCCATTGGCTCCTGAAATGGTGGTACCACTGCGGTACTTCACGCAGCTGTTTACTGCCGCTTTCAGTTCGTCGCGCCCATCAAAGTTCGTGCGTTCAATAAGGTCAATTACGTCGACCTGGTCTATGCCGCCGTCGGCAAAGGAGCGTGCCTTGCTGCGCGCCTGGCTCATTTCGCTAAAGCGGCTGTTGTCGGCGGTAATAGAGTTTTCTGCCGCC
The DNA here is from genome assembly GCA_902768975.1 of uncultured Coriobacteriaceae bacterium. Classification (GTDB taxonomy): domain Bacteria; phylum Actinomycetota; class Coriobacteriia; order Coriobacteriales; family Eggerthellaceae; genus CACXMZ01. The sequence goes on from CACXMZ010000006.1 coordinate 254,012, forward strand.
TTTAAGAACGCCCCCATTTGTTCATAGACATGGGGCACTTCGCGCAGGTCAACGATGGAAAGCGTAATAGAACCCTGGCGTTGGTTGAAATAGTATTCGGTGAATTCGTCGATAGCTACCTTGCCCAGCTCAACTGTGTCTATGGCAGGGTTTTTGCCCAAGGCAGTTAGGAAGCCTGTCCAATACCAGCCGTCACCCAGTTCGTATTCTTCGCTTGCCAGTAGGTAGTCAGCCACGGGTTCAAGCGCGTAGGCTGTTTCGATGGTGCCCATGAGGCAGGCGTCGAAACCGACCATGTCGAACTTCTGGTTGGTGCTGGCCAGGGCATTGCGCAGCTCCAGCAGGCTGAGTGGCTTTTGCCGCGGGTAGAGTTCGTCGGACCCGTAGCCACCAATGGTGCCACCGCCATGGTCCCAGAAGACAAAGATATAGCGGTCGGCGGGGAAGTTCTGAATACCCCAGTTGGCAAAGTCGGTGACCGATTGCTGTTCGAGCATGGTGCCAGGGCCAACATCGCCCAGCAAGTACATACCTTCGTTGCTAATAAGCCAACGCTGGCGGGTTTGCGCAGAAGCCGAACGGCTGAAATGCCACTGCTTCGCGCCGCCCGTCTGGATAACTATCTTAACGTTTTCGCCCAGTTCTGCATTCACCATTTCCTGGAGGTCCTTGGAGCCCGCCGCGCTGTAGGTTTCCAGGTCGGCGCCGCACATATACACCAGTACGGTGGCAGACTTGGCCGCGGACGTGTCTACGTAATGGTCGCGCATACCTTCGATTTCAATGGGCGTGCCGTAGCTGCCTTGCGTGGCCGTGGAAATGCCGCCCGTCTGCTGCCCGAAGAGCATGCTCATAAGGCCGCGGCCTTCACCCGTTTCGCTTTCGAGTGCGTCTTCGCTTGAAGGTTCTTCAACCGCTACGTCGACCTGTTCTGCTTCAGCGCTTGACGCAGCTACAGTTTCTATCTGTGCGGAACTCGTGCTGGCTTCTGCGGCACTGCTTTCAGCTGCACTGGGCCGTATCGACTGCAGGTACGAAAAGATGCACCAACTTGCAAATGCAAATGCAACAAGGAGCACCAAAAGGCGTATGGTTCGACGTGCTGGCGTTTGTTCGCGTACTTCGGGCATGTGTGCCTCCGTCACTCGGGTGGGTTTGTAATAGGGAAATTATAAACGAAAGGCAAACGCTCACGGGGCAAGGAAAGCACCGTGAACTCCTTGTTATAATAGAAAAAAAGAAAGCAGGAACAATATGCCTAATATTCAAATTGCCGCATATGAAGGCCTTATTCGCAACTGGCGTAAACTTGCGGATGAGCTTGGCGTTGAAGTTGCCAGTTTAGGGCGCCGTGAACGCGAAGAAGTGCTCATGCTTGCTGCGTACCTAGCCTGGGGCGAAGACATGGGCTCGCACATAAACGGCCAGTTTGCCCTTGTTATTAAGGATGTTGAAACGGGCGAAGTATTTGCCACGCGCGACGTGCTCGGTGCCGAGTTGCTCTTTTACTACGAAACGGCCGATGGGCGCTTGCTCTATGGGCTGCAGATCAAAGACCTTTTTAACCAGCCGGGCTTTGTGCGTGAACTCAATCGTGAAATGGTGCAATTCTTCCTGGGCTTTACCTATGTACCAGGCGAAGAAACCCTGTTCAAGGGCGTATATAAACTGGAGCCAGGTGGATGGCTGCGTTTCGACAAGGACGGCTTGCAGCTGGGGCGCTACTGGGAATTGACCTTTGAAATTGAAGACGGCAAGTCGGTGGACGACTGGGCCAACGAAATTGAAGCGGCCATGGAAGCAAGCCTGGCAGACATCTGCGATGCCAGCGAAGCGCCCGACAGTTTTCTTTCTGGCGGTGTGGATTCGTCTTACATTATGGCCAAGAGCCGTGCCGGGTGCGGGTATTGTGTTTCCTATGATGAAGCTGAAGCAAGCGAAGAAGAAGACGCACGTGCAACGGCAGCGGCTTTAGGGCGTAACTTTGAAGGCATACGGGTGACCCCTGAAGACTTTTTTGGCAACGTAGACGAATTCCTTCTTGCCTACGAGCAGCCTCAGGCCGACGTAGCGGGGCTTTCGCTGTATGCAGGTTGTAAGAAGCTGGCGGGGAAGGCGAGCCTGGTCTTTTCAGGCGAAGGCGCCGACGAATTCTTTGCGGGCTATAGCGTTTACAAGTATGTGGGACGCTTTAACCTGGGCTTTTCGCCAGTATATATGGGCGCCACGTATATTATGAACCCCTCCGAGCAGCGCCGCTATTTGAAAAGCTATTACCCCGAAAAGTCTGCGCGTAACTTCATGCGCAACCGCGGGCTTCCTGGGCGAAAATATGACTCGCTTACCTGGATGCTCTACACCGAAACACGCAGCTTCTTCGAAGGAAGCATCCTGTTCAATTCAACCAAGATTGCGCGCGGCACAGGGCTCGATATTCGCATGCCCTTCTGCGATTTGCGCATCTTCGACATCGCGCGCCGCATGCCTTCGCACTATAAATACACGCGGGATGGCAATAAAATCGCCCTGCGTCGCGCCGCTTCGCGCATACTGCCCCACGAAGTTGCCTACCGCAAAAAACTGGGCTTCCCGGTGCCGGTTAAAAAGTGGCTGGGCGACTCTAAAACCAATGGCGACATTCGCCGCGCCTTCGAAAGCGAAGCCGCTGCGGAATTCTTTAAGGTCGATGAAATTGGGGCCTTGCTCGACGTGTTCCTGGGCGAAGAACCTCGGGTGAAGCACCCGGTATGGTTTGCTCGCCACAAGGCTTTGCTTTGGCGCCACATTTGGACTATCTATATTTTCATTCGCTGGTACGAATTGTTCTTCGGCAAAGACGCCGTTTAGTGGCAGCGTTTCAGCATTAAACAGGGGGCGTTTATGACAACAATAGGAACCTTTTTTGAGCTGTATACACAGCGGGGGATTTATATGGTACTATTCAGGTAGCATTACTAGGTACGTAAGGGTAAGTATGATATTGCATGCAAGGACGAGGCAATATCATTGGTACGTATATAGAATATTTGGGGTATGGGTCAATACGTAGAACTTTATATTCTCATTAACCTGTTCTGCAGCGGCTTGCTGCTGGTATTTGTGCTTCATTCGCGCATTGGTATGGGCACCACTATTTCGCGCCGGTATTTTGTGGCAGTTATTTTTGCTGTTGTTATCTTTTTCTTGTCTGACTCCCTCTGGTTTGCCATGGACCACAGGATTTTGCCGCCCGTGTGGTGGGTGAGCACGCTTCTTAATAACATTTACTTCCTCTCGGCCACTTTTTCTGGCTACCTGTGGGTTATGTTTATCCTTACGATTCTTAAGTCCCCCATAATAGCGTCCAGGCGCAATAGAATTATTGCTTTTATACCTGTGCTCATTCACATTGCGCTATGCATTTATAACCATTTCGATCCAATTCTGTTTGGTACGAAAGCGGATCTCACGTATTTCCGCGGGCCTTTGTATATGCTTCAGTATGTCATTTACTACCTGTATATGATTGGCGTGAGTCTGTATACGGTCGTGAAGGCATTTCAGCCCGAAAACTATGTTGAGCGCTCGCATTATTTGCTTGTTGCCATGTTTCCTATTTTGCCCGTTATAAGCGGTACGCTGCAGCTGTTTTATACCTATATCCCGTTCAACTGCATGGCGTTCACACTTAACTTGACCGTGGTGTACATGAATGAACTAAGCCAGCAGGTTTCGCTTGAGCCCCTCACGCAGCTAGCGAACCGCAAGCAGTTTATGCGTACGCTCGACCAGGCCATGCAAGCTCATGAGGACGACGGCCAGCTTTACTTATTCATGATGGACCTGGATTTGTTTAAGTCCATCAACGACACCTATGGGCATTCCGAAGGTGACAATGCCTTGGTGCAGACAAGTGAAGCGCTCAAGCGAGCCATTCGTGAACTACATCAGCGGGTTACCTTGGCGCGCTATGGCGGCGACGAATTTGCCATTATTGCTACCTTTGAAAACCCTGCCGACGTGCAGAAGCTCAAGAATGCCATCCAGCGGGAATTGGACGTGCAAAACAGCCAGATTAGTCGGGGCTACCAATTGCGCATGAGCGTTGGTGTGGCTCAATATACGCCTGAAATGCATGGCTTTAAGGCCTTGTTGGACGCAGCCGACGAACAGCTCTTTGCCGAAAAACGCAAAAACAAGCAGTAGCTTTGTTTTCGTGGTTTACCTGGCTAGAGAGTGGCTATTCTTACATGAATGGTTTAGCAGAAGCGTAGCTTTGCTTCCGTGGCTTGCCTGGCTAGAGAATGGCTTTGCTTGAATTACTTATTCGTTTCTTCTACGATTTACCTGTCTGAAACAAGGGTGAGCGAGGTTCCTATGGATTACCGAAAATTTGGAGACGCATACTACGTGTGCCTCGATAGGGGCGAAGAAATTATGGCTTCCTTGCTCGACGTATGCGCGCGTGAAGGTATTCGTTCGGCGACGTTTTCGGGTATTGGCGGTTGCAGCGTAGCAGAAATCCAGGTGTTTAATGCCGAAGAGGGGAGCTTTGCAACCCACCGTTTCGAAGGGACGCTCGAATTGGTTTCCATTCTGGGCAATGTGATAGACGCGGGCGACGAAGGCCCTTCCTGGCACGCACATGTTTTGTTTGCCTTACTCGACGGGGAAGAGCATCGCACCGTGGCGGGGCACCTGAAGTCAGCCACGGTAAGCTACACCGCTGAAATTGAATTACGCCCCGTGCTTGGGGGCACCATTAAAGCAGCGTTTAACGAAGAAACAGGCACCAACTTCTGGCATTTTGACTAATTGCGGTCGAAAGCCCAGCTCCCGCACCCACTATGATTGCGTCGGCTTTATCGATTGCCTCGTTAAGTTCAGAGAGTGCTTGTATGTACTCTGTGTCGTTCATACTTTTATTCCTCCGGTAAATCATTCTATTACAAAGCTTTTTTGAACGCAGGATTCAAAAGCTGGTGTTTAGGATGCAATTTTGATAGTGATGATTATGCGTAAAATTGCAAGACGAATAAGCATAAACGCTCGTATAATTCTAAAAGAAGCGGAAATAAGTACGTATTGGCAAGAAGTGAGCGGCAAACCCGCTCATTGGTTTAAAAACCAGAAGGAGAAGAAGATGAACGTAAATGACTTGTCTCCCGAACTGCAGGAAAAAGCGCGCGCGTGTAAGACCAGCGAAGAGTTGCTCGAGCTTGCCAAGGAAGAGGGTATGGTAATTCCCGACGAAGAGCTCGAAGCTCTTGCCAGCGGTGGTTGGTGCTCCGACCACGAGTGGGGTTGCCCTGCAGATAAATGCGGCGTGTACGGTGTCGGCCGATAATCCCACCTGGTATCACAATCAGCTAAGCTTGGTACCGTAATTATTGTTTAATAAGCCAGAGGTAGGCACCCTGGAAGGTCTGGGGTGTCTACCTTTTGATTTTCTGCGTTGTCGTTTTCGGGAACTCGGTGTCGCGGTAGCGCACTTCGGCTATGCGCTTGTATGGCGGAAGCTTGCGGTTGAGCGCTTCAACTTCAGCGTCGACGTTTTGTCCATCTTTGCAATAAACCTCGGCTACGATGCGGTCGTTCTCGCTTCTTACAACCACTTCGCTTACCGCATCGATGTGTTCAAGATGCTCTTCAAGTTCTTCGGCTGAAACATTCTTCCCGTTGGGCAAGATAATAAGGTTCTTTTTGCGCCCCTGTATGAAGACGTAACCGTCGTCGACATATCCTAAATCACCCGTATGGAACCACCCGCCAGCAAGGGCATCATGGCTTGTGTGAGGATCGCCGTAATAGCCGAGCATGACCGCATCGCCTCTCACGCAGATCTCTCCGTTGATGGTAATGACCTCGAGGCAGGACATTGGCTTGCCCACCGAGTGGGGCACCCTCTTTTCAGCTCTGTTTACCGAAACAATCGGCGAACATTCGGTGATTCCGTAGCCGTTGTAGATGTTGATACCAATATCGTCGAAGAAATCGATGTAGTCCTGGTCAAGGAACGCACCGCCGCAGATGATGTCGGTGAGCTTGCCGCCAAGCTCATCGTGGATTTCCTTGAAGAGCTTTCTGCGCACATCAATGCCAAGCTTCTTTAAGGTCCTACTGATGCGCAAGCCCCACCTTAGTTTGCCTTCGGAGCCAGTGTCCTTAGCTTGGCGCCATATGCGCTTGTAAATCGTCTCTAAATAAAGGGGGACAACGCAGATGCTAAAAGGATGGTGTTTTACCAGGTCGCCTGCAAAATAGCGTAATCCCTTTGAAATGTAGACGGCGTGGCCGCACATGTATGCACCAATGACGCCAACGGCAAGGCTGAAGGTGTGGTGCAGGGGAAGGGTGAGGACCGAGTCGCCTTTCAGCCAGAGGTCGAAGGCAGAGTAATAGCTGTCGTGGCTGATATTCTTATCGGAAAGCATGACTCCCTTGGGTTTGCCCGTCGTGCCCGACGTGAAAAAGATTGCACAGGTATCCTCGTGGTCTCTTTGGTGTGTGAACTCTGCTTGATTGGCCTGGGCAACAATGTTTGAGATTTCGGGCATCGACAAGGAAGCAAGTGAGCCGCCCTCGCAGAGCACTTCGGCTACGTCGGCGTAGGTCTGCGAATAAATGAGCAGTTCGCAGTCGCTGCGTTGGGCGAGTTCCTTCAGTTCGGTGGGGGGAAGGTCCTTGTCGAGGGGGACGATGATGTTGTCGGAGATAATCGTTGCAAAGAAGCTAACAATCCACAGGTAGCTGTTTTCGCCAATGAGGGCAATCTTCGCATGCTGATATCGTTCATGCAGATACGAGGCAAGGGATATAACTTCGTCATAGTACTGCCTGCAGCTCTTTTCGGTGTGCGTTTCGCCTTCACCGTAGATGTAGGCAATGCCGTCTGGGTCGTGTGCAACGCGCACTTCGAGTATCGACCTCAGATCGACCGTTCCAATCTGCCGATAGTATCTTTGTAAATCTTCAGTCTTCAACATGCTTGGATATCACGTATTCCTACATAAGGGGCAGATGCGCATAGAGCGCATTGCTAATTCGATGAGCTGGTCTTCTCCTCGAGATAATTAATGATGTCCTTCACTGTGACGAAGTTAATGATGTCGCGGTCATGCACGGAGATGGAGAACTTATCTTCGAATTCGGCGACGATGGCAGCCATGTCGAATGACGACAGGGCCAAATCGCCCATCAACGAGGAATCTTCTCGCACCTCGTATTCCGTGTAGTTTTCTAGTATGCCTTTCACGCTTTCAAACATGGTTTTCCTCTCAACGGATGTCACTTACCAGCAGGCTGTCGTCTTCGATACCCCTGCCTATGATGGACGCAATATCGCCCAGGAGGCCCATGGCTTCATCTTCGCTGACCTTGCAATTATGATCGAAATGTATCGTGAACTCGCCCTGGCTCGAATTTTCCACTATGGACAGTTCTGCGAAATCTGCGAACGCCTCCGAAAAGTATTCCTTAATCTGCGCGTTCGCATCTGCTTCAAGGCCGTCAATGCGATAGCTCACAAACAAATCGAAGTAGTTTCCGTACACCTCGGTTGGATTTGCGTACCCTCTGGCATGCCTAATCACGGAAAACGCCTTTTCCCTTGTATTGAGTACAAGCTGCTTGAAGCTGATGTCTTGCGCTACCTCCATAAGAATGGGCAGCGTGCTCACGAAGAGACCAACCGTGTTCTTTTCTGCCGTACCCGTTCGATTGATTGAAAGCGACCCAAGATGGAAGGAGTCCGTGCCAAGCTTCCTGCTCATGTAGATTCCGATGGCGCTCAGGAAGACATTCATCCCCGAGACGCGGTTTTCCAGGCAATACGCCTGTACCTTCTTGGAAAGATCCGCATCAAGCTTGAGGCTATTCCTCTTTCCCTCGAAGGAATAAATTTCCCCAGGGAAGCAGACGGTGGGCTCTGGGTGTTTGAGCCATTCATCCCTGAAAAATTCTCTGTCGAGCTGTGCACGCTCGCTTTGCTTGTACGCTTTGTCGCTTTCAACGTAGTCCTGATACTCATATGCTTTGAACGGCTCGTCTTTGAGCGCGTGCAGGAATTGATTGCCTACGAGGAGCATCGACCAGCCATCGGAAATGATATGACTCATTTTCATAAGGGCTCCCGATGCCTCGGGGAGCTGCACAAGAATTAACTCGAAGCACGTCGGCTTTCTGCCCTCGAGCCCCAGCTCTCTTTTCCGTTTGGAGGCTGCTCTATGCAGACGCAAGATGTTGAACGCCAGTTTGGGGCTTGGCTTGCCGAAAGCTTCAAGCGCCGTGCCCTTGCCCTTGCCCTTGCCTTCAACTCGGTACTCGAGGGGGATTGTTGCATAGAGCTTTGCCCACGCTTCCATTTCTTCGGCGTTTTCGAAGTGCTTGACCTCGAAAGTGTGTTCCTCATACGGCTCATAGGCCTGGTAGGTCTTACCGTCCTTTTCGATGAAATACGAGCGCAGTACATCGTTTGCTTCGAGTACCTTATTCGCTGCTGTCTGGAGTTTTTCGTCACTCATTTTTTCGGGGATGAGAACGCTCCCACAAAGGGTGATTTCCTGTGCAAGCCCAGCCTTTTGCAGAGCATGCATGAACAGCTGGCTGTCGTATAACTCAAACATTTCGTTCATACCGATTTACTCCCAAGCGAGTGCGAGTATTCGACTACTTTACATCCTCGAAGTCCATAATCGCCCTTCCCGGTCGGGTTTTTGCTGTCGACAATTATACGCGAACGCGGTTGGTTCCATCTCCACCGGTTTGCGGGCGTTAGTAGACAATGCGGAAGTAGTCGAGCATTGCTTTGAATTTGTCTTGGGCAGCCAAACAGGTATCTGCAAAAACGTTATGGGGTATTGTGTTAAATAATGCAGCAATCTTGCCGTTATCGGCAAAAACTCTATTTCCACTCTATGATGTATCGGCAGTCTGATTTGCTTCCAAACGCTTTCCGTTGCTCTGCCGTATTATAAAGTCGCAGAGGTGCTTTTGGTTACACTCGGGTCAAACGTCAATGCAGCGTCAAAGAAGTCGCGATGAGCTTCTTTGACGCCGCTTGATAAATCAAATAAGTAGTTTGAGATTAAAAGCTCGTCCAACCGCCGTCGACGTTCAGCTGTGCGCCGTTGACGTAGTGCGCCTCGTCGCTGATTAGGTACAAGATGGCATTGGCGATGTCCTCGGGCCAACCGGTGATGTTGTTGCCGTCGTAGTCGACGCCAAGTGCCACGGCTCCGCGTACGTTATAGAGCTCGTTACCTTCCAGGTCCATGACGTCGCGGTCCGGCCACTTCTCCATCGCGTTGGAGAGTATGTCCGTGACGCAGGCACCCGGGTTCACCACATTCGTGCGCACGTTGCGGAAGCGGTAGGTGTGCGCGAGGTTGCGCGCGAGGCCCAGAACCGCATGCTTCGATGTGATGTAGGCCGCGCCGGCAGAGGAGCCGACCTGGCCTCCCACGGAGCCGACGATCACGATGCTCGCTGGCAATCCCTCGTGGTCCCACAAAAGCGGCAGGCAATCGCGGCACATGCGGAAGCATGAGTTCACGTTCACGTCCATGACGTAGTCGTACAGCTCATCATCAGTCTTGTGCGCGGGGCACATGAGGTCGAGGACGCCTGCGATGTAGAGCAGGCTGTCGAGCGTGCCGAATTCCTCTTTTGCGTAATCGATGGCCTCTTGGCGCACGGAAGCGTCGTTGACGTCGCCCGCCACGAAATGCAGCGTTCCGGGTCCTTCCGTGAGTTCCTCGTCCTCGATGAGCTCCTCCATGGCCTCCTCGTTGATGTCGAGGACGATCAGGTTTGCGCCCTGACGGTACAGCGCCGTGACCGTCGCCGCACCCATGCCGCAGGCACCGCCCACGACCAGAATCTTGCGTCCTTCGTTCGTGCTCATTGCTATCTCCCTTCTAGCACCACTTGGGTTCGACGATGACGGCCGGCGAATCGTTCGGGCCGATGGTCACGCGCGTGCCGAGCGGCACCTTGCGCGCATCCACGATGCCGAAGCCGATGTTCTTGTCGACCGTATAGCCGTAGATCATCTGGCGGCAGATGCCCACGGGCACGCCGCGCTTGCGAATGATCTCGTTCTGCGCGATATCCTCGTAGCTCTCGCGCTCGATCTCGATGCCGACGAAGGCGCGCCTCGGCTCCTCTGCCTGCGCTGCTTCGAGCGCCTCCTTCCCGAGGAAGTCCTTGTCCATGCGCACCGACCAGCCGAGGTTCGCCTCGTAGGGGGTGAGGCCTTTGTAATCCTGGCGCAGTGCCATGCCCTTCTCCATGGGAAGCGAGCGGACGTAGACCTCGAGCGTTTTCAGGCGCGGGGCATCGTACTTGGCAGCCGCTGCCTCGATTGCCTCGGCGACGGCGGCAGAGTCCTCTCGGGCACAGTAGATCTCGTAGCCGAGCTCTCCGGTGAACCCGCCGCGATCGATGGTCGCGGCGATGCCGCCTATGGTGGTGTCGATGATCTGGAAGCGTTTGAGATTATCGACAGAATCCGCAATCAGGCCATCCATCACCTTTGCGGAGTTCGGGCCCTGGATGGCGTACATGTCGATTTCCTGCGTGATATCCTCGTAGGCGACGTTGAAGCCTTGCGAATGCGCGTCGAACCATTTCACGGCATGCGGACCGTACAGCGTGGAGAGCCACCACAGCCCCTCGGCCTTATGGAAGACCACGAGGTCATCGATGATCCCGCCGTTCTCGTCGAGCATCGTCGTGTACTTACCCTGGCCGACGGACAGGCCGACAATCGAATTGACGAGAATCCAATCAAGGAACTTCTCGGCGTCTTCGCCTTCTACCTTCACGAGGTCGTGCGTCCAGCGGTACCAGGCAGCGTTCTCGCGTACGGCGGTAGCCTCAGCGCGGGCAATTTCGTCTTCTTTGAACAGCATCTCTCTACCTCCTTACAGCGCTCGGTCGTCGACCTTGCGGCCCACGTTGATGATGAAATCGTCGTCGTCCTCGTCGATCCAAACGGACCACTCAGGCGAGACGAGCGTATGGCAGGCGCCATTCCACTGGGCCTCGTAGCCGAGCGTGATCTCGTCAAGCGGGGCCATTTCGAAGCGGCCCGTGAACGTTTCCTGGTCGACGCGGATCTCGACGCCGTCGGCATCGAAGGCCTCGAACTCGTAAGGCACGAGCTGGCAGCCGAGGATAGCCTGGATATAGGCGCCCATGACGCGCGGGTCGTTGTCACCGATCTCGCGAGGGATGTCGAGCCAGTTGCGCAGGCCCTCGCGCGCGAATGGATCGATGAAGGAGTTCTTGCCTGCGGTGGCGAACACAATCTTGAGGACGCGCTCGAACTCGTCATCATCGTCTGCCATGTCACGGATGGCGATCAGAGGAAAGCTGATCGACCAGACCCAGCCCATCTGGGCGACCCAGTTGTACTGCCACTCCAGCGAGTTCTCCTCGCCGAAGGCGTTCGTGTACTGGCCGTTGCGCAGGCCCTGGGCGTGCTTCACGCGGCGCTCGGGCGGCGTGTCGTGGACGGGCAAGTACGCCTGGCCGCGATGGTCGAGCCAGTCCTGCTTCTCAAGACCGAAGGTGTCACGGCGCTCAGCGACTACGCGGCAGTGCGGGTTTCCGCAACCGCGCGCCTCGCACATGTTCAGCGCCACGTCGTTGGTGATCTCGCCGTGCTCGCCGCCGGCGGCGATATCGAAATTCGCCGTGAACATGGCGGTCGTCATGTTGCACATCTCGGAGCCAACGATGTCCCACGGGCAGGAGTCGAGCTCCTTCTCTACACGGTCCTCGGTGAACTGGATGACGCGGCCGGCCATATCCTCTGCCTCGTCGCCGTAGTCGCCCCAGATGGCGCCGATCCAGGCGGCGCGCTTCACGAGCTCGGGGATGTTCCACTCATCGTAGAAGGCGTTCAAATAATCGAACAGTTCCTCTTCGCTACCCGAACAGGCAGCGCAGTTCATCATGTTCGCAACCTCGCAGATTTGCGAAGTGCGGTCCTCCCAGTCGTCGTTTAAGACACGCATCACCTGGAAGATGTTCGCGGAGAACGCCGCAATGGTGCGGAGGCAGTAGCTGTACGCCTCCTTCTCGGGGATGATCTTGCCGAATGCGGTCTCGACGCCGCGGTGCGTGTCGACATGTTCGAGCAATGCCATAACCTCTCCTCTCTATTCGGTCGTTTCATGGCGGGCGAATACCTGCTCTTCTTACACATGGTCAGTCTGCCGTCAT
>CACXMZ010000007.1 GCA_902768975.1 uncultured Coriobacteriaceae bacterium
ACGATTGTGCCATCTTCTTCGTTGCGCACAGATTGAAAATCAACTTGAGCTAGGCAAGCAACATTGTCTTCATTAAAGAAAAGTTTTCCAGATTCAACGCTAGATTGAGAACTTGAGATTGCATCTACACCGCTTGAATGCGATTCTGGCATCTCAGTACAGCCTGACAAACAGAAGGCAGCAAGAAGAAATAGGAACGCAGCAATAATAGTAGCAGCTTTTTGCCTCATCATCACCAATCACTCAACCTAGCATCCTGGCTTATGAGGTGTTCAATTATAATGCAGGGGGATAAAACTTGCAGTTTTTATTGTCAACGGTCCCAGGTGCCAGACTTGCCACCGGATTTGTGGAGCAAACGGACGTCCATAATCTCCATGCCGCGGTCGACAGCCTTGCACATGTCGTAGATAGTGAGGCAGGCAACGCTGGCAGCGGTGAGGGCTTCCATTTCGATGCCCGTCTTACCCGTCACACCGCAGGTAGCTTCCACGCGAATACCTACGCGGCCGTCTTCGCGATCCCCCGCCTGCACGGGAATGCATTCCACCTGCGACTTGGTTATAAGCAGCGGATGACACATGGGAATAATGCCACTCGTATTCTTCGCGGCCATCACGCCTGCCACACGCGCACATGCCAGCACGTCGCCCTTTGCGGCCTGGCCTGTGGTAATAAGCTCGAGCGTTTCGGGCTGCATGGCAATGAAGCCTTCCGCCACCGCCAGGCGCACCGTGTCGTCCTTGGCAGACACGTCCACCATGCGCACGTCGCCATTTTCATTTACGTGGGTTAACTTATCCATTGTGCACCTTTCAAGAGGGTACCGAAGAGTATTATTGCTGCCACTCTCGCTGTTCGGTGAAATAATTCACTGGATTATTTCACCTCATGCGCTTCGTTGCGCTTCACTTAACTATTATAGTGCGAATTTCACTCATGAAATTCGCGGCAGAATGTAGTTCAGAGCCAGCATAATACTCTTCGCTACCCTCTTAGCCGCCTATGACGTTCATGTTGGTTTCCGTGGCATTGGCATGGTCGCCCTGAGTGTGTTCTTCGGGTTTGGCGCCTAAGGCTTGTTCGATGAGCGCACGGACGTCTTCTTCGCTGCCTTCGCGCAAGACCGCACGCGCGTCGAACTCGTCGTCGGAAAACAGGCAGGGGCGTAGCTGGCCAGTGCTCGTCAGGCGCAGGCGGTTGCATTCCCCGCAGAAATGGCGCGAAAGAGGCGAAATGAAGCCGACGGTCCCCTGCGCTTCAGGGAACTGCCAGTACCGTGCTGGACCGCCGCCATCGGGCTTATTCGATCCTTCAACGGGCACCAACTGCGGCAAACCTTCTGCCACAGCCTGCTCGTTAATACGTTCGCGAATTTCCTCGCAGCTAATGACGTCTTCTTCGCCCCAGCCGTGGCCACATACGCCCGAAGAATCGCCCACGGGCATGTATTCGATAAAGCGCATGTGCAAGGGACGGTCGACAGACATACGGGCAAAAGCCAGGTAGTCCTGGTTCAAGCTGCGCACCGCAACCGCGTTTACCTTGACGGGGTTAAAGCCTGCCTCAAGCGCAGCATTGATGCCCGCAAGCACGTCCTCCAAATTACCTCCACGCGTAATTTCCTTATATTGCGCTGGGTCAAGCGAGTCAAGCGAAATGTTCACGCGACGCAGGCCCGCAGCCCTCAGGTCGGGCGCATACTGTGCCAACAGAATACCGTTGGTCGTCAGCGAAATGTCGTCTATACCTTCTATGGCGTGCAGGTCGCGCACTAAGTCAACCACGCCCTTGCGCACGAGCGGCTCGCCACCAGTAAGGCGCACGCGACGCACGCCCATCGGTGCTGCTACGCGCACGAACTTCAGGATTTCATCAAAGGACAGAATGTCGGTGTGGGCAACCTGGTCCACACCTTCGGCAGGCATGCAGTAAATGCAGCGCAAATTGCACCGGTCGGTGAGCGAAATACGTACATAGTCGATTGTTCTGCCGTAATAGTCCTTCATGTCCGTCTCGATGTTTCCTCTTTATCTCCAATAAGAATTATATTCTAATAAGAATAACTACAGGCGCCAATACGAAAGAAATTCCTGAACCATTTCGCTTTGCGGGTTTTGCAAAACGTCTACCGTCGGGCCCTGTTCGGCAATGCGCCCTTCTTCAAGCACGATTATCTTGTTGGAAACGCGCTGGGCCTGCGAAGGTGCATGCGTACATACCACCAGTGTTGCCTGATATTGGTCGAGATAACGCTTAAGGGCGTCTTCAACAATAATGGTGCCCTTAATGTCCATGGCCGACGTGGGTTCGTCGAGCAGCAAAAGGTCGTGATGCTGGGCAAACACACGTGCGAGGGTAACGCGCTGCGCCTGCCCACCCGAAAGTTCGGTTCCGCGTGCGGAAACAAGGTCCAACATTCCCACGATTTCAAGCGCTTCATTAACGCGCTTTTCTCGTTCGCTGCGCGAAAGTCCTGCGTCCTGTACCGCCATTTCGACATTGCGAAAGACCGACATATTAAAGACGAAGGGATGTTGGGGAAGATAACCCACGGTCCAGCCCGAAGGGATGTCAACCGTACCTTCGCTTTGCTTAAGGGTCCCCGCAAGGATGCGTAAGAGCGTTGTTTTCCCTGCACCGTTAGGACCGATAATGGCGTATTTTTCGTGCGCCCCCAAATCAAGCGATGCGACATTCAGCACAACTTCTTCGCCGTAGCGCATAACAAGATCTTGAATATGTACGCCTTGCTCTGTCATGCCGTATCCTTTTTGCCTTCTTGCAGAACCGCTTTTTCATCTTTATGGCGCGGTATAGTACTCCTCCGACGGCGGGCGGTGAAGCCACGTTCGTCGAACAAGAGAGCAATGGAATTAATCACGAATGAAATGAGTAGCAGCACAACGCCCAGGGCAACCGCCATTTCGAAATTACCTTTGTTTGTTTCAAGCATAATGGCCGTGGTCATAACACGCGTCTTGTATTGGACGTTGCCGCCCACCAGCATTACGGCACCCACTTCACCAATGGAACGGCCAAAGGCGACAAAGATAAACGAAAATAGCTGTGAACGACATTCATTGAGCAAATAGAGCAATTCGCGCCCTCGCGAAAGACCAATGCCTTGCGCGGTCTCGTGCAGCTTCGGCACCACCTGGGTGACCGCCGTGGCCGCCAAACCAGTCACGATAGGCGTGATAAGGATGACCTGAGCCGTTACCATGGCCTGCACGGTATAGAGCAAACGAAAACTGCCGAGCGGACCCGAACGTGAAAGGATAAAAAACACGATGAGACCAGCAAGCACAGGTGGCAGGCCCATAAGCGTATTGAGAATGCGCAGGACTATGCGCTTTCCCCGAAAGTCAGAATAGCCAATAAGCACGCCAAGGGGAACTCCAATAAGCATTGAAATGGTCGTCGAAAAGAAGGCCATCTTAAGCGTAACGAGCGTAATCTGAGAAAGCTCGCTTCCTGGAGTAAAGACGGTCGTTAATGCCTCAAATAATTCTTGCATGGCTCAATAATAGCAGGGGCAGGCAAAAAACGCCTGCCCCCGTGTATTCAGAAAACAGATACGTGGCGTCTACATCATGTAGAACAGGGGCTCGCCATATTCTTCAACGCCGTATTCAGCAATGAGCTTCTTGGCTTCGTCGGAAAGCATCCAGTCGATGAACGCCTGGGCGCCAGCGGCGTTTACGTCAGGCCACTTTTCGGTGCTCACGGCAATCAGGGAGTAGGTGTTCTTCATGTCGTCGGCTTCGCCCAAAACGATGCCCAGCTGGTCCTTGGCTTCATGGGAAAGGTAGGTGCCCTTGTCGGTAAGGGTGTAGCCCTGCTGTTCGGCTGCCATGGTAAGGGTTGCGCCCATACCAGCACCAGCGTTGACATACCAGTCGTTGCCTTCGGGGGTAACGCCAGCGGCTTCCCAAATCTGAAGTTCCTTCTTGTTGGTGCCAGAGTCGTCGCCACGGGATACAAAGATAGAACCGCTGTCGGCAATAGCCTTAAAAGCGTCTGCTGCGGTGGTGCAGTTTGCCACGCCAGCAGGATCGTCTGCGGGGCCAACGATAACGAAGTAGTTGTACATAAAGGGCAGGCGCTCTACGCCATAACCAGCATTGATGAATTCTTCTTCGCTTGCCTTGGCATGAACGAGCAGCAGGTCGGCATCGCCCGTTTCGCCCTTCTTGATGGCAGCACCTGTACCAGCAGAAGTGATTTCAAGGGTGTAGCCCGATTCGCTTTCAAAGGTAGGCTGCAGGTAAGGCAGCAGACCAGAGTCGTTCACCGAAGTGGTGGTGGAAAGGCGAATGACTTTGTTGTCAGCGGCAGCTGGAGCAGCTTCAGCAGAGCTTGATGCAGCAGCTTCAGTGGCAGCCGAAGCAGAAGCGTCGGCGGCAGCGTCGGCGCTTGCAGCGGCGTCGGCAGAAACAGAAGCAGCAGCGTCGGCACTTGCAGCAGCGGAAGCATCAGCTGCACTCGATGCAGCTGCGCCCGAACCACCCGCACAAGCAGAAAGGCCCAAAACGGCCAGTGCCATGGTAAGTACAAGGGTGAATAATAGTTTCTTTGACGATTGCATATTACGTCCCTCCTAAGAAAAAGACGGCTCATTATTTCAAGCCGATTGCACGCGCTATGGTAGTCCTTCTGGAGTACCTTTGTAAATCATTCTTAAACGTGAATAATTGAAATATGGAGATAGCTTCGGAAGCTCTATCCACAACCTTAGCCGCCGGCAGAAATAAAACGTAGGGTAAAAAGTTGCATAAACGTGTCAATCATGCGGTCGTCGCCTTCAACTTCTATATGTGTTCGCTCCAGGGCAAGATGGCGAAAAGACCGAGGCGGCAAGGGGCTTATGGTGATTGCACAGCTTGAGCCGTCCCTTTCAAAGAGCCACGCATCATCTTGACTCGAAAGCCCCAGCTCATCTTCAAGCCACGCATGCACCTGGGCATAGGGGCGCCCGCAGTCAAGTTCTATATGGTTGGGAGTGCGCTTCACAAATAGACTTCTATTTCGTTCTTAAGCAAGGTCTATGCTTTCCGCAGAGCCTGAAAGAAAGTCAATCATGAGCAAGCGGTTGCGCAGCATGCCGTCGCGCCCAAGCAGCACCTTCAGCACTTCGGCAACCTGGAACGAAGCGGTGCCCCAGGCAGTTTGAACCAAATTGCCCAGCTGCTTTTGGACACCTTCACCACCTTCTTCAATGGCGCCATAAATAGTTGCAAAGGAAGGGTCGCCGGGAACAACCGTGCACACTTGGCCAAACCAACCCGCAATAGCACCATGGACAACAGGAATGCCTAAATGCAAGGCTGCATGCGCCATCCACAAGCGGCTTTCAACGCTGTCCAAACAGTCCACCACGCAGTCCATGCCTTCAAGAAGTTGCGCAGCATTGTTTTCGTCGAGGAATACTTCACATGCATCCACTTCAACTTCGCTGTTTACCTGTGCAATGCACTCCTTGGCTGCCTGGGCTTTGGACTTCCCTAAAGTAACTTCGGTTGCCATAAGCTGGCGATTCAAATTGCTTTCCTCGAAGACGTCCGCGTCGATAACGCGTATGTGCCCCACGCCTGCGCGCGCAAGCATTTCAGAAACGGCTCCGCCCAAACCACCGCAACCGACTACCACAACATGCGCACTGGCAAGCGTAGCCTGCTCGGCTTCAGAAATTGACTCAAAGTTGCGCTTATAACGATTGGGAAAGTCCATCAGGTGTCCCCTTCGATTGCTCTTCTGGTTCCATGCTTGCACTATAACAAAGCATATTCAAGCATAAAAATACGGCGCCCCCAAGGGACGCCGCATTATTTCTTTCCTTACACGAAACGGTAGGTGTGCATCATTTCGTCGGCCATGGCCTTCTTGCGACAAGCGTCGCAGACCTTGGGGGTCTCCACACCTGTTTCAGCCGCCGCACGTTCAAGCATTTCCTTGGTGCCCATAAGCGCACCGCATTCTTCGCAGTACACCAATTCGAATTCACGCTTCCAAATGGTGCGCGTCTTTTCGTTTTCTTCAAAGACAATTTCGCCCGTGGGGCACACGTTTGCACAACTCAGGCAACCAATGCATGCCTTTGAAGGATTGCTATAGGGAGTGTCGACACGCTTTTCGGTACCGCGCAGCACCGTGCTAATTGCGCCTGTTCCCAAGCTGTCGCAAGCCTGTACGCACAGGCCGCACAGAATGCACTTGCCCGCTTCAAGAGGCGTAAGGCGTGCGAAACCTTCCGTGCCGCCCATACCTTCGGCCATGCCACCAATGACATCGGAGTCGGGTGCGCGGTGAGCAAGCAAGGCCATAACGACCGCACGTTCTTCCTTAATCTTTTCGGATTGGGTATAGACCGTGCATTCTTCTTCAATGGGGTACACGCACGAAGTAACTACCTTGCTCTTGCCGCGAGTTTCGACTTCTACGATGCACACACGACAACAAGCGCGATGGTCTTCGAAGGCATCGGAACGGCATAACACGGGAATGAAGATGTCGTTGCGCTTTGCAACATCGTAGAGGTATTCGCCCTTTTCGCAGTAGCATTCTTTCCCGTCTATAAGGACCTTGATTTGTTCTTTTACGAGCTCGCTCATGCGCTCCTCCCTTCGGTCAGCACCGCAGAGAAGTGGCAGGCTTCACGGCAGCTGCCGCAAGCAATGCACTTCGCGGGGTCGATGGTGTGCGCTTGCTTCTTTTCGCCCGAAATAGCGTCGGCCGGGCACGCCCTCATGCACATGCCGCAGCCTGTGCATGCAGCTGCGTCGATGACGAACTGGGTGAGTTCGGCACACACGCCCGCTGGGCAACGATGCTCCTTGATGTGCGCTTCGTATTCATCGCGGAAGAACTTGATAGTGGTAAGCACGGGATTGGCAGCGGTGCGGCCCAGAGCACACAGGGACGCATCTTCCATGGTGTGACAAATGCGCTCGAGCAGTTCGATGTCGCCTTCTTGGCCGCGCCCTTCGCAGATATCGGTGAGAATGGCGCGCATTTGGCGCAGGCCTTCACGGCACGGTGTGCACTTGCCGCAGCTCTCTTCGCAGAGAAAGTCCACGTAGTAGCGGGCAACTTCGACCATGCAGCTGCGGTCGTCCATGACGATCATGCCACCCGAACCCATCATGGCGCCATGTTCTGTAAGGGTGTCAAAGTCAACGGGCAGATCGAGCAAGCTTTCGGGGATACAACCACCCGAAGGACCGCCCGTTTGAATAGCCTTGAAGGGGCGGTCGTCGATGATGCCGCCACCAATGTCGTAAATGAGCGTACGCAGCGTGGTACCCATGGGCACTTCCACCAAGCCGGTGTGCTTGACCTTACCCACCATTGCGAACACCTTCGTACCCTTGGAATTTTCCGTTCCAAGCTTGGCGTATTCTTCACTGCCGTCGCGCAAAATGGTGGGGATAGACGCCAGGGTTTCCACGTTATTGAGTACGGTGGGATGGTCGAACAGCCCTCGTTGCACGCTGCGGATGTACTTGGCGCGTGGTTCGCCTACGCGGCCTTCAATGGAAGCCATGAGCGCCGTCGATTCACCACAAACAAAGGCGCCGCCACCGCGAACAATCGAAAGATGCAGCTTGTGGCTGGTACCCAGGATGCTGTCGCCAAGAATACCCGCTTCGTAGGCGCTGTCGATGGCTTTCTGGATATGGTCGCGCGCCAGGGCATATTCGTCACGGATGTAAAGAATGCCTTCTTCGGCCCCAATGGCCAAGGCACCAATAATCATACCTTCAATAACGGCATGGGGGCTACCCTCCATTGTGGAGCCGTCCATGAACGCACCCGGGTCGCCTTCGTCACCGTTACAGACGATGTATTTCGGGAACACATCGTAGCCAGCAGCAGTACGCCATTTGCGCCCCGTGGGAAAGCCTGCGCCGCCCTTGCCGCGCAAACCGCTCTTGTCCACTTCGTCGATAATATGTTCAGGGGTCATTTCAAGCGCACGCTTCAGCCCCTCGTAGCCGCCATGGGCAATATAGTCGTCCAGCGAAAGCGGATCGATAATACCCACGTCCTTGAGCACCACCTTGTGCTGCAGCGCGTAGAAGGGGTTTTCGTCCATGTGCTCCACCTGCATGCCGTCCTTTTTCAGCAACAGCTTTTCAACTGGATCGCCTTCCAAGGAGTCGATAATGGCAGAAGCGTCGGATTCTTTCACTCGATAGTACATGGTGTCGCGCGGCATAAGGCGCACCACCGGACCTTGTTCGCATTCACCCGAACAGCCGGTGCGCACCACGTCTACGCTTACTTCAACGTCTAGGTTGCGCGCAGCCACTTCCGCTTCGATAGCAGCAGCCACGTCGAGGGCGCCATTGGCAATACAGCCGGTGCCGCAACACACCAAAATCTTTTCGGTACGTTTAGTCATGCTGCTCACCGTCCTTTGCGCGGTAGCTATCGATGATTCCGGGGACTTGTTCCACGCGCAGCTTGTTGTGGTAAATACCGTCCACCAACATCACAGGGGCCAGAGCACAAGAGCCAACACAGTTAACGATTTCAACCGAAAACAGGCCGTCTTCGGTGGTTTCGCCAGGTTCTATATTGAGCTCGCGCTTTACGCCCGTGACCAGATTCATGGCACCGCGGATATGGCAGGCGGTTCCGTTGCAAATCTTGATGATATGCTTTCCCTTTGGTGTTAAGGAAAGAGCTTTATAAAACGTTGCCATAGCAAACAGCTGAGCAATGGGACAACCCAGGTGCTCAGCGAGCATTTCCAGACCTTCTTCAGGCACGTAGTTGAATTCGTTTTGCATGTCTTGCATAGCCGCGAGAGCAAAACGACGGTCGGCTGGATACGCTTCGATAATACGTGCGACTTCTTCAGCAGAAACCACAGTTCACCTTCTTTCGTTTATCCTCCTGCAACCAAAGGAGTGAGAGCAACGTAGTCGGCTTCACTTAGGGCAGTTCGAATGCCATCCAAGTGTTCAATATGGCGGCCATTCACCAAAATGATGGCATCTTCACCCTTTTCCGTACCCGCTTCGTTAAGAACAAGGGGGCGAAATGCCGGCCAGCGCCTTGATACTTCTTCAAGCAATTCAAGGACGCTGGAAGGACCTGAAATATCACACTGATTACAGCCGCTTATTTGCCGGTACGTAGCAAAGAACTTCACTAACATAGCTTCACCTTTGGCGTGGACAAAACCTATGCCTTGTATGGTAGCACCGTGTTACCCACGCAGGAAGACTGCCCCAGGCAAAGCTGGGGCAGTTCGTCGTTTCACACCTAATAGCTGAGGTTCAGTTCTTCAAGCTTTTCAGGTGTTGGGTCGCCGTCTGCGGTCCAACCGCGTTCGGCGTAGTA
Source organism: uncultured Coriobacteriaceae bacterium (assembly GCA_902768975.1). Lineage (GTDB taxonomy): Bacteria > Actinomycetota > Coriobacteriia > Coriobacteriales > Eggerthellaceae > CACXMZ01. The sequence continues at coordinate 9,355 of CACXMZ010000007.1, forward strand.
GTCTGCCAACATGGTTTGCAGCTGGCTGACCTTACCCTTAGCAGGACCCGAAGGCAGAGCTTCACGCAGCAAGCGCGGAGGCAGGGTGTCCTTTTCCACGCCAGCCTGGATATTGAAGCGCTTTTCCAGGTTCCAGATACGTTCACCCTTCAGCAGGATTTCTTCGTCGCTTTCGTCCGAACCGACCGCTTCGCGGTACATGCCTGCAATTTCGGGCAGGCCAATACCAAAGGTGGTAAACAGGCAGATGCCCGTGGAGTCGCAGAGGGCCGTTAAGTCCTGGAAGGTCTTGAGCAGGGCGCCCTTGCCTTCTGTCTCCAGTGGGTCCATCTTCAGCGGAATACCCAGAACTTCGGGGCTGATCATGTAACCACGTACGTGGCAGCCACCGCGGTTAGAGGTAGCGTACTCAAGACCAATACCCTGAATAGCACGACCGTCGTAGGCAGGCATTTCCTGCTTCTTCGCAGACATGGAAAGCTCGGGATGACCATACTTTTCAGCCATGCGATAGGAGCCCAGGCCAAGAATTTGACCAAAGCCTTCGCCGTCGGCGGTCATCTGCGTCAGCTTGACCATGGCTTCAGCGTCGCCAAAGCGCAGCGGGAAGCCAATATCTTCTTCGGGAATAGCACCCATTTCGGAAAGCTCCATGGCGCAGGCGATGGTAGCACCCAAGGTGATGGGGTCCATGCCCTGTTCGTTACAGATGAAGTTAGCCTTAACAATGGCGCCCAAGTCGGTAACGCCGCAGGCAGCACCGTAGCTCCAGCCTGCTTCGTATTCGGGGCCTTCGCCCAATCCGTCCAAGTCGCCGCGGCCTTCGATCTTGGTTACGCGACCGCAGGCAATGGTGCAACCAAAGCAGCCCTGGTTCTTTACCAGATAGGTGTCTACCAGGCGTTCACCTGAAGTCGAGTCGGCTTCGTCCCAGTATGCACCGTCGCGGCCGTTGCGCAGGGGCAGACCGCCTACTTCGTTAACGATGTTAACGAGGATTTCAGTACCCAGTGCACCCAGGCCTTCGCCTGTAACCGGATGTTCGCACAGCATGGTGCGTGCCTTGGTAATTTCGTCCATGAATTCCTTGGGGCGGGCAACCTTTACGCCACCCGTACCACGCACGACCACGGCCTTTAGGTTCTTGGAGCCCATAACCGCACCCATGCCACCACGACCAGCTGCACGGTTCTTGTCGTTCATAACGCCTGCGAACAGAACGCCACGTTCGCCCGGCGTGCCAATGGTAGACACGCGCACGCTGCCATGCTTGGCTTCCAGCGCTTCGGTTACTTCGTGGACACCCTGGCCCCACAGGTCGCCTGCGTCGAGCAGTTCAACCTGGTCGTCAAGGATGAGCAAATAGACGGGCTTTTCAGCCTTGCCTTCAAAGATAATACCGTCGTAGCCAGCATACTTAAGTTCAGGACCAAAATGACCGCCTGAATTCGCTGCACCAATGATGCCAGTCAGCGGTGCCTTTGAAACCACTTCATAGCGACCAGCAGACGTGGCAGCGGTACCCGTAAGCGGGCCCGTCATAAAGATGAGCTTATTTTCAGGTGCAAGGGGTTCGACCTTAGGGTCGACTTCGTTGCAATAATACTTGGTGCCCAAACCGCGGGCGCCCACATAGTCGTTTGCGTCCTGCATGTTCAGGGGTTCTTTTGTGATGGTTCCTTCGGTTAGGTTTACGCGGAGGATAGTGCCCATCCAGCCTTTTGCTTGTGCCATTATGCACTCACCTCCTCAACTGCTGCCATCATCTTGTCGGCAGCAAGCTGCTTCTTGCTCGGGACGTCCGTGGGGTCTACCACCGAAATGGCACCCGTCGGGCAGTACTGAGCGCACATGGTTTCACCGCCACACATGTCGCACTTGAAAATCTTGCGCTTGGCAGGTGAATAGGAAACGTTGCCCAAGGGGCATGCGCTTACACACATTTTGCAGACGATGCACTTGTCGGCATTGTGCTCCACCACGCCTTCGGCGTTACGCGAAAGTGCACCCGTGGGACAAATGGCCGCACAGCTGGCTTCGTCGCATTGCATGCACATGAGTGGAACGGTGATGCATTCCTTCTCGTAGTAGAACACGCTCACATTGGACAGACGCGGGTTGAACTCCTCGTTGTGCTGGAACGAACACACCAATTCACAGGTGCGGCAGCTCACGCACTTCTTGGGGTCCACAACTAGTTGCTTTCCCATAAGCTTCTCCTCCTCCATTTTTTCCTCTACGTTATAAAGGTATCTTGCTAAACCTTCTCCTTGAAGCCATTTAAGCACTTTTGGGCAGTAAAATTATTCGTGGCAAAAGAGAAAAACTCTTATCTTGTTATTATCTGCCCAAAAGAGGATAATTATTAGGCAGATAAAACATGACGTATAAGCATTTCACCTGTTCATACGCCATTTTTGAAAAGGAGAAGCATATGAAAGCCTTTGCTTATGGCGAAGCAGCCCCCCACCATTGTTCAAAAAGCTGCTGTTCGCTTATGTCGCAGCTTTCCGAAGACCTCGGTCGCATGGATGCCGCCCGCCAAGTCTTCCCTGCTCTGCTTGAAGAATGCGCCCAAACAGCGTTTTTGGACAATGTTGAAGCTTCTACCCATATAGAAGGGCTTTATCCTTTGGCTGGCCGCACCGCACTCTTGCTTAATGGCATTGCGCAAGCCGAAAGCGACCTTGACCATCAAATTCTTGGTCTTGCAACCGCACAGCGCAACCTTCTTGAGCATGCCACAGTGCTCCCGGTAAGCACCACTACTATTCTTGCCATTTATGGCGATATGTTTTCCTACCGAGGGCAAAACAAAAAGAGTAGCTATCGCAAGCGCGACTATATGGACATGCTTATCGACGGCCACCCCCAAAGGGTGCAGGTGAGCCCCGTTGAAGCTTTCGAAACTCCCCTCTATCTAGGGTCTGCCTGCGATGCACTCAGCGCTGCCCTGGGCACCCCGCGGGAAGGTTCTGCCCTCGAATGCGACGCTGTGCTTCCCATTGCACAGTTTGCCGTTGACTTCATGTGCATTCATCCCTTTGAAGAAGGCAATGGGCGCATTGTTCGGCTGTTTTCCGACTTCCTGGCAGTTAGAAGCGGCATTGATATTGCCCGCTATATGAGTGTGAATCGCATTATTGAAGCGGACGGCATGGCGTACTACGAGGCGCTTAACGCGTGTACTCGCGGCTGGGACACGGGCACGAATACCTATGCTCCCTTTATCGAATACTGGCTCGACGTACTTCACCGCGCATACAGCCAGCTTTTCGCCCTGACCGAAATGACCGACGGCGGCGCCCCAAAAAAGCCTGAACGCATTCGCGCGTTTTTCAATAACCATGCGGGACAACATTCGAAAAGCGACGTAGCGCAAGCACATCCCGACATCAGTATTTCCACTATCGAAAACGCCTTGCGCGACCTAGTCAGCGAAGGCTTTTTGCACAAAACTGGCGCGGGTCGCAGCACACGCTACGAACGCAATCCTGAAGCAGGGCTGCATACCAATGCGTAAAACCAACGGCTTTATATCCCTAGCACTTGCCGCACTTCTCGTTGTGCATGTTGCGCATAATCTGGCTCGGCTCGGGACTGGCGCAACTATCGAAGTGCTGCAGAGCCCTTTCCCTACCCTTGCCTGGACGTGCGTGGTGCTTTCGATTTTGCACATTGGCCTTTCAGGAGGCACCAGTGCAACAATGCTCAACGACACAGAACGCCCGCCGAGCCCCAGAAAGAAACGACATCTTGTACTCAAGTGGGCAACAGGCATAGTGTTGGCCCTTTCGGCGGGTCTTCATGTTGGACACGTCATGGGCTTTGTAGCATCTGGAAGTGCAAACTTTTTCTGGGGCAGCTTGCTCGCCACGCTTGTTTTTTTAGGCATGCATATGTATACCGGCGCGCGTTCGCTTCTTAAAGACATTGGCCTTCCAACACCTTGGAAGACAGCCGTGCGTGTGGTGGTGGTTGTTTGCACCTTCGCCGCCTGTGCAGCACTCTTGGCCGTTGCTGCGTAAGGCTGCTATAGCCCTTGCCTCGCCGGTGTAAAGCAGCTATAACCCTGCTTTAACAGCTTAAGGCAGCTATACCTCTACTTCGCCCGCAAGAACCTGTTGATAGTCAGCGTAATTCTTGCGAAGCAATTCGGGAATTTGCAACTGGTAAGGGCAGCGGTCCAGGCACACGCCGCAGTCTATGCAGTCTTCGATCTTTTTCATTTCTGCCTGCCAATGGTCGTTAAGCCAGGCCGCCGAAGGGGCACGGCGCAGCATAAGCGACATGCGAGCGCACTGGTTAATGCTAATGTCTACCGAACAGGGCATGCAGTAGCCACAACCGCGGCAGAATTCACCCGCGAGTTCTGCGCGTTCTTTTTCAATAAAGGCAGCAATTTCGTCAGTCATCTGTGGTGTGTTTTCGTTAAAGGACAGCCACTCTTCGAGTTCGCTCATCTTCTGAATGCCCCAGATGGGCAAGACGTCGTAGTCGGCCGTGAATGCCATGGCGGCATCGGCGCGGGTAATCAAGCCGCCCGCCATACCCTTCATAACCACGAAGCCCATATTGGCCTTATTGCAAGCTTCGACCAGTTCAAATTCGCGCGGCCCCGAAAGGTAGCTAAAGGGGAACTGGAGCGTTTCATAAAGCCCCGATTCCACCAGTTCAAAGGCCACGTTAAGCAGGTGAGCCGTCACGCCAATGTGGCGGATCTTGCCCTGTTCCTTGGCTTCAAGCATGCATTCGTACATGCCCGTGCCGTCGCCGGGGCGCCAGGCCTGCGGCACGCAATGGAATTGATAAATATCGATATAGTCGGTCTGAAGGGTTTCGAGCGAAGTTTCCAAGTCTTTCCAGAAATCTTCGGGCGTTTTCGCCATGGTCTTGGTGGCAATATAAATCTGGTCACGCACGTCGCCCAAAGCCAGAGCAATTTTGTGTTCACTGTCGCTATAAGCACGCGCCGTGTCGAAGTAACGCATGCCTCCCTCGAAGGCCGCGCGCAAAATAGCTATTGCTTCTTCTTCGGACACACGCTGGATAGGCAGCGCACCAAAGGCATTCTGTATGGTAGTAATTCCTGTTGAACCAAGTGTAATTTCGCGCATGGCAACCCCCTTGTGTTGGCACCTCTCGTCATGCTTCATTATACGCTTGCTGGGTTTATGGGAACACCAGCGCAACGCGTGGTGAAAACATTAGCGAGATACAAGGAAAGGTGCCTATGCGACAGAAGGAAGGACACGTGCGCGATACAAGGAAACATTAGCGCGATACAAGGTAGATATGCTCTGCAGGAATATGAATATAAAATTCGTCGCCTACTGCTGGAATACTTTCGCGCCCTTCATGCAATGTACTAATGCGCCAGGACAGACGCTGATGCAAGAAACGCATTTCTTGGTCGCCAGCTTCAACAAGGGGCTGCGCGTCTTCAGGACGGTCAAGGGAAGATAGCATGATTGCCGCTTCAAAACGCGATTCCGTAACGCGGTCGGCGCGGACATGGAAGATGTTTTCTTTCGCTTCCTCTGCGCGCTGTACCAAATCCTTTGGCCCTTGATCCTTTTCGTTTGGATTGTCCACGCGCTGCAAATAGACAGCCCTAAAACCAACGGCTTTTGTTTCAGGCGGCACTTCGCCTTTGGTGGTAAGCGTAATGCCCCACTGCGGGCAATAGACTTGGTGTGTACCGACCACTTCAACTTCGCTTGTGTTCTTCACGCCCGAAAGCTTCATGCCCGCCATGGTTTGCGGCCTGTCGATAAGCGCGCGAGGCTTCGTATGCTCAGTTATGTGCCCATACTCCATAACCGCAATGCTGTCGCAGAAGCGCAGGGCTTCGTCGATGTCGTGGCTTACGTAGACGATGGTGCCCGTGAATGCGTCAAACAGGCTGGACAGGTTTTGCTCCAAGATGCTTTTGAGGTGTGAATCGAGTGCGCTAAAAGGTTCATCCAGCATGAGGATGCACGGGTCAGCCGCAAGCATGCGCGCCAGGGCCACACGCTGTTGCTGCCCGCCCGAAAGATGGGCTGGGTAGCGCTTGGCAAAAGGCTCGACGTCGAAACGTTTGAGTTCGCGCGCAATGATTTGGGCACGTTCAGCTGCTGGCGCGTTTCGCGGGATGCCCGCCCCTATGTTTTCTTCGACCGTTAAGTTAGGGAAGAGCATATAGTTCTGAAAAAGCAATGCTGTCTTGCGTTGCTGGGGGCTCAAGTTGATTTTTGCGGCGCTGTCAAAGAAGACCTTGCCGTTTACTTCGATACGGCCTTCGTCGGGCGTTTCAATGCCTGCAATGCAACGCATGGTCAGGCTTTTCCCGCAACCGCTTGCGCCCAAAAGGCCGACTACTTCATCGTGTGCTTCGAAGGCTACCTCCAGGTTAAAGGACGGGTAGCGCTTGGTTATGTCTACGCGCAGGCTCATTCTGCCGCCCCCATCCTATAGCGCGTGGTGTGCTGGCTCCACAGGTTTATAAACAGAATCACGAAGAAACTGATGACCAAAATAACCAGCACCCAGAACAGGGCAACGTCGGTGTTGCCGTTCATCCATTGGAAATAGATGGCAATGGGGATGGTGCGCGTAACGCCCAGGTAGTTGCCCGCCAAAAAGAGGGTGGCGCCAAATTCGCCCAGGGCGCGCGCGAAAGCCAGCACCGTTGCGGCGGCAATGCTATTCCATGAAAGCGGAAGCATGAGCTTGAAGAAAATGCGCCCTTCGCCCCACCCAAGCGTACGCGCCGCGTCGAGCATATTGGGGTCGAGGTTTTCGAAGGCACCGCGCGCGCTCCGGTACATAAGCGGGAAGGCCACCACCGTTGCTGCGATAACCGTGGCCGGCCAGCTGAACACGAGCGGAAAGCCAATTTCGGCAAACCAGCGGCCAAGCGCCGTATTGTTGCCGAGTAAAAGCAAGAGCAAAAAGCCGCACACGGTAGGCGGAAGCACCATGGGGATGGTAAAGACGGTGTCCAGAATGTCGCGCGTGCGCGAGCTTGCATGGAGGGTGACATAGGCAGCCGCCAGCCCCAGAACGAAAATGAAAACAATGGCGGTAAGCGTGGTTTTAAGCGTTACCCACAGGGGGCTCCAGTCCAGCGTGGTAAGGAAGGATTGGAGCTTTTCCAGCTCGGAGGGCGGCGCAACAATGGCGGCGTTTTCACTGGGAACCAGGCTCGCAAAACACGCGTGCGAAAGCTGAGCGTAGTTGGGGCTCGAAGGATTGGTGACGTCCGACCCGTCGCGTCCAATAACGCAGTTGTACGAACGGTCTTCGGCAAGCCTTTGATTAAAGCTATAGACCACCTGGTTGATTTCAACGGCCTCTTCGGTGGTGTAGTGCCAGGTGGCGTTATCCTTTATTCCCGTGTTCCCGTTTTCGTTGGACTTGTCGAGCAGTTCGATGGAGCGCTGCAGATACGCCAGGTCTACCTCCGACTGCGGGTTAAGGCCTGCGCTCGCAGCAGCGGCTTTGTCTATAAACACCACAACTCGCTCGCTGCTAACAATATACATAAGGTCGCTTGCCTGGGAGCCAATGAGGTAGTTGTAACCATAATAAGTGTCATTGACTTCGCGGTTGCTCCCCTTGCTCGCACGGGAAAAATCGTTCAGGGCAAACGAACAGCCTTCGATAGTGGCAGAACGATTATCGTGGGAAAGCACTACCCCTTCGTCTGCCCACGCTGAAACTGGCGCCATAAGCGCCAGAATCAGGAGGAGTAACAATACCTTTATTCTCATATGTGTATTATACCCTAATGAGTATTGTTATAGGTAGCCGAAGAGAAAGCGAGGAAAGATCTGTCAGAGAAGATGCCTTGCAGGGCTTTCCGCAGCGGCAAGTAGCTCCGGCGTTCGTCAGAACAGTGGGACTAATGTTATGCGAGCTCAAACCCCCACTTCTGCCAGATTTCCTGGGCACCAGCGTCTGTCATGCACCAGTCCAGGAAGGCAGCGGCTTCGGCTGGATAATTACTCTGGATGCAGACCGCACCGGGATACTGAATATTCTTGTGCGTGTCGCCAGGGACGGTACCAACAACCTTCACACCACCAAAGCGATAAACGTCGGATGTGTATACAAAAGCAATATCCACATCGCCAGATTCAGCATGCTTGCACACGTTGCCTACGGACGTGTCGGTGACGACTTTGCCTTCAATAGGGGTGCCCGCATAGGCGTCGGTACCTTCGGCCTTACCGGCACTTTCAGAGCCAGTCTTGCCTTCGGGGTCGGTGAAGCAGCCAACGGTCGAAAGGGACTGGTTGGCATAATTGCCTGCAGGAACGCTGTCGTCGCCCACGCAGATCTTGTACTGGCCACTTGCGATATCTTCGAGAGTCACTTCGGTGATTTCGCTATTGCTTTCGGAAGTTACCATAACTAGGTCATTCACAAACATGGTAATGCGCGTGTTTGGATCGACGAAACCCTTTTCTTCAGCAGTGTCCATGGTCTTCTTGGATGCCGTTATTTCAAGGTCGGCATAGGCACCGCCTTCGAGTTCGGCGTTGAGGTCGCCTGAAGAAAGATACTGAGTGTCGGCGAATGTGACGCCAGTCTGTTCGGTATACAGAGCCTGGGCTTCATCCATGGCCTTTGACAGGCTGTTAGCAGCGAAGACCTGCAGCTGGACTGCGTTAGCAGCAGGAGCAGCAGAAGCGGAAGCAGCTGCGCTTGTGCTCGCAGCTGCATCGGCAGATGCACTAGCAGCTGTTTCAGCAGACGCGCTTGCGGCTGCGTCGGCACTTGCGCTTGCGGTAGCGTCGGCACTGGCAGAACTAGCAGCAGGGGCAGCACCACCACTGCAGCCTACCAATGCAAAGGCGCTTACCAAACCGAGGCAAGCAATAAGCGTAATGAGCCATTTCATACTCTTTTTCATTTAACCCATCCCTTTCAATAGTACTTATTCAAGTATATTCTCGTTTGAGGATATAGGCGTATAGTAGTATTACACGGCTTTATAGTCAAATAGAAATAATGCTACTAAAAGGCTGAGGGTGTTCTTTTTCGACCTTTTGCGTGTTTTTAGGCGCAGGAAGCAGCGCGCTTATAGAAGGGCGCTAGTCTAATTACTAGGCCAAACAATGCTGGGATGTGGTGAAGAGTGCCCTAGTTATTGCGCCCTTCATATGCGCGCTTCTCGCGCCGTTAAGAAAACACGCGGAGAAAAAGAATGCCCTCGGCCTTTTCGACTACTACCGCACTTAGCTTGCCGTTAAGCGCCGAGTTTGTCGCTTCGGGGATACCGAGTCCTTCTTTACGATAGTTCTTTTTCGACAATGGCAGCAATAGTTTGCGCATGGGCAAGCGCGTCTTCAGGGCTTGCCGCTTCCACCATTACGCGAATAAGCGGCTCAGTCCCAGACGCACGTACGAGCACGCGGCCCGTTTCCCCCATGGCAGCTTCAGCTGCTTCGACAGCTTCACGAATGCCCTGGTTTTCAGCCCAGGTGCTATTGTCGGCCACGCGCACGTTAATAAGCTCCTGCGGGAAGCGTTCCATAACCTGTACAGCTTCACTCACGGTCTTGCCGCTGCGCACGACAGCCGCCAAGAACTGGCAGGCCGTCATGAGGCCGTCGCCCGTGGAATTGTACTCAAGCAAAATCATGTGGCCAGACTGTTCGCCGCCCACGCTGTAGCCATTGGCGCGCATTTCTTCGAGCACATAGCGGTCGCCCACCTTGGTTTGCACAACGGAAATGCCTTCGCGCTCCATGGCCTTCACAAAGCCGAGGTTGCACATGACGGTAGATACGGCAGTGTCGCCCGCCAGCACGCCACGCTGCTTCATATCTATGGCAAGCACGGCTTCCACGAAGTCGCCGTCAATTTCGAAACCTTCAGGAGTAAGCAGCATAACGCGGTCGGCATCGCCGTCATGAGCTACGCCCACGTCTGCCCCACATTCAGCCATGAGTTCCTTAAGGGGATCAAGGCAGGTGGACCCACACTGCACGTTAATGTCGGTGCCATCGAAGTCTTCATTGATGGCCGTCACCTTCGCACCCAGGCGCTCGAAGGCTTCGCGGCTCGTCAGGGCTGAAGCCCCATGCCCAGCGTCAAGGGCAATGTGCAGGCCACTAAAACCCACGCCCTGGGCCTTCACGCTTTCAACCGCATGATTGATGTAAATCTCTACAGCCTCTTCAACGGGAATAGCCACACCCACGGCGTCGCCCGGAAGCATTTCGTCGCGTGCTTCCAAGCCACCAGATGCGATAAAGGCTTCAATCTGATCTTCCACTTCGTCGGGAAGCTTAAAGCCCTGGGCGTCAAAAAGCTTGATGCCGTTGTACTCGGGCGGGTTGTGGGAAGCGGAAATGACCAAGCCACCGTCGGCATGCAGTTCGTTCACCAGCAGGGCCACACCAGGAGTAGGAATGATGCCCGCCAGAAGCGCCGTGCCGCCCGCGCTCATAATGCCCGCAGAAGCAGCAGCTTCAAGCATGTCGCCCGAAAGACGCGTGTCCTTACCAATAACGATATTAGGGCCCATAAAGACAGCTGCTGCCTGCCCAAGCCTGTAGGCCAATTCATTCGTAAGTTCCGTATTCGCAACTCCGCGAACCCCGTCAGTTCCAAATAGTCTTCCCATCATTCCTCCTACAGGTTATTACTGCTGTATGCAGAATGCCTTTCTCGATGTCGTGAGTTCAAACATTGTAATTTTTGCTGTTGCCAAAAATTACACTTTAAATGTTGACGAGCGTCAAGCGAGAGCGCATAAGTGCAAACAATCCAGTGAATTGTTTGCACGAACAGCGGAAGCGGTCGAAGAAAGGCATTCTACATACGGCATTAGTTGCAGAAGCAAGAGGGGCGCACGAATGCGCCCCTCTTAACAGTAACCGTTATTCCTCGTCAGAGGCACCTAGAAGCATGCTGCCTTCGTCGTTTTCATCGGCAATCACTTCAGCTGCAGACTGTTCGTCTTCTGAATGGAAGCCCGAAAGCCCAAAGTCGAAGTTACCACCACCAAGCAGCGCATCCAGCTCTTCAAGGTTGCGCTGGTAGCTGCGCGGCGGCAGAGCTTCACCGAGCATGTCTTCGCCTTCAGTGTTGAAGGTTGCCGGTTCGTCGCCACCAATGAGGATGGTGTCGTCGGGGCTAAAGACCATGTCGAGCAGCTGGCTCATGTCGTCGCTCGTGGCAGACAGGTCGTCTTCGATAACGCGCATAAGGTCGCGCTCTTCCAGACCAGCCTTCAGCTCTTCGATAGCCTTGCCACCGATGCCTTCGATCTTCATGAGGTCTTCTTCGGTGTAGCCCACCAGGTCAGCCACGGTTTCAATGCCCGCTTCGCTAAACTTGTTGGCCCAACGCTGGGAAACACCCAGGTCGTCGTAGATGTAGAGGCGTGCCTCTTCGTCGGAAAGCTGCGTCATGCGGCCACCGGCACCCAGGCTGCTGAAGTAGCTGGAGTAGCTACCACCCAGACCCAGATAGCCTTCGCCGTCGAGCGACCAGTCCTGAGGCTGCGGAAGCAGTTCTTCGGTTTCACGCAGTTCTTCAGGCGCATAGTCGGGCAGCGCGTCGCCTGTGGTCTTGGCCACGGGAACACCGCGGTAGGTAAGGCCCAGCTTGCGGTAGCGCGAAAGGCCCGTACCAGCAGGGATCGGCTTGCCGATAATAACGTTTTCCTTCAAGCCCACCAGGTTGTCCGTCTTGCCTTCGATGGCGGCGTCGGTAAGCACCTTGGTGGTTTCCTGGAAGGACGCAGCGGAAAGCCAGCTGTCCGTTGCCAGCGAAGCCTTGGTAATACCCAGGAGCAGCGGCTGGCCAGTTGGGACTTCCTTGCCTTCTTCTTCAAGCTGCTTGGCAACTGCTTCGAATTCGAAGCGGTTCACCTGGCGGCCGGGCAGGTAGTCGGAGTCGCCCGCGTCGAGCACGGCCAGCTTGCGCAGCATCTGGCGCGCAATAACTTCGATGTGCTTGTCGTTGATGTCTACGCCCTGGCTCACGTACACGTCCTGTACCTGGCCAACGATGTAGCGCAGCGTGGTGTTCGGGTCGGTCAAGCGCAGCAGGTCGTGCGGGTTGATAGAACCCTTGGTCAGCTGCTGGCCCACTTCAACCTTCACGCCGTCTTCGACGCCAGGCATCATGGAAACACGAGCAGGCACGCTGTATTCGCGAATTTCGCCGTCCTTGTTGTGGATGGTAAGAATGCGCGTGGTCTTGTCGCCGCTCATTTGCAGGGTGCCGGCAATTTCTGCAAGCACAGCCTGGCCCTTAGGCTTACGCGCTTCGAAAAGTTCGGTAACACGCGGCAGACCCATGGTGATGTCTTCACCTGCAACACCACCGGTATGGAAGGTACGCATGGTCAACTGGGTACCCGGTTCACCAATGGACTGGGCAGCGATAATACCAACTGCCGTACCAATGTTGACGGGGCGGCCAGTAGCCAAGTCCCAACCGTAGCACTTCTGGCACACGCCATGTTCAGCGTGGCAGGTCATGATGGTGCGGATGGTAACCGACTCTATGCCACCTTCAAGCCACTCTTGCATCTGTTCGACGCTTTCAATGTAGCTTTCTGCGTCGGCATAGTGCTTGCCGCGCGGGCCCTTAACTTCTTCAGCGAGGCAGCGGCCCACCAGGTTGGCGTCGATTTCGCCCTTGGGGGTGAGCAGCGGGTATTCCACGCCTTCGCCTGCGCCGCAGTCGAGTTCGCGGACGATAACATCCTGGGCAACGTCAACCAGGCGGCGAGTCAGGTAACCGGAGTCAGCCGTACGCAGAGCGGTGTCGGCCAGACCCTTACGCGCGCCGTGGCTGGAAATAAAGTATTCCAGTACGGAAAGGCCTTCGCGGAAGTTTGCCTTAATCGGAATTTCGATGTATTCACCCTTCGGGTCGGCCATCAAGCCACGCATACCAGCGAGCTGTCGGATCTGCTTGATGTTACCGCGAGCACCCGAGAACGCCATCATGTAGATGGGGTTGAACTTGTCGAAATTGTCGGCCATGGCGTTACCAACTTCGTCGTTGGCTTCGGTCCACACGTCGATAACCTGCTTGTAGCGTTCGTCGTCGGACATAAGGCCAAGCTGGTAGTCGTCTTCGATGGCCTGAACCTTCTTGTCGGCTTCGCTCAGGATTTCTTCCTTTTGCGGCGGCACGGTGGCGTCGTAAACCGAAACGGTAACGCCAGCGCGCGTGGCATAGTGGAAGCCCGCGTCCTTCAAACCGTCCAGAATGGGTTGCATCTGGCTGGTGGTGTAGCGATTCGTGCAGTCTTCGATCAGACGGCTTACTTCGCCCTTGTTCAGTTCATAGTTCAAGAACGGGTAGTCGTCGGGCAGCTGCATGTTCAGCGTAATGCGACCCACCGTGGTTTCAATGCGGGTGCCTGCCTTCACCAGTTCGGTCTGGCCAAAGGCGCTTGCCACTTCGGTGTCTTCCGTCAGGCGCACAAAGATGCGTGCCTGAAGGTCGAGGTCGGCACGGGCGTCGTAGGCATTCATGGCGTCGTCGAAGTCGATGAACGCACGGCCTTCGCCCGGGAAGCCTTCACGCATGGCCGTCAGGTAGTACAGACCGATGATCATGTCCTGCGTAGGAATGGTGAGCGGGCGGCCATGGGCAGGCGACTTGATGTTGTTCGAAGACAGCATCAGGACGCGAGCTTCAGCCTGCGCTTCATTGGACAGGGGCACGTGCACGGCCATCTGGTCGCCGTCGAAGTCGGCGTTAAAGGCGGTACATACGAGCGGGTGCAGGCGGATAGCCTTACCTTCTACCAGGACCGGCTCGAAGGCCTGAATGCCCAGACGGTGCAGGGTAGGTGCGCGGTTCAGCAGTACCGGATGTTCGGTAATGACTTCTTCGAGCACGTCCCACACGTAGCTGGCGCCGCGGTCAACGGCACGCTTAGCAGCCTTGATGTTGGCGGCATATTCGAGTTCTACCAGGCGCTTCATAACGAAGGGCTTGAAGAGTTCGAGAGCCATAGCGGAAGGCAAACCACACTGGTGCAGCTTCAGCTGCGGACCCACCACGATAACCGAACGGCCAGAATAGTCCACGCGCTTACCGAGCAGGTTCTGGCGGAAGCGGCCCTGCTTGCCCTTGAGCATGTCGGACAAGGACTTGAGCGGGCGGTTGCCAGGACCAGTAACCGGGCGGCCGCGACGGCCGTTGTCGAAGAGGCTGTCCACGGCTTCCTGAAGCATGCGCTTTTCGTTGTGCACAATGATTTCAGGTGCACCCAGGTCGAGCAGGCGCTTCAGGCGGTTGTTGCGGTTAATAACGCGACGGTACAGGTCGTTCAGGTCGCTCGTTGCGAAGCGGCCACCGTCGAGCTGGACCATGGGGCGCAAATCCGGCGGGATAACCGGAATAACGTCCAGGATCATGTCCGTCGGGCGGTTGCCAGACTTCAGGAAGGCGTCGACCACCTTCAGGCGCTTCACGGCCTTGGCGCGCTTTTGGCCCTTGCCCGTCGCGATAATCTCGCGCAGTTCTTCAGCGGTTTCTTCCAGGTTGATGGCTGCCAGCAAGTCGCGTACGGCTTCGGCACCCATGCCACCGCGGAAGTATTCGCTGTAGTTCATGCGCATTTCGCGATACAGGGCTTCGTCGGCAATGAGCTGCTTGGCTTCTACCTTCATGAAAGCGTCGAACGCTTCACTGCGCAGGGCCTTACGCTCGTTGAATTCTTCGTAGATGTCGGCGAGTTCGTCTTCGACTTCTTCGGGCGTCATGCGCTCTTCGTCTTCGATGTCGTCAACGATTTCGTCTTCTTCAGGCACATAGTCCGTGGAAAGACGACGCACGCTTGCCACCAGGCGGTCGCGTTCGGCGTCCAGTTCTTCCAGGTCAGCGGCCAGTTCGTCGCGCAGTTCCGCTTCGTCTTCTTCACGAGCTTCCGTGTCTACAAAAGTCACGATAGAGCTGGCGAAATAGAGTACCTTTTCCAGGTCCTTCGGCGGAATGTCGAGCAGGTAACCAAGGCGGCTCGGGCTGCCCTTGAAGTACCAAATGTGGCTCACGGGTGCGGCCAGTTCAATGTGGCCCATGCGTTCGCGGCGCACCTTGGCACGCGTGACTTCAACGCCGCAGCGTTCGCACACGATGCCCTTAAAGCGGATGCGCTTGTACTTACCGCAGGAGCATTCCCAGTCCTTGGTGGGACCAAAGATCTTTTCGCAGAAGAGGCCGTCCTTTTCGGGCTTCAAGGTACGATAGTTGATGGTCTCGGGCTTCTTGACTTCTCCGCGCGACCAGCTGCGGATGTCTTCAGCGCTTGCAAGAGAGATGCGCAGCGCGTCGAAGTTGTTCACATCGTATTCGCTCATTTACTGCTCCTCTCCGCCACCGATGAGTTCATTTTCATCATCGCCACCAATCAGGTCGCTTTCGATTAGGTCTGCAAGGTTCGCTGCGATGCTCGTCAAGGCGTCTTCTTCTTCAGTTTCCGTCTTGGCAGCGTCGGCCTGCAGCGTTGCAATGAGGTCGGCGTCTTCGTCGCCTTCGGTCAGATCTTCCGTTACGTCGACGTAGCGGCCCTGGCCTTCCAGTTCAACGTTAAGGCCGAGCGACTTCATTTCCTTCACGAGCACCTTGAAGGACTCGGGAACTTCAGCCGCAGGCAGGTTTTCGCCCTTGACGATGGATTCGTAGGACTTTACGCGGCCCACCGTGTCGTCGGACTTAACGGTGAGGATTTCCTGCAGCACGTTGGACGCGCCGTAGGCGTAAAGTGCCCACACTTCCATTTCGCCGAAGCGCTGGCCACCGAACTGAGCCTTACCACCGAGCGGCTGCTGGGTAATGAGGCTGTAGGGGCCAGTCGAACGGGCATGGATCTTGTCGTCGACCAAGTGGCCCAACTTCAGGATGTAGCTGGCGCCCACAGTAACAGGCTCGCGGAAGGGTTCGCCTGTGCGGCCGTCGTAAAGGATGGTCTTGCCCGTGGCGGAAAGCTGCGGCACGAATTCGTCGCGCGCGGCGGCGCCAAACTTTTTGTGGTTGATATTAATAAGGTTGCGGTTCGCCTTCATGATAACGTCGGAAATTTCGTCTTCCGTCGCACCGTCGAACACGGGGCTCGCCACAAACATGGGGCCTTCAACCGCTTCGGTTGAATTCGGGTCGTCCGACCAACCGAACTTCGCTGCCCACCCAAGGTGGCATTCAAGCAGCTGGCCCACGTTCATACGGCTCGGTACGCCCAGCGGGTTCAAAATGATGTCGATAGGCGTGCCGTCTGCCAGGTAAGGCATGTCTTCAACAGGCAAAATGCGGCTGATAACACCCTTGTTACCATGGCGACCAGAAAGCTTGTCGCCCTGCTGAATCTTACGCTTCTGGGCAACATAAACGCGCACGAGTTCGTTCACGCCCGGTGCCAGGTCGTCGCCTTCGGCACGGCTCTGGCGCGAAATGCCAATGACGCGGCCGCCGGCACCGTGGGGCACCTTGAGGGACGTGTCGCGCACTTCGCGAGCCTTTTCGCCGAAGATGGCGCGCAGCAGGCGCTCTTCAGCGGTGAGTTCGGTTTCGCCCTTGGGGGTAACCTTACCCACGAGCACGTCACCCGGGAAGACTTCGGCGCCAATGCGGATAATGCCGTCAGCGTCGAGGTCGGCGATCATGTCGTCGGAAATGTTGGGGATTTCGCGGGTGATTTCTTCAGGACCCAGCTTGGTGTCGCGCGCATCGATTTCATATTCGGAAATATGGATGGACGTAAGCAGGTCTTCAGAAACCACGCGTTCGCTAATGATGATAGCGTCCTCGTAGTTGTAACCTTCCCAGGGCATGTAGGCCAGCATAAGGTTTTGGCCCAGTGCCAGTTCTGCATGGTCGCAGGACGGGCCGTCGGCCAGCACGTCGCCCGCGGCAACCTTGTCGCCCTTGCGTACGAGGGGCTTGTGGTTAATGCAGCCGCTCTGGTTGGAGCGCTGGAACTTCGGAATGAGGTATTCGTCGTATTCGCCGTCGGGGCGCTGGATAACGATAACTTCGCCGTCCACGTAGTCGACCACGCCGGAGTTCTGGGCGATCATGATTTCGCCCGAGTCGACCGCGATGCGGTGTTCGATGCCGGTACCTACCAGCGGAGCCTGGGGCTTCAGCAGGGGCACGGCCTGACGCTGCATGTTCGAACCCATGAGGGCGCGGTTGGCGTCGTCGTGTTCGAGGAAGGGAATAAGCGACGTGGCAACCGAAACCATCTGGCGCGGGCTCACGTCCATGTAGTCGACCTTCTTGACTTCAACTTCGTCCGGGTCGCCGAATTCGCCCTTGGAATTCTTCGTACGGCAGAGCACGCGGCTCTTCTTCTTGAACTTGCCGTTGACGAATTCGCCGAACTGGCGGGTTTCGGGGTCGAAGGTTTCATTCGCCTGAGCGATGATGTGCTTTTCTTCTTCGTCGGCGGTGAGGTAGTCAACTTCGTCGGTTACCTTGCCGTCCACGACGCGCCTGTAGGGCGTTTCGATAAAGCCATAGGGGTTCACGCGCGCATAGGTTGCCAGCGAACCGATAAGGCCGATGTTGGGACCTTCAGGAGTTTCGATGGGGCACATGCGGCCATAGTGGCTCGTGTGAACGTCGCGCACTTCAAAGCCTGCACGTTCGCGGGAAAGACCACCCGGGCCGAGGGCGCTCAGACGGCGCTTGTGCGTAATGCCGGCAGCGGGGTTGGACTGGTCCATGAACTGCGAAAGCTGCGAAGAACCAAAGAATTCTTTGATGGCAGCCACGATGGGGCGAATGTTAATGAGGCTCTGAGGCGTGATTTCGTCGGCCTCTTGCATGCTCATGCGTTCGCGCACCACGCGTTCCATACGGGATAGGCCAATACGGAACTGATTCTGGATGAGTTCACCCACCGTGCGAATGCGGCGGTTACCGAAGTGGTCGATGTCGTCGAGCGTATAGCCTTCGACGCCGTCGTGCAGCGCGATGATGTAGCGCATGCTTGCCACGATGTCGTCCTTGGTCAGCGTGGACTTTTCGGAAATTTCTGCCGTTTCAAAGCCCAGCTTCTTGTTCATCTTGTAGCGGCCAACCGTTGCGAGGTTGTAGCGCTGCTGGTTGAAGAACAGGCCGTCGAGCAGGGTACGAGCCGAGTCAATCGTAGGCGGCTCGCCCGGACGGAAGCGCTTATAGAGTTCGATAAGGCTTTCGTCGCGTGTGGTGGCAGGGTCGCGGTCGAGCGTACGCAGGACCATTTCGCTGTCGCCCAAAAGCTCGATGATCTCTTCGCGCGTTTCGGCCAGGCCAAGGGCACGCACCAGCAGGGTTGCCGGCTGCTTGCGCTTGCGGTCGATGCGCACCGAAAGCACGTCGCGCTTGTCGGTTTCAAATTCCAACCATGCACCACGGCTAGGAATAATCTTGGCGTTGTAGATGATGCGGTCGCTCGTCTTGTCGCGTTCACTACCAAAGTAAACGCCCGGGCTGCGCACCAACTGGCTTACCACCACGCGTTCGGTACCATTAATAATGAAGGTGCCGTGCGGGGTCATAAGCGGGAAGTCGCCCATGAATACGTCTTGTTCTTTGATTTCGCCCGTTTCCAAATTGGTGAAACGCACTTCGGCGAACAGCGGTGCCTGGTAGGACATGTCCTTTTCCTTGCACTCGTCCACCGTGTATTTGGGGTCGCCAAATTCGTGCTTGCCAATTTCAACGCGCATGTCCTTTGAATTGGACTCGATGGGACAGATGTCCGCGAAAGCCTGTGTCAAACCTTCATTTTGGAACCAGGCGAAACTTTCCTTCTGGATCGCAATAAGGTTTGGGACGTCCATGACGTCAGGGATTTTCGCGAAGCTTCTGCGGCTCCTATATTTGCTGGTAGAAGCCTGTTTTTGTGTCTTCGCCACGGGTCTTTTCCTCCTATCAAGAAAAGCTCAAACTGCGAAAAAGTCGCAACGCACTACAATACGCGCGCGAAATAGCAAAGTCAAGAAAAATTTTCTTAAACCGTGTATTTTTGATGTTAAATTGCCTTAGCGAACAGGGCTTTTAGGCTTATGGATTTTGAATTCGGGTGTTTTACCAAAACTAATGTTCTTGGCGTGCTGGACGCGTTCTTGGCGTATCGGACGCGCCCCCGCTTTCAGGTTTTGGATGCGGGTGTTTTCCCAAAACTGTAGTTCAACAAAGACGAAATGGCCCCCTCGTGCGTATAATACAAGGAGTGCTTTTATGGGCACACATTACACATCAGAAAACGTATAGGAGGAAACCATGCAACCGACAGGATCACAAACAGGACTCAAGATCATTTCAATTCTGGACATTATTGGAGGCATTCTTGTTGCCCTTTCAGCAGTTTTGCTTTTTGTGGGTGGGGCCGCTATAGGGTCTGACCCATCCATTGCTGCGAGCGCCACCGCTGAAACAGGCCTGGAAGCGTCCACTGTTGTAGGCGTTGCCACCGGCCTGGGCATTATGCTCATCGTTTCAGCTGCCATCACCTTCATTACTGGCATCTTGGGCCTGCGTGCCGCCAAAGACAATCAGAAGATTAAGCCCGTATGGATTATTTCCATTATCGCGCTTGTGTTTGCAGTCATTTCGTTCATCATGTCCGTCGTGGGCGGTGGGAATGGCGCTAACATCGGTTCTCTGCTTGGTAGCCTTGTCATGCCCGCCATCACCTTCTGGCTTGCCAACAACGTGAAGAAAGAAGCCGGCCTCTAAGAGCAGGATTTCATCTCTCAAGGGATTTAATTGGTCTAAAAGCGATGTCGTGAGTTCAAACTTCGCAATTTTTGCTGTTGCCAAAAATTGCACTTAACTAGGTGAACGAGCGTCAAGCGAAGCGCATGAAAGAAAAAGCCCTAAAACGGGCTTTTTCTTGAACAGCGAGAGCGGTCGCGATTTAGACCAATTGAATCCCTTATTACCGCGCTACAGCATGTGGGCGCGGAGGAAGTCGGCATCTTGGGGTGCCAGGTAGGCGGGCGCAATGTCGAAGACCGTCTTGCAGCCCATGGCGCCTTCTTCCGCCAGGCGCGCAACAGCGCGGGCGTAGGCCACCAGTACGCTTGACGTAAATTCGGGATTACTGCCCAGTTCAAGCGAATATTCAATCTTCATGGGCGAACCCGAAGCGCTCGTACCCGTGCGCAGCACGAAGCCACCGTGGGGCAAGCCCGCATGGTCGCGGTCGAGTTCTTCCTGACTAATGAAGTTCACCACCGTGTCGTAGTCGGCGAAGTAGTTGGGCATTTCCACGATTTGCTTTTCAACAGCCGCGGCATCCGCCCCGTCTTCCAGCACGACCCAGCATTCGCGCGTGTGCTTTTCGCGCGTCGTCAGTTCAGGATTGTTGCCACTGCGCACCGCGTCGAGGGCGGCCTGCACGGGAATGGTGTACTGCTTGGCGTCCGCCACGCCTTCGATACGGCGGATGGCGTCTGAATGGCCCTGACTAATGCCCTTACCCCAGAAGGTATAGTCGGCACCTTCGGGCAGCATGCAATTAGCATACAGGCGGTTCAGGCTAAACAGGCCGGGGTCCCAGCCGCAGGAAATAAGCCCGAGCTTGCCACCTTCGCGCGCCGCAGCGTCCACGTTTGCGAAATGGGTAGGAATGTTGGCGTGCGTGTCGAAGCTGTCGATCACGTTATAAAGCTTGGCATATTTGGGTGTGAGTTCGGGTAGGTCGGTAGCACTCCCACCTGCAATAATGAGCACGTCGATTGGTTCGGTGCCAGCATCGAGGTCCGTTGCGAGCTTTACAGGCACCCCTTCGGTTGCGATGCTCACACTTGCTGGGTCGCGGCGCGTATACACTGCTGCCAGTTCCATGTCTGCGTTCTGGCGCACCGCAAGCTCTACCCCGCGGCCCAGGTTCCCGTAACCCAAAATACCAATGCGTGTCATAGCGATTCCTTTTCTTCCGTTGCTTACGTTGTGTTCATCATAACACCCAAGCAGAGCTCGCGGGATTCACGGGAAGGGATTTAAGCTTGAGCGTACAAATTGGGGGCATGAACAACGGCTTGCCCGAAGGAAATGCAGCCGTCGTTGGGTGGCAGATCCTTGTTCATAGCCACGGTAAAGCCAGCCGCGGCGAGCGCGGGCACCACCTGTTCGCACAGGTAACGATTCATAAATACGCCGCCCGAAAGCACGACCGTATGAATGTCGTAGGCCGCTTGTGTTAACTGCGCCACCTGCACTATGGCGCCGACAAAGGCGTCGTGGAACTTCCGCGCGATCTGGGGCACAGGAACACCAGCTACGATGTCGTCGAGCAAGGCGCGGAAGAGGGGTTCAGGGTCCAGAAGAAGAACGGACGTGTCGAGGGCCGTACTTGTTTCAGTCGCCGTATTTTTGACGATGGCAATTTCAGCAGGGAGCGCTGCTTCGCACGGCGTTTCTGGCAGAGCGGCCGAAAGCAGGATGGCTGGCTCGCCTTCGTAGGTAGCGTGCGTGCATACGCCTAAGATGGCACTCGCCGCGTCGAAGAGGCGCCCCACGGAACTGGTGTACGGCGTGTTGATGCCCTGCTCTATCATGCGGTCGCAGATGGCGGCTTCTTCGCCAAGTGCATCGAGTACAGACTGCGCGCCCGGGTGCTCAAGCAGGTCGAAGGCCCAAAGCGCACCGTAGGCACAACGCAAGGGCTGCTTGATGGCAGCGGCACCGCCAGGCAGGGGGAAGTAGGCAAAGTTCGCAAAGCGCTCGTAGCTTGCCAGGTTGCACAGCAAGGCTTCCCCGCCCCAAATGGCTCCGTCGGGGCCAGCGCCGGTGCCGTCGAAGGCAAAACCAAGCACAGGGCCTTCAAGCCCATGTTCAGCCATGGCCGAAACGATATGCGCGTGATGGTGCTGCACCGAAGTGGTGGGTAAGTCCTGGCCGGCGGCCCACTTCGTCGTGAGATATTCAGGGTGCATGTCGCAGGCCACGCGGCTTGGCGTCAATTCAAACAGGCGCTCGTAGGTGGCCTTTGCTTCCAGCCAGGCGTCGAAGGTTTCCGCGTTTTCCATGTCGCCCATGTGTTGCGAAACAAAGGCGCGGTCGCCTTCCAGGAAACAGAAGGTGTTCTTCTGTTCGGGGCCTGTGGCGAAGACCGAAGGCAGCGGCGTGCGAGCGTCTGGGCTTGGGACCGCTTCAGGTGTTCTAGGTTCGGAGTCCGGGGTCGCTTCAGATGTTCCAGGTTCGGGATCCAGAGTCGCACCAGGTGTTCTGGCTTCGGCATTTGGGGCAGCTTCCCCGCTTCCCCCGAGCATGAGCGGCAACGGAGCATAACCGCGCGCCCGGCGAATAATTTGTATGGCCGTTTCGTCGCCGCCAAAATCCAACACGCGCACGACCGAGTCGTCATAGCGAGCGCGAATGGCGCGGTTGTTGCCCACAAGGGCACAGGCAATACCAGAAAGGGCCACAAGCGCTTCTTCGTCGTCTGTCTGAATAGGTTCGTCGTGCACGTTGCCCGACGTAAAAACCAGCATGTTCTTGCCCGTTGCCTGTTCATAGTCATGCAAAAGCAAGTGCTGAAGCGGCGTTGCGGGCAACATAAGGCCCAGTTCAGGGAGCTTGTCTGCCAGGCCTTCGGCAAATTGCAGCCCTGGCTTTTTCTTGAGCAAGACAATAGGGCGCGCCGGGGACGCGAGCACCTTTTCTTCTTCGGGGCTCACCTGAACGTATGCGCGCGCGGCTTCTGTATTCGGCACCATGACCGCGAAAGCCTTGCCTTCACGCTTCTTGCGGCGGCGCAATTCCTGCAGCGTTTCTGCATTGGTGGCGTCGCAAACCAGGTGAAAGCCGCCCAGGCCCTTTATGGCCACAATCTTGCCCGCAGCAAGCAGTTCGACCGTCCGGGCAATAATGGCGTCCGACTCTTCCCGGTTGTGCGCCCAGAGCACTTCGCCTGGAGTTGAAACAGCGGAATGAGCATCTTCGCTCCCCAAGGTCTGGTCAAGGTCAACAAAACTCAAAGACGGCCCGCAACTAAAGCAGGCGTCGGGCTGGGCATGGAAGCGACGGTCGGCAGGGTCGGCATATTCAGCCGCACAGGCTTCGCACATTTCAAAGTCGCGCATTGAAGTCTTGGCGCGGTCGTAAGGCAGTTCGTCGATAATCGTGAAGCGCGGCCCGCAATTCGTGCAATTGATAAACGGGTAGCGAAAACGGCGGTTCGCCGGATCAAACAATTCGGCAACGCAGTCTTCGCAGGTTGCAAGGTCGGGCGAAACGAGCGTGGTTTCTGCCACTTCTTCGGCGTCTGAAAAACGAATCTCGAAGGAGTCGAAACCTTCAAGCGGCACTTCGACCATGTCTATGCGCTTCACGCTTGAAGCGGCGGGCGCTTCGTCGTGAATGGCCATGACAAACTGGTCCACGAGCTGCTCTTCGCCTTCTGCATGAATGTGCACCCCGTCGACCGCATTGAGCACCCAGCCATTCACCAGGTGGCGTTTGGCAAGGCGGTACACAAAGGGCCGAAAGCCAACCCCTTGCACAATTCCTGTTACGTGAATGTCGAGCGCATTAAGCATAGCTACATGATAGCACGCGCGCCTTGGGGGCCTTTGACTCCCCCAGGCCAGGTTCCCGGTAAGTGGATTACGCTAGGCAATGGTGCGGCAAATGCGCTGAACGACTTCGCCAAGTTGGCGCAGGACCACGGAAGAATTGTCGGGCAAGTGCACGTGCATACAGCGGCGCCCGCGTTCGTTTAGCACCTTCAGGTCGCCCGCAGCCTGGGCCTTCGCCAGGGCGGCAAGACTGGGTGCTTCGGCGTTGTCCAATTCAATGTCGAGCATTTCGCCAGACGAAACAATCAAAAAGACGCCGTTGTTGGGACCGCCCTTTTGCAGCTGGCCCGTGGAGTGCAGGTAGCGCGGCCCAATTTCCAAACAGGACGCTATGCCGCATTCCGCCGCCACGGAATGGCGAATGGTTTCAAGGGCTTCGCGGCGGCCTTCACCCGTGAAGGGCAAGAACGCGTTCAGGGCAAAGTAGTCGCCCGGTTTAATGCTTGCCAAAAGCGCATGGAGGGCCACTTCAAGCGTGCGCGCCCCCTTCAGTTCGTCGCTCAGGCGCACTTCCACCGTGCCCATGTGCATGCTTCCAATATTTTCCTGCACGAAGTCGGGCTCGATATGGCCTTCCTTCAAAATGTCGAGCACGGCATGCTTGGCCGCCGCCACGTCGGGCTGGTCGAAGGGGCACACCTGCATAAGGTAGCCGCACATGGCAATGGCGTATTCCCACATAACAAAATGTTCCGCCAGCTCCTGGGCGCTTTCAATAGAAAACTCCAGGCACGGAATGTCCTTGTTCATGTAGGCGTAGCTCATTTCGAAGTTCTTGCGTTCGTCCCACAGGTCGGTCTTGGTCTTGTACATGATGGCCGTACGATCGCCCGCGTCCCGCGTGAGCACGAGGGGGTCAATTTCAATGTTGGGAAGAATGCCCTTCCCTTCCTTACCAAGGCTTTCCGCCACCAACTGTTCGATCCACAAACCCAAAACGCGGCCGCGCTTCGGCGCCAGGAAACTAAACTTGTCGCGGCCTGCCACGTAGTTGTCGTAGAGGAAGGCAGCCAACTGGATGGCCGGGTTTTCAACGCTGTCCACGCTGCAGGCCCGTTCGGCTTCAACCGCATGGGCCATAAAGTCTTCCATGTCTATGCCCACCAAAGCCGTGGGCACCAGACCAAACACGGAAAGCGCACTGTAGCGGCCACCCACCGAAGGCACGCCCGAAAAAATGGCGCGCCATCCTTCTTCGCGAGCAAGCTGTTCCAGCTCAGTGCCGGGGTCGGTTATGGCCACCAAGTGCGAAGGAATTTTTTCGGCCGCCATTTTGCGCTGCATTTCCTTGCGCGCCGCCTGCAACATAAGGCGCGTTTCGATGGTGGTGCCGCTCTTCGAAGAAACCAGCACGAGCATCGATTCGGGGTTGAGGTCCGTCATGATAGAACGCACGCGCACGGGCGAGTCCGAGTCCAGGACGCGGAACTTCACGAGCGAAGAGTCTTCCTTGTTGTACTTGGTAATGGTCATGGGTGCCTGGGTCGAGCCACCTTCGCCAATAAGCAGCACCGAACGAATGCCGCCCGCTATAGCGCTCTGGGCAAATTCCACAATACTGCTCACGGGGTAAGGGGTGTTGGTAGCTAGGTCGACCCAGCCCATAAATTCCTGGGCGCACTGCATGGCTTCAGGACTGAAGTCATAGAGGCTTGCGTCCTTCGCGCGGATGCGGCTCGCCACCTTGTTGTTTATTAGGGTCGAAACAGAAGGATACTGGGTATCCTCAACAGTTATTGCCATGGGAATGCCCTCCTAGAGTTCCAGCGCCTTCTTTAGCGCGGCAACGCGACGGCGCGAAACGGGAATCTTTTCTTCACAGGAGTCGAGGGTCAGCAGCAAGGTGCCACCCGTGACGGTTTCGACTTCCTTTACGTAGCCCAGGTTTACCAAGTAGCCGCGGTGCACCCTAAAGAAACCATGGCTTTCCAGTTTCTTTTCAAGCTGCGAAAGCGAAGACGTGCTGAAAAAACGGTCCGCGTCGGTTTGGACGTAAGCGTAGTCGTCGCGCGCCATAATGAAGCGGATTGCTTCCACGTTCACGAGAATCTTCTTGCCCGCCTTTTCAACCGAAATGCGTTCACCACTCTTGGCTGTAGCCTGGAGACGCACCTGTTCATACACGCGCGAAATGGCCTGCTTCAGGCGGTCGGTTTCCACGGGCTTCAACAGGTAGTCCACGGCATTAACCGAAAACGCGTCCAGGGCATGTTCGCTGTAGGCGGTTACAAACACCACGGCGGGTGGAAACTTCAAACGCTGCAGGGCGTCGGCCAGTTGCATGCCCGTTGCTTCAGGCATGCTTATGTCGAGGAAGACCACGTCGCACGGGTGTTCCTTGAGACATTCAATTGCTTCGCGCACGTTGGCTGCTTCCGCAACCACTTCAACCCGCCCCACTTCGTCGAGCAGGAAGCGCAACTCCGAACGCGCCGGCGCTTCGTCGTCAACAATGATTGCTTTAAGCACGTTCGTCCTTTCTTTTCGCCTGCAACTATTAGGTAGCTTCATTATACTTGGACAGGCCGCACCCGACCATAATATGAACTACCACGCACAACTCCCCTTCAAAAAGAGCTGCACGCTCGTACCCTTGCCTTCTTCGCTTTCTACCTGCATATACGACTCGGGCCCATAGTAGCCACGAATGCGTTCCTGAATATT
Organism: uncultured Coriobacteriaceae bacterium; assembly: GCA_902768975.1. Lineage (GTDB taxonomy): Bacteria > Actinomycetota > Coriobacteriia > Coriobacteriales > Eggerthellaceae > CACXMZ01. The sequence goes on from CACXMZ010000007.1 coordinate 35,559, forward strand.
TTTTAGGGCAAGACCGAGCCCCTTCGAACTGCCGCCTTCAAGCAATTTTGCCTGGGCTTCTTCGTTCATGCCCAGGCCGTCGTCTTCAACGACGAGCGTCAGGTCGGCCCCCGTGCGCTGCGCCGAACACGTAATATGCAAGGTCCCTTCGCTGGGCATAGCATGGCGCACTGCATTTTCAACCAGGGGTTGCACCAAGAAGGCCGGCACCAAGCTTTCCCGCACCCCTTCGCCCAACGACGTCGAAAACTGGAGGCGGTCTTCGCCAAAGCGGGCAATTTCAAAACGCAGGTAGCGTTCGGTTTGGTCCAATTCGCGTTCGAGGGTAATAAGGTCGGACGCGTCTTCAAGCGTGCGCCTATAAAAGGTTGCAAAGTCGCGCAGCAGTTCGCGTGCCTGGGCAGGATCGGTGCGGATAAGGGCCGAAATGGTATTGATGGTATTGAACAGAAAATGCGGGTTGATTTGGCTTTGCAGAAGCTTGAGTTCCATCGAAGTAAAGAGCCGGTGCTGTTCTTCAAGGGCGTTGGCGGAAATCTGCGTGGAAAGCAGTTCGGCAAAACCTTGGGCAATGGACTCTTCGGTTTCGGTTAGGCGCACGCTGGAAGGGTAATAAAATTTGAGCGCGCCAATGACTTCTTCGCCCTTGAAAAGCGGCGCAATAATGGCGGCGTGGATAACGCTCCTTAGGGGGAGCCCAATTTCTTCCTGGGTGCGCAGAATGAGCATCTGGGCGTCTTGAATAACCGTGTGGGTTGCCTGGGTTTGAATGGGTGAGCCCACTTCGTTATAGGCCTTGTCGCGGCCGGCGTAACCCAGAATACATTCCTTGTCGGTTATGGCCACCGCAATAGCCGAAGTTGCCGGCAGCATGAGTTCACACACTTCCTGGGCGCTTACCGTGTCCAGGCCGCGGTTGGTCATGGATTCAAGCGTTTCGCCCGCAAGCGTGAGCATGGCGTTCGACTGGGAAGCGCGAATGCGGTCGGGGTCGAGCCAGCTGCCCAAAAGTATTAAGAGGCTGGCCGTAAATGCCAAACCTGCCAAGAACAGGGCGGGAATACTGCGGTTAGGACTGACCAAGTTAACAACCAAGAAGCCAGCCGAAACGGCCGCCACAATAAGGAGGACAATGTCGAGAAGTCGAACTCGTGTCTGGGGCGCAAAATCCATGGCATACGGTCCTAGAAAAGAATTTCGTTAACAACCAGAAGAACGGAAATAAACAAAAGGAAGGCGCCAAACAAAAGTCGCAAGGTGCGTTCGGGAATGCGCCTGATGTAATTCGCGCCAATTATGGCACCAGGAATAGAACCAGCGGCCATAGCCAAGCCCGCGAGCACTTCCACGTTGCCATAGACCGCCTGAGTAATAGCGCCTGTGGTGGCAAGGATGCCCACCGCAAACAAGGACGTGCCCGAAGTTTGCTTCATGGGAAGGCCAGCGCCCGCCACAAAAATAGGAACCATCAGAAAGCCGCCGCCCAGCCCCACGTAGCCGCCAGCAACGCCCGCTGCCAGGCCGGCAATGGCGCCAATAATGTAGTGTCGGCGCGTGAGGTCTTTGGGCTCGAGGAAGGCGGATTCTGCCGCCTTGGTTGCAGCGACAACGCTGCCATCCTTGGGCATGGCCAAACCTTTGCGCAACATGGTTGACGCCGAATATGCAATAACGCCACCAGTGGCAAGCATGACCAGCCACGCGGGTGACATATTGGCAAGGCGAACGCCCAAAGGCGAAGTACAAGCCCCACACACCCCTGCAATCAAGCCGAGGGGCACCAGGCAGGTATGGTTGCGGACGTGGGTAATGCTACCCGCCGCCGCGGTGAAGATCATCGCAAAAAGTGAAGTGCCCGTAGAAGCAAGGGCAGAAAGCCCGAAGCCCAAACGGAAGATGGGCACCATCATGGAGCCGCCGCCCACGCCCAAAAGGCCTGAAAGAATACCGACGACTATTCCGCAAAGGGCTGCCCCAATAACAACTTCCAAAACAACCTTCTATTCGTCAAGGTTGAGGCGAATTTCCCCTGTTGAACCTGGGTCGATATTGCGCACTTCCTGCGGCTGTTCCTGGTCGTCGGGCACAATGGACTGCAGCAGCGCAGCAGAAAGCGCCTTGTCGCCTTCCACGCGTGCCATGATTTCTGGCCAGATAGACTGGAACTCGAAATAGTTCGCGCAATTTTCCTGGGCATAGGCCGCCGCGTCATTTGCTGCCGCGCTGGCCGCCGCACGGTACGCCGCCTTGTCGGGGCGACCCAAGCTTCGCAACCAAGCCGTACGCTTCACGCGCTTTTCAATTCCTTCTTCCAGGAAGGGGCCCGGGTACGGTTCAAGCGAAGAAGGCTTAATCTGCTGCAGGTCCACCTGCGAAGAACTGTATTCGATCTTGCGGAATTCATAGAGCCAACGATAGATGTCTTGGCGGAAGCGCAAGCCTTCGCTGCGCGTCTTGGGCGGCAGATGATGCAGGCGCCAGGTGTTGTCGAACCAGACGTCGGACCCAAACATGCGCAGGTTAAGCAGGTAGTCCAGGTCTTCCCCGCGCACGATCCAGGGGTCGAAGCACACGCGCAAAAAAGCTTCGCGGTGAATAGCCAAGCAGCCACCACACACATGGTTCGAACGGGAAAGACGCGGGCCCTTCATGGCCTTGTCTATCCACTTGTTAAAGGCGCGCCCCTGTTCCCAATAGCGGTTGTACCACTTGTCTTGGCTCATGGAATGGTAGTTGCCTTCAGAATTCAAGTAGTAGCCCGTCTTAGCAAGAATGGGAATGCCGCGCTTGGTGAGCTTGCCCAAGCCGTACATGGCGCGCGACATGAAATCGCGGTCGTCTATAACTTCGTCGTCGTCCAAGAAAAGCACGGCGTCGAAGCCAAGCACATTGGCAAGCACCAGACCAAGGTTGCGAATAGCGCCATAACCTGTCAGGCCAATTTCTTCTTCGTGGGTGTCGAGGTTGAGCTGTTCGAAGCGCTTGCGTACCAGGGCAAGTTCCGTTTCGCCCACCACCAGGATGTCCAAGCTGGGGAATTGGTTGCAAATGGCACGGACTCGTTCGGTTGCTGGGGCCGCGAGGTCGGGGTCGGCGGCCACCAAAACCGCAATGGGGCCCATCTGGTCTACGTTTACCAGCGACTCCAAACAGCGGGGCAATTCGTCAATCTTGCCCAGGGTTGAAGGGTGGTCGTAGGTGGCGATTAATGAGTCATTTGAACTGCGCGAACTCGCGCAAATAAAAACCGGTATAACGATAAGTGGATTCATGCTACTTCCCGTCTTTTTCCGTGCAGCACAGGGCCTGCGTCTTCAGTGTTCAGTTTCGTTTACGTTTTCGCGCATGCCTGAACGACCTATTATAGCAAGGGCACCAGCCTGCAACCATGCACGATAGGAAGCGAACAGGAAATGTGCGTAGTGCAGAGTGCGGGGCTCTTTGTGCGCGCGTGGCTCCGCTTCAGTGCGCGCCTCTTCTGGTGCGGGGCTATTCTTCTTCAGCCAGGCCAAAGCGCTTCAGGGCAGCAAGCAAGGGAAGCCCCAGGGCATAGATAACCACCGCTTCGCCAATGCCTATGGCCACAACGCCAAACAGGTACATGAGCGGGTAGATGCCGTCGAGGGCAATGCTTGTGAAAGGAATGGTGTAGAAACCCAGGCCCTGCAACATAATGGGCAGGTAGGCAGGCACAATAAGCGCGTTGGCCACCACAAAGCCACCAATGGCCAGCAGAGGCTTGCTGCGAAACTTTCGGCACCACAGGGCTCCCAGGAAGGTTGCGAGGCTGCCAAACACCACGTCGAGCATGCCCAGCAAACCCGTGCCACTTAGGGCCACGTTAATAAAGTTGGCAATAATGCAACCCAGGGTAAGGCCGGGAACCGCAGGGGCAGAAAAAACGGCAACAACGCAGATGGCTTCTGAAATACGAAATTGCACCGGCCCCCAAGCAAGACCTTGCAGGACCAGCATGCACACCAAGGTTGCGGCTGCATAGACTGCAGCAATAACGCCCGCTTGGGCAAGCGAACGCGTTCCAAGCTTTCGCTTCGAAAGGGAAGCTTCCATGATAAATCTCCTTTCCGCGCAGGTATTCCTGCGGGCTATGGGCAGCGTATTACATGGCCAGTGCAGGGCCCAACGATGCAAAGGCGTGGGAAAGTATAGCAGAGAATGAAAGCGCGCACGCGCCGCAGCGCACTAATCGCAGGTTTTCAATTAAGGACTTTGGCAATGCGGGCTGCCAGTGCAGGCTGCTAATGCGGGCTGCTAATGAGCGCGCTTAGCTCTGGAGCGACTCCCCTACCGAAAACAGTTCGTCGCGGTGGCCTTCCACCGTTCCTATCATGCGCGAAAGAGCCGCTGAAATGTCCAAGATGCCATTGTCGACCAAGGGCACCAGCTGGGAAGCAATCAGGCTACGCACCTGCGGGCTTGGCGCAGGCGTAATGCCTTCACGCTGGAGGATTTCACGCGCTTCTGAAGGTTCGGGAATTTCAGGGTTGCCCATTTCGGCAAGCAGCTCGTCCATTTCGCTTGCTACCACTTCGGGCCGCCCAAAATTATGGCGCTGGCACATGACATAGGCCGCCAAGGCCGCTTCCTTGCGCCCCGACTGCCACAGGGCAAAGGCCAGGCGATAGTAGATGAAGGGAATGACCGAATCCGAAGTGGAATAGGACAGGGCCTTTTCCAGGTAAGGAACCGCATCGGCGTGCTGCTGCTTGGTGAACAAAGCATTCACCAAGTCCGTATAGCCAATGGTGCTCGTGGGTGCCAGCTCGATGCATTTTTCGGCCTGCTGAATGGCACGGTCCGGTTCGCCCATGTCGCAGTAGAGGTCGCACAGAATGGAACGCGCGCGAAAGCCCGAGTCGGAATAGCGCACGAAGCGCGTTTCTTCGCTGACCTTGTTCAGGGGCAGCAGGAAGCGCGAAACTGTGTCGGAGCAGTACAGTGCCTTGGTGTTTTCAGGAAGGTTTTCGACTTCCTTGTCGGCGGCATCCACCACACTTTCAAGCACAGCAATGGCCGCCAGAGGCGACTCTTGACGGTCGGCTTCGGCGGCGTGCACCGTGTCCCACGAGTCGGTGGGCATGTCGGAAAGCACGTCGAGTTCACCCACCGTGTCGGCAAACAGCAGGCCGCGCAAGTCCTGCGGCAGGGGGCGTTCGTCGCCCGTGGGCTGCTTGTGGTTGGCGTGGACCGCCTTGTCGAAGGCTGCGTCGACCGTTGTCGAAGCATTGAGCAGTTCCTGCATCCAGTTGATGTCGCGGGCTTCAATGAGGGGAATAACCTTCGAAATAAAGGGAAGGCGATCGAAGTACAGCGTCATGGCGGCGTCGTTGCTTAAGGACACCGGGTGGCTTGCAATGCGCACGCGCGAAATGCCCACGCTCGTACCAAAGGCAACCGCGGCCATGATGGCGCCTACCGAAAGGGCGTAGCGCGCAGCCCCCTGTGAAGCCTGGGCAGAACAGTCGACCCAGGAAGAACTCGCCGCTTCGAAGCGGTGCTGCGGCAGCCAACTGGCAAGCGGCGCCGTGTAGTCGATGCTGAACAAACCTTCTTCGGCATTGCAGTCGAAGGAGTAGGCAAGGCGGTACGGCAAGCGAAGCGATTCGGCCACCAAGGCGAAGCGCGTGCGGATGTCCCATTCGCCGCCCTTGCGCCCCTGGGTGCCATAGATTTCCAGCAAGGGGTTGTTAGCAATGCCCTTAACCTGTGTGGGGACGGTGTTTTCAATGGAGCTAATGAGGCTGGCGTCGGCCAGGGCGCAGTCGACTTCGGTCCATGAAGGGGCACTGTTTTGCGCGTCGAAGGCTTCCTTCACGAAAAGCAAGCGGTTCATGGCTGCTTCAGCGGCAAGCACCGAAGAAAGTTCGTCGGGGCTTAGGTCGGCTGCAGGAAAGCGCGCCCAAAAGGTGCCCGTATTGGAAAGGCGGATGAGGTCCATTTCGTGGCTTGCCGCAATGCTGCGAATGCGCGAGGCGCCCACTTCGGAAAAAAGACGAGCCGCGAAACACGCGAAGCCAAAACCGGGGCTTTCAGCGGTGGCACTGCTTGGCCCGAGCATGACGATGTCTATGGCGTCGGGCAGTTCAGAATGAAGCAAGCGGCCGAGCAGTTCGCCCATGGCGCGCGACTCTTGTTCCTTGGGGGAAAGGTTTGCATTGTTTTCAGGCTGGAGGTTTTCTGAAGGGGTGTTGAAAATGGTCATAGCTTCTACCTTACTCGCTCATGCTCATGCGTGTTACCCCTTCATCTTACCGCATAAGGGGGCGAGATTTATAAACAACGTTGTAACAAATAGGGCGCGAGTCGCGGGTCCAATAAAGTCAGCGAAGTTCAATTGTTTATCTCGCAGGTCCAGCAAAGCCAGCGAAGTTATTTTTTGTCGCGCAGGTCCAACAAAGTCAGCGAAGTTCAATCTGCTGAGCACAATAAGCCCGACTGGTGAAATGAGCGCACTTTGGTGCGCGCAGTGGAACACGGAGGGCTTAGTGTGCCAGCAGATTGAACTGCAGCGTGGGCATGTTCCGCCGTTTGTAAAAACGGCGGAACGAAAAGAAACAGCAGCCGGCATTACGCTCGGGCCGGCTGCTGGTTGTTTTGTTCCGCGGGCTGAACCTGCGAGATAGGCGCAGTATCAGCGGTTGCCTGTGGAGGCTCTGCGAAAGCCAAAAATGCCGAGCGCATGCACCAGGCGAATATGACAGAAAGGACCGCTAAAAGAAGTAATTTCAAAAGAAAATGCTTCTTCTGACGTTGTTCGTGGGCACTAAAAACATAGTGCTGCACGGGACCCCCGCCATACACGTTCACACCCTGAATCCGTTCATTCATGCTGCGTCTTTTCTCTAGTACATTTATATTGCTGCATTTAGATGTAACAGGTGCATCTGGGTACTATTTCTACCATATATTGTGGTTTACGTCTAGAAAAAATGCCTTATTTTGCGAAATATTGTAAAAAAATGCCGGCGTTCCTGTGGTCGGAGCGCCGGCACAAAGCAAACGCGGAATATTATTCCGAACGAAGGGCTTCCACGGGGTCGCGGCGGGAAGCAGCCTGGGAAGGAATAAGGCCCGCCAGGAAGGTCAGGAGCACGCTTATGCCTATAAGAATGAGCGCCGAACTCCAGGGCAAAGACATGATACGCGGCACGTCCCACCCCGCTTCCACGAAGATGTTAACGGGGACCGAAACCGCCAAGACCACTGCGATAGCAAGCACGCCCGCGATAAGCCCTTCAATGAAAGTTTCGGCATTAAAGACGTTGGCAATGTTGCCCTTGGAAGCACCCATGGCGCGCAGGATGCCAATTTCCTTCTTGCGTTCAAGCACCGAAATATAGGTGATGATAGAAATCATGATGGAGCTCACGATGAGCGAAATGGAAACGAAGGCAATGAGCACGAGCGAAATGGCGTCGATAATGCTCGTGACCGACTTCATAAGAACGCCCGCGATGTCGCTGTACTGGATGGCGGAATCTTCGTCGCCAGCTGCCTTCACTTTTTCGTTGTAGCCGTCGATGATGCCGAGCACCGCTTCCTTCGAAACAAAGTCGCGCGGGTAAATGGTCAAGCTTTCCGGCGAGTCTTCTTCGGCATAGCCGAGCTTCTTCATGTTGCCGTCGTAACTGAGTTCGTCGGCATTGAGGTAGTTCGTCAGCAGGCTGGTGAGGTCGTCTTGCGTCATGTTGAATTTGATGGCGTTGGCGAAGGCGTCGGAGTCGAAGCTAAAGCCAGAACTCAAGGTGTCTTGGAGGTTTGCCATCTGGCTTTGAAGCTGGCCGGAAATGGCCGTAGACAGAGTCGAACCAAGGGAAGACGTTACCGATGCAATCTGTTGCTGCATGCCCGTGGCCATCTGCGTTGCCATCATTTGCGCGGCGGTCGTCATCATCTGCGTCATAGCCTGCGAAAGGTAGGGCGCAAACACGTTTTGCATATAGTTTTGCATGGCTTCGTTTATGCGCTGCTCAACAACGCTACCGAATTCTTCGGCCAAAGGCGCCACGATAGCCTGGGCCGCTTCGGTCTGCATATATTCCTGGAAGAGCGCGGTGGTGTCGGCGTTGGGGTCGAAGATGTTCTTGCCATTCGCTAAGGCCCACGCGGAAAAACCGGCAGACAATTCACGCGCAGCATTGTTGACGCTTTCTTGCTGTTCGGGCGTAAGATCGGTTGCCCCGTCGGCGATGCCGGAATTTTCAATACTAAAGGCAGGTGCGTTGGCCATAACCTGGCGCATGGCGTCTTCGCTAAAGACCGACTCGATGGCGCTTGAGTCAAGCTGCATGGCGCTCGGGTCAATATTCATGGAGCTCGTGTCCATGTTCAGGCCACTCATGTCCAGGTTCATGCCGCTGAAATTAAGGCCGCTCGTGTCAAAGCTAAAGGCGGAATTGAGCATTTCTTCGTCAACTTCAAACATGGATCCAAAGTCGAAGTCTGCCCCCTGCTTTTCGCGCAGGTCTTCAAAGCTTTCACCCGTAAATACGTCGGTTTCCTTGTTGGCCTTCTGCTGCTTAACAATGTCCGATTCGGTGGCTTGCGCGATCAGGTATTCCGTGAGCTCCGGCGTGTACAGGATGCCCTGCGTAATCGAAGCGACGGCGTTTTCCGTCGGCTGGACCACGCCCACCACCTTCAGGCGGACCGCTTCGTCGACGAGCTTCTTCATTTTTTCTTCGTCATTGGAAATGCTCGTCCAAATGTTTTGCGCTTCGTTGTGCTGGTACAAAGCCGTTTCAGGAAGCACGGCGAATTCAAGCTTAAGGGCTTTTTCGACGGTGAAGTCCTGGGCGGTTTCAGGCGCTTCCACTTCCTTGCCGTCGAGCGTGTCCTTGGCAAGCTTTTCCATGAGGTCAGGGTCGTAGTAGCCAATGCTGTAGAGGGTGTAGTCCATCAGGCGCCCCGTGCGCGAAAGCATGAGAACGCACTCGTCGTAGTTTTCAGGCCAGTGCCCCGCCACTACTTCCATGGAGTCTTCTACCAGTTCGCGGTTGTGCATCATTTCGGCGAACACTTCCGTACCCGTTCCGCTGAAACCGAAGGCCGAAGAGTCCACGCCACCCGTGAGCGCGTAGCCCATGTTAGACGGGTTGAGCTGAATAACGCCTTCCGACGTGTCGGTGCTGTAGATGTGCGGCACAATGCCGTAGGAATATTGAATGGTGTGAACGTAGGGGTCTATGCCTGAGTCGCTACTGTCGAGGAAGGCCTTCAGGTCCTTAAGGTTGTTGTTCTTCACCTGGGCAAACATTTGCGTCATCATGGGCACTTCAACGATGTTTGTACTCGGGGCAGGCGTTGCGGACTCTTCTTTTTCTTCGCCCGCTAGGCCTTCCAAGCCCTTTTCGAACTTCGACTTTTCTTCTTCTTCAGATTCGACATTGCCTTCCTGGAAACCACCAATAAGGCCAGAAAAATCGAAGCTCGACTTGGTAATGGTGATGGGGTAGCTGGTGAGCGCCTGCTCTTCAGTGTCGGCGATGTAGTTGTTCACGCCGTTGGAAAGCGAAAGGATGGCTGCAATGCCAATAATGCCAATGCTGCCCGCGAAGGCCGTCATGAAGGTGCGGCCCTTTTTTGTCATGAGGTTGTTGAAAGAAAGGCCCAAAGCCGTAAGGAAGCCCATCTTCGCGCGGCGCTTGGGGAAGGCTTCTTCGCCCGCCAACGGAAGGACGGCCGCGGCTTCTTCGCCTGCAGCCAAGGGGTTGGTGTCTGAAACGATCTTGCCGTCTGCCAGGCGCACAATGCGGGTGGCATATTCTTCGGCAAGTTCGGGGTTGTGCGTAACCATGACCACCAAACGGTCCTGGGCAATTTCCTTGAGCAGGTCCATAACCGCCACGCCCGTTTCAGTGTCGAGGGCGCCCGTAGGTTCGTCGGCCAGAACGATGTCGGGGTCGTTTACCAAGGCGCGCGCAATGGCCACGCGCTGCATTTGCCCACCAGAAAGCTGGTTGGGCTTCTTGTTGATGTGGTCGCCCAGACCCACGCGTTCGAGCGCTTCCGCGGCGCGCTTTTTGCGCTCCGCCGAACCAACGCCGGCCAAGGTCAGTGCCAGTTCCACATTGCCCAACACGCTCTGATGCGGGATAAGGTTGTAGCTTTGGAAAATGAAGCCGATGCGGTGGTTACGGTAGGTGTCCCAGTCGGCGCTTTTATAGTCGGCCGTTGAAACGCCGTTGATAACAATGTCGCCTGAGTCGGCGCGGTCCAGGCCACCAAGCACATTGAGCAAGGTGGTCTTGCCGGAACCCGAAGGCCCCAGGACCGCCACAAATTCGTTGTCGCGCAGCGTAAGCGTAACCCCGTCGAGCGCTTTTTGCTCGAAGGATCCTGTCTTATATGACTTGCGGAGTTCTTTAAGCTCTATCACGTAAACCGCCTCTGTGCCAATCTTTTTCAGCCGCACATTATACGGTGTGTGTAGCACAAAAATAACTCCAGGGGCGAAGTGTCAGAGAAATGAAAGAATGTAACCAAGATGCGACTACAACGTACTACGTGAGCGGTATAGAAAGCACCGCCGTAGCTCCACCAAGTTCAGGTTCCGTGAAGCAGAGGCTGCCGCCATGCCGTTCGGCGATGCTGCGCGCCACCGGAAGGCCCAGACCCGTACTGTCGGGGTTGCTGCGCCCGTCTTCGAGGCTCACAAAGCGGTCGAACACGCGCTCACGGTCTTCGGGGGCGATGCCGCAGCCGTCGTCGCTTACCACAATGCGCACGGCCCCTTCTTCGGCTGCGCAGGAAAGCTTTACGGTGGTCTTCGCATAGCGCGCGGCGTTTTCAAGCAAATTGCGCACTGAATGGCTGAGCAGCTCCGCGTCGGCCGTGCACACCACGGGCTGCACACCCGACGTGTCTACCGAAACACCCTTGCGCGTTTCGAGGCCCGCGGCTTCTTCCAGGAGAAGGTCCATAAGGTCCACGGGCTTCGCGTCCACCTGCATGCGCCCTTCGTCGGAACGTGCCAGGGTAAGCAGGTCGCCCACGATGTTGGCAAGGCGGTTGTTTTCCGTGGCGAGGTCTTCGATAACCTTGTTCGTGTCTACCGCTTCGGGGTGTTCACGCAGGGTTTCCAGCATGATGCCCGTGGCCGCCACAGGGCTTTTCAGTTCGTGCGAAGCGTCGGAAACAAAGCGGCGCTGTTCGTTGAAAGACGATTCCACACGTTCGAGCAATTCGTTGAAGGTGACTGCCAGGCGCGAAAGGTCCTTGTCGCGTTCGGGTACCGGGATGCGTTCGCTCAAGTTGCTGGCGTTAATCGATTCAGCCGTGCGGCGCATGTGTTCAACGGGCTGCAAGGTGCGCGCCGCCATATTCCAAGTGAAGGCCACCACCAAGCAGAGCAGGGCCAAAAAGATGGTTGCCAACAGCTGGGTAGCCAGGCTTGCGGTGCGCGCAGCGGAAGCGAGCGATGTAACCGCCACCAAGGTTGCCGTGCCGTCGGGGCTGTTTACCTGGCGCTTTTTAACCAGGTAGGGGCCTTCGTCGCCAAAGACTTCGCTTGCATCTATGTAGGGTGCTGAGTCGACACTCAAAGCGGCCGAAGTGGCAGCGCTTGTTGAAGCGGCGCTCGAGGCAGATGTGCTTGACGTGCTCGCAGCAGGCGTTGCCGCGCTCGACGTGGCACTCGAGGTGGCCGCGCTCGAGTTGGCGGCGGAAGACGCACTCGAAGACGCACTGGAAACAGCCGAAGCCGCTGCAAAAGCAAGGCGCTCGCCAAAGAAGAGGCCTATGCGCTTGTCCGCTTTCCCGCCTCTATCGTCGTCGTCATCGTCGTCGTTGTCGGCATCGTCGCCGTCATCATTGTCGTCATCGGAGTCGACGTTGGCTGCTTGGGGAACTTGGCGGGCAGCCTGGCGGGCTGCTTCCTGCTGGCGTTCGCGTTCTTCTTCGGCTCGTTCCTCTGCTTCCTTGGCGGCTTCTTCAGCGCGCTCTGCGGCTTCTTTGGCGGCTTCTTCGGCACGTTCGCGTTCTTCTTCAGCAGCGTCGTCTTCGTCGTCATCATTGTCGTCGTTATTGGCGTTCTGGTAAGACGGGGCCGCAGGTTGCTGCACGGGCGACTGAGGCGTTGTTTGCGTATTCGACGTAGCCCCAGCCACTGCCCCAGCATTAGCGCGCGCCTGGTTCTGATTGTCGTCGTCGTCTTCGTCGTCATCGTCGTCGTCGCGTTCAAACTCAAGCCGTTCGAAACGCTTTTCAGCCAGGTCGTCGTCTTCGCCGCTTTCGCCCGTACCCACGATGGCGCCTACCCCGCGTGCGTTCGGAGTTTCGGCCAGAATATTGCCGTTCGCGTCGATAATCTGCATCATTTCGTCGCCCGCAAGGTCTATGGCAGCCTGGTAATTCCCCGCCATGACTTCCGCCTGAGCCATGTCGAGGCGTTCGTCGAGGGAATTCGAAATCATGCCCGTAAGAATTTGGTTCATGGCAAAGGCCGTAATGCCCAAAATGAACAGCATGGCCAAAGCCGTTGCTGCTGTCGCTGCAAGGGTTACTTTACCGCGGATACTTTTCGGACCAAGAGCCACGCGCTATTCCTCCCCGAGCCAATAGCCCACGCCGCGAATGGTGTGGATGAGCGGTTTTTCGAAGGGGGTGTCTACCTTTTTACGCAGGTAGCCAATGTAGACTTCGACCACGTTTTCGTCGGCCGCGAAGTCCACGCCCCATACGTGTTCAAGCAGCTGCGACTTCGAAAGCGCAATGTTTTGGTTATGCATGAGGTATTCCAATAGCGAAAATTCGCGTGCAGTAAGGTCGATGGTTTGGCCAGCGCGCTCCACGCGTTTTGAAAAGGGATCGAGCTTGAGGTCGGCCACCTCCATGCTGTTACGTACGGCGTTCGATCCGCGCCTAAAGAGGGCCTGCAGGCGCGCCACCAGCACCACGAGCGAAAAGGGCTTACGCAAAAAGTCGTCGGCACCAATGTCGAAGGCGTCGGCTTCGTCGTATTCGCCGTCCTTGGCCGTGAGCATAAGGATGGGAGTAGTAATGCCCGCCGCGCGGATTTCCTTGCACACGTCGTAGCCGTTCATGCCGGGCAGCATAATGTCTAGGGTGATGGCGTCGTAGGTTTGCGAAAGCGCCATTTCGAGGCCCGTAATGCCGTCGGTGGCCGTGTCTACGGCAAAACCTTCAGCAGCCAAGCTTTTCTGCAAGTATTCAACAATGTTGGCTTCGTCTTCTACTACTAAGATCCTCATTGCATGCCCTTTAAAACCTTTGTGGCGTACGCGCTTCGTTGCACGCACCACTCTTCTTACAAAGTATGCGCCAGCCTGCTTATTGTAACTGTTGGAAGGAGAAGCATGCTGGCGCGTCTACAAGTGGGTCTATAAAACCCGCGTTATGACAGTTCGTTAAACTTAGTCGTCGTCACGGTCGTCCCAGTCGTCGTCATTGTCGACTTCCCAGCGGCCGTCGTCATATTCGTACTTCACGCCGCCTTCGTACTTTTCTTCAGGTTCCCACTGGCCGTCGTCATATTCATAGGTCACATTGCCTTCGACCTTAGTGTCGGGTTCCCACTGACCATTGTCATATTCGTAGGTCATGTTGCCTTCGGTCTTGCTGTCGGGCTCCCACTGGCCGTCGTCATATTCGTAAACTACGTCGCCTTCGATCTTCTTGTCGGCTTCAGGTTCCCAGCGGCCGTCGTCATATTCATAGACCACGCCGTTTTCCTGCTTGTAATAGTCGTCGCCATACTGCGTGCCTTCAGCAGGTGCTGCTGGGGTTTGCGGCGCTGGCTGCTCTTGGGCAGGAGCGTTCTGCCTTTGAGCAGCGAGCGCGTCCTCATAGGCTTTGCGTGCTGCAGCTGCTTCGCGTGCGGAATTCAGAGCTTCACGTGCTTCCTCTGCTGCTTCGGGGCTGCCTATTTTGGCCTCATAGTCGGCTTCTGCCTGGTCTTCGGCTGCATCGCGTTCAGCTTCTTCAGCCTGGGCCTGAAGCCTGTCGACGTTGTTGTTGGGGTATGCCATGGCAAAACCTGCCACGCCTACGGTAAGAATAATTACCGCCAAGATGGACGAAATCGCCGTTACTCTAACTGAAGTCTTGTCTACCATTTCTCTCTCCTTTTTTCCTGTTCGCTCGTTTGCGAAATGCTTTTACGTTTTCATATGTGCTCGAGCTTGCAGGAGTATCTTCCCAAACAAAGCTGAGAAGAACCTGAGAGATTTTTTAGTTAGTATTTGCGCAGTTCAAGCAAGGTTTTGCTCGCTTTAGTGCGGTGGAGCAACGGGCTTTCCTGAGCGATTTTTGGGCGGCGTGGCGAAAGTTTTGGGGTAATTATTGCGCTGGCAAAGTGAATTGCTTATGCGACTATGCCGCCGCCGAGACAAACTTCCCCGTCGTAAATAACCGCCGACTGGCCCGCGGCCACGCGTTCCTGCGGGGCCCGGAAGGTAATGGTAGCCGCCGCTTCACCATGTGGCGTGAAGGCGGATTCAACAAGCTGACCTGTGTGACGCGTGCGCACTAAATAGCTACCCGCTGTGGGCGCGGCGCCTGCGAGCCAAGTGCAGTTTTCCAGCGTAAGTTCGGCAGTTTGGAGGGCTTCCGCGTGCGGGTTGTGAGAGACATAAACTTCGTTGGCAGCCATGTCTTTGCCCACCACGTAATAGGGCTGGCCGCCCCCCACGCCAAGGCCCTTGCGCTGGCCCAGCGTGAAGAACAGGGCGCCGTCGTGGGCACCAAGCACTTCGTGCGTTTCGGCGTCGATAATATTTCCCGGCTGGGGCGCCACATACATGCGCAAGAAGTCTTGGATGGGTGCTTCGCCAATGAAGCAAATGCCTTGGCTGTCGGGCTTGCTAGCCGCGGGAAGGCCGCGCTGCTCTGCCATTTCGCGCACCTGGGTTTTGGTGTAAGTGCCCAGGGGGAAGAGGGTGTGCTGCAAGGCGCGCTGCCCCATGCGGTAGAGGAAGTAGGTTTGGTCTTTGTGTGCGTCGGTAGCGCGCAATAGCTGGCAGGGGGATGCCGCCGCCCCTTGCAATCCAGAGCGCCGAGGGGCCGACACTTCCGCCTGACTTGCGCCTTCCCAGCCCGCATGGCTTTCGGCCACACGGCCAACCTGAGCGTAATGCCCCGTCGCTACATAGTCGAAACCTTCGGCGAGGGCCGTGTCCAAAAACAGGCCGAACTTCACGTCCTGGTTGCACATGATGTCGGGGTTGGGCGTGCGGCCCGCTTCGTATTCGTGCACGAGATAGTCCACCACATCGCGCTTGTATGCTTCCTGAAAGTCGTAAACGCGCAGGTCTATGCCCAGCTTCACCGCCGTGCGCTTGGCATAGGCCAGGTCTTCGGCCCAGGGGCACTGCATGCCAGGCACGTCGAAGGTCCAATTTTTCATGTAGGCGCCCGTTACCTGATGGCCCGCTTCCACCAAAAGCGCCGCCGCAACCGAAGAGTCCACCCCGCCGCTCATACCTACTAATACTTTGGTCATGAACCGACCCTTTCGTATTCGGTGCGAACCACGCGGGTAATAATCTCAACGGCGCGGGCCGTGTTTTCTTCAGTGGAAAGACGGCCCAAGGTAAGGCGCAGGGAGCCGTCGGCTACTTCGGGCGGCAGGCCAATAGCTTCAAGCACGTGGCTGCGCGTGGCTTTGTTGGCCGCACAGGCCGCACCCGTTGCCACGTAGACCCCTTCGTTTTCAAGGAGGTACACGAGCCGCTCTGCGTCCAGACCCGGGAACGATATATGCAAAAGTCCAGGCAAGTGATGCTTTTTATGTCCTGAGACTACCGCTTCAGGGAATGCTGCCAGAAGCTGGCGCTGCAGGCCTTTGCGCAGGTCTGCCAGGCGTGCCGCTTCTTCCTTGCGGCCTTCCACGGCAATCTGGAGAGCGTGCGCAAAGCCAATAGTACCCGCCACGTTTTCCGTGCCGCTGCGCAGGCCTCGTTCCTGGCCGCCACCCAACACCAAGGGCTGCAACTGCACACCGCGCGCCACCCACAGAAGACCCACCTGCTTGGGGCCATAGATCTTCGCGGCGTTAAGCGTGAGCATGTCCACCCCGAGCGTGGATACATTAACATCCAGCTGGCCCGCACATTGCGAAGCGTCAGAATGCAAATAGAGCGGCGTGGTATTGCATTCCATGAGGCGCTGCTGACGCAGCTGCTGGACCACTTCAGAAATAGCGCGCAGGGGCTGCACCGTTCCAATTTCGTTGTTGGCAAGGCCAATGCTTACCAGGCGCGTTTCAGGGGTGATGGCAGCACGGACCGCTTCAGGGTCAACCAGGCCATGATGGTTTACGGGCACGAGCGTGTGCGCGTAGGCCTGTGCGCAGGCAAGCACGGCGGAATGTTCGATGGACGTGGTGACCACGTGGGCCTTTTCACCCACCACCGTAAAAGCAAGGTTGACAGATTCGGTAGCACCAGCGGTCACAATGACTTCAGCCGGCTTGGCACCAATGGCATGGGCCAGGTCTGCGCGCGCCGCTTCGAAGGCATGGCGCGTTTCCCAGGCAGGCGCGTACGGCGAAGACGGGTTGAAAAACTGGTCGGCGAGGAATGGATCCATGGCTTCGCGCACCCGCGCGTCGAGGGGCGTGGCGGCAGCATGGTCCAAGTATATTTCGCGGTCGAAATCCATGTGAGTAGTATAGCGGAGTAAAAAAGCTTTTCCCGTAGCCCTTCTGTGGGCCTTTTCTAGCCCTTTTATAAGCCCCCATTTTATAGCTTATAAGTTACTTAAACTGAGGACAAAGGCTTCAATTCCTACAAATGTTAGTCTATTTGTGGAATTTAAGGCAAAAAATGGCGTTTTCCCAGCAAAATGGGCATTTTTTTACAAAACCCACTACGCAACGGGAGTTTTATTTGGTACAATAAGCAGCGTCTAGTAAGTGTAAGTTTTAGAGTGGACAGGACTGTGTTATGCAAATATCGACAAAAGGTCGTTATGCGCTGCGCTTCTTGCTTGATCTTAGTCAACACCAAGATCAAGGTCCTGTCGCGTTGAAGTCAATCGCGGAACGTCAAGGCATATCCAAAAAATACCTCGAGCACGTAATTTCAATGCTCAACCCTACAGGTATGCTTAACATTACGCGTGGCTACCAGGGTGGGTATCGCCTTGCTAAAGACCCGTCGGACATCACCGTGGCAGACGTGCTGCGCGCAACCGAAGGTGGCTTAGCTCCCGTACCCTACGCGGACGGCCACGTTTCTGGCGTTCTTCCCCAGGAAGAAGCTATGTCAATGAAAGTATGGGAAGGGCTTGAAGGTGTTATGGCAAAATACCTTGAAGGCCTCACCCTGAAAGACATGCTTGAAGGTGAAGGCGCCCTTTAATCCCCTATTCAAATGCCAAGAAAACCCCGCTCGCAAGGCGGGGTTTTCGTTTTCAGGGCGAAATATGAAGCGCTATTGCCTTAGCGGACGGGAGAAGAATCTTTTTGGACAACATCATGGGCGCCGCCTTCAACAATACTTGTTGAAGACACCACGGTCAGCTTCGCCTTCTGCTGAAGTTCAGGAATGGTAAGCGCGCCGCAGTTGCACATGGTGGACTTCACCTTGGCCAGTGTAATATCCACGTTGTCCTTCAGGCTGCCGGCGTAAGGCACATAGCTGTCTACGCCTTCTTCGAAGGTCAGGCCCTTCTTTTCGCCACCCAGGTCGTAGCGCTGCCAGTTACGGGCGCGGGCACTGCCTTCACCCCAGTATTCCTTCATGTAGCTGCCGTTGATGCTCACGCGGTTCGAAGGGCTTTCGTCGAAGCGCGCAAAGTAGCGGCCCAGCATAACGAAGTCTGCACCCATGGCCAGGGCCAGCGTAATGTGGTGGTCGTAGACAATGCCGCCATCGGAACAAATGGGAATGTAAATGCCCGTTTCTTCGAAGTACTTGTCGCGTTCGCGCGCCACGTCGATAACCGCCGTAGCCTGGCCGCGACCAATGCCCTTCTGTTCGCGAGTGATGCAAATGGAACCGCCGCCGATGCCGATCTTGATGAAGTCAGCGCCTGCGTCGGCCAGGAAGCGGAAGCCTTCGCCGTCCACGACGTTGCCGGCGCCCACCTTGACAGTGTCGCCATACTTTTCGCGCACCCAAGCCAGCGTGCGGGCCTGCCATTCGGAATAACCTTCCGAAGAGTCGATGCAGAGCACGTCGGCGCCCGCTTCCACCAGGGCCGGCACACGCTCTTCGTAGTCGCGCGTGTTAATGCCGGCGCCCACCAGGTAGCGCTTTTGCGAGTCGAGCATTTCCAGCGGGTTGGACTTGTGGCTGTCGTAGTCCTTGCGGAAGACCATGTACACGAGGCGGTCGTTTTCGTCCACGAGGGGCAGAGAATTCAGTTTGTGCTCCCAGATGATGTCGTTGGCGTCTTTGAGCGACGTGTCGGCCGGTGCGGTAACCAACTTTTCGCGCGGCGTCATGAAGGTTGCCACTTTTTCGCTTGGGTCCATGCGCGAAACGCGGTAGTCGCGGTCCGTCACGATGCCCAGCAGCTTGCCATGAATGGTGCCGTCTTCGGTTACGGGCATAGTTGAATGGCCCGTCTGTTCCTTGAGTTCAATAACGTCGGCCAAAGTCATTTCGGGCGAAAGGTTGGAGTCGCTCGCGACGAAGCCAGCCTTGTAGTCCTTCACGCGGGTAACCATGGCGGCCTGGTCTTCCACCGTCTGGCTGCCATACAGGAAGCTGAGGCCGCCTTCGGTTGCCAGGGCAATGGCCATGCCGTCGTCGGAAACGGCCTGCATAATGGCCGAAACCATGGGAATGTTGAGGGAAAGCGCCGGTTCTTCGCCGCGTTTGTAACGCACGAGCGGAGTGCGCAGGCTGACGTCAGCAGGAATGCACTGCGACGAAGAATAGCCTGGCACGAGCAGGTATTCGTTAAAGGTACGGGCAGGTTCGTCGAAATAGAATGCCATGAGATTTCCTTTCGAATGCGCTTTGTATCATTATAGTAAATTCGCGCGGAACTAAAATTGTTTTTTCAGAAACTCATAGGTGGCACAGGACGAATTCGTGCGCGGCGCTGGGCGGGGTGCACCGGAAGGGCACGCGGGAAAGGGGCGCTATGCGAGCGTAAGAAAAGTGGAACAAAAACCCGTCCCCTGTTCAATTACAGGAGGGCGGTGGCAAGAGAGGTGCGTGTGCTAAAAGACTTTTCTTCGCTGGAGCCTTTGCCCGAACGGTCCACCTTGAGCACGGTGCCGCGCCAATGGTCGGCGTCTTTGTAGTCGTGCGTGCGAATGATGTAAGAGTAGGCAAAGTCTGAAGGGTCGGGCATGTCTTGGAAGTCCATGCTGTAGTTCATGGACTTCATAATCTGTTCGACCAGGTCTACGCGCTGGCTCATGTTGCGGCATTCCACCAGGCCACTTTCGCAATTAAAGAGGGCCGTGGGCGAAACATAGACGGTGCGCATCTGTTCGCGACGGCGGGCTTCCATACGGTAAATACCAAAAGCCACCAGGCCAATAACCAGCCACCAGGCAACACTAATGAGCACGTCGGCTGGGCCGTCCACCTTACTAAAGCCCAGGTACCACCACAGCCACAGCAAGAACAGCGAAGCCACTGCAAGAATACCCAAGATAATGAAATTGCTTTTTCTCACTTATGCCTCTCTGCCAGCTTGACCACTTGTGCCTGCAGGGATCTGCGGATGGGCCAGGCCAACCGGGGCACCCAGGATGTTTGCTTCACGCGATTCCAGTTCGTAGGCATAGGCACGACGGAAGAACATTACCACACCACCATAGATTGCCGTGGCCAAAAGACCAAGGATTGAATACCAGTGAACCCAGCAGTCGACCGGTTCGTCGAACACGCCCAAAGGAGTGTCGTTGTCGCTCAAGGTTTCTTCAACCGCCGGGGCAATGAGACCCGTTGTTTCTTCGCCGCGCAGAAGCTGTTCGAAGTTTTGCATGCCCTGGGCAAGCTTTTCAATGGCGGGGTCGATGCCGTCTACGGCGGCTTCGCTTGCTTCGCCTTCGCCTTCTTCGGAAGCGGTGTTGGAAGCTGCCGCGTTATTGCCAGCAGAGCCCCCACCGTTGGTGGCGTTGTTGGAAGGGCTGGCACCAGTGCTACCGCCACCGTTACCACTGCCGCTTCCACCCGAATTGGAGTCGGCCGTTACCGTGAGTGTGCCCAGGTTGCTGCCCACCACACGGTAGTTGGACTTCTTGGCTGTGCCGTTCCATGCCACGTTAAAGGTGTTGAGCGAAGCACCAACGCCTACCTGCCTACCGGTAATTTGCAGGGTGGCCGTTTCGCCATTTACCAGGCCGTCCATTTTGCCGCCAGCGGTAAGTGCACCGCCGCTGGCAGAACGCGTGGCGCTGTAAGTAGTAACCAACAGAACGGCTGGTTCAATGTAGAGTTCGCCTTCGGCAAAGACCAGCTTACCCTTATAGAGGTTGGTGACGTCTTTGCCATTTTGGTCCAGCACCTTCACGCTGGAACGGTCGACAGACGTAATGGAGCGGCCCGCGTCGGTGCGCGAAGCGTTGTTCACCTTGGCCTGAACGGTAAAGCCCTTAGGAAGGCCGTCCACCAGAAGGTCCTTCGTGCCAACCGTAAGCGGCTTGCCGTCGTACATTTTGTTTTCCGTGGGCGCGGTAATGACCACTTCGTTGTTCGGGGACGTTACGCGCAAAGTGCCGTACTTTGTAGTGATGTCGTAATTCTTCTGAAGGGCTTCCCACACGTCGTCGCGGATTTTCACCGTATTGGTGGAAGCACCAACTTCAGTCTGCGAACCCGTGGGAGTAATGTAGTCGCCCGTGAAATGGTCGTAGCAGTCGTACAGATAGATGGGCCCGTCGTAGAACTTCAGGTGGCCATATTCTTCCATGAGGAAGGGAATGTCGGTGATGTCGTAAACGCCGCCTTCACCGGTATAGGTAAGAGGCGTGCCGTCGTAGGGCTTGGTAGCGGAAGGCGTGACTATGAAAAGCGGGGCCTTCTTAATAATGAGTTCAGCTTCCACCTGGGAAAGGTCGATGGGCTGGTAGAGGCGCGTTACGTCTTCACCTGGAGCCGTGGGGCGCTTCACCCAATACTTGGTAACGTGAATAGTGTGCTTGCCAGCGTCCTTACCTGGGACGATGCCCTTGTCGACCGCCAGAACTTCAAAGTCTTCAATAACGATTTCGTCGTCTTCGTTCTGAAGGCCTTCGGCACTCGACTCAATTTCATAGCCATAATTCGGCTGGACCGCGCCCGTGTAAACGCGTTCCATGTTCTTGAGCGTAAGGGTTGGCGCCGCGTATGGTTCGATAGCCTTGGCAGTAAGAGTAATATTGGGGCTTAAAGCCAAGTCTTCCAGCCCAACCGTGCAAAGCCCTTTACCCGAATAGTCGGGCAGACCGTCTTCCGCTTGCGGAACAACTTCCATGGCGCCCAGGATGTTTTCGTCCGGGCCGCATTGCAGGCTAATGCTTTCGATTACGTATTCCTGGCCGCCACCCACAGGGGCTACGTTAAATTCCAGGGGTTGATCCTGCGGAACTTTGAAGCCCGTCGCGTTTTCGTCGAAAGTTTCGCCTTTGTATGTAACGATGCAGTTTTCCAGCTTAAGGTTTACGAATGCTTCGCCCACCTTAACGTCGGCAGGGTCCGTAGTGATGGAACCGCCCCCATTAGACGCACCAGGATCCGTAGTGAAGGTGTCGAAACCGTCGTCCGCCGCGAGGGCAAAGCCGCCTAAGGAAAACATGAGACACACGGCAATAGCAATGGCAAAAAACCTGCCAAGGGCAGTGTTCGCAAAAGAAAATATGTCCTGCAAGTAGCGCCGGGTCATGATGCTTTTATTCTACCAGATTTAAGTCTACTTGTCTGGTGGTATTTGCTTCAAAATGCCTTTTCAACGGCTATTTTTGAAGTTTTTTTCACACGCTTTTGCATTTGGGGCATAATGATTAGTAAAATTGCGCGAAAAAGTGATGCGACACTTGAGCTTTACCTGTAGCGAAAGAGCGGAAAGGAAGCGGTTATGGAACGTAAAAATGCATGGAAAGACTACTCGGCCAAGGACGAAAAAGCCATCGAAGCTTTGGCCGCGGGTTACATAGATTTCATTTCGGAATGCAAGACGGAACGCGAATGCACAGCGCGTGCCATTGAACTGGCACGGGAAGCGGGCTACATAAGCCTGGACGAAGCGCGCGCGGCGGGCACGCAGCTTAAGGCGGGCGCCCGCGTTTATGCCGAAAGCTTTGGCAAGACTGTCGTGCTGGTGCAGCTGGGCAAGCGCCCCATTGAAGACGGCATGAACATTTTGGGTGCGCACGTGGATTCGCCGCGCCTCGACATTAAGCAAAACCCACTTTATGAATCGAACGACTTTGCCCTGCTGGACACGCATTACTATGGCGGTATCAAGAAGTACCAATGGGTTACGCTGCCGCTCGCGCTGCATGGCGTGGTAGTGCGCAAGGACGGCAAGACCATTACGGTAAACATTGGCGAAGCGGAAGGCGACCCTGTCTTTTGCATTACCGACCTGCTCCCCCACCTGGGCGCGGAACAAATGAAGAAGGACGCGGCCACGGTTATTGAAGGTGAAGCGCTCGACCTGTTGGTGGGCAGCCGCCCGCTGGTGGTAAGCGAAAGCGCAGCCAAGAAAGCCAAGGAAGGCACGCCCGAAGCCATTGCCGCCAAGGAACCGGTACGCGCTCAGATTCTGAAGCTTCTGCAAGACAAGTACGGCATCGAAGAAGAAGACTTCCTTTCGGCCGAACTGGAAGTGGTGCCTGCGGGCCGTGCGCGCAACTGCGGTTTGGACAACTCCATGGTACTGGGCTACGGCCAAGACGACCGCGTGTGTGCTTACACTTCGCTCATGGCGCAACTGGAAGCGGGCAAGCTGGACCGCACGGCAGTGTGCGTGCTGGTAGACAAGGAAGAAATTGGTAGCGTGGGTGCCACGGGCATGACCAGTATGTTCTTCGAAAATACCATCGCCGAAATCATGGCGCTGGCTGGTGAAGCGGGCGACCTACCCCTGCGTCGGGCGCTTGCGAATTCGCATATGCTTTCGTCCGACGTTTCGGCTGCCTTCGACCCGCAGTTTGCGAGTGCGTTTGAAGCTAAGAATACTGCCTTTTTCGGGCGCGGCCTGGTGTTCAATAAGTTCACGGGGTCCCGCGGCAAGTCGGGGTCCAACGACGCCAATGCCGAATATGTTGCCAAGATCCGCGGCATTATGGAAGCGGGCAAGGTGGCGTATCAAACGGCCGAACTGGGCAGGGTGGACCTGGGCGGCGGCGGCACCATTGCCTACGTGCTGGCCAAGTATGGCATGAACGTAATTGACTCGGGTGTGGCCGTGCTTTCCATGCATTCGCCCTGCGAAGTTACCAGCAAGGCGGACATCTACGAAGCCAAGAAAGGCTACACGGCATTCCTGAAGTTTGCATAAACGCAAAAGCCGGCGCAGCAAAACCTAAAAGCCAGCGCCGCAAAACCCAAAAGCCAAAGACTCATTGCCTCGCGGTAATGAGTCTTTTTAGTTACGCTACTTATTGTCGTATAATACAAATCGGACCCGCCCCTCGCCTGTAGAACTGGGCGGGTCCTTCCCTATACGCCTCAGCACATCTGCTTCATGAACTAGGCGTTAAGGCCAGTTTAAAAGTACGCAATCCACAAGGGCAGAAAAAAAGCACCGCCTTCATGGACGTGTGCTTATACGTTGGCAGATGTGCTTAATTGTTATATTAATTCTAGCATATTAGTAGACTATCCTGCAATCATGACTCGGCATTGCGAGACCCCTCACCTATGCTTGACTAAACACAAACTGCTTTGCATTTATTTTATCAATTAAGCCTTTCGCCCACTGATCAAATGAATAAAACCCTAGTAAGGCATTGCCTTTTTCACGGCACTAAGCCTGTCTTCGAAAATCGGTTTCATAACTGCTATTTCGCTTTCTTTACAAGCAGCTTTTTGCGCTTCTATACGCCAAGTTACAAAAGCAGACATAAGCTTTTCTACGCACTCATTACGTTCGGCGTTGCTCAAGCCAAAAATCTCGGCCAAATCTGAAAGGCCTTCTGTTTCATTTCTGCCCGTTCGTCCGAAAACGGCCATTCTGCGTTCGGCTTCAGCAAAAGGACTTACCGTTAGATCGAATACCGGGGAAAGGGTCCAACCTTCGTCCGTTCGAATAAAGCCGTGGTTTCTTGCATGGTCGTCTATGTTGTGCAGCACGATATTCAAAACCGTTCGCGTAAACAGCTCCTTCATTTCTCCGCGAGGGTTCGCGACAAAGGTGCGAGCAACTTCGGCAAGGTCGGCATAGTCGGCACGTGCGTTGTCGGCTAGCTGAAGCAACGACAATGCGCTCATGTAAGGAATGCGTTTTTCGGCTTCGCGGTCAAAACGCCGTACTAGCAATACCGGAAAGTCTCCGACATTAATCACGCGAAAGTCCGGCGTCGTAATTCCGCACTTACGAGCCATAGAAAGACAGAACGATTCCCAGCGCACATCGTCCCAGGTTTCATTGATGTTTGGGAACTTGGCCAAGTAGAGCACGCCGCCGTCTTCGACCGTGGCCTTCGGGTGCGCGCCGCCCAGTGAACTAGTACCAGCGCTTAAGAGCAACTTGATTCCCGCATAGCTTTCTTGGTTTTCGTGAAGCACCGCATGAGAAGCCGAAAGCAATTCGGGAAGAGCTATAAGTTTAGGAATATTAGATTGCTGGGCAACAAACGGGCCATCCTTTGTTTCGCTAAAGCGCCAAGCCCCCATGCGCGCCCAGTCATCCACTCCGGCAAGGTAGTCGTATTCGTCAATTATGCGAAGTGTCTGATTCATATCGGACGATTCTTGCGCTATGCCTTTGTAGATAAGCATGCGGCCCCAGCGGTCTGGTGCCGCGTCGGAAGCAAAGCCGGGAATACCTACGGTGTTGTAATGCTGTTGAACAAGTGGCATGTGCGGGGCAAGCGGAAACGACTTGTTGCCCGAAAGCCATTCTTCGTCGTAAATAAATGTGGTACTGAGGGCGTCGCCGTAGCCATGGAAAAAGATCTTTCCAATAGTAATGCGTTCGCCGTTTTCTTCGAGCGAAACAAACAAAACTCTGTCTTGTGAAGGCGCCATGGTTAGCTACCGAACTCTTTGAGGCACGCCGGCTTGTAACTGAGCCCGGCCATACGCAGTATTGGAAGGCTCCGTTGCCTTAATAATGAAACTGTCGAGCCCGAGCACGCGGCACACAGACAAAACGGCTCCTATTGAAACTCCGGCGTCGCCGCGTTCAAGGCGGCTGAGCGTGTCGGCGCTAATGTTGGCACGTTCGGCAAGCTGCGCCAAAGGAATGCGGCTCATACGCCGGTAAAGAGAAATATTGTTACCAATTTCCTGTGCTTCTGCCGAAATAACAGGAGAAAGACGTCTTTTCATCTGATATTTCCTTAATTAGTTTCATTTATTACTGATATATCATATATTAACATATAACTATATGCAAATAATAGCAAAGGCGTCATGGTTAGCTACCGAACTCTTTGAGGCACGCCGGCTTGTAACTGAGCCCGGCCATACGCAGTATTAGAAGGTTCCGTTACCTTAAGAATGAAACTAGCGGGGCTCGGGCCTGGGCTCCTAAATGATTTTAGACGCGTTTGCAGCGGACGGTGGTACGTTCAACACCGCTAAAGTTACAGGTGAACAGCGTAAGATCCCACTCGCCTTCTTCCATGCCCTTGAGGTCGTAACCGTCAATGGTTTCTGCCGTAAGCACCACATAGTGGTAGGCCACACCCTTTACGTCCACGAAGGTAACCGTGTCGCCGTCGGCCAGCTGGTAGAGGTTGCCAAAGTGCGAAGCAAAGTTGTGCCCCGCAATAATGAGCGTGCCGTTATACACTGAACCGCGGTAACGGCATGGCGCAATGTTGGCGCCTTCTTCGGTCCACTCAGCCAGAACCGGCAGGGAAATACTCAAACGTGGAATGTCTACGCGGCCAATATAGGAACGGCCGTCAATCTGAATGGTGGGCATTTCGGTGTTAAGAACGTCGCCAGAAACAACACCTTCGCTTTCATTCGCGGGAAGCGTGGTGCCCAGCATTTCCAGCGCATGGGCCGATTCTTGGCCAGCAGAATTCGACTGGTAAAAGTTGTAACCCGCCAAGGTTACCGCAGCTAAAATGCAGGCTAGGCCAATGCCCGTAAGCACGCGCCCAACCGTGCGCCCCAAAGCACTTCCTTGTGTGTTGTTAGCCATACGTTAACCTAAGCATTCGCGTCTAATAAAGAACAGAATAATTGTATCACGCAAGGCTTGCCTATACATACGCCTCATAATTTTGCGAAGCATGAAACATATGAATAAGAAATACCTGATTATTTTCGATCCGATATATTGCCACATAGTTTTTAACGGGATATTCGCGGTAACTATACAACGCCAGAGATTTTTTTCGTGAAATGGCAAACAATTCAGGGGTCGACTCGAGATTAAGTATCATCTGATCTATTTCTTCTAGAAGACTTCCGGCCGCCACGGGGGTGTTTAACACATCGACTAAATAAACCAAAATTCCGCGATAGTCGTATTCAAATGTTGTTGTAAATACAACGTCATAGGCCATATTCTGCCCTTAGCTCTTTTTGGACTTCACGCGCAGGGCGAACGCGACCTGCGGCTATGTCTTCTTCGGCGCGCTTCAGGGCTGAGTGGTAACTATGAAACTTGGGTTTAATCTCTTTGTATTTGTCAACCAGGTCTTGGCCGTCATAGCCCTTTTCAATTAAGTACAAAAGGAGTTGTTCGGTAAGCTCTTCGTCTTCGCTCGTTAGGTCAATAGGTGAAATAAAAAGGCCTTCTTCGGTTTCTTCGAGATACGCATATTCCGCGAACCCATATTTTTCATAAGTAGATGCCGGAATAGTAATTTGACGCTTGCTAGAAATTTTTATGCGTTTAGGGTCAGAAAGTTCTTCAGTGGGAATTGGTGCAGGTAAGGGGCTCATTGAGTTCTCCTTTCTAGCCTAATGCGCATATTATAGCATATACCAAGCGCCAAGCGCCAAGCAGTATTAGACAAATAGTATATGAAGTGATTAATGAAATAAAAGGGCCTGGGGAGTCTTGCTCAACCCAGGCCCTGCGTACAGGAATGCGAAGTTAATTAGCGAACGCGCGAACGGTGCGAAACAATGCGCCCTGCACCAACGGCAACCAAGCCAGCGCAGAACAGTACCGGCACCGGCCACCACAGCTGACCCGTCTGGGGCAGCTTGCCCGTTACCGTCGTAGGCGGCGTGGGGGGCGTGGGGGGATTGTTCGGAGGCGGAGGCGTCTTGCTGTTCGTAAAGGTGAACAGGCCTTCTTCCAGGTTCGTGTCGATGCCGACGCTGTAACCCGAAGGTGCGTCGAGCTCGATTACGTCCCAGGTTTTAACGTTAATGTCCAGGCCAGTCCAGGTGTAGGTCCAATTGTTTTCGTCGGAAAGTTCAATTGGGTCACCAATCTTAATGTTGTTGGTAGCGTCTACCAGCTGCATTTTTACACTGGCGGGACGGTCAGATTCGGTGTCGCCACTCCACAGCTTAACAACCTTGACGGAAGTAACGGTGCTGAAGGGCGTTTCAACCTTTGGCGCCGCTTCAACGGACATGCCGTCGGCACCGTCGACGAGCAACATAACGCCGCCCGAATAAATATTCATTGCTTCAGTGGGAACGTCCAGCACCAGGTAGAGGCCCTGTTCCAGGCCGCTCAAGCGCACCACGCCGTTGGCGTCGGTAACGCCTTCAGCGTCTGCACCAGGGTCGTCGGCGCGCACATAGCCGTCCAGCACATTAGCCATGTCCTGGAACCATTGGGCGTCTTCGTCCACTTCGGTCTTGCCATCCGTGAAGCCCAAGATGTCGTTCATGCCCACAAAATTCGGGGTAAGAACGAATTGGCCGTCTTCAACCGTAGCCACCAAGTAAGCCTTCACGGGCATGTTTGCCGTACTGCTTTCCGCCTTCATGCCTTCACTTGGCGTAGATGTGTACGTAAGCGTAATGCTTCCGTCTGCCGCATACGCTTCCGCTTGGAACATCGTGAACGCAGCAACAAACGCAGCCGCAGCCAGCGCAAACGCCAAAAGCGTGCGTGCAAAAGGTTTGCTGTATGTAGTTACCTGTTCGCTCATACTTTGCCTTCCCTAATTGCTTCTTTCACCATTTCGGGTGTAATTTCACCCAATTTTCGACGTGCCCTGCGCTGCGATGTTCGGACCAAGACGTAAGCTAACAATGCCATAAGAAGAGGAGTTGCGATTACCGAAGAAACTAACACGCGGTCCATCTGTACAGCATCGGCTGAAACATAGACAGCACCCTGATAGTCGATTCGATGCCCACGCACCAGCAGTCGGTGACTATTGATTGCATAGGGCGTGCACGTTACCAACGTGCACAAATCCTTTCCTTCTTCAGTTTTCAATTCGCTCACCTGGTCTGGAAGCACGACGCGAATCTGATCTACTTCATATGCCAACTGCTCGTTGAGTATATGAAGAAAAAACAAATCGCCTTCCTGCATCTTGTCCAGCTCTGTGAACAACTTACTCGTCGGTAACCCACGGTGGCCAGAAAGCACCGAATGAGTACCTTCCCCACCAATGGGCAACGACGACCCTGGAATATGACCAACGCCAACCTGAAGAACCGTATCCTCTACTGTATGATAAATAGGCAGGTCAACACCGAGTTTTTCTATTTCGATATGACCCATCATGCCATACGAACCATTCAATGGATTAAGCAGGCTATGATACAAACTTAAATCTGAATCCGACAGTCGCCAATCCATCGCACTAGAGGAAGCAAGCTCTCTGTTGTAAGACGCAGCCTGTTCCAGCATATCCGAATAGTCTTTTTCGGACATGGTGGACAAGGTTTCGTCGTACATGGTAATTGCCTGACCCTGCAACAGCGAGTTGTAATAATCACTAATAGTTGGATACAGAAGCACGGCAAGCCCTGCTAAAAAAATAAGGGCCGTAAATATATTTCCTATAATCTTCTTCAAGGTGCCTACTCCACTCGGCCAATCGGGACTGCCCGATTGGCCGAGCAGTTTCATTTAACCTTCACCCATTATGGGCGCTGGCCTACAGGATTCCAACGCCCGTTTGGGTTAACAGTCTACACTACTGGATAGCAGCAGCGTTGCGGCGACGAATCACCATAATTGCAGCGGCAGCTACGATCAGAGCAATACCAACGATGGTAAAGATGGTCGTACCAATACCACCGGTGCTGGGCAAAGGAGCACCAGACGTGTTGGTGATTGTGGTCTCAACAGTACCGTCCTGAGCATTACTGGCAGCGCCATCTTTATCATAGGTAAGCTTGTCGTCAATGTTCAGGTTTACAGCGGTCAAAGCATCGGCAGCAGTGCCTGTGTAGTTAGCAAGATTATACTTGGTGTCAGCGGTAATTGTGAATTCCTTCGGCTGCATACCGTTGTAACCAGCGGGAACAACAGATTCGATGAGGGTGTATGTCTCGTTAGCGTCGAGACCCACAAACGGAACGAGAGCCTTTTCGCCAACCATTTTCACCATGAAAACAGCGCCGTTATCAACGGTGGGCTCGTCCAAGGTCTTCCAAACAACCTCGTTATCAGCATTCAGGGTGAAATACTCGCCCTTGGAGTTCGTCACGCTGAAGCCAGCACCAAGGAGGGCCTTCTTGTCAGCGCTGTCAATCTTGTCAACGTCAAATTCGAAGGTGAAAACGATGCACTTTTCTTCAGGGGTGTCGCCCGTGTCAGGTGTACCACCGGCATCCTGGTTCGGGTTGTTCGAGAACGTCAGCTTAACGGTGTTGTCGTTGCCGTCGAGACCCAGTACAGCATTCTCGTTCAGCTTAGCGGTATAGAGAACGATGATCTTGTCGCCATTAGCATACTTGCCATTCTCATCCTGCGGCAGAAGGTCTTCGCACTCGATTTCAAGAACGTTGTTCTTCCACGTGATTACGAAGTCGCTAGTTACATCATCACCAGTCTCAGAGTTCAGGAGGACCGTGACGCCGTCGGTAACAACACCTTCGTCGTCAACGGTAGCAACCAGGTCGAGGCCTGCGCTCATCGTGTCAGTGAACTTGAAGTAGTACTGCTTGTAGGTGTCAAAGGTGCTGGGCAGTGTGCCTTCAATCTTGTAAGGAATTTCCTGACCGATTTCATAGTCAGCAACCTCACGCCAATCAGCGTTAAGTTCCTCAGCGTCTTCCTTGACCTTCTTGTCTACAGAGGGGACAGAGGACTTCGGTTCAACCGTTACGTCTTCTTCAGCAGTAGCGTCGAAGGTACGCAGGATGAACTTGGTCTGTGCGGTCTCGTCGCCAACGGCCTTCTCGTCACGGATGAAGTAGAAGCCGGAGTCTGCAACGCTCATCTTGTAGTTCTTGTCAGTGGCGCTGTAGCCGTTCTCCTTGTCAGCAAATGCAACGCGAGAAGCCTTCTTGCCCTCAAAGAAGGCGTTCAGCTTATCAGCCAGGTCGGCAGCATCCGTATCGCTGACGGCCTTGGAGATAGCATAGGCAACCTGGGCAGCCGTAGGATCGGCAGCCGGATTAACCTTATCAAGCTCTGCCTTAATGACAGCTACTTTGCTAATTTCAGCAACAAAAGCAGCGCGGTCACCCTCTGCTACAGAGTCGCCCCAAACGACATTGTTCAGACTATCGCCGTCAACATCGCCCTTAAAAATCTGGTAAGCACCATACTCATGAGTTGCATCTTCTTCGCTAATTACAACATCCCTAGCGAAAGCAGATGTCGGGATCGCGATTACAAGAGCTGCTACGAGAGCAAGCAGTGCAACCTTGATCTTCTTTACACTTGTCATTTTCCTCATTCTCCTTCCAAATTTTCTTTCTTCTTCTATCTTCCAATTTCTTCTTTGACTCTGAAAAACCCCTGCACGCTTTTCTTCATCCCTGTAGTTTCTTTATATTGATCAGGCTTGGCGCAGGAACCTGACCTTAGGGCCTAGCCCCCGGGCCAACCTCTGATCCGTATACTGTTACCTGGCATCGCGACCTCCTTCTTCTAGTGGATCGGGCCGAAGCTCGATAGCGGCCATACCCTGAAGACCGCATTGCCAATTAACTGTTCTTCCGAAACCGTACCGATGGCGTTGGAGCGGCTGTCGATTGAAACGCCGCGGTTGTCGCCCAGTACGAAGTAACGGTTTTCTGGAACCTGGTAAGGGAAGGTGATGTCCGTCTTGCCAAGTTCATGCTTGTCCAGATAGTCTTCCTGGAGCATTTCGCCGTTAACGAATACAACGCCGTCGCTCGTGATGTCTACCCAGTCACCCGGGAAGGCAATAACGCGCTTCAGCAGAATCTTGTTGTTGTAGTAGAAGGCGGAAATTTCGCCCTGCTTGAAGTTTCCGGAGTGAGTGGCCAAAACCAGTTCACCGTCCGTCATGGTGGGCTCCATGGAGTTGCCACGCACCTGCAGGACGGAAATGAAGAAGGTAGAAGCAATGATGGCGATGGCCGAAACGACCGCCAGCACTCCAAGAGCAGACAAGACTGCGCGACGGCGATTGTCCAGCGTGGTGACGCGGGAAAGCTCGTCCTTCAAAGCATTCGCGGAAGGCGAACCAGTGGCAACAGAACCCGCGGCAGCGCCAGCGTATGCCGGACGCCTTACGAGCACCTTTTGCTCCTTGTTCTTTTTACCGAAAATGCTAATCTTTCTTGCCTTTCTTACCTAATTCCTAGCCTTGGTCTATCAATTCGTTTTCCGTACTTTACCTGCTAAAACTTCTTGTGATGAACAGTTTACAATATTTAATCTAGTAAGTCCACCACTTTGGTATACTTTTTTCCTTCTTCACGAAACTTTTTTACTACAAACCGCCTTCAAATTATGCCCTCTGGCGGCCGGTGCGGCGCACCCAAAGTGCGCCTGCCACCAGCATCATAATTCCACCAATAATTGCGAACACTTGCGTGCCCACGCCACCCGTTGAGGGCAGTTCGACCGAAACCGGAACGTTCTCGACACCTACCAACTTATTGGCAGAATTTACTGTGATGTAATCCGCGTTGCCATTACCACCCTCCATGAGGGCAATGTTGCCCGCGCTATCAACAGAGATACGCCATGACACACTACCATTGATTGATTCGTAGCTGGCAGGCGACTTGACCTCGGAGAGAATATATTCACCAGGCAAAATGTTCGTGATGGTTGTTGTAACGATGCCATTGTCGTTCGTAACAAGTTCGCCAGACTTATCGGACCAGCCATTTGTGGTGAACCACGGTTTACTCATATCGTGCTGCGCATAGTAAGCATGGGTGGTCGGCGTGTCGTCCTTGAACGTGAATGCCGCGCCACCCAGTTTCAGCCCATTCGGCAGCGCGCTATTCTCGGCGATTACCGCTTCGAGACCCGCCTGGACAGCAGTTGCAAACGTCTTGGTAGCAACACTGCCCTTGGCTATCGTCAGTTCGTACTTCTGGATGTTGAGCATCTGGTTAGCCTGAACGCCCTTGTCACTCGTCACGTCTTCAAGACGGTAGCTCTTGCCGCCCGTAACGGTAATCATGGCCTGGCTTGCCTCGACCGGTACAGCTTTCTTCAGGACCGTAGTCGACTTATTAGTCGCCTGGTCGAAGGTGACAACAGCAACCCAGTCGAAGCCGGGTGCGAAGAACCCTGTAGGTGCCTTTGTTTCTTCAACCAAATAATAGCCAGCATTGTCGACGACAGTCTTGAGTTTACCTTCAGTAGTAAGCCCAGTCGTAATCTTGGCGTCGGTATTTGCTGTATACGTATTGGTTTCGCTGTCCGTAAGAGTCAACGGAGTGACAGTAAATTCAGCAGCGGTTGTTGCGTCGCCCGTAATAGCGCCTTCAAGGCTAACCTTCTGGAGCTCAATTTCGGGCTTGTAGTTGTGGAACGTGACCGTAGAAGACGTGCCCGCAGCCGTGTCGCTCAAACCTGCGAACAAGGCCACAGCAGCTTCTTTGTCGACCGCAGAAACAACACTGTTGTTCGAGGTGGCACCGATAACGCCAACCTGATTCTTGGCCTTGACAATCCAGCCAACATTGCCGCCGTTTTCGGCTACCTCGCAGATTGCATAAGGTATGCCAACCGGGAAGGACTTCAGTGTGACGCTTTCACCCTTCTTCATGCTGAACGGCTTAGACACCAGGTATTCCGTACCGCCGATTGTAGCGGTTTCGAACTGAAGCGCGTTCTCCTGGCCATTCTTAACCCACTTGGCAGCCTGTATGTCTTTATCCAGTACCTTGCCCGTGGGGATAATCATAACAAAGGAGAATGCCTGGTTAGCGTCGGAGAAGTTCTCGGCGGTTTCCTTCGTGACGACCACTTCACCCTTGATGCGAGTATTGGTGATTTCTGCTTTCCATTCGATACCGGAGGTTTCAACACCGAGCAGGCACTGCTTGGATGAGTCGGTCTTCGGGTAGTAGATGTACAAATCCATAGCGCTGACAACAGCCAGGTCCTTCGATTCAGTCGAGTCGACGAGGCGCATCAGTTCACTGTAGGCGTTGCGCATCGTCTGCCCCTGAATGCCCTCATACTTTATAACACCATAGTCATTGTAAATTTCAGTTGCCGTGAGACCGAATGCATAATCCGTATATGTGCCATCAGCGTTCTTAACGACCTTCTTGCCATCGCTACTCAGGTAGGAACCACCATAAAGGTCTGTGTATTCCCAAACAGCCATCTGGGTAAGATAGATGAATTGATTTTCGGAAAGACCATACTTTGCCTGCAGACCAGCGGCGTCGCTACCAGCGCCGTAGAAGGCGATCATCTTGAGGGCGTTATAGAGCCTGTCACCAGTAGCGTGCCCCGTGAAGTAGTGTTCATCCGACGTATAACCGTTGAAGCGGTTACTGTCGAGGTCGCTGGGGCTTGTCTTTACGCGCGAGTACTCGGTCGACCTTTGCGTTGCAGGTGGGTTGCCGAGATTGTAATGCAGGCAGTAAGCAAATTCCGTCTTGACGAAGCTGTTCGAATACCTGGTCTTATAGTGATTAATATAGTACCTGCTGTGACCAAGAACCTGATTCTTTGCGGCATTATTATTCCCGCTATGGGCGTAGAAATAGCTGCCAGAAGGAGTGGGCCCAGTGACAGCAACAGGCGTCACCGAAACACTTGGCGTGTAGCCAGCGGGCACAGCTTCTTCAACCGTGTACTGCACAACCCTAGTTTTATCTGCTGCGTACTTCTCGAGACCGTCCCAAGTTGCCTTCCAATCCGGAGCGGAAAGGTACTTCTTGCCCGCATTGGCAACCTCGACAAAGGTACCTGCTTCGGCATAGTCGGACTTGAGTACGACCTCGATTGTCTTAGAGGCATATTCAGATTCAGGAACACCTTCCCACTTCTTGCTAACGGTAACGCTTACACCGTTGGACTGGACAGGCGTATTGTTGACCTTAATCTTGTAGGTCGTTACGCCGTCGCTACTAACCTCGGGGTCGAGGTCTTCGTACGTAGCAGAGAAACCTTCGGGGATGGGATTTTCGACGATGATATAGCTGACCGTTCTCCTACCGCTGGTAGCCGAAACATCCTTGACGCTCTTCTGCAGGTTGTCGAAAGTTGCAGCCCAGTTATTGGACTCAGACAGAACCGCAGTCATATGGTTGCCATCAGCGTCGAGTACCTTGTCGTAGGTGCCGGCAGCTGCGAAGTCGGAGTAGAGACCTACGGTTACAGAGTTAGGATGCGTAGTGGCATCGACCCAATTCTTCGTAACGTTAACCTTGGCGAGTTCTTCGTTTTCAACTGTGAAGTTGAGGGTGAGCCCAAGGCCATTGCCTTCAGTGTCGTATGTGTTGCCAGAAACATGGCTGGCAAGAACGCTCCAGTCAACGGCTGCAGCAATCGCATCCCTCTGCGTCTGGTACGTTAGGTTCGCAGCGTCGGCCTGCGTAAGAAGAACGAAGCGGTTAGTGGCCGCATCGATTCGCAGAGGAATGGCGGTCGCCAAAGCCTTGTGGTTTGCAGGAGGCGTAGTTTCCCTGAGAAGGTATATCGAGTTATAGTCAACTGCCTGACTGACGTAGTACTCGGACGAGCCCTCCGAGACTGCGGGGATGGATATAGGCGTACCCTCGCCGTTAAGCCTGCTCAGTTCAAAGGTTGCGCCAGAAAGCGCCTGGTTATTAATGCCAACCTTCTTAATGCGCAGGCTGGGAACAGGCTTCGTGTTAG
Organism: uncultured Coriobacteriaceae bacterium; assembly: GCA_902768975.1. Taxonomy (GTDB): domain Bacteria; phylum Actinomycetota; class Coriobacteriia; order Coriobacteriales; family Eggerthellaceae; genus CACXMZ01. The sequence continues at coordinate 70,815 of CACXMZ010000007.1, forward strand.
AAACCTGCAAATCGAAAGCAGCGTTGCTGGCGGTGGGCTCGGAGACAAGGCTATTAGCAACAAACATGTTTGCCGCATTGTCAACCGAAGTGAAAGCGCCCGTGCCTTCAGCATTGAGGAACAGATACTGGTTATAGCTATTGCGTACGTTCTTAAGAACAGCAACACCATTGGGAAGCACAGAATACGTCCAGGTGTAGCGCTGCAAATTCACGTCTCTGCCCTGTACCGTGGGGGTTTCGATGTTGTTGTTGTTGGGATCGCCAGCGCTGATATACCAACCAATCGATTTATCTTTTCCTACACGCAGTGCGTAATAGTTGCCGTCGCCCTGTTCGAGCAGCGTTGCAATGGTGCCGTCCACCGGAGCAGAGTTATACGCAGATTTCTTCACCAGGTAGATTGGGTATTTACTCGGAGTGGTGGAAATTGTCGCACCTTGTTCTGGCGCGTCGGCGTTCGTGTCGGCATAGAGAACCTTGCCGCCCATGGTCAGCTGACCTGCACTGTTTACGCCAACGTTAAGAGCGGTGCCGTTGTAGGTCTTGGCGGCATCGTCTTCGTTGGTGGCGCCAGGCTGGATAGTAAAGGAGATAGCGCTGTCGAGTTTGGTGTAGTTTTCCGGCGCATAGGTTTCAACCGCGTAGTATGTACCGGCAGGAATGTTTTCGAACTTCACCAAGCCGCCGTTGTCAGCAGTGTATGGAGTAGCTTCGTCAATACTGTCGACCCATTCGACCTTGTCGCCATTTACCTTTGCATACTTCGTTGCGTTGCCGTCAACCTTGTACAGCTTGAAGATTGTGCCAGCAAGTGCATTAGCATTCGAGCCTTCGCGCACCTTCTTGAGCGTGTAGTCGTAGAGAACCTCTTCGTTGGCAACTGTATACGAGAAGGAGCCATCGGCAAAGGAGTATATAACGCTGTCGTTGGTGGCAGTTGCATTTGTGAGGAGTGTCTTGTTGTCGCAAATGCGAATCTCGCCGCCGTTCGTGTAGAGGTAGCGCTTCATACCGCTGGGGTCGTCGGTGTGCTGGCGCGCATGCGACAAAGTCTTGTCGGTAGCGTCATAACGCCACTTGAAGTCTTCAAGGCTAGTCCAGGGTGTGCCACCTTCTGCAACGTGATTGAAAAGACGCGGGCGCGAAAGGTCCATATAACCAGCGCCATTTGCCCAGTTAATACCCTGCAGATAATACTTCTCGCTACCGACTTGACCAGTAATATAGTAGTCGCCATTACTAAGGCTGTTCTGCACGTTGCTGCCGCCGGTGCCTTCAATCTTCAGCGGAATGGTACCTTCGCTGTCGAAGGTCATTATTCCGCCGTCGCCTACTGCGGTCATGTAAACGCGCTGACCGCCAATTGTCAGATAGCCGTTGTCAACGCCAGCGGTCATAACGCCATAAGGGCCACTGCTGCCATTGGAGCCAACTGCAAACGGGATGAACTCGCTATAGCCCGTGTAACCTACGGGAGCTGTGGTTTCTTTCAGGGCGTAAATGCCAGGCTCAAGGTTACCGAAGGAAACCGTGGAGCCATCGGTGCTGACGACTTCGTCCCTATGTGAAACATACTGATTCTGCGCTGTATCGAACTTGTACAGCGTGAAACCAGCACCGTTAAGCGGTGTAGTACCGTCTTCCTTGACCTTGTTAACAGCAATGTTGCCCTTGTTTGGATTATTGGTGACCGAACCAGAGAACGTATAGTCAACAAAGGCTATAGTACGGGCCTTATTGCTTACACTTTCCTTACTATACGTCACCTTCATATCAGTCATACTGACGTCATATTCGTCCGAGACGGCGATGGTGAATTCACCAGATGCATCGCGGATAAATTCCTGGACCTTTAGCTTCCAGTTGGAGAAGGCTAGTTCTTTGCCCTGGTCGAGCTGGCCAAGTGAAATGGTCTGCCCATCCGTCATTCCATCAAGGGTTCCGAAAACTGACCAGAGCGTACCGTCGTTGATGCTGCTAATGATAACCGGGAGGTTAATTTCATCAGCGAATTCGTTCTGGTTATTAAGCAAGAGTTCATATTCATGTGTCTCATTGTTAACGGTGTCGGTAAATGTAGCCTTCACCATGATTGGCTGCACAAAAGCACTTTCGCCAAAAGACTTGTTGAACTTAAGCTTTGCCGTATACATACGGATATCTTCCGAGGTAAAGGCAAGCACACCATTGGAGGCAATACCGCCACCGTTGGGAGCCCTGTTGCCCTTGATAACCAGGTTAGAACTGCCCGTGTAGTCGGTGGTATCCGAATTCTTCAGTGCCAGGTGCGTGCCGCCATCGAACAGTGCCTTATAGCTCGGATTGCCGCCGTTAGTTTCGTCCTGCCAACCAGACGCTTCCGTGCTTTCTTGCTGAGTAGGATCGCTTGCGGCATTAAACATGGCAACGTTCGATTTATTTTCACTAAAGAAGTCCGTGCCGTAGCCACGGGTCTTACCGTTCCAAGATCCCGGAGCATAGTAGCCAGAATGACCCAGTGTTGTGTAGTCAGACGTAACGTCGTTGCCGTAAATCTTTACGGCGTTGGTGTCGATATACAGGGCACCCGTGTTGCAGCTCCAGTAGCCGCCGCCGTTACCCATCGGATATCCAGCAAAACCAGCAAGCGCTGCATTATGGCGCCAGGTCTTGTTGCCAGTAACAGCAGTACTGTCAAGTGCTAGGACATGATCCTTTTCAACGTAAATGCCACCGCCAAATACGTAGGCACTATTGTTTTCAATGGAGCCAGAGTATATATAAGCGTTATCGGAATTGACGTAAACGCCGCCGCCCTTATGGAGCGTCGTATTGTTCTTGATTGCGGGCTTGGTTTGAGCTGAGCCATCTTCGTTCAGAACGCCCATGACAAATTCGGCATCGTTGTTGGCAACGTTTACCGTACCGAACCACCAGCTCCTGTTGTTGTGAATGCCGCCACGTAGTAATTCGTAACGGCCTTTGACAATAGAAACGACGCCGTTGTAGCCAAGGTTACCCCTACCATCTTCAAGACCGATTCTAGAGGTGCCTGAATTCTGAATAACTGTACCATTGTTACGAATGAGGATTGCGCCAGCATCGCCAGAGTTGTTGTAGATACATGCATCGTCAGAAAGGACAACCTTGGCACTGTTAGAGTTGCCATTGCCGTGAACGATAATTGCGCCAGCACTATTAACGGCCCTGTTCTGGTACCCGGTTGCGGAGTTGTCGCCTGCACCGTCAAAGTAGCCAGAGCCTGTACGGGTGTTAGTACCTGAGTGATAATTAACACTGTCCCTACCATATGCCCAGAGCTTCTCGGGGTCGCCATGGGTATTCGGCCTGTTAGCGTCGTCCCTGGGATAAGCACTTCTGTTGTCACGAATGTCCGTCTTTTCAAGCGTTAGGACGCCTGTTTCATTAACAACGATGGGAGCAATGCGGAAGTTGGAATTGATGGACACATTCATATTGCTGAACGAAGAATTCTTGACCGTAACATTGCCGCCCGACACCTTCATAAAGTAGCCATTATCGGTACCATTGGGGTTAGTGAATTGGCTGGAATCCAGGTTCCAATTACTTGCGGCAGACCAGGAGTTGTCGCCTGTTCTATTCCTTCTCTGGCCATTGAATTCCAAGTCGTCAATTGTAACCGTGCCACCATTAACCTGAATCATGGTGTCAAACGTAGTTTTCGTTGTTTGTGCACTATTGGTCCAGCCTTCGCCATGTACATTATGGCCGTTACCATTGATAGTAATGGTCTTGTTTCCGCTTACCGTAATAGTGCCCGTGCAAACGAGATCCTGCGTAATATTAACGGTGATGTTGCCTGTGCCATTTTCGATAGCATTTTTCAGCTGGGCCCACGTGCTCACGTCGCCCTGGGCAACAACTTTGTTGTCTTCGGCTTCAGGGGTTTCTTCTTCAACGGGGGCCACATAAGCCGTGGTGAAGATGAGGCCCTGGTTCAGAGCGCCTTCGATAGCTGCTTCGCCGTTGGCAGAAACAAAGCCAGACATGCGGGCAGCAGCTTCAGAAGTGGATTCGGCCACGACGTTGTAGTCGACCGTTTCACCGAAGTTGGACTTGGCAATGCGGTTACCTTCAGCGTCTGCCGCGCCAACGATGGTGGCTTCTTCGATGTTGCCAGGAATGTAGAACTTGGCGTTAAAGCCATTGTTGCCGGCAGCGCCAACAACCACGATGCCAGCTTCTTCCGCAGCCTTTACGGCTTCAGCCAGAGCGGCATTTTCTTCGCTTGCATAGGCGCTCGCGGAAAGGTTAATGATGCTTGCGCCGCGTTCTTTTGCGTAGTTGATAGCAGCTACGACGGCGGAAACGTCGCCCTTGCCGTCTTTGCCCAGGGCCTTAATGGAAAGGATCTGAGCAGCTTCGTTTTCAGCAACGATGTAGTCCACCATGCGCTGACCGTGGCCATTGTCGTCGGCAGGGTTTTCGCCGAGCATGGAAACAGCTTCAACAACGTTGTTGCCAGCTTCGGCACCCGTGTCGATGAGCGCGATAAGGGCGATTTCGTTGGATTCAGCAGCAGCGTCTGCTTCTGCGGTGGTTTCTTCAGCGAGAGCAGTTTCGAGCTCTGCGAAGGGGTTTTCATTTTCGGTATAGACGCTGTCTGTGTTGATGATTTCTTCTTCAGGGTCGGAATTGTCTTCGCCTTCAGCGATTTCAACGGCAACGTCGGGGGTGACGTATTCAGATGCGTCAAAGAACTTCAGGAAGCCAGCTTCGGCTTCTTCAGCGCTTGCGTACTGGATGAGGTAGATATTGTCGAAGGATGCGACAACGTTGGTTTCTTCAGCGAGAGCGTCCGCGGAAGGGGAACCAACAATGAGGCGCTGGCTGGAAAGGTCTGCCGCAGCGAGAGCTTCCTTGGCAGCGTTGGATGCTTCAGTCTTTTCTTCAGTGGCTTCTTCTTCGGTGGCTTCACCTTCAGCAGGAGCGTCTGCTTCAGATTCGCCTTCGGCTTCTTCGCCTTCCCCAGAAACAGGAACATCACCGATCTGAGTTTCTTCGGTGATTGCCTCGGCCACATTTTCACTCGACTCGGCATCCGGGGCCTGGGATGCTTCGTCGAAAGCAACGATGGGAGCTTCGTCCGCCGGTGGGGCGACTACCTCCGCATCTTCCGTGGTCTGGCCCGCTGTGATGTCGATGCCCTGTTCGCGCAGCGTGTCTTCGCTGCCCGAAATACTGATAGCCGGGAATGTGAGAACGCCCACGGTAATAAGAACCGTGAACACCGCGAGCACGCTCGTTACTGCAACAAGGCGGCTGCGACCCTTGCTATCGCGTATGAACTTTTCGACTAGTGTTTTCGGATTAACGCTCAACCCTCTGCACCGTCCTTTGCTATCCTGTTTGCCCAGGTCACACCGTGTGACCAAACCTATCTTAAGCAAACACATACCTATGCCATACCCCCGTGCTTGGGGGATGCGTCACGAAGCAGATGTGCTGATACGTATATTGAATTGGAGAAAGTGTACCACATTACTGGACTTTAACAAATAAGGGTATTTTCCCAGTTCAGCATGAATAAAGCGTGATTCAATTCGAAGTAAATCCACCTCTTAAATAGACATTGAGTTCACATAATTAACATAAAGCCTGTTCAATGGCCAATTATGAGTGCAGAAATTGTGAATTTCTGGGCCTTTTGGGCGCGATTTTGAGCTTTAAAGTCTACCAAAGTGGTGGGTTGTTACTTTTTGTATTCAAACTGGCTGATTTTGGGCAATTATATGTAGCTTATTAGTCAACGTGGCTTCCCTGACGGATTGAAAAATATCGATCTGCCCCAAAAACACCCTTTTTAAGCGTTTTTGCAGATGAAATGCCCAAAATTGAATAATTCTGTATCGACATAATATTCTGTACAGATTTTATGGACTGCAGTATATTTTGCGCTATCTAAACCTCCTACCACAATATTTGCGCTATGATAGAAAGTCCCTCTCGTTCTTTTTTTGGCGAAAAACGTACACTTGTCCCCCATGCAAAACCTGGCAAACAACTGTGTACAAACTATGATTTGGCCCTTAAATTACGTCGCCGCAAAACTGCCCACCTTGACCTGGAGTGAGACATTTTTGCGACCTTTTTGACTAGCTTTTGTTGAGATTTCTGAGTACCAATTTGAGATATATTGGGGACCTTTTTGCGGTGCTTCTTGTGACCTTTTTTCATTAAAGTAAATAAATGCTCGGCGGCATAAGCCTTGCGAGAAAGCAGCGCCTTCTTACCATGGGAAGGAGGTGAGTGCTCATGGAGCTTGCAATTGCAATCGTGCAGCTAGTAACTGAGTTGCTAGTGTTGGCAGGTGTAATAGCAGGGCTTCTGTCCAGGACGCATAAAAGGCGCCCATATAAGAGACGCCGTAAGCACTAGGCTTACGGCAAATCAAAAACACGGCGCTGCGTACCATCTCGCAGGGTGCCGCTGGGTAAGTATAACACATCTTTTCATTAAGTTCTTGATATACCGTTTACAGTATATTAGAATATAGGAGGTATATTTTGTGGCAAGTAATCACAGCCTATATCGAAGATTGGCTAATAGGCCTCGACGAAAACACTCTTTACGGCATTTTTAGCGCGATTGAGGTGCTTAAAAACGAAGGACCGAACCTAAAACGGCCTCTGGTCGGCGAGATTAGTGGGTCGCGCTATGGGAACATGAAGGAGTTGAGACCCGCCTCAAGTGGTCAGAGCGAGATTAGAATACTATTTGCTTTCGACCCTCACAGAAATGCCGTTCTATTAATTGGTGGCAACAAGGCTGGCAAGTGGGAAAAATGGTATGAAGAAGCAATTGGACATGCCGAAAGAATATATAGCGAGCATTTGGCAAAAATAGAAAAGGAAGATAACAATGCATAGAAAGCTTCAAACATCGGAAGACTTTATTGAAAAATATGGCTTAGACCGAAATGCGATTAAACAGGGTGCGAAAAGGGAGTATGCACGAATTCAGGCCTATGAGCTTTCTGAAATACGCAAATCCCTTGGTATTACGCAGCAAGAAATGGCGAAACAAATGGGTGTAAGCCAAAAGCGTATTTCTGATATTGAAAATGGACGCCCTGGCGCAATCCAAGTTAACACCTTGTCGAGATATGCGCACTGTCTCGGAGGGGCATTGAAACTGGTATTCTCATTCCCATTGGCCGACTCCGAGAAGACGCAAGAAATTGCCGTGAGTCCATAAACACCAAAATAATTGCCGTAAGCACTAAGGCTTACGGCAATTCAAGCGCGGCGCTGCGTACCATATCGCAGGGTGTTGGCGGGCGTGGTAGCAGGGCTTCTGTCCAGGACGCACAAAAAGCGCCCGAAAAAGAGACGCCGTAAGCGCTAGGCTTACGGCAAATCTTACAAACGGCGCTGCATACCATCTCGCAGGGTGCCGCTGGGTAAGTATAACACATGCACATATGTAAAACAGGTCAGAGCTTTTATACTCTGACCTGCACATTTATGGTGCCGACGCGCGGACTCGAACCGCGGACCTACGCATTACGAGTGCGTTGCTCTACCAGCTGAGCCACGTCGGCGCTCTTGCCTTTTTTCAAAGGCGAAAAGGAAGTATAGCACAAAGAATGGCGCCCCCTTTGATGAGGCGCCATATAAGACCGAGTTTGAAGGACATTCCATAAGGAAGGCCCCGAGCAAAAGCTTCGCGTTATTCAGCGGCTTCTTCTGTGGCGGCTTCTTCTGCAACAGCTTCAGCTTCTGCAGCAACTTCTTCGGCTGCACCAGCAACAGCGCCGTCGCCATTGATGTCGATGCCCGTAAGGCTTTCAGCCTTGTCTACCACACCGCCAGCAACTTCTTCAACCTTAGCAGCCGCGTCGCCCAGGGGTGTACCTTCAGCAGCAGCGGCAGCACCAGCAACAGCACCGCCCACAACTTCCTTAGCAGCACCAAAGAGGCTACCAACTTTTTCAGCAGCAGCGGCAGGAGCGCCACCTGCAATTTCGTTTACTGAGTCAAAAACCGAAGCGGTGGAACCCAGAGTCGGTTCGCCGTCGGGGATACCGTCGCCAATAACACCGTCGCCATTCAGGTCCTGGCCAGTGATGTCTTCCGCGGCTTCCTTTGCGTTTTCGACTATACCGTCGACAACGTCTTTTGCAGCATTCTTCAGATCGTCTAAACCGGGCATAAAAGCCTCCTTCGAATAGTTGGGATGCGGGTGCGCGCCCGCGTTGTTGCTATTGTGCCACATAATGTACGCACACGGAGGCAGAAGATACCGAACTGTTTCCAAGTTAGGTAAATAACATACAGTTTATGGCTGACCTGAGGACATTGGCAGAAGCTGGCCAGCTGGCGCTATAAGAAAACCACCCGTTGCTCAAGAGGTTAAACTGAGCAAAACAATTGGCGGACTACCCTGCTGCTACTATTGCGTCGTGGAGAGCCTGCAGGTCTGCCAAAGTAAATTCGTAGCAAACAACCTGGGGCTGCGCAGGGCTAGCGGGGTCTTGTTGTTCAACGCGCACGAAACGCAGTTCCACGCTTTCATAGCCTGCCCGCAAGGCCGCAAAGGCATAGCATTGGGCTTGAAGCTGATGTTTCGCCTGCAATTGCTCGGGCGTTTCACTTGGGCTACCGCCCGTCTTGTAGTCGACAATGCCCGCCTTCTTACCCGTGGTACAGAACAAGTCAATTTCACCTTCAAGGTAGCGGCCAACTATTGCCGCAGTAAAGGGCAGTTCTGGCTGCTGGGTTTCAAAGGCGTTGGCCCATGAGCGCGCTTCGCTCCCCTGCCAGCGTTCAAATGCGGTGCGCAAGCGGGCAGCGTCCTGCACACCAAATTCAGCAGCTGCTCGTGCAAGGGCATTGCTGACTTCATCGGCGGCTGGTTCGTTGCTTTGCAGGGCTAGCCATTCGCACGCGCGGTGCAAGGCCGACCCAAAGTCGGTTGCCTTGTCTAGGTCCGCTGCGGGTGCCAAAGGAACTGGCATGCTTTCTTCTTCGCTCCCTTCGCCTTCATGCACAAGCGAAGAATACGAGAAGAAGTCCGCGCGAGCCGAAACAGCAAGGCATTGTGGAGTGGTTTCATCTTCGAGCTTGGGCAAGGCAATAGTATCCGGATGCGGAACAAGCTGTTCTTCTTCATCTTCTTCAGCGTTTAAATCGCCCTGGTTGCCGCCGCTTGACTTCACTTCAAGGCGCGTAAAGTACAGTGGTTCCGACCCGCCATAGTCTATGTGCGCTTCACCTTCAGGAAAATCTGTTTCACCAGGCAGAAGACCGTGCATAACTTCGTAAACCAAGTCAGGGTATCCCGAGTTTTTTGTATGCTCTACACACATACACAGAATGAGCGCCGCGCTTGCACGGGTGGTCGCAACGTAGAACAGGCGCTTTCGTTCTTCGTATTCCTTCTCTTCGTTCGTCGCAATAATGCTTCCGCGGAATTCGCTTAGGTCGTTCGCTTCGACCACGCTTTCTGCGGCATAGGGGAAGCAGTCTTTTTTGCCCGACGATGCAAGCGAAGTATGCAACACGCCACCTTCGGAAAGGGTAACGAGCGGGCCGCCCTTCGAATAGGTTTCGTAGCAGTCTGCCACTGCGACAATGGGAAATTCCAAACCCTTTGAAGAGTGAATAGTAAGTATGCGTACCGCGTCCAAGTTTTCGACTGAAAGCGCACCGGGCTTTTCGCTTTCCGCCGCAGAACGCAAGTGCATTTCATTTGCCACGCGCGCCATGTCGAAGGCAACTTCATCCTGTGCATCTTCGATTAGGCGAATAAATTTCAAAATGTCGGCAGCCTGCGCCTGGTCGGCAGGATTACCTGTTTCGAGGCGCGATAGCCAGCCTGACTCAATAACAGTTTCTTTAAACAGCTGGGCAGGACGCACCTTTCCCAGCTTAGCCCACGCACGCCTGAGAACCGTGCGTGCATGCTGCAACAAAGGGGAAAGCTGTTTGCGTTCGTCACCTTTGTACAAGAATTCCTTAACCAAGTTTTGGCGCTGCAGGATAGTGCCGTTTTCGCTAAAGTCCGTTGAAAGATACAAGAGGTCATCCGTTGTAACAGGAAGGGCTTCACTGGTAAGCACCGAAAGCAAGCTTGCTGCGTCGTGCGGATTTGACAAAACGTCAAGAAGATCGAGGCACACTTTCACATGTTTGGATTCGTAGTACTTCGAACCCCCTGCCACAACACAAGGAATACCCTCTGCATAGAAAGCACTCGCAAAGTTCTGCGCCTTAGACATACGCCCAAGCAAAAGCACCATGTCTGAATATGCATGACCAGATTCGTGCAGTTCCTTAAAGCGCTTTGCCAAATGTTCGGCAGTAACCCTATATGCATCTTTTGGATAAATAGGGTCTTGTTTCAACCGCCAATTATGCGTAGCCAAAACTATTTCCACGCGCGGGTTCGCACCAAAATAGGGCTTGCCTTCTTTTTGGGCCTGGAGGTCTAAAAACTCTTCTGCAAAGTAGTCTTGCTGACCACATACCCTACGGACAAAGGAAAGAATGTCGCTGTTGCTGCGGAAATTGTCTTCGAGTTCAACTACAGCAGCGCCACCCTCGGCCATGTCCTGCTTGTGCTGCATATATACCGAAACATCGGCACCCTGAAAGCGATAAATGCTTTGCTGAGCGTCGCCCACGGTGCAAAAATGTTCATGGCTCTTCCCTGCTATACGTTCAATCATGTCCACCTGAAGTTGGCTGGTATCCTGGAATTCGTCGACCATAACAAGCTTAAAGCGACTGGTATATTGCAAAGCAATTTCTGGAAAGGCGTCGAACACGCTGAGGGTTTTTCGAATAAGCCCCGCCATGTCTATCTGACCAGAAGCGCGGAGTGCCTTTTCGTATTCGTCTTCGATTTCATAAGCAAGCTTCAAAAGCACGCGCGCGCTCTCCTGGTACGGCTCAACCAAGACGGCACTACGCAAGCGCTTGATAGCTTCCTTGATTTCTTCTGCCGCCTTTCCTCCTGGAAGATTGGTTGAAAGAATGTCTGCAAGAACCTCTGCGCTTTCGGGGCCTTCAAAGTAGTCTGTGAGTTGCTCAGCATATGACTGAAGTATGAGCTGGGCTTTTTCAGTAGCACCGTCTGGGGGGTTTTGAGCCTGAATATAAAGTTCACGAACTGCTTCTTCAATCGTGCTTTTTTCAGGCCCCAGGTTTACCGCGTCTAGACCACCTGGGATGGTGTGTGCATTTTTCAAAATAGTGTCGAGCGCATCCATTATTTTTTGGGCGCCAAAGCTGTCAAACAATTCTTGATAAGAACCGTCTTCGCCACCTGTGCGTGCGAGCACGGCTTCGATCGCGGCGGCTCGTAGTTCTTCTTCTTGCACGGCGCTTATTACCTCGAAAGCAGGATCGAGCCCCACTTCAAGGGCGTGTTCGCGCAGGATGCGACTGCACATGCCATGAATAGTAGACACCCAGGCAGAGTCCACCTTGAGCGCTTCTTCAAGCATGCCTTCCGCGCGCAAGGCAGAACGGATACGTTCCTTTATTTCGCCCGCTGCTTTTTCGGTAAAGGTAATAACGAGGGCTTCATCTATGCTTTCCAGGAAGGCTTCGCCGCCTTTGCCCGACCCCGGCAAAAGCGCCCAGACAATACGCTGAGTAAGCGTAAATGTCTTACCCGACCCAGCACCCGCAGAAATAAGCAGGGGCCCGTCCAAGTACTGAATGGCTTCCGCTTGCCCTTCTGTAAACCTGCGCGTTTGTGCGAAGTCTTTAAATTGCACAACTACCACGACCCTTCTTTTTTGCGCTTGTCGCACACCACAACGGGGCAGTAGTTGCACACTTTGTCGGTAAGGGGATCGGGGGCGATATTACCGTCAAGCAATTCTTTTATACGCACTGAAACCAGTTCTTCGCAAGTGTCTAGAAGCATGTCGAAGTGTTCAATTCCGTGGTTGGGCACCGAATTGTAGCCAAGCATTTTATTGCCCATGTTAAACAGGTCTTGAGCGCCAATAGTGCGGTGGTCAAAGGCCCCGCGCACCTTTCCTGTAAGCGGGTTGTAATAGAGGGCACCCACTACATTTAGCCCCAAGGTTTCACGCACGACCTTCGCATAAATGAGCGCTTGCATCTTACGCGGGAGGGCAAATTCTTTCTGGTCTTTTACGAACAGACTGAATTCACCCACGCTGCCCGTTTTATAGTCGATGACCACAGCGTTCCCGTTACCATCGACGTCGATGCGATCGACGGTCCCCTGCAAATTACAGCCCGCATAATTAAAGGGCACTTCCCTGCCATATTCCCATTCCCTATATGCGGGGTAAAAGCCCGGTAAAAACTCAATTTCGTTTTTAAGAGATTCACGCAACTGCAAGCGCAAGTCTTCAAGAATGCGCTTCTCCCATTCTGTAAAAGGCACGTAGCGGTGCCCTGGTTCGCGCGTTTTGTCGCGCTGCGCCTGCTCTTCAAACACGCGGTCGAACACCGTTTGAGCTTGCTCCAAATTTTCAAGCGTAACCTTTTTGTCCACTTCGCTCTGGAAAGCTTCATAGAATGCTTCGAGCACTTTATGGACGAAGGTCCCACGTTCCATGGCGCCAAATTCTTCAACAAAACTTTCGGCCTTAAGGCGCCTATGAGCAAACCATTTATAGGGGCATTCCAAGTAGCTTTCAATCTGCGACGGGGAAAGGTCGACACCCGAATAGGTCTTACCTTTGTACGACCTGTTAAGGATAAGAAGATCCTTGGCTTCTTCCCCAATGGCACCCGTTGGTGGCCAGGGGGCTGTTTCCTGTCCTCCCGCTTGCGTGCCTGTGGCGTTTTTCATGATGGTATTTTCGCCTGCCTGCAGGGTGCTTTCTACCAGTGAAGTAGGTATACCTAAGTCTTCGTCTATGTCTTCAAAGGCGTCGAGTTTTTCGCGATAGCAGTCCATGAGCTCTTCGAATACAACGGCGGGCTGCAATTCTTCCGCCGCCGCATTGTTGACTGCTCGTTCCACGTAAATAGCCTGCTTAGCCGCGGCAATGGCCCGGTAAAAGATTTGGTGCTGGGAAACAAGCGGCAAGCTTTCTACCTGCTTACCCCACTTGGCCAGCAGGGTTGCATATGCGTTGTCTTGCACACGAACGGGATAGTTTTCTACGTCAAGCCCGCAAAGTACCAATGCATCGATGCTCACTGCTTCAAATAAGGCGGCTTGCTGAATGGTAGTGAATAGCACGCAAGGCGCAGCTTCAGCGGCTGGCACTTCGATACGATGCGGAATGCTTTGGCTTGCAAGACTTTGAAGTACCAAATTAATGGGCGCAGCCATTTCTTCTGCCGCAGTGAAGGCTTCCCTGGCAAGGGCCAGTGCACGCAGCTGTTCAGTCAGATAACTTGGCTGGGTCGCAAAATTGTTTTTGGCATAGGATTCCAAAATGTCCAAGGCGGTAGTGTAGTCACCTTCTTCAAAAAGAGCCAAGACGCCCTGCAGTTCTTCTGTGGCAAAGCCCGCAAGATTAGTGAGCACTTCGTTTCCGTCCAGCATACGATTATGCCGAAGCATCTTGTCAGATTCGAAGGCATTGCCGTACCACATTCCTGCAAAGGGACCAAAGGAATAGTCTGCTGCTTCAAGCTTATTAACGTCGTTGCCAAGATGCACTTGCTCTACCAGGCTAAAAGCCACAAGAACTGCGCGACCAGCGTCGGTTTGGTCGAAGCGTTTTGTTGCCACCAGGCGCGCTCCCACCCCCTGTTCAGCCAAGAGAGGTGCACAGAAGTTGAATAAGTCTGCAGGGTTTTTTGTTGCCACGCACACCTGGGGTACTTCAGCAGAAGCACCTTGGGGGGTACCCGCTTGTTCCAATGCGACTTGTATGCAGTCGTACACCAGGCGGGCTTCAGCTGTAGGACCCGCAGCAAGTGCGCAGGTGACCGCACCAGTAGCAGCCACCGCTGCGTCTTCCTTTTTACGTCTAAACAAAACTTTGAGCAACTGGTTTAATTCGCTATTGCGATTGGCGTTTTCTTCTTCGCCGAGCTCTGCGTAAAAATGGCGTGCTCCTACAGCTTGCAAAAATTCCTGTTCTGAAGCCGTATAACGGCCTGGCAAAAGATCGAATACCACAGGTGCATAGATGTCCTGCAAAGAAGCACCTGCCAGGCTTTCAAGCATTTCGCAGTAGACGCAATTGTTTTCTTCGGAAAGAGCTTGCGCATAGGCTTCGAGTAATTCGACAAATGCCTGTTCATTACCTATGAGCTGGGCAGGAAGCGAACGATACCCCAGCGATTCTTGTGCCGCCTGCATGAGCAGGTTCACCATACCAGGCGTATAAGGCAGCGTACTTTGACCTGCAATTAAGCGTGCTGCAAGAGCCATACGCTGGAGATGGTCCAACGGAGTGCGAGCGTCGCCGTGGAGGGGCCAGAGGCTGGAAACCCAGTTGGCGAGCGTGGTAATTTCCACGCCAAAGCCAGCGCCAGCTGCCGCGAACAAACGACGTTCCTGCAGGGCGCGGGCAGAACTTTCCACCAGCACCACGGGGCGCTTGCCAGCCTCCTGCGCCTGGACGCATGCTTCAATGAGCGCCACGCGGGCACTGCCAAGATCTGGGTATGTGTGCACTGCTTCTTGCATAGCCCTATTGTAGCTGTAAGGCGCCTTCCACCTGTCCCAAGAAACGGACTTGGGGCAACTAAGTACTCCGGGCGTAATGCGAATTGCGGGCCTTAGGGAGCGCGCGAACAGCAACCCTTGGGCGGCGCGCAAACATTACGCAAACATTACACGAACAATAATACTAGAGTACGCTGCGGTACAGGTCTTCCAATTCTTCGATGATGGCCGCCTGGGAATACGAAGAACTTGCATAGCCAGCAATGAACTGGCGCCACGCGGGGTTGGCCTGGACGCGGGCAAGCACTTCGTCGATGGCCTGGGCAAGGGCGGGCGCGTCTTCAACGGGCACGAGAGCCCCCACGCTTTCGTTAACAAAGTCCGAAAGGCCACCTTCGTTGGTAACCACCACGGGCGTGCCGCAGGCCATGGCTTCAACCGCCACCAAACCAAAGGGTTCACGGCGCGAAGGTACCACGTCCACGTTGGCACAACTGTACAGGCGGCACAGGTCTTCCTGGGAAACATTGCCAAGGAAATACACCTGGTCCAGGCCCAAGCGCTGCGCCTGTTCTTCCAGTTCAGCGCGCAAAGCACCGTCGCCCGCGATAAGCGTAATGACTGGTGCCATGCCCGAAGTGGGGGCAGCGCCCGAAGCCGGCGCTAACCCCGAAACAGCGCCACCCTTACCGTAATGCACGGCCGCATCCAGCAGCACGTCCACACCCTTGAAGTGGGTAAGTTTGCCCGCCATGAGCACAATGCGCTCGCCCTTATAGGGCACCCCATAGCGCGCCAATTCTTCAGCAGGATTGATGTCTTGCGGGTAGAAAATGGCGGGGTTGTAGCCATTGCTCATGCGCACGACCTTGCCCGCCTGCGCGGGGAAAGCTTTCAGGACGAGGTCTTCATTGTCCTTGGAAATGCAAATGATTTTCTTGCATGCCTGAGCGGCCTGGTTGGCATAGTCGCGCAGGGCAAGCCACTTGTCGTAGCCCATCAGGTCCGTGCCGTGGGCCGTTACCACCAGGGGCACTTCGTATGCGGCCGCCAGACCAGAAAGCATCCACAGGTGCTGGCCATGGACCACGTCGGGCGCAAAGCTTTCCATTTCTTGCGCGAGGGCTTCGCGGAAAGCACCCAGGTAGGCTTCAAGCTGTTCGGAATTGAGGCTCCCAAAAGTCGTGGCACTTGCCGGGTGGGTGGTAAAGCACGGAAAGTTAAAAGGCAGCGCGCCACTCGGCGCAGGCCCTGCCGCTGGCGTAAACATAACGGGGTGCAGCTTAATGCCTTCGTAGCGCGCGTAATCGGGATTATTTTCGGGCAAGATAACGCAGACCTTATGGCCGCGCGCCACCAGCAGCATGGCTAAGTTTTTTGTGTAGGTGCCACTCTCGCTGCCTTCCAGGGGAAAATGGTTAATAAGAAGGATATTCATTGCTGCCGCCTTCCTTCCTACTGGCGCCCGTTGCTGCTAAAGATCTTCTTCTTCAAGTAAAAGTTCTATACGCTTGCGAAGCTGACGCACACGCCTATGGTCGCGCCCACCTGCGCTAATACCCACCACCATGTTTTCGTATTGCACGACGCCGGGGAAATAGAAGTCGCACAGGTTCCTGTTGCTGCTCACGCTTACCAACTGGTTGGCAGCCTTGCAAAGCTGTGCAATGTGCGCATTCAGTTCGTCGTCGTTGGTACAAGCAAACACGATGTCGGCGCCTTCAATGTGTTCGGGCGTGAAGCGTTCCTTGCGCAAAACAATGGAGCCTTGGTCGGCCATGGTCTGCACTTCGGGTGTGACTTCAGGAGCCACCACTTCCAGACTTTCCACGAAAGGAAGGATGCTGCGCAGGCGCCGCAAGGCAACCGTGCCGCCACCCACAAATACAAGACGCTTGTTGCTCAGGTCCACAAACAGCGGGAAGAACATGCCCCCGGTGGGCATTTCGTGCGCCCTGCTGCGGCGTATAAGCCAGCCCCAGAATTCGTTGATGCCTTCGTCCAAAATGGCCTGGGCTTCGGCAATGGCTTGTTCGTTTTCCGTGCCAATTTCGGTTGAGAAACTGTCTATGTCGAACACTTCGCAGCCTTCGATACCCGCAATGGCTGGGTCGATGTCGTGCGGAATGGCCAGGTCAAAGAGGACGGTGGCGCCTTCATTGTGCGCGGCATATTCTTCGTAAGCAAGGGTGTAGTGCGGGCTGGTGGTGGCGCTCATAACAATGTCGCACTGCGGCAGCTGCTTGTAGCGGTCCGCGTAAGGGATGCTGCCACAGCCTTCCGGAATGGACACATGCCCGTGGGTGTAGTTGCGCACGGTTACGAACACGCGCGCACCCGCTTCGACCAAGGTGCTGGCGGCCAGGCGGCCATATTCACCGTTGCCAATAACCATGCAAGTGGTCTGCGTAAGGTCGATGCCTTTTTCCTTGATGGTGTCCATGGCCTGTTCCACGGCGCTTGTATACGCGCGGGAAAAACGCACGTTGTTCTTCACGTTTTTGGCGGCAGCAACTGCTTCACGGAAGAGCACTTCCAGGCAGCTGTCGGCCAGGCCATGCTGGCGTGAATAACCAATAGAGTGCTTGACCTGGGAAATGATCTGGTCTTCCGCCACAATGGCCGAACGCAGGCCACAGGTCATGCTAAACAGATGGCCGACCGATTCGCCGTTGTTGCGGCACACGAAGTAGTCGGCATAGTCCGCTGGCTCCACGTTGTGTGCCTCGCAAATGGCTATAAGGAAGGGGTCTTCCGGCAGGGGCCTGCCGTCTTCGCGAATGTGGCGCTCGGGCGGCTGGACGCCGTCGAAGCTTGCCCACAATTCGGTGCGATTGCAGGTGGCAACAAGCACCACGCCCGTGGCACCCACATAGTCGCGCATGGCCTTCATGGCCTTGCTGCGGTTTTCCGGTTCTAAAACAAAAACAGAGCGCACGTCGGCCGAAGCCAAACCGTGGTCGGTGCCTATCATGGCAACGAGGTTGGCCCGTTCAACTTGCTTAATTTCTTCTGCTTCGTCCGTCATTGCTCCCCCTCGGCGCTTTCTGCTTTCGCGCACTACTCTTCAATAATAAGCGCTTCCTGCGCGTGTTGCACGAGCAATTCGCGTACGGCAGGAAGTTCGCCCAAGCCGCGCCTATAACACCTTACCGCATAACCACGCGCTTTCAGCTGGCTTTCCCAAGACTGAGGGTTTGCCCCTTCCATGTCCACCGTGGCATGGCGGCCTGCCACCATCATGAGCGGCACTAGATGCACCTGCTTTGGCTGGCGGGCTTCCACCGCTTCGATGGCAGCGCTGAAAGGAAGTTCGTCCTTGAGCGTGGCAATGAAAAAGTGGTCCAGGCCGCGCGCTTTAAATTCTTCGTTCATGTGGAAGTAGACTTCGTTGCCGCCATAGTACGAACCGTGGCCCATAATGACGAGCATGTCTTCAGGGCCGAGCGTGGCGAATTCTTCAGCGAGCATGCCCACGAGGGCCGAACGGTCCGCGGCCGAAGCCAGCAAAGGCGCCCCCAAGCGCACGGTGGTGTGCACGGGTTTCCAGGCTGCAAGCTTCGCTTCGAGTTCTTGCATTTCTGCCCCGCGAATGAGGAAGGTGGGCTGCACGACGAGGTCCGTAATGCCGTCTTCGGCGATGCGCGCAAGAGCTTCGTCAAGCGTCATGTGCACTTCGCCGCGTTCTTCGCGCAGCTTTTCCACGATGCGGGTGCTTTCCCACGCGGTATAGGCAACGCAGCCAGGGAAGGCGGCGGCGATTTCGCGCTCGAGCGGGTCGATGGCACGCTGGCGCATTTCTTCGGACGAGGTTCCGAAGCTCGCCACCAAAATGCCTGCTTTACTGCCCATGCGCTTCCCCTAGGTTTGAGCTTATATACCCGCAACTTGCTGGGCAGCTTCAACAACGTGACTAACCAATACGGCAGTGGTCACGCTTCCTACACCGCCTGGAACAGGGGTAATAGCTTCAACGATTGGTTCGACTTCTTCGAAACAGACGTCGCCACAGAGCTTGCCCTTTTCTTCGTTCCAGCCAATGCCAACGTCTATGACCACCTGGCCTGCCTTAAAAAATTCGGTGCCGATGGTTTCCATTTTGCCTGCCGCAACCACGACGATGTCGGCTTCGCGCGTGACGGAAGGCATGTCTACCGTCTTGGTGTGGCAGGTGGTAACCGTGGCATTTGCCGCCATGAGCATCATGGAAACGGGCTTGCCAATAACGAGCGAACGGCCAATGACCGCAGCGCGCTTCCCCGCGGGGTTTATGCCGTAATGGTTAAGAATTTCCATGCATGCCTGGGCCGTACAGGGTGCGTAGCCTGCGCCTTTGCCCGCGAACACGTGCGCAAGCGAAGCCGTCGTGGCAGCATCCACGTCCTTGGTGGGCGCGAGGGCTTCGCAGCAGGCAGCTTCGTCGAGCTGTTCAGGCAGCGGGCGGAACATGAGGATGCCATGCACGCCCGCGTCCTTGTTCAGGTCTTCGATAGTGGCCAGCATGGTGGCTTGGTCAACCGTGGCGGGGAGCACGACGTTTTTTACGGCAACGCCCACGGCTTCGCAACGCTTGGTGGCGCCGCGCTCGTAGGACAGGTCGTCGTCACGTTCGCCCACGCGCAGGATGGCCAGCGTGGGCAGCACGCCCTTGGCCTTACACGCTTCCACTTCGGCCGCGCAGCGCTCGGCGAGGGCTTCGGCGACGAGTGCACCTTTCAAGAGTTCTGCCATTGCCTATCCCCTCATGTATTCCATGACAGATGCCGCAACCGCTTCGGCCTTCGGCATATATTCAGACAAAAGCCCGTCCACTTCGCCTTCGATTTCTTCGGCGTAGGCGCGGTCTTGCAGGCTCTTTGTGTTGATGAACACGTTCATGGCAGCCGCTTCGAGCGCCGCACGACACAGCGCTGCACCGCAGCCCGAGTCGGAAACAATCAAGCGCGAACATTTGGCAGCCATTTCTTCCAGGAGGTCGATGGTCTTACAAACAAGACGCACCATTTCCAAGGGCCCAGCCAGCGCGTCCTTCGTGCACTTTTCCAGTGTTTCGGCACGCGTAGGATCTTCTTTGGGAATACCGTAGGCCTGCGAAAGCGGGAAGAAGGCTTCTGCGTCTTCGTCCACCAGTTCAATTAGGCGCACGCGAATGGCTTCCGCTTCCGCGAGCATGCGCTGAATGTCGGCTTCGACGCTGGCGAACTTTTCCTTGCCCGCCGTGAACACGCCCGACATGGAACAGAGGGCCGCACCCAAGGCACCCACGTAGGCGGCAGCACCGCCACCGCCCGGCACGCTCTTCTTCGCGGCGAGTTCAGTTGCAAAATCTTTGCAACTAATATCTGCCAACAAGTCTGCCATTAGAACAGACCGACGATTCTGCCGTCTTTCTTTACGTCGATGCGTTCGGCAGCGGGGCGCTTCGGCAGACCAGGCATGGTCATAATTTCGCCCGTCAGCGCCACAATGAAGCCCGCGCCGGCGCTTACCTTAAGGTTGCGCACGGTAATGCGGAAGTTCTTCGGGGCGCCCAGCTTGGTCTGGTCGTCGGTGAAGCTGTATTGGGTCTTCGCCACGCAAATGGGAAGCTTGTCCAAACCCAATTCTTCCAGCTGCTTCATCTGCTTCATGGCATTCGGTGTGAAGTCGACGCCGTCGGCGTGGTAGATCTTCTTGGCGATGTCGTTGAGCTTCTTGGTGATGGAGTCGTTCACGTTGTAGCTGAAGCGGAAGTTGCTCTTCTTTTCGCAGACGCGCACCACTTCTTCGGCCAGTGCAACTGCACCAGCGCCGCCCTTTGCCCAATGCTGGGCCAGCACAGCGTTTACGCCCAGGCGCTTGCACTTCTTCTGGACCAGTTCGAGTTCCTTCTTGGTGTCTGTTGGGAAGGCGTTGATGGCAACCACGGCGGGCAGGCCGTAGACCTTCTGGATGTTGCCCACGTGCTGGAGCAAGTTCGGCAGACCTGCTTCCAAAGCCTTGAGGTTTTCCTTGTTGAGCTGGTCCTTCGGCACACCGCCGTTGTACTTCAGAGCGCGTACGGTTGCCACGATAACCACCGCGGAAGGCTTGAGGCCCGCAGCGCGGCACTTGATGTCCAGGAACTTTTCAGCACCGAGGTCGGCGCCGAAACCGGCTTCCGTAATAACGTAGTCGGCCATCTTCATGGCGGTTACGGTTGCCTGCACGGAATTGCAACCATGGGCAATGTTGGCGAAGGGGCCGCCGTGCACA
Organism: uncultured Coriobacteriaceae bacterium; assembly: GCA_902768975.1. GTDB lineage: Bacteria > Actinomycetota > Coriobacteriia > Coriobacteriales > Eggerthellaceae > CACXMZ01. Next base: position 91,634 of record CACXMZ010000007.1, read on the forward strand.
AAGGCAGGGTTGTTTTCAAGAGTCTGCACCAGGTTAGGCTTGATGGCGTCCTTGAGCAGAGCCGTCATAGCGCCTTCGGCCTTCAACTGGTGGGCCGTAATGGGCTTACCCTTGCGGCTGTAGGCAACAATAATGTTGCCCAAACGCTTCTTGAGGTCTTCCAAGTCGGAGGCCAGGCAGAACACAGCCATGATTTCGGAAGCCACCGTAATGTCGAAGCCGTCTTCGCGTACCACGCCGTCTGCCGCGGTACCCAGGCCGTCGACCACGTTGCGCAGCTGGCGGTCGTTCATGTCGACGCAGCGGTGCCAGGTGATGTTGTTCAGGTCGATGTCGAGTTCGTTACCCTGCTTAATGTGGTTGTCCAGCATGGCGGCAAGCAGGTTGTTGGCTGCACCAATGGCGTGGAAGTCGCCGGTGAAATGCAGGTTGATGTCTTCCATGGGAACAACCTGGGCATAGCCGCCACCAGCAGCGCCACCCTTCACGCCAAATACCGGACCGAGGGAAGGTTCACGCAGAGCGAGCATGGAGCTTTTGCCCAGCTTGCACATAGCGTCGTGCAGGCCAACAGACGTGGTTGTTTTGCCTTCGCCCGCAGGAGTGGGGTTAATGGCGGTAACCAGAATAAGCTTTGCCTTCTTGCGCTTCTTTTCGTAGGAATGAATGTCGACCTTGGCCTTATATTTGCCATATGGTTCGCATGTTTCCCAGTCGATACCAGCCTTTTCTGCCACTTCCTGAATAGGCAGCATGGTGGTTGCTTGGGCAATTTCAATGTCTGATTTGTAGGTGGCCATGTTCCTTCCTTCCCCCCATGAATGTGGGTTTTGACTGCAGCTCCCCTTGACTGTTTTCACAACGCAAAAAGTGTAGCATGCGGCCCTGCGAAAATGCGTGGTGTTCTAGTGTTTTTAGGCGAGGAAAAACGCTGCTCATAACACCTGAGTATTACGTGCAGCACACGGGGGCGGAAGGGCTCTTCGACAGGGCTACGGGATTGCTTCCGCTACAGGGGTATGGGGGCGTTTGGCGCGGGGCGGATGGCTCGGCGCGGGTAGCGCGTACGAACTACTTGCGGCGGCGCGGGTGGCCCTTGCGCGCGCGAATACGTTCCGCTTCTGCCGTCTTGAGTTGCTGTTCGGCATTTTCGTTATGGAGGCGCAGGTAGGACTCCAAGCGTGCGGGGTGAAGCGTGCCTGCTTCAACGGCTGCGCGCACCGCACAACCCGGTTCGTCGGCGTGTTTGCAGTCGCGGAATTTGCAGTCCTGGGCAAGTTCGGTAATGTCGGCAAAGGCCACGGCCAAGCCTTCTTCGGCTTCCCACAGGCCTAAGCCACGCACGCCGGGCATGTCCACCACAAAGCCGCCGCCCTGTATGGGCACAATGGCGCGGTTGACCGTGGTGTGGCGCCCCTTCCCGTCCGTTTCGCGCACAGGGGTGGTGGCCTGCACTTCAGCACCTGCCAGCATGTTCACAAGCGAAGATTTCCCCACGCCTGAACGGCCAATAAGCACAGCCATGCTGCCTGCGGGCACGTGGGTGCGCAGGGCTTCAATGCTTGCAGCGTCGGTTTCAGAAACGACTTCGACCGCCGCCGTAGTTCCCACGATATTGCGAACCGTTTCAGCTGCCTTGCTTGCCTGGGCTTCGTCTGCGAGGTCGGCCTTGGTAAGCGCCACGACCACCGCGGCGCCCGTTTCGCAGGCGAGGACCAGTTCGCGTTCAAGGCGATTGAGGTTCAGTTCCGCCAAGGGGTGGGCCACGATTACCGTGTCGAAATTGGCGGCAAGGGTTTGCGCCTGGGAACGTTCGGCTGGGTCGCGGCGCACAAGCACCCGTTCGCGCGGAAGGATTTCGGCAATCTGGGCAATGTCGGCTTCGTCAAGCGCATCGATGAGCACCTTGTCGCCAATTACCGCGCGCACCTTTTCGCCTTTCACCAGGGCCGTTGCATGCTTACAGCGCACCTGGCGCCCGTCTTCAAGCAGAACCAGCGGAAAACCCCTGTCGAGCTGGATAACGCGCGCTTCGTGCATTAGCGCTCGCGTTCCCGTAGGTAGGTGTAGACAAGGGTAAGGACGAGGCCTATGACAACCAGCACGAGGCCCGGGAGAAAGTCGGCCAGGTTGAAGGTGTCCTGGCTTACGCTGCCGCGCGCCACCAGGGTTACGGTTTCCGCATGGATGTCCATGATGCCTTCATGGCTTGGGCAAGCCAGGTAAAAGATTCCGCGCACCTGCAGGGTGGTCCCTTCGCGGTTGTAGCCACCATAGGTGTCGATGAGCCCAAGTTCTTCGTCATCGATGAGCACCGAAATACTGCTTTCATGGTCGCCTTCGATTGACTCGAGGGTGATCCAATACTTGCCGCTTGTTTCTTCGGAGCGAATGGCGTCACCCACCACTTCGCCTACCACTTGCACCGTATTGCCCTGGTAGGTTGCGTCGGCCTGCGAAAGTTCGTAGATGCTGGTGTCGTAGAGGAAGGAGTTGTCGGCGGTTTGGCGCGCATTCACGGCATTTTCGCCTACGTTTTCGTGCGGTTCTTCAGACGGTGCCGCAGCCCAGGCCGGCATAGCGAACACGGCCGTAAGCAAGAACAGTACTATGGCAAGCTTACACTTAGTCATTGCGACCCACCTTTGCGGGGCTAATGCGCGGCAGCACTGAAGCGCCAATCTTCATGCCAAGGGCAATAAGGGTCACGATTTCCAAACGGCCTGCCCACATTTCAAGCATGTAGATTGCCTTAAGCACATAGGGAATACTTGCGTCGGTGAAGGTGGTCATGCCGGAATTTGAAGCCATGGCAATACTTTCCGAAAAGGACGAAAGCGCGTCGTAGCCCAACGCCACGCCCGCGAGCGCACCAATAACGTAGACCACGATGTAAAACATGGTTACCGTCATGGCGTCCTTCACTTCGCCTTCGTCGAGCACAACCCTGCCCAGGTGCTGGTAACTCGAAACGTTGCGGATAGAGTCGCTGCTCATGGCGTTTTTCATGGTTTCGTACGCGGACTTCGCCACGATGGCCACGCGCTTGAGCTTAATGCCACCAGCCGTCGAACCGCTCGACGCGCCGACCGCCATCAGCAGCGCCAGCACCATAATGGCACCCGAAGGCAGCAGGGCCGACATTTGGTTGCTGGTCATGGTAGTGAAGCCCGTGGTGGTTGCAGCGCCCACGAAGGTGAAAAGCCCTGTGCGCATGAGCGCGGGCAGGCCGCCGCCCAGGGAAGACGCACTCGCGGCAATTATGAAGACCACGAGCATACCCACCCACCAAATGATGGCCGTACGCACTTCGATGTCGCGCGGGAACAAGTGGAAGCGGCCGTTCCACACTTCGTTTTGGAGGGCGAAATTGAGGCCGCCTAGGATCATAAGTGTTAGGACAATGAATTCGACCGCCATGCTGTGGTAGTAGGTAATGCTCGTGCTCATGGGAGCAAGGCCCGCCGTCATAAAGCCCGACATAGCAAGCCATATGCCGTGCAACATGGCACGCGTGCCCGACATGCCCATGAACAGCAAAACTACGGTAAGCACGATGCCGGCAGAAAGAATAATGCCTGCAGAAAACATAAAGATAAAGCGTGCGGTTTCGACCACGTTGGGTACCACGTGTTCGCTGCGGCCTTCCGAAGAATACAGGCTCGAACTGCCACCGCGCGCAAGCAGGCCCACGCTCATGGCCACCACGACGAGGCCCATGCCGCCCGTGTAATTCATGATGAAGCGCCACATGTTGTCGGCGTGGGAAACGTGGTTGGTGTAGGAAATGAGCGTGGCATTCGTGGTAGTAAAATGCGAAACCGAGTCAAACAGCGCGTCCATGTAGCTGGAATAATGCATGGACATATAAAGCGGGATAGCGCCCACCAAGGCCACGGCAATCCAGGCGAAGCCGGTTACCGCTATGGCTTGGGTACGGTTCAAGTGACCTGGGGTAATGCGCATCATACGCAGGACAGTACCCACTACCAAGGCCACGCCTATAGCAAGCAGGTAGCGGGTAGCCGCGCTCCATTCCTGGGCGATGAGCGCCGTAGCGAACGGCAAGCACAGGACCACCGCTTCCAATACGAGCAATACGCCCAAATAGTGCGCAATAACGCGGAAATCGTAGAATGTAAAGCGTTGCCACATAGCTATCCGACGATAAACCTTACGGCGACAACCACCACTTCAAGAACGAAGAGGAAGGCCATTATGCAAATAACGACAGAGGCAAGCCCTTGGAGGGACGTGCGCAGGTCGTAGGTCTTTTCTCGCTGCAATTCGCGCATAACGTGCATATTTTACTACTTTAAAGCGAAAGCGGGTACGCTTCACCCTTTCGCAGCGCACAATAGGCGCGTTTGCGGCATATTTGCCGTATGCGTGGCCTGCGGTAGCGCGTGTAGACTGGCGTGAAAGCTAGCGAGCTACATGCTTGCAGCGGCGTGCAAAAAGCGCGTCTTCGAGGCTTTGGCGGAAAGCCGAAAGCGTTGCAGCCGCGAAGAAGAAGGCGGCTGCAAGCATAAGACCCAAAAGCAACAGGGCGGCGCTTCCTGCCAGGGGAAGGCTTGGCGAAATAGCTGCCAAAACCACCATGAGCGCTACGGTCAAGGTCACAGCTGCGATAATAAGGGGAAGTTTGGTACGGCGAGGTTTTACTGCTGCATGTAAAGCCATTCTGCATTTCCTTTCACGTTTGGCTTTTGCTGTACCGCCTGGGGCGGCGCGTTTTTATACGGTTGTTGCGCGCGTACATACCTAGGCCGCGCTTTACGTGGCTCGCTTGCCAATACGTGAGGGAAAAGCTCGATACTCCTTAATGGGAAACCTATACTAACAGGTGATTTTTGCACTTGTCAACGAGCGCCGCGCCGAACGAGCCTTCTGCCCGCCGGCGGGCGCCGTTTCATTTAGTCTTAGATGGCGAAAGAGCGGCGCCCTTCTGGTCGTCAGGGCTGCGCGACATGCGTAACCTGCGAGACCTGCGAAGGGCGCCACGCCACTGTTTAGTCTTCGAGCACGTCGACCGGTGCTGCGCCTGCCTGGTTTTCAACCTTGCACATGTAGCGCAGGTCGTCGTCGAGGTCGATGGTCACATGTGCCCCTTCGAGCACATTGCCACGCACCATTTCGCCCGCAATGCGGTCCACGATTTCGCGCTGAATAAGGCGCTTCAACGGGCGCGCGCCAAAGACGGGGTCGTAGCCGTCGAGCGTCAGTTGCTGCATGGCCGCGGGCGCCACTTCGAGTTCGATCTTGCGGTCGGCGAGGCGGGTGCGCACGGCCTTCAGCTGCAGTTCGACGATGGGTTCGATATTGTCGAGCGTGAGCGCCTGGAAGACCACCGTGTCGTCAATACGGTTAAGGAATTCCGGGCGGAAGGTAGCACGTAGCGCATTGTCGATGGCTTGCTTCATGGCCTTTTCGTCGCCATTTTCCGCGAACTCGCGGATGAACTGGGAGCCCACGTTGCTCGTCATTATGACGATGGCGTTTTTGAAGCTAACCACGCGGCCCTGGCCGTCGGTGAGGCGGCCGTCGTCGAGCACCTGGAGGAGCACGTTGAAGACGTCCGGATGGGCCTTTTCAATTTCGTCCAGAAGGATGACGCTATAGGGCCTGCGGCGCACGGCTTCGGTGAGCTGGCCGCCTTCGTCGTAACCCACGTAACCCGGAGGCGCACCAATGAGGCGCTGGACGCTGAACTTTTCCATGTATTCGCTCATGTCGATGCGCACCATGGCACGTTCGTCGTCGAAGAGGTATTCCGCAAGCGCCTTGGCCAGTTCGGTTTTGCCCACGCCCGTGGGGCCCAGGAACAGGAAGCTGCCAATGGGTTGGTCGGGGTCGGCCAGGCCCGCGCGGCTGCGGCGGATGGCACCCGCCACGGCAGACACGGCTTCGTCCTGCCCCACCACGCGTTCGTGCAGGCGGTCTTCAAGGTCGACCAGCTTGGCGAGTTCGCCCTGCATCATCTTGGTTACGGGAATGCCCGTCCAGCTTGACACGACGTCGGCGATTTCTTCTTCGCCCACTTCTTCTTTGAGGATGGCGCCGTCTTCCTGCTTTTGGTTGAGCTGGGTTTCGGCTTCTTCCAGTTGCTTCTTCAATTCAGGGATGGTGGCGTAGCGCAGCTCGGAGGCATGCGAAAGGTCGCCTTCGCGAGTGGCGCGTTCTTCTTCGAGCTGAGCAGCGTCGAGGTCGGCCTTGAGCTGCTGCACGCGCACGATGACGTCCTTTTCGTTTTGCCATTCGGCCATGCGCGCATCCAGGGATTCCTGGGCCGTGGCAATGTCGCGGCGCAGGGCTTCCAAGCGTTCCTTGCTGGCTTCGTCTTCTTCCTTCATGAGGGCCTGCTCTTCGATTTGCATCTGCGTGAGCTTGCGCGTGGCCAAGTCCACTTCTTCAGGCATGGAGTCGATTTCGATGCGCAGGCGGCTCGCCGCTTCGTCCATGAGGTCGATGGCCTTGTCGGGCAGGAAGCGGTCGGAAATGTAGCGGTTCGAAAGTTCGGCCGCCGCCACGAGGGCGCTGTCGGTGATGCGCACGCCGTGGTGGATTTCGTACTTTTCCTTGAGGCCGCGCAGAATGGCGATGGTGTCTTCTACGGTCGGCTCGCCCACCACCACCGGCTGAAAGCGGCGTTCGAGGGCGGCGTCTTTTTCCACGTACTTACGGTATTCGTCGAGGGTAGTGGCGCCGATGGCATGCAGTTCGCCGCGCGCGAGGGCGGGCTTGAGCATGTTGCCCGCGTCGAGGCTCGAGTCGCCCGCGGTGCCTGCGCCTACGATGGTGTGCAGTTCGTCGATGAAGAGAATGATCTGCCCTTCGGACTGCTTTACTTCGCGCAGGACGGCCTTCAGGCGGTCTTCGAATTCGCCACGGTACTTGGCGCCCGCCATCATAGCGCCCAGGTCCAGGGCAATGACGTCGCGGTCGCGCAGGCTGGAAGGCACGTCGCCCGCCACAATGCGCTGGGCCAGGCCTTCAACGATGGCGGTCTTGCCCACACCCGGCTCGCCAATGAGCACCGGGTTGTTCTTAGTGCGGCGGGAAAGCACCTGAATGGTGCGGCGGATTTCTTCGTTGCGACCAATTACGGGGTCCAGCTTGCCTTCGCGGGCCTGCTGCGTAAGGTTTTGACCGTACTGTTCAAGGGCTTCGAACTGAGCCTTTTCCGTTTGGTCGGTCACGCGGGTGTCGCCGCGCAGTTCGTCGTAGGCTTCTTCAATGTTCTTGCGCGAAATGCCCGCCACGGAAAGCAGCTTGCCCGCCGTGCCCTTGTCTTCGGTAAGGGCAATGAGCAAGTGTTCGCTCGTGGCGTACTGGTCGCCCAGGCTTTCGGCGATCTTCACGGCGTTGTCCAGCAGGTTCATGAGTTCCATGCTGGGCACGCCGCCCATAAGCATGCTGCCGCTGTTGGACACCTTGGGCATCTTGGCGATTTCGTCGTTGACGTTAGCCAGAAGCGCCGCGGGGTCTGCGCCGATGCGCTTGATGATGGCGTTCAGGTTGTTTTCCTGCGTTTCCAGCAGAGCCTTCAGCATGTGAATGGGTTCTGCCTGCGCCGCCTCCGCGTCGCTTGCAATGCCGAGCGTGTTCTGAAGTGCTTCCTGCGCCGTAAGTGCTAACTTCTGCAAATTTCCCATATTCATAATCGTTCCTTTCCGCTTTTTATTACGGCAGGTTTTCTAATCGCGAGCGCTCTCGCTGCTCGTGCAAACAATTCACTGGATTGTTTGCACTCGTGCGCTCCGCTTGGCGTTCGTTCACTTTTTAAATTGCAATTTTCGGCAACAGCGAAAATTGCGAAGTTTGAACTCACGACATCGCTTTAGAAAACCTGCCGCAACAAAAAGCTCCTCTCCTGTTTATGGAAGTCGGCGCAGGGCAGTCGACGATGCCCGGACGAGGCTGGTGACTTGCTCGCGGGTTTCCAGTTCGTGGACACGGTCGGCTAGGCGGCGAACGCGCTTATGCAAGTCGTCCAACTCTTGGTCGCGTTCGTCCAGCCTGCCCTGTAAGTCTAGGATGCGAATAACGCCCGCTAGGTTGATGCCTTCGTCGGTCAGTTCGCTAATGAGCGCCAGACGTTCGATGTCGGCCTGACTATACATGCGCGTGTTGCCGCTCGTGCGCTGGGGAGTGACGAGGCCTTTCTGTTCGTAGGAGCGCAGAGTTTGCGGATGCACTCCCGCCAGTTCGGCTGCCACGCTGATCATGTATACCGGTCTGTTGCGATCGTCTATGCTCATGTTTCCAACTCCTTTGCTCTGGCCAGCGACTCATCCCCGTGAGGGGTGGACGATTTCGATGGCCTTAGCTTGCACTTGCTTCCTTAAATGCTTCCAACGCTTCCCGTTGCGCGTCGTTTAATTCCGTTGGCACCTTCACGCGCACCGTAATGCGCAGGTCGCCAGTGCCGCTGCCCTTCAGCTTGGGCGCGCCCTTGCCCGAAAGCTTCAGCTGCGCACCGTCCTGCGTTCCCGCGGGAATAGTCACGCGCGCCTTTTTGCCGTCGGGTGTTGCCACGTCAATCTTGGCACCCAGGGCGGCGTCGGCGATGGAAACGGGCACGTCCATGAGGACGTCGGCACCTTTGCGCGCGTAGAGCGGATGCTTGGCGATCTTGGTGGTAATGAGCAAGTCGCCCGCTGCCCCACCGTTTTCACCCGGAGCACCCTTGCCCTTGAAGCGACTGCGGCCGCCATTCACGGCACCCGCGGGCACCTTTACCGTAAGGGTTTCAGGGTCGGGCCTGCCGGGCACGCGCACGGTCACGCGCTTTTCGCAGCCATTGAAGGCTTCTTCAAAGGTCACGTCCAGGTCTACGCTCAAGTCGCGGCCTTTCTGGGGGCGTGGCTGCGCGCCGGCAAAGGGGCTGCCGCCCGCGAAGGGGTTGCCGCCTGCATAGGCGCCACCACCAAAGTCGAAACCACCAGACGCACCAAAGATGCCTTCGCCGCGGCGAATGCTATCCAAGATTTCGGCCCAGCTGCCGAAGTCGCCAAAGTTGACTGTGTAGCCACCACCGGCACCCGTACCGCCCCAGCCTTGGGGGATATGGTTCGGGTTACCCGTGCCATACTGGTCGTAGATCTGGCGCTTCTTTTCGTCGCTTAAAACTTCGTAGGCTTCGTTGATTTCCTTGAACTTAGCTTCGTCGCCACCCGCGTCGGGATGATGCTTACGCGCCAGCTTGCGGTAAGCCTTCTTGATTTCGTCTTGTTCGGCATTCCGTGGAACGCCAAGGATCTTGTAATAGTCCGGAGTACCAGCCATACGCGTCCCACCTACCTTTCTACACTTTTTTCTTAACTTACAGGTCCACTAAGGACAGTGAGGCTTTTTGTGCTGAGTGCAATAAACCCGACTGGCGCAATGAGCGTACTCTGTACGCGCAGTGGAACACGGAGGGTTTAGTGTGCCAGCACATAAAGCCGCAACGGCAAATGGTCCGGCTGCCGTTAGGCAGTCGGAACATCATCTTCACGGGCGGGGCCGCCCGTGGTTACCGTCACCATAGCGGGGCGGATAACCTTGCGACCCATGCGGTAGCCCTTCTGGTACACTTCGGCGACCGTTTCGTCGGGCACGCTAACATCTTCCACTTTGGCAACCGCCTGCGCGGCCAAGGCGTCGAAGGCTTCGCCCGCGGGGTCGATAACTTCAACGCCGTTCTTGGCAAGCACTTCCACGAGCTTCGTGTGCACCTGCTTCACGCCGTCGAGCAAACCCGCTTCGCCATTTTCTTCTGCATAGCCAATGCTGCGCTCGAAGTCGTCAATGACGGGCAGGAGGTTTTCCACCAGGCCTTCCGTGGCGCGCGTCTTTTCTTCTTCGCGCGCTTCATTGGTACGGCGACGGTAGGTGTCCCATTCGGCATGGAGGCGCATGAACTTGTCCTGCCATTCCTTCACCTCCGCCTGAGCAGCTTCGAGCTGTTCTTCGGGCGTCAGTTCCTTGGGCTCTTCGGCCGCCTGACCTGCTGTTTCTTCAGCTTCGGCAGCGGGCGCATCAGCTGCGCCCGCCCCCTCATCTTCTATTTTGCTTTCAGCTTCTTCGAGGATTTCCTCGGCTTCAGAAACAATGTCTTGCTTCTTGCCCATGATTAGTTCTCCTCGTCATCCACTACTTCATAGTCGGCTTCGATGGGGCCTTCATCGGCAGGAGCAGCACCAGCAGCGCCGCCCATGTCGCCCATGTTCGGCATGCCTTCAGCACCCTGGGTGCTGTAGACCACTTCAGCCAACTTGTAACCTACCTGCTGAAGCTTTTCGGTAGCGCTCTTGATGGTTTCAATGTCGGTGCCTTCAAGCGCGGTCTTGGCTTCAGCAATAGCTTCTTCAGCAGCGGTCTTGGATTCAGCCGGCACCTTGTCGCCCAGTTCGGCCAAGGTCTGTTCGGTGGCATTCACCAAGCTGTCGCAGTTGTTGCGAATTTCGACTTCTTCGCGGCGCTTCTTGTCTTCTTCAGCGTGCGCTTCGGCGTCCTTCACCATACGATCGACTTCGTCGTCGTTCAGCGCGGTAGAACCGCTGATGGTGATCTGCTGCTGCTTGCCCGTGCCCAGGTCCTTCGCGGACACGTTCACGATACCGTTCGCGTCAATGTCGAAGGTCACTTCGATTTGCGGAATGCCACGGCGTGCTGCAGGAATACCCGTCAGCTGGAACTTGCCGAGTGTCTTGTTGTCGGCAGCCATGTCGCGTTCGCCCTGGAGGACGTGAATTTCAACGCTCGTCTGGTTGTCGGCAGCGGTCGAATAGATTTCGGTCTTGCGCGTAGGGATGGTGGTGTTACGCTCGATCATGCGCGTCATGACGCCACCCATGGTTTCAACGCCCAAGGAAAGCGGCGTTACGTCGAGCAGCAGGATGCCTTCCACGTCGCCCGCGAGCACGCCACCCTGAACGGCAGCGCCCATGGCCACTACTTCGTCCGGGTTAACAGACATGTTCGGCTGCTTGCCAGTAATGGTCTTAACCAGTTCCTGCACGGCAGGCATACGGGAAGAACCGCCAACCAGCAACACTTCGTCAACGTCGCCCGTGCCCAGGCCAGCGTCCTTCAAGGCCTGCTGTACAGGACCCTTGCAACGTTCGAGCAAGTCGTGCGTGATCCTTTCGAATTCAGCGCGGGTCAGCGTGTAGTCCAGGTGCTTGGGGCCGGTTGCGTCTGCCGTAATGAAGGGCAGGTTGATGTTGGTTTGGCTCGTGCTGGAAAGTTCGATCTTGGCCTGTTCAGCGGCTTCCTTCAGGCGCTGCAGGGCCATCTTGTCTTCGCGCAGGTCGATGCCATTGTCGGCCTTGAACTTGTCTGCCATCCAGTCAATGACGCGCTGGTCCCAGTCGTCGCCACCCAGGTGGTTGTCGCCCGCGGTGGAGCACACTTCAAATACGCCGTCGCCCAGTTCGAGGACGGACACGTCGAAGGTACCGCCGCCCAAGTCGAAGACGAGGACCTTTTCGTCCTTGTTGGTCTTGTCCAGGCCATAGGCCAGGGCAGCAGCAGTCGGTTCGTTGATGATACGCATGACTTCAAGGCCTGCAATTTTGCCAGCGTCCTTGGTGGCCTGGCGCTGGGCGTCGTTGAAGTAGGCAGGAACCGTAATAACGGCCTGCGTGATGGGGGCGCCCACCTGCTTTTCGGCGTCGGTCTTCATCTTCTGCAGAACCATGGCGCTGATTTCTTCAGGCATGTAGTCCTTACCTTCAATGTCGACGACGGCACGGCCGGCATTGCCGGACTTTACCTTGTAAGCAACGGTCTTCTGTTCTTCATTGGTTTCCGTAGCAGCGCGGCCAATGAAGCGCTTAACGGAAGACACGGTGTTTTCAGGGTTGGTAACTGCCTGGTTCTTGGCAGCCTTGCCCACGACGCGTTCGCCGTCTTTGCGGAAACCCACCACAGAAGGCGTGGTGCGGTCGCCTTCAGCGTTAACGAGGATTTCCGGTTCGGACCCTTCCATAACCGCCATAGCGGAATTGGTGGTGCCCAAGTCGATACCAATAATCTTTGCCATCTTTTTGTCCTTTCAGCTTGTACTGCAGAAGCACTCCTGCAGCACTTCTGTTATTACCTCTTACGTAAGGGAAAGCCCGCCGCGCGGGAAGGGGGAGGAAAACCGCGCTGGCAGACTTTCATGTTACGTGCATAATATAAAATGTGAGTGTGTACTTGTCAAGTTTTATTAAGGCGTAATGTGAAGGAAATATATAAGCTCTGGCAAGCATTTGACCTGGGGATATAAAGAAAAACGCTCCCTGAAGAGCGTTTTCCCAGCTTATTCGTTACTTTTTCGTAACCTGAATATTTGACTTAACCTTTATTCAGCTCAGCAATGAGCAGTTCGCGCAGAACCTGCGTGTCGCACTTGCCCTTAAGCTGCTGCATGCAGGCACCGAAAAGCGGGTTGAGCGCTTTTTCGCGGCCGTCCCGGTACGCCTGTGCGGTTTCGGGGTCGGCGGCAATAACGGCAGCCACCACGGCTTCCAGTTCGCCCGTATCTGACGAATTAAGCAGGCCTTCGGTTTCGGCGAATGCCGCTATGTCTTCGGGAATAGCTTCGCCACGTTCGGCCACATCGAAAAGCGTTTCGAGCAGGCGCTTGCCGTTAGCACTACTCAACTTGCCACCGTCCACGAGGGCGATAAGCTGCCCCAGCGCACTACCTGGCACGGGCAATTCGTCGGAGGTCATGCCGCGCTTATTGAGGATGCCCGCACAATTGGTGATAATCCAATTGGCCGCGTCCTTAGCTGCCGCCCCTGCCGCCATGGCACCTTCGAAGCAGTCGCAGAAGGCGCGGCTTTGCGTAAGGGCGCTTGCGTCGTATTCGGAAAGACCAATTTCAGCCATGTAGTGCTCGAGCTTTTCTTCGGGAAGCTGCGGCAGGCTGGCCTTAATGCGGTCGAACCATTCGTCGTCAATAACGATAGGCATGATGTTGGGGTCGGGGAAATAGCGGTAGTCGCCCGCGGTTTCCTTCGTGCGCATAGAGAAGGATGTCCCCGCATCGTCGTTCCAGCCGCGCGTTTCCTGCACCAGTTCTTCGGTACCGTTTTCTATGGCATCAATGTGGCGCGCCGTTTCGAATTCGATGGCACGGCGAATAGCCGCGATGGATGCCATGTTTTTCATTTCCGTACGGACGCCCAACTCCTGGCTCCCCGCCGGACGCACCGAAAGGTTCACGTCGGCACGCATGGTGCCTTTTTCCATGCGCGCGCCCGAAACCTTCGCAAAACGCAAGAGGGTACGCAGGCGTTCCAGATAGGCTTCTACTTCGTCGGCGTTGCGCAGGTCGGGCTGGCTGACGATTTCAATAAGGGGCACGCTCGTGCGGTTGAAGTCCACGAGCGTGGTGAAGGTGAGGTTGTCGTGCACCAGCTTACCCGCGTCTTCTTCCATGTGGATCTGCTTGATGCGAATGTCCTTGGGGCCTTCGGGCGTTTCTATGGTCACGTGCCCATTTACCGCCACGGGCGCAAACCATTGGGTGGTTTGGTACGACGCCGGCAGGTCTGGGTAGTAGTAGCTCTTCTTGTCGAAGGTGGTTGTGCGGTTAATGTCGCAGTTGAGCATCATGCCCGCCGTCATGCCCAAGTTGATAACTTCACGGTTTGCCACGGGAAGCATGCCCGGCATACCACAGCAAGCGGGGCATACGTGGGTGTTCGGGTCGGCGTCGCTGCCGTTTGTGCAAGAACAGAAAATCTTGGAATTGGTGGCCAGCTCTATATGAACTTCGAGGCCAATGACAGTTTCGTACGCAGTCATGTTTAGGCCTCCTTTCCAGCAAGGTTGGCAGAAGAAAGCACGGCGCCCAGGCGCAGAAGGGCCGTTTCAGAAAATGCGTTGCCCAGCAATTGCACGCCGCCTGCCACCAGTGCCGGCAAGCCCGTTATAGCAGCTGGTGCCGTGAAGCGGTTTTCTTCAAAGGCCAGGTTAGGGTTGGCTTCCACTTCAGCCAAGCTATAGGCGCGCTTGGCGCAAGCAGGAAGCAGCAGGGCCGTTCCGCCAGCGCATTCTTCGGTTAGCGCCTCCAGTACCAGGCGGCGAATACGCAGGGCCTTGTCGTAGCAGCGGTCGTAGTTGTTGGTGGCAAGCACTTCAGACCCATACAAAATGGCGGTCTTAAGGAGGCTGCCAAAAGCTTCCGTGCGCGACTTGGTGTAGAGCTCGTCTATGCTCTGGCATTTTTCAGCATGGTAGCCATACTTCATGCCTTCGAATCGGTTCACGTTGTTACAGAGTTCTGCGCACATCAGAATGTTCCAGGCAAGATTAGCCACACTAAGGAGCTTGTCGGTTTCTGGCGCGGTGTCCGAAACCGCAATGCCTTCAGCTTCGAGGGTTGCGATGGCGGCTTCGATAAGTTGCTGGGTGGCTTCGTCGGCCGTAGCAAGCAAGCCGCGCGCCACTTTCACCTGCGTGATGGGGGCAGCTTCGGAATTGGCGGACTTCAGGCGCGCGCATTCACTTTCAGGAAGCGAAGTGCCATCTGCGTCGTCATGGCCGGCGAGCGTGTCCAGGACCTGCTGAACCACTTCCGTGCTGCAAGCAGAAACGTCAACCGTTTCACCCGAACAGGCCACGGCCACCGTGCCAAAGCGCGACACGCAGCCATAGGTAGGCTTGAGGTACACCTGCCCCGCAAGAGCAGCCGCACGCGCTTGCGCGCCATTCACGTCGAGGCCTACCACTGCGTCAACAGACCCATTGGCAAGCAACTGCGAAGCAGCCGTGGTAAGCTGCCCTTCCGCGGTAAGCACTGGGCCGAAGTGCGAAGTTTCGCCCAGAAGGTCGATGCCGAATTCGCCGATGTTTACCTTGCCCGCTACCGCGCAACCCGCTTCATGCAAGCGTTCGTATACGCGGGCGTCGAACAGGCTCTTAAAACCAGCAAGCATTTTCGAACCAGCCGACGTGGCCATGCCCTTGGTCAAAATGAGGTCGTCAAGACCAAGCGTTAGTTGGCTTCCGCTCGCAGCTTCTTCAGAGGACTCAGAAATAAACAAGATGTTTTCGCTCATGGCAGCCCCCTACAAAACCTGCGGCACTTGCCAGTAGCCGTCCATGGACTCTGGCGCCTGGACCAGCAGGTCTTCGCGGTCAAAGGGCTGCGATGCCACGTCTTCGCGCAGGACGTTTGTCATGGGGCGCACATGCACCATGCGTTCAATGTTTTCCGTATCAATTGCAGCAAGGGCTTCCCAGTCTGCTTCACGCGCGGCGAAGAAAGCCAGGACTTCGTCTTGCTCTTGCGAAGTCAAAGACAGCTGATTAAGCTGTTCGAGTTTTACCAATGTTTCACGATCCACGATTGCTCCTTTATGCGTTCACGGCTCCTTATGTGCTTTTATTCGCGGGCAGAGCCTTCAAAGGTGAAGCGGCCCATCTTGGTGCCACCAAGGATGTGCACATGCAGGTGCCCCACAGTGGCGGCAGAATCCGGACCCGTATTAATGATGGTACGGTAACCGCTTTCGCCCACGCCCTTCAGGGCGGCAACCTTGGGCACCACGGCCATGAGCTTGCCCAGGAGGTCTTCAGGCGCGCCGTCTTGGAGGTTGTCGAAGTGCTGCTTCGGCACGATGAGGGTATGCACCGGTGCTTCAGGTTCGATGTCGTCGAAGGCGTAGAACAGGTCGTCTTCGTAGACCTTGTTGGAAGGGATTTCGCCCGAAACCAATTTACAGAACAAGCAGTCTTCCATGATGCGTCCTTTCATTAAGCGAATACTTTGCAGCAGCTACCTAAAAGCAAGCACTTTATAGGTGATTCAAATTGCACTGCCTAGTGTAGCGCAAAACAAAAAGCCCGCAGATGCGAGCTCTTCGTTGTTGGTAGTTTTTGAACCGGCGAGTTAGTCCTCGACGATTTCGGTGATGGCGCCCATGGGGCATTCTTCGAGGCAGTCGCCGCAGGCAATGCAGTTGTCTTCGTTGGTAACTTCAGCCACGCCGCCAGCTACTTCGAGCACTTCCTGGGGGCATGCGTCAACGCAAATACCGCAACCTACGCATTCGTCAGCATCGATAATTGGATGAGCCATAGTCGTCTCCTTCTCTTGTAGCGCGTCGTGAGTCGCGCCTAATTACTTCTCAAACGGGTTTCCCCTAGACGCAAAATACCAGAAGTGCGTAATAACGCAATACCTATTTCGAACTTTTTAGCAGATTCGTGGGAGTTGTTCGCCCACAAGCATGTCTAGGATACGCGTAGACCCGAAGGCGGTACGCACCGTCACGCGCGGCTTACGGTCGGGTGCAGCGGCTTGCACTTCCCCGACGATGGCCGCTTCGGTGCCGTACTTGTTGGCGCGCATGGCTGCAAGTGCGGCCTCGGCTTGGCTGGCTGGCACCACGGCCACCATCTTGCCTTCGTTGGCTACCTGGAACACGTCGTAACCGAGCATTTCGCAGGCACCACGCACCACGTCTTTCACGGGCACGGCTTCTTCTTCGATGGCGAAATCCACGCCCGACTGTTCCGCCAATTCATTGAGCGTCGAAGCCAAGCCCCCACGCGTCGGGTCGCGGAAGCAGCGAGTTTCTGGTGCGGCAGCAAGCACGTCTTGCACCAGATGGTTTAAGGGTGCAGCATCGGTTTGTAGGTCGCCCGAAAAGCCGAGTTGTTCACGGCACGACATAATGGTCATGCCATGGTCGCCCAGGCTCCCCGAAAGCAGCACCATGTCGCCCGGTTGGCACAGCTGCCCGCCCAGGTTGCGGCCTTCAGGCAGGAAGCCCACGCCGGTCGTATTAATGTAAACCCCGTCACCGTGGCCACGATTAACCACCTTCGTGTCGCCCGTTACCAGGGCCACGCCCGCTTCAGCCGCCGTAGCTGCCATGGACGCACAAATGCGCTGGAGCTGTTCGACTTCGAAACCTTCTTCAAGGATGAAGCCGCAGGTTAAATACTTGGGCACGGCGCCCGATGTTGCCACGTCGTTCACGGTGCCGCACACGGCCAAGTGGCCAATGTCGCCACCCGGGAAGAAGTGGGGCGTTACCACAAAACTGTCGGTGGAAACCACCACGCGTTCCCCAGGCGCAGGCGCGGGCAGCACCGCCGCGTCGTTGCCCTGCTGCAGGTATTCGCTCCCGTAGCTTTCCAGGAACACTTCGTCGATAATGCGTTTCATCATGGAGCCACCGCTTCCGTGGCCCATAAGTACGTGCGTGTCTTGCATTAGTGCATCTCTTCCGTTGTAGTGAGGACCAGCTTGCCGTGCTTAACGCCCTTGGTGCCCAAGATGCGGTCGGCAATGGCCTGCACGTCTTCAACAAAGCCGCGCAGCACAATAATTTCCAGGCAGTTATGTTCGTCCACGTGCACGTGCATGCTGGAAACCACGAGGCCAAAATGTTCATGCTGAATATGATCGAGCTTTTCCTGTAAGTCCGACGCATGATGGTTAAACACAATAGTCAGCGTGCCCATAACCTGCGCCGCCGGCACTTCGCAACGCGCTTCGATGAGCGCTTCGCGCACCAGGTCGCGCACTACTTCCGAACGGTTCTTCGCGATGCCGCGCCGTGCCACCATTTCGTCGAATTCCATGAGCAGGTCTTCGGGCATAGCCACTGAAAATCGCATCAGGTCGTTAGACATAGGTACTCCTTACGGGCTTGGGTAAAGGCAGGCGTCTTTACGATGTTGCGAATTCAGAACTGCGAAAGCAGATGCAAGAGATGCAAAAGACGGATGGCTTTACCCCTGAACCTTCGCGGCTAAACTGCTGTAACGGTAACGCCAGAAGCAGCTTCAGCGTCTTCTTCGAGCGCGTCTTTCGCGTCGGTCAAAATGGCGCGTGCTTCGTCGAGCAGTTCCTGCACCTTGTGGAGCGCGTCGTCGGTCTTGGTGTAGCCCGCGTCACCCGCAGTATGAGCAAGCTTATGAACCCAGCGACGGTTTACCGCAAACTGGTCGTCCATCTGCTCGAGCATCATGGTGAATTGGTTTGTATTAACACCGTTTGTGCACATGATTTGTCCTTTCACTACTGTCCTTTATTCCTTTATACTAGCAAGAAGCACGAACATCGTGTGCAAGAATGTTACAAAACTACGTGAATGTAACAATTCATACTAGATCGGCAGGCGGCATTGATACCAAATTTCGAATTTGTATTCGTCTATGTTTCGACGTACTTTTTTATCGCACTCTACTGTGCTGTTATTTTTTCGCGCGTAAGCTACGACATTGGCCGCCAGCTGGAAATACGCTATTTCCGTCTTGAGCTCATTGCGCTCTTCCTGTATTGCATCTTTGAGTCGCTCTGGGCCTTGGGGCACTACGGCGTTGTTCCCGCCCTCAATGCCATAAGCATTCCCCTTTCGGTTATTAACCATATTCTGGTGGGCTGCTTCTGCTTCTTCTGGTTCATGTACCTGGAATGCTATTTGCAGTCGGGATTTATGAGCAATAAAACCTGGCAGATTATCGCGGCTATTCCATTTGCCGTTTTCGTCTTGCTTACCGTAAGTACCCTGTTCAATGGCCTGGTATTTTATACAGGCCCCAACGGCGTGGTTGAACGCGGCCCCGCCTATATTGTGACGGTGGTTCTGTTTTTCGCTTACGCTGCCATTACCGCCATACGGGCGCTCTATGCTTCGTTTAAAGCAGAAAACAAGCATCGCCGCACTGAACTCATTACCATGTCGACCTTTGTGCTGCCCCCCGTGGTGGTAGGCATAGTCGACACCCTTGTTCCCCTTATGCCCATTGTGGCGCCCGCTTTCTTCTTCGCCTTCTTGGTTGTGTTTACCATGCTGCAAGACGGCCAAATTTCTACCGACCAGCTCACGCATTTGAACAACCGCCGCCGTGCCGACAAGCACCTGGAATTCATGCGCGCGAATGCCACGCCCCAAAAACCCTACCTGCTTTTCATTATTGACGTTGATTCGTTCAAGGAAATCAACGACGGCTTTGGCCACCTCGAAGGCGACAATGCCCTGTGCGTGGTGGCTGCTACCCTGCGCGACGCCTGCCGCAACAGCAGCGCATTCATCGGGCGCTGGGGCGGCGACGAATTTATTATTATGGTCCCCGAAGACGACGTGAATTCGCCCGAAGATTTCACCAACCTTATAGAACACTGCCTTGCTTACGAAGCCTACGAACGCCATTTGCCCTATGCGCTTAACGTAAGCGTAGGCCACGCCTATTGCACGGGTTCTGAAGTAAGCAAGAAGAAACTGATTGAACAAGCCGACCGTTCTATGTATGAAGCCAAGGGTCGCACAAAATAAAAAGCTATAATGCCTGGTATGAAGGTATAACTACCAAACACTGCTTCTGTAAGGCAGCCAACGTATAAGAACATGAGGTTAAGAGGGGTCGTGCCGCATACACAATTCGAAATTGCTGAAAGATGGAAGGCGCGCGCCTATATAGGGGTAGCGCTTCTGGCTGGCTGCGCGCTGCTGTGGATACTGTTCCAGATTTTTGGCGTGTTGTGGCAGGCTGTGGCAACCGTAATTGTGACAGCCATTATTGCCTTCATGCTTCATGGCTTTGTGAACTACTTGGAAGAAAAGGGGCTTTCTCGCCATATAAGTGCGGCGCTTGCCATCCTGCTCTTGTTTGCGATTATTGCGGCTTTCTTCGCTGCCTTCGTACCAATTCTTACCGAACAGATTGCGGCCTTTTCGGCTGCTGCGCCTGAATACGCCAACGCTACCCGCGACTGGATTAATAGCACGCTTGCCGTCCTGCCTTCCGAAGGGGCTTTGACTGAAGAAGTCATAAACCAGGGAACCCAATGGGTCCAGGAACAGTCTATGGCGATTATTCAGTCGGCCGCCGGTGGGATTTTTTCGGGCGCCATAGGCATAGGTAACGCGCTTCTTATCTTCTTTATCGCGCTCGTGTGTGCGTTCTGGATTCTGGCCGACCTGCCCACGATTTCGCGCGAATTCATGCTGCTGTTCGACGACGAACAGAAGGAAAACCTGCGCATCATCGCTTCTGCCTTCAGCACGGCAGTGTATGGCTGGGCCAAGGCCACGGGCGCCTGCGCCATCATCGTAGGCGTACTCAACGGATTAGCGCTGTGGCTTTTGGGCGTACCTTACTACACGCTCCTTGGGTTGCTGAGCGGCGTGCTGTACTTCATTCCTTATATTGGTTCGCTCATTAGTACCCTTATTGTGCTGGCTGCGGGCCTTCTGGTTTCGCCGCTTGTGGCCATTGTCGCCCTGGTCATTAACATGGCCATCAACACCGTAGTGGCCAATATCATTTCGCCCAAGCTTATGGAGTCTTCCGTGAATGTGCACCCGGCCCTTATTCTTATTGCCATCCTGGTTGGTGGCGCGCTCGGCGGCATGGTGGGCATGCTGTTTTCCATCCCGGTTGCAGCGGCTGCCCAAGGTGTGTTTATTACCTTCTATGAAAAGCGCACGGGCAAGGTGCTCGCCACGGAAAATGGCGCGCTCTTCCAAAAGCCCAAGACGAAGTATTCGCCCACTATGCGCAAGAAGCCAAAGCCACAAAAGGGCAAGGCCGACGAAAAGAGTTCGGAATCTTAGGAAAGAGAAAAGGCGGGTTGTTGGCGTAACAGCGTTCATGCACCCGAAATAAACTTCTTACTCCCAAAACAAATGAGCCGCGGACTAGCTGCCCGCGGCTCTATTTTAACGGCGTTACTGGGGCGCCGTTTGTTTACGGACTACTGGATGCCCGTCACCACGCTCTGAACGTCACTTGGCGACATGGTCATTTCTTCCCCGCCGTAGCCTTGGAAGGTGGCACCGTAGTTCATGCCGTTGTATGACCACAGGATAACCGTGGCCTGGTCTTGGGCGGGACCGTAGCACTTAACGTCAAGGCCCTTGATGTTCTGCGTCCAATTCGCCGCGAATTCCTTGGTGTTGCGGTCGGTCAGCGGCTGGCTTGCGTCGCCCCCACCCTTGCGCACAATAACACCAGAAGCGGCTGCGTCGTATTGGGCCTGAACAATGCTCTTCGCGTAGGCGAAGCTGGGACTGCTGTAGGTATTGCCACCAGCGGTCACTTTATCCATCACGTTAAAGTCGGTAATACCCGCACCCATGGCAGCATCGGAAGCAGACTTGGCAGACGTCCACGAACTTGGCGGGTCGGGCTGGGACCCTTCAGCAGTTACATGAACGGTGGTACGAATAGGTACTTTCTCGCCCGCAGTTGGCCACTGGTCGACCACGTAACCGGAGTAGTCACCGCTGTAGTCAAAGACCAGGCCTATGTTGTTGACTATTTGTTCGGCAGATGCCGCAGCCACGCCCATGAGGTCGGGTACGGTGACCATTTCCACCGGTGTAGCAAGCGTCACGGTTACCAGGGTGTTTTTAGCGACCTTGGTGCCCGCAACAACGTCTTGCGCGGTTACGGTACCGCTGGGGTCGCCCGTATAACGTGCCGCAAGGCCCGCCGACTGCAGAGCAGCTTCCGCGTCGTGCCAGTTATAGCCCGTTACGTCGGGAACGGTAACTTCTTCAGCTGGAGCTGGGCCAAGGGAAACCTTCACGGTAACGGTGGAACCCGCCTTAACTTTCTTGTTTGCGTCAACCGACTGCGAAATAACAAGGCCTTCCTTGACGCTGTCGCTATGGATAGTAGTGCTGTCGAAGGCAAGGCCAGCTTTTTCGATAGCGGCCTTGGCGTCGTCGCGCGACAAACCAACAACGTTGGGAACAGCCACTTCGGAAGGAGCAATGGCTACCGTAAAGGCAATGCTCGTACCTTCTTTAACTGTGGTACCAGCCGCAACGGACTGCTTGAAAACGCAGCCAGGGTCAACTTCGGTCGATTCTTCTGGGTTCGAAGCCACGCCTATCAGCTTCACGTCGGCGAGGGCCTTTTCGGCTTCGCTGCGCGTCTTACCCTTTAGGTCGGGCACCTTCACGTCTTTTTTCTCGGCCTTACCCGAAGAAACGACCAGGTTAACCTTGGAATTAGCTTTTGCGCTGGTCAGAGGCTTGGGGTCCTGGGAAATGACGCCGCCAAGAGGCACGGTGTCAGAAGCTTCGCGCTTGATGTCACCCAGGCGCAAACCCGAAGCAAGAATGGCCTTTTCGGCGTCCGCCTGAGTGAGCGAAAGCACGTTGGGCACGGTGTACATAATGTCTTGCGAGCTTGGTTCGGCACTGGCCGAAGCGCTAGACGACGCCCCCGATTGCGAACACGCGCAGCCCACCAGGGTGCCCACGCCCAGGGCTAACATCAAAACAACGGATAACAGAATGACAAACTTTCGAGACTTCCTATGAGGAATTTTACTTACATGCATAATACGTACCTCACTTTCTTCTACGTAGGGCATATTATCCCTTATTCTTTGGCGAATGTATAATGTGAACAGCGCATTATTCAGTGAAGAAGGGAGGTGTTTGCATGGATACCAAGGTAACGCCTATCGACCCCACCACGGGCGATCCCGTCCGTTTGACCAGCTATACCTGCCATGGTGGTTGAGCCGCTAAATGGGCTCCGGGCGAGCTGGACGAAATACTGGCGCAGATTGCACCTGTTTTGGACGAAAAGGTAACGCTTGGCTTTGACACGAGCGACGACTGTGCGGTGTACAAACTGCGGGACGACTTGGTGGCCGTGCTCACCCTGGACTTCTTCACCCCCGTGGTGGACGACCCGTACGAGTTTGGTGCCATTGCAGCAGCCAACGCGCTTTCAGACGTATTTGCCATGGGCGTTAAGCCCCTGTGTGCCCTGAATATTTTGGCCTTCCCCGTGGCACTGGGGACCGAAATTGTGGGCGAAGTCATGCGCGGCGGTTCCGACAAGGTGCGTGAAGCGGGCGCCTTCATTGTGGGCGGCCATTCGATCGACGACGAAGAGCCGAAGTATGGCCTGGCGGTGTTTGGCACGGGCCACCCCGACGAGATTTTGCGCAATGGCGGCGCTCTGGAAGGCGACGTGCTCTATTACAGTAAACGCATTGGCATGGGTATTAAGAATTCCGCTTTCACCATAGGCGACGAAAGCCGTGAAAGCATGCAGCCCGTTATCGATCAGATGATGGAACTGAACCGTTATGCCGCCGAAGCCTTCGAAGGCTTGGACGTGCACGCCTGCACCGACGTGACGGGCTTTGGGCTGGCGGGCCACTTGCACGAAATGCTGGAACCCAGTGGCATGGCGGCCATCCTGAACTGGAACGCCCTGCCCCTGTTTGACGGCGTGTATGAGTATTCGCAGAAGGGCTGCCGCCCTGGGCGTTCCTTCGACGTGCAGGAATGGGCGCAGGACTTTGTGCGCAAGGGCACCATGGGCGACGACGAATACAACGACAAGATGGGCGTACTGTGCGACCCGCAAACCTCTGGTGGCCTGCTCATTGCGCTCAACCCCGCTGACGCGCAAGCCTACGAAGCGCGCTTCGAAGAACTGCTCGGGCGCGCGCCGTACCGCATCGGCGAAATCACCTTCGGCCCCACCGGCACCATCTTCATACGGTAAAAAGGGTAATACATTCTTTTCCTCGGCTCGCTTTTTTAACGGCACGAGAAGTGCGCAAATGAAGCGCGCGATAACTAGGGCACTCTTCACCACATCCCAGCATTGTTTGGCCTAGTAATTAGACTACAGCGCACTTCCTGCGCCTAAAAGCTCCCAAAGTTCGGAAAAGAACGTATTACCCTTTTTCTGGTGCATAGTTAGACGGTATTTTGTTTCTCTAAAAGCGATGTCGTGAGTTCAAACTCCGCAATTTTTGCTGTTGCCAAAAATTGCACTTAACTAAGTTGACGAGCGTCAAGCGAGAGCGCATGAGTGAAAACAATCCAGTGAATTGTTTTCACGAACAGCGGAAGCGGTCGCGATTTAGAGAAACAAAATACCGTTTATCTGGATTGTACGATGCGATTGCAGACGGCGTCCCAGGAAAGGACGGTGGGGTCTGCGGTGGGCGCTGGAGCTGCCAGGGCTTCGGCGAGTGCCTGCGCCAGATGCGCCTCGAAGGCAGGAAGCGCTTCTTCGGCAGGTTCGTCGGACGTGCGCATGGTAGGCGGTTCCACGAACCAGATGGGCGCGTCGGGCAGGTGCGCGCAAATCCATTCCTGGATGCCTGGCAAGTCGGTGGCTACCACGTTGCAGCCACAGCCCATGGCTTCCAAGATAACCAGGGGCAAACCTTCGTAGAAGGAAGGCAACACAAACACGTTGGCACGGTTGTACGAGTCGATGAGTTCCTGCTGCGAAACCACCCCCGCAAAGCGAATGGGGTACGGGCAGACTTGGGCGAGCGCGAAGGCTTCGTCGTATTCAGCCTGGTCGCTATAGCCACCAACCAGAATGGTTTCAGTGGGAGCGTCTTCAGGCGTCATTTGGCTGATGGCGCTAATAAGGCTTTCTACCCCTTTGCGACGCCAAATCTTCCCCACGTACACCAGGCGGCGAGCACCTTCTTCCCGCATGCCGGGCTCGGGGAAGAACTGCCCCTTGTCGTAGCCCGTGCCAATAACACGAATGCGTTCCGCGGGCACCCCGTAGACTTCGGCAATTTCAGCCGCCTGGGGCGCATGCAGGGCCAGCACTTCATCGAGCATTTGGATGCCTTCAATAATGAAGTCGCGCTCGAGGCTGTGCATGCGCATCTGGTTAATGTCGGTGCTGTGGCACACGGCTACCGCCTTGCAGTTGGCAAGCGCGGGGTTTTCCAGGGCGTGCTGCTGCAGCCCATGGACGACCACCGATGTCGCCAAATACAGGTGGTGGCAAATGACTAAATCGGGCGTGAAGCTGTCCAGCACTTCGGCAAGTTTGTGCGCGAAAGCCGCTTTGAACTGCACGGCCATTTCAGGCGTGAAGTCGCAGTAGCGCGTGGCCTTATAGGGCATGACGTTGCTCATGCCGGCTACGGGAAAGGGCAGCTCGTCCGTTTCGAAACGCACGGGGTGAAATGAAACTCCCGCGGGAAAAGCAGGGGCGTCTTCAGGCCCGATGCCCGCAATGACCGCCTGGGTATGACCTGCGCGCGCAAAGCCTTCCACCAGTTGGGCTAGGTAAATACCGCTGCCCGTGGAGTCGGGTTTTTGCGCGCTCAGGTGAAGAATGTTCATGCCGAATTCTTAAATGCCGTTTTCCGCCGCAGCTTTACTCACAGAAAGCCTAGAGGATCCTAGTGCTGTAGCTGGGGTCGTTTTCGCCAAAGTCGTTGGGTGGGTCCGGCGGAATAACATCGCCGCAGTAGGGGCAGGTCCCAGTCGATACACCTTGTTCTGCCACAACAGGCATACCACAGGTTGGGCAAGTAGCTTGCTGCTTTCCGTCGTCATCTCTCTTGACGGCACTTGGTCTAAAACACATGATGAAACTCCTTACTCCTCTACGTAAACTTATACGCTCGTAAGCCTTAATGTGGCTTATATTTTACCGTGGTTCAGCAGGCGCTTCAACACGCCGTGCAAACTAGCGGATAAAGTTGGTGCGTACGCGTTCTTCGGTAGCAGGCAAGCCAAAGGTTTCCTTGCCAAGCGCAATGCTCTTCATGAGGAATGCCATGTTGCGCGCCACCACGCGTACTTGCTGCATGCCTTCCCCGTCCTGTTCAGCTTCACCTTCAAGGCGACCGTGCAAACCGTTCCAGTACTGGCCACCCGCAACCACCATATTGGTGATGGTGAAATACTTGTTCAGCGCGTCGAAGGTTGCCGTAGTACCACCACGACGAGCAACGCACAGAGCCGCGCCTACCTTCATGGTCTTGTCAAAATGCGTGCTGTAGAACAGGCGGTCGAGGAAGGCAAGAATAGTGGCATTAGGACTCGCGAAATACACGGGCGAGCCAATAACCAGGCCGTCCGCTTCTTCGAAGAGGGGTGCAATTTCGTTAACGGCGTCGTCGATAACGCACTTCCCCGTTTTACTGCAGCCCTCGCAGGCAAGGCAACCACGAATGTCCAGTTTGCCAATCTGGCGCGTTTCGCATTCGACGCCCTCTTCGGCAAAAACCTTTTCCATTTCGGCAAGCGCCAAACCCGTGTTGCTGGCATTGCGCGGGCTTCCGTTGATCATGAGTACTTTCATTTCTGCTTCTCCTTCATTGTTCGAACGGGCACGCAGACTTCGACCCGTTCGCTTCTTCCATCGTTTTACACACTGAGTGCTTTACCCGAAAGGGCACCAAGTATTTCGTTTACGCAGCGGACAACTTCAGCCTTCGTCTTTTCGATGTCGATGGTTTTATAGTCGCCGTTTTCGTAGAGCACGTCCCCGTCGCACATGGTAAGTACCACGTCGGCGCCGTTGGCGCTGTAAACCAAGTTGGTTGCCATGTCGTACGTGGGGCACATCCAGGGCGTGTCGGTATTGAGTACCACGAGGTCGGCACGCTTGCCTTCTGCGAGCACACCGCAGTCGCTGCGACCTTGGGCGCGCGCGCCATTCACGGTAAGCATCTGCAGGACTTCCTTGGGCGTGACCGTCGTGGGGTCAAGCGCACTGCCCTTCTGGGTACACGCCAACAAGTAGCCGCTTTGCAGCAGGTTGTGCGTGTTGTTGGACGCCATGCCGTCGGTACCCAAGGCGCAATTCACACCTGCGTCGAGCATGGCCTGCACCGGCGCAAAACCGCTGGCCAGCTTCATATTGCTTGCGGGGTTCAGGCTTACGCTCGCACCCTTTTGTGCCATCAGGGCAATGTCTTCTGGCTCGAGCCAGACGCAATGCGCAGCGTTCACCGGCACTTCGAATACGCCCAGCGAATCGAGGTAGGCAGCGGGTGTCATGCCATTGTGGCGGCCCTTGCATTCTTCGTGTTCAGCCTGGGTTTCAGAAAGGTGGATGTGCAGGCCCGTGTTGTGTGCTTTCGCTTCAGCCACGCAGCGTTCAATCATGCCTTCGGCCGTGGTGTATTCCCCATGCACGCACATGTCAACGCGAATGCGACCGTCGGCTGTGCCGTGGTAGTCAGCAAAGAGGCGCTTGTTCATTTCTGCCACGGGCAGGGTGTCGTAGTCGGCGTCCGTAAGCATGGTGGAGCTATCGCAGTGGTTTGCCTTCATGCGTGCTTCAAGGGTGGCGTCGCAGCGGTCGGTGGTGGCGAAGTACATGTCGCTGTAGCTGACCACTCCATAGCGCAGCATTTCCGCCTGGGCAAGCATGGTTCCCCAATAGTGGTGGCCTTTTTCTGCGTCCATCTTGGCTTCGAAGGGCCAGACCGTTTCGTTGAGCCACTGCTGCAGGGGCTGGTTTTCGGCATAGCCGCGCAGCAACGTCATGGCTGCATGGGCATGCGTGTTGTAAAAGGCGCTCATGAGCAGCTTGCCACGCCCGTCGTAGACCTGCCCGAAACGTGCCGCGTCCGCAGGTTCTTCGGCACCTACATAGGTGATGAAAGCACCTTCCACGCCCACGAACTGGTCTTTAAGATAGTCCAGGTTTTCGTCCAGAATGTCGATATGACTGAAAAGCATGCTGCCCCCTTTGCTCGCAAAATGCTTTGTTACTTGCATTCATTATACGCCCTCGGGGGCATACGCTGCTGCCAATCGTTAAGCCTGGACAGCCCTTTCCCAGCTTTGATAAATATGTTCACACAGGGCTTCACCGTTGCGGGGCACTACCAAGGAAATGGGCGCAGCAATTTCGGGCGCCTGCGCGCGCTCGAGGTAGCCCACCGAAAACAGACGGGGGTTGCAGGCAACTTCGAAGGGCTCCAGTTCCACAAGGTCTGGGCGCACGAGGGCAACCGCCGCCAGCACGTCCCAGCCAACAAAGCCGTCGGTATTCCAGTCCGAAAGCGCAAATTTCATCCAAGGCATGCAATAGGTTTTCAGGACGCCCGACAATTTGTATTCAGGCTTGATAAGGCGCTCTTCAAATTCCTTCGACCAGAACGTTACCGGCAGGCAGTTCCACGCGTCGGCCAACAACAAGCGGGCGCCGTCACGCGCCGTGCTAAAGGTGTCGCATGCCGCCTGCCCGTCAACCGAAAAGTTCAACTCGTTCATAAGCAGACCCCCCACAAACAAGCTGTGGGTGATGCCGCCCATAAGGGCAATTTCGCTATAACGCGCCAGGCAGCCCGGGCTCAGGCGTTCTGCTGCAGCCAAGTCGGTTGCGGCACCCAGGGAAAGCAAGCTGACATCTTCGCCGTTTTGAACCCGCGCTGCGATATACTGTGCGGCTTCACTCGGCTCCTGGCTCGACGTTTGGCCCTTCAAGTCTGTCGGGTAGTCGCTGGGCAACCAGCCCATCCGCTCGCTTGGCGCGTCGGCCCCGCGCAGCACGGGAATATCCACGCCGAATTCGGCCATAAGGCGCTGCGTGGCATCGTAGGTTTCTTCCGTAGAGGCATTGGCGTGCGTAACACATATGGCATCGATAACCACGTCGTCCATACCCAAGAGGTACAACAGGGCAAGGCCGTCGTCGATTTCCTTGCCAGGAATGCCCATCGTGTTGTCGCATACCACCACTATGTGCTTCATCGTGTTCCCTTTCGCTTCAAAGCCCTAGCCACAAAAGGCGCTAAAGGCCGTAATAGTCGCGTGCAATAAACGCCAAGAAGTCGGGCTGCAAGTATTCCTTTATCTTGGCGTAGGTGTCGGCATTCGAAGACGCCCGAGCGCCGCCTTCGTATTCGGCGAGCGCCATGGCACACCAGCTTAAGCCGCGCAAGCAGGTGACCGTTAAATAGTCGTCGAGGCGCTCTTGCAAGCCAGCCGTGTCGAAGCGCCCCGCAACTGCAATAAGGTAGGCATCGACAAAGGCTTCCATCTGGCTGCGGTCGAGTATGGTAGTCGTCTTCCAGTAGGTAGTGGTAGGAACCAGAAAATGCGCGAGGTCCTGAGCAGGTTCACCCAGCACCGGCTTTTCCCAGTCGATAAGATAGCTGCGCTCGCCCGCCCCATCGTTGATAAGGAAGTTGCTCGAATTCACTTCCGTGTTCACGATGCACAGGCGCGCCGGTGCCGGCAATTCCGCGTCGCGCTGGGCCACTTCACGCGCTTTTTCGAACAGGCGGTTCATGCTTTCGATGAGCGTTGGGTCCGCCTTGCTCCATGCGCAATAGGCGGCAAACATCTGCTCACACTCTTCAACGATGGCGACAATGGGGTGGTCGGGCCGCACCAAATGGCACGATTCAGGTACCTGCACCGCATGCACGTCGGACAGGATCTGCGCCGCCAACTCCAGGTCGGTTTCATAGCGCAGGGGGCGGCCCGGCAAGCGGTCTTCCACGCCAACGCCATAGGGGAAGTTTGCGCAGGAACCGTCCACGTACCACACGCGGGGAACGCGGCCCGAAGGCTCAAGCAAGCGCAGAGCTTCCATTTCGTATTCGATTTGGTGTTCCAAATGCATCTGGGAACCCAGGTTCACGCGCAGCAAAAGCGGTATGCTCGCACCGTTTTCACCGTCCACGTCGAAGGCGTAGTTGGCGTTATATTCACCCTGGGCAAAGGGGCGCAGGGGAAGCGGCGTATTGGGCGCCACGCCGAGGGCACTATGGAGGGCGTCGTTTGCGTCTACGTAGGCCTGCAGCTGCTTGATGTCGATAATGTTTTCCATATGACTCCTGCTAAAACCTTGCATCCCGAATTAGGACAAGTTTGCTTCGGCACCCGACAGGGCATGAACGTCCACGCTGCCGTCGTGCGTGCGCAGCAAAACCGCAGGACCGTTTGCACAACCAGGGGCAGGCACCGCAAGCTTTCTGCAGGTAAATTGCCCATTTTCCACGGCACCTTCAATGGCTAAGGTCGACCCAAAACTGGCGGCTACTTCTTCGGCAGCTGGGTGCTGCAGAATGTCGGCCGGGGTGCCAAATTGCACCACGCGGCCCTGGGCCAGGTAGGCCATTTCGTCGCTCATCATAAGTGCCTCGCGTGCGTCATGGGTAACCATGAGCATGGTGGTGCCCGTTTCTTCGTGCAAGGCCAACACCAGGTGGCGCATTTCGTCGCGCAGGCTTTCATCCAGGCCGCTAAAAGGTTCGTCGAGCAGGATGGCAGAAGGGTTGCCAGCAAGGGCGCGCGCCAAGGCAACACGCTGGCGCTGCCCACCCGAAAGCTCGCTCGGAGAACGGCCTTCCATACCTTCCAGCTGCACGCTCGCAAGCGTTTTAGACGCCGCCTGCAGGCGCTCTTCCTTTGCCACACCCTGCATGCGCAAGGGGAAGGCTACGTTTTCCGCCACCGTCATATTGGGAAAGAGGCGCGAGTCCTGAAAGACCACCGCAACCTTGCGCTGGTGCGTAGGCACGTCGTCGATTACTTCCCCGTCGAACAAAACCTGCCCACTGTCCTGGGGCAACAGCCCGCTAATAACGGAAAGAAGCGTGGACTTGCCCGCACCCGATTCGCCAAGCACGGAAACAAAGGAAGCAGACGGGACCACAAGCGAAAGGCTGTCCAATACACTTGCCCCGTTACGCTTCACGCTTATGTCTTTAAGTTCAATCATGTGTTCCCACTATCGTAACAAGTTGCCACCATTAAGCTGCGTACAATTCGGCATTGTCCAACGCGCGCAAACGACGCAGCAGTATTTCGGATGCAAAAAATATGGCAAAGGTGGTTACCAGGAAGGTAAGGCCATAGGCGCCCGCCACCGTGCGGTCGCCGCCCGTAAGATACGGGAACAGCACGAGGGCAAAGGTGCGCACCTTCCCACTGCCCACCAACAGCGTTAGGAAGTATTGCGAAACAGAAATGATGTAGCACATGGTCATCGACGAAATAATGCCGGGCAAAAGCGAAGGCGCCGTAATCTGCGTAAGCACCACAGGCCAGCGCGCGCCCAGCGTGCGCGCCGCTTCTTCCATGCGTGTTCCAGCCGCGCGAGTGATGTCTATCATGATGGCCACCGCGTAGGGCAGCGAAACAATGGAGTGCACCAGGATGACGCCAAGAACACTTCCCGCAAGCCCAATGCGAATAAAAACGATTTGCACACCCATGGCAAACACCGTGGCGGGCACGAGGAAGGGCAGGAAGGTAATAAATTCAAAGGCGGTGCGCCCGCGCCAACTATGCAGGGCAATGGCTCGCGCCGCCATGGCACCCACGAGGGTGGAAAGCGCCGCCGAAGCCAGGCCAATACCAATGGAAAGCAGCAGACTGTCCAGGCCACCGCCTGCCCCACCCGAAAGCACGAGGTCCATACCGCGCATGGAAAAGGCCTGGGGAAGCGCGTCGGGCCAGGGCCATGCGTCGGCGAAAGCCCATATCGCAATAATGACCGTGGGTACCAGGGCAAGCAGAATCTGAATCGCCACAATGACGCGCGCAAGCACCTTGCCGCGAACCGCAGGGCGTGTGCTGCTTCGGCGTCCTGTGCGCGAAGTACGCGCAGCTTGTTGTGTGTTGGTATTAGCCACGCATGCCCTCCTGCTTCCGTTCGCGCAAAATAAGCGCGAAGTAGACAAGCGCTGCCACGGCGCATACCAGCGCCGTCACGCCATTGAGGGCCATGGCGTAGCAGCGGTTCACAATGTCGGGGTTCGTGAATTCCATGTAGGCAAGCACGGGCATAGCCTTGGGCGTGGTCGGACCCAGCAAGAAGGGCACTTCGTAAGAGCCCAACGAGAATACGAACACGACCAAGAAAGCCCGCAATGCAGCCGGCAGGCACAGCGGCAAGGTTACATGCAAAAAGGACCGAAAGCCCGAAGCGCCACAGGTAGCAGCCGCTTCACCGAGCGAGTCGGACACGTGCGCCATAATGGTGACCGTGCAAAACGCAATGTAGGGAATTTCCTTCCAAGCATACACGGCAACAATGCCCCAGCCACTGGGCGCCCCCACGATCGAACCAAGGTCGGTCGGCGAAGCTGCGAGTCCCAAAAAATAGAGTGCGCGTGAAGCCAAGCCCGAACCAGAAAAGATAAAAACCAGGGCAAGAGCTACCAGGGCATGCATGGTCATAATAGGAATCTGCAAGCCTACGAGCTGAGGGAACCTGCCCCACTTGGCACGCGTGAGCGCCCAAGAAAGCACGATGCCACCCGCAAGCGCAATGGCGCTGGACACAATTGAAATGCGCATAGAAAAGGCCATTGACGACGTAAAGTCGGGACGGCTAAACACCATGGCGAAGTAGTCGAGCGTGGGTTCGTTCATTCCCAAAAACGGCATGATGCCAAAACCCTGCATAATGCCGTTTACGGTGCCGTACAGGAACACCCCCACAAGCGCGACCGCAGGCAAAGCAAGCGCATAGGGCGCCAAGAGGGCGCGCATCCTGCGCGCTTGTCCTGGTTGAGCTGCCGAGCGAGCCATAGTCCTGCCTCTACCTTAACAAACTGCATGGCGCCCCGCGTTGTGCGAGGCGCCAATTGCAAAATAACGAGCCTTACTTACCGGGCACTTCGTCGTGCCAAATCTTTTCGAGAATAGGAATAACCTGGCCCGCAGCTTCGGCTACGCGGTGCGCGAGTTTTTCGTCCATAGGAATCTGGGCGCTCTTCAGCGGCACTGCGTCAAACTTTGCCTTTACGTCGGCCGGGATTTTTTCCATGTCGAGCACAGAAATCTTGCCGAGTTCTTCGTAGGCATACAGTTCAACTTCGGGGTCGGTCAGTTCGTTGATGGCCACGAGCGCTGCCGCCTTATGGGGCGCGTTGGCCGAAATGGCATGGAAGTTTGTATTAGCCATGGTGCCCGTTTCGAACAGGAAGGACTTGGTGGTGGCAGGAATAGTACCATTGTCCACTTCGCTTTGCGGTTCGCCGTAACCCATGCTGAAGACGAGTTCGCCGTCGGCAAACATCTGGTTCACGGTGCCAGAGTCGGCCGGGAAGGTCGTGCCCTTGTTCCAGAGGTAGGGGTTCAGGCTGCGCAGGTATTCCATACCCGGTTCAACAATGGCGCGCACCTCTTCTTCGGTGGCTTCGGGCATCTGGGCAAGCTTTTCAAAGTTTTCCTTGCCCACCACACCTGCGATGAGGCAGGAAATGAAAGCGGTGCCCGTAAAGTCGCCGGGTTCGGGGTAGGTAACCTGGCCTTCGTGGGCCTTGCAGAACTCCAAGAATTCGTCGGGGTTCTTCGGCGTGTCGGTAATCTTGGCGCCGTCCACCCAGAAGCACATCTGAGCCTTGCCATAGGGCGACTCAAAACCTTCGGTGGGGCTGCCAAAGTCGTAAACGATGTCGGCAGCCGTGCCGTCTACGTAGTCCCTGTAGTTGGGGAGGTAGTCCACGAAGGGCCCCCACAGGTAGCCATTCGCCTTGGCGCTTGCGAAGTTTTCGCCGTTAATCCAAATGAAGTCGATGGCGCTTTCCTGAACGCCCGCCTGCATTTCGCCAGAAAGCTGGGTAAGGATGTCGTTAATGTCCATGCCCACCAAGTTCAGCGTAATGTCGTACTTGTCCTTCAGGCGAGCAGCCAAGTAGTTTTCGATCCAGTTGTTGCGCGCGTCGTCGCCGCCCCAACCGTACCAGTTCACTTCGCTGCCACGCGCTGCTTCGAGCACGGCGTCCCAGTTGGTGAAGTCGACTTCGGCTCCTGCTGCTGCACCAGAGCTTGCTGCAGAGCTTGCCGCCCCACCTGCACCGCCCGATGCGCAACCGCTTGCAAGACTAGGCAGCGCTATGAGCACGCCCGCCGCTCCTGCAACCTTAACAAATTGCCTTCTTGAAATTCCTTGTTTCTGTTCCATGATCCTTTCTCCTGCAATAGCTTAGCCAGGGCGCTTTTACGCCCCGTTGTATGCTTCACCGCTGGGGTAAGCTTCCGAGTCGGCGGCCGAAACAGCCATTAACTGGCCCACGGCTGCAACCGTTCGCTTGCCCAGGCGGAAGTCGCCTTTGTTCACTTGCTTGCATAATTGGTAATAGTCTTCGGGCGCGTCGATGTCGAAGGTTTCGCGCGAAAGCGCCACCGTGCGTTCGTGTGCCCGGCAGGTTGCAACGGCGTCGGTCAGCACGCCGCCCGACCCATAGTCCTTCCCTTCAAACAGTTCAGGGAAGGGACTGCGAACGCCTACGAGCCAATAGCCGCCGTCGTCCGTGGGACCGAGCACCACGTCCGAATAGGCAAGGGCGCGCTGGGCTACTTCAACGTCATGGCGCATGATGTCGGGCAGGTCGCTGCCCATGAGTATGCAGGCTTCGGCACCGCTGTCGAAGGCGTCCTGCATGGCATGGTCCATGCGTGCGCCCAGGTCGCCCCCGCGCTGGGGTATAGCCACAAATGAAGGGGCGTTTACGCAGACCTCTTCAACTTTTGCAAGGAAGCTGTCGCGCAATGCTTCGCCTGCTTCTTCGCTACTCCATTCGTCCGAATAGCTGAGCACAATGGGCAAGCCAAGTTCGGAAAGCTTTTCGGCCAAGTCGAGAGCCATAGCCTCCTGCAAGAAAGCGCATTCTTCGGGTGACAAAATGGGGTGCAAGCGCGTCTTAATCTTCCCTGGCACAGGAATGCGCGTAAACAGAATAATGCTGCACTGCGGGCTATCCATTGCTGCACCTTCCTTCGGAATAGATAGATATAACAAGGGAATGCGAAGGAAGACCGTGCGGTGCAAAATGCGCTGGGAGCCCAGCGGCGACGCTATTACTGTTTACCGTGAACACATATGCCTTCAGACCTCGCTTTACAAGGGTTTCGATTCAATGCTCATTATAGCCGAGTCGTGAAAACTATCCATAAGCAACGCAGAATATTGGTTACGATTCCTGCCACATACGCATGAGCGCATCAAGGACAGCAGCCCAGTCGATACGCTGGCCGAATACCGCTTCCAAATAATTGCGCACGCCCATGTCTTGCCAGCTTGTGATGCCCTCGCGGGCGCTTTGCATAAGTTCAAGGGAATGGGTGTAGGAACAGGTTGGGCATGCCGTAATGAGCGTATGTACACCCAGGTCGCGGGCCAGGTCGAGCATATAGCGGGTGTTGGCGCGCGAAAAAGCTTGGTCGTAGAGGTTAACGCCCCCGCCCGCGCCACAGCAGCGCGCGTCGGCGCCGCGGCAGGGCGAAAGTACGCTTTCTACGCCTGCAAAAAGCTGGCGGATAGCGTTGCCATGCATGCCCGCGCGGTCGTTGCATGAATCAATTACCATCACGGGCGTTTCGCTTGGGGCGAAAACGCCTGCATCTACCTGCACGCCCGCGTCCACCAGAAGCTGGGCATAGGACACAAATTCGATTTCTGGCGCCACGGCTACTGCCACGGGTTGCAGGCGCGTAACGCAGCCCGGGCACACGCATACGAAGCGCTTCACACCCTGGGCCTGGGCTGCCGCAATCACGCGTTCTTGCCACGCGCGGGTGCGCTCAGTTTCACCCATAAAGCCCAGCGTACTGCCGCAGCATTGGGTGCCTAGCAGGCAGGGGCCCTGGTGTTCTTCGAGCCAGGCAAATGCGGTGCGCGTAAGTTCGGGGGCGTAGCTTACCAGGGTACAACCGGGGAAAAACAGGGTTTCAGCCTGAGGGTTTTCTGGGAAGTTTGCCGCGTTGGGGTTAGTCCAGCCCGCTTCATGCGCGTCGATGGGTTCAACGCACAGCTGGGGCAGGTCGTCGTAGCTGGTACCCTGCATCTTGCAGAACCGAGTAAACGAATTCCAGGTGCAGTCCGTTTTAATAATGTCGAGGGTTTCGTCGTCAAGGATGCCCGCCGCGCGCGCTAGTTCACGCCCGCGCAGCCAGGGGGCCGTTACCACGATGCCTTCAGGGCATACCGCGGTGCAGCGCTCGCAACCCAGGCAGGACAGGATAAAGGAAAGGAAGCCGCTTCCTTCCAATGCTTCGCGCACTGGAGCACCCGACTCAATGCGTTGCACCACTGCCATACCTTCGTCGCACAGAGTGCGCATGGACCAGCCGCGGTTTGCAAGCAAGCTACAACGCGCCGTACATGCGCCGCACGCCGTGCAGGCCTCTGCCGTTTCAGCGAAGGTCGCACGTGCCTGTTGGAGCTTCGATTCAATGCTTGGCGCAGCAGTCGGCTTCTGTTCTGCCGGCCCTTCATATATAAAGGCAACGGGCTGGCACGAAGCACGGTCGGAACAAACTGCACAATCTTCTTCAAGCTCGTTAGAAATACTTTCAAAGGGAATTTCCGTGCAACCAATCTTGCGATAAAAGCCAACGGAACAGCCCTGGGAAACCAACTTCAAAGGGCCGTGGTGCGCATAGGCGTCATCCATAAGCACACGCCCCACGCCGCAACCCCGCCAGTCGGGACGCACCGCAACGGGCGCCACATGGGGGCCTTGGCTGGTCTGTTGTACGCGCAGGTAACCTACGATTGTGTTCGTGGCGCTTTCGACCGCAACCGTCCCCTGCTGCCAGTCATTCGCAAGCGCCATACCACCCAATTCTGAAAGCGCGCGAACCGTTGCTTCGTCGCCTTCCTGGGCAGAGCGCAAAAAGAAACTTTTGCCTTCAATGGTGTGGTACAGGGGCGCTTCCATTACTCTGCCTCGGTCCGAGGGACGTAAATTTTGGCGCGCGAGTCGGGAATGGCTTTAACCGAAAGGTAGCGCAGGCCCGAAATTACCATGGGCATCATGTCGCGCGGTATGCCCATAAACATTTGGTCGTCGCCAAAGTCGCTTGCAGCACGGCACCCATAGCAACCCAGTGAAATATTCATTTCGCCTTCGGTATATGGGAAGAGGGTTGCTTCCACGCACAAGCTGTTGAAGCCCGAAACATGGTAGTGCGAACGCTCGCCCGTGTAGTAGGCGGTGCTCATAGTAAGCCACATCATCTGTTCGGCATTGCCCACCACAATGACCACGTCGGGCGTTG
The DNA here is from genome assembly GCA_902768975.1 of uncultured Coriobacteriaceae bacterium. Taxonomy (GTDB): domain Bacteria; phylum Actinomycetota; class Coriobacteriia; order Coriobacteriales; family Eggerthellaceae; genus CACXMZ01. The sequence continues at coordinate 128,362 of CACXMZ010000007.1, forward strand.
CCGCCGCCTGAGCCAGCGGCGTGGCAACCGTTGCGTCAACGCTGCGCTGCGGCAGACGGGGGCGTTCCGCCACCATCTGGGCGGCCGCTTCCTGGTTGGCAACTTTTTGGAAGAGTATGTAGAGTTCCCCACTTGCGAGCTTCGGGGGTACGTCGGTCATGCCAAGGATGGACGTGCCGTCGGGGCAGGAATGGCGGTTGGGCGGCAGCATGATGGACTCGCCCTTGCTCGCGCGGACCACCTGCTGGCAGTAGCGCATGCGTTCAGCAGGAACGGGCACTTCGGGCAGGGGTGCATCAGCGGGAACCAGCGTAATGGCAACGGGTTCTGCGTTTAAGCCCAAAAGGTCTTTGAGCGTTTGCGCCCATTCGGCGTAGAGCTCCTGTTCTTCCTGGGGTAAGGCGGGTGCTTTTTCGCGATTGGCAAAGGGGTCGTATTCAGGCCCTCTTCCCGTAATGGTAAGCGCGCCTACCGGGCATTGGCCTTCGCAGGTCTTGCAGCCCACACAACGCTCCGGTGCCACAATGGCAGGCGCATCGTCTTGCATTTCGTAGACGTCCAAGGGGCAAAAAGCCGCACACAGGCCACAGCCAATACAAACATTGGCGTCGTGGTCGATGTGGTAAAGAACTGCTGGTCCGTCGCTTTTTCCGGTGTCCCACTGCTGCATATGCTTCTCCTTTTAGCTTCCTGTTTTCCTTAGCTGGTCTTCCCTGTGCCCTTCTTCGGTCGTGTTATCTTCCCAAGGACGAATAGATGCGCTTGCCGCTCGCGTCGGTTAATTCGCTGCTGCAAAACGGTATGAGCCTGCCGTCCACGGTGGCATGGAACATAGAGCACTGTTCAAGGCGTTCAAGATCCACGTTGCTGCGGTCCATATAGTCCATGATGATGATGGAAAGCCCGCCCGCAAAGCCCGGCACGCGCTGGGCGGCAATGTCCCACAACACCGCGCCCTGCGGGGACGCTGGGTCATAGAGGGCCAGGTAGTCTTCGTGGCTTAAGTCGCGCGTGACCGAAACATAGCCTTCCCCTTCGCGCGCCAGGTAGACGCCCGCGTCGCAGAGCGGGTGCGAGCAGCCCAGGGGCACCACGTCGTTTACCTGAATAAGGCCGTCCGTCTGGTCTTCAAGCGCGAAGATAACGTCGCCCATGGTAAGAGGACGGCTGCACTTCACGTCGAAGCGGCCGCTTTCAAAGGCGGGCTGCAAGGCCACGCCCACTACCACGTCGTTATTTTCCAAGGCGAAGCGAATGACGCTGCCAATCTGCTTTTCATTCACGCCGCCCACGACGGTCATGGCAAGCACCACCTGCACGCCTTCAGCACGGCAGTTTTCAATAGCCTTCAGCTTTAGGTCGAGCAGGTCGGCACCGCGGGTTGCCAAGTAAGGCTCTGGCGTAACGCCGTCAAACTGCAGGTAGATGCCCGAAATGCCCGCTTCAGCCAAGTCGTGCAAGAAGCCCGGGTCGCGCGCTATCACCAAACCATTGGTGCTAATTTCAATGAAGTTCACGCCTGCTTCGCGGCCAATACGCACAATGCTGGGAAGGTCGGCGCGCACGGTAGGTTCGCCCCCCGTGAGGTTGACACCGCATTCCCCACCGGCGTTGGCTACTATCGTTTCGAACAGCGGACGAAAATCTTCAGCGCTCAGTTCGTCGTCTTCGCGCTTCGAGTCCATAAAACACACGGGGCAATTCAAATTACAGCGCTGCGTAAGTTCGATGCCCACCTGCGTCGGGCGCCTTTTGTGGTGCGTACAAATACCGCAGGAAAAGGGACACGGCGCCTGCATGGGGCGCGTAAGCTTGGGCGCAACCGCTGGCAGCGCGTGTGCGCAATAGTAGGCGTAATGCTGTGCGTTGGGCCAGCGGTAGGCTTCGAAAAAGCCGTGCTCGGGGCAGTTGCGTTCCATCCACACCGTACCGTCGTCATGGGCGACGATGGTGGCGGGAAGCTGCTGCAAGCATTCGGGGCACAGGCTGCGCGTTGTTCCTAAAACTTCCGACATGGAAGGCCTCTAGGCGTCGATAAGTGAACGGTCGTCGAAGTTGCGGTTGGGTTCCGTAGAAACTTTTAAATTCATGGCACGGATGAAGTGCAGGGTACGATGAGGAAGGAAAATATCCTGGTCGCCTTGGACCATTTCTATTGCATTAACATAGGTCACCACATGGGCAAGGTCTTCCATATTGTCCACGTCGGGCACGGCTTCTAAGAGGGCCGTGTGTACGCCACCCATTTCGTGCGCCTTGTCCAGGTAAGCCTGCAAGGCTGGGCGCCCCGTAAAGTTGTAATAAACCGTCTGATGGTCCATGCCACATTCGCGCGTGTAGCCCACCATGGACGTACCGCAGGCCTGGCAGGGGGTAAGCACCATGCCGCCTTCGGGGCAGATGGTTTGGAAACGATGAAGCCAATTGAAAGCATCGATAATGTGGTCGCGCGGCAGCAGGGGCAGGTCGCCACCCACAGAAATACAGGTGCCACAGCCCGCTTCAAAAACCTGGTTAAAGGCATCATCGAAATGATCGTCGAAGATCTTACCCTTGTCGACAATAATCGTAATCGGGCGCGGCCACGGACCTTCCTCTTCGATGACTTCCCGCATAACATCGACGTTGCTTTCAGGCGCTGTGCTAATAAAGTACTCGTAGGTCTGCTCGACAACGCTCGGATCTGCTTCGCGCTCGCGGCGATTCTGTTCTTCCAGGCGGTCGAGGGCCTGCATGGAGCATTCAATCACGTCGAGCATCATGCGGCGGTACAGCGTTGCTGCCTGCAATTCAGTAAAGGGGCCGTCGTGCTTGGTGGTCAAGCGCGTTTTCACCAAACCCGAAATGGGAGGTTTTGAAAAGAGGAGGAATCCGTTCTTTTGCGTTGTCATTGTGTCTTCTTTCTCTTGTCTTATCTTTTACGTTAGCTCTTATGTGCTTTTTCTTTAGGTCGCAGAGGTCTAGACCGTAGCAAACTCTGCGGGGCATGACGCGTTTTCGATACCTGCTTCTATGCCATTGTACGTCCATGTTCCAATAAGCGTCTCACATTTTTCTAATTCGTTACTCGTAAGCATATTAATGTTGCTCAGCGTTGCCCCTGAATAGTTGGGCGCGCCAGGCTTTTGTTCGGGAAGCCACCACCCATATTCGGCGCTCGCCAAGCCGAAAGGCATATCTTCAAAGGCAAGCTTGAGCACCGCTTCGCCCTGGGCGTTGTAAACGCGTACCCAGTCGCCTTCGGCAAGACCAAGGGCCTGGGCGGTTTCGGGTGCCATACCAAGAAGCGGATACGGGTGGGACGCACGGAAGCTTTCATTGTAAAAGTAGGACGAAGCCCAGAAGGGCTGCGAACGAGCGCCGGTCAGCAGCACGAGTTTGCCCTGCGCCAGGTCTGCGCGGGCACAAGCGGCGGGAACGGGTTGCGGGTAGGCCGTGCCGCCAAGTTGTTCAAGGAGCGAAGAAGCCAGCTCGACCTTGCCTGAAGGCGTAGCAAAACCCCGTAGCCTGCCGCTGCTATCGGGCTGCTCATGCTTGAGATATTGCGCTGGCGGAACATAAATCCCCTGTTCGGCGAACTGTTCAAAGCTCATGCCCACGGGCGCGAACAGGGCATCGTATTCGGATTCAAGGCTGGTGTGGGGCCAGGCGTCTTCAAAACCGAGGCGCAGGGCCAGGCCGCGAAGTATTTCGAAATCGGTGCGGCGCTCGTACAAAGGATTAATGGCAGCAGCGCCCCCATAGGCAATGTTGGCGACACCCCCATGAATCTGGCATGACGGGCGTTCCAGGCCGCCCGCCACAGGCAACACGTAGTCCGCCAACTGGGCCGTGGGTGTAAGCCAGTAGTCGGCCACCACGCACAAGTCAAGCGACTCGAGCGCACGCAACACCAGCTTCGTGTTCGCATAGGTAAGCACGGGGTTCGCACCCATAACCATAAGGGCGCGCACGGGGTAAGGGTCGCTTGTTACCATGGCGTTTAACACCTGGCCTGGATGGGCCGAAGTCAGGTAGCGTTCGGGCAAGGTGCATCCGAAACGCTGGGCATGGGCGTTCACCAATTGGTAGCCGGCATAACTTTGCAAGGGTGTGGTATTCATTTGCTGGGCGCGCAACTCGCTTGCGAAAAGGTCGGGGCGTTCCAGGTCTGCTTCCTGACAGAAGTCGCTCCGTGTGTTCACCACACAGCTTCCTGGACGGTCGACATTGCCCGTTACAGCACGCAACAGGCACAGGCTGCGCACGGTTGGTTCCGTGTTGGGGCCTAATTGGTCGATGCCGCGCCCACTCAGGAGCAGCCCCGGGCCATTAGTTGCAAACAAGCGCGCTGCACGACGGATATCTTCGGCAGGAACTCCGGTCTCGCGTTCGGCCACTTCGGCAGTGTAGGGCGCAACGTGGGCACGCAAACCTTCAAAGCCAAGGCACCAGCTTTCAACAAAGCCGTGGTCGTACAAGTCTTCTTCGATAATTATGTTCAGTAGGGCAAGCGCCAGGAAAGCGTCGGTGCCTGGCCAGGGTGCCAGGTGCACATCGGCCAGGCGCGCTGTTGCTGTTTTGCGCGGGTCGACCACCACAAGCGGCATGCCCGCTTCATGCTTTGCTTTAATCTGCGCCCAAAAGAGCGAATTGTCGCTGACGGCGGGGTTGGTGGCCCAAAGCATCATGACGCCCGTATGGTCACAGAGGTCGGGCTCCGTTGGCCAACCAAAGGTCACGGCGTCCATCCAAATGCGAGGGTCCCAGCAAATCTGGCCAATACCCATATTATTGGGCGTACCAAACTGGTTCAGGAAACGGTGCAGGGGCCAGAAGGTGGCGTGGGGCCCGCCAATGGCGCTGGCAAGCGTGCGACCACCATGGGTCTGGCGCAAGGCCTGCAGGCGCCGGGCAATGTCGTCGAGAGCTTCGTCCCAACTCACGCGTTCGAACTGACCACTTCCCCGCTCGCCTACGCGACGCAAAGGGTAATTCAGCCGATCTGGCGCGTCGATGTCGTCCAAATTCATGCGCCATCTGCGACAACGGGAAGCAACGCTTACGTCGTAGGGGTAGCGCGTGGGGTCGGGCGCTAAATCGCACACGCGCCCATCTTCAACAGCCACGTCAAAGCCGCACAGGTAACCACAGTAATGGCAGTTCCCCTTGCGTAGTTCACGCGGACTCTGCGCCGGGAAAACAGCTTTGTTGTTGGCGGAATCTGGACTCATGCTCGTATTCTTTCGCTACGCCTTATACCTTCTCTGGCACGACTTGTCTTCCCTGCTATGGTAGCACCTCTAAATAAATCCCCGACAAAAAATGAGATGAAACGCTGCACGCCTGAGTATAAAATATGTAACAAAGCGAATTCGTCGACGTATTTGAATACCGGCACAGCCGAAAGGACATAAGATGGACATCAACGACATTTCCCCTGAACTACAGGAAAAGGCGCGTGCCTGCCAGACGGTCGAAGAACTGCACGAACTCCTCAAAGAAGAAGGCATGGAAATTCCTGACGAAGAACTTGAAGCTGTCGCAGGCGGTTCCTGGTGCAGCACCAAGCAGTGGCTCTGCGTGCCTGCCACGTGCCCCAATTTTACACCCCGGCCTTGCCCCAAATAACGACCACGCCATACCTGCGGCAAATAAGGGCTAAACGTGCTGAAGCATTCTCAATTCAACCACCTGGTTCAGATTCCAGGTGAAGAAGTGTGGGCGCTTTGCAACTTCCGCCGCAGTAGCATTATCAAGCTCAGTCCAGCACAAAAAAAGATCTTCGACCTCGCACCCTTTTTGCACGAAGACGTCCTTAAGGATGTGCCCCTCGTGCACGTCTGGGAAGAGGGCGGCTTCTTGGTCGATGAAAACCTTGACGAAGTCGCCCAGCTGCGCGCTTCGGTCGAACAATACCACCATGAATTTTCAAGCGGTGCGCAAAAGCGTTCGCTTGAATTGGTTGTTGCGGTTACTTCGGCATGTAATTTTGCCTGCCCCTATTGTTTCCAGGACCGCCGCGGTGGCCCCATGGCACCAGAAGTGCGTAGTGCGCTCGTGCGCTTTGTGGAACGGCGCCTCGCTTCGGGCAAGCACGACCATCTGGGCGTTGAATGGTTTGGGGGCGAGCCCTTACTGGCACCCGACATTATCGACGAACTGAGCACGCAGTTCATGAGTCTAGCGGAGCGCTTTGGTGTAGGCTACAGCGCCATGATCCACACGAATGGCTACCTGCTCGACCAGCCCATGGTTGACTTCCTGGAAGCACGCGCTGTGAAAGCTGCCATTGTGCCGCTTGACGGCATGGCTGAAGCCCACAACAAGACGCGCCACCTGCACGACGGAAGTCCGACCTTCGAGCGCATCATAGAAAACCTGCGAAGCATACGCACGTCCATGTTTGTGAACGTACGCAACAACTTACACGTTGGCAGTCTGGATAATTTCGACGAGCTGTGCGAAACGATAGAGGCAATAGCTAAGGAAAATGGAACGAACATCCGCTGCAGCCCTGCTCGGATGCACCGAAATGCCGCAAGCACAGCCCGCGGGGACACGACTGAAATAATAACGCGGGACCAATATGAGCAAACACTTACGCGCGCAGACCTTCCTGCCAAAATGAAAGTCTTCTACCCCAGGCTTTTCCCCTGTGTGGCGGCACTCGCCAACGAAATGTACATCGACGATTTGGGCAATATTTACCCGCACTGCAGCACGTATTCGGTCGACCCAACGCGCGCGGTAGGCAATGTACTCGACGAAGACGCAGGTGGTCCAGACGCCTGGCTTACCAGGATTGAAGAAGCAGCGCGCTCCTACCGCTTCCCCAGCGACCAGCAAAAATGCCTTGCCTGTAAGTACTTACCGTGCTGCCTGGGTGGATGCCCCATAGACCGCATTTTGACGGGCGAAGCGCAATGCCCGGCAGAACTCTTTGACCCCGACGGCTTTGTGCTTAGCTCCTTGGAAAGGCACTCTGAAGACGGTAACTTTATTAAGACGAAATGAAACCAAGGCGCGTATAATATGACAGCAAGGAAACAGATGGCGCAATGTCTTAGGTTTCCTTGCTACGAACATGCTTAAAGCGTATGATAAAGAAGACATGCGGTAGGGCATGAACGAAACGTCAAGCGATGCAAAAGAGAGAGGAGTCGCTATGTGTTTTAGGCCAAGTGCATTAGCAGGAGAAGAATCCCAGGTTCAGATGGGGACGTGCCCAAGCTGCGGGATGCCCGTGGCAGCAAGTGTAGGCATTGAGGCTGGCGTCTGCCCTCATTGCGGCAAGCCCATTCCTTCCAAGCCTGAAGGTGGAGCGGCGCCTGCGGACCCAACTCAGAACACCAAGATTCTGTAGTTGCAAACTAACCGAATTACAAATCTAAAATACGATAGCCGGCCATCGTGCCGGCTTTCGTCAATGTGGGGCTAGTTCGAGTTTTCTCCCCACAAAGCAAGGCGGTTTTCAGGGGCAAGATACATCGTATTGCCTTCACGCACGCCATAAGTGGCATAGAATTCTTCGAACATCTGAGAGTTCACATTTACCCGCTGATGGTTCAGGGGGTGTGCGTCAATGTTTAAGATGTCCATGTAGGCAGGCGCATACACTACCGCCCATGAATTCGCAAAAGAGCCATACAGTTTTTCATAGTCGAAACCTTCGATGGCGCGGGCGCGCTCGAGAATAACCTGCATGCCACAGAGGTCCGCTGTGGCTTCGGCGCTTTTAAGCGTACCGTCGACATGCGAACCAGGCATAATTTCGAAGCTTGCATAGTAGCTGGCAAGGGCCTCGCGCTTTTCAACGAAGGCTTGCGCGTCTTCTTCGGTAAACACAGCAGTGGGTTCGCCAAAGGCATTGAACTGGCTTCCCGTATAGTCGAAGGCGTGGCTGATTTCATGGCCAATGGTAAAACCTATGCCTGCAAGCAATTCTTCTGTGCTCATGCTTTCGCTATACGAAGCGCTCGTAATATAACCAGGGAAGATATTCATAGAATTGCTAATCGCGTCATAATAACAATTCTGCGTCGTGGGACGCGCGTAGAGCCAGGTGGCACTTGCGCGTGCAGGCTGCCCTACCAGCTTCGCTTCCTGGGCGTCGTTGTAGGCCTTGAGTGCCAGGTAATTTCCCAGGAGGGTGCCGCCTTCTTCGCTTGGCGTGAGACGCAGTTCGCTATAGTCGTAATAGCCACCGTCGGGGTGCAAGACGTTCAGAGCCATGTTGTCAATTTTGTCGATAACGTTTTCACGCGACTGCTCATTAAGCCAAGATGTTTCGCCAATAAGTTCGATATAGGAGTCGATGAGTTCGTTGGTAAGCTTGTCCAAATTGCTGGAAACCTGGTCGCCCAAATGCTGTTCAACATAGGTTTTGGCGAGCAGCTGCGTGAAGGTTTCCTTTCGGTCGCAGGCCGCATAAGCGGATTCATCTGCGTCTAAATCTTCTGTACCCATACGTGCACGGGTGGCTGTATAGAAGGAAGGCGCAATGAAGTCCGCACATTCGCGCAGGACCTTTACTTCGGTCATGGCGCGCAGGAGTTCAAAGTTTTCTTCAGTCCATACGCTATTAAACGACGAAAGCCATGCCGGATACATGACGATGACCGAGTCAGTTTTTCCTTCGCCTAACTTCGCGAGCGTTTCGCGCAACGGGTAGTTGGGGCAAGCCGCTTCCAATTCGTCGAGGCTTAAGGCCTTTACTGCTTCGGCCTGTGCCCCGTATTCGGCATGCAAATATTGGCTGGGGTTGTCTTCTTTGCCGTATTGCTTTTCGAGTTCAAACATGCGGGTGGCCATTTCAAGGCCCTGCTCTACGTCTTCAGCAAGGGAAACGAGCATAAGGTCACCCGCAACGAAGTTCATCGGCTGCGACTTCATTACGTCGTAGGCGGCCTGGGTTGTTTCGTCGGGCGCGTCCTGGTAAATGATGGGGTCGCTTTCTTCGTTAGTGAAAAGCATATGCGGCATAATGGCCACACTCATGTTCGACTTCATGTCTATGGCGCTCACGGTGGTGTCGATCCAGGGGCTAAAGGGGAAGCTTTCGGAAAGCAGGAGTTCTTCAAGTTCACTGAGCGACTGCGTTTCGGAAACGGCCTTTAAGTAGGGCTTGAGTTCTTCGGCGCCCGCTGCTTCACGCGCTTCGATGTCGGCTGCTTGGTTATAGAAAATACGGAGCTGTTCGAGTTCGGCACTTTCGATCGAAGTGTCTTTGATGGTCTTTGTCACCGCGGCTTGCAGTTCGCCCTGCGTTTCGTATCTCGGCGAAGCATAGGGGTCTTCCTGGTGGGATGCAGCAAAGTCGTAGTTGTAATGCAGGTAGAGGTCGTCTGCGGCTTCAGGAGCAGCTTCCGGTAAATTGCCCGTGAATACGCTCGCCACCCAGGGCGAACCATAGAGAGCGGCTTGCGCTTCTGCGCCACTGGAAGCTTCCGCCTGGCTACTGCTTACAGCTTCCGCTTGCGCACTCGTACTAGCTTCCGCCTGCACGCTGGCAGAGCTTTCCGCGGCAGCACTTGCGGAAGAGGGCGCTTGGCCTTGCTGGGCACACGCGGCAAGACTTACCGCCAGCGCGAGGGCACATACCAACACGGCTGCAAGGCGCAGTCCATTCAATTGTTTAGGCATAAAAGGCTCCTTGTTCAACTTCGGACACTAAGTATCGAGGCGCTGGCGTTCAACCAGTTCGGCAAAGCGGCCGCCTGCTTCGATGAGTTCGTCGTAGGTGCCATCTTCAACAATGTGGCCGTTTTCCAGGAAGAGGATGCGGTCACAATTCTTGATGGTAGACAGGCGATGCGCAATAACAATGCGCGTGCAATTGAGCGAGTCGAGGGCTTCAGCAACCTGTTTTTGCGTGCGGTTGTCCAAGGCGCTCGTCGCTTCGTCGAAGATAAGAACCTTGGGCTTGGGCGCCACGGCGCGCGCTATCATGATGCGCTGCTTCTGACCGCCCGAAATACCACCGCTGCCTTCCGAAATCATGGTCTGCATGCCCATGGGCATGGCGCGAATGTCGTCGGCAATGCCAGCAATTTCGGCAGCTTCCCATGCTTCTTCTTCAGTCAGGTGGGGCGCCGAAATGCTAATGTTCGAGAAGATGTCTTCCTGGAACAGGGTGCCGTCCTGCGTAACCGCGCCAATGCGGCGGCGCAGCGAACGGCGGTCGAGGTTGGTCATGTCTTTGCCGTCGTAGTAGATGGCGCCTTTGTCGGGCGTTTCGAAGCCCAGCATAAGGCGTACCAGCGTCGACTTACCGCAGCCAGACTTGCCCACTATGGCCACGTATTCGCCCGAGCGAATGGTTAGGTTCAGGCCTTCAAGCACATAGGGCGACTCTTCGTTGTAGCGGAAATATACGTCGTTGAATTCAATGCGCCCGTACAAATTCGTAAGCACTTCGTTGTTCTGCGAAACTTCGGGCACTGCTTTCAAAATGGGTTCGACCATGTCCAGAATAGGCTGGATTTGCGCAAGGGAACGCACCACATTTGCCAGCGACATAAAGGCACCCATAACCATGCCGTAGGCTGCATAGAAGGCAATGTATTCCGAAGGACTTACGCCGCTTACGGTTGCCAGGTAGTACAAGGTGAGAGCACCTGCCAGCGAAATGGCGGTAATAATGGCAGGGCTAATCTTAAGGAACAGGGGCGGGTTGTACTGCAGTTCGGCACTCTTCGTATACGACTTTGCCCACTGCGAAAATGCCCGCTTTTCAGCACCCGCCAGCTTAATTTTCTGCACGCCATAAATCATGGCGAAGCTCTTACCGTTTTCCTTGGCGCTGTAGTTCATCTGGCGTCGTGAAATGCGCATTTGCACGATGGATGTGGCAAGGGTGACCAGGACGGTTACCACAATAATGAGCACGGCGGGCAGCATGAGGCTCGGTGCGAATTGACCAATCTGGAACACGTAGAGCAACGAGAACAGGGCGGTTATACCAAGCGAAATGGTATTCGACACAATAAGGTTCACGAGCTGTTGAACCGAAGAAACGCGGCTCGCCAGTTCGCCCGAACTATACTTGCGGAAGAAGGACGTTGGCAGGCTCAAGATGCGCATCATAAAGGCCGAAGCAACGGGCAGCGCCGTTTTTGTTTGAATACGATTGACCGCCACTTCACGCGACGCCTTAATGAGCTGTTGGGAAATGCTAGTGCACAGCAAGAGGGCTGCCGTGGCCCACAAAAGGGCGAAGCTGTTGCTTTGTACCACGAAGCCGGTGAGCGCCTTGGCAAGCAAGGGCAAAAGCAAGCCTGTGAGCGTTACCAGCAGCGACATGCCTACAAGCAGTCCAATGTCGGCTGCGTTTAGGCACTGGCGCATATAGTCCAGCAAGTCCGTCACACCTAATTCGCCGAGGGGCAAAGGACGGTAGAAACAGCGCGCTTCGGGAGCGAAGCTCTTTGCGCTTGCCTTGTCGACGTTGACCTTATTGCCAGACGCGTCGCGGAACCAATAGCCCTGGAAGGCCTTCGGGAACAGAGGCACAGGGGCCCCGTCTTCAGCGCGGTAAGCAATAAGCGGACCGAAGGAGTCCTTATACCAGTCTTCCGAAAGCGCCACCATACGGTGCATAATGCCATGGGGGCGCAGGGCGTATTCCAGCTGTTCGTCGGGGTCGGTAATACTATTGGGAATGTCGACAGGGTTGATGCGGTAGAACTTCAAGATGTCGTCGACCGCTTCCTTGGTCACAATATGTTCGCTGGCCATAGTACCCGCACCAGTAGCGCCCACGACCGCCGAGGCCATGCGGATAATAGAGTCTTCAAACTGTACTTGGTCGCCACGTTTACGCTGCCGTACCTGGTCGTCTTGTAAGCCCATATCCACCTCCTCCTAGTCGTTCGTTACCAATTCGGTGTACACGCCACCAGCCGCATACAGTTCTTCATGTGTGCCGCGCTCAACCACCTTGCCGGCGTCGAGCACGATAATTTCGTCGCAGTCGCGGATGGTGGAAAGGCGGTGCGCCACCATAATGCAGGTAATGCCGCGGTCGACCACAGCCTGAACCACTTCGTATTCTGTTTTGGCGTCAAGCGCACTCGTGGCTTCGTCCATAACCACCACGAGCGGGTCTTGCGCAAGCACGCGGGCAATTTCAAGGCGCTGGCGTTGGCCACCGGAAAGGTCGCGGCCGCCTTCAAGCAGCATGCCGCCATAGCCGCCTTCGCGCGCCATGATGTCGTCGTGAATTTGAGCGTCGCGGGCCGCCATGATTACTTCGAAGTCTTCAATGGTGTCGTCCCACATACGAATATTGTTGGCGATGGTGTCTTCAAACAAGATGATGTCTTGGTCCACCACGGCAACCGAACCGGTAAACACACTACGGTCGATTTCTGAAATGGGCGTGTCGTCGAACAGGATTTCCCCGCTCCAGGGCTGGTAGAGGCCAGCAATGAGCTTGGCAATGGTCGACTTGCCGCAACCAGACGGGCCCACCAATGCCACGCGGCTCCCCGGTTCTAGGCACATTGAAAAATCTTTGATGAGCGGTTCGGCAAGTTTCGCATAACCAAAGGTGACATTCTTCAGTTCCACCTTGCCTTCAAGCTTGCCATATTCGGCTTCTTCGCTTAAGGGGTCGTCGCGATAGTTAATGTCTTCGGGGTATTCCATGACGTCTTCGACGCGTTCAATTTGCGTGCGCATTTCCTGCAGGGTTTGACCTGCGCTTACCATGGTCATGGCGGGGTTCATGAACAGCTGCAAATAGCCTTGGAAGGCCATGACCATACCAAGCGAAAATTCTCCCCTCATAACCAAGAAGACGCCCAGCACGAGCACGGCATAGTTCGCAAGGCTGGCCAAAAAGCCTGGGACCATGCCCAGGTATAAATTAAGGCTGGCGAAGCGTACCATGGCGGTATTAACGGCAGCTTGGTAACCTGCCCATTTCGCGAAGTAGCCATTTTCGGCACCCGAAGCCTTGATGGTTTCTATCATCTGAATGCCGGAAACCGTGGTCGAATTCAGCTTGCCCGTGTCGCGCATTTGAACGCGGGTAATATTGACGCGCTTACGTGAAATATAGCTGGCGACGAAGGTATTGATAATGATGGCAAGCAAGCCCACCAGGGTAAGCACGAGGGAATAGCGCACCATAACGACCAGGTAAAACACCATCATGGCGGCATTCAGTATGAGCGGCGTGAAGGTGTTAACAAGCGTTTCGGCGATGACTGCATTGGTGGCCTTGCGCTGCTGAATGTCGCCCGCAAGACGCTGGGAGAAAAATTCCATGGGCATGCGCAGGACCTTCCACATGAAGGTACTGCTGCCAATGATGGCCATCTTGCCATTTATCTTGAGCGAGTAAATGGACTTCACGGCATCGACGGTTACCTGGAGTATGCCTATGCAGGCAAGAAGCGTAATGAAGGGCACGAGCAGTTCGCGGTTTTCGCCTGTCAGCAGATTGTCCATGAAGAAGCGGGTAAAGGCCGGGTTGACCATTTCAAAGAGGTAGCCAACGGCGGTCGTGAGCGCCACGAAGGCCACCGCTGCGCCCGCCCCCTTCAGGCGCTTTCGCGCAAAGTCGACAGCACTGCGGCGCTTCCCCGAAGTTTCAAAGCCTTCCGCGGGCGAAAATAAAATACAGGCGTTGCTAAATGAACGCTTGAATTCGTCGACCGTAATCCTGAGCGAGCCCTTGGCGGGGTCGTTGATGAAAACGTGGTTGCCCCTCGTGCCGCAATAGACCACATAGTTGACGCGGTTCCAGAGCACGATACAGGGTAAGGTCCCCTTTTCTTGGAGCGACTCGAAGGTGCACTGATAGTCCACGGCTTCCATGCCGTAGCTGCGGGCAGCTGCCACGATGTTTTCTATCTTGGTTCCGTCGCGCGAAACGCCACAGTCAGCGCGCACCTGTTCGAGCGGGAGCCACTTTTCGTAGTAGGCCATAATCATGGCAAGGGCAGCGGCGCCGCATTCAAGCGACTCCATCTGCATAACAACAGGCACCTTAACGACGCCTGAAGTTGCTGGTTGCATGGCCGTACTCACGATTGAACACCCGTTTTGCTAGTTGAGCAGCAATTCAATAACCTGCTTGGTTTTATACCCAACGCGCACGTTGTAAACGCCGTCGGGGATATTGGCGCGCGAAGAAGCGACAACAACGCCGTTGCTGTCGGTACCGACGGTAAGAATTTCAGCCTGAGCGTCGCCCACTTCAAGCGTCATGCCAGGCTGTACCTGTTTGGCTTGAGCAGCGTCTTCAAAGACAACGACAAGTTCGCCGGCTTCAGCGTGTGCCGTGCCCGTGGCGTAGCTTTCGATGGTGGCAACATTGCTCCATACCACCAAACTGCCGAGCAAAAGAATAATAGCGATAAGCAGCAACCAGATCTTAGGGTTGGTAACACGCAGATAGTCATTTAGTTGTTCAGGGGAAGACAGCCTGTTTGTTCCCTGGTCCACAGTGGCGACCCCGGCCATGGCAGTCTCCTTTCTCTACGCTTTTACGTTTCTGTATTATCGCACAATGATGCAGGTCGCGCTGCTTGTTTGTTCCTGCGCGATGTGGGAAACTGGCGGTGTGAGCCATAATGCGTTTTATTGAGGCGCATGTATGTGGCTAGCATGTGCCCAGCATTCATTTGCGGCAAAACAAATGCAGGGCGAAACTGAAAGGGTAAAGCCATGCCTGCAACACATGAAATAATATTTTTGGGAACGGGCGCTTCGTGCGGGAACCCCAGTTTTTACTGTGGGTGCGCCGCTTGCGAAGAAGCAGTCGCCAACCCTGCTGAAGCAAAGACCAATTCTTCCCTGGCCATACACGGGGCAGAAATGACCCTTATCGACACGGCCCCTGAACTGCGCATACAGTTTGCGCGTGAAGGCATACACAGCGTGGACCGCGTCTTGTTTACCCACGAACATTTCGACCATACGGGCGGCTTGCCCCAGCTTGAATTCATGGTGCGCCTGAATCGGAAAACGCCCCTGCCCATCTATGCCTTGGCTGAAACCTTCGAACCCATGAAAACACACTTTGACTGGATGTGGGACACCGTGGAACCCCATGTCATCGAACCTTTCCAAGCCCTTGAATTTGACGGCATGTCTTATACAGTCCTGCCCGCTTCGCACTGCCCTGGCGCCGTGGGCTTCCTTATGCAGGCGGGCGACTGGCGGGGTGCTTACTTCCCCGACACGGGCCCTTTAAGTACTGAAGTACTCGAGCGCCTTGAAGGGATCGACGTACTTATTCACGACAGTACTTTCATAGGGCGCAACTGGACCGAAGGCACGCATTCTACAGTGGAGGACACAATCCGCCTTGGGCGTGAACTGGGTGTTAAGGCAGTCTATCTTGCCCATTGCACGCTCCACTACGACACACCCACGCCGGCGACCGCCTTGCGGGAACAGCTTGCCCAGCTCGACACAGGTGGCATGCAGGTTATTCTTCCCCGCGACGGCGACCGCTTTTAGCTTTCTGCCCAAAGCAACAATTCGATAAAAACGCGCGCCTGATGACGCAAAATGCGCGATAATATGGGCGCGGACGTTTTGCGCACAGAAAGGTACGTAGAGGCATGGGATACACCACCGTTCAGCTTGCTTTTATCACGCTGCTGCCCGTGGCGCTTTGCCTTGTGCTTGCACTCCTGCATAAGCGTACCAAGCTCGCGCAACTTCCCCCCTTGGCATGGCAGGTAGTAGCAGGTGTCTGCTTTGGCATTGTTGCTTGCGTCTGCGCGGGAATTGAAGCGCCCTTCCACGGCGCTTCGGTAAATGTGCTTGACGCGGCACCGCTTGCCGCTGGCCTATTCTTTGGCGGGCCCGCTGGCATTATCGCTGGCTTTATTGGCGCGGTGGGCCGCTGGTTTGCCGTTGCCTGGGGTGCCAGTACTTTCACGCAACTGGCGGGAACCTTGGGTTGCGCGCTCGCGGGTCTCTATGCAGCCCTCCTACGCAAACACCTCTTCGACGACCGCATGCCCCACTGGCCCATGGCGCTCGCTACGGCTGTTGTAGTCGAAGTGCTGCACTTGCTTCTTATCTTCATGACAAATTACGACACGCCCCTTAAGGCCTTTGAACTTATCCAGTCCACCACGCTTCCCACGATTGCATGTGTAAGCATTTCTACCACGCTTTCCGCAATTATTCTTGCCCTCTTAAACGGGCAGCCTATCATTCATCGGGGCATACGTGGCGTTGCGCAAATTGTACAGAATCGCCTGCTCATAGGCGTTATTGCTGCATTCCTGTTAACCATAGGTTTCACGGCGCTCGTGCTCACCAACCTTTCGGAAGCTGAAACGGCTTCGCTTTTGCGGCTCAACATAAACGACGTTGAACACGACATTGTCGACGCTTCAGACGCGAACCTGCTTTCACTTACTAAGCATGCAGCCGGTACCATACGCAACACCGAAAACGCAAGCAACGAAGAATGTGCGCGCCTTGCCGACGAACTTGATGTTGCCGAAATTCATGTCATAGATAAAAACGGCATTATCGTGGCTACCAATGTAAGTGAATTCGTTAACTTTGACATGAGGACGGGTGAACAATCAATCGAATTCCTCGTGTTGCTGCCGGGTGGCAAGATTACCGAATATGTTCAAAGCTACCAGCCCATCGCCTACGACGCCAGCAGGTCGCGCAAGTACGCGGGTGTTTCGATTGAAGACGGCTTCGTGCAAGTCGGCTACGACGCGCAAAACTTCCTCGACGACCTTTCGGCGCGCGTAGAAGCATCGGTAAAGAATAGACACGTGGGCCAAGGCGGCGCCCTTATTGTCGTTGACGAAGAAAACAAAGTCATAAGCACGCGCAACGATGCTATGGGCCTTAACGCTGACAGGCTTGTGGCCGACGCCACTGCAACAGGGGCAGACAAGGTATTCCAGACAACCTATGCGCGCGACGAATACTATGCCTGCTACGAAGAAGTGGAAGGGTATCGCATTATTGCCATGCTGCCCGTTTCAGAAGCAAACTTTTCGCGCGACTTTTCGGTGCTCATTATGTCGTTTATGGAAGTGCTCGTTTTTGCGGCGCTCTTCCTGGTTATCTATTTCGCCATCAAGCGCGTGGTGGTACGCAGCATTTGGAAGGTGAATGGCCGCCTTGGCCAGATTACCAATGGCGACCTCGACGTAGAAGTTGACGTGCGCGGCAGCACTGAATTCGCTTCGCTTTCCGACGACATTAACCAAACGGTAGGGGCCCTCAAAGACTCTATCGCCGTTGTGCAGGCCGACCTCGACATGGCGGCCGACATTCAGGCGAATTCACTCCCCGGTATTACGCCGGAAGTAGCCGCGTATTCTGAATTTGACCTCCATGCCAGCATGGAACCCGCCAAGGAAGTAGGCGGCGACTTCTACGACTTCTTCCTCGTTGACGAAGACCACCTGTGCATGGTTGTGGCCGACGTAAGCGGCAAGGGCGTGCCGGCGGCCCTCTTCATGATGAAATCGAAAACCGTTATTAAGATGGAAGCGCTTTCGGGCCATTCGCCTGAACAGGTGCTGCTTCGCGCCAACGCAGACCTTTCAGAAAAGAACGACGACGACATGTTCACCACCGCCTGGATTGGCGTGCTGGAAATTTCAACGGGAACGCTCACCTATGCCGACGCAGGCCATGAAAAGCTCGCGATTTACCGCAACGGAAGTTGGGAACTGCCACCTAAGCAAAACGGCGCGGTTGCCCTCGGCGCATTCACTCAGGAAGACTACGACGAGCTCCCTGAAAAGTACCACTTCCGTACGCACACGCTGGTGCTGCAGCCCGGCGACGCCCTGCTTCAATACACCGACGGCGTAACTGAAGCAACCGACGAAAACGACGAACTATTTGGCGAAGAACGTTTGCTTGCTGCCCTCAATACGGCAAGCAATCCCAGCCCCGAAGCCCTACTCCCCCATATACGTGATAAAATTTCTGAGTTCGTAAAAGAAGCCCCTCAATTCGACGACATCACTATGCTCGGGCTGCTATATAAAGGACCTCGGAGTTAAAACTTTCCGAAAGGAGTTCGCTATATGATTTCAATTAGCCCACAGATAAAAGGCGATGTTTATGAACTTAAACTCGCTGGGCGCCTCGACGTGAAAGCAGCAAAGGAAGCTGAACTTGCCTTTAGCGAAGCTGCTTCGAAAGAAACCGATATCGTGCTCGACATGACCGAGCTTGACTACATTGCTAGTGCGGGCTTGCGCGCTCTTAAGCGCCTGAGTTCAGACCTGCGTGCACACGGCAATAGTTTGACCTTGCGCGGTACCCAGCCCGATGTAATGGAAGTGTTCGAAATGACTGGTTTTGCGGCCATTCTTCACTTTGAATAAAACCACCTAAGGAGAGAGTTTGCCATGAAAAGCATTACCGTTCCCCCCACCGACGAAAGCCCGAATCCTGTTAGTGAGTTCGTGGTAAACGAACTTGAACAGCACGACTGCTCTTCAAAGGTTATTTACCAGATCCAAGTTGCCATCGAAGAGATTATGGTCAATATCGTAAGCTACGCCGAACTTGCCGAAGACGACGACATTGAAGTGCGCTGCGGCGTCTATGAAGACCCTCTGCGCGTTGAACTGCAGTTCCTCGACGGCGGCATTCCCTTCGACCCACTGGCAGCTGAAGATGCCGACACTTCGCCCGAAGCCCTCATGGAACGCGAAGGTGGCCTGGGCATTTTGCTCGTCAAGAAGATGATGGACGACGTGTCCTACGAATACAAAGACGGCAAGAATACCCTTACCATTCTTAAGAACCTCTAAGAGGGCCCGGTAAGGGTTTAGCTGAGGTATTTGCGGGGCAAGCTATGCTGCAAAACGAAGACTTAGCCCAAAAGCTCGAAGCCGCAATACAGTACATGCAAGAATGCCTGGGAGGCATCAAGCCCGACATTCTTTTGGTACTGGGAAGCGGTCTGAACCATGTGGCAGAAGTGGTGGCTAACCCAGTGGTTGTTCCTTTTGCCAAGGTACCCCACCTGTGCGAGTCGACGGCCGAAGGACACGTCGGCCGCTTTGTTTTTGGGGAAATAAACGGCAAGAACGTGCTCGTTATGCAGGGGCGCCTCCATGGCTACGAAGGCTATACCGCCCAAGACGTTGCCTTTCCCATTTGGATTGCCCACAAGCTTGGCGCCAAGGCTTTGTTCACCACCAATGCTGCAGGCGGCATTGCTGAAGGGCTGGAGCCAGGTGACTTTTGCATCATGAGCGACCATATTAATTTCACGGGGCGCAACCCCGTCGCGGGCGCCAAGGTGCCCGAAGTGGGGCCACGCTTTTTCAGCATGGAAGGGGCCTATGATGCCGACTTCCGCACAACTGCGCTGAGCGTAGCCGCCGACCTAGGCATCCATGCTCAAGAAGGTGTATACCTGGGCTTGCTGGGCCCCAGCTTCGAAACGCCAGCAGAAATTCGCGCCTTTGCAAGTTGGGGGGCCGCAACGGTTGCCATGAGTGTGTGCGAAGAAGTCATCGCGGCGCGCCAGGTGGGCATGCGCGTGCTGGGCATGAGCTTAATTAGTAACCGCGCCGCTGGCATGGGGGTCGAAGAACTCAACGAAAGCAATTTCGAACAGGAACTGGGGCGCGTCTTTACTATTGCTGGCGAAAAGGCTGCTCTTCTGATCAAGGGCATTATCGCCTCCATGGAACTCTAGGAGTGCCACCGTTTTAGCTGAGGGGTTCGTACCTCCGAGTGCGCCGTTTTATTAAAGCGATTCGTGCCGCCCTTCACCATAGCGGCGGGCCGTTTCTTCAACGTTCATTCCCTGTCTATGCAAATAACGCAGCCGGCGCATCTGCATCATCACGCGAATATTGCCGCCACTTTCGAAGCGCCGTGGCGAAGTAAAGGCCTTCCCCGACAATTGCTTGGGCCAACCAAAGGCCGCCTTCAAGCGCATGGAAAGTTCGTAGTCTTCCATGATGGGTAATTCGGGCATACCCCCTACGGCTTCGTAAGCTTCGCGCGTCATGAACATGGTTTGGTCCCCAAAGGGAATGCCATTCCAGCGCACGCGCGCATTCGCCGCCCAGGAACCAATAAGACGGTCGGGTGTTGCTTTGGTAAAGCGCAAGGTCAGGCAGCCCCAGGGCACACCTGAGCTTAGCGCATGGTAAATGGCGCGCATGGACGAAGCAGGTATTATCGTGTCGGCATGAACAAAGACGAAGGCGTCGCCCGTTGCGTGTTCCGCGCCTACCCTACATTGAAAGCCGCGGCCTTTTTCACTCGTGAGGACGGTAAGGCCTTCGAGCATGCTGCGCGAAGCGTCGGTGCTTCCCCCGTCCACAAAGATGATTTCATGAACGCAGTCCCACTCCACTGCTGCGTCAAGGTAGGCCGGCAGAACCGCTTCTTCGTTATAGATGGGTGTAATAACGGAAAGCTTAAGCACGCGATTCCCCATCAGGATTGATTTCTGACGCAGACACAGCTTCAGCCGCCCTGGTATAGGCAGGGCGAATAGGATTAGTGTTTCGGTCAAATTTGCGTTTAGCCCGGTTGAGGAAGGCACGCCCCGCGTCAGGTTCTTCGTTAATGCCAAGCAGGACCGAAACCACATGGTAGCTTTGCGTATAACCCATACGCGCGAACTGACCCAGGCACGAAGCACAATAGCTATAGATGGGTTTATTTTCTGCCTTACTAATAGCTAAGTTGCTGAGCTTCTGCACGCTTTCGGGCCCCTTGCTCGCAATGTCGGGGCGCAAACCACAGCATGCTACACCCTCCATGGTTTGCACGGCGTCGAGCGGTGCAAGGGAGCGCAGCTTGGCTTCAAGGGCATGGGTCTTTTTGTCGGGGCACGGCGTAAACAAACTACCGCTGCTGAATTCGCCCGCTCCTTCGACACCCAATTCGTCGAAGACGTCAAAAATACTGAGCGTTTCGCAATGAGTCTTGCCTTCAAAGCAGTTGAGGCAGTTAGGGCACACGAGGATCAGGCGCTTCACACCGAGCTTTTCGAACCGTTCATTGAGCTGGCGCATAACGCGTTCGGCATGGGCATATTCGCCATAGCCTTCCAGGTTTATGCCGCAACAGTCATAGGCCACGCCAAAGCCCGCTTCACGGCACCGTTGCGCGAGCGCGTCCATTGTTCGCGGGAACTGTGAAGCAAAGGCACAGCCTGGAAACAGCAGGGTTTCACATGGCTGGGAAGGGTACGACTTGAAGGGATAGTAGGCCTTTTCGCCCACGCTTATGAGTTTTGCCACATTCATTGCAAGTCCGCCTTCTTCTTCAGTAGCCACGCCACGCCGAAGAAAATGGCAAAGAGCACCACGGCAATGGCAATGAGCAGAAGCCTATTTTCTGCGTCAACAATGCCCGCGGCGGCAATGGTGTAGGCTGCCGTTCCCGGCAATATAAAGAGCGTGGTATAAAGCGCATAGGGCACAAAGCCAATGTCGGTCACGCCGTAGGCAAAGTTTTGCAAATTGAAGGGAAAGAGAGGAACGAGGCGGGTTACCGCCAGCAGAAAAACGTCGCTCTTGTCTGCCCCTTCAAAGAGGAACTTGTTCAAAGTCTTGTTTTGCTTGAGCTTGGGTTTAATGGCGTCTTTGAGGAAGTAGCGCCCCGCAATAAAGGCTGCGCAAGCCCCAATGGACATAGAAAGCCAACAGAGCAGCGTACCCATAACGGGGCCGAAGATCGCCCCCGCCGCGAGGGCAAACAGCACACCCGGCAAGGCCAAAACCACGCTGCCAATAATAGAGAGTACAAAATAAACGAGGCAGGCCAGGGGGTAGTTTTTGCCCACCATGTCTTCAAGCATGGCTTGCAATTCGCCCGAAGCAATCCAGTCGGCCCAGCCAAAGAAATAATTCGCCACAATGATGGCGACAACGATAGCTGCAAATATGACGACCTTTGCATTTTTCACGGCGCTTCTTGGCTTCCCTAATCCTTGCTCGTCATCCTTATAATACGACAAAGCGGGGCACCTTTTGGCACCCCGCCTCAGGCAAAACAATTAAGCGGTTTCTACTACTTCTTCAGCAGCTTCTTCGGCTTCTTTGGCAGAGTCAGTTGCCTTGGTTTCAACAGCGCTGTCGTTTTCTTCCTTGGTCATGAGGTCTGCATTCCTCGCCTTGAAAATCGAGTAAATGATAAAGACCAAAATTGCCACCGAGAAGGTAATGAGCAGGCCCATAAACATGGTCCTCGCGCCACCGGTGAGCGTACCACCTACATAGGAGTACACGATGGTCGCCGGCAACTGGCCGATGCCCGTTGCAATAAAGAAGGGCCAGAACTTCATGCTCGTAAGACCAGCCGCGTAGCTTACGTAGTCAAATGACATAAACGGAAGCAGACGGCAAATGAGAATAGCATGCGTACCGAACTTGTCGAAGAACTTGTCAACTGTTTTCAAGGCACCGCTCGTTACAAAATGAGCCACGGCGTCGCGACCAAGAATACGTGCGATAAAGAAGCACAGTGCAGCACCGATCATGGCCGAAGACCAGGAAAGAATGGCACCCTGCCACCAGCCAAACACGACGGCGTTCGAAAGCGTAATGATAAAGGCCGGAATGGGCGCAGCCAGCGACTGCAGCACCATAAGTGAAGCAGAAACCGCCGCCGCCTGCGGACCATAGCTGCGCAGGTAGGCAACCACGGCTTCAATATCGCCCGAGCCGAGCATGGCGAAAATCTGACCCATGCTTTCGCGGATGCTGGGCACGCATGAGCACACGATAATCACGATAGAAAGCACACCAAAGGCAATCCAGCGTGCAATACGGCCCGTGCGGTCGACTTTTGCCTGATCGGCGTCGGGGTTTTCTTCAATAGGCTTCGGGTCGGTGACATGGCCGTAGATAATAAGACCAATCAGGACAATAAAGACAATTGCCAGGATGGTATTTATTACGGGGAAAGGCCACCAAGCGTTAAAGCCTTCACGAATGATTTGCGCAGGACGCACAAACCACTTACCCGTCGGGCCCATATAGACAAGGCCCACAAGAATCATGGTCCAAAAACTTACGAATGAACCACGAATGCCAATGCCGTATTCGTTCTTGCGGTTAAAAATAATTAGAAGCACGGTGGCTATGACAAGAACACCCCAGAACAAAAGGCCTAAATTAAGCCACATCTGAAGCGGCGTATTGCTATACATAATGACGCTTGCCATAAGAGCCCAACACAGTGCGTTGAAAACAAATGACGCGTACTTAACTACTTTTCTCATATCTCCATTCGTCCTTTAGTAGCTTTACATAAAAATGCCCCTGCCACAGGGAGGGTTCGTGGCAGGGGCGATAAAGAAAATGCTTATGCAGCCTTCTTGAAGGTAATAACAACATCGGTGCCGTCGGCAGGAAGCACGTCGGGCTTACCAGAGAAGTAGGTAACGCCGTCTGCGTCGGTGGTGCCTGCAGGCCATGCAGCGTTAGAAACGATGCCTACTGCGCAGGAGTCGATGCAGAGCACGCAACCGGTGTTCTTTTCTTCGGCACGCTCAAGGTTGCCACCGAAGTGCCATTCAGCAGGGCGCTGGTCGCCATTAGAAGCTTCGAAGCAGTCCCAAATGGGCATGTCTTCCTGGCCGTCCCAGTGAATGAGCACGTCAAGGAGTTCACCTTCGATGATAGCGTTGGGGTCGCCACCGTTCTTGTTCTGAGCAAGAGTCAGGTTGTTGCCGGGTTCCCAACCGAGGTCGATGCAGCCCTGATAGAATTCTTTTTCGTCACCATAGCCGGTGATGATGGTCTTGTGACCGTTGCTGCCAGCTTCGTACACAACAGCGTGACGAGTAGGTTCAGCATTTTCGCCTACATAGGCGCCATCAACAAAGCCGAGGTAGCGGATTTCGCCGTTTTCTTTGTCAACGATGATGGGGTTTTCCTTAGTAGGATCTTCCTTGGCAGCAGCAGGAGTTGCGGCAGCGGAAGCGCTTGCAGCAGCATCGGCAGAAGCAACAGCGTCGGCGGATGCACTCGCAGCTGCGTCAGCAGATGCACTCGCGGCAGCGTCGGCGGAAGCCGAAGAAGCGGCAGGAGCAGCGCCACCACCGCAACCAACCAAGGCAAATGCGGCAAGTGCCAGAGCAGATACCAATACGATTACTTTTTTCATGTTTTGCCCTCCTTGGACATAATGTGTCTTACTCCCAATTCAGACACCAATCTCTGTGCATAAAGCACGCGCTGGCTACCCAAACGGTAGACAGAAAGTGCCTAGCACTGCAGAACTTACTAATCAATTTGAACAATGCAGTCGCACCACACACGCGGTGCTATGCAGAAAAGAACGCACTGGACATATATGTGCAGAAAACCAATGCAAAGGTTAATAATAGTAGTTCTGTAGGAAATGTCAATACAGCGGGCTTATATTTCACCTGATAAACCCTATTATTATCGCGATTATATAAGCAACTTATTAGTTGGAAACGTTACTTTTTTACGACGGCAGTTGCCCTTCCTTGCCCATGAGCATGTCCGCCACGGCTGCAATACCTGCAATACCTGCACCTACACGAACCCAAATCGCGGTAGTGTGGCACATCATGTCAGAAGACTTGCAAATACCCATGTAGTCGGTAAACACCACGAAAATGGTAATAGCACACACGACAACAATTACTTGTACGAGCTTGTGGTCCTTTTTCGCCAAGAAGGCAATGACTGCGGAAACCAGAATAATAGCCGCAATAAGCACAGCGGCTTGCCCCGCATAATGGCACTTCATGTGCACCTGGTTTCCATTGTCGAGCGTAAGCAATTTTTGGCACACGGGCGCCCAGATGGTGCTTGCCCCAATAATAAGCAGCGCAGCCAAAGCTTCAATTCCCGCTACGATTTTAGTTTGCATGGCTTTCCCTTCCGTTTTGCGTATTTCCGTCACCCGCGTGCTTCATTGCCCACGAGTGCCCCATTTTCAAGGCGATAGGTACGCGAAGCACGCTGGGCATACTTGCCATGGTGCGTCACCATAACCACGGCAGCGCCTTCACTTACCTTTTGCGCAAACAGTTCCAAAATCTTTTCTGCCCATTCTTCGTTTAAGTCGTTGGTGGGTTCATCGACTAGGATTAGGCTTGGATTACCAATAAGGGCCACAGCCGCCATTAAGCGGCGTTTTTGCCCGCCCGAAAGCTGATGGGGGAAGAAATTCTTTCGGTCTTCAAGGCCTACGGCGGCAAGAGCTGCTTCAATGCCTTCGTTGTCTACCGACCTTGTACCCCCGAGTGTTTGGGTAAAGCGTAGGTTTTCATACACGGTAAGTGCTTGAATAAAGCTTGCATCCTGGAACATAAAACCAATGGTTTCAGAGCGCAGCGTGGTTTTTTCCACGTCGCTGAGCTTGCTAATATCTTTCCCGCCGATATAGAGTTCGCCCACGTCGAAGTCAAGTAGCGTACCAATAACATAGAGCAGGGTGCTTTTCCCCGCGCCCGAAGGCCCTTCGATGGCAACAAAGTCGCCGGGCTCAATTACAAGCGAAATATCCTGTAAGGGCGTCACCGATTCACCCTGCTCATACCTTTTAGTTATGTGGTCGAGGCGGCACAGTTCCATTAGTTCACCTCGCCTTGCGAAATGGCCACGCGCGGTTCGAGCACAGCGCACTTGTGGGCTGAACCCACCGAAGAAACCAAGCCAAGAATAAGGGCAAGGGCAATACCTGCAAGCCCACACAATACCAAGGTTGCAGGGCTCCAGACCGAAGCGGGCAGTTTAAAGGCTTCAAGCAAATAGCCGCCCAGAGGAACCATGGCGACGCAAGCAGCAACACTTCCCACAAAGCCGCCGATGGCTGCCATAATTTCGGCTTCACCAAGCACGCTGGCAAACACCTGGTTTTTCTGAATGCCCATGGCGCGCATAAGACCGATTTCCTTTTTGCGGTCCTTGGCAAGCGCGCTAAAACGCCCCACCAGGGCAAGAATGGCAATAACGAGCGAAGCAGCCCATAACAGCAAAAGGGTTTTCATCATGGCTTGCAGCTGGTCTTCCAGCGAAGACACGGTTTCTGTTGCCAGCACACAAAGCGCCTTGTGGTCTTGGTCTTTTGAAATCGAGCGGCCAAATGCACGCGGCGTCTTTTCGCCATCGAGCTTGACCATAATGGCTGAAATTAAATTGCTGGGATCCTGCCCTTCAAGCGCATCGAGGTTTTCTGCCTGGGCCGTTATTTCGCGTGCCACGTCCATATTCATAAAAATGGTAGTGTCGGTACCTGTGCCGGTGCGGTACAGTTCCCCCACCACCGTAAAGGGTCTGTCGAGCACCGACATGGTTTGCCCCACGTAGCCGAAGAAGTCGCCGCCAAGCACGATTTGGTCGTTGGCAAGCTGGTCGTACTCCTTGATCTTCAGCAAGGGCTCGAGCAGAAAGTCGCTTTCTTGGTCTATGCCCACGATGCGCATTTCTGAACCAAAGTCGCAGCAGCCACCGTCGACCGTTTGCGAATAAAACTGCGGGCTTGCCTGCGCTACCCCTTCAAGGCCGCGCACCCATTCCAGCATGCTTTCGTCCATGTAGGCGTTTTCTGGCTTGGAAGTAAAGAGGAGTTCGTAGCCGTCGACGTTGGCGTTGGAAGGCAGCACGACCGCGTCGGCACCGAGGCGCTCTTGAGATTTTTCGAGCCCCTGGCTGGTGGTAAGAAAGACGCCCAATACCAGCACAAACACGAACACCGTGAGGGCAGTTATAGCGATGGTAAGAACCGACTGGCTCCTTCTGCGCGCAATATTATTCCATGCGAGTTTAAGCATAGCTTGAACTATTCCTTTTCACGATGAAACTAGGCCCATAAGGGCCCGCGCAGAACTACCGTGCCGCTTGCTTTTACCCAAAATGCAGAAGAAGGGCTCAACGCTGCTGGCTCGATTGCAAATCATTGTACACCATGGGCAAGGTAGAAGCTCAAACGATTCGCGCACACATTAGTTTTCTGGTCATAAAGGGCGTAAAATACGAGGGAGACAGCTTTCATGAAAGAACCGTTCCGCATAAAAGCGAAGGAGGCACGTGATGGACTACGAGGGACGTATTTGCCAAACACCGGGCGAAAAAGCTTCGTTTAAGCTGCCGGTTTCGGTGGGCTGCCCTTATAACGCCTGCGCTTTTTGCGACCTGTTTAAGGACCTGGAATATCGCGAACTCCCGCTTGAACAAATCGAGGCCGAAATCTTGCGCGTGCACGACGTAGGCGGCAAGCCCGAGCGCATTATGCTGGGCGACGGCAATGCCTTCCATCTGTCCTTTGAACGCCTGGTGCAGATTGTTGAAATGATCGAGCAGTATTTGCCTTCGTGCCAGGTTATTGCAAGCGATGCATCTATTCCTTCCATTGCTGCCAAGACCGACGAGCAACTGGCATGGCTTGCCGCGCACGGCTATACCATGGTCTACATTGGCATCGAGTCGGGCTTGGACGACGTACTGGATTTCATGCACAAGGACCACAACAACACCCAGGCACGCGAACAAATTGCCCGCCTGCAGGCAGCTGGCATTGACTATGGTACACACATTATGACGGGCGTGGCAGGCGCTGGCCGTGGGCTGGAAAATGCCCAGGCCACAGCAGCTTTCCTCAATGAAACCAGGCCTGTTTACGTCTGCAATTTTTCGATGGGTGTTGGGCCTTTAACCGAACTGGGTCTTATGGAAGAAGACGGGCTCTTTACCCGCGCGAGCGTACTGGAGTGCTTGGAAGAAGAACGCGAGTTGCTTTCCTTGCTTAACATTACGGCGCGTTTTGAAGGATTCCATTTTGAATATGACCGCAGTCAGGTTGATTGCGCTACCTTCGAAGGCAGTGTGCCTGAATTCAACGACTACATTTCTAGCTGGACGCATACTTTCGGGCAGCTCCCGCAAGACCGCGACCGTCTGATTGCCAAACTAGATAAAGCAATAGAAGACGCCCGCTCCGCCGACGTTTCTGCTGCGTAAAAAACTAGGACAAGCAAGGCGTGAAGCGTATAAACAAGAAAAGGGCCCGCGCGAGTGCGGGCCCTTTCGTGCTGTATTAGTGGTAAAACTAATTATGCAGCGGAAGAAGCGGAAGCTTCAGCGTCTGCGGATGCGCTTGCGGCAGCGTCGGCAGAAGCGGCAGCGTCGGCAGAAGCAGCAGCGTCGGCAGAAGCAGCAGCTTCAGCGGAAGCAGATGCAGCAGCGTCTGCAGAAGCAGAAGCGGAAGCAGCAGCACCGCCACCGGCACAACCAGCCAGAGCAAACATTGCCAGTGCAAGCGTAGTAACCAGAGCCATAATCTTCTTCATAGTTTCGTCCCTCCCTGGACACAAGGTGCCCTACTCATTATTCAGGCACCAACTTGCTCGCCAAAACGAGCTTTGAAAATAGTAGTCCTCAACGACTAAAAGTCAATATTATTCACAAGGTGTGTTAAATAAGTTGTTACTTTTTCAACACAGAAGAATCAAGCGCTTCCCTCAGCGCATCGGCGCGCAATGGCGGTAAACGGAAAGCTAAAACTGTTGGCAGGCTCCATGGCATTACCTCTTTGGGAAGTAGGGGCAAGAAGTGCGCAGGCATTCCTTGTTGTTCGGGAAAAACTGGCAAACAACCTGGTCTGGCTTTTCCAGTGAAACGCCTAAATCCATTTCGATATGGTCGATAGCGGTAAGCACCGCTGTGTAGCCGTTACGTTTACAGCAGCGGGGACCGCCCATGTCTGCCAGCTTACCGAGTACGTCGGAGGTAAGCGCCTGACACTGCGCCCAGGGCTTCACTTTCATGGGCGTGGAACCATTGAGAATACTCATGGCTTGACCAACTGAAGCAGCGGCACTACATACGCCCCAGTAGCCACAGGTTCCACCAGGAAGCTGAAGACTGCGGCGCTCCATTTCATCAAGCGCAGCCTGCTTGTCCAGGTGATTGCCTTCGTGGTCGAGGCCGCCGGTGTTGGCATAGGCCGCAATAAGGGACGCGCCGAAAAGCGTGTGATGTTCGGGGCCGTTGGCGAAAATAGACTGGTCGGCCATGACCTCCGTAATGATTTCAATAGGATTAATCGAGTCCGTAGTACGGCAATAGTTCATGATGAACTTCACGCCTTCGTTGCGATGGCAGGTATCGCACACATAGTGCCCCGCGCTACAAGTGGCGTTGGTCATTTCTTCTTTTCCGCACAGCGCACAACTTGCCAGGTGCGCGTCCTGCGTATATTCAAGTTCACTGCCGCAAATAAGACAGAGGGACTTTCGCTTCTCCATGTCCACCCTTTCAAAAGGAACAAACTTGTTGTACGACAACAATCATACCTGGGTCTAGCCCGTTGTGTGTTATGACCTTATAAAAATTGGCTTGCTGCGTGCAATGAGTTTTGCTTAATACAGCTCGACTTCGTAAATGCCTTCGTAGGCAAGTGCGTGGGCTTGCAGGGAGGCTTCCAATTCTTCGCGCTGGTCAAATGGCGCTGCCCAGGACATGCCACAGCCCGCATTAATTTCACTCGGAACAGGAATCATTCGGCCCGGAATGCCATACTCTTTTGCGGCGGCTTCCACGGCCATGGCGTCGGAAAGGGTGTCGAAGGCCGCAACGGCATGGGCTGTCTTAACCCGCTTCACGGCTGGGCACATGCCTTCGTGTTCTGCGCTGGACTGTGCCATTATTCCTACCCAAGGCTCGCGGCGATTTCGCGGATGGCGCGGATGCCTTCGTCCACTTCTTCGGCGGTATTGAAGTAGCCAAAGCTGAAGCGCACCGCCCCTGGCCCTTCCGTGCCCATGGCCATATGCATGAGCGGAGCACAGTGGGCGCCCGCACGCGTGCAGATACCATATTCGGCATTGAGCAGGTCAGAGACAACGCCCGAATCCGCACTGCCAATGTTCAAACAGACAATGCCAGTGCGGTCTATGCCACCGTGGCCACCATAGATTGTTGCCTCTGGCACGTCGCGCACAGCCGCTTCGAAACGGTCGGACAATTCCAAGGTATGGGCATGGATGGCTTCCGCGCCCACTTCTTCAATGAAGGCCACGCCTGCCGCCAAACCGGCAATGCCATGGCCATTGATGGTTCCTGCTTCCAGGTGTTCGGGGTAAAAGCTGGGATGGCGGCGGTCGTAGCTATGCGTGCCCGAACCGCCTTCCTTCAGCGCAGGAATGTCGATGTCTTCTGCCAAGCACAAGCCGCCCGTACCCTGGGGGCCAAAGAGGCTCTTGTGGCCCGTAAAGCACAGCACGTCCACGCCCAGTTCGGCCATGTTGGTGGGCACGCTGCCCGCCGTTTGTGCAGCATCGAGCACAAAAAGCGCCCCATGGTCGTGCGCAATGGCGGCCATGCGCGCAATGTCGTACACGTCGCCCGTTAAGTTAGAGGCATGGGTTGCTACCACCAATGCGGTGTTTGGCTTGAAAGCTGCCTCGTAGGCTTCAAGGTCAAGCGATGCGTCGGGAGCGATGGGAACAATGCTCAGCTCTGCCCCCTCTTCGTCGACTTTGCGGTAAAGCGGGCGCAGCACCGAGTTATGCGAAGCGGCCGTAGTAATGGCATGGTCGCCCGCGTGCAGTAAGCCCGCAATGGCAATATTGAGCGATTCAGTAACGTTAGATGTGAAACAGACATGTTTGGGGTCGGGCGCGCCTAGCAAACGCGCAATGGACGCCCGTGCCCCAAAGATAGTCATGCCTGCGTCGAGGGACGCTTCGTGCACGCCGCGACCCGCGCCACCAAAGCTGTTGATGGCACGCGCTACTGCTTCAGCCACCGCAGGTGGCTTCAGCATGGTTGTTGCAGCGTTATCGAAGTAAATCACAATAGAATCCTCTGCCCCAGGTTGGCGCTCGTAAGTTAGTGGCCAAAAGCGAGCCCGCGGCTTTACGGACGAACGACTACCCCTGCTTGGAGCTGCTTTTCAAGGATGACATACATGTTGGTCACTTCACCAATGGCGAGCTTGTCTTCCTTTTCGTAGAACTTCAGGCAGTTGCCGCAGCTCAGAATTTCTACGCCGGCGTCGGCGAGCTTCTGCAGGTCTTCCAGGCATTCGCTGCCTTCGCACGTTAGATGCACGCCGCCGTTGTAGAACAATAGGGTGTCGGGCAGAGCGTCCTGCTGGGTGAGCGCAAAGATCGCGGCCTTCATGAGGTTGCAGCCCAGGGTGTCGTCGCCGATGCCCATGCGGTCAGTCGAGAAAACGACCACGCGGGTGCCCGCGCTTGCCACTTCGGCACCTTGCACCGAGTTAGCGTCCTTGGTTAGCTTAACGGCAAAGGTGCCGTCGCCGCGGTCGTCAACTTCGCTTGTGCACTTCAGCGTTTTAGCAAGGTTTTCCAGATTGTGAACAGCGGTCTGGTTGTCAACCAGGGTTTCCACAACGCCTTCTTCAAAAGTTGAAAGGGCTTGCTTGGTACGAACAACGGGGATAGGGCATTCTTGTCCTAGGCAATCAACGGTCAATTCCATGGCCTTACCTCTTTCCATGTTGGGAACAACACATGCATTGTGTCTTGCTTCATTGTATAAGGAATGACGACATTCGCAACCGTATTTTGCGTTTCATTATTTATTAGATTTTTGAATTGCTATCAGGCTTTTTAATATTTCAAAATAATATTGTCTTGATAATTTTATCGGGTAAAATTTCTTCACTATTCATCCTAGAAAGGGGAGGAACAACATGAAGAAAAAGCTACTTATCCTTCTTATGTCATGCCTGGCTGCACTCGCTCTGGCTGCATGCGCTTCGGGCACACCTGCTGCAAGCAGCAGTGCCGCCGCAAGCGCCGAAGCTGAGGCAAGCGCGAGCGCAGCACCTGAAGCCGCTGCTTCTGCAAGTGCCGCCGCTGAAGCAAGCGCTTCTGCAGCAACGAGCGCTGCCGCTTCAAGCGCACCTGCTGCAAGTGGCGACCTGGAAGACACTCTGGTTATCTATTCCACGCACCCTGAAGAACTGCTCGAATCTATCGCCGAACAGTTCAAGGCTGAAACGGGTGTAAACGTAGAGTTCATCAACCTGAAGGGCGAACTGGCCGACCGCGTTCGCAGCGAAAAGGCCAACCCCCAGGCTGACATCATGTTCGGTGGCGACACCGCTACCTACATGGTGCTTGACGGCGAAGGCTGCTATGCCGAAGCCAACCCCAGCTGGGCTGCTAACGTGGCTGCCGACTACAAGGATGCCCACAACCACTGGTTTGGCACCTACCGCACCCCCATGGTGCTGTTCTACAACACCGAAACCATGGACGCCGCTAACGCTCCTGCCGACTGGGCCGACCTTTCCGATCCCAAGTTCAAGGACCTCATCGTAACGCGCGACGCAAAGTCTTCTTCCATGCGTTCCACCATTGCTGCCCTCGTGCAGACCAATATGGCCAAGGGTGGCGAAGAAGCTGCTTGGAACTACATCGCTGGTCTTAACGACAACATCAAGAACTACTACAACAGTGGCTCCATGATGTTCGAAGCCATTGGCAAGGGCGAAGCCAGCGTTTCCATGGCCGTTATCAACGACGTATTCAAGAACCGCGACAAGAATGGCATGCCTCTTGAAATGGTCATTCCTTCCAGCGGTGCCATTGTTATCACCGACTGCGTGGCTCAGATCAACAACGCTCCGCACCCCAATGCTGCTGCAGCATTCATGGAGTTCATCGGCAGCGACGCTTGCCAAATCGCCAACGCTAACGACCACAACCGCATGCCCATTACCGACGGCGTGCTTGCCCAGTGCCCCGAATGGATGCAGACCGAATTTTCCGCTCTGCCCGTTGACTGGACCGAGGTAAGCGCCAACCAGTCCGCATGGCTTGAAAAGTGGACGACCGACTACCTCGACTCCGAAAAAGAAGTTGCGAGCGAAGGCTAGTTAGTGTGAGAATAACGGGGAACTTACTTCCCCGTTATTTTTTAGGAGCACCATGAGCGACGTAGTCTTACAGGGCATCACCCACCGCTTCGAAAGCGAAGATGTCCTAAAGAACATAGACCTTACGATTCCCCATGGTTCGTTCTATACGCTTCTAGGCCCGTCGGGCTGCGGCAAAACAACTTTGCTGCGTGTCCTGGCGGGCTTTATTGTACCCAGCGAAGGGCGCGTGTTCATTGGGAGCGAAGACGTAACGGAGCTCCCCTGCGAAAAGCGCAATATGGGCGTGGTGTTTCAAAACTACGCCCTTTTCCCCAATATGACGGTGGGCGAAAACATCGCCTACGGGTTGAAGGTTCGCGGCCTTTCGCGCACAGAAATCCAAGAGCGTTGCAGCCGCTATGTTGAACTGGCTGGCCTGGGCGACTACGTAAGCCGCCATGTGCAGGAACTTTCTGGTGGCCAGCAGCAACGCGTTGCCGTAGCGCGCGCCTTAGCCATCGAACCGCAGATGCTGCTGCTCGACGAGCCCATGTCGAACCTGGACGTGGCCCTGCGCGCAAAGATGCGTGAAGAGATTCGCGCCATCCAACAGCAAACAGGTATTACTACCCTATTCATTACCCACGACCAGCAAGAAGCACTTTCCATTTCGGACTATGTAGCTGTTATGCGCGAAGGGGCCGTCTTGCAAACGGGAACGCCCGAAGACATCTACAACCACCCCGAAGGTGAATTCGTTGCAAACTTCGTGGGCACTACCAACGAACTGGAAAACCAACAACTGCGCCCCGAACAGCTTATGCTTGCCAACGCAGACCAGGGAGGCACGCCCGTGCGCATAAGCACCGTGCGCTTCACGGGACCCTTCTATGAATACACCGCCGTCAACGAACAGACCGGCGAACAGTACCACATCCTAGAACGCAACCGCGGCACAGGCAGCGCGCGTTCTGTGGGCGATGCGTGCAGCTTGGTGCCGTGCGAATAACGAAACGGGCCGCATGAATTCACCTAGCCCAAAAACCCGCGCAAACGCCTTTTTGCCGCTTTGGTATGCCTTCGCAGCCTTTCTGTGCCTGGGCTATATTGTGTTGCCCTTCTTCTACACGCTTCGTTCCGCCACCTTTGTCGATGGGGCCTTCACGCTTAGCGTCTTCCAAGAATTCTTTGGTAACCCCAACCATGTCCAGGTTGCCCTTAACTCACTGAAGCTTGGCGTAGGCACCGTACTAGTATGCGGCACCCTAGGGACCGTGCTTGCCCTGTACATGACCTTCCTCGCCGGCAAGCACAAGATGATTTTGCACATCCTACTGCTGAGCCCCATGATGATTCCCGGTGTTATTACCGTTATCGCCTTCATTCAGCTCTACGGCGAAAGCGGCCTGGTAACCAAAGCCTTGCAAATGCTGCTGAACCTTTCCAGCGCACCGTTTACCTTCAAGGGCTTCGGAGCAATCCTCTTCGTCATCGCCTACACCCAGTACGTCTATTTTTACCTGAACGTATACGTGGCGCTGAAGTACCTGGACTATTCGCAGATTGAAGCGGCGCGCAGCCTGGGGGCTTCCTGGGGGCGCGTGTTCAAGGACGTTATCCTGCCCGTTATTAAACCAGCCCTGCTGCTTTCGACCATCCTCACCTTCGCTTCGGGCGTCAGTTCATTTTCGGGCCCCAACCTTATTGGCGGCTACAAAGTACTCAGTACGCAAATCGTTCTTTCCAAGGTGAACAACCATCTTGAAATGGCTTCGGTGCAGGCCGTAGTGATGTTCGCCATAAGCATTTCGGTCATGCTGCTCGTGCGCTGGTACGGCAGGAAGACCAGCGGGGTGCAAGCCGACCGCGTGGCTACCCGTGTGGTGCCCCTGCGCGCAAACCCCCTGCTCGTGCTTGGTGCGCGCGTGGTGGTTATTGCGCAGATCGTGCTCATACTGCTCCCCATCGCCGCCATCGTGTACCTTTCGTTTATGACCACGGGTTCCATCATGCAGGAAATATTCCCGCATAGCTTTACGCTTGAAAACTATCAAACTATCTTTGCGAAACCGCGCGTACTTCAGCCGCTGTTGAACAGTCTGGAAATGTCGGCCCTGGCTGTGGTAATAGGTTTACTTATTACAGTGCCGAGCGCCTATATTATTGTGCGCAACCGCACGAAGCTCAGCGGCGTGATGCGCTTTTTGATTATGCTTCCTTCCGCCCTGCCCGCCAGCCTTATTGCTATCAACCTGATCAACGCCTTTGCCCAGGAAAACATTTTCGCCTTTAACGTCCCACTCATTGGCAGCTATATCATCTTGCCCATTGCCTACACCGTCATGGCGCTACCCATGCTGCTTTCGTCGAACGAGGTGGCCATTGGCAGCCTGCACCACACAATGGAAGAAGCGTCGAAGAGTCTCGGCGCAGGGCCGCTACGCACCTTCGTGAGCGTGGTTATTCCCAACACGGTGCCTGGCATCCTCGCTGGTGGTGTGCTTATGTTTATTCGCATGATTGGTGAATACACCATGTCGGCGCTGCTCTATGGCATTCACAACCGCCCGATTTCTATTTCGATTGTCACAAACCTGCAAGAGTATGAAACGGGCATTTCGCTCGCCTATGGCGTACTGGTTATTCTGGTGTGCTACGTAGCGCTTGCGCTCATCTTCAAGCTCGACAAAAACCGCTTCGTGTAAAGCGGGGCCCTCAAACACAAAGCCCTCAAGCAGGAGCTACAAAGCAAGACACGGGGAGCAGACCGTCCAAGCCTACCCCCCCCCGTTTAATCTTCCCTAAACCATTTCGATGAAGGCGGAAAGGCGCGTTTCCAGCTGGCCGAGGTCGCTTTCGGAATAGTCGGTTTCCAGTTTCATATAGGGCACGCCCGCGTCTTCCATGGTGCGCTGCATGAGCGAGCTTTCCACGTTGAAGGTATGGCAGGCCGTAAGGATGGCATCCACCACGCCGTCGGCCTGGTACTTACGCACCTGTTCAAGCGTGTGGTCCATGCGCCCAGAATTTGGTGTCATAACCGAACAATGGATTTGCAGGTAGCGGTCGGCAATGGCGCGCAGGATGTCCGGGGCTTCTTCGTCGACCATCATGGCCGTGGTGCGTTCCCCGGTACAGTCATCCAGGCACACCAGCACGCCGCCGTTGTTTTCTATGGTGCGCCCCACCTTGTTGATAAGGCCACCCGAAGGGCAGCCGGTAAGCAGGATGCGCTTGGCGCCTTCAGCAATACCTTCGGCCGGCTTGCCCGCAGTAACTTTCTCTTGCACTTCGGCCGCAAGCGCTTCGACGCTTTGCGTGTACGACTCCAGGTCGAAGTTGAAGTTTCCTGCCGCCAAGGTGCTCATCATTTCCACGCCACTTAAGGGCGCAGGCACATTCTGCTGGGCTTGGTGCAGGGAAAGCAAGGCGCGACGCAGGCGGTTGCGGCGGCGGGCCGCTTCGCGCAGGTCGTCTTCTGTTATGGTAACCCCATA
The DNA here is from genome assembly GCA_902768975.1 of uncultured Coriobacteriaceae bacterium. Lineage (GTDB taxonomy): Bacteria > Actinomycetota > Coriobacteriia > Coriobacteriales > Eggerthellaceae > CACXMZ01. The sequence continues at coordinate 164,652 of CACXMZ010000007.1, forward strand.
CTTGGCTTCGAGCGCTTCCTTAAACAGCTTCACTTCTTCGTACCACGCGTCGGCTTCCCAGGCGCGCTCCTGGCTTTGCGGCAAATGGAGAATGTGCACGTCCTTGATGTCGGCCAGAAGCTCGTACATTTTCTTTTTGCCGTCGCAGGTGGTTTCGCCCACGATGATATCGGAAAAATAGGTGAAGGGGCACTTGTCGGAAAGCGCGAAGCCGTAGGTGGACTTAATGAGCGGACACAGATTGGCAGGCAGGACCGTTTCAGCGATGGGCACTGTTTCGTTGCTCGTGCCACACAGGCCAACCGCGCTTGCACCCGCAGCATCAATTATTTCAAGCGGGGTGTACGAACACAGGTAACCCACCAGGTGGCCGCCCGCTTCCTTAAAGTCTTTCACCTTAAGAAAGCTTGCCTTGCGCTGTTCGTTGTATTCTTCAAAATTCTTAGGCAATACTGCGGGAGCTTTTGGGGACATGGGGCTTCTCCTTTTCTTCGCGTGAGGGCATTCCTCTAGCTGAGCAGTCTGCCATGCGGCATTCCTATACCCGCTGCAGAACCTGCAAACGAATCAAAAACTCATCGATATTGGCGCGTGGGGTTGCAAAGTTGAAACGCATAAAGCCTTCACCGCCGGGGCCGAACCAGCGGCCGAGGTCGCCCACAATGCCAGCTTCTTCAATGACGCGATGATAGAGCTCCTCTTCTTCCAGGCCGAGACCGCGGAAGTCCATCCAGACAAGATAGGTGCCCTGCAGGGGTGCAACCTGAACCTGCGGCAGATGCTCTGCGAGCCACGCACACGCATGGTCCATATTGCCCGCAATATAGGTGGTCAGTTCGTCGACATATGCATCGCCGGTGCGATAGGCGGCGGCCCCTGCCAAGGGACCAAAGGTATTGCCCCGCGATAGGCAGTTGAGCATGAATTGATTTGCCAGCCGCATGCGCAGTTCAGCATTGGGCACCGTGACCAAGGCACTTGTGAGCCCTGCCAAGTTGAAGGTCTTGGATGCCGCATGGGCCAAAATGAGGCGGTCATGGTACTGGTCAAAGAGCCCTGCTGTTGTAAAACGATAGCCAGGCATAATAAGGTCAGCATGTATTTCGTCGCACAGAATAAGCACGTCATGGCGCGCACAAATATCAAAGGCCTGCTGCAGTTCTTCGCGCGACCATACGCGCCCCACAGGATTGTGGGGGCTACAAAAGATAGCGAGCTTATTCGCAGGGTCCTGTGCAAGAGTTTCGAGCTCTTCATAATCCATGGTGTAGACAAGCTTTTCTTCAAGCAGCCGATTGTTTACAAGCGTGCGACCGCTGTCTTGAATGGCGCCCATAAAGGGATAATACACGGGAGTCTGAACAATAACGCCATCACCAGGCTCGGTAAATGCCTGCACGCTTGCATAAAGGGCAGGCACCACGCCAGGACAAAAAAGCATCCAGTCGCGCTGGCATTCAGACCAGCCCCAGCGGCGTTCAAACCAAGCAATGGCAGCGCTACGAAAGGCATCGTTATTCGATTCAGAGGGGTAGCCGTAGATGCCATGCTCAATGCGCTGCGCCAGGGCTTCTTTAACTTCGGGCAGCGTTTCGAAATCCATGTCGGCCACCCACATCGAAAGTGCCTGGCTTGTATCTATCTGAAAGCCAGGAAAGCAATCTTCGTAGCCTTCCCACTTAAAGCTATGGGTGCCACTCCCGAACCGTCGTTCAATTACTCTGTTAAAGTCGTATGACATAGAGCGTCCTTTGTATTGGCTTGTTTCTTATTATACTTACCGTGATAAGATTAAAACATGGCAGACTTCGATACACATACAGGCCTGTCTCAGCCCGTGCCCTTTGTGGTTGAGTGTCCCCAGTGTAAACAGCCTGGCTTTGTGGACTCGTGGCCATATATTGTTAGTTCGCGCGATACGAGGGCCCGCGATTTACTCTTGGGTGGCAAGCTGTTTAAGTACACCTGTCCCGTATGCGGGCAGCAGGTTGCCATGGCGTACCAGTGTCTTTATCAGCATATAGAAAGCAAAACGCTACTCCTTTATTCGCCTGACAGTTCCCGGGAAGAACGCCTAGAGCGGCAGCTTGACGAACTCTTGGCAAGCGGCGGAGCGGCCGTTGGTTACCAGCCACGGTTGGTGTTTACCACCTTCGAATTCTGCGAGAAAGCACGCCTTTTGGAAGAAGGCTACGACGACCGCATTATTGAACTCATGAAGGTGGGCATAAAGCGCGGCATGCTCGCGGAAGGCATTATAGGCGCACGGGATATCCTTATCTACGAACGTACCCTCGAAGATGGCAGCATTTCATTCATTGTGACAGGCGAAGTTCCTGGCGACACGATAGGCGTGCCACGGGGCTACGAGTATATGAAGCGTGAATGGGGTGAAGCGGTCGATGCTGTTACGGGCGAGTACCGCTTTGGAGCCGCCTGGGCCAACGAGTTTTTACCGTAAACCTTAGGATGACTATACTGGATTAATGGCGCTCAGCGCGGCACCGATAGCACCAGCAAAACGAGCGCTAGGCGCCGTTGTGACGGGGCAGCCCAGATGATGCGAAAGACGCTTGATAACATAGTCATTTTCGCACAAGCCACCCGTGAGAAATACCTGATTGGCCTGCATAGAAGCAACGAGGGAAGCCACGCGCCCTACCACCGACTCAATGACGCCGTTGGCTATGTTTTCGCGCGGTTCACCCCGCCCTACCAGGCTAATAACCTCTGATTCAGCAAACACGGTACACATGCTTGAGATGGGTGTGTGTTCGCCCTGGGATGCAAGGTCTGCCAACTCTTCCTGGGTCACGCCCATGCGGTCGGCAATGACTTCCAAAAACTTACCCGTGCCCGCCGCACACTTGTCGTTCATGATGAATTTTTTCACCTTGCCGTCCTGCAAAAGGATTGCCTTGGTGTCCTGGCCGCCCACGTCGATAACAAGGCCGTCGCTATGGAACAAGTAAACGGCCCCCAAGCCATGGCAGGTAATTTCGGTAATGGTCTTGTCGGCATAGGGAACCGAAATGCGCCCGTAGCCCGTGGCCACACAAGGCAGTTCGTTGGTGTCGTAGCCACGGCCACCAAGGTCTTCGGCAAGACGGTGAGCGGCTTCCACACCATTGAAGCCCGTGGGCATAACTACGCTATAGAGCAGCGTGCCCGCATCGTCCATGACAACGGCTTTAGCGGCAGTCGAACCAATATCAATTCCTATGCGATTCATAATCCTCCCCTAGCAATAGACGTCGCGTTTAGGGTCAATCTGACAAGGCAGGGCAACGATCCCCTCATAGGGTATGCCACTTGCAAGCGCGACTTCTTCCACCTGTAAGGCTTCGCTACTTGGCACAAGCACGGCAACGCCGCAGCTGGAACGAGCCTGCCGCGGCGTAGTAGAAACTCGTGCGTTCAGTTTGGCGCCGCGCAAACAATCATACATCTGCATGGCGTCGGTATGGCTAGAAAAGAGCACATAGCAGTCGATGCGCACCCCCGGGTTCGCGGCTGCCACTTCTGCTATGTGCTGTTCTAAGCTCAAAACTATCCAAGCATCTCCACGAAAGCGCCTACGCGCGTGCGGAGCTGTTCCGCGTCGTTGTCGGTGTAGTCAGTTTCGATGTCGAGAACCGGGATACCAGCTTCTTCGAGTGCCTTTTCCAGAGCAGGAGCTTCCGTCTTGAACGTGGTGCAGAACTTCAAGTTCGTGTTGATAACACCGTCCACGTGGTAGTCCTTCGCCAGCTGGAGAACTTCGTCGATGCGTGCCTTATTCGGCGTGAAGCATGCGCAGTGAATCTGCATGTAGCGGTCGGCCAGAGCCTGGAACATGCCTTCGAAGCTTGTCTGGCTTTCGTCCACCAGGTTGGTGAAGAACTTCGTGCCCGTGCAGTTTTCTTCGCACACGATGGCGGCGCCACTGGTTTCCACAATGTGGTGCAGCTTCCAGTTCGGAATAGCCATAGGCGTACCGGTAATAAGGATGCGCTTCGTGCCAGCCGGGAATACCGAAACACCGTCAACCAGGCGCTGCTCAAGTTCGTCTGCCAACTGGTTGGCCATCTGGGCGCAACGGACTGGATCGTCGAAGAAGGCAATCTGCATCATGAGCAGAGCGTCGGTACCGGAAATCGGAATGACGTCGGGGTTCTTGCGCGTTTCATATACACGAGCCAGGGCCTTGCGGCGTTCGTTAATGGTCTTGATAGCCGCAGCCAGGTTTTCTTCCGTCAGCGTAACGCCCGTAACTTCTTCCACGTTCTTCGCGAACAGAGCAATTTCTTCCGCATAAGCTTTGAAGTCCTGCGGGCGCTTCATCTGCGGGAGCTGCATGATATGCATGGGCACGTCTTCAGCCATGATTTCATACATCTTCTTCTTGCCGTCGCAGGTGGTTTCGCCCACGATCTGGTCGACAATGCGGAAGAAGGGACAGGTCTTGCCAAAACGTGCACCCAAGCTTGCCTTAATAAGCGGGCACATGTCGGCAGGCAGATACTTTTCGCCTTCGGGTACCCAGAACTGGCTACCACCGCACAGGCCGGTTACGATGCCGTTGCATGCGATAACCACTTCGTCGGGAACATAGGTGCAGAAGGTGCCAAAGACCTTCTGGCCCTGCGCCTGAGCGTCTACCAATTCCTGCGGGCGAATGCCGTGGACGTCGGCCACGACCATGTCCCAAAATGCCATACCTTCAGGGCGGTTTTCCTGCGACAGATACACGTCGCCAAATGCCTGGGGCAGCACGCTGCACAGTACGTCGTGCGTTTCCAGGTCCATGCCTAAGTCGGCCCATAAACCGTGACGATCGATTGCTTCAGCCATTACGTTACCTCCTTCTTGCGGTGCGCCTTAATAAGGGCAGCACCCCTTTCCTTACCAGCAATACAGGCCTCGAGCCCCCGTATTGCAGTCGACACATATGTGCCTTTCCTGCCCTTGAGCAGGCTTGACCCCTTGGTCACGCAGAATGGATACCCTTACGGGCTAAACAGAAACCTGTTTCCAGGCTATGAAACTTACGTACCTCGTGCCTAAAGCAGAAGAGCAGTCAGAACGTAATAGCTAATAATGAAATTATACAGCAGAGGCTACTTCCTCGTAGCTACAAACGAGGTGCATTTTACAGAGAGGCACCCCCGGCATCATGGATAAGCGTTTAGGCGAATTCGCGTGTGCGAATATTAGGTACGCAGAATAAAGAAGGCGCCCTGAAGGAATTCGCCCACAAGGTGCTTCTTGGTGCTTTCGTCGAGGTCCATCTTGCAGGCACGTTCCAAGATGCTACGGAAGTAAGCGACCGTGATGTTGTTCGCCATTTCCATTTCGCCTTCTGGCATACCTATTTCTTCAGCATAGGGGGCAAGCACGGCCCTGTTACGGTCGTGCAGGTTGCCCGCTTCGAGCATGCCAAGAACGGGCCCGCGACGAATGTTTTCCAGCTCTTCCGGAAAAAGGGCGTAGTATTCGTGCACCATTTCCTGGAGCGACCCACTATTAGGACCAAAGAAGAGGTTCAAATAGATTTCGGGTTTATTAAGAGCGTGACGCGCAAAGGTTTCCCAGGTATAGCGGTAGAGTTCTTCAGCGCTGCATTCTTGACTCGGGCAGGTTTCAGAAATGTCGCGCACGTAGTTGCGCAGGTAAAACACCGAAGCGATGGAAATGAGTTCATTAAGGTCGGTAAAGTAGAGGTACAGCGTGGCGCTGCTATAGCCCGCACGAGCAGAAACGCTTCGAATGGAAACGGCTTCAACACCGTCTTCCTTCATGATTTCTATAGTGGCCTTAACAAAAGACGAAACTATTTCATTGCGTTTTTCTTCGGAATACTTTGTTCTGCCCATGGTTCTAATCCACACCCCCGCATGTGTCTTTTTTGATAATCGTGATTATACCAAAGCAACAGATATGCAAAAGGCGTTGCATAACTTTTTTGGTATATAACCATTATGTAACGTAAATGGCGCTAAAGAAGGCCACGACAAAGTCGAGGTGGGTATACAGAACGTGTCCAGCAAGGCTGCCCATAAGTGCAGAAAGGAAGCCCTTTTGACGCGTTAATCATACCATATTTTTGCTTTTAATAATCGTGATTATTGAATATGGCTTCCGCTTTAGATACACTATGCTCAGGGAAAACCTGTAGAGTATTTACAACGCAAATGCATACCATTTGTTGTTGCGAAAGGTATATACGATGATCCTTACGGGCAAAGAAGATATGCGCATCCGCAAAACCATTAGTGCGATTCGCGCCAACTTCGAAGAAATGCTACTTGAAATGCCCTACGAGAAGATAAGTGTTAAAGCGCTGTGCGAGCGCGCTATGATAAACAAGACAACCTTCTATCGCTATTACCCCACCATGGACGACCTTCTTGAAGAAGTGCTCATGGAATACGCGCGCCCCTATGCAGAACTCACCCGTGGCATGCGCTACCCCGACGACATCGAGGTACTCATTCATTCATTTATGACCTATTGCACGCAGCAGGGGCCACTGTTCGACGCCATTCTTTCAAGCGGTGCATACTCAAAGATTATGTGGAAGCTTATGGACAGCATGAGCGAAGAGCGCGACCACGACGTGAAAATACCCGAAGGCTGGACCGAAGAAGAATGGCAGCTGTACCTGACACACGTCAATATGTCGCAGATCCGCATTTACCAAAAGTGGGTCGAAGGAGGGCGCTCTGTTCCCGTAGAGCGCATGGTGGCCATGACGGTACGCCTAGTGTGCGACGGTGCGCGCATACGCCGCAAGTAAGCTTTTCTAGGCGTGCAACACATACCGAAACGCCCGTGGTATAAAGCTATTTATTTATAAAGTAATCAACGACTTTTTTCTAAGAGTTGCACAACTGACCTGGTTTTCCGACAATTTAACACCTAGAGTTGCATAAACAACTAGTTTGGCAAAAGTGCTTCTTGCATTCTTTTTTCTTTGAATTATTTTGACATTGTAAACGCTTCATTTTGCAGACTACGAAATGAAAAGGAGGGCCAAAATGAGCAAGAACAGTGTAAACGCCAAGGAGCGCATGCAGGTCTTTTCCTGTGGTGCTGCAGTGATTTCAGCAACATCGGCTGAACCCACACCCATCGACCGCGTCGTAAATGCCGCCAAGGTAGCTTGGAACAACTGGTCGGGCAAAAAGGCCGCATAATCGCTCCCCCTTCGAGCGCCGCTCTACCATAGCGCTCGCAACACAAAAGGGACCCGCTCCTCCGCGGGTCCCTTTATGTTTGAGCAATTCGCAGGTAGTCGAAGAAGGGTGCGGCGTATTCTCTTTCGCTAACTCTGAACTACAAACTATTTGAAATTTTCGCTGTTGCCGAAAATTTCACTTTAAAAGTGAAGTGAAACTTGAAGGGTCGTAGGTAGTCGAAGAGACAGCGAAAAGGACCCCGGTGCCCCAGATTGCCCCGCCTTTGCGCCGAAGCGTACTTTGGTACGCGAGGAGCAAAACAAGGGGCAAGATGGAGCGCCAGGGTCCTTTGCAGCGTCAAAGAGTTCCGCCGTTCGTTAGAACGGCGGAACGTTAATTAACCTATGAAGCCTGCTTCTTTCAGCAGTTCTTCTGCCTTAGCGAAGTTGGCGTCGCTCATCATAACGAGCGGACCGGTGCAACCCATGCCAGATTCGGCGTAGATGCCAGCCTTCCACAGCACTTGTACTGCGTCTTCCAGGTCCATGACTTCGATACCAGGAATGGAAGAGGTGCAGGGCTCCTTCGGCGGAGCTTCCACGGTTTCGGCAGCTTCGGCAGCAGGCTTAGCAGAAGCCTTGCGCTTTTCGATAGCAGCAGCCAGGCCCGCCTTTTCAGCAGCAGCAAATTCAGCAGCAGCAATCTTGAAGACGCCACCCTTCACCAGCTGGCCTGCGAACTTCAGGGCGTTGGCGATAAGCGGAGCACCAGAAGCGCGCGAAATAATGAGCACGAGCTTGTCGTAGCCCTTGCCAATGCCAGGACCATAGCCATAGCCAGTAGCTTCAAAAGAACCACCAGTCTGGAAGGCCGAAAGCATCTTAATAAGCACGTTGCCAGTAAGCGAGTCGGTTACCAGGACGTCGGGCGTACCGCGCAGGACGTCGTTGCCACGGAGGACGCAACCACCGTCGGCGCGAGAAGACTCGGCGAAGGTAATGGGGTAACCGTTTTCGGCGATTTCCTTCAGTGCCATTTCGGTCTGACGAGCGCCGTCTACGTTCAGGATGCCCACCGTGGGGTTGGCAATACCGCAGGCCTTAGCGGTAATGATGCCGCTAATGGCGTTCAGAATCATGCCTTCAATACGGTCGGAAGAAGACGTGCCCGTGGTGTTAGCAATGAACATTTCCTTGCCCAGGGCAGGGGTAATAACACGGCCAACAGTAGAAACACCAATGGGGAAAGGATAGTGCATGGTAACGGCACCATCGATTTCCTTGGAGTCCAGCAGTTCGTCCATCTTGGCGTGACCTTCTTCGTCGTCGGCCACTTTGATGGTGGTTACTGCAGGGTCTTCAAAGGTTCCGATGTACTGAACATCGACACCAGCTTCAGCGGCAAGAACGGCAGCTGCCATGGAGTTTTCTTCACCATGTTCGCTCCCCATGCCGGTAAGAGCAATCTTCGGGCGTGCGCCGAACTGGCCGGTTTCGACCCCGTCGGCCATCTCCATGAAGATGCTCGCGACTTTCTTTTCCAAAGAGCTCATATTTAGCCCCCTATTCTGCAGCGTCCAGCATGCTCTGTGCGAATTCACGCATGGCCTTAGCCACCATGCCGCGAACTTCGTCTTCGCTTGCGCCACCAGCGGCAGCTTCGCCTTCGCCAGAGTTCTTCTGGATCATGAAGGACACACCGTCGAAGAGGTTGGTCAGACGGCCCAGGAACAGAGAACCCTTGCCGATGATCATGGCGCGGTTAATGTTGCCTGCCAGCAGTTCGTCACGCAGGAAGCCGATGGACGGAACACCCGAAGGAATGTGACCCTGGGTGGGTGCAAAGCCCATGATGCCATGCTTTTCGGCGAAGGCAGGGATGTCGGCCTTTTCGAGGTCGCCATTCTTTACCGCCAGAGCAGCAATCATCTTGTAGTTAGAAGCCGGAACGTCACCAGCGCCTGCAGGCTTGGTGATGTCGGGGTTCTGCATTTCGGGGCTGTACAGGTCGATGTCGGTGAACTTCAGACCAGCAGCAGCAACCGGGTCGCCCACGAGGGACTGCATAACAGCCTGAGGAGCAGAACCGGTGCCCACGGTGTGGCGGCCCAGGTAGTCGAGGTTGATTTCGGGGTTTTCGCCGTCGTTCTTGGTGAGCACTACAGCAAAGCCACCGAGAACGTCTTCGAGGATAGGCATTTCCTTTTCAACATGGCTCTTGCCATTCATGCCCAGCTTAGCGGTACAACCACCAGCGGTTACAACCACGCAGTCGAAGGCACCAGCCTGAACCAGGGCGGCAGCTTCAATAAGAGCGTGGGAAGGACCAGCGCAAAAGCCACGGGCGTCGGAACCAGTGGCGTTTACCAGGCCGGCGATTTCAGCAGCGGCCTTGGCGAAGTTGCCGCCACCACGCTGATTTACGTCGCCGCAAGCTTCTTCGCAGCAGTCAATTACATACTGAACGTCTTCTTTAGCAATGCCGGCAGATTCAACCACGGTCAGCAGAGCAAGAACGGAGCTTGCCTTCGAAACCAGGTTTTCCAGCATGGTGTGAGCGTCCAGGTTAACGTCGATTTCATGGGCGCGCTTTACGCAACCAACAAGCTTGCCTTCGTATACGAGCGGCATAGCATGTTCATTTTCAACCGCATTCTTGATGTCAGCTTCTTCGACGCCTTCTTTAACCAGAGCAACCAGGTCGTCGCCGATAACCTTGTTAGCAGCAAAGGCTTCCTTGGCACCAGCCACAAAGCCCTTTTCCAGGTCGATAAGGTCGAATACGTCGCATACCTGCATGAGCAGATAGAATTCGTCTTCAGGCATGATCTGGCCAAACTTGCCATAGCGGTCTGCGCCTTCGCAGTCCTTGTCATACCAAGGCTCTTCAACTTCCTTCAGTTCCAAGGGAGTCTTGTTGCCAATGTAAACCTGGTTAGGCCAGTAGGAAACAACCTTGTCCCAGCTGCGCAGGTGGCTGGGAATTGCCTTCAGGTATTCACTTTCGGGATTAACAACTTTTTCAGTGGTCTGAGTAGAACCATTTTCGAGCACCATGTCGGGGGTATGAACCAGGACATAACCGGTGCCTTTGATAACGCTTTTCATATTTACCTCCGCGTTGTTTTTGCGAACCGCCAGCCATTGCATGAGGTGAATGGGAAAAACATTATCCCTTCTGGCCCATGCGCGCGAGCCGTCCATATCCACTGTTTTCAAAAGAGGGGCGGCAGCATAACCACCGCCCCTTACTAGTTAGGCTTCGCGTAAGTGCTGCGAACTAGCCGCAGTACTTGCAGAATTCGTCGCGAATACTAGTCATTTCCTCGACGATGTCGTCAACGTCGAGAACCATTTCCATCATGCCAACCTGGTCTTCGTAGACGTCTGCGTCTACTTCTTCCTTCATTTGCGGTTCGCAGATGTGGTAGCAAGCGAGTCCCAACTGGACTCCCGTCAATGGACCAGCGAACGTCGGGTCTCCAGCCTCTACAGTTTCTGCTGCAAGGCCAGCGGCTTCGCCTTCGGAAGCGCCCACGACAACAACAACGTTTTCGGGGCCGAATTCGTCGGCAAATTCCTTAACCCTTCTCTGATTCTCCAAGTCCATGGCGCCAGCTGCCGTTCAAACGAAACACTCAGTCGAGGAGAACACGACTTCGCCGCCTGCGGTTTCGACGCATGCAGAAATTGCTTCGCCCGGCACGCCGTCGCGGTCACCGATCACGACGATCTTTTTTCCGGCCAAGATGCCCATCTCTCACTCCTTTCCGTTTCTTTTTCCTTCAGTTCACTTATCGCGGGCTGGCCCCGCGCTTAAGCCTTGTGGTGGCGCAGCAAAGTTGCAGATACCTTGCTGCGCCGACAGTATTACTTATTCGCAATACTTCTTGATCATAGCTTCAACAGCTTCGGGAGTAGCGTCGTCCTTGACGAGCTCTTCCACCTTTTCGCCGTTCTGATAGATGGCGATTACCGGCAGGCCCATGATCTGCTGACCAATAGCCACGCGGCGAGCAGCCGTGGTATTCAGGGCGCAGAACTTAATCTTGTCGCCATACACGTCGGCAAAGCCATGTACGTGGGGCATAAGTGCCTGGCAAGGTACGCAACCTTCGCCATAGAAGTCCACCAGAATGGTGCCTTCGCCCTGCAGTACTTCCGGTTCAAAAGTCTTCTTATCCAGTTCCAGCATTGACATTTTTTCTCCTAACCTAATGGTTCCTACAACTTAAACAAAAGCTTATTCAGCATGTTCAATGTACTTCAGTGCTTGGGTGGCGGCAATGGCGCCGTCGGCCGCAGCGGTAACAACCTGGCGCAGGCTCTTCTTGCGCAGGTCGCCCGCAGCAAAAACGCCAGGAATGTTGGTGGCCATGTTGTCGTCGGTGAGGATGTAACCATTTTCCAGTTCAACCTGGCCTTCAAACAGTTCGGTATTGGGCAGGAAGCCAATGAAGCCGAACAGACCAAAGATGCCGTCGTCTTCGTCGGCTTCGATGCGGGTGATTTCGTCGGTCTTGACGTTGCGGACGTCCATCCAACCCAGCATGCCTTCGCCGCCGACTTCTTCAACCACGCTGTCCCACATGAAGTTCATCTTGGGGTTGGCGAAAGCCTTTTCCTGGATAGACTTAGCAGCACGCAGTTCGTCGCGACGGTGGATGATGGTAACCTTGCGAGCAAAGTTGGTGAGGTACATGGCTTCTTCAACCGCGCTGTCGCCGCCGCCCACTACGTAGACTTCAAAGTCTTCGAAGAAGTTAGCGTCGCAGGTTGCGCAGAAGGAAATGCCCTTGCCTACATACTGGCCTTCGTTCTTGCAGCCAATGGGACGAGAATGGGCGCCTGTTGCCAGGATGATGGTCTTGGCTTCGTATTCGCCACCAGCGCAAACGACCTTCTTTACGTCGCCAGCCAGTTCGACGGATTGCACAACGTCGCTAATGCGTTCGCAGCCAAACTTTTCAACCTGCTTGCTCATACGAGCGATAAGAGAGGGGCCAGATTCTTCTTCGTCAACAATCTGACCAGGATAGTTTTCGATTTCGTTAGTGGTTGCGATTTGGCCGCCGTCTTGGCCCTTTTCAATAAGGAGAGCATTCATGCGGCTACGGCCTGCATAAAGACCTGCTGCCAAACCTGCTGGGCCTGCGCCCAAGATGATTACATCGTACATCTTGTCCGTTCCCTTTCTCGTGTAGGGCCGCTATGCGACCAATATTGCCTTGCGCATGACAATATCCACTTGCATGCATCAAGTTTTTCTAATCGTGATTATAATTTTTTGCAATAGTAATTTCAATACCTAATAATCATTAATCCGCGGATTGCACAAAGAATTCGGAGAAGGGCGAGGCATGTCCCCATCCTGCGTAATGTGAGCGTCAAACTTTGCGGATTTTGCGAGCAAAATTCGCACTATAAAATTGAAGCGAAAATAGCGGAGCGCACGAGTGAAAACAATCCAGTGAGTAAACAAGCCCTCTGGCTTGTTTAGTACAAACTAGGCGACCGAGAGGGAGCATGCAGCGAAGCGAAGCTGAGCGCATACGAGCAGCGGCAGCGTTAGCAGGAGGGGACATGCTCGCCCTAAACGCAGCTAGTCTTTTTTCGCGAAAGCCCACCAGTACAGGACGCCTACAAAAATGGCGCCGCCAATGATGTTGCCCAGCGTCGCGAATATGATGTTGTACGCAGCACCACCTGCGGTAACGCTCGCAAGAAGTGCTGGGTCAAGCTGAGTGCCAAAGCCAGCGTTGGCGGCCAGCACACCCATGGGCAGGAAAAACATATTGGCCACGCAGTGTTCAAAACCCATGGCAACGAAGGCCATAACCGGGAATACGCAGGTGAAAATCTTGTCGATAACCGTGCGGCCCGCAAAGCCCATGTACACCGCAATGCACACCAGCAGGTTACACATGATGCCGCGGAAGATTATTTGCTCAGGGCTCAAGTTGATTTTGGCGCTGGCAATAGCCACCATTTGATTGCCGATGGTGTTGTCGCCCGCCTTGGTTGCCATAAGGCCACAACCGAAGATTATGCCCACAAGAATAAGGGAACCAATAAGATTAAAAACCCAGACCACAGCCCAGTTTTTCGCCAGACTGCCCCAGGAAATTTTCTTGGAAAGAGCTGCCATAGTCATAAGCATATTACCCGTGAAAAGTTCCGCCCCTGCAACGACCACACAGATGAGGCCGAGGCTAAACACGATGCCACCAAGCACGCTTGAAGCAGCGAAGCTTAGCGCCTGGTCCGCTTTCACGTAAGTCATGAAGAGGGCGCCCATACCAATAAAAATGCCCGCAAGAATGCCAAGCGGTGCAATGGCGGCGGTGCTCATGCCGGCCTTACCGACCCCAACGGTTTCGCCCTTGGCTTCAATGGCGGCACCCGCCAAACAGTCGGGTTTGGTTGCAGCAATATCTTCTGGCGTGATTTCCATGTGGTCCCCCTTTGACGCACGAATATCTTACCTGCTTACGCAAGGGGCTTTATGCCAGAAATGGGGGAACGGCTTCCAGTTCACGAAAAGAGCGAAGGAAGCCCAAGAAAAGACACGGGCAGGTATAGCAAAAGCTTCAAGAAAGCCTTAGAAATAAGATGCGAACTTGCTGGCAACTAGTAAAGTGGTGCGAGGCTACGATCCAAGATGCCTTTCATCTTCGCAATGGCCACACCATAGTTGGTAAGCGGCACACCCTGCGAAGCTGCATGCCGCGCGCGCCAGTTCATTTCGCGGTCGTTGACCATGCAGCCCCCGCAATGCAGGACTAAGTCGTAGGCACTGAGGTCTTCGGGAAATTCGTTACCTGAAACAAAGTCGAAGCTGGGGGTGAGCCCCGTGTATTCGCCTACCATGCGGGGCAGTTGCACGGTACCGATGTCGTTGCACTGACGGTGATGCGTACAGGCTTCCGCAATGAGAATGTGAGGCGGCGGGGTGTTCGGGTCTGCTTCATAGCGTTCGCGCATGCGGTCGAGTTCATTGGCGCCGTCCACCTGGGCGTCAAGGGTACCGCGGTGGCGCGCCATGAGGATACTGAAGCTGGTAAGTGGCACGCTATCAGGCACAATGCTGGCTACCTGGCCAAACACTTGCGAGTCCGTAATGACCATGCGCGGGGGCGCACCAAGCTTAGAAAGCGCCTGGGCCAATTCGCCATGCTGCACCACGAGGGCCATGGCTCCTTCGTCTATGATGTCGCGAATGGTGTTTTGTTGGGGCAGAATGAGACGGCCTTTTGGCGCACTTTCGTCGATGGGGCACACGAGCACCAGCACGTCGCCCACTTCCAGCAAGTCGCCCACAATGCGATGTTCGGCGGTAGGTTCCTTGGCAAGTTCGGCAATGGTTTCTTTCAGTTCGTGGATGCCTTGGCCAGTTTGCGAACTGGTGGCCACAAGCCTCCCCTGGTCTTCAGTCATGCCAAGTTCACGGGCGACGTGATGGTGGTCTTCGGCGGACGCAATGTCGCACTTGGTCAAAGCAACCACATAGGGAATCTGCTTTTCGGCAAAGAGGGCAACCAGTTCACGTTCGGCTTGCGTAACGCCACGCGTACCGTCGACCGCCAGCACGGCAACGTCAGTGGAGTCGAGCACGCGCCGTGCCTTGCGCACACGCATTTCGCCCAGTTCGCCTTCGTCGTCAATGCCCGGCGTGTCCACGATGAGCACAGGGCCCGCGGGCAGAAGCTCCATGGCTTTGCGCACGGGGTCGGTCGTCGTGCCCGCCACGTTGGACACGACCGCCAGGTCCTGCCCCGTAACCGCATTAATCAAGCTCGACTTGCCCGCATTGCGCACACCGAAGAAACCAATGTGCACACGGTCAGCCGAAGTCACGTCATTCAATGTTGCCATCTTCTATTCCTTTCAGGTGTGAAAACGGGGGTCTGGGGAGGCATATATGCGATGTCGTGAGTTCAAACATCGCAATTTTTGCTGTTGCCAAAAATTGCACTTAACTAGGTGAACGAGCGTCAAGCGAGAGCGCATGAGTGCAAACAATCCAGTGAATTGTTTGCACG
>CACXMZ010000008.1 GCA_902768975.1 uncultured Coriobacteriaceae bacterium
ATGCGCACATGATGCAAGCCATGAGGAGAGCGAAACTGCTACGACTACGTCTGCGGTAACCAAGGAGCCAACGGAAACCGAAGAAGGCGAAAAGACTTACACAGCGGCCTTCACGAATCCGGCCTTCGCAGAGCAGACCAAGACTGAGTCTATTCCGAAAGTAGATCCGAAGCCTGAACCTGGACCGACGCCTGAGTCCGATATTAGCTACGAAAACACTAAGGGCGACGGCACGCAGTGGACTAAAGGCGGCTCGACAACAGCAGGCTTCACCTTCAAACGCTCAACAAATGACGATACAACTTACAGTCATTTCACTGGCATTCAGGTGGATGGAGCGGATGTTGACGAGTCTAACTACACAGCTGAACCGGGTAGTGTCGTCATAAAGCTGAAGCCAGCCTACCTCGAGACGCTGGCTGCGGGCGAGCACACCCTAACGGCACTCTTCGACGACGGCAACAGCGCGAGTGCAAAGTTCACCATCGTTGCAAAGGATTCAAGCACTGACGGCGCTGCGCCTAATGCTGCACCCACGAAACCTCGTTCGACAAGCGGCAAGGCTTCTCCGAATACCGCAGACAACGGCACACTCCTGTTGCTTGTGGCCGCGTGCGTAGTCATGCTAGCCTTCGTTGGCATGATTGCTGCCCGCAGAAGAAGTAAACCAGACAAAGGGGCGGGGGTTTTGTCTTCAAAATAAGGCAAGTTACCTGTCCCCTCGGCTTATTCAGTTGAACTAACGATGCCCCGTAGAGTAGCACTGCGGGGCATTTCCCACATTGAGACAGTTTTAAATTGCCATAAGTAAAAACTTGTACCGTAATAGCTTTTCCCTATACCACAATAGAACTTGGGTATTTTCCAAGTGCCAACGGTGAAGGCATAATGAATACTGCGTGTAGCATTCGTGAACATTTTAGGGAAATCCCCTATGCGCTTTGTGAGGCTACGCACATACGGACTTCAAAAAGGGGGAATCATGCTTAAAAAGCTCAGTCCAGCAGCATTTGACGAATACGTTAAGAAAGCTAAAAAGCCATGCTTGGTCATGGTTTCGCGCGATACTTGCCACGTATGTGAAACAGTTCACCCTAAGCTGGAAGCGCTTTCGGAAGAATATCCAGACTTCCCCTTCTACGAAGTAAATGTAAACCAAATGCAGAATCTTCTGCTTGAAAACCGTTTGAAGGGTGTTCCGCAAACCCTGTTCTACAAGGGCGGCAAGGTGGAATCCATCATTACGGGTGACGCGAGTGAAGACGACTTCGCCGACAAGATTGACGAACTGTTAGAAGACTAGTCATCTTGTTTAAGGGGGAGATACATATATAGGTAATTACGCTGGCTGGCAGGGTACTGCTGGGCGGCGTTTTTATTAGGGTAAGTGCCCGCAAGGGCAAAAGAATAGGAAAGAGAGGCTAGACAATGGGTAGACCGACAATTTTTCCAACAGGTACAACCATCTACTACCCCGACAAGTGCGAAAACGGTTACACACTGTTCTGCGCTGAGGACCATGGTGTTGTCCTCATCAACATGAACGGCAAAATCGTTCGTACTTGGAAGGAATTCGGCGGCTTCCCCGCCAAGATGATTCCTGGTGGCTACGTATTTGGTAGCTTGGAAATCCGCGCACCTCAGGACGGTTACCAGGACCAGGCCGACGTTACCATGCTCGACTGGGAAGGCAACGTTCTCTGGACCTTTGACCACAACGAGGAAGTCGAAGATCCCGACAAGCCAAAGCGTTGGATGGCTCGCCAGCATCATGAATATCAGATTGAAGGCAATCCGGTTGGTTATTGGGTACCTGGCATGGAATCCAGCCCCGACTTCCAGAAGATGCTCATTCTGGTTCACAAGGACCGCCCCGATCTCCCTGAAATTTCGCTGCACAACCTGCTCGATGACCGTCTGATCGAAATCGACCGTGAAGGCAACATCCTTTGGGAGTGGAGCCTGCTTGACCACTTCGATCAGTTCAACCTGTCCGAAGAAATCAAGAACGTCATGTTCAGGAACCCGAACATGCAGCCTTGCGGCCCGAAGGGTCAGGGCGACATCTTCCACGTGAACTGCGCCAGCTACCTCGGCCCGAACAAGTGGTATGACGCCGGCGACGAGCGCTTCCATCCCGACAACATCATCATGGACTCCCGTGAATGCAACATTATGTGGATCCTTGACCACAAGACTGGCGACCTGGTATGGCAGGTTGGTCCGGACTTCACGGCTACTCCTGAACTCCGTATCTTCGGTACCATCGTTGGCCCGCATCACACCCATATGATCCCGAAGGGTCTGCCGGGCGAAGGCAACATCATGGTGTACGACAACGGTGGTTGGGCTGGCTACGGTGCTCCGAACCAGCACTCCAAGCAGGGCCTGAAGGTTACCCGCCGCGACTCTTCCCGCGTTGTGGAATTCGACCCGAATACCCTCGAAATCGTTTGGGAATGCGTTGGCGAGCCCGTCGGTGTTGGTGGCGGCTTCAACTTCAACGGCAACTACTTCTACAGCCCGTTGACCTCCGACGCACAGCGTCTGCCGAACGGCAACACGCTCATCTGCGAAGGCTGCTCCGCAAAGATCATGGAATACACCGCCGACAACAAGCTGGTTTGGGAATACATCTTCCCCGATGTAGGTTCCTACCTGCTGTATCGTGCTTATCGTATTCCTTACGACTGGGTACCCCAGCTTGAAAAGCCCGAAGAAGTCGAGATTCCTCGCATCAAGCTCGGTGAACTCGTTCTTGAAGGTTCCTACAAGACCGACTATGACGAGACCGGCGTAACCGTTGAAGGTGCTGACGCATTTAAGTACAAGCTTGCTGAATGCGTAACCGACCTCGACGACTAGTTTGAATCGCGCAGCGGGTGGGGGGCACAGACTCCACCCGCTGATGCGGGCGAAAAGCATAGAGCTCGCTCGCGCATATGCGGTTTTGCACTTGCCTCGATTCTGTGGGGGGCAGACTTGCGGCAAGTGCAAGAGTAAATGTACGTTGAAGCCATTTCAACGATGAAAGAAAAGGTGAAAGAAAGATGGCTGACGAAGTTAAAGTTGGTGGGATGAATATCGGTACCAAAGAAATTATCTTTGCGATAATCACCCTCGCCATAGCGCTTTCTGGCTGGTTTATTCCCGCGCCAGAGCCAATGACTGAAATTGGTATGCGCTGCCTGACCGTCTTTGTTGCTATGGTAGTAGGGTGGACCTTGTCCGCTGGCGCATGGCCTTCGCTCATGGGCTTGCTCCTCTTCCCGGCAACAGGCGTATTTACATTCTCGGAATTCCTGGGTACTGGTTGGGGTTCCGACACGCTGTTCTTCATGATCGCCGCCTTTGTTCTGGTGGGCTATCTGAAGGAAAGCGGCATTAGCCAGTGGATGGTTAACTGGCTTATGACCAGGAAGTTTTTGGAAGGGCACCCCTGGCGTCTGGTAACCATGATTTTGGTTGCAGCCTATATCATTTGCTCTCTCGTTAACTTCCTCGTGGGCTTGTTCCTTATGTGGGAAATCGTTTACGGTATTACCCGCAACATTGGTCAAAAGCCTTACGACAAGTTCCCGTCGCTTATGGTGTTCGGCATTGCCATGCAGTGCGCATTCAGCTTGGTAACCTTCCCCTGGTCCATGAACGCTATCGCCAACCTTGGTGTATATGCAACGGTTACTGGTGAAGCTGCCAACATGCTGCGCTACATGCTGTTCATGATTCCGTTTGGTGCTCTTGAAATTGCGGCTTACGTGCTTCTTTGCAAGTTCGTATTCCGTCTGGACGTAGGTCCCCTCAAGGGCGTAACCATGGACATGCTCAACCCCGAAGACAGCATTCTTACCCCCGACCGCAAGCGCGCTGGTCTGCTGCTTATCCTCTTTATCATCATGCTTCTTCTGCCCAGCTTCTTCCCGGCAGAAAGCGCCTTTAGGCAGTTCTATGGCCGCTTCGGCACCACGGGCATCATCGTGCTGTTCTTCGTTATTGCCTGCCTTATTTACACTAAGGACGGTCGCAAGGTAGTCGACTTCGCTAAGCTCGCTGCAACCAACGTACCGTGGAACATGGTACTCATGGTAGCGGTAATCTTGGCTATCGGCGCCTGCCTGCGTAGCGAACTGACGGGTATCGCCCCGTTCCTGGCTCAGAACATCGTTCCTATCATGACAAGCGTTCCTGGCATCGCTGCTATTATCGTGTTCCTGTGCGTGGAAACTGTGCTCACCAACTTCCTCATTAACATGGTTGTTGTAGCAATGTTCCTGCCGGTGTTCATGCCTGCAGCTGCTGGCCTGGGCACAAGCCCCGAACTGCTTGCATTCCTGATCATGCTCACATCAACAAACGCCATCCTGACCCCTGCGGGTTGTGCGGCTGCAGCCATGCTGTTCCCGAACAAAGAGTGGATGCGCACCTCCGACATTTACAAGTATGGTGTTCCAACCGTTATCGTGAACATCGTTGTTCTGTTCGTGTGGTTCCTTATCTGCAACATGACAGGTATTTGGGCCTAAAGAATGGGCAGGTAGCTCCCGCAAGCTACTGCACATATCCAGCAGCATAAAGCTGCGCAAAGGAACTCCCTGCGCCCCCTCGCAGGGAGTTCTATTTTGCTACGTAAGTCTATGCAGTCTCTATTGTGCCCGTAAGTCCCGAGCAGCGGTTTGCAAGTAATTCTTTGCGGTGATGGGCAAGACCTGTGCTGCGATTTGTTCGTAGGCGTCCGCAAGCAACAGCTAAATAATACTTAGTCGTTCGCGAATTCCTTTTTAAGCGCTTCGACAAATTCGAGTGTTTCGCTTGAAGGTTTTTCGGCATAGATGGCTCGAATGTCGTAGCGGGGGCACTTGCCCTTAAACGGAAACATGGTGTACCCCGGGCCCGCTGTCTCTATAAGGAGTTCGGCTAAACTTTTGGGGCACATGATGGCATAGTCGCCAAGGCCGCTCAGAAAAATGTCGCGTTCCGTTACGGCATTGGATATAAATATTGAACGAGGAGTATCACTGAGCAAGCCATTGGCCTTGCACAGCCAACGCAGGTGGGTATAAAAGGAATGAGACCTTCCACTGCGTGAATAGGTAAAGCGAATATGGTGCAGGTCCGATCCGTCGAAGAATCCTTTTTCGGCAATGGCGTAGTCTTCTGACATGACGGCATAAATATCTTCTTCGCAAAGCGGGGTAGAATCCAGGCCTTCCATATTAAGGTCGGGGCAGAAGGGTTCGATGGAAAGTTGTAATTTGCCTTTGCGCAGAAGGTCGACGCTCGGTTCTCGGTAGAGATTGGTCTCCTGTTTAATGTCTATAAAAAGCGTGTCAGTTTCAATTTGGTTTTTAACGCTGCGAACCGCACGCCCGATTTTCTTACTGTAGAGTCCACCAACGTGCAGAACCGTCACAGGTGTTGTGCGCAGGCGGTTCATCTGCGTGCTGAGTTTGTATTGTTCGGCATTGATGCGACAGGCATACTCCAAAAAGATTTCGCCTGCCATGGTTAATTGGATGGGAGTCGTGCGCTCGAACAATTCCATGCCAACTTCTTGTTCAATTGACGTGACGCGCCGGCTGAGGGCAGGCTGGCTAATATGCAAATGCTTGGCTGCTTCAGAAATGCTGCCGTAGCGCACGATGCATTCAAAATCGTAGTATAAAGAAACGTCCATGATGCCCTCCCAGCGCACTTTGCTTGGCGTTAAACGGGGCAATTTGTCCCCCTTTTGCCCTGTTTATATTATCATAATTAGCCTATTTCTGCATAGCCCTATGCAGGTTGCTTATACCCCTTATTCATGTCAGTATAGACATATTCGACTTACGCATAATTTGTGGCATTTTCCCAGGTAAAGCATAGAATTTTTAGCAAGGTATTAGTCACGTTGAAAGGACACGTATGGGCAGACCAGATGTATTTCCCACTAGCACAACGGTGTATTATCCCGAAAAATGCTCCAACGGCTACACGCTGTTTACAGCTCCAAAAAAGGGCGTTGTGCTTATCAACATGAATGGTGAAATTGTCCGCTATTGGAAGGGTTTCGGCGGCTTTCCCGCCAAGATGATTCCGGGCGGTTATGTGCTGGGCAGTTTGGGCACGCGCGACGCTGCTGACGGCTATCAGGACGAAACCGACGTTACCATGCTCGACTGGGACGGCAACGTGGTGTGGTCATTCGACAAGAACGAAGAAATCGAAGACCCCGACAAGCCCAAGCGCTGGATGGCTCGTGAACATCACGACTATCAGATGGAAGGCAACCCCGTTGGCTACTGGGTGCCCGGCATGGAAACCAGCCCCGACTTCCAGAAGATGCTTATCCTTGTTCATCGCGACGTGCGCAACCCTGAAATTTCCCCGCAGCTTTTGCTGGAAGACCGCCTCATCGAAGTCGACCGCGAAGGCAACATCACCTGGGAATGGAACATGCTTGACTACTTCGACGACTTTAACCTCGACGAAACCATCAAGAACGCCATGTTCCGCAACCCCAACACCCAGCCCACTGGTCCCGAAGGCCAGGGCGACATCTTCCACGTGAACTGCGCCAGCTACCTCGGACCCAACAAGTGGTACGACGCTGGCGACGAACGCTTCAAGCCAGACAACATCATCATGGACAGCCGCGAAGCTAACATCATGTGGATTATCGACCACGAAACTGGTCACGTGGTGTGGCAGGTTGGTCCGGACTTTACCGCTACTCCTGAACTTCGCATCTTTGGCACCATCGTTGGTCCGCACCATACGCACATGATCCCGAAGGGTCTGCCAGGCGAAGGCAACATCATGGTTTATGACAATGGTGGCTGGGCTGGCTATGGTGCTCCGAACCAGTTCTCCAAGATTGGCCTCAAGGTTACCCGCCGTGACTCTTCCCGCGTTGTTGAATTCGATCCCACCACGCTCGAAATTGTGTGGGAATGCAAGGGCCTTGCCAAGAATTCTGCAGGCGGCTTCGACTTCAATGGCAACTACTTCTACAGCCCGCTTACTTCGAGCGCCCAGCGCATGCCTAACGGCAATACGGTTATCTGCGAAGGCTGCTCCGCCAAGCTGATGGAATTTACTCCTGAAGGCGAACTGGTTTGGGAATATATGTTCCCCGAAGTGGGCGACCTGTTGCTCTACCGCTGCTACCGCATTCCTTACGAATGGGTTCCCCAACTTGGTCCACAGAACGAAGTGGAAATCCCCCTAACGGACAACACTCAGTTCGTGCTGGAGGGCGCATTCAAGAGCGACTACGAAACTAATGCGGTTGAAGTTTCGGGTGCAAATGCATTCAGCACCGACATGGACGAATGCGTAACCGACATCGACCAAGGTTCGAAGTAGTTTAGGTAATTGGTGGGCAGGCGGGCACAGCGTCTGCCCACTAAAGATAAAAAAGAAGGAGAGAAAAATGAGTGATGCAGCAAACACTGGAGCTGCGCCGAAGAAGAAGATGAACCTGTATTGGATCCATATCGCCATTGGCGTTGTGGTCATGGTCCTCTTCTGCTTTGTGCTTCCAGCTCCTGACCCCATTACCCCCTTGGGTATGAAGGTCGTAGGCATCTTCTTGGCTATGGTGTATTGGTGGTCTTCCATCGAAGCGCTGTGGCCTTCCGTATTGGGCCTTGCCTTGCTGGGCCTTTCGGGTATTGGCGACGCGGTACTTGGCGCTAACTTTGCCGGTACCATGGCAAATGGATCCATTCCTCTGATGGGCGCTGTTCTCCAGGACGGCACCGTTATCGAAGGTCTGAGGTCTCAGCCTATCGCCCAGAACCTAGCTGGGTCTAACGGCGTATGGATGACAGCAGTTGGTAACTACACCGTACTGCTGACCCTGTTCGCAATGATCCTCTTTGGTGCTGTGGACGAAGTCGGCGACACCATGTACATTGCGAAGTGGTTCCTGACTCGCAAGATTTTTGCGGGCCGCCCCTTCGTATTCTGGGCAATCTTCTACATTGCCTGTTTCGTGCTTTCCACCATCGTTTCGCCTATCACCGGCCTTATTATCATGTGGCCCGTGGCCCTGCGTTTGGTTGAAATCATGGGCATTACCAAGGAAGACCGCGTTTGGAAGTTCTTCTTCGTGGGCATGTTCTTGGTTATGACGCTTGGCCAGCCCTTCTGGCCCTTCATGGGCGCTCAGCTGATCCCCATCAGCGCCTTTAGCACCATGACGGCCACCATGGCTGAAGCTGGCACCCTGCCTGCACCTCTGGCCATTCCGTGGGTACCTTACATGATCGTGAACGCTGTTATGACTGCGTTCATCATGGCTATCTACCTGCTTGCCATGAAGTTCGTTCTTCGCGTTGACGTTTCCAAGATGAAGTCCGTTAATCCGCAGATGGTTGAAGAAACGCTTCCTCTGCCCCCTATGGACCTGCGTCAGAAGGCATTCCTGTTCATGATCCCGGTATACCTGATCTGCCTGCTGCTTCCCGACTTCGTGTCTGGCAACCCCGTTTCCGACACGCTGAAGTATCTGGGCCCGCTGGGCATCACCGCATTCTTCGTGGCTGCGTTCCTTATCGCACGCTGGGAAGGCAAGTCCATGCTGGACTTCCGCGAGGTTAGCTACAAGCAGTTTAACTGGGGCATCTTCTTCATGATCGCTGCTGCCGTGTACGCCGCTGGTCTACTGTCCAGCCCTGTTACTGGCGTTTCCGCGTTCCTGGTTCAGGTTCTTACCCCCATCCTGGGCGGTCAGCCTGAAATGGTATTTGTTGCCCTTATGCTTCTGGTTGCTCTTATCATCACGAACTTTGCTAACAACGCAGCTATGGCCGTTGTGCTTCTGCCCGTTGTTATCCAGTTCTCCAACCAGATTGGCATCAGCCCGGTACCGGTTGCCATGGGCGTTATCCTGATGGTCTTCGTCGCCATGCTCACCCCTGCAGCTTCCCCGCATGCTGGCATGATGCACGGCAACAAGAACATCTACAAGACGGGCGACATTCTGGCTATCGGCTTCCCGATGTGTATCATCGCCTGGCTCAGCTACACCTTCGTAGGTTACCCGCTGGCCAAGGCCCTGTGTGCCGCCTTTGGTGTTATCTAGTTAATAGGATGGGCTTTACTGGCCAATTTTAATGACGAACTTTCACCTTTTCTTTCTGGAAACTCCCTGCACTGTGCGCGGGGAGTTTCCAAAAGAAGTGAAAACTCTTGGGAACAAAACTCTTAGGAACGAAACTCTTGTAAATGAAAGCGACGGGAAATGCCATGGACCAACATGCTGAAAACATGCACGAAAGCCAGGCGCAGGCCGCTCCGGCAAAGACGGGAATGTGGGCTATTCTGGCTGTAGTCAGCGTTATGCTCATGTTCTTCGCGCCTAACTATGCGCAGTTCCAGCTTTCGCCTTTGGCCCATGAAATCATGCCGCAGTTTGGCCTGGACGCTAACCAGTTTTCAGCCCTGTTCTCCGCGGCCATGATTCCCGGTATTGCCCTCAGTTTGGTTGCAGGGCTCATGTGCGACCGTTTTGGTACGAAGCGCACGATTGCTGTAGGTGGTGCCATTACCGTCCTGGCCCTTATCGCGCGCATTTTTGCCCCCGACTTCATAAGCCTCTTTGTTTGCATGGTTTTTGCAGGCATAGTGGCAACGTTCGTTAATGCCACGACGGGCAAGATCATGGGTGCTTGGTTCGACCCGTCCAAGCTTGGCATTGCGGTGGGCGTTGCTTTTGCGAGCGGCACCTTGGCCCAGTCGGTTGGCATGGGTACGAGCGCCCTGTTCCCTTCGATTAATGTTCTGTTTATCTTTACTGCGGCACTTGGTATTTTCGCTCTCGTATTCTGGATGTTCTTTTTCCGCGAAGGCCCTGCGGGTGCAGAAAATTCTGCGGGGGAAGCAACAACACACAAGCCCCTTGGCGAATGTCTGAGCGTCGTTCTGAA
Organism: uncultured Coriobacteriaceae bacterium; assembly: GCA_902768975.1. GTDB lineage: Bacteria > Actinomycetota > Coriobacteriia > Coriobacteriales > Eggerthellaceae > CACXMZ01. The sequence continues at coordinate 9,912 of CACXMZ010000008.1, forward strand.
AAGCCGCAACATCTGGATTCTGGGTGTTGCCCTGGGTCTTTGCATGGCAGTAGTTATGTGCATCGCAACTTTTTTGCCGCATGCTTTGCAAAACGTGCGCGGCTTCGACCCCGCTCGTGCGGGTGCGGTTGCTTCGGTTTATACCATTGGCAGCCTTGTGGGTTCGCTGTTTATTCCGGTGGTTAATGCGCGCGTGGGGCGCCTCAAGCCCGTTGTTATTGTGCTGGCACTTATTGCCGCAGCTGGTGCAGCCCTTGGTTGGCAGTTGCCCGAAGGCATTCTGATGAACGCCGTGCTCTTTGTTACGGGGGTATGCTTGGGTGGCATTTTGGTTTCGCTTATGTCGGTGCCTGTGCTCTTGCCCGAAATTGGTCCGGTGTATGCAGGTACCGGTGGTGGCGTTGCGGCAACCCTGCAGCTCGTGGGTGCCGTGGTTGTTCCGTCCTACATTATGACGCCCATCATCGGGCAAAACTTTACTGTCTTTTATCTGGTTGCTGGTGTTCTTGCTTTGGGCGCTGCAGGGGCAGTGTTCCTGTTACCCGAAGTATTGAAGAAGCATTAGAAAAACGCCCGGCTAAACAATCTTCCAAGAGCATATCTGCCGAAGACTTATGCCTTTGCACGGGGCGTAGCATTCCGTAGTTCGCGCTGCATTGCATTTCAGCAATAGTCTTATACCGTCGCGCCAACAAGTGGCACATTGGCTACTTTTCCGTCTGGGCGGTATGCTACAATGCCCGAGTAAAAGAAGGACAGCGGCCCAAAAGGGGAACCCATGTTAAAGAAGCTCGATTATCTAGGTTATAAAGAAAACATTGAAGAAGGCAAACAAACCTGCGTGCTGTTTGTTACGCGCGAAGACAATTGCTCGGTTTGCCGCAAGGTGGAACCAAAGCTCGAAAACCTTTCCGAAGAATACGAGGACCTGCCGTTCTACGTGATGGATGTGTATGACGCCCAGGCCGTGCTTATGGACCATCACCTGAAAAGCCTGCCGCAGGTTATCTACTTCGACGAAGGGGAGTTCCACCTCAATATTCCCGGCGACGCCACCGAAGACGACTTCGCCCTCAAAGCCGAATACCTCCTTTATTACAAGAAGTAAAGGGTCCGGGAAGCTATTAATCCCCAAGGATGGCTTCGGTGAAGCGGTAACGGCGGTTTTTGGATCCGCCATATGCTTCGATGATGCCGCGGTCGATAAGGTCGTGGAGCAAGTAGAGTACGTCGCGCTGCGTCATCCCAAAGTATTTCGCCAACGACGCACTGTTCTGCGACTGATATTCCTGCAAGATGGCGCAAATAATGCGTTCCCTCTTGGGGAGTTTGTCCCAGTCGGGGATGGCGTCTTCCAATGGCAGGTTGGGCAGCATAATGACCTTGTCCTGGTCATTTGCATCCATCAGGTTAATGTCGCGGCTGTCTATGCGCGGCATGTCCTGCGAGCTGTGCGCTTGTTCAGGCAAGAAGGGTGCAGGGAAGATGGACATCAGCAGCTTTTCGTTAAGCACCATGTCCACGAATTGCTGTTCTTCGGGTTGAAGCGCGCGGTTGCTGTGCACAATTAGGTTGAGCGGGCGCGTAAGCACGCAGCCCTGGAGGCGTAGCATGCTCAGGCGCTTGCGGCGGCACTCTTCCTGAACGGTGAGGGCCGAAAGAATGGAAAAGCCCAGGCCTTCCGCCACTGTTTCCTTAATGGCCTTCGTGGATGAAAGCTCCATGAAAATATTGAGGCGTTCGGCATCAAAACCACCATTAGCCAAACTTATTTCAGCCACGCGACGTGTACCCGACCCCTTTTCGCGCGTGATATAGGGTTCCGCCACCAGTTCTTCAAAGGTTACTTCCAGACGCTGGGCCCACGGGTGGTCGTAGGGAACCACTACTACCAGTTCATCGCTCCAAAATTGCCTAAGAGCGATGTCCTTATTGTCTTTGATAGGCCCTTCAATAAGACCGATAGAAAGCTTGCCATCGAGCAATTCATTGGCAATAACGCTCGTGTTGGCAATATGGGCACTTACGCGCGGCATACTGGCGTCGTGCATGGCAAAACTCATCATGCGGGGGAGCAAGTATTCACCAATGGTAAGCGTGGCGCCTACGTGAATAAGCGTTGTTTGATGCAAGCAGAAGTCGTGTATTTCTTCTTTTGCCTGTTCAATGGTGCGCAGGATCTGCGTGACCTTTTCATAGAGAATATTCCCAGGTTGGGTAAGGGTTACGCCACGGTTGGTGCGGTTGAACAGTTCAGCTCCGTATTCCTTTTCCAGGTTTTGAATTTGTACGCTCACACTGGGTTGGCTGATGTGGAGCCTTTTAGAAGCGAGGGTGATATTGCCCGCGTCTGCCACTTCCTTAAAGACCAGGAATTGTTCTAGTGAACTCATGCAGACCCCCCTCTATAGAAAAATACTATAACAGGGTACAAGAAAGGGCTTTCATAGTCAATTGTAATGGTGTAATTGCTTTTCGGCATTTTACACGTAAATAGGCGTGTTTTACCCTGTAAATCAGGAGGTTAGTGTTCATTTTTCCCCGTTGAAAAAGAGCGCTCTTGTGACACAGCTGGAAGGGGGCCCTATGGCTTCTATAGCATCCATTTTTGCACTCCTGGCAATTGCAGGTTTTTTAATCCTGAGTGCCGTGAAGTTCGCAAAATACTCTAAGTTCAATCAACATTCGCGTTTCGACTTGTACCCTGTGCCCAAAGAAGGCAATGGGCGCGGCGAATACGGCGGTTCCTACATGGAAGAAGACCTGTGGTGGGAAAAGCCCCGTTCCATCGACCATGCAGCTGAACTGGTCGACATGGGCAAGGAAATGTTTTTCATTCGCAAGCTTTTCATCAACCAGCCTTCGCTGTGGTTCCCGTCCATGTTTTTCCATGGGGGCATCTACTTTATGATGCTCTTTTCGGTGTTGCTGCTCGTTACGGCTTTTGTGCCTTCGCCCGTGCTTGAAACCATAACGGCCACGGTTGCCGTCTTTGGTTTTGGTTTTGGCACAGCAGGCGCCCTTATGTTGCTTGCACGCCGCGCAACCGACGCGTCTCTTTCGGCATACACCACGCCCGTTGAATACTTCAATCTTATTCTGGTGGCATCCACGCTCATTACGGGCATTATTTCGTGGCTTAGTGCCGCAAATGTCTTTGAAGTCGCGCGTTCTATTGTCACGTTTAACTTTACCGAATTGCCTGCCATTGTGGTGGTCCATCTTATTTTGCTGGGCATTATGTTGCTCTACATTCCTGCTTCCAAGATGGGCCACTATGTAGGTAAGTTCTTTACCTTCCATTCAGTTATGTGGAACAACGACCCGAACTTGCCGGGCAGCAGCGTGAACAGCGCCGTCAAGGCATCCAATGCAGCTGGCGCTACGGTGAAGTGGGGCGCACCCCATATTAGCCCTGCTCCCGCACCTGAACCCGAACCAATCGCAGAGGAGGCATAAATTATGTCTAAGGATACTAAGAACCTGCGCCCCCGCGACATTAGTCGCGACGTTGCCGTCCTTTCCCCGACGGACGACCTGAAGCCCCTGCCTAGCACCTTCGATGCGAGCTTGGAGCCTGAATTCAAGGAGTTCAAGGAAGAATGGGCCGACACCTACTGCGCTTCGCTCGACGGCTTTGTGGCTATCGACACCTTGAAGCGCCCTGAAACTAAGGAAGAAGAAGAGGAATTCATCCGTAAGTTCCTGGCTGGTCTTGAAAAGCTGTTCCAGGACTCAAACAAGAATGCCATTCAGCCGCTGGCTTTGAACATGGAATTCTGCGCGAAGTGTAACACCTGTTCAGAAGCCTGCCACATCTATGAAGAAAGCAACGGCGACGAAATCTATCGCCCCAGCTTCCGCGTGGACGTGCTGCGCCGCATCTACAAGAAGTACTTCACTTCGTCGGGCAAGATGCTCGGAAGCCTGGTGGGCGCCGACGTCGACCTGACCTGGGAAAGCATCGCGCGTTTGGCTGAACTGTCCTATCGCTGCAACCTGTGTCGCCGCTGCGCCCAGGCTTGCCCGCTGGGCTTGGACAACGGTTTGGCCGCCCGCGAAATCCGCAAGATCTTCAGCCAGGAAATGGGTATCGCACCCAAGGCCATTCACGAAAAGGGTACGGAACTGCAGCTGAAGGTGGGTTCGACTACGGGCCTTACCACACCTGCCTTTATCGACACGGCTGAGTTTATTGAAGAAGATATTGAAGAACGTACAGGCCGCGCTTTCAAATTCCCCATGGACAAGGAAGGCGCCGACATTCTGCTTATTCATAACGCCGGCGAATTTATTGCCTGGCCCGACAACCCCGCTGCCTTCGCCATTCTGCTTGACGAAGCTGGCGTGGACTATACGCTTTCAAGCGAAATGTGTGCTTACGACGGCGTGAACTATGGCGCATGGTACGACGACGTTCAGGCTAAAAAGATTGCTGCCAAGCAGTTCGAAGTGGCTAAGAAGCTAGGCGTTAAGCGAATTGTCATGGGCGAGTGCGGCCATGCACACAAGGCCATCGCGGTCAGTGCCGACCGCATGTTTGCTGCTGAAGACAAGGTGCCCGTGGAAAGCTTCCTGCCGCTTATGCTTACGCTGGTGCGTGAAGGCCGCTTGAAGTTCGATCCTTCGAAGAACAACTTCCCAGTTACCCTGCACGACCCTTGCAACTACGTGCGCCAGATGGGTATTGTGCAGCCTCAGCGCGAAATTATTCGTGCCTGTACCACCGACTTCCGCGAAATGACGCCCCATGGCGTAGACAACTATTGCTGCGGTGGCGGTTCGGGCTTCGCCATCATGAGCAACCAAAACTTCGCCGACTTCAGGAACCACGTCAGTGCGCGCAAGAAGCTTGAACAAATCATTAACGCCTTTGGCGACGACTTCGAAAACCCCGATGTTTTGAAGTACGTCTGTGCTCCGTGTTCAAACTGCAAGGGCACCATCCGTGAACTGCTGAAGGACTACAAACTGACCGAGAAATACAACGTTCAATACTCGGGTCTCGTGGAACTGATGGTCAATGCTTTGGTAAGCATGGAAAAGCCCTTCTTCGAGTTCTTGTAAGAAATGTAATTATTTGCCCCGAAATGTCTGATTTCGGGGCAAAGTTTAAGCTAAAACACCAGTTCAAAACTGTTATTACTTGTAATAGGTTTGCGTAATACCACAATTCATTTTAGGTATTTGCAACACTTAGCCCCGCGTGGTAAATGTATGGTGAGAAAAAGCGTGTATGGAGAAACGCGCTCTAGCCAAAGAGAAGGAGGCTACTCATGTTTATTGTAGCGATTGACGAAAATGCTTGCAGTGGTTGCGACTCTTGCGCAGAAGGCTGCCCAGCACACATCCTTGGTTTTGAAGATGGTCACGCATTTGTTTCTGGCGACGAAGCCGAGTGCCTGGGTTGCGAAACCTGCACCACCGTTTGCCCGAGCGGTGCTATCACCATTACCGAAATGTAGGGACTAAAAGCCCGGTGCTTGTGTGCCGGGCTTTGTGTATAGATTATTAAAGGAGGAGAGATGGCTGAAGTAGGGAAGACCCCTCTGCTCGACGAGCTAGAAAACGGCCCATGGCCAAGCTTTGTTAAAGAAATAAAGCGTGCGGCCGAAAAGAACGAAATGAGCAAAGACCTTCTGGGTCAGCTCGAGCGTTCGTACGAAGAAAAGATTGGTCACTGGAAGCATGGCGGCATCGTTGGTGTTAAGGGCTATGGCGGCGGTGTTATCGGCCGTTATTCAGACCTGCCGGACGAATTTCCCGCACTGCGCGAATTCCATACCATGCGTGTTGCTGCACCCAGCGGCTGGTTCTATAAGACCGACACGCTGCGCACCATCTGCGACATTTGGGAGCGCCACGGTTCTGGCCTCACCAACATGCATGGTTCTACGGGCGACATCATTTTGCTCGGTATGACCACCGAAGAACTTCAGCCAACTTATGACGAATTTGCCGAGCAGGGCATGGACCTGGGTGGTTCCGGTTCCGACCTTCGCTCGCCTAGCTGCTGCGTAGGCCCCGCTCGCTGCGAGCATGCCTGCTACGACACCTTGGATGCCTGCTTCGACATTACCAACGAATTCCAGGACGAACTGCATCGTCCCATGTGGCCTTACAAGTCCAAGATCAAGTTCGCTGGTTGCGCCAACGACTGCGTTGCCGCTCAGGCCCGCGCCGACATTTCGGTCGTAGGTACCTGGCGCGACGCCATTCAGGTGGACCAAGCCGCTGTTGCTGAATATGCCGACGGTGGCCTGAACATTCAGAAGTATGTCGTGGACAAGTGCCCCACGGGCTGCATGGCCTTCGACGCTGAAAAGAAGGAACTGACCATCGACAATCCCGAGTGCTCCCGTTGCATGCACTGCATCAACGTTATGGGCAAGGCTCTCAAGATTGGCAAGGAACGCGGCGCTACCATCATGATCGGCGCTAAGTCCACCATCGTGAAGTCAGCCTTTATGTCTTGGGTGCTCGTTCCCTTCATGCCCATGGAAGCTCCTTACGACGAATTCAAAGAGCTTTGTAATGAAATTTGGGACTGGTGGGACGAAAACGGCAAGACGCGCGAGCGCCTGGGTGAAACCATTTATCGCCTCGGCATGGGCAAGTTCCTGCGCGACCTTGGTATCGAAGCGGTTCCGCAAATGGTTTACAAGCCACGTTCGAACCCCTATGTATTCTGGCAACCAGAAGACTTCTAGTACTGAAAAACCGCAACTGCAATTGCAGTGTGCTTGACTTAAGAAAACGAGGTGAACAAAGTGGCTTTAACAGACCAGGGCCCCATCGATTATAAGGAGAATATTCCTCCTATTATTCAAGAGAACTACGGCAAGTGGGAATACCACGAGTACCCCCGTCCCGGCGTGCTGAAGCATGTTGGTCCTGCGGGTGCTCTGTATTCCATTCGCGTGGGTACGCCCCGCCTGCTGGCCGTCGACTCCATTCGCGACTTCTGCGAATTGGCCGACAAGTATTGCGACGGCTACCTGCGCTTTACCACGCGCCAGAATGTTGAATTCCTTACTACCAAGGAAGAAAACATCGAACCCATTATCAATGAAGTGAACGAACTGGGTTATTCCGTTGGTGGTACGCACAACTCCATGTCGAGTATCGTGCACACCCAGGGTTGGGTACACTGCCACACTCCAGCAACCGACGCTTCGGGCATCGTGAAGGTGGTCATGGACGACCTGCATGAATTCTTCGTTGAAGACAAGCTGCCCAACAAGCTTCACATTGCCATGGCTTGCTGCCTGAACATGTGCGGCGCTGCCCACTGCTCCGACATCGCCATTGTTGGCGTGCATCGTACCGCTCCGCGTATGGACCATGACACCATTCGTCGTACGACTGAAATTCCTTCGCTCGTGGCCTGCTGCCCGACGGGTGCTATTCGCCCTGATCCGACGGAAAAGAGCGTTAAGGTTGTTGAAGAAAAGTGCATGTATTGCGGCAACTGCTACACCATGTCGCCCGGTATGCACATCCTCGACGCTGAAAACGACGGTATTGCCATCATGGTTGGTGGTAAGGTTGCTAACGCTCGTAGCAATCCGGAATTCAGCCGCATGGTTATTCCGTTCTTGCCTAACACGGCTCCGCATTGGCCCGAAACCGTGGCTGCTATCCGCAACATTGTTGAATGCTGGATCGAAGGCGCGGAACCTGGCGAGCGTTTGGGTGAATGGATCAACCGCATTGGTTGGGAACGCTTCTTCAGCGTGACGGGCATTCCGTTCAACGACAAGCTCATCGACGACTATATCTTCTCGCGCGAATCGTTCCGTACGTCCGCTGCGTTTAAGATGTAAGCAGGAGCATATTGGTACAGGCTTCCAAACAGCTCATAGCACAGTTAGTAGAGGAGCGCGCCTATGACGCGCTCCTTGCTTCTTTCGATGCCGAACCCGACGCGGTGCGCCGCAATTTGGTGCGCCTGGCCTACGACCCCCATGCGCCTTTGCACGACGAAACCATCCGTGCTTTGCGTTTTCTTTCGCAGGAACGCAGCGAAGCCATGCCTGAGTTCTTCCTCGAAACCATGCGGCGGCAGATATGGGCCATGAATGAAGAAGGCGGCAACATTAGTTGGTCGGCGCCCGAAATAATTGTGGCTGTAGTAGCGGGCAACCCGAAGCGTTTTGGCGACTTCTTTTCCTTTGCCTTTGAAGCTGCGGTCGACGAAATGGTTTTCCAGCCAAGCCTGGTTAAAGCCTACGACCTTATGGCTGAAACGGAGCCCGAATTTGTAGCGGAATATGCGCCAAAAATAGAGATGTTGCGAAGCCGTCTGACTAGTGCCAACTATCTTGGTATTTCCCCAGGTCAAAGCACATAAAAAGTGGGTATAACCTTGGGTAATAGTGTAATGAAATTATTGTATTTTACATTCAGAGTAAAGCTATCTCATAATGAACATGGCCATTAACGTGCATTTCTGTGCTCGTTAAACAAATGGCATGTGAAACGCATGCCGTGTACGTACATTTTTAAGGAGGCAACCATGGATAAGGGCCCCGCAGATCCCAAGGTTAAGGAAGCTGTTCTTGCTTACCTGGACACCGTAGAAAAGGCCAAGAGCAAGGAAATTGCTAAGGCAATTGACGTGCCGAAGGGCGCTGTCGACCTGGCAGTTAAAGAACTTGCCGCAGAAGACCTGGTTGAGTATCTCTACATCACCACAACCTTTGTGGCACTGAAGGGCAAGGTTGCTCCGCCTGAATAGGCGAGTGGCCGCTCTTTTGGGACGACTCCTGGGTGAATGCAGGCGAGTGTATTCACCCAGGGTCTTTGAGAAGGGGGCATCGTGGCATCCGCTTCCACGATAGAATCTATAGCTTCGCAATGGAAGGTCTTAATCGACCCACTCGTGGGCGACCAAGCCTTTTCCGAAAATGTTGCAGCGGGGCGCTTTCATAACCCCGCGGCTTACCATGTTCACAATGCTGCGCAGGCCGTTGTTGCCTATGTGCTTGAAGGCGAAGGCGAAGAAGCAGCCTTCACTGAACTTGACGACCTGGCTCGGATTATTGCCCTGCGCGTAAGTGCCCCTTCTGCTTCGTTTGCGTGTTTCTTTGAGCTTCGTACGCTCATAATCCAAGAACTGGGCAGCGCGGAATATCACCGCGTTGCGAAAGACGTAAACGGCCGACTCAATGCTTGTATTTTGCACGCGTTCGACGCGTATGTTGAAGCTCGCGAAAAGCTGAGCTCGATTGCAAATAACGAATTGAAGAAGAGGAACGAAATGCTTGAAAAGCTTGCATATGGTTCCAGCGCCAGGGAAGGGGGTGCGCTGTCGTGAGAATAGTTGGTCCTATTATTGCGGTGTGCGCACTTGCCGGAATTGCCTGGCTTGGAACTGGCCCGCTTTCGCTGTATACGCTCTTTGGGGTTATTATTCCCTATTGCGCGTTTGCTGCTTTTGTCGTGGGCTTTATTATCCGCATTCTTAACTGGGGCCGTTCTGCGGTTCCATTCCGTATTCCCACCACGGCTGGCCAAGAAAAGAGCCTACCGTGGATCAAGCAAAACAAGCTGGACAATCCGTCTTCGAAGGCGGGCGTTGTGGGCAGGATGGCCCTGGAAGTACTGTTCTTTCGTTCGCTGTTCCGCAATGCTTCAACCGAAAAAACTGAAGATGGTATTGCCATTGGTTCGGCCAAATGGCTCTGGCTGTTTGCGCTTATTTTCCACTGGTCCATGCTCATTATTGTGCTGCGCCATTTCCGTTTGTTCCTCGATCCTATTCCGGCGTGGATTACTGCCCTTGAAGGCCTCGACGGCATGTTCCAAATTGGCCTGCCTGTAATCTACCTTACGGACCTGGGCATCGTGGCGGGTATTACCTTCCTGTTCATTCGCCGCGTAGTGGTGCCGCGCATCCGCTATATTTCGCAAACAATCGACTACTTCCCCCTGGTGCTTTTGTTCGGTATTGCCCTGGCTGGCATTATCATGCGTTACTTCACCAAGGTGGACATGTCGGCGGTTAAGGAACTTACGCTGGGGCTCGTACGCTTTACGCCCCAGGCAACAGTTACTGAACCCATTTTCTATATCCACATTTTCCTGGTGTGCTGCTTGCTGGTGTATTTCCCCTGGTCAAAGCTTATGCACGCGGGCGGCATTTTCCTTTCGCCCACGCGCAATATGGCCAACAACAGCCGCGCTGTGCGCCATGTGAACCCCTGGAACTACGAAGTCAAGAAGCATACCTACGAAGAGTACGAAAACGAAAACTGGGAAAAGATGCAAGCACTCGGTTTGCCGCTTGACTACGAACACGTAAAAGAAGAAGAGCCGCCCGCGGAAGCGGAAGCAGGTGCCGCAGAAGGCGCCCCAGAAGCGGCCAACACGGAAGATTCGGAGGGTTAGTTATGGCTAAGTTACCGAATCGCACAGAAATGCTGGACTTCGATTTTTCCCTTCCACCTGAAGGTTGGATGGACACCAAGACCGAATTCAAAGACGGTATGTTCTGCCATGCGGTTAAGCCCGAAAAGCTTGAAACCGTCGGTATGCCGAATGCACACAAGTGGTCGGCGTCCGACGAAGACTGGGGCCTGCCCGAAAACTGGAAGGAAATTATCCTCCAGGGCATGGCGGACCGCCTTGAAAAGTACCGCTCGTTCAAGCTGTTCATGGACGTGTGTGTGCGCTGTGGCGCCTGTGCAGACAAGTGCCACTTCTATATGGGTACGGGCGACCCGAAGAACATGCCCGTGCTGCGCGCCGAATTGCTTCGTTCGGTGTATAAGCGCTACTTCACCCGCGCAGGCCGCATGTTTGGCAGCCTGGTGGGTGCGCGTGACTTAACTGAAGACGTTATTAAAGAGTGGTGGTACTACTTCTACCAGTGCACGGAATGCCGTCGCTGTTCGGCCTTCTGCCCCTATGGCATCGACCAGGCAGAAATTACCATCATGGGCCGCGAACTTTTGAACCTGCTCGGTTTGAACACCGACTGGATCGCCGGGCCCGTTGAAAACTGCTACATGCGTGGCAACCACGTGGGCCTTACCCCGCCCGCCATTTTGGACAACGTTGAATTCATGATGGACGACCTGGAAACGGTCACGGGCCACCATTTCGAACCAAGCTTTAATCGCAAGGGTGCCGAAATCCTGCTCGTGTGCCCGTCGGGCGACCTGTTTGCCGAACCGGGCACCTTTACCTTCATGGGCTACATCATGTTGCTCGAACATCTGGGCTTGGACTACACGCTTTCCACTTATGCTTCGGAAGGCGGTAACTTCGGCTTCTTTACCAGCAACGAAATGGCCAAGCGCCTGAATTCCAAGATCTACGCCGAAGCGGAGCGCCTGGGCGTGAAGTGGATTCTGGGCGGCGAGTGCGGCCACATGTGGCGTCTCATGCAGCAATACATGGACACCTGGAATGGTCCGGCCGACTTCCTCGAACAGCCCGTTTCGCCCATTACGGGTACCGTGTTTGAAAATGCGGCATCCACCAAGATGGTGCACATGGTTGAATTCACGGCCGACCTCATCTACAACAAGAAAATCAAGCTCGACCCGTCTCGTAACGACGACTGGGTTGTTACCTTCCACGACTCCTGCAATACGGCACGCGGTATGGGCATTCTGGAAGAGCCGCGCTACATTATCAAGAACGTGTGCAACCACTTCTACGAAATGCCCGACGAAACCATTCGCGAAAAGACGTTGTGCTGCGGCAGCGGTTCGGGCCTGAACGCAGGCGAAAACATGGAACTGCGTATGCGCGGCGGTTTCCCCCGTGCAGAAGCAGTGCGCAGTGTGGTTGACCGTTTCGGTGTGAACATGGTTGCCAACATTTGCGCTATCGACCGCGCAGCCATGCCAGCGCTCATGGACTACTGGAACCCTGGTGTCGGCATCGTGGGCACCCACGAACTGGTGGGTAACGCCCTCGTGCTGGACGAAAACGACCATCGCACCATGAACCTGCGCCAGGAAGAACTTCCCAGCGCGCGCAAGGAAAAGGAAATCGCGGATGCGGTGGCTGCTGTTAACGGCCCCGAAAACGGAGAGGGGGGAGCAGCCTAAATGAAAAAGACAGGAATCATAGCCTTCGTCGTTATTTTCTGTGCGCTCGCACTTCTTCCGTTTGCGGCAAACGCAATCAGCCCGAAGGCTCCGCTGGAACTGGATTACAACACGCCAGCTATCAAATCTCTTGAAGAACACAAGTGCATTGAAAGCACGGAATTCATGAGGTCGTCCCACATGCAGCTGCTTGATTCGTGGCGCAACGACGTGGTGCGCAATGGCGATATCGTCTATACCGCAACCGACGGCACGAAGTACGAAAAGAGCCTCGACGACAGTTGTCTCACATGCCATTCCAATCCGGAAGAATTCTGTGACAAGTGCCATAGCTATGAAGGGGTCAATCCCTATTGCTGGGACTGCCACGACTCCTTTGGACTGTGGCGCCAAAACGAATCGAACGAAGCTTTGTATCAAGACTTCTTGGCTTCTGTTGAAGGGGGGCAGGAATAATGACTGCACAACAGCATTCTGAACGCTCCCTGACCAGGCGCAATTTTGTAAAGGCAGGCGCCGTCGCTTGCGCAACGGGCTTGTTTGCCCTGAATGGCTGCACGCTGGAAGAAGTGAAGAACAGCCAGCTGGCGTCCGAATTCCAGGGCATCGAAAACAAGCAGTATGGCCTTGCTATTAACGTTAGTATGCTTGACGCTTTGGGCGGCCAGGAATTTATCGACACCATTATTGCGGCATGTCACAACTACCATAACGTGCCCAAGATTGACGACCCGAAGAAGTCCATGGACTGGATCTGGACGCAAAGCTACGAAGAAGCTTTCAGCGACATTGCCAGCACCTACGTGGACGAAAAAACGGCGTCGTACGCCTACCCGGTTATGTGCAACCACTGCACCGACCCGCAGTGTGTGCGTGTGTGCCCCACGCAGACCACCTTCAAGCGCCCCGACGGCATTGTGATGATGGACTATCATCGCTGCATCGGTTGCCGCTTCTGCATGTCGGCCTGCCCCTATGGTGCGCGTAGCTTTAACTTCATGGATCCGCGCCCCTATGTGGAAAAGGAAAGCATGAATCCTGGCTATCCCACGCGCAGTAAAGGCGTCGTGGAAAAGTGCACCCTGTGCTACGAACTTATCGACCAGGGCTCCGTGCCGGTATGCGTGCAAGCAGCCTATGGTTGCATCACCTTCGGCGACCTGACCGACGAAAACAGCGAAATCCGCCAGGTGCTTTCCCAGGCCTTCTCCATCCGCCGCAGGGTGGAATTGGGTACGGGCCCGAATGTGTATTACATCTTCGACGAAGAAACGGCTTCCCTTTATGCCAACGGCCTCAACCTTGGTGGGGCACACGGCTTCGAAGGCGACCTTCTGGAAGGGGGTGAGTAGGCATGCTAGAAAAGGTATTCAAGGGTTCTAAGCTCTATTACGGCTGGCTGCTTGCCCTGTTGGTACTTATTGGGGCTGGCGTGCTGGCCTACATCAACCAGCTGGTGAACGGCCTTCAGTTAACCGGCATGAGTCAAGACGTAAACTGGGGCCTATATATTGCGCAGTTTACCTTCTTTGTAGGCGTGGCTGCTTCGGGCGTTATGGTGGCCATTCCGCTCTACCTGCACGACTATAAAGAATACGGCCCCGTTATTATCTTTGGTGAATTCATGGCTGTGGCAGCCGTGCTCGTAGCCCTGCTCAATGTTGTTGTTGACGTTGGTTACCCAGCCCGCCTCTTTAACGTGGTTTTGTATCCCACGCCCCATTCAATCTTGTTCTGGGACATGGTGGTGCTTTCCAGTTATTTGCTCGTGAACATTATTATTGGGTGGACGTCCATTGCGGCTGAACGCAAGGGTACCAAGCCTGCCCACTGGGTGCACGTGCTGGCTATTATTGCCATTCCGCTGGCCATTAGCATCCATACAGTTACCGCCTTTATTTACTGCGGTAACGTGGGCCGCCCCTTCTGGGCAAGCGCTATTGTGGCCTGCCGCTTCCTGGCTTCTGCTTTTGCGGCTGGTCCTGCCTTGCTGCTGCTCATTTCTTTCATCATGGGCAAGTTTACGGACTATAAGATTTCGGACAAAGCGGTAGACACCATCGCCAAGACCGTGGCCTACGCCATTCTTGCGAATGTGTTCTTCTTCCTGCTTGAAGTGTTCACGGCCTTCTATGGCAACAGCCCCCACCACACCGAACCGCTGGCTTACATCCTGTTTGGTGTGCATGGCCACAACCAGCTCGTGCCCTTCATGTGGGCCGCTGCCGTGCTTATTGTTATTGGCATTGTTATTCTGCTGGTGAAGAAATGGCGTCAGACCCGTGGGTTGCTTATTATTGCGCTACTGTGCATCTTCCTGGGCTGCTGGATGGACAAAGGCATCAACTTCGTGTTGGCTGGCTTTGTGCCCAACAGTTTCGGCGAAATCATTGACTATGTTCCGCACCCCAATGAAATCATGGTCATTGTGGGCACCTTTGCTATTGGCGCTTTCGTGCTTACCTTGCTGTTTAAGGTTGCGCTGGCGGTGCGCGAAGGTATTGCCCAGCCCGCAGCGGTGGCTTTCTCTGAAGCTACGCGCGCAGCAGCCGAAAACCAAAAGGCTGCCGAAATGGAAGAAGCCGTTGAAGCTGCCAAGGCTGAAAAGGCTGCGCGTGAAGCTGAAGAGGCCCGTATAGCGGCCGAAGAAGAAGCGCGCCGCAAAGCCGAAGAAGAGGCTGCTAAGGCTGCCGAAGAAGCCGCTAAGGCAGCAGAAGAAGCTGCGGCCGCGGCAGAAGAAGCCGCCGAAGCACCGGCAACGGAAGTGGCAGAAGCAGCGGAAGAAGCTGCACCAGAAGCGGCAGAAGAGGCCGCCCCGGCTGCAGAAGAGGCAGCCGAATAATACTGGTTATTGTGCCGCCAAACGGTGGTAGGATACATAAGTTGAAGTGTAGGAAACGTTAAAAGGAGAGAAAGATGGCAACATTACAAGTAGGCGATCGCGCTCTGGAACTCGACGAAGACGGCTTTTTGGAAGACGCAAGCCAGTGGGACGAAGAAGTAGCTCACAAGCTGGCTGAAACCGAAGAAGTTGAACTGACCGACAAGCACTGGGAGATTATCAACTATCTGCGCCAGTACTATGCCGACTTCGGTACTGCCCCCATGGTGCGCAAGATGCTCAAGGACACCGGCCTTTCCAACGCCGAAATCTACGAACTCTTCCCCAGCGGCCCGGGCAAGGGAGCTTGCAAGATTGCTGGTCTCATGAAGCCGACTGGCTGCGTGTAAGATTTCGCCCACTCTCTAGGTATATGTGTTCCGCTGCCTGCATTTAGGCAGCGGGGCACTTCCGGGGTTAGATTTATGGACGGGACACACCTCGCTTATCCGCGAGTCATGATTGCTGCGCTCTACGGCAAATGTGGTAAGACGGTTATTACGTCGGGTATTGCGCGGGCACTTAAAAATCGGGGCCTCAGTGTTCAGCCTTATAAAAAAGGGCCGGACTATATCGATCCAGGCTGGCATTCTCTTGCTTCAGGTAAGGCAAGCCGCACCTTGGACAGCTTTTTCATGACGCAGCAAGACATGAACGCGGTGCTTTGCGAAGCGGCCCGTTCGGCTAACATTGGCATCATCGAAGGCGCCATGGGTTTTTACGACGGATCGGACTTGCAGGGTAGCAGCTCTTCTGCCGAAGTGGCCAAGCAAACGTCCACGCCCGTCATCCTTGTCCTGGATGTTACTCGCATGACGCGCACGACCGCAGCACTTGTGCTGGGCTGCATTCATTTCGACCCCCATGTGCACATTGCAGGCGTTATTGCGAACCGTGTGGGTAATCCGCGCCATGAAGCACGCCTGCGTGAAACTATCGAACACTATTGCGGTATTCCTGTTATTGGGGCTATTCCTAACGACGACCGCATGAAGTTGGCAGACAGGCATCTGGGCTTGGTTACTGCTATAGAAACACAAACGGCCGACGAATTCCTCGATGGCGTGGCAGAGGCTATCGAAGAGTACGTCGACTTAGATATGTTCCTGCATATTGCAGGTAAGGCCGACCCCATTCCTGTTGCCCAGATTGAATATCCGCAGGCGCCTAAACTTGCGGCGTCGGGCGAAGACCCTGTGACCATTGCCGTCATGCGCGACAAGTCCTTTTCGTTCTACTATCAGGAAAACTTTGACGCGCTGGAAGCGGCAGGTGCAAAGCTGGTCTTTGTTGACAGCATGAAGGACAAGGAGGTCCCGCCCGAGGCAGACGGCCTTTATATTGGCGGAGGCTTCCCCGAGGTGTTTGCCGAACAACTTACTCAGAACGCTGCTATGCGCGAAAGCGTAAAGGCACGTATCGAGGATGGTATTGCCTGTTGTGCCGAATGCGGGGGCCTGATGTACTTGGGCAAGGACATGCTTATTGATGGCAAGAGCTATGACATGGCGGGCGTCTTCGACTTCACCATAGAGATGATGAAAAAGCGCCAGGGCCATGGTTATGCGGTAGCAGTGGCAACTAACAGCCATCCTTGGTTTGAACCAGGTGTTGCCATTAATGGGCATGAACACCACCATTCGCGCGTCATTGACCATGGCAACACGCAACAATTTGCCTATGACGATACGCGTGGCAATGGCGTAGGCAATAAGCACGACGGCTATGTTGCGGGGCGTTGCGTAGCGTCTTATATACATACCAATGCAATTTCAACTCCCCAGTGGGCGACCGCATTGGTCGATGCCGCTTATGATTATCGAAATACCAAGGAGAAGGGGGTAGGCATGGCTAATCAGACAGACGAGTATTTTGATTTGGTTATCATTGGGGCAGGCCCCGCAGGTCTTACGGCTGGTATTTATGGCGGGCGTGCGCTGCTCAAAACGGTCATCCTGGAAAAGGGAAGCATTGGCGGGCGCGTTACGTCGACCAACGAAATTGTGAACTACCCTTCCGCGGGCGAAACTACTGGTCCTGCGCTCATGGAAAAGATGGAAGAACATGCCCGCACGTTTGGCGTGGAAATTCGCAACCAGGGCGTGCGCAGCGTGGACTTTTCGGGTGTGGACAAGATTGTCACTACGCGTAAGGTTATCTATCATGCCAAGGCTGTTATTGTCGCTACTGGTACGCGCCCCAAAATCATTGGCTTCCCCGGTGAAACCGAATTCACGGGCCGCGGCGTAAGCTATTGCGCCACCTGCGACGCTGAATTCTACGCTGGCCAGGACGTGGTGGTTATTGGCTGCGGCGACCAAGCGGTGGAAGAAAGCCAGTTCATCACCAAGTTTGCCGACCACGTTACCATCGTGTCGCGCCGCAAGGACGGCGACATGTCCTGCAACGCCATCGCTAAAGAGCGCTGCATGAAGAATCCCAAGATTTCCGTGCGCTTCAACAGCCAAATTGTGGAAGTCTTTGGCGAAGACGAAGTTGAAGGCGTGGTGTTGGAAGATACGCGCACGGGCGAACGCGAGAAAGTTCCCTGCCAGGGCGTATTTTTCTTCACGGGTAGCGACCCTGAAACGGAAATCCTTGAAGGGCAGGTCGGCTTTGAAGACGGCTTGGGTAAGGACGAAAAGGGTTGGTTGCATACGGGCGACAACATGGAACTTGCACCCGGCGTGTTTGCCGCAGGCGACGTGCGCGCCAAGTATCTGCGCCAGATTGCGACTGCCGTTGGTGACGGCGCAGCTGCTGCCACCGCCGCCGAACGCTACATCAGCGAACTCGAAAGCGAATAAAGCGCTTTCAAGCCCACCTGCTCGCAAAGCTAATAGTTGCAGCGGTTATAAAGGAAGCTGGGGGTCATTTTTCGAGCTTCTCGGAGCTTTTAGGCGCAGGAAGTGCGCTGTTACTGAAGCGCGCTAGTCTAATTACTAGGCCAAACAATATTGGGATGTGGTGAAGAGTGCCCTAGTTATTGCGCGCTTCATTGGCGCACTTCTCGTGCCGTTAAAAAAGCGACCGAGAAAAATGACTCCCAGTTCCTTTTAAAGGGCACCTGCCGCGCTTCGTTAAATCCGCTATCATAGAGGCATGGTTATAGAGCGGGTACAACAGACAATTGAAGAGCGCGGACTGGCGGGGCCAGATAACCCCGTGCTCCTTATGGTTTCGGGCGGTTCAGATTCGACCGCGCTTGCGTATATAGCGGATGAACTGCGCAAACGCGGTGTGCTTGGACCGCTTGCTGTGCTGCATGTGAACCACCAGCTGCGCGGCTCCGACGCCGATGCCGACGCGGAATTCGTGCGTCAGTTGGCTGAAGCGCTTGAGCTTCCTTTCTTCTTGGTGGAAGTTAATGTGGGCGCCATTGCGCAAGAGCAGGGTGAAAACACCGAAGCGGTGGCGCGCAGCGAACGCTATGCCGCTGCCCGCGATGCCCTTGAATCCTTGTGTCGTCATACCTCGCACCCCGTGAGCGACGGGCGCATCTTTACTGCCCATACCCAGGACGACCGTGTTGAGTCTTTCTATATGCGATCCATTGTGGGTACGGGCCCGGGCGGTTTCCGTTCCATGCGCTACACCAACGGCGCGGTGGCGCGTCCTTGCTTGGATGTTTCGCGCCAGGACTTGCGCGATTATTTGGCGCGGCGTGCGCTCGACGTGGAAGCGGGGGAGGCAAAGCCCCTGGCACGCGATGCCAGCGGAGCGCTCTGGCGCGAAGATGCCACCAATGCCCACACCGACCGCTTCCGCTCCTATGTGCGTCATGAAATTGTTCCCAAAGCCGTTGAGCGCAACCCGCAGTTGCTTGATGTGCTTTCGCGCACCATGAATTTAATTGCCGACGAAGACGACATGCTCGATGCTTTGACGAAGAAACTCATCGCTGAACAGGTGAAATGGGACAATGCCGAAGACCAAGCTGCAGGCTGCGTGCTCGCTCCTGCTTTTGGGGCACTCGAACTGCCGCTCCAGCGGCGCATGGTGTTTGAAGTACTTAAAGGTATCCTTGGTGCAGAAGCACGCATTGAAACCGCCAGTGTTGATGCAGTACTTGAAGGTTATGCTGACGGGGTGCCCGTCAGTGGCTATACCAACAACATCCAGGGCAACCTCGCCCTTTCCGCTAACAAGCACGGCCTCCGTGTTGAACCCATGGACACCTACCGCGCCCGCCGCAAACCTGAAAAGGGTGATGTATGAAGGTAGTACTTGCATCGCAGAGTCCGCGGAGGCGGGAATTGCTCGAAGAAGCGGGCGTTGAATTTGTGGTCCACGTGTCCAGCGTGGACGAAACCCTCACCCCCGAAGAACGTGCCGAACCAGCGGCGGCCGCCTGCATGCTAGCCGACCGCAAGGCGGGTGTGGTGGTGCAGGAGCTGCTCACTCCGGGTGCGCAGGACCCCCGCGCGGTTTCCCAAGGTGGAGGGGAGCCGCCTTCTGTGCCCGAGCCCATCACCGAGCCGACGCTCGTCATTGGCGCCGACACCATCGTGGTACTTGAAGGCCGCATTTTTGGAAAACCCCATACGCCGTCTGAAGCCGTGGGCATGTTGCGCAAGCTTTCGGGGCGTACCCATGAAGTGATCACGGGCGTCGCTGCCTGGGGCATCATGCCGGGGGAAGATGGCAAGGTTTCCGCAGGTCATACCACCTTTTACGAAACAAGTCTGGTAACCTTCCGCAATCTTTCCGACGAAGAAATACTTGCCTACGTGGGCGAAGGCGAATGTTTCGACAAGGCAGGTTCGTATGCCATCCAAGGCGCAGGTGGCCAGTTTGTCGACCATTACGAAGGTGCCCTCGACAACATCATCGGCCTGCCCGTTCAGCGTTTACTTGAAAAATTCCCCGATATGGTGAAATAAACCCCGTTGCCCAACTGTTTCCGAATAAGGGCTGCGTTTTGCTAAAATAGCAGGTTGCAACTGAAAAACGAGTGGTTAGGTTAAACCTATGCAAACTATGCACGAAGACGTTTCGCAAATTCTTTATACGGAAGAAGAAATTCAAGCGCGCGTAAAGGAAATGGGTGCTCAAATTACGGCCGACTATGAAGGCAAGAGCCTGCTCATTGTTTCCGTGCTCCGTGGTGCTGCCATTTTCATGGCTGACCTGGTGCGTGCCATAGACCTGCCTGTTGAGATGGACTACATGGCCGTTTCAAGCTACGGGTCGGGCGCAAAGAGTTCCGGTGTGGTGCAAATCCTCAAAGACACAACGTCTTCCATGGAAGGCCGCCATGTCATCATCGCTGAAGACATCCTCGACTCGGGCCTTACGCTCGAATTCCTTATGGAAACCTTCGCACCGCGCAACCTTGCTTCCAT
This sequence comes from uncultured Coriobacteriaceae bacterium, assembly GCA_902768975.1. Classification (GTDB taxonomy): domain Bacteria; phylum Actinomycetota; class Coriobacteriia; order Coriobacteriales; family Eggerthellaceae; genus CACXMZ01. The sequence continues at coordinate 30,203 of CACXMZ010000008.1, forward strand.
TGAAGTGGCCACGCTCCTGCGCAAAGACGTAACACCGCAGGCAGACATTAAATGCCGCTACATTGGCTTCGAATGCCCCAATGAATTCATTGTGGGCTATGGTCTGGACTACGCGGAAAAATATCGCAACCTACCCTATATTGGCGTTTTGAAGCCCGAAGTGTATCAGTAGAAACGCACGTATCAGCAAGGAAGAGCATATGCCAGAAAAGAAACCTCCTCAATTAAATACCCGCACCAGCATTGTATGGGCCGTTCTAATGGGCCTTATTTTGGTAATACTGGCGTCGCAGATTATGACGGGCCTGCAGAAGCAAGCAGACGGCGACGCAGCCATGCAGACCGACGAACTGCTGACCTCTGACTTTATTTCTGCGGTTAACGAATACCGCGTACAGGAAGTAACCTACGAAGCGGGCAGCAACGGAATAAGTGGCAAGTATTTCCCCGCTCAGACGGCGGGCGGCACTATTATCGACGCTTACAACAGGGCCCTTTCGGCCATGAATTCTGCCCTTGGTACCATGAAGACCAGGGATGAAAAAGCTATTTCTAGTAGCGTTGAACTGAAGACTCTGCCTACCACCAACATTGGCGAACAGCGCAAGTTCACCACCACTTGGGTGGGTAACGACTCGCTCGGCGAACTCATGGCGGCGCACCCTGAAATCAAATACGACGTGAAGCTGCCTAATTCGGCGCTGGCTGCCATTTTGTCCTACTTGCCCATGCTTATTATGGTGGGCTTCTTCGTGTTCTTGTTCTACCAGATGAGCAAGGCGAACAACCAACAAATGGGCTTTGGTCGTACCAAGGCGAAGATGGCGAGCGAAGAACGCCCCGACGTGAAGTTCGACGACGTAGCGGGCGTGGACGAAGCGGTGGAAGAAATGCAAGAGATCCGCGACTTCCTCGCCAACCCCGAAAAGTACCAGGAAATTGGCGCGAAGATCCCGCGCGGCTGCCTGTTGGTAGGCCCTCCGGGTACGGGTAAAACTTTGCTGGCGCGCGCGGTCGCGGGCGAAGCAGGCGTGCCCTTCTTTAGCATCTCTGGTTCCGACTTTGTAGAAATGTTTGTGGGTGTGGGCGCAAGCCGTGTGCGTGACTTGTTCAAGCAGGCCAAGGAAGCCGCGCCGTCCATCATCTTCATCGACGAAATCGACGCCGTAGGCCGCCAGCGTGGTACGGGTCTGGGCGGCGGTCACGACGAACGCGAGCAGACCTTGAACCAGTTGCTTGTTGAAATGGACGGCTTTGAAGCGAGCGACTCGGTCGTGCTTATTGCTGCTACCAACCGCTCCGACGTGCTCGACCCAGCACTGCTGCGTCCGGGCCGCTTCGACCGTCAGATTGTTGTGGACGTGCCCGACGTAAAGGGCCGCGAAAAGATTCTGAAGGTGCATGCCGCCAACAAGCCGTTGGCTCAAGACGTGGACCTGGACAAGATTGCCAAACTCACCCCTGGCTTTACGGGTGCCGACTTGGCCAACCTGCTCAATGAAAGTGCCTTGCTAACGGCACGCCGTGGCAAGAAGATTATTTCCATGGAAGAAGTGCAGGATTCCATGGAACGCGTTATCGCAGGTCCAGAACGCAAAGGCCGCGTTATCGACGAACAGACCAAGCGCACCATTGCCTACCACGAAAGTGGCCATGCCTTGGTTGGGCACGTACTGCCGCTGGGCGACCCAGTGCATAAGATCAGTATTATCAGCCGCGGGCGCGCCCTGGGCTACACCCTGTCTATTCCGCAGGAAGACAAGGTGCTGAACGGCCGCAAAGAAATGCAGGAAGAACTGGCGGTCTTTCTGGCGGGGCGTGTGGCGGAAGAAATTTTCTGCGACGACATTACCACGGGCGCTTCCAACGACTTAGAACGCGCGACCAAGATTGCGCGCCAGATGGTTACGCAGTATGGCATGAGCACGGAACTGGGTACGCAAATTTTCGGCCAGCCCAACCACGAAGTCTTCCTCGGCCGCGACTATGGCAACACCCAGGACTATTCTGAAGAAACGGCCCGCCGCATCGACGACGAAGTGGCGCGCATTATGAAGGAAGCTCACGACACGGCCTATAAGATTCTGGATGAACGCAAGGACCAAATGCACCTGATGGCTTCGGTGCTTATGGAACGCGAAACGGTCGACGGCGACGAATGCCAGGCCCTGCTCGACAACAAGTGGGACGAATGGCTCGAGTACGAAAAAACGGGTGCAACTGAAGCCGCGGCAAATACCTTGGGCTCCGCCGGTGCTCAGGCCGCTCCCGTACCTGCCAGCCCTGCCGAAGGAGCCACGATTACCGTCGCGGTGGGAAATGACGGAACAGTTACGGCAACATCGAGCGACCCACGTGTTTCGGTCGAAGTGTCTGAACCTGCCGAAGCTGCCGGTTCCAGCGAGCCAGCTGTTTCAGACGAAGCAATAGAAGCTGGTGAACCTGAAGGCGAGCAGCGGTGATCTGGCGCTGCGGCACATATTCCTTTGATTCAAGAATGCCCGTCATTATGGGCATTCTTAATGTAACGCCCGACTCTTTTTCTGACGGCGGCCAGCACCATGCCGTGGATGACGCCATTGCTCATGCCAAGCGCATGGTGGACGAAGGCGCCCTCATTATCGATGTGGGCGGTGAATCCACGCGCCCTGGTGCCGAAGAAGTTTCAGTCGAAGAAGAGCTTGACCGTACCGTTGAAGTAGTGCGGGCGCTTGCGGCGCAGGACATTTGCGTAAGCATCGACACCCGCAAGCCCGAAGTGGCGCGTGCCTGCGTTGAGGCGGGCGCGTCTGTCATCAACGACGTAACGGGCTTCACCGACCCCGCCATGGTGGAGGTAGCCGCCAACTGCGACGCCGGCCTCATTGTCATGCATTGGGACAAGGGAGGGGTCGGTGCCCCTGCCTCTGACGCCGTCTGTCGAGGAGGGGTCGAAGCCCCTCCCTTCGCTGCCACGCGTGCGGAAGGGGCTTCGCACCCCTCCTCTCAACCCATGCAGCCTACCTCTGCTTCCGCTTCCACTCTCAAGGGAGGGGTGCAATACCCCTGTCGAACGCGTGGCAGCGGAGACAGGGGTATTGACCCCTCCCGCGAAAATAGCAGCGAAGGGAGGGGGTTTGATCCCTCCTCCGCTCAGCCTATGCACCTGGCCGTGACGGACGCAACTGCTTTCCAGGGAGACATTGTTGCCCACGTGTGCGATTGCCTGCGCAGCCAGGCGTCCATGTTGGAAGCGGCAGGGGTGGCGCGCGACCGTATTGCCATCGACCCGGGTCCAGGCTTTGGCAAGACGGGCAAGCAGAGCCTGGAACTCATGCGCAACCTGCAGGAGCTCGTTCACCTGGGCTACCCCGTGGTGGCGGCCCCTTCGCGCAAGCGCTACGTGGGGGAAGCCTACGGCATCGAAAACGCCGCCGACCGCGACGAAGCCAGCGCCACCGAAGCCCTCATGGCTTGCGAGCTGGGCGCGTCAGTCGTGCGCATGCATAACGTAGCGACCACGGCTGCCATGCTCGAGCATTTGCGCCCCTATTGCGTCCTTGCCCTCGGCGCCAACGTGGCCCTCGTGGGCACCGACGAAGAAATCCAAGAAAGCCTTATTGCGCAACTCAACCAGGCCATTGCCGACCTGTGCCTGCTGCCCGACTCACAGCTCATCGATGTGTCCAGCTTCTACGAAAGCGAACCAGCCTACGTGGAAGACCAGGAAAAGTTCGTGAATGCGGTGGTCCTTCTGCGCACATCGCTCGCACCCCGCGACATGCTTCGTTATATCCACGCCATCGAAGACAGGCTCGGGCGCGTGCGTACCTTGCGCAACGGCCCGCGCACCTGCGACATCGACATCCTGGACTACCAACTCTACGTTTCCAACGACGAAGAACTTACCCTGCCACACCCGCGCATTTTGGAGCGCGACTTTGTGGTGAAGCCCCTGCTCGAAATACTCCCCGGGCATGTGCTTTCCGACGGCACGCTTGTCACGTCCGACCACGTTAGCCTTGGCTGGGCGAAGCAGATTACCCGCGAGAAGCTTTAGGCTTTTTTACCTAAACGGCATGGCAATGGCGCAGAAATTCACGACAAAAGACCTACCGCACTGGCAAGAGATGCTTATCCTGCTCGGTGGCGAGCTTATCTTTTTTGTTGTGGCGCTGCCTTTCTATATTCTGTTTGTTCTCCCGCGCTTCCCGCAGAACACCTTGTACGCTTTCGTTCCGCCTATCGCTGAAAGTGCCCACCCGGTATTGGCTATCTTGGCGGGGCTTGCGACCTGTGCAGCGGGGGTGGGTCTGGTCTTGCTTTTGCTGAAGGTTTTTGGCTTCGAGCATTTCAGGTTCCCAGAAATTGAAGAGCTCATAGACACCACGAGCAACTCCGAATTAGCGTTGCTCTACCTGGCGGCTGGCATAGGCGAAGAAATGCTGTTCCGCGTGGTACTTCAAACCCTCTTTGGCATACTTCCGGCAGCCATCCTGTTTGCCGCCACCCATATTGCCTACTGGAAAAAGCCCATAGTCATGCTTGACGTGTTTGTGCTCGCCCTCATGTTGGGTGCCCTCTTTGCCTATACGCAGTCGTTCTGGCTTTGCGCAGCCGTGCACGCGGTGTATAACTACACCGTTACCATCCTGTACAAGAAAAGAATCGTTACGCTCGATCAACCTGCGCGGGGCTAAAACTCAACATCAACCCACAGAGTAGCTGCCACCGGGTCGCCGCGCAGTTCGCTAATAACAGCGTTGGGCCCCATGCGGCTGAACACACCCGCAAACTTTCCGTTGAACAAGTAGAGCCCGTTTAAGTTGCCATAGGGGGCAATTTCGAACGGTGCTTCATCGTCTTCGTAGGCGCAGATGTCGCGCACGGGCACGAGCTGCTGGGTGCGATGCGGGTACAAATAGGTTTGCAGCAGGAAGGGTTCGCCCGCGGCGCTGTTGGCATAGCGGTCGACAATTTCTTCCCATTCGGCCTGGTCATACATGAGCCCGGCAAACACGTCAGACGAACCATAGTGGTCGGTAGGCTTAATGATCCACTTGTCCTTGTTAGTGCGCACGTCGGTCAGGTCGGCGTACTTGTCGTCTAAGAAGCAGGTCTTGGGAACGCGCGCTTTCACGAACTCAATTTCTTCTTCGGTCAAAAACTCGTGCGTGAGCGGGTGGTGCAGTGCTTCGAAAATCTGCTTGTCGTGTACGATGTGGCCTGCAAAGCTGCCAATGAGCGCCACGTTGCCGTCGCGCACGGCGTCCAGGTAGGCCTGCGATTCGTCCCAGTGTTCCATGAGGTCGTTGGTTACCGTGCGGCGCCAGATAACGTCGATGCGGCGCCCGTCTGCCCCGCGCAGCACCTTGCCGTCGTATTGCAGTTCGCGCGCATCCTGAATGCTGCACTCCACGCCATGTTCGGCAAAGCAACGGCAGTATTCGCGGAACTCGCCCATGGTGGCGCGCTCGAAGTAGTCGACCATGGCCCAATGGGGGTGTTCAACGGCCTTTTCGTAGCGGCTATAAATGCCAATGAGTTCTTCCACGAGCGCATCGAACAGGTCGCTTTCCTGCACGTGGTGGCGGCTCTTGAATTCTGCCATGGCGCGCGAACCCGTAAAGCTTTTGCCCATGGCACGCGTTTCCGTCATGCCGCTCGTGCCGTCGGAATTGAATTCAATGAAGCCGCACTCAAGCGTATCTTCGTTGGTGAACACGTCCATGCGCATGATGGGAATATAGTCGGGGTAGCCACGGTCGAGCAGTACGAGTTCGGCGATACGTTCGTCGTAGTCGAAAATCTTGCGGTACTCAGGGTCGTCCAGGTAGTGCTGAATGACCTTGCACAAAATGCCGTGGGTGGTTTCCGCCGTGTATTTAAAGGCGTTATAAGTGTCCTGGTCGTAGAAGCGCGGCACATAGGTAGACGTAACTACTTTGTCGAACAGCACGGCATTGGACGCTTCCACAAAAGCGCGGGCAGCGCGGCGGCCAGGGGCGTCGCCGTCCAGGCTGCGTACGATATCCAAGTATTCCTGCGTATATTCTGAGTTTTTAGTCATGGGTACTCCTTTAACTTTTGCCTTACCATGCAGCACGGGCATAAATAAGAGCTTCGATATAAATTGTAGCCTTGTCGTCTGAAATCGTGTAAACCAAATCAAAAGGCTCTACGTAATATTTGCGCACACCTTCACCAAATTCGATGCGTATGGAATCGGGAATGAGCTTGGAGCCAATTTCGGGAAAGGACTCAATATTGTCCAGGACCCGAAATATATTCTTCTCTACCCGTTTAGAAGTTACCCGCGCAAGATCATGCGCGAAGCGCTCAGAGAAGAGAAGCTTAGGCATGCTTTGCTCGTTTCGCAGCCACGGCACTCATAAGATCTTCGCGGCTTTCGTAATAGTTCCCAGCTGCAAAGTCATCACGCGATTGCCGCAATGCTTCAGCCATGCGAAACTCATAGAGCGCCTCTTCAACGGCACGCTGCTTTTCGCGTTCTATCACTTCTTCAGAAGCGAAAATGTATTTGCCATGCCCGTTTTCTGTTATGTAAACAACTTCAACATCGGCAATAGCTTTTATTTCTCGCTGCTTATTTTTAAGCGCGGTAGAAGGATAAATAGGAGTCATAGCAATCCTTTTACATCTTATTTAGTACCTAACTAAGACCGTAATTACGGACTCTATTAGGTATTATATCATTTCCTAGGGATAAGGTGCTGCGGCTTTGTAATAAACGCAATCATGCGTACTTTATGAATGGCTAGCAGGTCTAACATAAGGGGAGTAATATACCCTGTTGCTATGCACGAGGGAGAAAATAATTACAAAGATTTTCAGGCGCCACAGGGGGGTGGGCAGGCTAGTCCTGTAGTTGCCGAAATAGATGCACCTGAAACGCTCGAACACGAGCTCGACCAGCTCGAAAACGAGCTATTCGGAAGCGAAGATTCCACGGGTGCCCCTGTTGGCCTCGACCCCAAAAACCCCGGCCGCGACGACAAGGTTGCGCGCATGGGTACCGAATCCATTCCCAAGCTCATTACTGAATTTGCCATACCTGCCATTATTGGCATGCTGGTGAACGCGACGTACAACATTATTTCCAGTGTGTTCCTAGGGCAGGTTATGCATGAAACGGGCCAGGCGGTTGTAACAGCAGCCAACCCCATCGCCATTGTTTTTATCGCGCTTGCCATGTTGGTGGGTAACGGCGGCAATGCGCTGGCGGCCCTGCGGCTGGGCAACGGCGACCGCGTGGCAGCCGAACGCAGCCTGGGCAACACGGTTACCTTGGCCATTATCTTTTCGCTCGTTGTTGCGGCCCTTGCCTTTATTCCCACTACTATCGAAGCCCTGCTTTCTATTTCTGGCACCACGCCTGAAGTACACGACTACGCCAAAATCTATATTCAGATTCTGGCATGTGGCTTCATCATGCAATGCATTGGCTTTGGCGTGAACAACTTCATCCGTACGGCAGGTAATCCAAACCGCGCCCTGCTCACCATGATCATTGGTGCGGTGGGTTGTATCACCTTCAACTTCTTCTTTGTGATGGTGTTTGGTTGGGGCGTGGTTGGCAGTGCCCTGGCTACCGTGTGTGGGCAAACCCTGTCCTGCATAAGCGTGCTGTGGTTCTTTACGCGCACGAAAAACGTGCCCCTCAAGTTGCACTTGCGCTATATGCCGCTTCAGTGGGACACGGTGAAACTCGTCCTTTCCTTGGGTTTTGCCAGCTTTGCTATTCAGTGCGCCATGGCCATTGTGAACTTTGTACTGAACAATATGCTCGTAACGCTGGGCGCGGAAAGCCCCATCGGGCGTGAAGGTGCACTGGCTTCCATTGGCGTGGTGAGCCGCATTGCCATGTTTACCGTTATGCCACTGTTGGGTACGGCTGTGGCCATCCAGCCGCTGCTGGGCTACAACTACGGTGCCCACCTGTTCAAGCGGGTGCGTACCACCTGGTTTGAAGGCATGGCGGGCGCCACCATTATCGCCATTTTCATGTGGGCCTTGGTGCACATTTTCCCCAGCCAGATTGTGGGTGCCTTTGGTCTGGAAGACCCACGCATTGCCGACTTCACTATCTTTGCGCTGAAGGTTCAGCTGCTCATGCTGCCGCTCGTGGGTTTCCAGATTGTAGGTGCGAACTACTTCCAGGCAACGGGCCAACCCCTGAAATCTGCCTTCCTTTCGCTTACGCGCCAGCTGCTGTTCTTGGTGCCGCTCTATATTTTCTTGCCGGGTATCCTGCCGCAGTACTTCCCTCAGTACACCGGCCTCGACGCCCTCTACTTTGCGGTGCCCGCCGCAGACTTCCTGGCGATTTTCACCACGCTTATTTTCGTTATTTGGGAACTACGACGTATAAAGAAGTTGGAGCGTGGCGAAATCCAAGCGCGCTTCTAGCACAACGTGCCGCGCCGTAAAACGCTTAAGACCTCGGGCGCGGATGGGACTATTTAAACTAGTGGCAACTTCAACTCATTGACAGGTTTGGTAAGCTTGAACTATGGCAAAAAGTTTCGGACAAAGCCCCACCACCAAGCGCACCCTGCACCACTACTGGCAGGTTACGCGCAAGCACCCTGTTTTGTTTTGGGGTTTTATTATTTCCAGCATTCTTTTCGGGCTTTTGCTGAGCTACCTTAACCCGTATCTCATGTCTTTAATCGTGGATCGCGTGGCTGCTGAACCAGTTTCTGCCGAAAATGTTTTCCCTGTATTTGGCCCGTATGTCGTGGCGCTTATTCTGGTAAACCTCTTTGGTCAAGCGTGCAGCAAGCTCCAGGACTACACCATGTGGAAGCTGGAAATCGAAGTGAACTACGACCTGGCCACGCAGGCCTTCGACGCGCTCTGCAACCAATCCATGAGCTTCCATTCCAACCGCTTCGGCGGCACCCTGGTCAGCCAGACCACCAAGTATATGAATGCCTACAACCAGCTTGTTGAAGTCATCGCGTTCCCTGTGCTTCCCGTAGCCGTGTCGGTGATTTTCGTGTGCGTGTTGCTGGGGCCGCGCGTGCCCCTGTATACGGCCATTCTTATGTGCATGCTCATCTTCTACGGCTTCGTGAGTTACCGCATGTACAAGCGCATTCTCAACTTAAACGAAGAAGCGGCGGGTGCCCAGAACCAGCTTTCGGGCGAACTGTCCGACAGCGTGGCAAACATTCTTTCCGTGAAAACCTACGGTCGCGAAGACTACGAACGCAGCCTGTTCGACAACTTCAACAAGGAAGTGGTGGCGCGCGATTCGAAACGTATGTGGGCTTCCATGGTACGCGGCATTACGACGGCTTGTATTGCGCTTGTTATTATGAGCGTGGTGTCGGTCTTTATTGCGGGCGGTAACGCATGGTTTGGTATTACGCCTGGCACGCTCGTCATGATGTTTACCTATACCTATACCGTCACGAATCAGTTCAACTTTATTAACACGGGCTTGCAGCGCATTAACCGCGCCTTTGGTGACGCAAGCGGCATGACCGAAATTCTGGACGAACCGCGCTTGGTGGACGACGTGCCCGGCGCACCTGACTTGGTGGTGCATGAAGGTGCGATTGACTTTGAAGACCTCGACTTCTTCTATACCGACGGCGGTACGCAAACGCAGGTCTTCGACAACTTCAACTTGCACATTCCTGCGGGCCAGCGTGTTGGCCTGGTGGGCATGAGCGGCTCGGGTAAGACGACCTTGACCAAGCTGCTGCTGCGCCTGGCCGACATTCAACAAGGGCGCATTATGGTGGACGGGCAGAACGTGGCGGAGTGCACCCAGCAAAGCCTGCGCCGCCAAATTGCCTACGTGCCCCAGGAAGCGGTGCTCTTCCATCGCAGCATTGCGGAAAACATTGCCTACGGCAAGCCCGAAGCTTCCCCGGAAGAAATCCGCGAAGCAGCGCGCCAAGCCAACGCTCTCGAGTTTATTGAAAAGCTGCCGCAGGGTTTTGAAACGGTTACGGGCGAACGCGGTGTGAAACTTTCGGGTGGCCAGCGCCAGCGCATTGCCATCGCGCGCGCCATGTTGGCCGACTGTCCTATTCTTGTCCTGGACGAAGCGACGAGTGCACTGGACAGCGAAAGCGAAAACCTGGTGCAGGACGCGCTCTTCAAACTTATGCAAGGGCGTACTTCCATCGTGGTGGCACATCGCCTCTCCACGGTGGCGAGCCTCGACCGCATTGTAGTGCTCGACGAAGGCCGCATAGTCGAAGACGGCCCGCATGCCCAGCTTATTGAAGCGGGCGGGGAATACGCGCACCTGTGGGGCAGGCAGACGGGTGCCTACCTTGAATAGCTAACACGGGGCCCGCGCCACCACCTTTGTCTCAAACGGGGCGGAGTAAAAGTGAGACAAGGTTATGCTACGCTATCCCTATGCAGCAATTAGCTAACAAAACGCATCACAGTCAGACGCAGTCCGTGGCCTTTTGCGGGCTGTCGGTAGCCCTTATGGCTGTGTCGGCTTGGATTACTGTGCCCTTTGGCCCTGTTCCCTTTACCCTTCAGACCTTTGTAATGGTATTTGCCCTGCTTGCCCTGCAGCCCAAGGAAGCGCTTGCGAGTATTGGCATCTATATTGCCATGGGGGCGCTTGGGCTGCCCATGTTTTCTGCCATGCGTGGTGGCATTGGGGTACTGGCGGGTCCAACAGGTGGCTTCATTTGGGGCTTCCTGCTGGGTGCCGCTGTTGCCCTGGCTTACTTGCGAGTGGCACCAGGCAGCCCGAAAGAGCGCTCACTCGTGCACGATGCCGTGGCTGCCGTTATATTCCTGCTGGTGTGCTACGTATGCGGTTGGGTGCAGCTCATGCTCGTGGCCAACATGGGCCCAGCCGCTGCCTTCCTCGCCGCCATCGCACCCTTCATCATCATCGACGCCCTCAAGCTGGCAGCTGCCATCGCCGTCGCCCGCGCTGTCCGCACTGCCCTATAGGGCCGCGCCGGGTGCCTTTTGCTTCGCGGACTCGCGTTTAACGGAAAGCTAAGCGCGCAATTGAAGGGCGCAATAACTAGGGCACTCTTCACCACATCCCAGCATTGTTTGGCCTAGTAATTACTAAAGCTTCGGAAAGGCACCCGCCGTGCCCTTATTGCCGGGTTTCCCAGATCATGCGTAAACCTTCGAGGGTGAGCTCCTGGTTCACTTCGGTGACGGTTTCGCAGAAGGGCTGCATGGCGCGCGAAAGGCCGCCGGTGGCGATGACGGGCGTTTCGTACCCGAGCTGCTTCCACATGCGACGCACCAGCCCATCCACGCGGTCAGCTTCGCCATGGACAATACCTACCTGCATGGCTTCCACGGTGTTGGTGCCCCAAGCGCCTACGGGGTCGGCCAGTTCTACATCGGGGAGCAAGGCTGCGTTCGAAAAGAGCGCCTTCATGGACGTTTCCACGCCGGGAGCAATCACGCCACCCAGGAAGCGCCCTTCAGTGTCGATGACTTCCATGTTGGTGGCCGTGCCAAAGTCCAGCACGATAACGGGGGCGCCGTAGATGGCACGGGCAGCAACCGCGTCGGCAATGCGGTCGGCGCCAATGGTGGTGGAAGGGTAGGCGCTCGCATCGAAAAGATCGCCCGCGGTTTCGGTGTCGATGCAGAGCACCTCCTGGTGCATCATTTCGGACCCAACCTTAATCCAAAGGCGGCGAAGCGCCGGCACAACGGTGGCAACTACGACGCCAGTAATGTCGTCCTTGGAAAAACCGGCCAGCTGGAAAAGACCGCCCAGGCTTACGCGCAGTTCGTCGGCGGTTTCCTTCGCATTCGTTTCAATGCGCCACATATGCTGAAGTTCGGCACCTTCGTAAATGCCCAAAACGGTGTGCGTATTGCCTACGTCTACTGCAAGTAACATATGCCCAACAACCTTCCTAACCTGCGTAAAATGCTTTTGCTTTGCTATGATAATACCATGCGTGGCGCCTTGTTCTATGGGTAAGTGGCGCCGCAAACGTGCAAGGTAGTTAGGAGCGCACATGTCCGAATATAACGCTCATATTTTGGTTGTCGACGACGAAAGTTCGATCACCGACTTTGTTAGCTATGCCCTTCAGAAAGAAGGCTTTACGGTCGACACCGCTGCCAATGGCGAAGACGCTTTGGCTATGGCGGCCCAGACGAATTTCGACCTGTTCATTTTGGACATCATGCTGCCCGGCATCGACGGCTATGAACTCTGCCGCCGCCTGCGCACGCAAACGAGTGTGCCCGTGCTCTTCCTTTCTGCGCGCGACACTGAACTCGACAAGGTCGTGGGTCTGGAACTGGGCGCCGACGACTACCTGGCAAAGCCCTTCGGCCTGCGCGAACTTATTGCGCGCGTGCGTGCTCTGTTGCGCCGTGCCAATGGCCAGGTTGCCGAAGCGGAAGTGTATGAAGCAAGCGGCATCACCTTGTCTGAAGACGCCCATACCGCAACAGGCGAACACGGCGACATCGACCTTACGCCGCGCGAATTCGAACTGATGGCAGCGCTTATGAAGCAGGCTGGCAAGGTGGTTTCTCGCGAAGACTTGCTGCGTGAAGCTTGGGGCTGGGAATACCTCACCGAAACCAAGACGGTGGACACGCACATCAAGCGCCTGCGCGACAAAATCGAAGCAGCCGGCTACGACCCTGCCATCGTGGAAACGGTGCGCGGCTACGGCTATCGCTTCCATAAGTAGGAACCATCAAACGGCTTTCAACATACATCACCATACTTGCCACGCTGCTTGCGGTGTTGGCCTGCGTGCTCTTTGTGGTATTCGTTAATATCTTCAATAACGGCACCTGGGCTTCGTGGGGTTTGGCCCTGCTGGCTACCGCGCTCATTATTTTCATAATTGCCCTGGTCATTTCCATATTCATTACCGACCCGCTGCGTAGCTTACAGAAGAAAATTGTGGCCTATCGCGCGGGGAATGCGAGCATTCCTTTTGAAGCCGACGGGCGCATGCACGAAGCCGACGTGCTCGTGGAAGACTTTAAAGATCTGCTCGACTCTTCGGCGGCTCAATGCGCCGACCTTGCCCGCCGGGAAACGCAGCAAATGCAATTTGTGGGCGACGTGGCGCACGAGTTACGCACGCCCCTCACGGCCATTCGCGGCAATGCCGAACTTCTAAAAGACCCCGACATGCCGCAGGAAATGCGCGAAAAATTCTGCGACACCATCATGGGTGAAGCCGAACGCCTTTCGCGCCTGACCAACGACCTGCTTTCCCTCCAGCATATTGAAGGCGACAATACCGTGCTCGACATGAAGCGCCTGAACTTAAAGGACGTGGTGGCAGAAGCACTCGACGCCTTGACGCCCGTTCTGGAAGCGGTCGATGCCCAGGTTGAAATAACGGGCGAAGCACCCGACGTGTTGGGCAACGAAGACCGCTTGCAGGAAGTGGTTTCGAACCTCGTGGACAATGCCACGCATTTCATTGAGCCTGGCGGCCACATAAAGGTTGAGCTCTATGGCATTTCGGGCAATTCGGTTATTGCGGTAAAGGACGACGGCCCCGGCTTTGGCGACGTGGATCCTGCCATGCTGTTCGAACGTTTCTTCCGCACTGACTTTTCGCGCGCACGCAACACCGGTGGCAGTGGCCTTGGCTTGGCTATCGTAAAGTCTATCGTGGAAGCGCACGACGGAACGGTGGAAGCCTACAACCTGCCCGAAGGCGGCGCCTGCTTCATCGTTGCCATTCCTTCAGTAATTTAGCCTAAAGCTTTCCTTCCTCGCGCGAATACCCCGAAGCTTTTGTTATACTGAACATGCTCCGGGGGAGTAGTTGGCGCGCAAAGCTGGCGAAAAGGCAGCAGAGCGCGTGGCAAAGCCACCAGCAAGGCGCGAAAAAGGCGCCTGGTTAGTCTTAATTAGCGAGACCCGCAGTTCGGATTCGAAGGAATCTGGACTGCGGGTTTTTTATAAGGAGGAACATGAGTCCGTGCAGAAGCAAAGGTATTAGGGAGCAGGGCGGCCTGTTCTTGTAGGAGAAGAAAGGGACAACAATGAAGAAGAAAGCAAGTGCCTGGCAACGTTTTAGGTACTGGTTCGACAACCTTATGTCGAAGGGTACCGCTTCGCTTCTGTTGCTGCTGGCTGTTATCACCACGGTCGTGGTGGTTATTGGCGGCATGCTGGCCGTGATGCTGGGTGGCGCCGACGGCAGCGGGGCAGACTCGCCCGGCCAGTCCATCTGGTTTACCCTCATGCACGCTATTAACACGGGCGTGTTGGCCAAGGAAGAGGGCACCGTTCCCTACCTGTTTGTGATGACCATTGTTACCTTGGTGGGTATCTTCATTACCAGCTTCTTGATCGGTACTATTTCCAATGGCATCAAAGACAAGGTCGCCGACCTTCAGCGCGGCAAGTCGCGCATTATCGAAGAAGACCATGTAGTTATCATTGGCTTCGACGAAAACGTTACGAGCATCATCGAAGAACTTGCGCTTGCCAATGAAAACCAGAAGAACGCCGTTGTGGTGGTCATGGCCGATGAAGACAAGACCGAAATGGAAGACATCATTCGCGACCGCGTGGAAAATCTGGGCAACATTCGCCTGGTGTGTCGCAATGGCCGCCCCGATTCACCGAAGGACCTCAAGGTTTGTTCACTGGACACCTGCAAGTCCATTATCGTGAACCTTTCCGACGACTTCATGACGGTTAAATGCGTACTGGCCTGTGAAAGCCTGCTTGACGAATATGGCAACGACGAAGCCTTCATTACCGCAACCGTGCGCGACCGTGAAGTGCTGCACCCCGCCAAGATTGCTGGCGGCGAACGTGCCGAAATCCTGAACTTCCAAAAGACGGTAGCGCGCCTCATGGTGCAGGCGGGCCGCCATCCTGGCATGTCCGAAATCCTGTCTGAATTGCTTAGCTTCAAGGGCAACGAAATCTATGTGGAAGACATGCCGTCTACGGTGGGCCATACGCTGCAGGACATTAACCTGCGCCTGCCGCATTCCACCGCCATTGGTATGGTCCGCAATGAAGAACCGTTGCTTAATCCCGACGCGAGCGCTGTGGTGCAAGAGGGCGACCAGGTCATTCTTATTGCCCACGACGACGGGGCAACGCAGCTCCAAGACCGTGCTGCCGTGGACGAAAACGCCTTCCAGCGTGAACCGAATATCACTGAAGAACCGCACACCTTGCTGGTGCTGGGCTATTCCGACATGCTCAAGGCCATCCTGCATGAAGAAGACCAGTATGCCGCAAAGGGCTCGAAGGTTATTATTGCGGCCGAAGAAGGCAAGATCGACATGGACGCCCTGCCCAAGCCCGAAGAGCTCGAAAACATCGAGCTCGATGTGCGTGAATGCCGCATCTTTAAGCGCGCTGTGCTGGACACCCTGGTGGCGGAAGGCCCGTCAAGCATTTTGCTTATGGCCGACCCTGAACTTTCCGAAGAAGAAGCCGACTCGCGCACGCTCATGCTGCAGCTGCACTTAAACGACATCGGCGAAGAAATTGGTACCGACATTCCGCTCGTTATTGAAATGAACAGCACGCGCAACCAGCGCCTTTCGCAAACCATGCGCGCAACCGACTTCGTTATTAGCAGCCGCATTACTGCCAAGATGATGGCCCAGATTGCTGAAGAGCGTCATAAGAAGGCCATCCTGAACGACCTGCTTTCCGACGGTGGTTCGACCATCTACATGAAGCCTATTACGCGCTACGTGCTTACGGGCGAACCGGTGGACTACTACACGCTGGGGGCTTCGGCGGCGCGCTATGGCGAAATTGCTATTGGCTACAAGAAGATTGCCGAAGACGGTAGCTTCACCATTGAAGTTAACCCGCGCAGCAAGGCTGCCACGAAATTCAGCGACAACGACGACCTTATCGTTATTGCCAAAAACTAGGTTGGGTATTCCGTCGTTTTAACAAACGACGGAATTGCCGACGCTGCGGTTTAATTTCGCTTCACACTACGCCCTATCTATGGCTTGGCCCGTACCGAAGTACGGGCACTGCGCCAAGAGCGGGCGTATTGTTTTGCGAAATTAAACCTCGCTGACTCTTCGACCACCTGCGGGTCCCCGCTCACTCGGAGTAGGATAACTCTTCGACCACCTGTGGGTCTAACGGTCGACGGAACCTTTTTATATCTGGCCGTTTACCAGCTTTTCGCGGGCTTCAAGCATGGCCGCGAGGTCTTCTTCGCTCACCGTGGGGAACTTCGGCTTGCAGTCCTTGAGCACCTTCACGATGGCTTCGCTTATGAGCCAGCGAGCGAACCATTTTTGGTCGGCGGGAATAACATACCAGGGCGCTTCGGGCGTGCTGGTTGCCGCAATGGCCTTTTCGTGTGCCTGGGCATATTCGTCCCAGATGGCGCGGTTGTCCAAGTCGCCGAGCGAAAACTTCCAGTTCTTTTTGGGTTCGTCGATGCGTGAAATCATGCGCTTGGTCTGTTCTTCCATGCTCAAGTTAAGGAAGATCTTAATCATGCGATAGCCGTTTTCATACAGGTAGGCCTCGAAGTCGCGAATCTGGCGGTAACGCGCATCGAAGAAAGCCTTGTCGCTGCCCTTGAAGAAACGGTCGGGCATGGAATAGCCACCGCGCATGTTCTTTGCGCGAACCACCATGACGTCTTCGTAATGCGAGCGGTTGAAAATACCAATCATGCCGCGTTCGGGCAGGCTTTGCACTACGCGCCACAGGTAGTCGTGCGCCAGTTCTGTTTTGGTAGGTGCTTTGAAATTGGCTACCGAAATGCCTTGCGGGTTAACCCCCGTTAAGACATGTTTGATAGCGGAGTCTTTGCCGCCTGCGTCCATGGCCTGAATGGCAATAATGACGCCTTCGCGTTTTTCGGCGTAGAGCTTTTCTTGAAGTTCGGCAATCAACTGGGTATTGGCCGCCATCTTCTTGAGGTATTCCTTTTTCAGGCTTTTATCCATCTTGGCGGAAGTGGGGCACTTTGCCAGCACAAACCTCTTCGAACCATCAACACGGCAATCGTCAAGTTTCATTGCGCCTCCTTTTCGCGAACTTTCCCGTATTATAGCCCTGCAATACTGTGTACAGCTATTTGGAAGCTGCATAGCTGTAAGTGTGCTTTAGTATTACCGAAAAAGACGCTATTAAGCTAATATCGTAGTCATGAAATTAGTTTCACATAGTGCAGAAGAAACGAAGCGACTGGGAGCAGCACTTGCGGCGTGCCTGCAGCCGGGCGACGTGGTGGTGCTTAACGGCGACTTGGGCGCGGGCAAAACGCAGTTTGTTCAAGGGGTGGCAGAAGCCCTGGGTGTAACAGGTGAAGTAACAAGCCCAACCTTTAATATCCTGCTCACTTACGACTGCGCGTCTGGCGTGCTCAATCACTTCGATTTATATCGTTTGGAAAGCGCTGAAGATCTGGACGATATTGGCTACTGGGAAGTGCTGGAAGGCGGCGGAGTTTCCTTTATAGAATGGGGCGACAAGTTCCCCAGTGAAATGCCCGACGACTATTTGGAAGTTGCCATTACTTCAGGTACCGACGGCGTGCGCAGTATCAAAGCACAGCCCCATAGTACACGCGCTCAGGAGCTGTGCGCTTGCTGGGGGCAGGTCGCAGAGGAGCGCGCATGATGCAATACGTGCTTGCCTTTGACACTGCAAACGAAGTTATTTCGATTGCGCTTGGCGTGCTACACGCAGAAACGCGGACCGTTGAATTGGTGGCGCACCGCCAAGTGGCAGCCCACCGGGCATCTAACACGCAGCTATTGCCCAATATAGACGAGCTGCTTACTGAACAGGAAATAAGCCGCGACCAGATTGCTTGTGTGGCATGCGGGCGCGGTCCTGGCTCCTTTACCGGTGTGCGTATTTGTATGGCAACGGCGAAGGGCGTGGCTTCGGCACTTGAAGTGCCGCTCGTGGGGGTTTCGACCCTGGATGCCTTAGCGTGGGAACTCCAGGCGGCAGGTGTGCGCGGGCGGGTGCTTGTGGTGGCGGATGCCATGCGCAAGGAAGTGTACCCGCAGGTCTACAACATTACGGAAGCTGCCATTGGGCGCAGCTCTGCCGACATGGTGGTTGCGGCCTCTACCTTTGAAGGCGCGCAGGAAGGTGGCTATGCACTCGTAGCCGGCGACGCTCTTGCGAAGTACGCCGACCTATTTGTCGCCCTTGGCCCCCTTGCGCCTGAAGGCCAGTGGCGTGTGCAGGGCCCCGGCTTGCTGGCGGTCTTGCAGGACGCATGGCAGGCGGGCGATTGCGACCCCTTTGACGCGCAGCGCCACAACCCTGCGCTCTTGCTTCCAGTGTATACGCGCCTTTCCGACGCCGAAGAACACGAAAGGGAAAAGCTTGCGGATGCAGCACCGCGCGACTTACGTACTGGTGTGGGTGGAAACGAGGCAATAAGCTATCGTCCCTTGGCGGCGGTCGATGTAGACCAAGTCGCGGCCCTAGAAACCACCTGCATGGGAACCGACGCCTGGAACGCGGCACAGTTTGCCGACGAGCTTCCGCGCAAGGACCGCACCTGGTGGGCAGCGCACGACAAGCACGGTGCGCTTGTTGCCTATGCGGGTGGCCAGGTGCTGGACGGGCAGCTGCAAATCTTCAAGGTGGCATGCGCACCGGAAGCACGTCGTGCAGGTATCGCACGCGAACTGGTGACGCGCCTTGCGGAAGATGCGCGCAATCTGGGTGCGGCGGAAATCACGCTCGAGGTGCGGGCTGCCAACGAAGGCGCCCAGGCATTTTATGAAGCCCTTGGCTTGGATTCTATAGGCCAGCGCCCTGGGTATTATTCTGACGGCGAAGACGCCACCATCATGCAAGGGCCCCTACCTGCTGCAACGGCAGACGTCGCAGGTATGGAAATAATAACTACCAACGAAAGACCTGCAGAGGCTTCGGCTACCTACGGCAAGCCGCTCATCTTGGCCATTGAAACTTCGTGCGACGAAACGGCGGCAGCGCTCATCGACGGTACGGGCGCTATTCTTTCCGACGCCATTGCGTCCCAGATTGACTTCCACGCGCGCTTCGGCGGCGTGGTTCCAGAAATTGCAAGCCGTAAGCATATCGAAGCTATCTGCGGCGTAACCCAGGTCTGCCTCGAACAAGCATCCGCCTCAAATGAAGGCGGTGGCGAAACGAGCCAAGACGAAATGCCCCAAAGCGAAATGCGCCAGCCCCTTCGCTACCGCGACCTGGACGCCATTGCGTGCACCTATGCGCCTGGACTGGTGGGCGCGCTCGTGGTAGGCGTGGCCTTTGCCAAGGGTGCAGCCTGGGGTGCCAACATCCCGTATATCCAGGTCAACCACTTGGAAGGCCACCTCTATGCCAACAAGCTGGCCACCCCCGACATCCAGCCACCCATGGTGGTTTCCCTGGTGAGCGGCGGCCATACCATGCTCGTGCACGTGCGCGACTGGGGCGTTTATGAAATCCTCGGTTCAACCATCGACGACGCCGTAGGTGAAGCCTTCGACAAGGTGGCCAAGGCGCTCGGCTTGGGCTACCCTGGCGGGCCTATCATTTCGCGTTATGCCGCGCAAGGCAACCCGCACGCAATCGATTTCCCGCGTGCCATGCTGCACAGCCACGACTTCCGTTTTAGCCTTTCGGGCCTCAAGACCGCGGTGGTTACTTACATTGCTCAGCAGCAGGAAGCGGGGCACGAGCTCAACATCCCCGACATTGCCGCCAGCTTCCAGGCGGCCGTCATCGACGTGCAGGTGGCAAAAGCCAAGACTGCCCTCGAAGAAACAGGCGCCAAAGAATTCTGCTTGGGTGGGGGCGTGGCTGCTAACCCGGCCCTGCGTGCCGCCTACGAAACGCTGTGCGCTGAAATGAACGTCCGCCTTACCCTGCCGCCACTTTCAGCTTGTACCGACAACGCATCCATGATTGCGCTCGTGGCACTCGACCGTTTCGCGCAGCACAAATTTGCGCCGCTTTCCGCCGACGCTTTCGCCCATTCAAACCTTGAAGAAAGCTATTAAACCGAAGGGCGGTATTATCCCCAATTCGGCCGTTTTGCCGCTGTTGCTTCGAGCGTTCACGCTATACTTTTAGCTTCGAAATACTCAAAGCTACGCAAGGGGGACAAGGCGTATGCCAACCGAAGAACTGAACGAAGAAACAGCTGAACAACCAGTTGCAGAAACGATAGAAGAAGCAGCTGAACAGCCAGTTGCAGAAACGATAGAAGAAACAACAGAAGCTGCCAAGGTGCCGCTGCAAACACCCGAAGAAACAGAAGCGCCCAATCGCGCGCCGCAGGAAACAGAAGAAATGGTGCCAAGCAATGCGTCGTCGCGCGCAATAGTTGGCATCATTGCTCTTATTGCTGTTGTTGGCATAGCGGTAGCCCTTGCTTTTGCCATGGGCCTCTTTAGTTCATCGAGCCCTGAACCAGCTTCAACAAACGCAGCAACCAGCAGTAATGGTATGCCTGAAGGAACAACCGACAGCAATGGTATGCCTGAAGGAGCAAGCACCACTGCCGAAGAAGCGGCGGCTAAGCTGGCAGGTTATGGTGGCGACGCGGGAAGGCCCTGGGCCCAGTCGGGCGTGCAGCGTCCTTCGGAAGATCCGGAGCGCGTTTCGGGCGCGGGCGGCATTGTGGGCACCTGGGTATGCCGCGACTATGACTTTGACGGGAAAACCTTTTCCTTCCAGGCAACCTTTTCCGACACGGGCACCTTTGCCGTGTGGCTTTATAACGTCGAAGCAGACGTAGAAGCTCACTTTGCAGGCCTGCGCAACTACCATGCCGAAGGCGACCAGGTGGTCGAAGACGGCGGCTTCGTTTTTACCGCCGAATCTGCCGACACCATTACTTTGCATGTGAGTGAAGAAAACCAGCCCCACCAGCAAAAAACAAGCTATACCTTTACCCGTAAAACAGACGAAGCGGAAACGCTCAAGCAGCTTTCCTGGACGTCGGGCGACTGGTATGCCCAAGATGAAACGGGCGAAAACTATTTCTTCGGCATGAATGGCTATTGGTATAACGGCGACGACGAAACCAGCAGCGGCTGCTGGTACATCCTGGACAATGACGTCATTCTGGAAGGCGACCCAGCAGCGGGCACTACCACAACGACGCTTAAATTCATGGGCGCTACCTATGACGTGCTCGTACACGTAGACAATGAGCGCATCTATGGCTGGAACCCACCTGGGGAAGAATAATATGCCAACCATCGATACAGCAACGGGGCAAGCAGCACCTGCGGAAGTTTCGCAGGAACGTGCGCGCGCCATTTTCACGGAAATAGCCAGCCAGTACGAAAAGTTCAATCATTATTCGAGCTTTGGGCAGGACCGATTCTGGCTGCGCAAACTTGTAAAAACCCTGCCGCTTGGGCCCACAAGTTGTGTGCTCGACGTGGCTGGTGGCACGGGTGAAGTCACTTTTGAAATATGTAAGCACCACAAGCCAGCTATCATCGTGCTTTCCGACTACACGCCCGCCATGCTCGACGTGGCCAAGCAGCGCATTGCCACAGGTGACAACCGTGGCGTGTGCGTGGAAACCTGTGTGGTCGACGCGCAAGACATTCCCTTCGAAGACGCTAGCTTTGACGCTGTGACCATGGCCTATGGCATTCGTAATATCCCTGACCGCATGCGTGCCCTGCGTGAAATACACCGCGTGCTTAAACCCGGCGGCACGCTTGCCGTCCTTGAATTCAGCACGCCACCGCTTGCTCCTGCGCGCGCTTTCTACAAGGCCTACTTGAAGTGGGGTATCCCCGCATGGGGCCAGCATTTCACGGGCAAACGCGACGACTTTGTGTACTTGGCAGATTCCATTAAAGCCTTCCCAAAGCAACATGAGTTTGCCCGCATGCTCGAAGAAGCAGGCTTCCAAGATGTGAACTTCACGAATTTAGCCTTTGGAGCAGCATGTATTCACACAGCGCGAACTGGGCAATGTTAAAATAGTCCCTTGCAATTCAGGAGGACTGCATGCTACTTTGCGCTGAATATGTTTTGCCCATTACGGCCGACCCCATCGAGGCGGGCGCTGTTTTGGTGCGCGACGGCAAAATTGCCGACATCGGTGCTGCTGTCGTCCTGCAGGCACGCTACCCCGAAGAAGAAATCCGCGACTTCGGCCAGGCCGCCATCCTCCCTGGTTTTGTAAACGTTCATACGCACCTGGAATACACGGCCATGCGCGGCATTGTCCACGACGTGCCCTACGCTGAATGGCTCGTTTCGGTGCATAGCAAGGGCGACACCATGACGCCTGCCGAACTGGAAAGCTCTGCCATCATGGGTGCACTTGAAGGGCTTTCGTCTGGCATTACGTGCATGGCCGACATTACCCCCACGGGCGCTGCGATGAAGGCCCTGCAACGTATGGGCATGCGCGGTGTTATTTACCGCGAAGTGAATGCGACCGACAAGCGCCGCGTGGACTTCGCCATGAACCAGGCCAAGGCCGACATTGCGCATTGGCAGGAATATGTCGACCCCGAACGCCTTTCTATTGGCATTGCACCGGGTGCGCTCTACAAATGCCACCCGTCCATTTTTAAGAAGATTTCCGAATTCGCGAAGGACACCATTCCCGTTGCCATGCATGTGGCAGGCAGCCGCGAAGAGTACCGCTTCATTCGCAGCGGCACGAGCGCTTTTTCGGTGGACGCCCTTTCCAGTTCGCGTGGTTACGTTGAAATTCCGCCGTGGCTTCCCACGGGCGTTACGCCTATAAACTATGCCCTGAACTGGGACGCCTTCGAAGTAGGGAACATGCTTGCCATCCATTGCGTGCACGTGAGCGACGACGACATTGCCAAGCTGCGTGAATACGACATCGCCGTGGGCATCTGTTCGCGCTGCAACGCCCAGCTTGGTATGGGCGTGGCACCCATGCGCGAATACCTGAAGGCCGACTTGCGCATGGGCCTTGGAACGGACTCGCCTGCTGCAACCGACTCTGCCGACATGCTCCTTGAAATGCGCACGGGCATGCTGGTCCAACGCGCGGTGGAACGCGACTTCTTCCTGACCGCGCAGACCATGCTTGAACTTGCCACCATTGGCGGTGCGCGTGCTCTGCGTATGGACGACAAAATTGGTTCGCTTGAAGTGGGCAAACTGGCAGACATCATCGCCATCGACATGTCCAGTTCGCACCAGACGCCTACGACCGACCCCGTTTCTGCCTTGGTGAACACCACGAGCAGCACGGACGTAATTATGTCAATGGTTGGTGGTAATGTGCTCTATGAGCAAAATCAATGGAATGTTGACCTCGATGTGGCGTACAATATCGCCCGCGCTATAGAAGCACGGGGCCGCCTGCGTAGCTAGCGCCCCTGAATAATTGGAAGAATTGTAGGAACGATTTTTATGGCGAAGAAACAAAAAATGTCGGCAAAGCAAAAGCAGGCTCGCATTGAAGCAGCTGAAGCACGTGCAGCCGCTGCTGCCGCTGAAAAGGAACGCAAGGAAACGCTGAAGCGCATTGGCATTGGTATCGTGGCCGTACTGCTTATTCTGGGCCTTATGCTGCCCATGGCTGGTCTTACCTTCTGCAGTAGCCAGCAAGCCCAGCAGGCCGCTCAGCAAGCCCAGACTTCGGCCGAAGAAGCTGCCACGAGCGCTGAAGGCACCATCGTTGAAGTTACGGGTAGCTCTGAAAGCGCCGAAACCGAAGCCGCTGCAAGTGCCGAAACTGAAGCGTCTTCGAGCGCGGCATAGGCGAGCGTAGGCGAAGTAATTAGAGGAGCACTTCTTGTTCGGTCTTGGTGCAAATGAATTAGTCATTATCCTGATTTTCGGGTTTATCATTTTTGGGCCCGACAAGCTTCCTGGTATGGCAAAGACCATTGGTCAGGCCATTGCCAAGTTCCGTAATGCCCAGGCTGAAATGAACCGCGTCATTAAAACCGAAGTCTACGACCCCGACGCAGAAGACCCCTTCAAGAACCCGCTCGACGCGCTTTCCAAGCTTGAAACGCAGGCCAAGAAGGAAGACCGCGGCGAAAGCTTCACCGAACGCAAGGCGCGCTACGACAAGCAGCGTGCAGCGCGCAAGGCCGCCGACGAACGCAAAGCCGAATTGGTTGCCAAGCGCGAAGCGGAAAAGGCCGCTAAGGAAGCGGCGACCGAAGCGGGCGCCGGCCTTGAAGAAGCGAGGGAAGCAGGCAAGGCGGCCGTAGCAGCCGTTGAAGCCAAGCTTGCCGAAGAAAAAGAAGCTAAGGCAGCCGAAGAAGCACAGGCCACCAAGAAGAAGCCAACGGCCGAAGAACTCTACGGTACCAAGCCTGTAACAAAGAAACCTAAGCCCAAGAAGGCTGAAGGCGAAACAGCTACAAAGGAAAAAGAAGCTGCCAAGAAGGCTGCAGCTGAACCAGTAGACAAGCAGGTGGAAGAAGCGACTGACGAAACAGACGCACCTGCCCAAGGAAAGGGGGAATAGCATGCCAGTCGGTCCTGCGCGAATGCCCCTTTTCGACCACCTCGGTGAACTGCGCATGCGCTTTGTGCGCGTTGTGGTGTGCTTGCTTATTGCGGTGCTGGTCTTCTATATGGCAACACCCACCATCGCAAACTTCCTTATCCTGCCCATTAACGACCTTATTCCCACGAACGAAGACGGTTCGCCAGCCTGGGTATACATGGGCGCTTTCGACGCCTTTGGCGTGCGCTTCGTGGTGGCCATGTGGGCGGCCCTTGTTGCTTGCATGCCCGTTATTATTTGGCAGGCGCTGGCCTTCTTCCTGCCCGCGCTTAAGCCCAACGAACGTAAGTGGTTTATTCCTACCTTCGCCATTGCATGCGCGCTCTTCATTTTCGGCACGGTGTTTTGCTATCTGATTATTTTGCACCCGGCCTTCGAATGGCTTACAGAACAAGGCATGGGTTTCGCGACCATCCTGCCCGAAGCCAAGCAATGGATCGACATTATTATCAAGTTCGAAATTGGCTTTGGTTTTGCCTTTGAACTGCCGCTCGTGGTGTTCTACCTAACGGTATTCGAAGTGGTGCCCTACGCCAAGCTGCGTGGCGCCTGGCGCACGGTCTATATTGCGCTCATGCTTATTTCGGCACTCATTACGCCCGACGCTTCGCCCATTACCATGCTCCTTTTGTTCGGCGCCATGATCAGCCTCTACGAAGTTTCTATGCTGGCGGCGCGTTTGGTGCTTGGCAATAAGATTCAGAAGCAGAAGGAAGAAGCCGAACGCCTGGCAGCCGAAGAAGCTGCCTGGGAAGAAGAATGGGCCGCCGAACAGGCTGCCAAGAAGGCCAAAAAAGAAGCCGAAAAGTAATGCATGAACTTGGTTTAATGACAGGGGTTATGAGCTCTGTGACGGAAGCTGCGCGTAATGCGGGCGCCGTCCGCGTGACCGACATCACGCTTTCCGTGGGTGAAATGACCGAAGCCATTCAGGACGCGCTCGAGTTTGCCTTCGAAGCGCTTTCCGAAGGCACCATGTGCGAAGGTGCAAAGCTGCATATTAATATGGTTCGCCCCAAAAGCCGTTGCCAGGAATGTGGCGCCGAATACGAACACGACCGCTTTCATATGACCTGTGCCGAATGCGGGAGCCCGTTTACGGAACTTATCGCTGGCAAGGAAATGCAAATCGATAGTATTGAAGTTGACCTGCCCGACTAGGGAACAAGACGGTATAGAAGTGACTTACCTAACAGGGGAGCAAACATGCAAATCAATTTAGAACAACCCATCCTGGCAAAAAACGACGCGCTGGCCCAGGAAAATCGCGCCCTCTTTGCTGAAAAGCACGTCTTCGTGCTGAACATCTTGGCTTCGCCGGGTTCGGGCAAGACATCGACCATTTTGGCCACCATCGAAGCCCTGCGCGACGAATTCAATATTGCTGTTATCGAAGGCGACATTGCTTCGAGTGTAGACTCCGAAAAGATTAAGGCCCAGGGTATTGCGGCCGTGCAAATTAACACGGGTGGTGCCTGCCACTTGGAAAGCAATATGATCCGTAAGGCGCTCGACGTGCTGGACCTGGACGCCCTTGACCTTATCTTGCTCGAAAATGTGGGCAACCTGGTCTGCCCGACGGACTTTGACTTGGGCGAAAATGCCAAGGTCATGATTCTTTCGGTCCCCGAAGGCGACGACAAGCCGCTTAAGTACCCGGGCGTGTTCCAGGTGGCAGAAGCGGTGGTGCTGAACAAGGTGGACA
The DNA here is from genome assembly GCA_902768975.1 of uncultured Coriobacteriaceae bacterium. Taxonomy (GTDB): domain Bacteria; phylum Actinomycetota; class Coriobacteriia; order Coriobacteriales; family Eggerthellaceae; genus CACXMZ01. Next base: position 56,348 of record CACXMZ010000008.1, read on the forward strand.
CCATGCCGGTGTTCAACTTCAATGAAGAAGCCTTTACGGAAGCCGTGCGTCAGCTGAACCCGCAGGCTCCCATTTTCCGCATGGCGGCTACCACGGGTGAAGGCGTGGACGAATGGGCGGAATGGCTGGCGGAAAAAATCCGCGCGGTGCAGTAGTGGTTTCGCTTGGGCGCGAAGGCTGGTAATAAATTTGAGCCCAACCCGAACGAACTATAGGCAGGAGTGAGGTTCCCCTATGCAGCAGCTTGTTGAAAGCATCGTTACCCAGATTGACGAATTTGCCCACGGGGCAGGTTTTACCGACTGTGTTATTGGCCTTTCGGGTGGCCTGGATTCGAGCGTGGTGGCAGCCCTGTGCGTGCCAGCATTTGGTGCAGAACATGTGCATGGCGTGCTCTTGCCAGGGCCTTATTCCACGGACCATGCCAGCACCGACGCCCTCGAACTGGCCGCTAACCTGGGCATTCAGGCGGAAACAATCTCAATCACCGGCGCCTACGATGCCCTCGCGCAAGAGCTTGCGCCCCACACGGGGGGAAGCTTCGAAGGCCTGGCAAGCGAAAACAGTCAGGCGCGTTTGCGCATGGTGGCCCTTATGGCGCTTTCCAACGCGCACGGTTGGATGCTCGTGAATACGGGCAATTTAAGTGAAGCTTGGATGGGCTATTCCACGCTCTACGGCGACACAGCTGGGGCCTTTGCGCCTATCGGTGGGCTGTATAAAACGGAAGTCTATGCGCTTGCGAATTGGCTTAACGAACGGGCACGCGAACAGGGTGGGGGCGACATCATTCCGCCGCATGTTATTAGCAAGCCGCCCAGCGCCGAACTGGCGCCCGACCAAACCGACGAAGCGGGCCTTGGCATAGGCTACCCCGAGCTCGACCGCATTTTGATGGGTTATTTCGACCAGGGGCAGAGCCCCGAAGCGCTTGCAACGGGCGCCACGCCAGTCGAAGAAGTTGAACGCATTATCGCGCGTGCAGAAGGCTATGCCTACAAGCGCGCCCAGCTTCCCCCGGCAGCCATGGTCTAGCGTCTTGTATTGTCTGCGCTTTGCCTGGGTTAAGCCCCTTGAATCTGCGCCTCGCAAGGCTAACAAGCGGTTTTCCTGTACCATATAAGCATGTATTCGATACTCATAAATGACCGCGAAATGACCACCCGCGACTGGGTCGTGGACATCTGCATTGCTGTTGCCGTGTTTATTCTGGGCTGGGTGCAGCTTTCGCTTTCAAACATGACCTTCGTGGTGCAAGACGAAGACTTCCGCACCCTTATTGGCGTGGTAAATGTAACACCCACGTTTTCAACCTATATGCTCCTGGGTCTGACCACCTGGCCGCTTATCTTACGGCGCCAGTTCCCCTGGCCGGTGCTCGTGTTTGTTTTCGTGGCATACGTGGTGGCGCTTACGCAGGCGAAGTATGTTTCGGCCTATACGCTGGCATTTTTTGGACCCATGGTGGCCCTGTTTACGGTTGCTCACGAACGGCCCATGAGTGAAGCGGTTATCGCTGCCCTTGCCTGCATTGCCGTCTTGCTCTTCATCGAAATGCCCTTTGGCTTAAACGAAAGCCTCGTGCTGCTTTCGCGCATTCAGAATGCGACCCTCGTGCTGTTTTCCGTCATGGCGGGCGTAGCACTTGCGACCTACGAAAACTATATTAAGGTTTCTGAAGAACGGGCCCTTGCTGCTGAAGAAGCTAGTAGGGAAGAAGCGGCGCGTCGCGTTCAGGAAGAACGCGTGGCCATTGCGCGCGAAATCCACGACATTACCGCTCATTCGCTGACCGCGGTGAGCATCCAGGCGGCGGCGGCCGAAAAGATGATAGACCGCAACCCCGAAGCGGCGCGCGAAGTTATTGTGCAAGTGCGCGACACGTCCAAGAGCGCCCTGGAAGAAATCCGTTCCATGATCGGCGTGCTGCGCAATGAAAACCAGGAAGCGGAAACGGCGCCTACCCAGGGCACCGACCGCCTCGATGACCTGGTGGAATACGCACGCGAAGCAGGCCTGGAAGTCCAGCTTGACGTGGAAAACTACCATAAGGAGTCGCTGCCGGCTTACGTGGATGTGGCCTTGTTTGGCATCGCACGTGAAGCGGTGACCAACACCGTGCGTCATGCCCAGGCGTCTTGGGTGCGTGTGGCGCTTTCGTCCGACGAACGTTTTGCCCGCCTGACCGTGGAAGACAATGGCAAAGGTGCCGCTTCCCTGAATTCTGGTGGCCATGGTGTACAAGGCATGGAAGAACGTGTAAGAGTTTTGGGCGGGCATTTTTCGGCTTCCAATAGAGCCCAAGGGGGCTTTACAATAACAGCAGACGTTCCTTTGAATGAAGCTAACGAAAAGAGCGCGGGGGAATAGCATGACTGAAGAACTTATTGGCGGCGACAGCCTCTATAACGAAGATTATCGCGAAGCCCAGCAGAAGCTGCGCGCCCGCAGTGAAGAAGCTGCCCGCGCGGCCGACGTGGCGCGCTTCGAAGGCGAAGAAGTCCGCGTGCTCATTGTCGACGACCAGGACCTGGTTCGTAATGGCTTCAAACTCATTTTATCTTCCTACGACTTTATTAAGGTGGTGGGCGAAGCCGACAATGGTCTGGCTGCCTACGACCAGGCGCGCGCCCTTCAGCCCGACGTGGTGCTCATGGACATTCGTATGCCGCTGGAAAATGGCATCGACGCGACGCGCAAAATCGTGGCTGACCCGGCCTTGGAAAACACGCGCGTGCTGGTGCTGACCACCTTCGACATCGACGAATATGTTTACGACGCCCTGCAGGCAGGGGCGAGCGGCTTCATGCTGAAGGACTCCGACCCGGACGACATCGCCCATGCCATTCGCACGGTGGCCGCAGGTGAAGCCCTCATCCAGCCCTCCATTACGCGCCGCTTGATTGAAGCCTTCGTGGAAACCCGCGCACAAGAAATTGCGGCAACCGAATCCTTCGCGGTATTGACGGACCGCGAACGCGAAATCCTGGCCTTCATTGCCCACGGCAAGACCAATGAAGAAATTGCCGAAGATCTGGTTATTTCGCCAGCAACGGTAAAGACGCACGTGGCGCGCATCATGGCCAAGCTCGACGCCCACGACCGCGCTCAGCTGGTTGTGCAAGCTTATGAAAACGGCCTCGTCCAACCCGGCCAAAAATAAGTGTTAAAGCGGGGGGTAGTGCCTTTTCCGCAGCTTTAGGCGAGCGTAGGAAATGGAAGCGCGCTTTTAGGAAGGGCGCTTGTCTAATTACTAGGCCAAACAATGCTGGGATGTGGTGAAGAGTGCCCTAGTTATTGCGCCCTTCAATTGCGCGCTTAGCTTTCCGTTAAACGCGAGTCCTAAATCTATTTTCCCGTAAAAGTAACGAGTATGTGAAGATTTAGCACTCTAAGCCCTAGAGTGCTAACATGATTTTCCCGCACTCAAGTTTTATGAGTGCTCATTTTTACTTACGGGTACAAAGGCAGCCAGAGAGGCTCCTCTTAGAAAGGAAGACGACTATGAACCTGAAACCATTGGGCGATCGCGTTATCGTCAAGCAGGACGAAGCTGAAGAAACAACCGCAGGTGGCCTGCTGCTTTCCAGCGGCTCCAAGGAAAAGCCGACCACGGGTGTGGTGCTGGCTGTGGGCGACGGCCGCGTAACTGAAGACGGCGAAACCATTCCTGTTCCCGTGAAGGTGGGCGACCGCGTACTCTATGGCAAATATGGCGGCACCGAAATCGACGTTGACGGCGAAACCGTCATGATTCTGCGCGCCGACGACCTCTACGCAGTCCAGGTTTAGTTTGGCGGCACGCTAGGCCCTCCGTGCTCCCCTGCGCGTACCAAGTACGCTCAGTACGCCAGTCGGGCCTATCGCACTCGCCAAACTAAACCTGCTTTTTTAGTAATAACAACGAAGTGTTGAAAGGAATACAAGATGGCAAAAGATGTGAAGTTTGATGCAGAAGCTCGTTCCGGGCTTGCTGCAGGCGTCAAGAAGCTTTCTGACGCCGTTAAGGTAACGCTTGGCCCCAAGGGCCGCTACGTGGCACTCGAAAAAAGCTATGGCGCACCGCTCGTAACCAACGACGGCGTTACCGTTGCCCGCGAAATTGAACTGGAAGATCCCGTAGAAAACATGGGTGCCCAGCTCATTCGTGAAGCAGCCGTTAAGACCAACGACGCTGCCGGCGACGGCACCACCACCGCAACCCTGCTGGCCGACGCCATCGTTACCGAAGGCCTGCGCAACGTTATCGCCGGTTCCGACGCCCTGGGTATTCGCCGTGGCGTTCAGAAAGGTGTTAACGCCATCGTTGAAGCTATCGCTAAGGACTCAAAGAAAATCTCCAACAAGGAACAGATTGCCAATGTAGGTACCATTTCCGCAGGCGACGCTGAAATCGGCGAAAAGATCGCTGAAGCCATGGACCTGGTGGGCACCGACGGCGCCATTTCCGTGGAAGAAAGCCAGACCTTTGGCATGGACCTTGAACACGTAGAGGGCATGCAGTACGACCGCGGCTACATTTCTCCTTACATGGCAACCGACATGGAAAAGATGGAAGCCGTCCTGAACGACCCCTACATCCTGCTGACCGACCAGAAGGTTTCTAACATCCAGGAAATGGTGGGTCTGCTCGAAGAAGTTATGAAGATGGGTCGCCCGCTTCTGCTGGTTGCTGAAGACGTTGAAGGCGAAGCCCTCGCAACCATCCTGCTGAACAAGCTGCGCGGCACCTTTAACTGCGTTGCCATTAAGGCCCCTGGTTTTGGCGACCGCCGCAAGCGCATCCTCGAAGACATCGCCATCGTCACCGGTGGCCAGGTAGTCGACAAGGACCTCGGCCTGACCATGGCCGACGCCACGCTCGACATGCTGGGTACCGCCAAGACGGTGCGCGTAGACAAGGACAGCGTGCTTATCGTGGACGGCGCTGGCAACAAGAAGGCCATCACAGAACGCGTTGAGCAGATCAAAGCTGAAATCGACCGCACTACTTCCGACTTCGACCGCGAAAAGCTGCAGGAACGCCTCTCCAAGATTTCTGGCGGTGTGGCCGTGCTCAAGGTGGGCGCTGCAACTGAAGCCGAACTCAAGGAAAAGAAGAGCCGCATCGAAGACGCTCTGCAGGCTACCCGCGCTGCCGTCGAAGAAGGCATCATCGCTGGTGGCGGCGTTGCTCTCGTGAACGCTCTGCCTGCCCTCGACAAGGTTGAAGCCGAAGGCAAGGACGAAGAAATTGGCATCGACATTGTTCGCAAGGCCATGGAAGCACCGCTGCGCGCGATTGCCCAGAACGCTGGCTTTGAAGGCAGCGTTGTGGTCGAAAAGGTCAAGAGCCTGAAGAAGGGCGAAGGCCTGAATTGCGCCACGGGCGAATACGGCGACATGATCAAGATGGGCGTGAACGACCCCGTAAAGGTGACTCGCATCGCCCTGCAATCTGCCGCATCGGTCGCAACCCTTATCCTTATCACCGACGCAACCGTGAACGAGATTCCGAAGGAATCCGACGCGGCTGCTGCTGCCGCTGCTGCGGCTGCCATGGGTGGTGGCATGGGCGGAATGATGTAGTGCGACAGGGATTCCCAAATCGCACAGCCGCTCCGCTGTTCAAGAGGCCCTCAAGCGAGGGCCTCTTTCATGCGCTGCGCTGCTTCATGCATTCAAAGAATCGCTTCGCGATTAACAAGAGCAGTGTTCAGACAGTGCGTTTGGGAATCCCTGCTCGCACTACGTCAACCTAGAAGTACAAGGTCGCGACATCGCAAAAGGCATTCCCTTCTTAGCCCTTACACCGACCTAAAAGTACAAGAGCAAAAAGGCAGCCCTTCTTTGCTGTCTGGTACAATTACGCGTTCATGGAATTAGTTCTAGACATATTGCTTGATGCATTCATCGACACGGCGAAGCTCGTTCCCTTCCTGTTCGTGACCTACCTGGCCATGGAGGCGCTCGAGCGTGCAGCGGGCGATAAGACGGCCGAAGCGGTAGAACGCGCAGGGCACGCAGGGCCTTTCATTGGCGCCTTGCTCGGCGCCTTCCCCCAGTGCGGCTTTTCGGCCGCGGCAGCAACGCTGTATGCAGGTCGCGTTATTACCCTGGGCACGCTCATTGCGGTCTTTTTGGCAACGTCCGACGAAATGCTTCCCATCATGATTGCCGAACAGGTGGAGCCTACGCTTATTCTCAAAATCCTTGGCATCAAAGTAATCGTTGGCATGCTTGCTGGTTTCGCCATCGATGCGGCGGCCTATATCTTGCGCCGCAATGCTTCGGGCGAACTGCACATCCATGAACTCTGTGAAGCCGACAACTGCCATTGCCACGACGAAGAAGGCGGCATTGTGCGCAGCGCCTTTAACCATACCGTGCAAGTTACGGTCTTTATTTTCCTGGTTAGTCTGGCGCTCACGGCCATCGTGGAAGTGGTAGGGCAGGCGACGTTTTCGCTCTTCCTGGTTTCAAACCCAGAGCTTTCCGTTGTGGCTTCTGCCCTTGTGGGCCTAATTCCTAACTGCGCGGCCAGCGTTATTATTACGGAATTGTATCTGGAAGGAACGCTGGGCTTTGGGGCCACCATGGCTGGCCTGCTCGTTTCGGCGGGCATCGGTCTGCTTGTGCTGTTCCGCACCAATAGGCGCATGCACGAAAACCTTATGGTGGTTGCCCTTTTGCTGGCGGTCGGTGTTTTCTTTGGACTTGTTTTCACGGCCTTGGGTTTCAGCTTGTAGAATGGTTTTATGGACGACCAAGGCCAACAAGAAAACGTATGGGAACAAACGGGCGAATCGCAAGAATACGGCAACTACCGTAAGCTGGGGCAACCGCCAGATACCATCAGCGGTGCTACGAAGGACCTGCTCGAAGTGCGCCCTTCGGGGAATCCCGCGCAAAATGACACTAGTGCAACAACTTTCAAGATTATTGCAGTTATTGCTATCATTTCTGTTGTTGCAGGCATCGTTGCATCACAGTTCGGCGTGATGCCCTAAAGTGAGAATATGGATATTCGTCAAGGGAAAATACTCGTTATTGTTAACCCTGCCGCCAAGCGTTGCGAAGCGGAGCGGGCGTCGTATCATGCGCGCCATATTTTGCGCGAAAAACTTGGTGCGGTGAACGTGGACGTGGTTCAAACGACCGCCCCTGGTCATGCGACTTTTTTGGCGTCTGGTGTGGCAGGTGAATATGCCAGTGTTATTACCATAGGCGGCGACGGTGCCGTCCATGAAGCCATTAACGGCCTTATGCAGATTGACGAAAAGAATCGCCCGGCATTTGGCCTTATTCCTGTCGGATCGGGCAACGACTATGCGCGCACCATTGGCATGCTTGAAGATGTTGAAGCAGCCTGCCATCAGTTGCTTGTGGCCCAAACACGCCCGTACGATGTGGGTAAAGTGAACGATGAATACTTCGTTGAAACTTTGTCGTTTGGCCTGGATGCTGCCATTGCTTTGGGCACGGTTGAAGCACGTCATCATACGAAAAAGACGGGTGGGGCACTTTATTTTGAAGTGGGCATAGACCAGCTTTTACATCATCTGGACCATCATCACGTTCAGGCTACGTTCGACGATGAGCGCAGTATCGATACCACGGCCATTATGTTTGCTGTCCAGATTGGGCCCACTTATGGTGGCGGGTTTAAAATTTGCCCCGATGCCGACCCTGCGGATGGCATGTTTGACATTTGCTACGCTGAAGGCAAATGGTCGGTCCCGCGCGCAGTTGCCGCCTTTGCTCGCGCGAAGAATGGTAAACATACCAAGTTGCGCGGCGTAAAATTCGAACGTGCCTCGAAAATTAACATCAAGTTTGACGTGGAGCCGCCAGCCCAGTCTGAAGGCGAAAGAATTACGGGCTCTGAATTTGACATCAGTATGTGCCCCCAAGCACTTCAGGTTTTTGTTCCCTAATATGTGCCCCCAAACACTGCGGGTTTTCGTTTCCTGACAATCAATTTCTTTACTAAGCTTGCTGCTACGGGAGTGCTCAACTACGCTTTTATGCTCCGCAATAATTTGATAAGAATTCGAAAAGAAAATGCACTTTTCCCCTTTATTCACCTTATTTAGGGGAACACATATAATCCAAAATCAGAGAGAAGTATCATCTTAAACTTCAAAGAAGGAGGGAAAAATGCAGGAGAAGTCTATCCAGACAGCGGACGACTTGAAAGTTTCACGTCGTACGTTTGTCACTCTCGCGGGTGCTCTGGGTGCAGGTGCTGCTCTGAGTGCATGTAGCCAAGGAGGTGGAGCTGCCTCTTCAGCCGCATCTTCTGCCGCTGAAGCAAGTGCATCGGCGGCCGCAGAAGCTTCGAGTAGCGAACCGGCGGCTGAAGCTACTGTTACCGTTGAAAGCAATCCGCTCGATTACGACACCATGACCTGGTCGGGTTGTCACGTAAACTGCGGAAGCCGTTGCCCATTGAAGGTGTACGTTAAGGACGGCACCGTCGTGCGCATCGACAACGACAACGACGGGACTGACGACTTTGGTCCTGGCGGCATCTATCAGATGCGCAGCTGCGTCCGTGGTCGCACCAATCGCCAGCGTATTTATGCGAATAGCCGTGTGCAGAAGCCGATGAAGCGCGTAGAAGGCACCAAGCGCGGCGAAGGCAAGTACGAGGAAATTTCCTGGGATCAGGCCATCAGCGAAATTGGCGAAATAATGAAGGGTATCAAGGAAGAATATGGCAACGACGCCTTCTATATCCAGTATGGCACGGGCGTGCTGGGCGGCAGCGTTTCCATTTCTTGGGCACCTGACAACACCATGTTTGCGCGCTTGATGAATTGCTACGGCGGTTATCTGCGCCACTACTGCGACTATTCCACAGGTCAGATTACCTGGGAACTGCCGCTCTTTAATGGCGATGCATGGTCCAACAACGAAGTGACCGACCTCGTTAATTCCAAGAACATCTTCCTATGGGGCAACAACCCAGCCAATACTCGCATGAGTGGTTCGGCCATGGTGTGGCTCATCACGTGGGTGAAGCTGAACAACCCCAATGCAAAAATTATCGTGGTTGACCCGCAATTGACCGACACGGCCGTGGGTGTAGCTACCGAATGGGTGCCCATCCGTCCTGGTACCGACATGGCACTGGTAACGGGCATGATTCATCATCTGTACACGGAAGGCAAGCTGGACGAAAAGCTTATCCGCGAAAAGTTCATTGGCTTCTATTCCGATACCTTCGAAGAAGATGTGAAGGCGGGTGAACCCACTTCGAGTGCATTCTTCGGTCTGGACAAGGCGGGCGCATGCACCATCGAAGGCGACCATTCCTATGAAGCCTACCTGAACGGCACCGGTGCTTACGAAGGTACAGGCGAAAAGACTCCTGAATGGGCTGCGTCCATCTGCGGCGTTTCTGCCGACAAGATTCGCGAACTCGCTGAACTGTATGTCGATGGTCCTACGGCTTCCATCCAGGGTTGGGGCCTGCAGCGTCATGCGGCGGGCGGCAACAATACTCGTTCTATTGGTCTTATTGCTGCCATCACGGGTAACGTTGGTATTTCCGGTGGCGGTACGGGTGCACGCGAAGGCACGGGCGGCGTTCCGTATAGCATTCCCGTTTCTGCTCCGAACTTGGTTGAAAAGAATACCGTCGAACGCGTTATTAGCTTCTTCGACTGGTATCAAGCCATTGAAGACTACAAGTCCATGAACGATACCACCTGGGGCGTTCGTCATATCGACAATACGGGCGCTATGCGTTTTGCCGAAGAACCGGGCGAACTGGAACTGAAGGCTCCCATTAAGTTCATCTGGAACTATGGCTCCAATGTCATGGGTGGTCAGCACGGTGACATCAACGACTGCCTGCGTATTTACAACCTCCCGGACGAAGCCGATTCTGGTTTGCGCTGCGTCGTAACCCTGGACCCGATGCTTACCCCTACCGCTCTTATGAGCGACTATATCTTGCCTTGCACCACCAGTTTTGAAGAAATGGATATCTGCCAGGGTGGTACCGCTTGGACTGGCTTCGCACTGTGCGAAACCCCAGGCATCGATCCGCTGTTCGAATCCAAGAGCGTCTACGAAGTTTGCTCGCTGCTTTCTAAGGAACTGGGTGTCGAAGAAGACTTCACCGAAGGCCGTACTCAGGAAGATTGGGTTAAGTGGCTTTGGGAACAGGGCCAGGCTGCTGGCGACAAGACGGGCGCAAGCTTCGAAGAATTCAAAGAGACAGCTCTTTGGAAGCAGACCGACGAACATGAGCCCGGTGTGGCTGCGCATGATGCTATTGCAACGCCTTCTGGTAAGTACGAAGTGTTCAGCAAGCAGGCCTATAACCTGTCTAAGCAGTGGGACCTCACGAGCGGTGGCTATGTGCCTGACGACGGAAAGGACCAGATTACTGGTCTGCCCATCTATTACGTGGCACCCGAAGGCTGGGGCGACGAAGAAGTAAGGGCGGAATATCCCTTCCAGCTTATTGGTCACCATACCAAGACCCGTACGCATTCCAGCTACGGCAATGTGGACTGGATGAAGAGCGTTGCCCCGCAGCAGCTGTGGATAAACACTCAAGACGCTGAAAGCTTGGGTATCACTGAAGGCGACGAAGTTATCGTGTCCACCAGGCGCGGCAAGAGCAAGATTCCCGCCAAGGTGACTAACCGTATTATGCCTGGTGTGGTGAGCCTGCCCCAGGGCGCATGGTACGACCCCGAAACTCGCGAAGCCGACAGGCTTGGCGACAAGGAAGTGCTCGACCGTGGCGGTTGTATTGCCGTTCTCACCAGCCAGCGCCCAACGCCTATTTCAAAGGGCAACGGTGTCCATACCAACATGTGCAAAATCGAGAAGGCATAAAGGAGGTGCATCATGACTCAGTACGGATTTTATGTAAACACTGATATTTGTACTGGCTGCAAAGCCTGTATGACAGCGTGCTTCGACCGTAACAACCTTGAGGTACCTCAGAAGTTCCGCAAGGTATGGGAGTTCGGTGGTGGTGAATTTACGCCTGACGACAATGGTGCGTTCACCCATACGTCGTTCACCTATTACGCTTCGATGACCTGCGGCCATTGCGAAAATGCTGCCTGTGTTGCAAATTGCCCCACGGGTGCTATGCAGCGCGACGAAGAAACCGGCATTGTTAACAACGACAAGGAAGTCTGCATTGGTTGCATGACCTGCGAGCAGTCTTGCCCCTACAATCATCCTACGCAGTTGGCAGACGGCCTTTCGCACAAGTGCTTGTTCTGCATGGACACGAGCGACGACGGTCAGCCCGATCCAGCCTGCGCCAAGGCATGTCCCGTACGTGCTATCGAATTTGGGGTCTGGGATGAACTTAAGGCAGCCCATAGCGACGCCAAGAGTGAAATCGGAACCCTTGCCGACACCACTACGCCGCATGTGCTGTTTGGCTTGCATCGCGATGCTTCCAAGGGTGGGGAAATTATGAACCCGCTCGAGATTACCAAGCAGGAAGCGGACAAGGAAGCGCTCCGTATTGGCACGGACGTGTATTCGCTTTAAGAAGAGGCCATAACCTTTGACCTCTGCGCAAGGGGCCCCGTATTGTACGGGGCCCCATGCATAAGTTAAGGAAATAAATATCCAAATCAAAGCGTACAATAGAGGTATAAGGAGGGAGCACTATGAACACTGAATCAATGCAAGCTGCGTCAGTCCTTATGGGTTTGTGCTCGCGGCTATTTTACGGATCTCTTTCTGAAGAGGACTTCATGGTACTGAAGGAACAGGCGGACCTCTTGCGTGAAGAACCTTTTGTAAGCGTTGCGCCTGGGGCTGCAACAGCTATGGCCGACATCTTAGAAGCCGCCCATACCCCAGAAGAAATAGATGCCCTTTACCACGAACTCAAACAGGACTATACCTACCTGTTTTATCAAACAACTCTGTCTAAGTTGAGTCCCTTTGAATCGGTGTGGCGTACCGACGACCAAACATTATTTGGGCCTACTACCCTGGAGGTACGCGCTGCTTACAAGGACGCAGGTTTTGAACTGGCTGCAGACACGTCCCAGCCCGACGATCATATTGGTGCCGAACTAGATTTTCTTGGGCGTCTTTTTGCACGCGCTGCGCAGGACCCAGATTCAGGCCAGGCAAGACGCGATATCGAAGCAGCACGGGTTTTTACTTCCGACCACCTGCTTGTTTTTAGCCCCTATTATCTTAAAGACTTTATCGAAGCTGCCAACACGCCTTTTTATAAGGCGGCAGGGCAACTTGCCCAAGAAAGCATTGCAGCCGTAGCACGGCTTCTCGATGTAACGGCGTCAGCAGACATTTATCGCATTCCCTAAGGTCTTGGACTTGCTATGGCTAAGGGTGCCACCTCGTTTATTTCGCATATAAGCTTGCGTACCAAGATTATTGGTCTGTTTGCAGTGGTCTTTTTAGCCCTTATGGTCGTGTTTTCAATCTTTACCTTCTACCAGCAGTTGAACCGTATGGAAAGCGAAGTGCTGGAAAGAGCGCGCATGCTCGACCAGGAAATGATGGCAACCTGGGATTTCATTTCGCTCAATCAAAATACTATCAATTACGATAGCGAAGGTTCGTTTGACTACAAGGGCCTTCACTGCGCCCTTGCTGGTAAGAGCGTGGCGGTGTTGTTTGGTAAAAGGTCTGACGACACGATACGCTTTACCAAAATGGAACCACGTAACATCTACAATCGACCCGATGAATTTGAAACCCAGGCACTCCAGCTTTTTGGCGAGGACAAAAGTGTCCAGGAATACTATGAATTTACCGACTACCGTGGTGAACCAGCCTTTCGTTATGTGTCGGTTATGAAAGTGACCAAAGACTGCATAGAATGCCATGGTCACCCAAAAGGCCAGGTAGACATAACAGGTTATCCAAAAGAAGGATGGAGTATTGGCGATAACGGCGGCGCCATAAGCATTATTATTCCCACTAATCTTCATCTTTCTAATGCGCAGGAAGCTATCCGTGAAAATGTCTGCTTCTTTGCACTTGTTTTATTGGCGCTTATTGGCGTAATTGTATTTGCCATAAACAAGATGGTTACCCAGCCGCTTGACGACCTCGGTTTGAACCTGCGTCGCGTTGACCAGGATCCTACCGATGCCATCCAGATGACCCATACCAAGCCCGCCTATAGAACGCGTGAAACCGAAGAACTGTTTACGCGGTTTAATAGTATGTCGCAGGCCCTTTCTGGCCTCTACCGCGATTTGGAAAGCCAAGTGGAAGACCGTACTCAGCAGCTTGCGCAAGCAAATGAAGAACTCGAAGCCCAGCGCGCGCATGTTGAACTTGTCAATGAACAGCTCCAGCAAGAAAACCAGTACAAGAGCGATTTTCTTGCCATCGTCAGTCATGAATTGCGAACGCCGCTCACGTCTATTTTGGCGTTCACGGACCTTATGGGGACCAGCATTCCCGAAGACGACGTTAAAGCTCGGCGGCAGCTTGACGAAGTTGAAACGAATGCGCAAACCCTCCTTGAAATGGTGAACAATATTCTTGAAACGGCACGCATTCAGGCAGGGTCTGAAAAGATTAATCTGGAAGTAGTCGATTTGGGCGACATAGTGAATATGGTGGAAGAAACCAACTGCGCTCTTGCTGAAAAGAAAGGCATAGAATTCAGGACCTATATCGACCCCGAGCTTCCGCTAATAACAAGTGACTGGGAAAAGGTACGGCGTATTTTAGTTAACCTTGTCAGTAACGCCATTAAATTTACCGAAGCGGGTGGCTTTGTTGAAGTACGTGCAGAAAAGGGCGAAGAAGGTTGGGTGTGTTTGTCGGTAATCGACAACGGCATTGGCATCCCTGCCGACAAGCAGGAATTAGTTTTCGAGCGTTTTACCCAGGAAAACATGTCTACTCAGCGTCGTTACGGGGGCAGTGGCCTCGGCCTTTCGCTCGTGCGAGAACTTGCCGAAATGTTCGGTGGTTCGGTGCAGTTGGAAAGCGTCCCAGGCGAAGGGTCAACCTTTAAGGTACTATTGCCCGTGGAATGTCCTACGTCCAAGATTGCAGACGTAAGCACGGAACATGCGGAAAGCGAAGAACAAGGAGAAGCGCGTGGGAACTAAGATAATGCTCATAGATGACGATCCCAGCATGCAGTTGCTTATCCAGGAAATAATTGAACGTGAAGGCTGGGAGTTTTGCTGTGCAGGCAATGGCGCAGATGGTCTCGAAATACTTCGCAGGGAAAAGCCAAGCTTCCTTATCCTTGACGTTATGCTGCCCGATATGAACGGCTTCGATATCTGTCGTATTATTCGCGAAGAAGGTCGCCGTGTGCCTATCATGTTTCTTTCCGCCAAGGGCGACATTGTGGACAAGAGCGTGGGCTTTAATGCTGGTGCCGACGACTATCTGGTCAAACCTTTTCAGAATGAAGAATTGCTCTTACGCGTGAAGGCACATTTGCGTCGGCGCGACCGAGCTATTTCAGGGAGTGTAAAGGACAGGGCATCAGGTTCGTATAAAACTGGGGACCTGGAAGTGTTTTTCGGCAAGTATGAGGTTCAGCTTCATGGCGAAGTCGTGCAGCTTTCTTCGCGCGAGTTTGAACTTCTTGCCATACTTGCTGCCGATCCAGGGTCGGTGTTTACGCGGGAACAAATAATAGACGAGATGGGCGGTTCGGATGCCGTAACCGACCCGAACACCATCACGGTGCTTGTGCGCAAAATTCGCGAAAAGATTGAAGAAGATCCGGCGCACCCTCGCTACCTCCAAACAGTTTGGCGGGTGGGTTACAAGCTTGCCGACCATGTTATATAGCTGCAGCAGGGTAACAAAAGCTGTTATAAAGGTCTTTTACGCTATACTGTTCCACGCAAAAAACTGTATACGAACTGCAAAAACGTGAATGGAGAACGCATGCCCATTACCGACTTTTTAGTACGCGACGCAAAACTTTTTCCTGCCGACATTGCGCTGGTGGAAGTTAACCCGCAAACCCGCGAAGAACACGGGCGCAGTTGGCGTGAATACGACTTGGTGGAGCCCGACCCTGCGAAGCGCTATCGCCGTGAAATGACCTGGCGCGACTTTAACGACCTTTCAAATAGGTTTGCCCATATGCTGCTTAATGCAGGCGTTGTGCGCGAAGGCAAGGTAGGCATTTTGCTTATGAACTGCCTGGAATGGCTTCCCATCTACATGGGCGTGCTCAAAACGGGCGCCATTGCCGTGCCGCTCAACTTCCGTTACACCGCTGAAGAAATCCAATATTGTGTGGACTTGGCCGACGTGGACACGCTCATTTTTGGCCCTGAATTTGTTGAGCGCGTGGACGAAGTGCTCAACGACATGCCTAAGCTCGAACGCATCTATTTCGTGGGCGACGAATGCCCCGAATACGCCACGAGCTTCCACGAGCATGTGGGCCATTTCAGCCATGAAGAACCCGCCATCGAAGTGCTCGACGACGACCTGGGCGCCATTTATTTCAGCAGCGGTACGACTGGTTTCCCGAAGGCTATTTTGCATAAGCATTCAAGCCTCATGCGCGCTGCCATAACCGAACAGGTCCACCATGGCCAAACGCACGAAGACAACTTCCTGTGCATTCCGCCCCTCTACCACGTGGGCGCCAAAATGCATTGGATGGGCGGCCTGACGGTGGGCGCTAAAACGGTGCTGCTGCGCGGCGTGAGCCCCGAATGGATCTTGCGCACCGCCAGCGAAGAACAGTGCACCATTGTGTGGCTGCTGGTGCCCTGGGCCCAGGACATTCTGGACGCCATTGATTCGCGCGAAGTGGACATTTCGGAACTCAAGCTGGACCAATGGCGCCTTATGCACATTGGCGCGCAGCCCGTTCCGCCTAGTCTTATCAAGCGCTGGCTCAAACAGTTCCCTCACCATCAATACGACACGAACTATGGCCTTTCCGAAGGTATTGGGCCGGGTAGTGTGCACCTGGGTGTTGAAAACATCGACCACGTGGGTGCCATTGGTGTGGCCGGTCATGGTTGGGAAGCCGAAGTGCGCAAGGAAGATGGCAGTGTGGTCGAACCGGGGAGCGGGGAAGTGGGCGAACTGTGCCTGCGCGGCGAAGGTGGCGTCATGGAATGCTACTACAAGAACCCCGAAGCAACCGCCGAAACCCTGCGCGATGGCTGGCTCTACACCGGCGACATGGCCGAAGTCGACAAAGACGGTTTCATTTACCTGGTCGACCGCAAGAAGGACGTCATTATTACGGGTGGCGAAAATATCTACCCGGTGCAAATCGAAGACTATATCCGCGGTAACGCCTGCGTGAAGGACGTTGCGGTTATTGGTATTCCCGACAGTCGCTTGGGCGAAATTGCTTTGGCAGTTGTTGAATTAAAGCCAGGCACCAATTGCACCGAAGACGCCATGCGCCTGTTCTGCGAAGCACTGCCGCGCTACAAGCGCCCCCGCGCCTATGTCTTTGCGGAAGTGCCCCGCAATGCAACGGGCAAAATCGAAAAGCCCAAGCTGCGCCAGATTTATGGCGGTAAAGAACAAGCTATTCATATCGAGGCGGAACAGTAGTTGGTCGTTCCTGGTTCCAACAAAGAAGGTCAGCAGGACGAGCGTTCGCACGCGTCTGAACGAGCGGGCGACATGCTCAATGTGCGTGGTGGAGGCACCAACCCCCTCGACGGTATGAAGGAAGCAGCCGACGCTGCTAGCAAAACCGTGGTTGCCGCTGCGCTTGCTGGTGCGGTGGCGACAGGCGCCGCTGCCGTAACGCCCGACCAAATCCACTTGCCTGAACCGACGCCCATCGTACAAACGGTGGACCAGCCCGTAGAAGAGCCCGACCAAACGGTGGACGACCAGGCGGAAAAGAAGGCAGCGGCCCGCAAAAACCTTCTTAAGATTTTGAAGTACGCCCTCCTTGCCCTGTTTTTTGCCGCGGCATTTCTCTTTGGCATACTGAAGGGCTGTGCGGCGTGCTCGGGTTCAATTGCAGCGCCCTTGCTGCAGGATTCATCAAGTTCTTCCCAGGCTGCTGAAGTTGCAAGTTCTATGGCAGATTCAAGTGCTGCTGCAGATGCTTCCGCAAGCCAGGAAGCAAGCACTTCCGCTGCTTAAGCTGCTTGAGTCGTATAAAGCTTTTCTACGGACCTAGTCTTCAAACAAGGTAGCGAGTGTCTCGCCATAGGGCGGGCGGCAGATGCCCCGCTCGGTAATTATGGCGCTTACAAGGCCATGGTCACACACATCGAAGGCGGGGTTGTAACAGCTTACGCCCGCAGGTGCTATTGATTGGGCGAAATGCAGGTCCGTTATTTCGCTTCCGTCGCGTTCTTCAATAACGATGTCTGCCCCCGTTGCGCAGCTCAGGTCTATGGTTGAAGTGGGCCCAAGCACGTAGAAAGGAATGCCGTAGTGCTTGGCTAAAATGGCCAGGCCGCTCGTGCCAATCTTGTTGGCAACATCACCATTGGCAGCCACGCGGTCGCAACCTACCATGCAGGCCTGAATGCGCCCCTCGCGCATAAGCTGGGCGCCCATGTTGTCGCAGACAAGTGTGGCGTCGATGCCAGCCTGCATAAGCTCATAGGCGGTTAGGCGCGTCCCTTGGAGCAAGGGCCGCGTTTCGTCCACATACACTTGAAGTTGCATGCCGTGGTCGTGGGCGTAATAGAAAGGCCCCTGGCCTGTGCCATAACCGAGGCAGGCGAGCGGTCCTGCATTGCAGTGGGTGATAATGCCCCAGCCGTCTTCAAGGAGGTCCGCACCCAAGCGCGCGATTTCATTTGATGCGCACACCGTTTCAAGGTGGATGGCTCGTGCCTCCGCTTCCAGAAGGATGAGCAGTTCTTCGGCTGAAGCCTGGGCGTGTTCTGCGGCCACCGCATTCATGCGCTCAAGTGCCCAGGAAAGGTTAACGGCCGTAGGCCGAGCGGAGTTAAGGAAGGCAGCATTTTTAGCAAGCTGCGCCTTGAAGTCGGAGCTGTCAGGATGTTGCTCTTGGGAACCAGAAGTACTGGTAAGTTGCTCTTGGGAGCCAGAAGTTGCGGGCGAGTCAGGCGCGCTGACCTTTTTGGCAGCTGCTGCGGCCTGCCGGGCAAGCACATAATAGCCCCACGCTGCTGCCACCCCAATGCTTGGCGCACCGCGCACTTTAAGCTGGAAAATGGCATCCCAAAGGTCTTGGGCACTGGCTAGGTCAATGGTTTTCAAGCTGGCCGGAAGCAAGGTCTGGTCGACTATACGAACTGCTTCTTTGCTTTCGCTTAAGCATACAGCTTCAGGCAAGTTGCTTGGGCGCATACCGTTCGCCCAGTCCTGGGCTGCACGCTCGACCGCTTCCATATACGCCAAGGCCTGCTGGAGGTCTGTGCCCCAGGTTACCGCTCCGTGCTTGGCAAGCAACGCGGCATGGAAGTCCTGCACATAAGGCACGACGCTTTCTGCAAGTGCTCGGCTGGAAGGTGGGGCATAGGGGCAAACGGGGGCACCGCCAAAGCCCGTTCCTTCCAGGACTGCCACTGGCGCATCCTGGTCCTTGTCGGCAACGGGCCCCACCGAAAACCCGATGGCTTGTGGCGGGTGGGCATGCACGATGGCGGCCACGTCGGGCCGTTCCTGGTAAATGCGTACATGGAGGGCAATTTCGGAAGAAGGCCGAAAGCTTGAAGTGTCGTCTGCACAAACCGTACCATCGGCCATGCAGCGCACCATCATGTGCGGCTCAAGATTACCCTTGCACACGCCCGAAGGGCTTATGAGTATCTCGCCGCTTTCAAGGCGCACCGAAATATTGCCTTCGCTTGCGGCTACCAATGTGGCTTCGAAAAGCCGTTTGCCAACTTCGCAAATATCTTGTCGAGCTTCTTGTTCCTGCATGGGAATTCTTTCTTCCAAAACTACCTATATGTTACCGCTTACGCTGCGCTCTGAA
Organism: uncultured Coriobacteriaceae bacterium; assembly: GCA_902768975.1. Taxonomy (GTDB): domain Bacteria; phylum Actinomycetota; class Coriobacteriia; order Coriobacteriales; family Eggerthellaceae; genus CACXMZ01. The sequence goes on from CACXMZ010000008.1 coordinate 75,234, forward strand.
CACGGGGCCAGGCTGCAACAGGTCTGCCTGCGCCCTTCATTTATAATATGGGCACGATTTTTCGCACACAAGGGGGAAGCATCCAAAAGACGTCACACATGCGCCATTGGGCCGTGCTTATAGCCTGCTGTTTGTTGGTGGGTGCGGGCTTTACTATTCCCATGCTCAGTTTTAGCGTCTTTATTGCGCCCATGGTGGCCTATTTCGGCTGCAGTGTAACCGAAGTAAGCATCTACTTCACATTTACCGCCGCCGCTGCCGTTCTTTCAAGTGCCATTGGCGACCGGCTCTTGCGCAAGTCCATGCGCGTGACTGTCATCGTCTTTTCCTGTGCGATGGGCCTGGCTTATTTAGCCCTCGCAGCCTTCCCTTCAGTTCATATGGTGTGGGTCGCGGGTATCGTGTGCGGTCTCGGTTTCCCGTTTTGTTCAACGGTGCTTGTTCCCATCGCCATCAACAATTGGTTTGCCGTGCGTCAGGGAACCTATATTGGCATTGCCTTTGCCATGGTGGGCGTGTTCGGCATGCTCTATAGCCCCTTCTTTACGGCCATTATTGGCGCCGTGGGTTGGCGCGTGTGCTTGGTGGTTGCCGCCATCATCTTGGTTGCCATAGACTGCCTGGTGGCCGTATTTCTTTTGCGCCAGCATCCTTCGCTTTTGGGCTTGGAAGCGCTCGGTGCAGAAAGTGCACCTACCCAGCTGGCCGAAGAAGCGCCCGAAGCACAGGAGGCGCAAGAAGCTGAAGAAATTCACGTGGCTGAACCAGCCGCCGCCGCGCCCGTGCCAAAGGGCATTTTAACCAGGCGGGCATTCTGGCTTTGCGCCGTGGTAGCCCTCCTGGGTGGCATTTTTGGCACCTTCAATTCACAGCTCAATGCGGCAGCCCAGGCTTCGGGCTTCGACCCCATGGTGGCAGGCCTCGCGCTTTCAAGTGCGTCTGCCGGCCTTATGGTTGGTAAGATCTTTATGGGCTGGCTTAAGGACTTTAAAGGTTCCGCTGTCGCCATTGTTTTTGGCTGCACGATGGGAGTCATAGCCTTCGCCGTTACGTCCTTTGGCATAGCCACGGGGAACAAGAGCATGCTCTACCTGGGTGCGGTGCTTGCCGGTTTCTGCACCTGTTTGGCTACGCTTTCGGCAGCCTTCCTTTCTTCCGCTGCCTTCGAACCGGCAGCCTACGCGCGCGCCGTTGCCTACCTCACGGCATTTTGCAATTTAGGCATGGCCATCGGGGTGCCTTTCTATAGCCTTTCCTACGACATTTTGGGCTCCTACCTGCCCATGTTCATTGCGTGCACGGTCTTGCCCATTGCCTGTGCCTTTGTCGCAATCATGGGTATTCGTGCGGGCAAGAGCGAACAAGTGGCATAGATTTTTCCCATTCAACCATTCAGGGGCGCATAGGTATCAGCCGGCCTTCGCTGCCTCGTGCCGCTGGGCATAGTGGTATGATTGCCAGGTTACAAAAGGAGAAGAGTATGTGTTTAGCAATTCCTGGTAAAGTGACTGAAATAAGCGAAGACCGCATTGCCAACGTAGACATTCTGGGTGCGCAGCGCAGTGCGTCCCTGGACTTGGTGCCGCAGGCCCAGGTGGGGGACTATGTGCTGGTGCATGCAGGTTTTGCCATTGAAGTGGTCGACCCACAGTTTGCCGAAGAAACCATCAGCCTTATTCGCGAATTCCCTGAACTGACTGACGAAAGTAGCCTGCTGGGCGTGCCCGGCGCAGCACAAAGTGGCACCTCCGAAGCAGGGCCTGTTGGGGCGCAAGACCTCTTTGCAAGCCTTGCCGCCAGCGAAGAGCCATTGGTATAACCATGACAGGCCTGGACCTTAATGCCTTTAAAGACCCCGCGCTTGCCCGTGGTTTGGTGGAGTCTATCCAAAAGTTGGCTCCCGCCAGCGTGCGCCTTATGGAAGTATGCGGCACGCACACGCAGGCCATTGGCCGCTATGGCATTCGCTCGCTCATGCCCGAAGGCGTGCAGCTGCTTTCTGGCCCGGGCTGCCCCGTGTGCGTGACGGCCAACCGCGACATCGACACCATCATTGCCCTGGCGCGCATCCCTGAAGTGGCCATTACCACCTTTGGCGACATGACGCGCGTGCCAGGCTCCACGTCCAGCCTGCTCGCGGAAGCGGCAACGGGGCGCACAGTGGAAGTGGTGTATTCGCCGCTCGACGCCATCAGCTTTGCCCAGAATAATCCAGACCGTCAGGTGGTCTTCGTGGGTGTGGGTTTCGAAACAACCACGCCGGTGGTGGCGGCATCCATTAAGCGTGCAGCGGCCCTAGGTCTTGAGAATTTCAGTGTTTTTGTGGCGCACAAGAATATGCCAGGCGCCCTCGAAGCCATCGTGGCCGACCCAGCGCTTAAGGTGGACGCCCTTATCCTTCCGGGGCACGTGAGTACCATTATCGGGCCCGAACCTTACCGCTTCCTGGCCCAGAACTACGGCATCCCAGGTGTCATTACTGGTTTTGAACCAGTGGACGTATTGCAGGGCATTGCCATGCTCGTGCGCCAGCTGCATGAAGGGCGTGCCGAAATCGAAATTGCCTACGCGCGCGGCGTGATGGAAGAAGGCAATCCTGCGGCGCGCGCCATCATCGACGAAGTCTTTGAAATCTGCGACGCCGACTGGCGTGGCCTAGGTGTTATTCCCAGCAGCGGTTACCGTCTGCGCCCCGCGTATGCCCACTTCGACGCCGTGGCGCGTTTCCAGCCTGAAGTTGAACCCACCCTCGACCATGCGGGCTGCCGTTGCGGCGATATTTTGCGCGGCTCCATTACTCCGCACGACTGTCCGCTGTTCGACAAGGTGTGTACTCCCGAAAACCCCGTCGGCCCTTGCATGGTTTCCAACGAAGGCACCTGCGCGGCCTACTACCGCTACTATCGTTAACCTACGACCACGCAAGGCAGTTCCGCACACGGCTCACGCACGCGCGTACGGGCAATGTGCATTACAATGAAAGGCGAAAGCGAGGTATACCATGGCTTCTATCTATACGTCCGCAGAACAGCTCATAGGCAACACGCCGCTCCTTGAACTTGCCCACATTGAACAAGACTTAGGCCTGCAGGCAAAAGTCCTGGCGAAGCTCGAATACTTTAACGTGGCAGGTTCGGTGAAGGACCGCGTGGCGAAGGCCATGATCGAAGAAGCGGAAGCAAGCGGCAGACTGCAGCCAGGTGCCACCATTATTGAACCCACGTCGGGCAACACGGGTATCGCGCTTGCGGCGGTGGCGGCTGCCAAAGGCTACCACGTTATTCTTACCATGCCCGAAACCATGTCGATTGAACGCCGCACACTTGCAGCAGCTTATGGCGCTGAAATCGTATTGACCGAAGGTGCAGCGGGCATGAAGGGTGCCATTGCGCGTGCCGAAGAATTGGTGGAAGAAATCCCGGGGAGTATTATGGCGGGGCAATTCGTGAATCCTGCCAACCCGGCAGCCCATCGTGCGGGCACCGGCCCTGAAATCTGGGCCGACACCGAAGGCGCGGTCGACATATTCGTGGCAGGCGTTGGCACGGGCGGCACCATAACGGGTGTGGGCGAATTCTTGAAGTCCCAGAAGCCTGGCGTTCAGGTTGTGGCCGTTGAACCTGCTGACTCACCCGTGCTTTCTGCGGGTCAGGCAGGCCCCCATGCCATCCAGGGCATAGGTGCCGGCTTTGTGCCCGAAGTGCTCAACACCGAAGTGTTCGATGAAGTTATACCCGTGGCAAAAGACGACGCTTTCGCCACTGCCCGCCTTATAGGCGCCAAGGAAGGGGTGCTCGTCGGCATTTCTTCTGGCGCAGCGGCATGGGCTGCCATCCAGTTGGCCCAGCGCCCCGAAAACGCTGGCAAGACCATCGTAGTACTCCTGCCCGACACGGGCGAACGCTACCTTTCCACGCCGCTTTTTCAGTAATTAGTCGCTCGCGGGAAGAATCTTAAAGCGATACAAGCCACCGAAAAGTTTGCGGAGGGCGCGCGAAAAGGCGTCGGCATTAAAGGCGTCGCCCGTAGCTAGTACGGTATAGCGCACCTTGCCTTCAAAGAAGTCGTAACCCACGCGTTTAAAACCATTGCGCTCGTAAAAACCTAAGCGCGCCAGGCGCTGTTCATAGTTGCCTGCCGTCTTGTCGAGGGGCTCAATTTCGAGCACCAATTGCTTGTGGGGGAACTGCTGTTTCAGGTAGTCCAGGATACGCGTACCCCAACCACCCCCGCGCAGTTCCTTGTTCACGGCAAGGTAGAGGATGTAAAGGTAGTCGCCCGCCGCGATGGTATAAGTCAAACCAATAAGCTGTTCGCCTTCTGCACTCGCGTCAAAATACGCAAGGAAATCCACTGCTTTTTTGCGCGCCACTGCACGCAGGGTAAGCAATGAAAAACGTTCCTTAAACGGGAAGGCTTCCTTATACAGGGCGGCCACTTGCGCATAGGCGGGGTCGCTTTTCAGCACGGGGCGCACGGTAAATATGTTCGCTTCAGAAGTCATGCTTGCATTATAACGAACGGGAACCTACATTCGCGGAAGCCTTTCCATGCTTCCCGTGGTCATTAATTACCTATACATGCTTTTAGGTTCGTACGTGGCGCTTAAGTGCCGCAAGCAAGTTTTGCTTGAAGTTGAAAAACGCTGGCTTACGGCGGCCGCCTTCTTCCCGGTGCCGGTATTGCTGCTTTCGGGCGTACAGATGCTACTTCCGCCGGGCCTGCCTTCCATGCAGGCGGGCGCAATACCGTGAGTATATGCTTGGGCGTGGAAGAATACGACGGGGAAGCAGAACTCCGCACCTTTGTTGAACGCGTTGACCGAAACCTCTATGAAGCAAAGAGCAGGCTTATTGTTTAAGGGCAACGGGCGTGCTATTGTTGATTCAACAATTGCTACAACAAAAAAGGGGTGGGGTATGAAAGTTGTTATCGTTGGTGGCGTTGCTGGCGGAGCTTCGGCGGCAGCGCGTCTGCGCAGGCTCGATGAAAATGCTGAAATTGTTTTGATTGAACGTTCGGGTTTTGTATCGTACGCAAATTGCGGTTTGCCTTACTACATTGGCGGTACCATTGAAGAACGCGAAAAGCTTACCCTTCACACACCCGAAAGCTTGCATAGTCGTTTTGACATTGACGTGCGCGTGGCCACGGAAGCAACGGCCATCGACCGTGCGGCCAAGCAGCTCAGCGTGCGCAATCTGGAAACGGGCGAAACATACACCGAATCCTACGACTACCTTATTCTTTCCCCGGGCGCCAAGGCTGCTGTGCCCAACATCCCTGGGGCAGACGCCGCGCGCTTGTTCACCCTGCGCACCGTGGAAGACACCTATGCCATAGCCGACTTCGTGCGTGGCTCCCGCCCCAAGACGGCCGCTGTTATTGGGGGCGGTTTCATTGGCGTGGAAATGGCCGACAATCTGGTGGACTGGGGCCTGAGCGTGGCTCTGTACCAACGCCCGAACCATGTACTGCCCATCCTTGACGATGACATCGCCTGCTTCGTGCACAACCATATGCGTGAACATGGGGTGGACCTCTACCTGGGTGCAAGCGTGGACGCGCTTGTTGAAGAAGGCGAAACCATTACGGTGCAAAGCAGTGCGGGTGAACGCACTTTCGACATGGTGATTATGGCCGTGGGCGTTACGCCCGAAAGTAATCTGGCCGCCGAAGCAGGCCTCGAATTGGGCATAAAGGGTGCCATCGTGGTCGACGAACACATGCGCACGTCCGACCCGGCCATCTTCGCGGTGGGCGACGCCGTGCAGGTGAAGAACTTTGTCACGGCTGAAGACGCCCATATTCCGCTTGCGGGCCCTGCCAACAAGCAGGGGCGCATTGCCGCTGGTAATATCGCGGGCAAGGAAGAACGCTTCACGGGTTCCCTGGGTTCTTCCGTGCTGAAAGTTTTCGACCTCACGGTGGCGGCAACGGGCCTCAACGAAGCGGCCGCCCAGCGCGCCAGCATTGCCTACGATTGCCTGCGCTTAAGCCCCGCTTCGCACGCAACGTATTATCCCGACTCGAGCCCCGTGCGCATGAAGGTGCTCTTCGACCCCGCAACGGGGCGCATCTTGGGTGGCCAGGCGGTGAGCGGCGAAGGTGCCGAAAAGCGCATCGACGTTATTGCCACCGCCATCCACGGCAACATGACCGCGCGCGACTTGGCTGAACTCGACCTGTGCTATGCGCCGCCATATTCTTCAGCGAAGGACCCTGTGAACATGGCTGGTTTTGCCATTTGCAATCTGCTCGATGGCTTGGTGGAACAGGTGTCGTGGGAAGAAGCGCTTAATCGCCCTGAAAACACCCTGCTCATCGACGCGCGCGAACCCTGGGAAATTGAAAAGCGCGGCTCGACCCCTGGCGCTGTGTTCTTCGAGCTGGACAAGTTGCGCGACCACTTGGACGAACTGCCGCGCGACAAGCGCCTCTACGTATATTGCCAAACAGGCGTGCGCAGCTATGTGGCCTGCCGCATCTTGAAGCAGCATGGCTTCGACTGCATTAATGTTTCGGGTGGTCATGCCTTCTATGCTGCCTGGGAAGCCGACCAAGCAGCCCGCGCCCAAGCGTAGTGGACGTGCTTTTTCGACAGGAGTAATCATGCCCGACCTTGAACAGCATCTCGCGAAGTTTTTACCTTTCTGGGAAAGCCTTACCCAGGAACAACGCAATATGCTTGTTGCGGGTACGCGACTTGCGCAGTTTAAGGCGGGCGCTCATGTTCACAGTGGCGAAAACGACTGCATAGGCGTGTTGCTGGTAGTGGAAGGTGAACTGCGCGCCTACATGCTTTCAGTTTCGGGCCGCGAATGCACGCTGTTCCGCGTGGCAGAAAACGAAACCTGCGTTTTGGCGGCCACCTGCATCCTGAACATGATTACTTTCGACCTCTTCCTCGACGCTGAAAAAGACACGACCTTGCTCGCCATAGACCCCGACGCCTATGCCAAGGTCCTTGAAGACAACGTCGCCATGGAAGCCTACACCTACAAGCAAAGCGCCGACCGCTTTAGCGACGTTATGTGGGTTATGCAGCAGCAGCTTTTCATGGGGCTCGACGGGCGCTTGGCTGTTTTCTTGCTCGACGAAGTGGCACGCCAAAAAACCGACAAGCTCGAACTGACTCACGACGAAGTGGCGCGCCATATAGGCAGTGCGCGCGAAGCAGTTTCGCGCATGCTTAAGTCCTTTGCGGAAAGTGGTTTGGTGGTTCTTTCACGCGGCCATATTGAAATTCTTAACAAGGCTGCCCTCCACGAGCTTATTAACGAATAGATTTCAAATGCGCATACGTAGCACGGTGAACCTTTATGGTGCTACCATGGTAGGCGCAGAATAACCAAACACCAAGCAAGAAAGAATGCCCATGAAAGCTTTACCCGCAAGCCAACTTGACCCGCGCGTAAAAAACGTCTGGCGCCTCAACGACGCCCTCTGGATTACGCTCATTATGCTGCCTCTGGCCATATGCTTTTTCATCATGACCTTCTTTGCCGACCTTGCGGGCATTGCGCGCCTCCTGTTTATCCTGGCCATTGTGCTATGGCTTGTTATGCTGGTGGTGTGGCTCGTGGTACTGCCGCCCATTCGCTATGCGCGCTGGCGTTATGAAATTACGCCAGAATACCTCGATATTGCGAAAGGCATCTTCTGGCGCAAGCGCTACATCATTCCCTTCATTCGCGTGCAGAATACCGACACGCGCCAAGGGCCCATTATGCGCGCCTTTGGTTTGGCAAGCGTAACGGTTTCAACGGCAGCGCACGAACACGAAATTCCGGGGCTCGACGCGTCGATTGCTGAAGACTTGCGCGACCGCGCAGCAGAACTGGCCCGCATTGCGCGTGAGGACGTTTAAATGAACGAGCAACTGCCTCAAAACCTTGCGCCTGGTAACGCGGTGCCACCTGCGCCCGCGGTGCCACCTGCGCCCGCGGCGCCTGTCCCTAGCGCGCCTGTCGCCCAGCCGCCAGCTGGCGCTCCTGCCCCTGGCGCTCCTGCCTATGGCGCGCCTGTTGCCCAACCTGGGCCCGCGTTCGCATTTCCTACCGGTCAGCACAACAAGGTGCACCACAGCTATATCTGGCTGAGCCCCTTGCTTGGCTTGGGTGCCGCCGTCATCATTGGTTCGCTTTCAAGCATCGAAAGCATCGTCCAAGGTTTTATGTATGCCGGCGAAGTGGGCTTTTCCCTCCTACTTATCTTGCTATTTGTCATCCTCGGTTTTGCCGTGCTCTATGCCATCGTTGTGGGTATTACCGCCTTGGCTTACAAGCACTTAAGCTTTGTGTTCGACGAAACCGAATTCAGCCTCTATTCAGGCATTCTGACGAAGCGCCGCGTTCATGTGCCCTATGCGCGCGTGCAAAGCGTTAACCATAAACAGTCGATAGTGCAGCGCGTTGCGGGCGTGTGCACGGTTGAAATAGACACGGCAGGTGGCGCGTCCAACAAGGCCATTAAGGTGCCCTATGTGAAGCTGAACGTGGGCGAAGCTATTCGCGCCGACCTGTTCATGCGCAAAGCCTACAGCCTTGCCGCCGAAGCAGGCCAGCCTCTGCCGCAAGCTTACGCAACCGGGCAGGTGGCCCCTGGCATGGCACCGCAAGCTTTTGCCCCCGGCCAGGTGGCCCCCGGCATGGCACCGCAAACTGTGGCCCCCGGCCAGGCGTATGCGCCAGCCATGGCCACACCCAATCTGCTCGACGAAGCGGCACTCGGCGTGGGCGTAGACAACTTCCGTGGCTTGTATGGCGGCAACTTCGCGGGCCTCGAACCCATTTCCTTTGAACGCAGGCTCGACAACAAAGAGCTGTTGCTTGCAAGCGCTTCGAACGGTGGCATGAGCGCCGTGGCGGGCGTGGGCATTACCGTGGCCCTTATGACTGCCATCCTTGCGCCCCTAACGACCTTCCTGCCCATAGGCACAAAAGAAATCCTTATGTTCTTGCCTATTATCATCATAAGCATCATTGGGCTTATAGTCTTCACCCTGCTTATGGGCATGCTCACTACCGCCCTTTCCTACGGAAGTTTTAGCGTGCGGCGTCGCGGAAGCCGCGTTGAAGTGGAACGCGGCATTTTGCAGCGCGACTTCAGCGGCATCGACGTCAACCGCATTCAGTCGGTGGTTATTCGCCAGTCGTTCATTCGCAAGCTCATGGGCTATTGTGAAGTTTCGCTCGGGCGCATTCGCGCGGGCAGTGGGGAAGAACAAAGCACCCAGGCAAACCTCAATGCAGGTGCCCTGGTCGTTCACCCCTTCCTCAAGCTCGACCAGGTGGACGGGCTGCTCAATGGCCTTCTGCCCGAATACGCTGACCGGCCCATCTCTACCCAGTTCAAGGGCCTGCCTGCCGTTGCCCTCCGCCGCGGTTTCCTGCGTCGCTGCCTCTGGCACAATGCCCTGTTTTGGGTCGTGCTCTGCTGCATAGTGACGCAAATTATCTTCAACGTATTCTTTGGGCAAATCCTGGCGGCAGCGGGGGCGGAAGCCGCGAGGGTGCTTCCGCTTGTCAATATGACCTGCGTGTTCATCTACCTGTGCTTTGTGGTGCAGGCAGCCCTCATTATCGTCGGCACCATTTGGTGGAAGCGGGGCAGCGGTTTTGCCATGACGGAAAAATACCTCGCCCTGTGCAACGACGGCCTTGGCACCGAAACGGTTTATCTGCCACGCCAGAAGATCCAGGACGTATACACGCGCACGAACCCCTTCCAGCGCTCAGCCGGTGTTACTACCATTGGCGCGCTGACGGCAGCTGGTGTGCAGGGCACCACGTCGTTTTTGTGGGACGTAAGCGAAGAAGACGGCGCTGCATGGCTTGACTGGCTCAAGCCGCGCACGCAGGCTACCGCCCAAGCCCCCGAACGGGGCTAGCTTTAGGGCATCTTTCAGAAAGCCAACAGCTAGGAAACAAATCCCCCGGCAGGGCTAAGTCACCGTGTGTCCGTGCTTAAATAGGGGTGGCTTCGCACGAGTATTGCGCCCAGTAGCTTTCGCAAGAAGGCCTTTTGAATGGAAGGCTTGTGCAAAAGCATGTGGGTAATGAAGGTCCTTAGCGAAGCAAGGGAAGGGAAGGCCTTGGCGCAAGAAGGCACACATATGTACCGCGGAAGCGACGCCGTGTTGGGCGGTGTTTGCAGCGGTATTGCCGAATACTTCGACTTCGACGTTGCCCTCATGCGCATACTCGTGCTCGTGCTTACGGTAATCAGCGCGGGCGCCTTCGCTTTCGTTTACTTGGCCGTGTGGCTTATCCTTCCCGCGCAAGCCGGCCAGGAAAACACGGTCGATGTTGACCCCACAACCTTCCGCTCTGAAGTGTACGAACAGGTCGTAAACTCTACCGCGCAGCCAAGCCAGAATGTATACACCGCCATCCCGCCCGTGCCTCCAGCTTCGGCGGCGGCCTATTATCAGAATTCAGCGCGTGCATCCTACGCTCACACCCAGGTTCCGCCCACTTCCATGGGCACGCACGCACCCAAGCCAGCCCAGGCGCCTTCGAAGCCGCTTTCCGTTGGCCTTGCGGCGGGCGTGCTTATTATTTGCGTAGCACTGATTGCCCTGAGTTCCGTGCTGGGCATTTTTACAGTCGACGTTAATGCGTGGGTAACCCAGGCAGGCCCCTTCCTCCTTATTGCGGTGGGCCTCTTTATTATGGGTCGCGCATCGAAGACCAACATCTTGCTGGTGTTTGCTGGCTTTGCCCTCGTGGTTTTCCTGGTAGTGGGTGCTTTCTTCAGCTTGCAAGAAGGCCCCACGGAACTGGGTGCTTCCTTGCCGTTTAACCCCGACAGCATCATGGAACGGCGCTAGGTGGCTTATGCGGTTTCGTGAATGTTCCAAAAATGAACAGGCGTGGATCGTCTTCGGCAGTATCCTTGTTGCCTTGGGCGCCGTGCTCCTTCTAGGCGGCTTTGCCACCTGGTGGACCCAAGCCTTCGCGTGGCTGCGGCAGCTTTCCCGCGTTATGGTGCCGCTCGCCCTGCTCGTGGTTGGCATCTATGTGGTATGGGCTTCGCGGAAAGGTAAATTCAGTTCCGTTTTCGACCGCATGCAAGCAGGCCGCATGGGAGGCGAAGTCCTAGAACGGTCCAAAAGCGACACGCGCATTGCGGGGGTGTGTGGAGGAATTGCGCAGTATTTTGGTATCGACAGCACAATCGTGCGCGTCATTGCGGTGCTGCTTGGTTTTGCATCGCCCCTGCTCACGCTCCTAACGTATGCGATATTAGCCCTTGTGTTACGAAAACGTTAGTTTTTAACACTCTGCCCAAAAGCCGGTAAGGCGCTTTGCGGCACCATAAAGAGGAAGGTATAATACACAGTTACGTTTGAAACGTATGGCAGTATTTGCACTCTTTTATTACACTCCGCTGCCCGAACATGCGCACAAGCTGCGCACAGAAGAGGAAAAGGCAGGGGAAGTGGCCCGCACTCGCAGACATATGGCAACTGGTAAGCCCGCTTTGGTTGGCTTCATGTTTGCCGTCCTTGCAGCAACCGCTCTCACCTTGGTGGTGGGCATCGGTATTGCTTCGGGTGCCATTGAAGGCGACGCCTCCACGATTGGTATTGGCCAAGCCCGCGCGAGCCAAAGTTCAAGCGACCCGGGCTTCAATGCGTCTGAAAAACTGGGCGTTGCCCAGGGCGAAGCTTCCAGCCAGCTTACCCAGGCCACCCAGCGCTCCATTACCGTTACGGATCCAGAACCAGTCGTTGAACTGGCTGCGGTCGACCTCGACGACGCTAATACGGTAGCTGCCGCCGCAAAGATCGGCGTGCTTAACCCGCCAAATACAGCCAAACGCCTGCAAATAGACACCACGGGTGAAGGCTGGATGACGGGCCAGGCTTCGGGCTACGACGTGGCAACTTCTTCAACCCTTACGCGTTCCGGGCGCGAATTTAACGACGACTGCGTAACCGTGGCTGTTCCTGAAGGCCAGGAAGACCTTCTGGGGCACCCCGTCATTATTGTCTATGAAGACAAAGTGGTGGTAGCCACCGTTACCGACACGGGCGGCTTTGCGAAGTACGGCCGCGTGCTGGACCTGGGCGGCGGCGTTCACAAGGCCTTCGGCTTCGAAGACATTTGGGAATGGGGCGTCCGCGAAGTTCACTACAAATTCCTGTAGGTTGAACTATACTTTTCTTTTAACGTAATACGAAAGGAAGCGCGATGGGTAGAAACATCATCGTTGTTGGTTGCGGGCGCGTGGGTTCGCAGTTGGCGAGCATGCTTTCTGAAAACGGCAATAATGTGTCTGTTATCGACGAAAACCCTGCGGCATTCGACAACCTAGGTGGTTCCTTCAACGGAACAACCATCGAAGGTGTCGGCTTCGACGAAGACGTGCTTTTGCGTGCAGGCGTTGAAACGGCCGACTGCCTCGCGGCGGTAACCGCGCGCGACAACGCGAACCTCATGGCCGCCGAAGTTGCGAGCCGCATTTACAAGGTACCCCACGTTATTACGCGCCTTTACAACCCGGGCCATGAACGCACCTACGAACAGCTGGGCCTGGACTATGTATGTGGCACGTCGCTTGTGGCCGAAGAAGTCTTCGCCAAAATAAGTTCGGGCCACGGCAGCCATATCGACAGCTTCGGCGACTTCGAACTTTTGCGTTTTTCCCTGAACCTTAAGGGCAACAACCTCAAGCAAGTGCGCGTTTCTCAGCTTGAAAAAAGCCATGAAGTGCGCATTGTCGCCTTCGAACGCGACGACGGCCGCATGAGCTCCATCCCAACGAGCGAAAGCATTCTGTACCACGGCGACTCGGTGCTTGCCTGTGTGCGCCATTCGCGCGTTAATTCGTTTTCAAAATGGATACAGGACTAAGGGGCGCGTATGTATATCGTAATTAGCGGCGGCGGCAAGGTTGGCGAATACCTCGCTCAGCGCATGCTGAAGTCGGGCAACGAAGTGGCCATTATTGAAAAGGACAGGCGCACGGCAGACATGCTTGCGCATACGCTTTCGGGCCCCTTCTTGGTGGTGTGCGGCGACGGCTGCATGAGCCGCTACCAGGAAGACGCGAACATCCGCAAGGCCGACGTGTTTGTGGCTACCACGGGGCAGGACGAAAGCAACCTTCTGTCCTGCGAAATTGCGAACCGCACCTTTAGTGTGCCCCGCGTAATCGCCCGCGTGAACAGCCCCAAAAACCTGCGCATCTTCCGCGAAGTGGGCATTGAAGCCATCAGTTCCACCACGCTTATTGCCAACATTATTGAAGAAGACGCCATGTTGGGCAGCATCCGCGTACTTTCAACCCTTACGCGCGGCAGCATTGCCCTTAACGAAGTGACAGTGCCCCATATGAAGCACCACAGCGACGAAGAAGGCGTTCTGGCCCTCGACGTTGAAATGCCCGACGGAGCCCTTATTGTGGCCGTTTCGGGCGACGAAGACGACGACATGGAAGTGGTGGGCGAAGAAACGCGCCTCTTCCCAGGCGACGTGGTGGTTGTTGCCGCCGACACTGAACTTGAACAGGAAGCCGTTTCAGCAATTAGGGAGCTATAGCTATGATTCCACGTTACACCCGCCCCGAAATGGGCAAGATCTGGACCAACGAAAACAAGTATGCGGTCTGGAAGGAAATCGAACTCCTCGCCTGTGAAGCGCAGGCCGAACTGGGCCAGGCAGGCATCACGCGGGAAGAAGCCGCCTGGATCCGCGAACACGCCGACTTCAACGCCGACCGCGTTGACGAAATCGAGCGCACCACCAACCACGACGTTATTGCCTTCCTCACCTGCATGGCTGAATACATCGACGCGGAAGTGCCCGAAGGCGAAGAAAAACCTTCGCGCTGGGTCCACTACGGCATGACCAGTTCCGACCTGGGCGACACCGCGCTTTCCTACCAGATAACCCAGGCCCTCGACATTATCTTGGCCGACGTGGCCGCCATTGGCGAAGTCTGCAAGCGCCGCGCCTTTGAATTCAAGGACGTGCTCTGCGTGGGCCGCACCCATGGCATCCATGCTGAACCCATGACCTTCGGCATGAAGTTTGGCAGCTGGGCCTGGGCCCTGAAGCGCGCCCAGGTGCGCCTGCAGCAAGCGCGCGAAGTGGCGGCAACGGGCGCCATTTCAGGTGCTGTGGGAACCTATTCGTCCATCGACCCCTTCGTGGAACAATACGTCTGCGAACACATGGGCCTTACGCCCGACCCGCTTTCCACCCAGGTTCTGGCGCGCGACCGCCATGCCCAGGTGGCAAGTGCCCTGGCGGTAACCGCTTCCACCTTCGAGTCCATCGCCATGCAGGTGCGCCTCATGCAGGAATCGGACCTCATTGAAGCGGAAGAGCCCTTCGCCAAAGGCCAGAAGGGCAGCAGCGCCATGCCCCATAAGCGCAACCCTATTACGGCCGAACGCGTCTGCGGCATGGCCCGCACCATCAAGGCAAATGCCCAGGTGGCATTCGACAACGTGGCCCTATGGTTTGAACGCGACATCAGCCATTCTTCGGCTGAACGCATCGCCTTGGCAGACAGCTTCATCGCCCTTGACTACATTGCTGAAAAGCTGCGTTGGATTCTGGACGGTCTGCAAACCTACCCAGAAGCCATGCAGGCAAATCTCAATAAAACGCGCGGCCTGATTTTTTCGAGTAAGGTGCTCCTGGCCTTGGTCGACACCGGTATAACGCGCGAAGACGCCTATGTCATCGTGCAACGCAATGCCATGGAAACCTGGCAAGACGTGCAGGAGGCAAAACCGGGCCCCACTTTCCGCGAACGCCTTGAAGACGACCAAGACTGCACGCTTGATGCCGTCACGCTCGACAAGATTTTTGACCCTTGGGAATTTCTTGGCCAGCTTGACACCGTCTTCGCGCGGCTGGAAGGCCTTGAGTTTTAAAGCTTCGGGATAGGGGACAGCCGCTTTTGAAGCACGCTCCTACATACCACGCACGCGTCCCGCGCATACCCACTGCTTTACTTTCGCTCGCCCTCGCACTGGCCCTGCTTCCTGCTGCCACCCCGGCGGCATGGGCCGCGCCTCAGGCCCTTACCACGAACCCAACGGCCCCTTCGGCCGCCCAGCCAAGTTACGACTCGCGCGAATTGGGCTACATTACGCCAGTGCGCCTCCAGGAACCATGGGGTGCCTGCTGGGCTTTCGGTTCACTTGCTGCCATGGAAGCAAACTTGGTCAAGCAAGGGCTCATGAGCAACGAAACCCATCTTTCCACGCGCCATCTGGTGTACTTCGCGGGCACGCCCGTGGGAAGCGAAGTGGGCACCCAGGCAGGCGAAGGCCAGTACCCTACTGAAAAGCAGCAGGAGGAATACCCAGACAATCCCGTGTTTGAACTGGGTGGGCACGCCCTTGAAGTGGCTTCGACTATTTCTTCAGGTGAAGGCGTGGCCTTCGAAAGCGACTACCCGTTCCAGAATGACGAAGGCTATATCTACGACTACTACTACGCTCAAAACGGCACGTGGTCGCTGCCCGACTCGGAACGTTTTGTGAACGAATTCATGCTTAGGAACATGCACCGTCTGCCTAACTACACTTCGGAAGACGACGCGGGCAACTTCACCATAGACGAAGACGCCATGGACAGTATTAAGGCGGCCATCGTTGAATACGGCGCTGCCTCCGTTTCCTATTGCTCGAAGTATTACGACCCCGCTACCGCTGCGTCTTTTACTAACGAACCTAATCCGAACGACCGCGTTGTCGACCACGACGTGTGTGTTGTTGGTTGGATAGACGACTTCCCGCTTGAAAACTTTACCACCGGGTCCCAGGGCACGAAGCCTGAAGGCAATGGCGCCTGGATCGTGAAGAATAGCTGGGGTGCCGAAACCAACGAATTCCCCAACAAGAACAACTGGGGCGAAAACGGGAGCGGCTACTTTTATCTTTCTTTTTACGATCGTTCCGTCACCGACTTTGTGGCCTGGGAAATGGCAGCGAGGGAAACAAGCATCATCAATCAGTATGACTATATGGGGCAGCGCAGCAACGCCGAAACCCGTGTGACCGACTATGAACCCGTTTCCTATGCCAACATTTTTAAGGCGGACGAAAACCAAACGATCGAAGCGGTTTCCGTGAATACCTATGCACCAAATACCCAGGTCAAGGTCGATATTTACCTCCTGAAAGAACCCCTGGAACTTCCCGTTGACCCCACGGAAGGCACGCTCCTTGCAAGCCTTGAGGCCGCCCCCGAATGGTCGGGCTACCACTACCTCAACTTGCAAACTCCCGTCAAATTGAAGGAAGGGGACTGCTTTGCAGTGGTGGTTAGTGCCACAGAACCAGGGGGCATAGCTGTTGCTTCCATTGAAGCGGGAAACAACAAAGACGCTACGGCACGCTTCGGCCTCACTCATTACGACGTGGTTATTTGCAACGAAGGGGAAACCTGTGTCCTTGCTACGATTGACGGGGTCCAGCGTTGGGTTGACGGCACTGAATTTGCCGCCCTCCTCCATGAAGGGGCCGAAGACGACGCGTGGTTTGGCAACGCCTGCATCAAGGTTTACGCCAACCCCTATATAGAACCCGACCCAGCCCCCCAGCCGGCGCCCGACCCTAAGCAGGACCCAAGCAACAAGGGTAAAAGCCCGTCAAGCACAAAGGCGCACGCCACTGCTAAAACAGCAGATGCGGCCCAGCCTGCGCTACTGGTCTTGATTTTGTTCTTGAGTGCTGGAACTGGCGTTTTCGCCCGGGTTAGACGGGGTGTTCGCTAGCGGCTGCCACACGCGCACCTGCGTCATCTTCGTTTCTTTACCTTCGTTGTCCACCTGGTCAATTTGCGAAGCGGTTACCACGGTGTTGCGCATGCCGCTTGAAACCAAGAAGTCGCCCCAGTCCTGGCAGCCACTTTCTACGCCAAAGGAACAAAAAACTTTGTTGGCCAAATTAACCGCGCACACGCTCTGGTTGGACTTCACCATGAACCAATTGTCCGTGCACCAACAGGGTGCCGCTGTGGGCGTGCGGTTAAAGCGGAACCAGGGTAGGCTGTTGTAGTCGCCGTTCTTGGGTGCAGCCGCGGGCGTGTAGGTGCCCAGGTTTGCAATGCCCCCGCCATAGTCGTAGATGTTTTCAAAACAGAAGGCAAAACCCGTGGGGCCAAAGCCTACCTGGTGGGGCATCATGCCTGATGGAAGGGTAATTTGGTCTTGCACCTTACCCGACTTTGCTTCGATGCGTACCAGGTCGCAATAGCTGGTAGCTTCTTCGTGGCGCGGCGTAAATATGACGCTTTCACCATAGGGAACCGGCGGCGCCGACATGCGCCCCGTTGCTTCATAGACCGTCTGGGCCTTGCCACTTTTTACGCTTGCGCGCTTCAAGGCCGAAGGTTCGCGGCGGGCGTTTTCGTTGCTAATAGGGGCCATGGTTTGCCAGAAGGCATGTTCGCCCACAATGGTTATAGAAGGCACTTCTACGTCCGACGTGCCTTCTTCAACGAGCTGCGGTTCGCCCAGGCTCAAGTCGCCGCCGAGGGTGGCCACATAAATGCGCCAGAGCCCTTCCATAATGGCCGCTTCCAGCCATACTAGGCCTTCTGAACTGGCGCGCACGTCGTAGATTTCAAAACCTTCTTCGGCGCCTACGGCACTTTCGCGCAAAATGTAATACGAACCATTACCCAGGCTCAAAATGCCCATGTACACCAAGGGGCTGGGTTCGTCAGTAGGGAACAGGCAGGCCGCCACATTTTCGTCATCGGCCCACACGAGGGTGCCAAAGGGAAGTTCGAAATTGCCTATAAGTTCAAAGGCGTCACCCGCGTCCACTTCGGCGCAGGCTTCCAAGTCAAACACGGCGTCTTCAGACACTTCAATGGTAGTAATGTCTTCGCTCGTGCTTTCTTCGCGGTTGCTAAGCGCCCGCACACCGACGGCGCCCACGGCCGCAGCACCAATGCCTGCAGCCCCCAAAAGCAAGTTGCGGCGCGTAATAAGCGTCTGGGCATTCGAAGCCCCTGCAGCGTTTGAGCGGCGCGAACGTACGCGCTTGCGCGCCGAAGCCTTTGCGACCGAAGACCCACCGGCTGGTTTCCCAAAACTGGTGGTGTCTACCTGGGGTACGCCCCGCTTCGTCTTTTTGTTGCCGTGTTGTGCCATGCGAAAAGTTTACTTGAAAGACTTTAATTTAAGGAAGATTTCAGCCAGATTTCAGTCAGATTGTTACAATTGCTTTA
Organism: uncultured Coriobacteriaceae bacterium; assembly: GCA_902768975.1. Lineage (GTDB taxonomy): Bacteria > Actinomycetota > Coriobacteriia > Coriobacteriales > Eggerthellaceae > CACXMZ01. The sequence goes on from CACXMZ010000008.1 coordinate 93,443, forward strand.
CTGCATTTTCATCATTTGCATTTGCGCGGTATACTAGATGTTCACAAATGCACGAATAAAATGTGTAGAAACGCGTACGAAAGGTGCGAGGAGGCTGATTATGAGCAATGAAACACGGCGTATTTTATTGGTAGAAGACGAAAAGGCCATCCGCGACGCGGTTGCTGCCTACCTAGAACGCGAAAACTACTGGGTAACGGCCGTGGGCGACGGCCAGGAAGCCCTGGAAGAATTTAGCAAACATCATTTCGACCTGGTGGTTCTTGACCTTATGCTCCCGCGTGTGCCGGGCGAACGCGTTTGTCGTGCCATCCGCGACAATTCCGACGTGCCCATCATCATGCTTACCGCCAAGGGCGAAGTGGAAGACCGCATTATCGGCCTTGAACTGGGCGCAGACGACTACCTGGTCAAGCCCTTTAGCCCGCGCGAGTTGGTTGCGCGTGTGCGTGCGCTTTTGCGCCGCGTCCATCAAGACGTGGAACCCCAGCGCGAAGTACTCGAATTTGGCGAACTGACTATAGACGTTTCGGGCCACAAGGTCCTGGTCGACGGCAACGAAGTGGACCTCACAGCCAGCGAATTCAAGCTGCTCACCACGCTTTCCCGCTACCCAGGCCGCGTGTATTCGCGCATGGAATTGGTGGAAAAGGTGCTCGGCTACGACTTCGAAGGTTACGAGCGCACCATCGACTCCCACGTGAAGAACCTGCGTGCCAAGATCGGCGACAACCCGCGCGACCCGAAGTGGCTGCACACCGTGCATGGCGTGGGCTACCGTTTCGAAGACCCCACCAAGGCGCCGCAATAATGTAAGGCGCGTGCCTTTTGAACAGGGTAGAAGAAAAGAAACAGAAACCAGTCAATAATCCGAACCGGCGCTCAGACCAGCGCTGGTTCAACTTTTCATATGCCAACAAGGTAACCCTCGCCTTTGCCCTGGTTGCCGTCATGACGGCCCTTGTGGCCTTTGGCGTGGTTTCCTTTGTGTGGCAGGGGCACTTCCAAACCTATACGCGCGAAAACGTGCAGCGCCTCGCTGACAACACGGCTGCGCAAATCGCAACGCGCTATGCCGAAGACGAAAGTTGGTATAACGGTGCCCTGCGCCCCGCCGAAGAAGCCGTGCGCTTTTCGCCGACGGTTGGCGTGCAAGTGGTAAGCGTTGAAGAAGTCATGCTCTTCGACAGTACCCTGGACGAAGGCACGAGCAACATGTCCTTGGCCCCCCTCGACGCGGAAGCCATTGCGAGCGCGCCCATCATTGTGCGTGACGAAGTCGTCGGCAGCGTCCGCGTGTGGGTTAATGGCAGCAGTACCTTGCTTACCCAGGCCGACCAGGAGTTCCGCGACAAGAGCACCCAGGCCATGGGCTTCGCTACCTTGCTTGCCGTGCTTTTGGCAACGCTCGTTGGTACGCCTTTCGCGCGCACCCTCGTTAACCCCATCAACCGCATTGCGCGTACCGCCCAGGAATTTGGTGGCGGCGACTTAAGCGCGCGCACGAACCTGGAAGGCGAAGACGAAATCGCGCGTCTCGGGCAGACCTTCGACCGCATGGCCGAGTCGGTCGAAAAGGACCGCGAACTGGAACACCGCCTCACCACCGACGTGGCCCATGAATTGCGCACACCGCTCATGGCCATTCAGTCGACGGTGGAAGCTATGATAGACGGCGTCTTTGAAGCAGACGAAGAACGGCTCGACACGGTGAATTCTGAAGTGCAGCGCCTTTCCCGTTTGGTGGACGCCATCCTGAAGCTTTCCCGCCTCGAAAACCGTTCCACGCCGCTGAAGCGCGAAATCCTCGACGTGGGTGAACTCATAGCGGGCCTCGTGGCAACCCATGAAGCCTTCGTGCACGACTCGGGGCTCGAACTACACCATTCCTTCGAGCGCGGCGTCTATGTGTACGGCGACCCCGACCTCATTCGCCAGGCAACGGCCAACCTCATTTCGAACGCCGTGCGCTACACACCCGAAGGCAGCATTAATATTTCGGTGCGCCACGACGACGAGTTGGCCTACATCGTGGTGACCGACACCGGCATTGGCCTTACCGAAGAAGAAGCCAAGATGGTCTTCAGCCGCTTCTGGCGTGCCGACAGCGGCCGCAACCGCGAAGCGGGTGGCCTCGGCGTTGGCCTGGCGCTCGTTAAAGAAATCGTTGAACAGCACGGCGGCACGGTAACCGCAAAAGGTGTGGTGAACCAAGGTTCTACCTTTACCATGGCCCTGCCGCTATATAATGAAGAGTCCCGTCAGGCGGCCAGGCGTCGCACACGCAATGAAAGCCGCAAGGTTGAGTCGAGTTTCGACGAAGCCTGGGAAGAAGACAGCATCTAGGTGTGGCCCAGTTTCGCAAAAGCGAAGGGCGTCCTTAAGGAAGGAAGAATAATGGCTGAAATGAATTTGCGCCCCACGGCACAGGGGAAAGTACGTGACTTGTACGACTTGGGCGACATGCTCCTGCTGGTTGCGACCGACCGCATTTCGGCATTCGACTATATTCTGGAAGACGAGATTCCCCACAAGGGTGAAGTGCTCACACGCCTTTCGTGCTTTTGGTTTGACCTCCTTTCCGACGTGGTAAACAACCACCTCATCAGCACAAATGTGGCGGACCTCCCGGAAGAGTTTGCTCCCTATGCCGACTACCTGAACGGTCGCTTCATGCTCGTGCATAAGATGGAAATGCTGCCCGCTGAATGCATCGTGCGTGGCTACCTTACTGGCAGCGGCCTGGCTTCCTACCAGGAAACGGGCGAAGTCTGCGGCATTAAGTTGCCCGAAGGCTTGGTTGAATCTTCCAAGATCCCTGAAGCCATTTTCACGCCTTCGACCAAGGCCGAAATTGGCGACCACGACGAAAACATCAGCTATGAACAAACCGTTGAACTCATGGGCGAAGAAGACGCGAGCGAACTGCGCCGCCTTTCTTTGGCGGTCTACAACAAGGCCGCGGACTACGCAGCTTCGCGCGGCATCATTATTGCGGACACGAAGTTCGAATTTGGCAAGCTGAACGGCGAAATCCGCCTGGGCGACGAAGTGCTCACGCCCGACAGCAGCCGCTTCTGGGCAGCCAGCAGCTACCAGGAAGGCCAAAGCCAGCCCAGCTTCGACAAGCAATTCGTCCGCGACTGGCTCAATGCCAACTGGGACCGCACGGGCAATCCGCCGCGGCTCCCACAGGATATAATTGACGCTACCAGCGAAAAGTACATTCAAGCCTACGAGCTTATAACAGGAGAAAAGTTCTAATGTCACAACGCAACCCCCTCAACGACCGTTACCAAAACGCCGACGACCGCAAGGGCACTACGCGCAAGAGCGCGGCTTCTGCCAAGCCTGCCACCAAGGCGGCTTCAAGCGTGCGCATCGAAGGCAAGGTGGAAGAACCCAAGGGCTTGTTTGCCCGCGCAAGTGCTCAGGCCAACAAAACGCAGGCCATGAAAAACAGCAGGGCCAAGCAGAACGACAAGGCCAGGGTGGAACGCCGCAAGGAACAGGCCATCCGTGCGAAGTATTACACGCCCGACACCCCTGAATACAAAAAATGGAAGCGCGTGTGGTGGGGCATGCTCGGTGGCGCCCTGGTTACCACGGCCCTTTCCTTCTGGATGAGTTCCCAGGAACAGTTCCTTCATTACTCATACATTCTTATCGGCCTGAGCTACTTCCTGCTCATTATGGCCATCGTGTTTGACTTCGGTTACCTGCGCAAGCTGCGCAATGAATACCAAGACAGGATGGTTGCGGAAGAAAAGTCGAAGAAGAATTCCGCGAAACGCAAGGAACAAGCTGCCGAAGAACGCCGTCTTGCCAAGGAAGCTGAAGCTGCGGCGGAAGCCGGTGAAGAAGAAGAAAAGCGCGGCCTCTTCCGCGGGCTGTTCACCAAGAAGCGCGCAAGCGAAGCCGTTGCCACCGCCAAGGAAGCCCAGGTTCGCGCGGCGGCAGAAGAAGCCGAAGCAGTTGAAGCCAAATAGCGTGGCAGGGCGGGGCGAGTTATGCGTTTAGTTTCTTGGAATGTTAACGGCCTGCGCGCTGTTCAGAAAAAAGGCTTCGAAGACATCTTTGCTGAACTGAATGCCGACGTCTTTGGTATTCAGGAAATCAAGCTGCAAGAAGGCCAGATCGACCTCGAATTCGAAGGTTACACCAGCTACTGGAGCTATGCTGAACGCAAGGGTTATTCGGGCACGGCCGTGTATTCGAAGGTGGAACCCTTGCAGGTGGTGCACGAATTGGGCGTGCCGCACTTGGACACAGAAGGCCGCATCTGCGCGCTCGAATTCAAGAAGTTTTGGTTCGTGTGCGTCTATACTCCCAACGCCCAGGACGGCCTGGCGCGCATCGACCACCGCATGGAATGGGACGACGCCTTCCGCGCATTTTGCAAGGGCCTTGAAGAAGGCACGACGCCTGCGGGCCCCAATACCGCCAAGCCCAAGCCCGTTATTATGTGCGGCGACTTTAATGTGGCCCACAATGAAATTGACCTCAAGAACCCCGGCCCCAACCGCGGCAACGCCGGTTTTTCCGACGAAGAACGCGGCAAGTTCAACGAACTGCTCGACGCGGGTTTTATCGACACCTTCCGCATGCTTCACCCGGACTTGGAAGGCGCCTATTCCTGGTGGAGCTACCGCGGGAACGCGCGTGCAAACAACACAGGGTGGCGCATCGACTATTTCCTGGCCAGCAAAAAGCTGAAGAAAAAGATCCAGCACGCGCATATATTTGCTGAAATTTTCGGGAGCGACCATTGCCCCGTTTCGGTGGAAGTGGACCTGTAAGACGGCATCGCTATTCGGTTGGGAGGCAGCATGAGCAACGACTTAGACATCACTGGTTCAAACATGGATCTGGCCAAAATTGAAGAAGGCGTGCGCCTGATCCTGGAAGGCATAGGCGAAGACGTGGCGCGCGAAGGCCTGCAAAAAACCCCGGAACGCGTGGCAAAGATGTATGCCGAATGCTGCGCTGGCCTGCATGCAGACCCCGCCCAGTTCTTTGAAACCACCTTCGACGAAGACCATCAGGAAATGGTTATCGTGCGCGACATTCCTTTTTATTCCCTCTGCGAACACCACCTGGCGCCCTTCTTTGGCAAGGCCCACGTGGCCTATATTCCTTCGACCGAAGGGCGTATTTGCGGGCTTTCAAAGCTGGCGCGTTTAGTGGACCTGTATGCACGCAGGCCGCAGGTTCAAGAGCGTCTGACCAGTCAAGTTGCCGATGCTCTGGGAACATACCTGGACCCAGAAGGCGTGTTGGTGGTGCTTGAAGCTGAACATTTGTGCATGAATATGCGCGGCGTGAAAAAGCCTGGTTCGCGTACAACGACAAGTGCGGTGCGCGGCATCTTTGAAAGCAATCACAAGACGCGCGACGAAGCCCTCACGCTTATTTTTAGGTAGGAACAAAGAGGGAGCAGTTTTTTAGGAAGCAACACTTTGCGCTCCAGCATTTTGTTACGCAAACAATGGCAGGGGCGTGAAGAACACGGAAGCAAGGAGCCTATATGAAGTGCGTAGTTTCAGTTCTGGGTAAAGACCAAAGCGGCATCGTGGCGGCCGTTGCCAATGTCATGGCCGACTGCAAGGCCAATATCGACGACATCAGCCAAACGCTTCTGGGCGAACTGTTTAGTATGACCATGCTGGTAACGCTTTCGCCCGAAGTCGCCGACTTTAACACCGTGCAGGAACAGCTCACCGAAGTGGGGAAGCGCCTGGGCCTTCAAATTACCATTCAGCGCCAAGACGTTTTCGACTTCATGTACAACATCTAAAACCAATTCGCTTTTCGCTCCATTAGGAAAGGGTAGTGTCTATTATTCTTGACAGAGTATTATCCTTTAGCTAGAATAATATCACTCCTCTGAAAGCAAAAGCTTTCTCGTCAAGAACACGGCAGCCATCGCTGCCGTTTTCTTTTGTCTTGAAATGGTTTTCCAAGCTGTGCGCGTGTGAAGTTTTATTGTTGGCCAGCGTGTGGGAGGCCGCGAAGGAGCGCCCATACGGTTTTCTTTCCCGCTTCGCTTTCCAGCAGGCCGCCAAGATTATTAAACGCGCAGGCGTCGCGTCCAAAAAGACGAAAGCGGCCTTGCGTGGGTACTTCACAGCGAAAGGCTTGGGCCACACATTCGCGTGCCGCCGTGCCCACCACGACCACGGAAAGTGGGTCAAGCGCTTCAACGATTTCGTAGACGTCTGCTTGCGTAAGCTGGGCACCCTCAGCATTGCGCATGCGCACGAAGGTAGCCCCTTCATTCCAACCGAGCGCTTCGGCAGACTTTTGCAAAGCTTCAGTTTCGGCCGCGCTCATTTCCGCTTCGGCAAGCACCAAGAAAAAGGCCGAAGTGGGCCCGGCAAGGTGCGCCCCAAAGCGCGCCACGCAGGCATTGCGCGTAAAGCTGTACATGTTTTCTTCTGGCGTCATACTCCTATTGTATCAAGCCTGTTTGGCGCCACACGTGCCCGCGACACGAATGTGTAGCGAACATGGGTAATTTGTGCAGCTAAAACCGCGTTTTTATGCCTGTGGCACAATACGCTTTGTTGTATTGAACAGCGCAAACGTAAAGGAATGACTTATGAAAAAGAAGCTGGGCAATCTGCTTGGAATTACGGCGGTTTTCGGGCTGGTGGCAGCCTTCGGTTTGAGCGCGTGTAGCAGCGCCGGAGCATCGTCTTCGTCTGCCGCGGTTGAAGGCCTTACGGGTGGCGTTGCAGCCACGGTTAACGGCAAAGAAATCATGGAAGACGAAATCACCACCTACATTCAAACTTGGCGTGAAACCAACAACATGACCGACGAAGATTCATGGGGCAACTACCTGGTTTCCATCGGGGAAAACCCTGCGCAGCTTCGCGAATATATAATCGACGGCCACATTTCTGAAATCCTTACCGAACAGGCCGCTGGCGAAATGGGCATCGAAGTAACCGACGCCGAAATCGACGAAGCGGTGGCAAGCATGCGGGCAAACTACCCGTCCGACGAAGCCTGGCAAACCGCGCTTGAACAGGCCGGCACGAACGAAGAAGACTACCGCGAAAGCATTCGCAAGAGCCTCCTGGACCAGCGCGTACAGGAAAAGGTTTCTGAAGAAGCTGCCCCAGTGACCGACGAACAGCTTCTGGAAAACGCCCAGATGTACGCCGACATGGTGGACGGCATGCGCCGTTCGTCCCACATTCTGTTCAGCCTTGAAGACAAGGAAACGGCCGAAAAGGTGCTGGCTCAGCTGCAGGACGGCAGCCTGAACTTTGAAGACGCAGCCAAGGAATATTCCGTGGACTCTTCTGGTGCAAACGGCGGTGACGTGGGCTGGGACAAGATCAACAGCTTTGTTGCTGAATACCAGGAAGGTCTCGACGCGCTGCAGGTGGGCGAAATTAGTGGCCTGGTGGAAAGCCAGTACGGTTACCATATTATCAAGTGCACCGACCTCTACACCCTTCCTGAAGGCGGTATTACGTCTGTTGACCAGATCCCCGAAGCTTTGCTGGACATGATCAAGAGCCAGCTGGAGTCCAGCGCGAAGACAACGGCAGTGGGCGACTGGTACGCTAAGTACAAGGAAGAGGCCGACATCGTCATTAACGAAATGCCTGAAGGTCTGCCGTACAACATCGACATCACTCCGTACCAGGAAGCTGCCAGCAGTGAAGCAGCCGAAGGCGAAGACGGCATGGTAGTTGAAGTGGAAGACGAAGCTGGTGCAAGTGCAGACGCTGAAGCTACCGCTGAAGGCGAAACCGCTACTGAAGATGCAGCGGCGGAAGGCGCAACTGCCGCAGGTGAAGCAACAGACACTACCACCGAACAGCCTGCAGAAATTAGCTCTTCAGCCGCGTAGTGTTTTGCGCTACATACTAGGAAGTAACGACGCCCGCTCAGAAGAGTGGGCGTCTGCTTTTTTATACCGTGTTAAGAGATATGTTTACTGTTTCAAACCTAGTAATTTATACTTATAGAACTCGATGCATTTCCAGGACGGGGGCGTAGAAATTATGAAAAGGGTTCTTACGAGTTTCTTCGTATCCACTCTGTTGGCGCTAGCGATGGTATCGCTGTTTGCTTTAGAAGCATATGCCCAAACAGGGGTATACACCGGCACGGACATCCTTGGGCAGGGTTCCAATTCGCCATCTGCCAAGGTTGTTAATTATGGCGGAAGGTCATGGTATGTGGTTGGATATAACGGCACGGGATCGGCAAGCGCACAGGGCGAAATGGTCCTGTTTATGAAGGGGATCGAAACAAACGCCCCCTACAATAATAATTTGGATCTAACTTATAAAGGCTGCACACTGCAGACTACCATCGACAATTTCGTCAACGATAACTTTTCTGCCGAAGAAAAAGCAGCCATCATCCCCAAGACACTTAAAGGCATGAATGTAGATGCCTACGATGACTGGTGGTGGTATGACAACTTCCATACGGTAGATGATGTGCCTTTTGAGGGCGTAACAGTACTGGCCTGGCCCCTCGGCGCAAATGAGGCGCGTACGGTAAATCAAGAACTTCGAAAAGCAGATTATGAGTACTGGCTCAGATCTCTCGGCACCGTTGGGTATGTAGATTGGTCTGATTTATTGGAAGTTTCAGACTTAATGGCAATCGTATCGGCCAATGGTGATGTCGACGTGCAGTGGGATAACGAGAATATCACCTGGTGGAAAGGCGTACGCCTCGGATTTAAGATGAAGATGGACAGCGTATTAATGACTACTCTTACCTCAACCGGAGAGTATAAGCTGACTTTAAAAGATGAAGCACGTAAGATTTTCTCTGTCGATAACTGTGATAACTCCATAAATGCCAGTGGAGACCTGGTCGTTAAATATCAAAATGCAGTTGCCGGAGACAACGAATATATCTCTTACATCATCAAAGGTAGTGACGGCAGTATTAAGAGCTATAAGCGCTGCGACAAAGTATCGTCAGCTTCCGGAACTGCTACGCTCACCGGGCTTCCCAAGGATGCAAGTGGCAAGATTTCTCTTGGAGCGGGTGACAAACTCTATGTCTTTAACGAACAAGTAAACGGCGACAAAAAAAGCAACCTTGCATCGGATCTTATCGAACTCAGTACAACACCTGGCCATGATTGGGATTTTTGGTATTTTAACTATCAAAAATATGATGGTAAAAAAACTGCGCTTGCGGGCTATAAATGTCAGATAAACCCTATGCACATTCAGTATGTAGAGGCAGAAATAGATACCGGTGGCGTCACGGCAACATGTGAAGACTATATTGCCGTAAATCAGACAGTTTCTATCAGTGCAGATAAAGCACTTGATGGAATTGCACGACAAACGACTGAAAAAAGTATACTGATGCCCTTAGGCCACGACTGGGAAGAGCCAACATACGAGTGGTCCGCAGACAACAAGACCGTCACGGCTAAACGCGTCTGTAAACGCGATTCTTCGCATATAGAGACGGAGACCGTATCCACAACAAAGAGCATTACCGAGTGGCCCACCTGCAGTGCGACAGGACTTGCCACTTATACGTCGAATGCCTTTGCAAACAGCGCCTTTACGGTACAAACGAAGACCGGTGTTGAAGTGCCTGTTGACCCGGAAGCACATGACTGGGATTATGAAAACGCAGAAGAAATTGAGTCTACGGATTTCTGTGGTGACAAAGCATTGTTGCTAACATGCACAATCTGTAAAGAAACAAAACTTGAGGCAACAAGTGATGCGCGTCACGAATGGGAAGACGAATGGACTGTTTTTTCCGAGCCAACTTGCGAGGAAGATGGCGTTGAGTTTCATGAGTGCAAAAACTGTACTACCTTAGACCTTGAACATCCGCAGCTAATCAAAGCACATGGTCATGACTGGGGCGAAGGTGAAGTTTCTAAAAAGGCAACCTGTACAGAGGATGGCGTAAAGACATTTACCTGCGCCCATGATGCCAGCCATATTAAGACAGAGGTTATCGAAAAAACAGGTCACATAGAGGCAGATCCTGTTCGTGAAAACGTAGCCCCGGCAAGCTGTGAAACAGAAGGAAGCTACGATGAAGTAGTATATTGCGCCACATGTAACGCTGAGCTAAGCCGTGAGAAAAAGACGGTAGATGCACTTGGCCACGACTGGAGTGAGTGGACCAGAACAAAGGAACCTACTTGCACAGAAAGTACTACAGAAGAAAGAGTTTGTTCTCACAATGCCAAGCACAAAGAGAATAGAGTGGTGGACGCCCTGGGTCACGACTGGGGTGAGTGGGTTGTCACTAAGGAACGCAGCGAAACAGAAGAAGGTATTGAAACCAGAACCTGCAACCACGACAGCAGCCATACCGAAACAAGAACCATTCCTATAATCCGACCGAAAGAGATAAGCTATCGCAACACGGAAGGCAACGGCACGCAGTGGACAAAGGGAAGCGGCAAAACAGCGGACTTCACCTTCGTACGGTCGGACAGCGACGGCGAGACTTTCTCGCACTTCATAGGCATTCAGGTAGACGGGGTGGATGTCGCCGCTACTAACTACACGGCAGAGCCAGGTAGCGTTATCGTAAAGCTGAAGCCCGCCTATCTTGAGACACTGTCTGCGGGCGAACATACCCTGACGGCATTATTCGACGATGGAAATAATGTTACCGTGAACTTTAAGGTACTCGTTCCTTCACCAGCGTCAGACGATAAGAAATCGAACACTTCGCCAACAGCTGCGCCTACCGCTGCAAAGACCACGGCAAACACAAGTGACAGCACGCATGTTGGCGCTTATGTAACTGTGTTGGGCGTGTCACTCATAATGCTTTGCTTGCTTTATGCCACAAGAACACGTAGAAAAGAATAGTGTCATAGCAACAAAAAACTGCAGGTCCGTTGTTGGACCTGCAGGCTCGTTCTGGCGGAGAGATAGGGATTCGAACCCTAGTCACCATTTAACATGGTGAAACGGTTTTCGAGACCGCCGCATTCAACCGCTCTGCCATCTCTCCATAATGCAAGGAAGAATAATAGCATAAAACAAAGCAGGTCCATGTTTGGACCTGCGAGTCTTTTCTGGCGGAGAGATGGGGATTCGACATTGCGCTTCGCGCAATGACCCGCTTCGCTTCGCTCGCGACAAACGTGCCAGAGGGCACGTTTGGCCCTCTCGGGGTTCGAATCCCCATAGCGAACATGCGAAGAAAAACAAAGCAGGTCCATGTTTGGACCTGCGAGTCTTTTCTGGCGGAGAGATGGGGATTCGAACCCCAGATACCCTTTTGAGGTATACACGATTTCCAATCGTGCTCCTTCGGCCAGCTCGGACATCTCTCCGTTTATAAGCGGCACCCAATTCAGGCATCGCATAATTACTGTTGGACATTGCAGGATTTGAACCTGCGACCCACTGTTTGTAAGGCAGTCCTGATAGTATATCAGAACGTTTCAGGATTCTTGCCATTTTTGCGCGTGTTGCTGTTTTCACCGTGGTACCACATAACCGCATTGAAGAGTTGTACTGCGTCGTCAAAGGCCTTTTCATGCATGCTATTGCAGTATGCCAAAAAGTTACCTAGGAAACGAGGGACGAGATAAATGCGAACGCATAAATGTAGCATTATTCTCCTTGAATTATGCGTACGCATTAGTTATAGTTATTTCAACAATATTTATGCGAACGCATAACAGAAAGGATCGCGATGCAAGTCTTTACTCCATCGGATATTGGCATAGCAATACGTCTGCGCCGTCAAGAACTTGGCCTGACTCAAATTGAATTAGCTGAACGTGTGGGCGTAGGTATTACGTACTTATCGAACATCGAAAACGGCAAGGAAACGGCTGAAATTGGCAAGGCGCTGCATATTCTTTCGATGCTCGGCTTGAATATGTACGTGGAGGAGCGCGTATGAAAACGCGACTGGACGTATTCCGCGTTATTGGCAACGAACTTGTACACGTTGGTGTAATCGAACGTGCCCAACGCGGTGGCGACGAATCTTTTTCGTACGCAGATTCTTATCTAGAGCGAGGCAATGTTGCGCCGCTTTCGTTGTCCTTGCCCCTTACGTCGAAAAAGTATTCCGCACGGGAAGCGCGTCCTTATTTTGCTGGTTTGCTTCCAGAAGGGCCTACCCGCGAAGCTCTTGTAAATAGCCTCGGGATTCCCAACGACGACTATCTCGCTATTTTGGAAGCAGTTGGCCTTGAGTGTATAGGCGACGTTGTTGTGCGCCCAGCCCAGGAAAACTCGAATCTACCAAGCGTGCCTTGGGATACAGGCACATACGAATCTTTGAACAAGGCAAGCTTGCGCGAAACCCTTTCGACCCTTTCCTCGCTTTCAAAGTCGAATGAACAGTCGCGGCTTTCGCTTGCTGGAACACAGGGCAAAGTTGGGCTTGCACACATACCGGGCGCTGATATGGGCGATGGATGGTTGCGCCCATTGAGTGGGGCTGCATCGACCCATATTCTTAAGACAAGCAATTTTTCGCGCATTGCTGACTTTGAAATAATTTGCATGGGCGCGGCAGCTGTATGTGGCATTCGTTCAGCTCGTGTTGACGTCCTTTCACTTGGTGGCACGGTTGCATGCGTTGAGCGTTTTGATCGCGCGGTGGATGTGCAAGGAAGCGATTTGCGTGTCGAGCGTCTTCATCAGGAAGACTTGGCTCAGGCTTTTGGCATGACTTCAGGCGCAAAGTATGCCGAACTAGAAGGCGGGTCGTATGCCGCTATTGCGCGCTTGCTTGAAACGCGTTCGACGGCTCCGTTGGAAGATGTTGACCAGCTTGCGCGTATAGCTGTTTTAAATTACCTGGTTGGCAATTGCGACAACCATTTGAAGAACCTTTCAATCACGCATTCAGGGTCAACGATTAGGCTTGCACCAGCATATGACCTTGTGTGCACAACGTTCTTCGAGCGCTTTTCGCGCGAAATGGGTATGCGGATTGGCTCGACGCGCATGATTGACGATGTTACGCCTCCCGATTTTGCCTTGCTGGCAAAGGACCTTGGCATTGGCGTGAAGCGTATGCAGAGTATCTGTTCCGATTTGGTAGATGCGCTTCCTGCAGCCCTTTCAGGGGTTGGCGAAAAGGATTCTTCAATAAACGATAGCCTTCCTTATTCAGCCGACAACATAATCGAGGACATGCACCCTCGTATTGGCGTGGCTAGGTCGTTTGTACAGGGCGTTTTTAGGTGAAGCGCAAGTTGAGGCAAGTAAACAGGCCAGCCGCACGATGCGACTGGCCTACATGTTTTATGGTGGGCGTTGTAGGATTTGAACCTACGACCTACTGCTTGTAAGGCAGTTGCGCTCCCGCTGCGCCAAACGCCCAAGGCTTGGATATTATGCCCTAAGTAACCTTACAAGGCAAGAAGTTGCTCGATAAGTTGTGAACCGCTCGCCACGTCCAGCGTGCCACTGAAGGCGGTAAGTAGGTGGCCTTCCGAGTCCAGCACGTACATGGTGGGCAGGTAATAGACTTCGGTTTCGCGGGCAGCTTCACCCGTATCGTCGTAGTAGACAGGGTAGCTATACGAACCTTGCTCCATCCATTCCTTAATGCTTTCGGGCGTGTCGCGCCCGCTTGCAACTGAAGAGTCCACCATCACAAAATTAACCTGGTCACCATAGCGTTCCCAAAGCTTTTGGATTTCGGGGGCTTCGGCATTGCAGGGCGGGCACCAGGTGGCCCAAAAGCCCAACAGCGTCGGCTTGCCATAGAAGCTCGAAAGGCTCACCTCGGTGCCGTCGATCGCTTTGATACTGAAGTCGTCGAAGATGAGGTATTCGCCAGCCGCGCCCGAAGAATCGCTTCCGCTTGAGGTACTGCCTTCAGCGCCCGCGCTGCTCGTAGCATCGGCCGAATTGCTAGCCGCTGCACCCGCGCTGGCACCCGCGTTCGCATTGGCACCCTCACCTTCAGCCGTACTGCTCGCAGCACTCGCACTGCTAAGGTTCGGAATTGCCGTGCCCTGCCCAGCCGTGAGCGCGCCATAGCCAAGGCCAGCAACGACCATGACGGCAACGATGGCCACCAGGCTTACAATCAGTCCCTTTTTGCTGTTTCCGTTTTCCATATTTCACCTATCCGGCAAGCACAGAAAGCCACCGGCTCATCTGCCCGCTTGCCATAAGAATGCCAACAATAATCAAAAGCACGCCGCACACCTTATTAACCACGGTGTAGTGCTGTTTAACCCAGGTGAACGCCCCTTCAAGCCGGTCTATAAGCACCGCTGTTAGAACGAAGGGAACGCCCAAACCGAGCGAATAACACAAAAGCAAGAGTACGCCCTGGGCTGCAGAACCTGTACTGGCTGCAAGCGAAAGGGCGGACCCCAAAAAAGCACCCACGCAAGGTGTCCAGCCTATGGCGAACACTATGCCGAACAGCGCCGAAGAAAGAAAACCACGCGGCGGTTTGTTCACGTTGGGGCGTAAAGTTTTCTGGAGGGCGTCAATGCGGATGATGCCCATAAAGTGCAGGCCAAAGAAGATAACCACCAGCCCGCAGACCACATTCAAAACGGCTTGGTTTGCGGTGAAAAAACTCCCTACGCTTCCAGCGAAAGCACCCATAAGTGTGAAGAGCAAGGTAAAGCCAAGAACAAAGCCCAGGGCCGAAACGAATGTATTGCGCAAGCTTGAAGCAGCGCTGGAAGCTTCACCAGCCCCCACGCCGCCTGCAAAGTAGGCCACATACACAGGCAGCAGCGGCAGCAGGCAGGGTGAAATAAAGGTAATCACCCCTTCGAGAAATGTAATCAAATACGTCACGGCATCTCCTGCTGTTTGCTTCCCCTGTTACGTGTTATTCTAACAACTTGTTGTGCACGAATATGTGATTCTGTCACTCCTGCATACGGCAGACTATACGGCGCCGCTTGAAGGAAAGAACGAGTGGGTATTCTAGAAGTCATACTTATTGGTATAGCGCTTTCGGCCGACGCCATGAGCGTAACCATCTGCAACCTGGTGGCAAACCCCAGGCTTTCGCACGCCCGCGCCTTCCTCATGCCGCTGTTCTTCGGGCTCTTCCAGGGCCTTATGCCCGTGCTGGGCTACTACGCAGGTTCCCTCGCGGGTGATTTCGTCGAAACCTATTCGGGTATCATCGCGCTGGTCATCCTTGGCTTCGTGGGCGGCAAAATGCTGTGGGACGGCATCCACGACAGCGGGGAAGACGAACTGGAAGCCGCGCGCGACCACGTAAGCATTGCGTCCATCCTTGCCCAGGCGGTCGCCACGAGCATCGACGCCTTTGCGGTGGGTATTACCCTTGCCGCCACAAGCGAACCTATCTTTGTGGACGCGGGAATCATCGCCCTGTGCACCTTCCTGCTCTGCCTTGTTATGGTGGCGCTCGGCCGCAAACTGGGCGAACACTTTGGCGCCCGCGCGCAAATCGCTGGCGGCATCATTCTTATTCTCATTGGCATTAAAGCCTGCTTCTTTTAAGCCGTGAAAAGCGCCTGGGAAAAGGGCGCAGGGGACTTTCCCTAGCGGAGGGTTTCTTCCCAGTTTGAAATAATTCCCCTTGTGTGCGCACCCTACTAGGGGTAGACTTGTCCGTTGGAATTAAGCCATATATGTAGTAGAAAGGACTCGAAATGGCTGACGCAGCAAAATCGTTCACAGAAGAATTTAAGGAATTCATCGCCAAGGGTAATGTCATGAATTTGGCAGTTGGTATTATCATCGGCGGTGCATTTCAGGCAATCGTAGGCGCCCTGGTAGACAACATCATTATGCCTATCGTTGGCGCTGCCATGGGTGGCGTTGACTTTTCTGGCCTGGCCGTTACGGTGGGCTCTGCCCAGATCGGCTACGGCGCATTCATCCAGGCTGTCATCGACTTCATCCTTATCGCCCTCGTGGTGTTCTGGATCGTGAAGGCCTACAACAAGGCAACTGCGCCGGAAGAAGAAGCCCCTGCGCGTACCTGCCCCTATTGCAAGGAAGAAGTTGCCGAAGACGCAACCAAGTGCCCGCACTGCGCAAGCGACATCGCTGCTGCTTAATCGCGCGCAACTACGGCAAACAAAAAGGCGTCCTGCGGGGCGCCTTTTTTCACATGAAGTTTGAACTGCGTGCTTAAGATTGGGTGCGCTGCGTGGTGGGAAAGCCGCGTGCCTAAACTGGGGGACCCGTGTGGCAACCAGGTGTTTAAGCCGTGGCGCGCCGCGCCGAAGCAATGCTCTTCTGTTCGTAAAGCATCTTGTCGGCCTTGGCAATAAGGTCGCTCATCTTGCTTTGCGGCGTGGTGCATTTCACAAAGCCCACGCTTGCTTCAAGCGGGTAGCTGATACCAGTTTCTTCGGCCGACTGGCTAATGCGGTTCTTAAGCGTAGACATAACGCTTTGTGCAAAGCTTTCGTCCGCCCCACTTGCAACGACCACAAATTCGTCGCCACCCCAGCGGGAAGCGAAGCCATGATATTCGTCGGCAGCATTCGCAATACCTTTGGCCACCGCGCGCAGGGCACGGTCGCCTTCCAGGTGGCCCCGCGTGTCGTTAATCTGCTTGAAGTTGTCCACGTCGAGCACGAACAGGTACAGGGGCGCATCTTCGGAAGCCGTAGGAATGCTTTCCAAAATGTATTCGTCGGCACGACGGCGGTTGTTCAGGCCCGTCAATGCATCGTTGTAGATTTGTGTTTCCTGAAGGTTGGAAAACAGGAAGATAAATGCGAAGGCATTAGCCAGCGGCATAACAGGCGTGTTCTGTACCACGGCGTCGATAATGCCGCCTGTGGTACACATCAAAATAAAGACAATCATGGTGAGGTAGGTGCGCCTGCGGTAAGGCACCTTTTCGTTTACGAGCAGAACAATCGCGTGGCCAATAATGGCAATACCATAGATGTTGTCCACTATGCCGGTAAGGCCTACCAGCGGCCCAGGCACCAGTTCACCTTCAGGCCCAATACTGAAGACCATGCCATTAAAAATGGAAACAATGTAGCAAACCACCAGGATAGCAAACGGTATGAGCGTCATAATGCGTGCCAGCATATTGCCTACCAGTTTTGACTGGAATTTAATTTCCGCAAACCAGAACCAGTGGTACACCATAAAGGGAATAAGCATGGTGTCTACAATTTTGAAGAAGCTGCCAAGCGCACGCGGGGCGGCAATAATGCCACCTTCAATGAGCACCCAGAGAAGTTCAAGGATCACAAAGCCAAGGAAACACAAGGTCATGCCACGGAAATAGCGGTTTTCGTGTTCGGAACCTACGTTATATGAAATCTTGGACAAAATGACCAAAGCCGTAAGAATGCAGAACACGTTAACTGCGGCATATACAAATACGTACCGTGCGTCCATTGGGTCCCTTCTACGTCCTTCATGCGCTTTTACGAAAAGCTACTTGTCGTGTATATGATACCATTCCTCGCCCTGTCCAAGTAAGGACAACCGCTCTTGTTCTTGTCTCATTGGGGGGAAGAAGAGCAATGCGAGCGAGCCGTTTTAAGGCTGGATTACGCTTACCGTAACGGTTGATTCGCAGGTAGTCGAAAAGTCAGCGAGGTTTAGTAGTTCTGGCGAAGCCATTCGTACATGCAGGCTGTTGCCGACTGCGCCACATTAAGCGAAGCCACTTCGCCCATCTGCGGCAGGGCCACCAAAAAGTCGCAGGCTTCAAGCGTGAGGCGCGCCAGACCTTCGCCTTCGTTACCCATAATAAGCACCATCTTGCCCTTCAGGTTGGCTTCCCAAGTGGTAGTTTCGGCCTTTTCGGAAGCGCCCGCCACCCAGAAGCCTTCTTCTTTCAGGCGCTCGCAAGTCTGCTTGATGTTCGCCACCTGGGCCAGGGGCACGCGCACCACCGCACCGGCGCTGCTTTTATAGGTGGCAGCCGTAACATGGGCACTGCGCTTGTTGGGAATTACCACGCCAGCCGCACCCACGCCTTCGGCGGAACGCAGGATGGCACCAAGGTTGCCCGCGTCCGTAATATGGTCAAGGATAACCACGAGTGCATGCCCGCCGTTTTCTTCAGCCTGGCGGTTTGCGCGTTCAACAATGTCTTGCAAATTGGCATAAGCGAAAGGCTTGGCCTGCGCCATAACACCTTGGTGGCTGCCACGTTCAGACTTAGCGTCCAAGTCGGCGCGGCGCGTTTCTTCCACGGGCACACCCGCCTGCTTCGCCTTGCGCAAAATATCTTGCACGAGGCTGTCGCGCTTCAAGTTGTCGGCAATAAGCAGCCGCTCCACCGGCACACCGGTGCGCAGCGCTTCAATTACGGGGCGTTTTCCTTCAATGTATTCAGCCATAGGGCTATTATAGTTTATGAAGAAAGGACCCTGCGTGAAGATAGGCATCGTTTCAGACTTACATCGCCACCTACCCGTGTTTGTGGAGCGCGCTTTTGCGGGCTGCGAACGTATTCTGTGCGCGGGCGACACTGAAGACGAATGCCTGCTCTGGCAGCTGCAAACCATAGCACCAGTAGTGAATGTGCGCGGCAATAACGACTGGAACATTGAAGCGCCTTTTTCAATTACCACCGAAATTGAAGGAGTCACGTTTTTCATGGTGCACCGTCCGCACGACATTGGCACCCCTGCGCCAGGCGTGCAGGTGGTCGTGCACGGGCATACGCACACGCCGCGCGACGAAACCATTGCGGGCGTGCGCTACCTCAACCCTGGTAGCCCTACCTACCCACGCAATAGCGAAGCAAGTTGTATGGTGGTGGAGCTGGAGAACGGGCAGCTTGTAAGTGTTAAAGTAGTAGAAGCATGACCAAAGCGCGTAAAAAACTTCTTATCGTGGATGGCTATAACGCCCTGCGTTCGGGTAGCCGCTACACGCATTTGCACGACAACCCCGACTACACCGATGACGTGCTCAACAAGTCGCGCGAAGCCCTGCTTAACGACATCATTGCCTACATGGGCCACGACTTTGCGGAAGGCATCATAGTCTACGACGGTGGCGCTAACGAACTATCTGAAGGTTCCGACGAACGCATAGGCGCAGTGCGCGTGGTGTTCACGCCAGCGGGCGTTTCCGCAGATAAAACCATAGAAAAGTTTGCTCACGATGCGCGCAATCGCGGTTGGGAAGTGCTCGTGGTAACCAGCGACGCCGGCATTCAGGACACCGTTTTTGGCGGCGGGGTAGACCGCATGAGCGCTGAAGGTTTTTCGCGCGAAGCTGAACATATGGCGCGCGAATCCATGCTCGACGCTGCGCCCAAAGTAGCCGAAAAACGCACGGTTGAAGGCCGCATAGACCCTGCGGTAGCCGAAGCCCTCAAGGCCCTCCGCGACTCGCTCTGAAGGATGAAAAAGGATTGAACGACAGGGCAATATTGAACCCCCAAGGCCTCTGAATCCCCTATAATGTGCTCGTACGTTTCCGCGCGAAAGGAACTTGCATGCTCGTCCGTAACGAAAACAACACTCCTGTCAAAATTTGGATGGCTTCCAGCAACGGTTATCAGGACCGTTCGTACTTGCTGCTGAACCAGGCCAACCGCCATGGCCTTATCACCGGTGCTTCGGGCACGGGCAAGACGGTAACCATCAAGGTAATGATAGAAGGCTTTTCGCAGGCGGGCGTACCCGTGTTCATGGCCGACGTTAAAGGCGACGTGGGCGGCATGGTCCAGGCGGGCGAAAACTCCGAAAACATCCAGAAGCGCCTCGGCAAGTTTGGCATCGTGGAAGGCTACGAAGGCAAAGACTACGACACTATGCCCGCCGAAGACTGGGCGCCGCTGAAGCAATATGCCGAAGGCTGGCTGCAGGGCTGCCCCTGCCGTTTCTGGAAGATGGCCGGCGTGAACGCAGCAGGTGCCGAAGGCAAGGGCATTCCCGTGCGCGTGAAAGTTTCCGACATGGGCCCGACCATGTTGGCGCGCCTGCTCGACCTTACCGACACGCAGGAAGGCGTGCTCAATATTGTCTTCCGCATTGCCGACGACCGCCAACTCGAACTTATCGACCTCAAGGACCTGCGCTCCATGCTCACCTACGTGGCCGACCATGCCGACGATTTCAAGATGGACTACGGCAACGTGGCCAAGCAGTCGGTGGCTTCCATCCTGCGTTCGCTCATTGCGGTTGAAGACCAGGGCGGCACCGAATTCTTCGGCGAACCGGAACTGGACCTCAACGACTGGTTTGCCTGCGACTCCAACGGCCACGGTTACGTGAACATCCTAAACGCCACCACGCTTATCAACCAGCCGCAGCTCTACGCCATGTTCCTGCTGTGGATGCTTTCCGAGCTGTTCGAAACCCTGCCCGAAGTGGGCGACCCCGAAAAGCCCAAGTTCGTGTTCGTGTTCGACGAAGCCCACTTGCTGTTCAACAATATGCCGGCCGAACTGCTGGACAAAATCGTGCAGGTGGTTAAGCTCGTGCGTTCCAAGGGCGTGGGTGTGTACTTCTGTAGCCAAAGCCCGAGCGACATTCCCAACGACGTACTGGCCCAGCTTTCCAACAAGGTCCAGCATGCCCTGCGTGCCTACACGCCTGCCGAACAAAAGGCCGTGCGCGCCGCCGCAGCCAGCTTCCGCGAAAACCCGGCGTTCAAGGCTGAAGACGTTATTACCGAACTGGGTACCGGCGAAGCCCTGGTAAGTTTCCTGGACGAAGAAGGCGTGCCCACCATGGTGCAGCAGTCCAAGATTTTGCCGCCGCAGTGCCTTATGGCTGCGCCCGACGAAGCCCTTATTGAAGCGGCGATCGCCAATTCTGGCAACTTGAACACGAAGTATGCTGAAGCGGTGGACAACGAGTCGGCTTATGAAAAACTCCAGGTAGAAGCCGAAGAACAGGCCAAGCAGGAAGAAGAAAACGCCCGCATTGCTGAACTTGAAGCACAAATTGCTGAAATGGAAAAGCAAAAGGCCAAGGAAGAAGAAAAGCTGGCCCGCGAAGCCGAAAAAGCGGCAGAACGGGCGGCCCGGGCGGCTGAAAAAGAAGCGGAACGCCAGCGCATTGCGGCTGAACGTGCCGAACAAAAGCGCCACGACGAAACCATGAAGACCATCAACCAGGTGGGGCGCACGGTGCTCACGCAGATTGCGCGCAACTTCCTGGGGGGACGCAAGCGCTAGATGTAGGCTTTTATTCAGGCAAAACGCCCAAAATGAAGTATAATTTTATCGTTTAGGCGCATGCAGGCCTTGCATGCCCATGCCTTGTGCTGGGCAGGCTTTGCTTTGCAGCACTAAACACTACAGCGCTGCCGGCCACCAAAGCCACGCAGTAAGTAGTCATTTGAAAAACGAAGTACCTAGTAGAAAACAGTCAATCAAAGGGAGCAAACATGGGTACAAACAAGCAGGCACGTAAGGCACGTAAGACCTTCAACTTTGGCGCAAGCGCTGCATTGGCAGTCCTTGCAGCTGCGGTAGCGCTCACCATTTCGTTTACCGCTTTCGCGGACGAAACCCAGAGCAGCGCAAGTGCTTCGGCTGAAGCGCAAACCAGTTCGCAGCCAGCCACGCAAGAAGGCACGGGTGAAGCAAGCGCGAGCGCAAGTGCGGCCGAAGAAGCGGCGGCAAGTGCGAGCGCAGCAGAAGAAGCGTCTTCTTCGGCAGCTTCCGAAGAAGGGGCGGCTGCTTCGGCAAGTGCTTCGTCTTCGGCAGGCGAAGAAGCTGCTAGCCAGGCCCAACCAGCTACAACGGCTTCCAAGGCAGGTTCCCTTTCTGCCAAGGGTAAGGGCTATGCGGTTACGCTGAACTACGCCGCTGAAGCAAACATTCCTGAAGGCGCCACGCTTTCCGTGAAAGAACTGGCAAGCAGTTCCTCTGAATACAAGACCTACGCCAACCTGGCTGCAACCGAAGTCTACGAAGAAGAAGTGGGCGAGCTCCCTTATGCGCGCTTCTTCGACATTACCATTCTGGACGCCAAGGGCGCAGCGGTTGAACCTGCAGTTCCCGTTACAGTGCAGATTGACCTTAAAGACGCCGACCTCGAAAACGAAGACGTTGAAGTTGCGGCTGTTCACATTGCGGACAACGCAAAGTCGGCCGACGTGGTGCCCCTGGACGTAAACACACAGGGCGCAAGCCAAGTGGCAACCATCGAAGCGAATAGCTTTAGCATCTATGGCGTTATTTCCTACTACACGGTGGACTTCTATTACACTGCCGAAGGCGCAGGTGAACCCGCTGAATACCACATGGCTGGTGGCTCCAATATGATGCTTTCCGACCTGTTCGACAAGCTGGGCATCACCAGAAGCTCATCCGACATCCAATCAGTCGACTTTACCGACACCTCCCTCGTAACCTTCACTAAGGAAGGAAGCGACTGGAAAATCAATTCCCTTAAGCCGTTTACAACAAGCGAGATGCTGACCATTACCTTTACAGACGGTCAGGTGATCTTCATCGGCGTGGAAGACGACGCCGGTCCCGGCTGGTTCGCCGGCGGTGACATCTATTGGAGGATACAATCAGGCAAGCTGATCATCCGCCCGAAGGACAGCCTTGGAGGGGCAGAGGGAACAGGATACCTCAGGAAATGGAACGGAAATAACTATACCGCTCTGACAAGCTGGCCGTGGAATGCATACCGCAGTGAGATCACAGAGGTGGAGGTTCAGGGAACAGTTATCGTGGACACCGGCATAAGGCTTGAGTATATGTTCGCCAACTGCCCTAACCTTGTAAGCGTTAATCTGGCCGGCCTTGATACTGAGTACGCCGAATCCTTCAAGCGCATGTTCCAGAATTGCAGCGCTCTTACGGAACTTGACCTCAGCAACTTTACAAACGCTAAAAAAGTCTATGATATGCAGGACATGGTTGCCGGATGCTCAAGCCTGGAAACATTTATCCTGAACAATGAATCATTTATAACCCGTACAAGTACTGCAAGTGAAACGGCTATCACATCAGGCGGTGTACAGCTTACCAATATGTTCCAGGGCTGCACAAGTCTTAAAACTGTAGATATGTCCAACATCACGATTTACGGGCGAGACAGTGACGGCTGGAACCAGGCCAGAAGGCTTTTCTACAATCGCTCAAGTCTTGAGAGCGTAAATTTATCAAATACCCAGTTCATCAATGTAAAAGATTTCACCGAAATGTTTTACGGGTGTTCCTCACTTACAGATCTGAACATGGAAGAGATTTATGTTGAAGATGCAGTAAGCATGAACAATATGTTCCAAAACTGCAGCTCGCTGGAAACCCTGGATGTATCCGGTTTTGGCAAGCTTGAACATATCGAGAACATGGATGGTTTTGTGAACGGATGTACCGGGCTCAAGGTGTTGAATATCGACAATCTGGACAATTCGCGTATCGGCCCGACAAACAATAGACACCATACGAGCGAAGCAATTGCCGGCAGTACCGGTGCTGCGGAATACGGTCGCATGCTGGATATTCACACCTGTACTGCACTAGAGACCCTTTCGGCCAAGAAATCCAATGTTTGGATGTGCTATAACAACCGCGGTGTTCCGGGGAGCGAATACTACAATGCGGCTTTTGAAAACGACGTCTATTACTTCACCGATAAAGAGATGGAGTTTGCATCCGATGTGGGACCTACGGTAACCATTGATAGCGACCGCGACTACATCGACCTCATAACAGACCGCGACGGAACCAATGTACCAACAACAAATCCGGTGCAGAGTCCGCTTCCGGACGCATCGACAAATATCAACATTGCAAACGGAGACCTTAACAAAATAGGCACTACCACTAACCGCGCGGGAATGTTGGCACCGGGTGTATATACTCTTAAAACCACAGGCCGTACGGAACCTGCTGGTGCGCCTATGTGTGACACCTATTACCGCATTGCCTATATCGGCAAGGTGCCTTATAAGGTTGAAGGTATCGAAGATGGCGATCCTGACCTTGTCAAGGTTGACGGCACAGATAACACCTATATCAGCACTACGAAAAGAGTATGGCCTGACAGCGGGGATGTTGTCATAGACCGCACAAGTAGTCCTATCAAGGTTACCTACGAAAAAGCTGCTGTTGACATGAATGGCAGAAAATATGACGTCGTTATTACCATTACCAAGATTACCTTCAAGGATGTGGGAAATGTTCCAACAGATCCGGGTAGTGCAAGACGTAAGCATGACGGAAACAACTATGTTCCGACTAACCGCGAGTACTATAGGCCAATTCTGCAGGCCCATAAGAGTGAGGGCTTGCAATTCCATAACTATGTTTGGACTGGGGAACCTACCGAGCCATGGAGCAAAACCAACTGCCTGAGCAAAGGTTCCGGAACCGACATAGAATTTAGCATTTCGATTGACGGCGCGCCGGACGACACATCCTTTGTATTCAAAGGAGAAGATCTTGACGTAGCCTATAGCCAGAATTGGCATAATGATCCTACTGACGCATGTCTCGATAAGCTCCCTGTAGGGGACAATACATACGGTATCGGCGGAGAAGGCTTTGTACTGGGAGACGGAAATGTGCTTGGAACGGTAGAATTTGCTGAGCATACCGGCCTTGCCTTGGTGGAGGGCAACAAAGTTATTACGACCGGCTCCGACCCGGATACCACGTGGTCAGAGTTCACTGTAAAGGCAGATGCGAAGGGCGCAAATTACACATGGACCAGCGGTGTATCCTGTACATCCTATGCGCTCCGCAACACCAAGGCGCAGAATGCAGGTACCACAAAGCTGCAGCCTAAGGTTTTGAAAGAACTCGTAAACGGCACTTTGAAGGCCGATCAGTTTGAATTTGAGTTGAAAGAAGTCAGCACGGATCCTAGCGGCATTCCTGGTCCGTTTAAGCCGGGAGTAGATCCTTTGGAAAAGGCAGTACCGCAGGAAAAGAAGAATGATGCCGACGGAAACGTCGTCTTCGACACCATGGAATTCAAGTCGGACGAAGATGATGGCTACTTCCCGGGTACAGCAACTGACAATACGCACAACACTTACACCTACACGTATAAGGTATCTGAGAAAATACCTACCGACGCCAAGGACGTAGAAGGCTATAAGGTCAAGGACGGCGTCGTCTATGACACGTCCGAACATACCGTTACGATTGTAATAACCACCCCGGAAAATGAAACGGAGATGCTGCGCGGCATTAAGGCGGCAGTCTACGTGGACAAGACGCCTGGCGCCGGAGTCGAGCCTGACAAAGTCTATTGGCATCAGGAGAAGACCTGCGTGGACTGCAGCAACGGCACTCCGACAACTATTCCTGCGGAGAAATGGTATGACGAAGATGGCAACGAAATAGACGACCCGAACCCATTCCTGCTTACCGGCGTGAAATTCAAGAACCAGGAAGTAAAGACCACCCTTAATATTCCCGTGCAAAAGATTCTTCAAGGCCGTCCCTGGAAGGACACAGACGAATTTGCTGCCGGCCTGGTGTTGGTAAGCGCGGACGCCCCTATGCCTGAGAATACTCAGACTATCGGCGCGGGTGAAAAGGTTTCCGAAGTAATTATCGATAGCCAAGGCACTCCAGTTAAAAAAGGAGAAAAAGTAATTGGTTATAAAACCGCGTTCGATACCATTACCTACAACATCGACGATGTAGGTACGCATGAATACAATGTACGCGAGCTTATGCCTGCTGAATCCAGTGTAGATGCCATTCCTGGCGTTACCTATGACGCGGAAAAATACGCCGTTGAGGTAAAGGTTGAACTGGACGATACAGACCCGGATGACCTGAAGCTCGTTGCAACAGCAACATACAAGAATGCTCAAGGTGAAACGGTAACGCTTTCCAGCTTCACCAACGTCTATGACGCGGAAGAAACCTCTTATAAGATGGAAGCCGTCAAGGACTACTTTGATGTTACCGAGGGCAAAGAAATCAAGCTAACCGGCAACGAATTCTTATTTGCCGTGCGCCCCATTGGTGAAAATGCAGCCATCGCACCTATGCCGGAAGACACAGAAGGAACCGGAGCCGACCGTGTGTTCTATAAGGGTAACGAAGACGACGGCGACATTGAATTCGAACGAAACCCGGACGGCATAAAGGACGGCATGGTCTTCAACTACAAGGCTCTCCTTGAGGCAGGCGTGGACGACGCAGCCCTTCATTCCGACAAAGGCGTGGACTTCGAATACGTGCTCTATGAAATCATTCCGGGCACGCCGGAAGGTATTGCCAAGGGCAAGACGCTTACAGGCGACGAAACCCTGGTCAACAACGAAGACGGCACCTATTCCGTAATCGGCGACGATCAGGAAACTGTATATGACGGCGTTCATCATACGCGTAAGATCACCGTAAAGGTTATCCAGGGCGACGCCACCGAAACAGGTGAAACGGTTACGGTAGAAGGTCAGCAATACGACGTCTATAAAGACTTCAATGAAGTGGAATTCTACGAAAAAGACGGTAAAGCTTATAAGAAGGCAGATAACACACTATTTACCCCTGACCTTGAAACCCTTGATGTAGAAGGCCATGCAGACGACCACAATGCCTGCTACTACGTAAGCGAAAAGGGCGGCAAGACCACAGAAGTCCCGATGAGCGATGTTGAAGGATATGATCCTGAAAGACACCACTTCAAGGTGGACGAACACGGCGACGAAGTTTTGGGAGCCCCAATATTTATTAACTACCGTTTCGACCAAAAGTACGTTGCCCTTAAGGCGACTAAGGTTTGGGACGACGCCGACGACCAGGACAAGATCCGCCCCGCTTCCATTACGCTCAACATTAAGAGTGACGAAGGCGACTACGAACCAACCGCTCTTGTGGTTAAGGGCGACTCCTGGACGGCTTCTGAAAAGCTGCCGGTTTATGAATTCGACATCAAGGAAGAAAAGGTGAAGGAAATCACCTATTCCGTCGTGGAAAAGGTCCCGGCAGGGTATACCGTAAGCTACGACCCAAATCCTTCCGCAATTAAGTTCGACCCAGCCACGACCGAATTTGCCCTTACGGTAACGAACAAGCACACCCCTGGCGAAGGCGCCATTGAAGGCGACGAAACATGGGGGTTGAAGGGCGAACCACAAACGGGCACGCCGAAGTACGACGTGAACCCGCAGAACCCTGTTACTCCAACGGGCCTGGTAAAGCCCGATAAACCGGGTGCAAGCATCAGCGACGACGGCAAGACGGTAACCATTCCTGGCGAAGGCATCTACGTGCTCAATGCCGACGGCACCATTACCTTCAGACCGGAACCAGACTTCCTGGGCGACCCAACGCCGGTCGACGTGCAGGGCGTAGACAAGCAGGGCAACGTTATAACGGCTACCTACACGCCGCACGTAATCGATCCCACCGACTCGTTCATAGTGTCGCGTACTATCCACTTCACCTACGAAACAAAGGATGGTAAGCAAGTTACGGACATGCTCGTCCAAACAGGTACCATCACGCGCAAGGCGACGAAGGTAGACCCGAAGACGGGCGAAGTCTTGGAATGGGGTCCCTGGGGCTCATACACCTTCCCAGCGGTTAAGAACCCCGACAAGGAAGCCGGGCCGGAATGGGCAACGAAGGACATAGCGGGCGAGCTAACGGTTTACGGACCGGAGCCAGTTGCAGACGTTTATATCGTGTACCACAAGAAGACGCCGGCGCCGACGCCAGCCCCGAAGACGAATCCTGCTGGCACGGGCGACGCAGCACCGCTTGGGCCGCTGGCAGCACTTGCGCTTGCGGGCGTAGCGGGTATTGGCCTGGCGCTCGGTATGCGCCGTCGCAACGCCACGGCAGCGGCTACGGCAGTGCGTGGGCGTAATGCAACGGCAACGGCAGCACGCGGCAGCAATCGCACACAAGCACGCAGCAGCGCACCGCGCGGAAGGCACGTGCGCAAGTAGTGCGGCGCTAGATTAAAGCCCTGCGGGGCAAAACCAATCAAGGCGGTTCTTCGGAACCGCCTTCTTTTTGTAGCTCTCATACTCTAAAATTGCTTGCAGCATATATATTAGAAACTTAGTATCAAAATGTATGTACTGACGATTAGTAAACTGGCTCTTTTGCGACAATAATGCACATTTGAAAACCCAATAATTCTTTGCGTGAACTGGGAAAAACGTCCAAAATAGTTTGGTTTTCGTCTATAAATGCAGTATAATTTGTACGATTAGGCGGATTTCGCTCGCGTGAGCGTGCGCAAACCCGCCTAGCGTAAGCATGGTAACAGGAAAGAAACGAACTAGAAACGTAGGAGGAACCGTGCAAGAAATGCGCCAAATATGCGGACCAAAATCCGTGATAATTCGTATCAGGTATGTAGCGTAGAGCAGGGGAGATGACGTATAGGCGCGGCAAGCAAACAGAGCTTTTTTCAGGCGGCAAACATGCTGGTACGTTCCTATAATTTCAGCCCTTTTACCTGGACTTTTACGTGGCTGTGCAGCCCTTTGGCAGCACCCACCTTACGCGTAAAAAAGTGCTAACGGAAACAGGAGACTTTCTATGAGCACTCACGACAAAAACTTTGCAAGCACGCCGGACAAGAAGGGTCGCTGGTCCCGCTTGTTCGGAAGAAGCGAAGCTGCGCCTGACGCTGCAGTAGGCAGCGGCGCGCATGCCCCCGCGGAGGGCCGCGCCACCCGCTCTTGTGTCAACATATCGGTGTGTGCTGAAAACAGCCGCGCCCAGGAACGTGCCGAGCGTGCCAGCTCGGCTCAAACCGTTTCTAAGGCCAGGGTAAGTTCTGCCGCTTCGAAGCATGTTGTGGGCGTCTCCTCCGCAGCTGCTGTGGCAAGCAAGCCAGTCTCCAAGCGCAGCATCCTTGCCGCCATTTTCGCTGCTATGATGGCCGTCATGCTGGCCTTCTCCATGTCGCCCGCACCAGCCATCGCCGACGACCTTACGAACACCGTGCCGAGCAACGAAGGCTACAGCGGAACAGTTAATACTATCCACGGAAGAACGTTTGATAATGTTCCCGGAGTTTATCAGTCGAACAGTGATGATTCTATTACGAGCTTTGGTTCTGCTCTTCCGCTTTCTACGATCTACATCAATCAGGATAAAATTTGGGCCGACCAGGGAAGAGCAACTCCACACGGCGACGTCATATTTACGCCGTTATCAACAGACCCAGGAATTCAACACGATACAACTACTCATCGTGTAGAATACAATCCAACCGTGGGAAATGTCGAACTTAAAGCCGGCCAGAAGAATGAAATATCCGGACCGTTGTTCTCTTTTACCTTCCCTAATGCGGCCGAATATACCGATGCAGACGGCAACCTAAAATACGGGGACGTTGTTTTTACGTACTCAAACGCGGTAGCGTTAATAGACCAAAGATATATTGGCGATTTGGGTGGAAAACTCCAAGGAAATTATTTCCTTGCGACCGGAGCCAAGCCTACGTGGGGCACCACTGACAATACCAATTTGTCTTCGAAAAATAGTGAAGTCAATAAAGTTGTTAAAAGCATAAAAGACGGGGAGTCAACGTATGTAGACCAAAATGACACGATAGGCAAAGATTACTATGCCAATATTGGCAATATAAACACGAATCTACCGCAAGTTGGCGGTAGCATAGATATTACCATCAGCGTTATAGACAAAGAAAAAGTTCCAGTTCCGGGAACTTTTGCCATTGCAACCACCGGAATCAATTTGGACAGAAGCCCAAGGAGAGGCGCTCATAACACTAGTAAGGCATTGTGGTATTACTACAAAGATTATCCAGAATATTACTATTGTTCCGAAGCCATGAGCGTAAATAGTGGTCAATACGCGGAAAACATTTACGTCAGAAACAACGATACAACCTTGTCCGATGCGAAAGGCCTCAACGGCTTTTATCCCAACGTGATTAAAGACGAAAATAACCACGTTAAGTTTATAGGTGATGCCACAGGTAACAAAGCGAGTTCAGACGGCAGTTACACCTCCGGCTTTGTAACACTTGGAAACGCCGCAACAGGTCTCACGGTAACGTCCACGGGGCACGGAAACACAACCGACCATATGAACTCGCCGTTCTTTAACTCTAGTTCATTCTGGTACAAGTACAAGTCTAGCACCGGCCCTAATGGCAATATTCAGACTACTCAGGAAGGTAACTACGAAGGAAAGCTCACCCTCACAGGGTCAAAGCAGGATTCAGTCCTTGGTCAGGGTACCTATGTTGTCATGGAAGGCAAAACAATCAAGTACACCATGACCCCGGACTACGGTTATAAAATCCGCACCCTTGAGATCGCTAAGGCTGACGGCACTCTCGACACGGTCACGTTTAACGGCGAGCTTGTCTCAAAGATGAAAAAAGGCGACGAGCTTGATTGGCCTACGGCGGCTGGAGCAACCGGCAAGCTGAAGTATGAATACGACGGAACCTACACCTTTGAATTCCCGTATGCACTCCATAACGAGGAAATCCACGTCGAATGGGAACCCACCACGGCAGACATCCTGGCTCACAAGGCATGGTCCGACTCTAACGACAAAGACGGAATGAGAAAGGGCGCAGATGGAACAGCTGATTGGCCTAAACTCAAGCTTCAGTTCTCCACAGACGGCGGTGTCACATGGGATGACGTAACCGAGAACTATTATGGCAAAACAATCGATAGACAGGATGTTCCTACCGGTTTAGATTCTGGTGTGTATAAGGACGGCATTTACGCCGTTGGTGCGGATACGACAGTTGGAAACGGCACCGCAAAGCACCCGTATACTTGGGAATACCTGCCTATCTACGAATACGACTCCAATGGTAAAACTGCAGGGGAAATACTGTATCGAATTGTGGAAGGCACGGAAGCCGAACTTAATAATTCGAGTTACTCCGGCAACAACCCGGCCTTGGAAGGCTACCATGCTCCGGATTATCGTGACGTGCAGCAGTTCAACCTTCTTTCCAACGAAACCAAGACTATCGACGGTCTTCAGATATATAAAGACGGATCCAACAAAGAATACGTGCGCAAGTCGGACAACAAGTATTATCCGGTGACTAATTGGGTTGCAGGAACGACAGCCGCAGAACCGCAGCCGACCGGAACGATGACTCCGCTCAAGACGGGTGACCCGAAATCGATAGAGATAAGCGGAACGGAGTATCAGGTTCAAATTAATAAATCCAACAACGCGAAGTATCGTAATCAGGAATTTGTTCAAATCGGTACTAATTGGTATAGGGTTGTCTATAACGAGAAGAGCGATGTTATAGTCAAGGTTCCGACAGATCCTGACGAACTTACAGATTTCAACAAAATGCAGCCGTCCACCTTGAATGGCTTTAACACTGCAGACAAGGCCGACCCCTATAAGTCGGTAGCCGTAAGGAATGAACACCTTGTGTCGGATATCGACGTTGAAGTGACCAAGGAATGGAACGACTCAGCTCTCTATGACGCTGCTGCGCATAAGCCTATAAAACCAGAAGGCGGCGTTCTTGCTGACAACGAATATGACAGGAAGGACATTACGTTCGTCCTCCATGGAACCATCAATGATGGCGCGACGGTTGTTGATCTGAATCCGAACGATCCGGACAGCGATGACCTCGAAATCACCCTGAGCAAAGACGAACTCAACAGCAGAGCGCTCACAGCTAATAGCGCGACTGTCTATCGCGACAAAACCGATGGCAAGTTATATACAAGAACAGGGGAAGGCACTGCGGGCAGCCCCTATGTTTACTATGATGTAATTGCAGTTGATGATAAAAATACCTCTACAACAGGAAGCTCCTCCAGCACGCAAGCGGCCTTGCAGCCTAAGGATGATAACGTGGAGGAAGCGTTTAACAGCAATGGCTACAAGATAGACGGCTCGAATTATGGCGTTATCTTTGAAGGCCTTCAGGCATACTGCGACGGTCAGCTTATTGCATACACCGTCACAGAGAAGATGGATAAAGCTGATTCCTTTACCGTTACGGGTGGCACGATTACTACTGAAAAAGACGCCTCCGATAAGGTAACTGGTTTCACTATGTCCAACCTGGATAAGGTGGAGAAGAATCAGGACCTATTGGGCTATAAGGCCAACTTTACCAACACGCCAATTATTGAGGACAAATACGAGCCGCTTCCCGTTAAGATAAAGAAGCTTGACTCATACACGGGCCAGCCGCTTGCAAATGCCGAGTTTACTATTTATTCAGACTATGCGACTAAAGAGCCGCCTAGGAACAGCACGTATAAGCAGATTGACGGGCTGACTGTCCTTGTTGACGGTAGTGACAATCAGTACGTTAAGAAGGCAGATGGAAAGTACTATGTCGTAACTGGTGACACGATTGGCGCTGAGGCAAATCCGCAGCCTTCCGCTGCAGACCTTAATAAGCTCGAAAACGAAAACTACAAGAGGGTTTATGAGAGCGATACAGACAGGGTAGGGCTTGAAGTCTGGACCGACAAGAACGGCCACGAATACGTCCTGAAGAGTGGTAAGTACTACACAGTTGACCTCGAAGGCAAAGTTGCATCTACGGAGGCTAATCCACAGCCAGATGCCAGCAAGCTTAGCAAAATAAAAGTTCCCGGTGAAGTAGACGAAATCGTAGTCGTAACCGATGCAAACGGCGAAGTTACTATCAATTTCAACAGGTCGGGTATATATACCATAGAGGAAACAACAGCTCCCGATGGATATAAGGGCGACACTAAGACGTATCAGATTGAAGCAAGTACGGAGCTCAAAAAAGTCATATACAAGGATCCGAACGAAAACCATGAAACCCATTGGTGGGAGAGGCTCTATGAACTCATCTTCGGTCAAAGAACAATTAAGCCAGAAGATTATCCAAACTGGGCTCAGACAGACGACAGGACAGGCGTACTCACGGTCAAGGACGACCCGCTTACCGCCCATGTTTTGGTGAGGAAAGTTTGGGATGACGCCAACGACCAGGACGGCAAGCGCCCGAAGGACGGCGACACAGCAAATCTTCCGAAGATGGAGCTCCAGTATACAACCGACGACATTAACGACCCGGCGGGCACGCCTACTTGGGCAACGGCCCAGATTTACGATCCAAACCGTAAAGACCCATCTACGGGCGAACTTAGTCCCGGTTTGGTGAACGTAGACACCAAGCAGACCACTTATGCCGGTGGCGCAATCCATAAGGATAATTACAACGCCTATACATGGACCGACTTGCCCGCATACCGCGACGGCAAGGTTGTCTATTACAGAATCGTAGAAACCAGTCCAAGGCTAGACGATAACACTTACGAGCTTACGTCCAATAAGACGGTAGCAACGGGCGACGAAAACTTTAAGCTCGTTGATGACAACACCAACACTACGAACCAAATTGTAGAAGTAGTTAATACCCATAAACCGCAGACCTTAACCATTCATGCTATTAAAAACTGGGTTGACAACAACGACCAGCTGAAAAACCGCCCGGATAAGCTCAAAATTGCTCTCTGGAGGGATGTAGATAATCAACCGACTAAGATTTTCGAGTTTTATCTGGACGGCACAGGGGAACACCTTCCGAATGAAAGCGATTTTGATGCTGACGAGAGTGGTCTGCCGCTTGATGACACTGAGCAAGCTGCGTACGAAGCTGCTGTGACAGCTGCACAAAAAGTGCTGGATGGTGGTGTTTATGAAGTAGATAACCTTGATTCCAACACTTGGGAGGCAATATTCAAGGATCTTCCCGCATACGCTAACGGCGCGCCTATCAAGTATCGTTTGGAAGAAACCTTAGAAGGGGCCGCCAAAACATGGTACGTAGAGAAATACTTTGTATCGTATACCAAGACCGATGACACGCCCGTGAATAAAGAAGGCGTAGACTCGCTAATCGCCAACGACGTCAAGCGCACCTTTGTGACGAATACGGAGACGGTAGAAATAAGCGGGACTGCATATACGGTCTATGAAGGGAACGGTAAGAAGTATGTAAGGACCGGCGACGGAACAGGAACACCGGCGTATACATATTACGAAATCCAGTCTGACGGCTCTGTAGATTTCAACACACCCGCAGACCCGCAACCAGTTAATCCAACCGAGTCTACTATTACTACAGAGACAACGGATGCCACCCTTAAGGTAGCCAACACCAGCAAGAACAATGCAACGACCAAGAAGTTCTGGCTTGGTGGCTCCAACGCCAATATCAGGTTCCAGCTCTATAGGACGAAAGTTGACAGCTACACTAATAAGGACACGTCCGAAACCATAACCGCAGAAGCGTATCTGGCACTGCCTGCAAAGGCCAAGGGCAATTATGCCGTTAACCCGGAAAATCCAGACGAATACATCAATATCGATAATTCGTCTGACGTTATTTCTGCGACCGATTATGAGAACCTTCCTAATGTAGGAAAGATTAACTACAAGGCCGTTGTTCCTGCAATGGACGAAGTTGCAAGCACCGCAGATCCTATTAAAACAGGCACAAAGATTACTATCGACTCCGGCACATATGCAGGGGAACATGATGTATACAACCACGCCAACGGTAAGCGTTATGTTTACATTAACACCGCCGGTGAAGGCCAGCCAGAAAAAATGGAATGGCACGAGATACTTGGCGAGGGTACAAGCGCGGACCCATACACCATCGATCCTGCCGAGGCTGAAATCAAAGTTAAGACCTGGACGCCGTATGACTTAGACCCGAGCGGTAATCCCCAGTATGTAAGCAAGACCGATTCAACAGTCATAAACAAAGAAACATATGACGCATTAACCGACGAACAAAAGGCAAATTACGAGATTAAGCCTAATCCTGTTTGGGAGAAGGTAACGGACATTGCAGAGCAAGGCCAACATCTCTTTGTATCCAGTGCGTTTAGCACGGTTTTGGGCCTTCCGGGTGACGACGAGCAGCATATCTTTGAGAACTTGCCGGACATGGACCCGGTTACTTTAAAGCCGTATGCATACCGTGTATTTGAAACCACTACGGCCGGTAGTTGGACCGACGAACGTTTCGAAGGCCACTATAGCGAAGACGGTCTTACCGTTACTAATATCAACAAGCTGATGGAAGAAGGCTCGGCTGACGTTGACGTACTTAAGGACCTCACCGGCAGGGAATGGAATGCCAAGTTCAAGAAGACCAATAAAGAGGCAGATAAGGATGAGTTCTTCTTCTGGATCGAACCTATCAGGGACATAGATGAAACTACCGGCGAGATTATAGAATTCTCGGATTCTGCAGAAGACCAGGCCGCCAAGGCCAAAGTGCCGCTGCCAGGCGACGGAAAGCAATGGGGACGTGCGGTTGAAACGAACACAGCCGTTGGTACGACTGCGCGCGAAGTTTCGTTCTCGCCTATCCTATACGATGCAACAGATATCGATACCGACACCAAAACATCTACCTTCTACTACAAGGTTTACGAGGCCAAGGATGACCAAGGAACCATCGTTACGGAAAAGGACGACAAGGGCATTACCTATGACGGCGCGCTAGTGACAGATTCTACTTCGGGCGAGACGGTTTGGAAGCCCAAGACTGAAGTTATGAAGGTTGTTGCCACCGCCGACGCTAACAACGTGGTGACGGCTGTACACAGCTGGGAAAAGATTATTAAAGATAAAACTACTGGTGCAGTAACCGGCATTGAATGGACGACTCAGACGCCGGTATTCGAGAACAAGTATTCATCCGAAGGCGTAGCCAAAGAGTGGATAGAGAAGAATATCCAGAGCCGCCAGTGGGTTGACTATGCCAATGAAAATGGTGATGCATTCCAGTTCACCATCACCAGCATCGCAGGCGCCAACCTGAATACCGAAGGGGCCACACCAGACGATTCCTACGTTACCATGCCGCTGGTTACAAGCAACACGGACAAGAACCCGCAGCACGACCTGCAGCAGCTTTCAAATAGCATGTGGGCCTTTGGCGTAAACGGCAATCCGTATTCGGGCGAACTGCTCGGTAGTAATGGTGAAGCCTACTTTATCTACGAGCTTACAGAAAACAAGAGCGCGACGTCTAATCCTACAAGAGACGAATTGGGTCTCGATGACTACACCGTTGACGGCCTGACCTACGATGACAGCAAGATCTTTGCCAAGGTAAAGGTTACCGACAACTGGGATGGCACCCTAAGCTTTGATGTTCGCTATTATACGGACGCCTCCTGCAAGGACGGCACGGACGGCACAGAGATTACAAACCATAAGGCCTGGATTGTTGACAAGCTATTAATTAACCACTACGTAAGTAAGGCTGCCCCACCCGTAACTAAGGGGGTTGAGGAATACAACGCGTTATCTGATGCAGAAAAGGCAAAGTACGAAGCGGTTTATGACTACGTAATCCAGACTGACCCGTTTGCTGATGTCATATCAGCCGCAGACTATAAGGCTTTGACTGCCGAAGAAAAGGCCAAGTACACCAACCGCTTGAAGAGGCTGCTCACGGCTGACGAACGAGAGCAAGCTGAAGCCATGAAGGCTGCGGACAACACCGACGGACTTGCCGCTGCAGGATATAGAGAAATAAACATTGCTCACTTCGACAACCGTGAGACCGTAGATATCCCGGTTAAGAAGCAGTGGATCGACGGTCCGGCAATCGAAGATGTTACCCTGCACCTGGAGAGACATCTCGTTCCGCTTTCATATGAGACCCAACTGGATGGAACTGGTGGCCTCAACCTCATCGATGAATTGATGGAGAGTTGGAAGCCTGAAAGGTACACCAAGAAGACGGATCCGAGGGTCGTCATTACACCTGAGGACTATGCGAAATTGACCGAGGATGAGCAGGAAGAATATGAACTAAACGGTGACTTCTGGAAGAAACTGGGCTACCTCCACGATGTTGAAAGAGGTTTATTCCTTAAAGACGGAAAGCCAAATTATGACGACTCAACAAACAAGATATCCAGCGTAAGCTTTGACGGAACAACTCCCGAGGGCGAACACAAGAAGGACTTCGTCGAAGGATTCAACAAAGACCTGCCCAAGTATGTTGTCAAAGACGGCGTAACCTATCGTGCAATTTACAGACTGACAGAAGACGACACGTCTGACGCATACACCAGAGAAATCGATCCTCAGTACTATATAAATGAAAATAGCTTCAAGGATAAGGATGACAATCCAACAGGTGCCCTCGTAGTCAAGAACACCGTTGTAGCTACCAACACGGCCAATATCGCTGCGGTTAAGCAGTTCCAGGGCCGCAAGTGGCTGACTACAGACGACTTTGAGTTCGAACTCATTCCTGTCGGAAAAGCTAAATATAATGACAAGGATGAGATAACTGAAATTACTCCGACCACAAACATTCCAATGCCTACGGAAACGTATGTAAATGCCGAAGGCAGGATTATTACTGCAGAAGAATACGACAAGCTTGACCCAGGCGCGCAAGCGGCCTATACACCCATGTCCACAAATACCACCGATGCGGAAGGCAAGGTAGAGCAATCCACTACGCATGCCAAGATAGACACGCAGGTGGTAGACCCGAATGGCGACCTGGAACGCCTGGCACGATTTGGTGCTATTACTTACAAGGTAGAGGACCTTGAGTACGACAATACCGACAAGCACATGCAGGGCGACTTCTACTACATCATGAAGGAGAAGCTGCCCACGATTACTACCAGCAACCAGCCGGTTGAATGCGTCATTATCAAGAAGACGCAAGGCCAGCCCGACGAAACCAGGACGGTAGAAATCACAGATGGCAATCTGCCGACCTTGCTAGAGGGCGAGCGCTTTAAGTCCGTCAAGTTCAGTGACGGTATCACCTACGACTGCGACGAGCATTACGTACATGTTAAGGTGCGCGAGAACCGTACCGGACAGCTCCAGGTACAAGTTGCCTACGACTATGATGATCGCGCCGACATTGCAAGCGGCACCCAGTTCACACCGGTATACACCAACCGCTACGACGCCGACACCGACGTAGTAGTTAAGGTCTACAAGCACCTCATGGGTCGCGATTGGGCAACTACCGATAAGTTCGACTTCATCATGAACCCGATTGGTGGCGCACCATTTGTAGATACTAATATGGCGACAGATACAGAAGCCAGTATTGACTTCCCGGCTAAGAATGACGACGACGGCACCCATGACAAAATCGTTGCTGCCCTTGAAAGTGGCAAGGCTGCTCACACCGAACGAGGCGCACACGTTAAGCGCATGACGATTGGAACTGCCGATCTGGGCAAGGACAGGCAGGAACTTCTGATGCCGTCTATCCACTTTACCTACTCCGATCTTGGCAAGACTGCACCTGCAGGCGAATATAAAGAGGTCACACCTGAAGCAGCAGATGACCCGAGTGCAAAGGGTTGGTACGAGAAGGAAGACGGCACCTACAAGCTAAGCGAAGACGATACCGTAGACGGAAATAAGACCTACTACGAATTAACAGGAACAGTCAAAGATAAATACGGTAAGCCGCTGGCAGCCGGAATGGCCTACGACCAGTTCATGTATGCCTTCACCGAAACAACGGCATACGGCGCAAACGTAGAAGACCTTAACCCCGACACGGATACAGAATACGTACGCATTACCGTATACGATAACGGTGACGGTACACTTGGTTACTACACCGAATTCTTTGCCGACGAACATGCCACGAAGCCACGTGTCCATCCGCATAAGGAAGGCGAACCTGAAGTAGCAGCCGATGGCGCACCGTTTGTCAACCAGATGAACAGGGACCTGACCGCAATCAAGGCCTGGGCTGGTGCGGCTACCGAAGATGTGACCTTGAAACTCCAGTGGTCCATAACCGGTGAGGACAACTGGTACGACGTAGAGGGCACAAACTGGTTCGACAATATAGAAGGGAATAAGGTTATTCCTAAGGGTGCCAAGGGCAAGGAACTCATGGTAACCTGGGAAAACCTCCCGGCATACGCCAATATCACGCGTCCTAACGACAGAACAGGCGCGTCCGCCGACGACGACAACCTGAATGATAAGTGGATCTACTATCAGGTAGTTGAGGTTACTCCGTCAGGGGCGGAAGTACGTTACAACCAGGATGCATATGCCTATGGCGACAAGATAAGCGATACAACAAAGTACAAGACAGATCCGTACCATACAGGTGGCGAGTATAAGGACAAGACCGATCCTTCAGATCCGGATGAATACATCGAGCCCGGCGATCGCGTAAAAGAGCTTCATGTCACTAACTTCCCGAAGGAAGAGACGGCAGATGCTACCTTTGGTGTAGTTAAGCAGTACATCGGTAAGAACTGGACCAATGAGACATTCACATTCCAGGCAACCCCGGTTAGGAGTAAGCTCGGTACCGATACGGACTGGGTGAACGAGGGTGCAATACGTACCATCAAGAACTACGTCCATAAAGAAATACATACCGTTATCACTGAAAAAGAATACAACGATCTACCGGACGATGCTCAGGGCGATTACACTCAGGATCCTAACGATGAGAACCAGTACATCAATAAGTACACAGGCGCTACCAAGGACAAGGAAGCATATGAAGCATTGCCTAAGGGTGAAAGCAAGAATGCTTACGAACAATCACCTGATGTAACTTCTACCAACAAGCTGCCTGCCTTTAACACCGGTAAAGACAAGGCAACAGCAAGCCCTAGCACTGAAGAAGTAAGCGTTAACGAGCGTGAGGCTAAGTTCGAAAATGCCATCACTATTAAGCGCAGCGACCTTGCGTACAACTCAGTTAACGGCAAGGTAGAAGGCTACTTCGTATACAAGATTAAAGAAGTATTGCCTCCTGGTGCGATTGAGACTACTGAAGTTTGCGGCCAGAATGAAGCAGGCGAGGACCTTTACTACTATGTAGTAAGAGACGAGCTTGGCAATAACATCAAGTTCACGCAAGAAGAGCATACGGTCACGATCTATGCTGAAGACAATGGTGAGCAAATTAATCTCTCCATGAGCTATGACGGTCGCGACGCTGGAACCTTTGTACCGGTATACACCAACTATGCTCTTCTAAAGACACCTATCGAAGGTACAAAGACCTGGGTAGGCGGCGAAATAGCCGACCACGACAACGGTACAGTTACGCTCGATCCGAACGATGCAAGCAAGGTTACAGATACTACAGACAAACTGGGCCTCCAGCTTTATCGTAAGCTTAATAATGATGACGAAACCGAAGAGAAGGTAACCCACGACGGTTATAAGAATACCGGCCGCGAGCTCAAGATTGTTTGGGCTAAGATTTCCTACCATGACAAGGAGATAGAGGCAAAGGTCGAGTCGGAAGACGAATCGGTTGACAGCACTAAGACCTATTACACCTACGATGAGGCCGGAAAAACCTTCGATGAAGTAACACCTGTCGGAAACGAAAGTCCTAAGGAGTTGCACTGGTACGAAGATGGTACAAAAACCATCCAGGTACCTGCGTATGACAAGCAGGAAGGTAAGGACAATAAGGGCACATATACCTATACGGTAATGGCCGTTGACAATGACGGTAATTACGTCCGTCCGTTCCTCGATGCCGTAGACGAAGATGGATATATCTACGACTACTACGTGAAGGAAACGAACGTCCCGCGCGACTACAAAGAGTCTATAGATGGTTTGAAGGTTACCAACACCAACATTAAGACCGCGGACGTTCCAGTTACCAAGGAATGGAAAGACGGGCCCGCCATTGAAGATGTAGAACTCCATCTGTACCGCATGCTCGTTCCTGTAAGCCAGATGCAGGGTAAGAGCTACGATGACCTAGAGACCTTGGCCCAGACCTACGAGTGGAAGCCGGTCGGCCTGGCTTATACTGCAAAGCGCACAGACTTCGTAGACGGCGACGGCAATCCGAAATATGACGAAGGCTCAGAAGATACCGCCAGCATAAGCTACGATGGAACCGACCCCGAAGACGACCATCATAAGCACTTTATCGATGGCTTCAATAAAAAGCTTCCGATGTATGTAACGCTTGAAGAGCCCGACCCAGCAGACCCGGATAAAGTAGTGAGCGTTGACTACAGGGCTGTTTACAAGCTCGTAGAGGACGAGACATCCGATGCGTACAGGACTACATATAGGACCGTGAATAACGGAAGTACCGTTGACGACGCAAACGGAAACGGCTACTACCTGAACGAGGGCGACAACCCAATAGTAACTAACACGGTTACGGCCACCAACAAGGCGTATGTTGCAGCGGTTAAGCAGCTCCTCGGACGCGACTGGCAATCGAATGATGACTTCCCGTTCATTCTGGAACCGTACGGCAAGGGCACATATAACGAAGACGGCACCTTTAAGGAAGTTGACACGAGCGCTGCCGCAAAGGCTACAGTTCCTATGCCCGAGGACGACACCGTACGCCAGTCTGCAAGCACCAAATACGTGAAGAAGGACGGTACGAGCGACCCGATTACGGCGGAAGAGTATGAACGCCTGTCTGACGATGAAAAGAAAGCCTACGTGGTAAGCGAATCTACTACGCATGCCAAGAAGGATATGGACATCGTTGATCCCAATGGCAAGCTGGAACGTCTGGCACGATTCGGCGCAGTCGAATACACGGTCAACGACCTGGTTCACGACACTACAGACAGGCATATGCAGGGCGATTTCTTCTACCTGATGAAGGAAGAAGTGCCTGCAGGCGCCAAGCTACTTGAAAATGGGGAAGAAACCAGCACTACCTATGCCGATGCTTATGCGCAAGCTGCGCAAGCTGCAACAAGTGTCGACGATCTTGTTAACGCCCTCAAGGGCAAGATGTTCAAACTGGGCGACATAACATACGACGGCACGATACATAAAGTCCACGTTAAAGTGCGCGAGAACCGTACTGGACATCTCCAGCTACAAATTGCCTACGACGAAGAGACCGAAGGCGACGCCAGCACAGGTACTCAGTTCACGCCGGTTTACACCAACACGATTGGCGCCACGACCGAATTTAAGGGCACCAAGGTATGGGTGGACAACAAGACTCACGACAACACCACGGAACTGAAGAACAAGCTGATTCTGCACCGCGATTGGGAAACCACAACGGAAGGTGAAACGCCTACCCAGCACACCGAAGTGGTCAGTGACTACCACATCGACTGG
This sequence comes from uncultured Coriobacteriaceae bacterium, assembly GCA_902768975.1. Taxonomy (GTDB): domain Bacteria; phylum Actinomycetota; class Coriobacteriia; order Coriobacteriales; family Eggerthellaceae; genus CACXMZ01. The sequence continues at coordinate 135,374 of CACXMZ010000008.1, forward strand.
GACGGCAATAACTTCACAATTATCGGCCTGCCGAAGACGAACGAGGACGGCGCTGAATACACCTACTGGCTCCAGGAAGTTAAGCTGAGCGACGAATACAAGCTTCCTGAATACAGCGATGGCGAGCAGGGCTTTACGCTCGAATTCGATAGCGCCGACGACGCTTACAAGACCGACGAAGCAGGTGTTATTTGGGTCAAGAATGGCGTGGTTGTTGATGGTACAAATCGTGATGGTTCCACTGCCCAGGGCATCAAGACTACCGGCGCAATCACCAACACGCTCGAGACGGGCATAATCTTCGTCGAGAAGTGGTGGGATGACGAGAATGACAAAGACGGTGTCCGCAAGAACACCTCAGCCACGGTAGCTCTGTGGAAGAAGGTTTGGGATCCTACGCTGAACAATGGCGCGGGTGGATACGACGACACCAAGATTGAAAAGGTCACCGGAACCATTCCTGCACAGGAAGGTGCAACAACGGGCAGCGATTCCATGGATCGCAATGTTCCTACGGGATATCAGGGTTCAGAGACAACTCCGACAAAGAGTGTTGTAAGCGTAACTGACAACCCAACCGGTTACACATGGAACAATCTGCCGGTATATGAAAAGGTTACCTATACCGAAGATGGCGAGAAGAAGACCAAGCTGGTCAAGATTCCGTACGTAGTCATCGAAAGCGACATCGATGGTTATGTGACTACCTATACCTGCAGTGAGACCAAAATTGACGCCCCGACTGCGGCCACCTATTATCCGCTGTATAAGGCTCCCGGTCGATCCGCTGTTGTGGACCAGGCTGGCTACCAGAGCGCAACGCTAGATGCAGAAACTATAACTGAAATTGATGAAGACTTTAATGACTATGAGGTCGATACCAACACCGGCTACTTCTATGTCAAGAACGAGCGCACGCCGAAGGTTAACGAGATTGTTGTTAAGAAGGCGTGGGACGACACGAAAGACGGCGTTGACTACTCCGCGAAGTATCGTCCTGAAACCATTACGGTGAACCTGACCGCTACCACAGCTTCAGGTGATCCTGCCAATGTCTTTAATGACAATGGGGATATCGACCAGACAGCTGGCACTACAAACCTTAAGACCATTACTCTTACCAAGACGAGCAACTGGGCCGAGCAGACGGTTAGCGGCCTGCCCGATACCTACAAGGGCGAGGCGGTTACCTATACCGTTACGGAAAATGTACCGGATGCATATAAGCTTGAATCCACCAATAAGACGGCTAAGTATTCTCATAATGCTGGTACGCAGGCGGATCCATACAAGTATGATTCCGACGATCCTACAGATGCAACCAGCACGCAGCTCACCTACGAGTTTACCAACGAACTTGAAACGGTTGACCTTGTGGCGCGTAAGGTTTGGGTCGACGGCGACGCTGACGAAATCAGTGACAAGCTGATGACGGGCAGCGCGCGCGACTACCGTCCGGAAAGCATCACGCTCCAGGCCAAGGACGGGGATACTGTTGTACATCAGAAGACGGTAAGTAAAGACACGTCGCTTGCGACGCAGCACGTCACCTTCACCGTGCCCAAGTATTCAGCAACCGAAAAAGCTACAGAAACCATCACGTATGGCGTGGCTACGGATGAACAGAAGGCCGACGCCAGCATCACGTGGACCAAGGGTGAAGAAAGCTGGCCCGGCGGTTCCGACGGTATCCCAAATGATGCAACCGCAAGCATCTCTACAGGAACCCCAGCAGTAATTGACTGGAAGGTCGACGAGGCTGTAACCCCTGCCAACTACGAAAAGACCGTGGCTTATGTCGAAATTCTTGGCAAGAAGGTTGGTATTATCACCAATCGCTTGAAGGTCATTGACTTCACGGGCACGAAGGTATGGCGTGACGGCGATGCTACTCACAACAACCAGGTAGAGCTGAAAGACAAACTCACTCTCCACCGCGACTGGACGGGCAGCAAGCAGAAGTCCGTGTCTATCACTACAGGTGAAGGGGAAGGAGCTGTTACCACAACCTACCTGCAGTTCAAGCTGAAGGATGGTGCTACTACAACCAATCCAGCAAATGTGTACCAGGTTCAGGGTGAAGACGCGCTCTACGTCTACGACACGAACGCCGATCCTGCGACTATGGAAGTAGTTACAGGAGTTAATTTCACCGACTACGAGCCCGTCATGGAAGACAATGTTGCTCAGACCGAAGAAGTCGGCAAGTTTAGCAACGACGCAATCCATGTCGACTGGGACGGCAACACCTTCACCATCATCGGCCTGCCCGAATACAACATGGCTGGCAACCAGTACACCTACTGGGTAAGCGAAACCAAGCTTGACGACTACGATGCGCCCGTCTATAGCGCAGATGACAAGCAGCATAAGACAGAAGGTACGCCTGACGGCATCCTTAGCGGCGGCACTATCACCAACAAGATTGCGCAGCAGCCAGTTGAAATCGACGGTGAAAAGAAGTGGGTCGGTGGCGAAGATAATGAACACGTCAACGCCAATTTGAATCTGACCATCTACCGCCAGAGCGCTAAGAGCGGTTCGTCCGAGGAATCCGGCGACACTATCATGGTGCTAAAGAATGAGGGCACAGAAACCGAGCCAGTATGGGTCATTAGCACTACCGTTGCCTCCGCCGCATGGGGCAATGATCCTGGCAGCACAGGTAACGATACCTACACTTTCGCCAACCTGCCTAAGTACGACGACGAAGGCTACGAGTACACCTATTGGGTAGTTGAAGGCGATGTGCCCGAAAACTACCGTGTGAGCTACCTCAATGACGAGAACCACCTCAATGCTACTGACAAGGTCTACGACGACGGCACCATCACTAATATTTCCACCAAGACCGACAGCCTGAAGGTCACTAAGGTCTGGGACGATGCCCAGAACGTTGAAGGTCTGCGTCCTGCGGCTGTGAACGTACATCTGTATAAGACAGATGGCACGGGCACGAGTGCCACGCAGGTTTCCGCAGGCGTCGACAAGAAGACGCTCAACGAAGCGGGCAAATGGACAGCCACCTGGGCCGACCTGCCAGTCTATGGCGAAGACGGTACGAAGATTGAGTACGTGGTTGTGGAAGAGGCCCTGGCTGGCTATGAAACAACCTATGTCCCCGTAGGCGGCAAGACCGTGCTCGACGGCGTTCTGAAGCGCGAGGCAACTCAGGACGACGTGGATGCTGGTAAGGCTGGAGCGGTCGGCGAACTTATCGATAAAGAACCTGACGAGGTCACTGTGACCAACAAGCTCACGCCTGCCACCGACGAAGTTAAGGTCACCAAGGTTTGGAACGACAACAACAACGCCTACGGTCTGCGTCCCGAAAGTGTTGAAGTCGAACTTTGGAAGTATGTCTGGAACGAAGAAACCAAGGCATACAAAACCACGGCCGAAAAGGTCGTGAAGCGCCCGGCTACCCAGGCAGACGTAGATGCGGACACCAGTGGCAATACCAAGCTCGGCGACGACATTACTGTTACGCCGTTGACCTTGGACGGCAAGGCCGACACTGCAAGTACCGTTGCATACGAAACTGCCGCCTGGGAAGGCAAGTGGGTGAACCTGCCGCTCACTGAGAATAGCAAGACCATTCTCTATATTGTCAAGGAAGTTACCACTGGCGCCGTTTATGGTGCCCCAGGTACGCCTAACACTTATAGCAAGGAGCCCATCATTACGGGCGACCAGATAACGGGCTATACGGTTACCAATATCTTCACGCCTGAAACTACGGATGTAGATATCATCAAGGTTTGGGACGACGACAGCAACAAGATGAATACGCGTCCTGAAACTTTGACGGTAGAACTCTGGCGTGCATATAAGGATGCAAACGACGAGTATCAGTATGAGAAGGTCGAGACGGACATCAATGGTTATTCCATCAAGCACCTGATGTCCGACGACGACCAGACGGCTGCCAACACCTGGAAGCTTGAATATAGCAACTTACCGAAGAATAGGGCAGTAGAGGTTTCGGGTGCCAAGGTATCTCGCGCGTACACCTACTACTGGAAGGAAACCATCCCGACAGGCTACACCGCAACAGTTAGCCCGAACACCGATCCGACCGACGGATTCACTCCGGCAGAAGAGGATACGGCTCTCGAAGGTATCCAGAAGGCAGTAGGCAAGGGTGCAACCATCACCAATACCCTCGAAAGGGGCACCCTGACCGTAACCAAGACTTGGGTTGATGAATCCAACAGGGACAAGAAGCGCCCGACGAATGAAGCGTTCGCCAATTCGCTCACACTCTTTGCGGATGACACCAAGGTCACAGCTGACGGTACGGTAATTACGCGTACGGTTGCCGATGGTACGGCAGCTAATACCACGGTGGTTACCTACACTGGTCTGCCTATCTACCAGAAGGATGGCGTAACCAAGATTGTATACTCAATCGAAGAAACCGTGCCGTCTGGCTACAACATTGCGGAACAGCCAGTAGCAACATCGCTTGCTAAGGCAGAAGGTGAAACCGCTTGGACGGGCGCCATCACGCTAACCAACAAGCACAAGCCGAATACGGTAACGCTGAACCTGCGCAAGGTGTGGGTAGATACCGATGCGGATGAAACGGTACTTGTTGCACGTCCTGCAAGCGTAACCCTTACTGTAACGGCAGAAGCCACTACAGAGGATGAGATTACAGACCTCAAAGGCAAAGGCTTCACGCAGGATACCGCGAACAAGAAACTCTGGAAGAAGGATTACGAGCTTACTTCCAGTGACGCCACTTCAGCTGCTCATACCTGGCAGCAGACAGTTGAAGGTCTACCCGAGTTCGACGCAGCAGGGGAGGCCCTGAAGTACACAATGGCCGAGAACACCGGCAGCAGCGACCGACTGCCGAACTACGATAAGCCGACGTACGTAACGGTTGGCAACTTGTACACGGTTGTAAACGTCTACGAACGCACCGAATTCACGGGCACCAAGGTTTGGGACGACGGTAAGGGTGCGCATGACAACGCAACCGAACTGGCCGATAAGTTCACCGTACAGCGCACGACCACGCCAAGCGTTGAGGATAGCTGGACCGCGGTTCCTGACACGCACATCCACTGGAACAGCGACGGTGAAGATGACGGTCGTATGTACACGCAGACCTTTACCATTACGGGCCTGCCGAAGTACGAGACTACGACGGGCGCCGAATACACCTACCGCGTGGTTGAAAGTGCCATCGACGGCTACAAGGCACCGGTATATTCGGCGGTCAATCCGGTGACAACGTACGGCTACACGGGCATTACCGTGGCTAATGCTAAGGCTAAGATTGCTGCAGCTGACGCAGCTAGTGAAGAAAGACCTGTGTTCTGCGACCCGAATAACTCTCCCGACAGTGGCGAGACGTTTGCAGTCATCGATGGTGATGTAATTCTTGGCTGGGACGCCGCGAGAGACGATGAGATTATCTATGAGCGTTCTGATGTTTCGACCCTGATGGACGCTAACGCCCTCTACAACAATGGCACTGTCACCAACGAGTTGAAGCACATCAACCTGACGGTCTTCAAGACCTGGACCGACGACAAGGACCGCGACGGCAAGCGTACTGAAACTACCCTGAGCCTGTACAAGAAGGTTGAAGGCGATGCCGACTGGACGCTGGTCGAAGACGTGAAGGTCCCGACCTTCGGCACGGATGAATTCCGCAATTCTGTAAAGATGTGGAACTCGTCTGATAACACCGACTTGCCGGCCTACGAGGGCAGTAAGCTTATCAGCTACAAGTTGGTTGAGAAGGCGGTCGACGGCTATACAACTACGTACAGCAAGGATGGCGATGGCGATGCCACTACTGGTACGGGCAACGAAATCGAGTTCAGCTATACGGACTGCGACGAAGACGCATACGACCAGCTGAAGGTTGATCTCACCAATACGCACGAGCCAGAAACGGCCACGCTCGAAGGTACCAAGACCTGGGTTAACGACCCAGATGGCACAACGCATGTAAATGCTAACGAAGTAGAGCTGACGCTGACGCGCGAACGCGAAGGCGACGATGCGCCTGAAACCATTACCAAGGACGATACTGGCAATGTGATTAAGGTCGTATGGTCCAACAAAGATGGCGACGACGACACCTTCGACGAAGCCTACGTAATCAAGGCTATCGACGGCGACGACCAGAGCGCAACCTATGGTCATGAAATTGACGCCAAGCTGTACAAGTACAAGGAAGGCAAGGCCTATACCTACAAGGTAACGGAAACACCTATCGCGGGTTATGCAACAACCTATACGGACAGCGATGCCCTGAAGCAGGCCTATGTCACCAATACCTATGGTGCTGTTGAGTCCAGCCCGACAGAAAGCGACATCACGGTCAACAAGATTTACGTAGACAACGGCGACCCGATGGTCTACGGCACTGGCACCGACAAGAAGATAGTCGACAAGAAGAAGGGCGACACCTTCAACTTCACGCTTGCTGGCCAGGCGGCTGACTATGCGGGCAGCGGAAGCACCAAGGATGCAAGCGGCTTGACTCCGACGCCGGCCAAGGGTTCTTGTGTCGACACGGTAGAGGCTGACGCTCCGGCAGACGGCATACAGATTGACGCGGTTGCCTTTACCGAACTGGGCACCTATGCCTTCGAGCTTGCCGAAACCAAGGGCGACCAAAAGGGCGTCACCTATGACGAGACCAAGTACGTCCTGCTGGCAACTGTCACTGACGACAACCCCGGCGACGACGAATGGAATGTAACTTGGAAGGTGGTTGCCAAGAAGACTGCAACCGACACGGATTGGCAAGAAGTAACAGGCGAGGCCCAGAAGAAGGCTGAATTCAACAACAGCTACGACAACCTGAAGATTGATACCGTGCCTGAAGTTACTAAGGTCCTCGACGGCCATAAGATTGACAGCACGTACGCCTTCGAGTTCGTCCTCTTTGGCGGGCCGAACGACGTGGCCGACTCGGGCATCGATACCAATAAGAAGCTGGAAGGCAAGGCTTCAAATGCCGCCATGGACGCTACTACCAAGAAGGCAACCGAAGTTGTTCAGCTGAAAGACGGGGACGGAAATGGTCTGGTCTTCACGCTTGACGACCTGAAGCAGCTCAACGGTGAATATCTGGCTGAGCGCACCTTCACCTATCTCGTCTACGAGAAGGCAGGGGACGCCAAGGGTGTTATCTACGACACCACGCCGAAGGAACTGAAGGTCAAGCTTGAGTACGTGGCTGCAGCTCCACAGGACAATCCTGCAACGACAGATGTAGACGAGTCCAAGGAGCACCTGAAGGTTAGCTATGTACCCGCAGGCGAATCGGGCGAAGGCAAGGCAAACACGGGTGTCGTGTTCAAGAACACCTACGACCCGGCGGCCACCACGTCCAAGCCCTACAATGCTATTAAGGTCATCAACGACGTCGACGGCCAGGGCCGCGAGCCACAGGATCATGAATTCCTGTTCAAGCTGACGGGTACCGTAAAGGACGCTGACAACAAGGATCTTGCTATTGATATGCTGGCCACCAACGATGCTACGGGTAAGGCTGAATTTGCTGCCATTCCGTTTGCGAAGGTTGGCGAATACACCTTCACAATGCAAGAGCTGAAGGGCTACGATAGCACCATTGAAACGTGGGATACGCGCGCTCGTACGCTGAAGGCTACCGTTACCGACGAGGCCGACGGCACGCTGAAGGTGGTTTGGAGCAGCGAAGACGCGACTGCCGACAACGATGCGAAGACCATGACCTTCACCAACGTGACCAAGCGGTCTACGGTTGACAAGCCTGTGCGTGTGACCTGGGTCAACGACACCGACTACGACGACACGGTGGGCGACCAGGATACGCCTGAAAGCACTGCCAACGATCGTCCGACCGAAGTTACAGTAACCCTGCAGAAGGAAGTTATCGACAGCTTCGAGTATGACGGCAATACCTATACCACGCTGAAAGACCTGATGGATGCTATGGAACAGGCCACGGGCAATCCGGTCACGCTGCAGGATGTACGCGATGCTATCAGTAATGGCGACGTGAAACTGAATACCCACTGGACAGACGTGGTTGATCCGAGTGCGCCGGCAACCGATCCTAATAAGTCCTGGAGCGTCACGTTGACGAAGGATAATGCATACGATCCAGATGGCAAGACGCTCGACCCAGATAACTGGTGCGACGAAACATTCAAGGACCTGAATGCCTATGACGACTTCGGTCTGGCAGTGAATTATCGCGTGGCTCAGACGGCCATCAAGTCCCCGGCTGGCGACAAGACTGGCGAAAAGGCCAACGGTCTGACCGCTTCTGTTGCGCCGTATGGCTACAGCACCAACGCGGTGAACACCATCTTCAAGGGCACGCCGACAACCATCCTGAACACCTATGAGGTTACGGTCATTAGGGGCACGAAGACTTGGGTCGACGGTGGCCAGACGCACAACAACAGCGCCGAAATCACCTTCACGGTGAAGCGCCTGAAGGCTGGTACAACAGACGAGTCTGTCGAAACTAATTGGGAGACCCTCGAAGAAGGCAAGGACTACCATGTCGACTGGTCCGACAAGGACAACAAGTGGGCTATCCGTGGCCTGACCAAGTACGTCAACCCCGACGCCGACCCGAAGGTTGAATACCAGTACAAGGTCACCGAAAAGCCCATCCCGGGTTATGCACCTACCTACATGAATTCGAATGACGTGGAAGTCGATGCCCTGGATGCCAAGGGTGGCAAGATCATCAATACTACTGAGCAGGAATACATTACGGTTACGGCAACCAAGAAGTGGGTTGGTTCAGTAGATGGCGACGCCAGGGTTATTGTTAAGGCGGACGGTACCGAAGTAGCCGACCATACCTTCACCAAGGCAGACATGTCGGCAAGTGGCGGCAATCCCGCTAGCTTCACCTTCGAAAAGGATGGTACGGACAACGCTGGAAACGAACTACCGAAGTACGACCTCAATAAGACCATTGATGGCCAGAGTGGACCTGAGTCAAATCCGAATTACGGCCAAGAAATTGCCTACACCGTAGAAGAAGTTGATGCAGATACATGGTCCGGCGAAGTTTTGAAACTCGACGACGGCAGCTGGCTGGTGACTAACTACGGTGCAGAAACCACCATTACGGTCATGAAAGTTTGGGACGACGCAGACGACCAAGATGGCCAGCGTCCAAACAGTGTTACAGTCAAGCTTTCAGCCGAAGACTGGGATGGCAACGATGTCGACGGCAATCCGGTCGAAGATGCAGTGCTTTCCGGATCTAACAACTGGAAGTTCTGTTTCGAAAAGCTGCCGGCAAAGAAGGCCGACGGAACGCCTTATGTCTACACTGTGGCCGAAGATCCAATACCTACGGGGTACAACGTTTCTGCAACCATCACTGGTACAGGTACACACGACGATCCGTTCATTATTACTAATACGCACGAGGTTGAACGGGTTACCATCTCTGCTACCAAGACTTGGGCCGACGACGAAGACGACAAGTACAAACTGCGTTCTGATGTAAGCCTGCATCTGTATGGCAAGCTCGATGGCGCTATTGTCTACGACGCAGGTGCCAAGACTATTGCAAAGGGTAGTACTGAAGCCATTAGCTGGGTGAACCTGCCTAAGTACCACTACGGCTCTACGGAACTGGATTGGGAAATCGTAGAAGACGCAGTCTTTGGTTATACCGCAAGCTATGAATGGAATACGGCGCATGATACGTGCACGGTAACTAATACCTACACAGGTCCGCTGAGCACCATTAAGGTGGCCAAGGATTGGCAGGACAACGGAAATGTTGACGGTAAGCGCCCGGACGAGGTCTTCTACCAGCTGTGGAAGAAAGTCGGGGATGAGCAGCCCGAAAAGGTTGGCGATCGTGTAGAGGCTGTTAAGGCTCCTGCAGCTCCTGCAACGACAGGAACTGGGCAGCTTGCTGACTGGGGGTACCAGTGGACGGGTCTTGAGGTTGTTGCCGAGGTCGAAGACGGCACAGAGAGCCAGACCACTTACACCTCTGAAACCAAGGAGCGCCACGTAAGCATCATGGTCGATATTGCCGGTACAGAAACCAAGCTCTTCGAATACGAAACTGCTACTGGTGAAAAGTACTATAACGAGAAGGACGACAAGACTGGCACCGTTTGGTACTACGCCGATGGTTCCGTGGTTAACACCACCGATTCTACGGGTGACAACTATGTTGACCCTGATACGCTTATAGCCGACACAACCAAGCCAGTTAAAGAGACCTACGAAGAGGCTTCTGAGTCCACTGAAACCGTTGACAAGATGAAGGAAGTTCCCGTTATCTACTATGTCACGGAAGTTTATGAAAACGACGGTCAGAACCAGCCTTATGGTGAGGACAAAGACCTTAAGAGCCTCGGTTACGACGAGCCCGTCATGGCATCTACTGGCGCCGGTGAATTTGCAGCCATTAACACGAAGAAGCGCGCAACCACAGATGTCGTGATTACGAAGGTTTGGGCAGACGGTAATAACAAAGATGGAGTCAGGCCGGACCACGTGAGCTTTACGCTGACGACAGAAGACGGACAAACTAAGATTCACGGGGATAAGACCTCTCTCGAAAACATTCTTGTTGGTAAGGAACATGCGATTGATGACAATACATGGAGCATCACAATCCACGGCGTTCCGGTCTATCAGGATGGCGAGGAAGGCGTAGAGGCGGTCTATGTGGTCGATGAGCCGACAGTGCCAATGAACTACGGAAAGGCCATAACTGGAAACCTAAAGGACGGCTTTACGGTCACTAATGCTCATAATCCGAGCGCGGCCTTAACAGTTAAAGTAACTAAGAAGTGGCAGGAAAAAGACGGTACCGAGCTCCCAAGTCAGCCGGCAGAAGTCAAGCTGCGTCTAATCCAGGTCCATGATGATGGCACTATCAAGGACATGGGCGATGCATATGAACAGACTATACCTGCCAATGCGAGTGGGGATGATTTGACGAGGTATTGGTACGACCTGCCAGAGACAGTGAACCATGTTTCGGTGACCTATACGGTAACTGAGGAACCAATTGACGGTTATACCACAGAGATTCCGGACGGCGAACTCAGTACGGAGCCGGGCGTTGACCTCGAGCTCACTGTTATCAACAAGAAGCACAAGGTTACGGTCACCTATAAGGAGCCGTCGCAGTTCAACGACGAGATCCTTCAGGGTCCGGACGAAATTGCGCGCGACGAAAATGAGCCCGATCCGCCGGCAGATCCGACGCACGAAGGCTATACCTTCATAGGCTGGACCAGGACTGAAGACACGAACGGCAACGTGGTCTACACCGCGAAGTATGCGGAGATTGTGGACGTCGTAATTCCTGTCAAGGTTACCTATCTGGATCCGAAGGCCAAGGATGCCGAGATGATCCTTAAGGCCACCAAGTTTGATGACGCGGATTCCGCCAATAAAGAAGCCAAGGATATGGCAGGCAAGCCCGCCAACCCGAGCCATGAAGGCTACGACTTCGCTGGTTGGGCAGTGAACCAGGACGAATTCGGTGACTACATCATCGTTGCGAAGTACAACGAACAGCCTAAGCCCTATTACTTCGACGGCCAGGACGGGGAATTCTCGCGTACCGAGTTTGTACCTTCGCACGATGGACTTTCGTTCCTCGAATGGATTCCAGTTACCGACGACGACGGCAACGTGCTTGGTTACGTAGCCAGCTACGCGAGCGACTGTGCGAACGCGCAGACGACTCCCGCGCCGAAGACCACGCCGGTTCCCACGGGCACTTCGCCGGCAGGCACGCCCATTAAGGGTACGCCCAAGACCAGCGACGAAGCACCGGTTATGCCGCTCGTGGCGGTAGCTGTGGCAGGCCTGGCGAGCATGTTCGTTTCGCGCCGTCGCATGGCTGTGTATGCGAAGGTGCCAGCAGGTAGGCACATTAAGCCCGCGGAGGTGGACGAAGCACTTAATGCCCGCCGCTAACGCGGCATCGGGGTTCAGGCTTCCAGGGTCCCAGCCCTAAAGCCTTGAGCCACCAACAGAGCGCAGGGCCAACGCCCGGCCGCAACTAAGCGCAGGGCAAACGCCCGCCGCACAACCACCAGGGGCGCCTCACACGAGGCGCCCCTTTGTACTTGCATCATAACCAAGAGCTTTTCACGGAATTGATTATTAATACTGAAAACACCTTAAATTGCAGCCCGCACGTTATAATTGAAGCATGCAAAGCATTGTGATTACAGGGGGGCCCTGTTCGGGTAAAACGTCGGCCATCAAGGTGCTGCGCGAACGCCTGGCTGCGGCAGATATTCCGGCGCTTTTTGTAGAAGAAGCAGGCACCGACCTTATTCTTCAGGGCGTTACACCCCAGTCCTGCGGTTGCATGAGGCTATTCCAGCTGGAAGTAGCCAAGCTGCAGCTTGAACGTGAAGCCGCTGCGCGGGCCGAAGCTGAAAAGGCAGGCCTTGCGGCAGAAACGCTTGTGGTGTGCGACCGTGGCATAGCAGACGGTGCGGCCTACCTTTCCCCGGAAGAATACGCTTGGGTGCTGCAAAGTATTGGTCTAAGCGCCCAAGACGCCCTGCTTCGCTATGACGCGGCGTTTTGCCTGGAGTCGACCGCAAAAATACCCACGGAAGGCTGTGCGCCCGCTACGTCTTATGCTGCAGAAACAGGCAGCGATGGGGCAAATGCTGGGTCCTCAAATTCCAGCGAAGCGCCCACCAGTGCCACCCACCCATACACGCTTGCGAACAACACTGCCCGCCGCGAAAGCCGCGAAGAAGCGGCCGCCCTGGACGACCGCACCTATGCCGCCTGGGAAACGCACCCGCATTTTTATTTCATACCCAATGCAGCAAGCTTCGAAGAAAAAGTTAACAAACTGCTAGATGCCCTTATGTCCTTTGCCCGTTAGCCCCGCACGAAAAGGATTGCCATGAAAAAGATATTTGCCGTAAACCTGGGAGCAACGTCCACCAAGGTGGCTTACTACGAAGACGAAACCTGCGTGGCCCAGGAAAGCATCGTGCATTCCACCCACGAACTGAGCGAACTTGAAACCCTGGCAGACCAGGTGCCCCTGCGCACGGAAGCCGTGCAAAATTGGGCGGCTGACCAGGGCATAGACTTTAGCGAACTCGACGCCTTTGTTTCGCGCGGCGGGCTTACCCGGCCCGTGCCGGGCGGCGTTATTGCCATTTCGGAAGAAATGGTTGAACAGGCCTTGAGTGGCACATACGGTGTGCACCCCTGCGGCATCGGTGTGAAAATTGCCTGGGACTTAACGCGTGGCAGTAACGCGCTTGCCCTGGTGGTGGACTCGCCCGTAACCGACGAAGTGGAACCCGTGGCCCGCATTTCGGGGCTAGTGGGCGTGGACCGCAGCCCCAAGTGCCAGGCGCTCAACGCCAAGGCTCTTGCCAAGGACTTTGCACGCGAACAGGGTAAAACCATCGAAGACGTGAACTTGGTTATTGCCACCATGGGTGGCGGCACCAGCGTGGTGGCGTGCAAGGGCGGCCGCCTGGTAGACACGAACGACGGCGTTTTGGGTGAAGGTCCCTTTGCCACCAACCGCTGCGGCGGCGTGCCGCTGGCCCCTGTCATAGACATGTGCTATTCGGGCGAATTCACCCACGAAGAAATGATGCGCCAGATAAACGGCGGCGCTGGCTTTATTGGCTACCTGGGCACGGGCGACGCGCGCAAAATTGAAGAGCGCATTGCCGAAGGTGACGAATTCGCCGAACTGGTTTTCGACGCATTTTGCTACCAGGTTGCTAAAGAAATTGGTGCCATGGCCGCCGTGCTGGAAGGCAAGGTGGACGCCGTGGCCCTTTCCGGTGGCATGGCCTATTCGGACTTTGTGGTGGAACATATTTCGCGCCGCGTGGCATTCATTGCGCCCGTGCGCGTGTACCCCGGTGGCGACGAAATGGGGGCACTCTGGCGCGGAGCCTGGGAAGCCCTGAATGGCACCACGCCTATCCAAAGCTTTTAGCCGCACCCCGCCAGGCCGCTCACACTTCCTGCAAACCCTTCAGCCTGTTCAGGTGGTAAAATAATGCGCTACAACAGAAGCAAGGAGGGGCGAAATGCCTGAGTACAAAAAATCGACGAAACTGGACAACGTACTCTACGACGTGCGCGGGCCCGTGCTCGACGAAGCCATGCGCATGGAAGAAGCGGGTACCAATGTACTCAAGCTCAATATTGGCAACCCGGCACCCTTCGGTTTCCGCACGCCCGACGAAGTGGTTTACGACATGGCGCGCCAGCTCGCCGACTGCGAAGGTTATTCCAATTCCAAGGGTCTGTATTCTGCCCGCAAGGCCATCATGCAGTACTATCAGCTTAAAGGCTTTGAAGGTGTTGAAATTGAAGACATCTATACGGGCAATGGCGCCAGTGAGCTCATTAATATTTGCATGAGTGCCCTGCTTGACGATGGCGACGAAATCCTCATTCCTTCGCCCGACTACCCGCTTTGGACAGCCTGCGCCACGCTCGCTGGCGGCCGCCCCGTACACTATATTTGCGACGAACAGGCCGAATGGAACCCCGACATCGAAGACATCCGCTCCAAGGTGACGGACCGCACCAAGGCCATCGTTATTATCAACCCCAACAACCCCACGGGTGCGCTGTACGACCGCAGCGTCCTCCAGCAAATTGTGGACATCGCGCGCGAACACCAGCTCATCATTTTCTCGGACGAAATCTACGACCGCCTGGTCATGGACGGGCTCGAGCATATTTCCATCGCCACCATGGCACCCGACCTGTTCTGCGTAACCTTCAGCGGCCTTTCGAAGTCGCACATGATCGCCGGCTACCGCATTGGCTGGATGGTGCTTTCGGGCAACAAGAAGGCGGCCAAGGACTATATTGAAGGCATCAACATGCTCACCAACATGCGCCTGTGCTCGAACGTGCCCGCCCAGTCCATTGTGCAAACGGCGCTCTGGGGCCATCAAAGCGTAAAAACCTACGTGAGCCCCGGTGGCCGCGTGTTGGAGCAGCGCAACTTCATCTACGACGCCTTAAACAACATCGAAGGTGTTTCGGTGGTTAAGCCCAAGGCGGCCTTCTATGCCTTCCCGAAGCTAGACGTGAAGAAGTTTAACATTACCGACGACGAAAAATTCGCGCTTGACCTGCTCAAGGAAAAGAAGCTGCTCATTGTGCACGGCCGCGGTTTTAACTGGCATGAACCCGACCACTTCCGCGTGGTCTTCCTGCCAAACCTCGAAGACCTGGCCGACGCCATGAGCCGCCTGGCCGACTTCCTGGCCACCTACCACCAGTAGGTAGTGGGGAAGCGCTGCGCGTAGTAGGGTCCAGGAGCCCAGGTAAAAAGAACGTCCAAGCGAAGGGCATGCCCACATTTCATGAAGGCACCCACTGAACAACTCGAATTCTTTGCGCGTTGCGCCAGCGGTTTTGAAGCCACGCTTGCAGGCGAGTTGCGCGGTCTTGGCGCCCAGCGCGTGCGGCCCTTGAAGGGCGGCGTTGCTTTTTTCGGCACTGTTGAAAGCGCGTATCGAGCCTGCCTGTGGAGCCGCGTGGCTACGCGCATCCAGCTGGTCTTGGCGCGCGTGGCTGCCGCAGATGCTGAAACGCTGTACCACGAAGTGGTGGCCCTGCCTTGGGAAGACCATCTGGCGCCGCAGGCAACTCTGGCCGTGCGCGCCCATGGCGAAAACAAGCAGCTGCGCAACACGCAATTCACGGCGCTTAAGGTAAAGGACGCTGTGTGCGACCGCCTGCGCAAGGCGCGGGGGGAACGTCCCAATGTGGACGCCAAAAACCCGGACTTTGCCCTGGACGTTTCTGTGCATAAGGACAAGGCGAGCCTCTACCTCAACTTAAGTGGGCCTTCACTTCATAGGCGTGGCTACCGGGAAGACGGCGTGCAGACCGAAGCGCCCCTTAAGGAAACGCTGGCAGCAGGCATGCTCCTTGCTGCTGGTTGGGATGAGTTTGTTTTTGTCGACCCCTTATGCGGGTCGGGTACGCTTGCCATTGAGGCGGCCCTTATGGCTGCCGATGCTGCCCCCGGTTTGCTTCGCACGCACTGGGGCTTTACGGGCTGGGCGCAGCATAGCCAAGAAACCTGGCAGCGCCTGCAAGAAGAAGCTACCACACGCAAGGCCGAAGGTCTTGCGCGGCTTGCAGGCAACGCGCAGGGCAAGCCGCTCTTTCTTGCGGGCGACGTGGACGCGCGCGCCATTGAAATTGCCCAAGCAAATGCCGAACGCGCGGGGGTCGCAGAACTTATCGAATTCCGCGTGGCAGACGCGGCAGCGCTTTTGTCGTCTTCCGCCGACTTTGCGGCGATTGTGCCATCCCGCGGCTTGACTCCCTACGGTCTAGCACCCTGCGGCTTGCTTGCCACCAACCCGCCTTACGGCGAACGCCTGCTTGAAGCGGGGCAGCTCAACGGCGTATACCAAGCCCTTCACCAGTGTATTGAACAGCTTCCTGCGACGTGGGACCTAGCTATTATCACGCCCGACGAAGGCATCGACGCCGCCCTTGGCGAAGTGGCAAGCCAAACGCTTAGCTGCTACAACGGCCCCATAGAAACCAAGCTGCGCTTCTACCAAAACCGTGCCGCGCGCACCCCACTCCACCTTATTTCGCTTGCGGGGCGCGAATGCAGTGTGCCTGTGTTTGAAGCGGGGAGCGAACAGTTCGCCGCGCGCCTGCGCAAGGTGGCGAAGGAACGTGCCAAGTGGGCTCGCAAGGAAGGCGTGAGCTGCTATCGCATTTACGACACGGACTTACCCGACTACGCCCTTTCGGTGGACCTGTACCAGCACGCGCAAACGGGTGAGTGCTATGCACGTCTTGCCGAATACCAGGCGCCCGCTTCCATCGACCCGCTACTGGCCGACCGCCGTTTTCAGGACGCCGTGGCCCTGGTGCCCGCCGTGCTGGACCTAGATTCCGCACGTGTGTTTTCCAAGGTGCGCAAACGCGCCAAGGGTGGGCAGCAGTACCGCGAAGCGCGGGGCGAAGCATTCGTTTTGCCCGTCCAAGAGTCGGGCTTTACCTTCGAAGTGGACTTAAACAGCTACCTGGACACGGGCCTGTTTCTGGACCATCGTATAACGCGCGAGCTGCTGGGTACCCTGGCGGAAGGCAAGCGCGTTTTGAACCTATTCGCCTATACGGGTACGGCTACCGTTCACGCAGCAGGCGGGGGCGCGGCAAGCACCACGACCGTCGACCTTTCAAATACCTACCTTGCCTGGGCGAAACGCAACATGGAACTCAATGGCTTTACGGGGCCACAACACCAGTTCGTCCGCGCCAACGTGCGCGAGTGGCTCGACCAGGCCGTTCGCGACCAACTCTTCGACCTGGTATTTTGCGACCCGCCCACCTTTTCGAATTCCAAGGCCATGGGGGAGCGCAGCTTCGAAGTTCAGCGCGACCACGTTGAACTGCTCACAAAAATAAAGCGCCTGTTGGCTCCAGGCGCTCGTGTCATGTTTTCTTGTAACCTGCGCAACTTCAAGCTCGACGAAGAAGCACTTGTTGCGGCGGGTTTGGTGGTGCGCGACATCAGCCCCGAAACGATTCCCGCTGACTTTGCACGCACCCCCAAAATCCACTACTGCTTTGAAATACTGCTTCCTTAATCTACTGAACAGTAGCGTCCGCCAATTAATTACGCCGTAGTTCCCTGGGCGCTCGTTTGGCCTTCAAAGCTTCCACGGTCGGGGCGCTGGCCGTCGAAACCTTCGCCGCATCCACCGCGACCGCCCATGCCACCGCCCATGGACTGGGTAAGCTCGGTCATCTGCTGGCCATTTACCACCAGTTCGCCGCCGGTCATTTCGCCGCCCCAGACATAGTCGAAGGCAGACTGGCCCGTAATGTTCACCGACCCACCGCGAATGTACAGGTAGCCGTTGGAGTCGAGCGCGTCGGTGTCGCCCTGGGCCATTTCAATATTGAGCGTGCCGCCCGTAATTTCCAGGGTGGGGGTGTACACCGAAGACTTGATGGATGCGTTAATAGCGTCGTCGCTTGCCTTAATGTCGATGTTGCCGCCGTTAATCTGAATATAGGTACCTTCGATGCATTCCGTGCCGTTCAGCTTGTAGGTGCCGCCGTCGATCCATACAAAGGCATAGCCCTGGATGCAATTGTCGGTGGTTGTAATGTTGAAGGTGCCGTCCTTAATGTAGACGTAGCCCAGTTCGTTGTCGTCGTCGTTTTTGGCCTTGATGCCGTCAGCGGCATTAATGGTGAAGCTGCCGTCTGCAATGCGCACGGAGTCGTTGGCACTTAGGCCGCTGCCGTTGGCAGCATTCAGGGTGTAGGTGCCGCCGGTAACCTTCAGGTCGTCCTTGCTTACGATGGCATGGTCGCTCGAATTGATGGTCAGGCTGCCTGCGCCGTTCAGGCACAGGTCGTCCTTGCTAAAGATAACGCCGTCGGTACTAGTTTCGCCGTCGGCAACAAAGGTGCCCGTAACTTCCAGGGTGTTTTCGCCCTGCAGCGTGACCAGTACCTTGTCGGCAGACTTCACATAGATGGCAGGGAAGTCTTCGTTAGTGATGCTTACACCGTCCAGCACGAGCTGTACCTTGGCAGTTTCAGGTGCTTCCACGATGATGGTCGTGTTTTCCGCGCTGCCCGAAACAAGGTAGACGCCTTCTTCAAAAACGGTGATGTCTTGGCCGCTGGAAAGGCTGAGCTTTGTGGCGTTGCTGGTGTCGGGCGCCTGTTCCAGGTCGCGGTCGGTAAAGGCTTCGGCCGTGTTGAGCGTAGCGCTAATGGCTATGCCCGTGTCGGTTGCGGTATAGCCCTTGTCGGTCGTTTGACCAGGCATGACGTCTTCGCTGCCTGCGCCCATGGCAGTTTTTCCTGCGGTGCTGCTCGAAGCCATTTCGGGCGGCACAGCACTTGAAGAAGCTTCGGGTGCCATTGAGCTTGAAGGTGGCTCGGGTGGCAAAGAACTCGAAATTGCGCTGCTGCTTGCTTCTGCTGCGGTACTGGTGCTTGCTTCAGTTCCGCTTACTCCTGTGGCGCTGCAACCCAGAACGCCCAACAGAAAGACGGTGGGCAGCGCCGCCAGTAAAAAGGTGAAAAATACTTTTACGTGCTTCATGGTAGTTCCTCTCAATCCTGCGATTTTTCGCGTTTGTACCATATAACGCTGTGCATCTTAGTCTGCAATTCTTAAAGTTCTCTGAAACAATACGTAACGTTTAAGCTTTCTTTCAGGTTTTCATCTGGGCTTTTTTCCCGTAAAATATAAGGCTGACGTAAAAGCCGTTTGGGAACGTAGACGCAAGGAACGTACGTATGGTACTGCCAGCCTGGATGCCAGTTATTTTTTACGCCGTGGTTATCATGGTGTTTATTGGCGTGTTTTCCTGGACGCACTTGGAAGCAAATACCGAACGAAAATACTTTTCGGTCCTCGTATTTCTGACAGCGTTTATGCTGGTCAACGACTTTGTTTCGCGCATGTATATCTATGACTGGTTCCCGCTGTGGCTCGTCGTCGCAACCACCTATGTCAACTTCTTGGTTCTGCCTGCCATTGGCATAGGTTGGTACTGGTTTGTGCGCAGTGTGCTTACCGCTGAAGAACGCTACACCGCCCAGACTGTCAATACCATAATCCTTGTTATTGCCTGCATTGGCTTTGCAGCTCTTCTTATCAACCCCTTCACGGGGGCCGTGTTTGTCTTCGACGAAACGGGAACCTACTACCGCGGGCCACTGTTCTTCTTCCCGGCGGGGTCCACCTTCCTTTGTATTGTTATTGCGGAAGCCTTTATTATCCGCCGCGTGCGCAACTTGGGCCGCAGCGTGCTTATAAGCATGCTGTTGTTCCCCGTGCCGCCACTCGTGGGTGGCATTGTGGCCATGTTTGTTTACGGTGTGCCCTGGATGCCGCTTGGCATTGCCCTTTCCATGGTTATTCTGTACGCCGCTCTGCAAGACAGTAGCATGGGCACAGACTTCCTAACGGGCTTGCACAACCGCCGCAAGCTCGACGAATTTATGGAAGAACGCATGACGCACCCGCAGCCTGGGCGCAAGGTTGCCGCCATCATGGTAGACATCGACGACTTCAAAGTTATCAACGACAGCCAAGGCCATGCCGTGGGCGACCTCGTGCTTGCCCAGACCGCCCACCTGCTGCGCCGCAGCGTGCGCGTGGGCGACATAGTGGCGCGCTTTGGCGGCGACGAATTTGTCATCCTGCTCGACGTGAAGGACGAATCGGAACTGGGCGAAGTGGTGGCGCGCATTGAAAAGGAACTCGAAGCATTCAACGCGCAGGACCATGCCTTCACCCTGTATTTGAGCATGGGCCAGTGCGTGTGCGACACGACCGAATATACCGACGTGGGCGAATTTATGGAACGTCTCGACAAACTTATGTATGCCAACAAGCTGCAAAATAAGTTGGAAAGGGCCAAGCAGCTTGCGAGCTAGCTTGGGGGAAGATTCTACCGTATGACAAGCTGGGCACCAGTCACCATTTATGCGCTGCTCATCATGGGCTTCCTTGGCTACTTCGCTTGGCGTCACATGGACGACAGTATTGGCCGCCAGCCCTTCGTTATGCTGGTGTTTTTGTCTGTCATTATGCTGGTGAGCGACTATGTTTCGCGTTGCTATGTTTACCCAGGCTTTCCGCACATTGCCGTTGCAGGTTGTACGGCCATCACCTTTATTATGCTGCCTGCTATTGGCACGGAATGGCACCAATACGTGCGTAGCGTCTTAAACGCTGAAGAACGTTCCAAGATGCGCGGCCTGGACGTGGTGGTTACCGTGTTGGCGTCGTTTGCCATTGTGGTAATTCTTATGTCGCCCATTACGTCGTGGGTGTATTACTTCGACAGCACGGGCATGTATTATCGCGGCGAAATGTTTATTGTGCCTGCGTCGAGCTTCTTCCTTATTCTTATCCTGGTCGACTCCTTCCTTCTTTTTGAAGCGCATTCCTTGGGGCGCACGAGCAAGGCGGTGCTCTTTGCGTTCCCCATTCCTTCCATAGTTGGTGCCGTGCTCGCCGTGGCCGTCCCCGACGTGCCCTGGATCCCCCTGGGCGTGACCGTTTCCATGGTGGCACTCTTCGCGAACATTCAGAACACGGGCATGGGGCACGACTACCTCACGGGGCTTTATAACCGCCGTAAGCTTGAAGAGCTCATGAACGAACGCGTTGAACGCGCGCGGCTTGGGCGCGGTTTTGCTGCCATCATGATGGACGTGGACAACTTCAAGCGCATTAACGACACGCTGGGCCATTCCACGGGCGACATTGCCCTGGCTGAAACGGCGCGTTTGCTCAAGCGCAGCGTGCGTTCGGGCGACGCAGTGGCGCGTTTTGGTGGCGACGAATTCTTCGTCCTGCTCGATATTGAAGACGCTTCTGAACTCGAAGAAGTAGTGGCGCGCATCGCCGAAGAAGAAGAGACTTTTACCAAGGAAGACCATGCCTACAAGCTCGCATTGAGTAAGGGCTATGACGTTTTTGACCCAGAAAAATTTGAAACGGTGCAGGCCTTCGAAGAACACCTTGACGCGCTCATGTATGAAAACAAGCGCTTGCGCCACAGCCAAGAAAAAAGCTTGGCCGAGGGTTCCTCCTTTCCAAAGAATCGGAGGAGTGTATAATATATGAGTAATTTAGTTTTACAGCAAAAAAGTCTACTTACTTGGTATACTTACTCGACAGTTTGTAATTGCGTAAACGACAACGTTAGTTCCATACAGGTAAACGTACAAGCGAGTGCTGGCAGTAACGCTTGTGCGTTTTATTTTTATGGAAGGTAATCATGTCTGGACGTAACGAACAACACGATACGCGGAAGAATTCGCTTTTGAAGCTGCTCGACAGTGGCAAGCCCTATAGCGTTATCTATTTGGGCATTAAGGGCTTTGAAGAAGCCATTGCTTACTTGGGCGCCAATCGCACCGACGACATTTGCGAAGTGCTGGCACGCCGCATACGCCGCAGTGTGCGTGGCGGCGACGAAGCAGTGCTGGCAGACCGCGGCCAATACCTTATTGTTATTCGTGGTGTGTACGACGTGGGCGCCTACCGCAGCCTGCAGGACCGCATTCGTGCCACGGTTGAAAACGACATTCTTATCGACGGCAAGAAGGTTTCGCTTGGCGTTGACTTTGGCGCAGCTTCCTTCCCGGAAGACGGCCGCAACTTCGACGACGTTGTGGAACATGCGCGCCAGGTTATGCTGCGTTCTGAACATTCGCGTGAACGCATTGCGGCCCTTAAGTCGGAAGCCGCGCAGATCCTTTCGGATGACCCGCACGGTGAAGCAGCCTTGCTCGAACTTAACGTAGACACGCTTACTGGCCTGCCCAACGCCCAGTATTTCCGCCAGAAGGCATCTGCCGCGGTGGCGGAAGCAGCGGGGGACTACCAGGGCATGACCATTGTGTTCTGCGACATCGAACGCTTCAAGGAATACAACCTTAAGCATGGCTACACTTCAGGCGACGACCTGTTGAAGTACCTGGCAGACTTGCTGGTGCAGGCATTCCCTAACGACTTGGTTGCCCGCATCAATTCAGACCGTTTTGGCATACTGACCAGGGAAAATAGCATTGTCGAAAAAATCGAAACGGTGCACGACGAAATCCGTCGTTTCAAGATGAGTTCTGCAACGGAACTTAAGTCGGGCATTTGTGCCATTGCCGACGCGAACGGAAGTGCCACCACGGCCCAGGACTACGCGCGCCTTGCCTGCGACAGTATTAAGGGCCGCTACGACATTTTCTGGCGCCGCTTCGACGAAACGCTTGCGAACGAAGTGCGCCGCCGCCAGCATATTGTGGACAATTTGGACGCCGCCATCGAACAGGGCTGGATCGAAGTTTACTACCAGCCCATTATCCGTGCCATGACGGGCGAGGTGTGCGCGCTGGAAGCGCTCTGTCGTTGGAACGACCCTGAATTCGGCACCCTTCCACCCAACGAATTTATCGACGTGCTGGAAGACGCCCACCTCATCCACAAGCTGGACTTGTGCATGGTTAAGCAGGTGTGCCTTGAAGGTCGCTCCATTATCGATGCGGGCAAGCGCTGTGTGCGCCGGTCCATCAATCTTTCGCGCCTGGACTACCAGCTCTGCGACATCTTTGCCGCCGTGGACGAAATAGTCACCAGCACTAATTTCCCCAAGAGCAAGATTCATATCGAATTTACCGAAAGCGCCTTTACCCAAGACGTCGAATACTTTGCGACTGTGGTTGAGCGTTTCCGTAGCGCGGGCTACGGCGTGTGGATGGACGACTTTGGCAGCGGCTACAGTTCGCTGAACCTGCTGAAGGACTACAACTTCGACATGCTTAAGATCGACGTTGAGTTTTTGCGCGGTCTTGAACAGAGTTCCCGCACGCGCGACATTGTGGCTTCGGTCGTAGACATGGCCAAGAAGCTGGGCATCCAGACGCTTGCCGAAGGTGTTGAAACCGAAGAGCAGTACCAGTTCCTGCGTTCTATTGGCTGCGAAATGGTGCAGGGCTACCTGTTTGCAAAGCCGACGCCTGTGCGCGAAATCGACGAAAAGGTTGCTAGGGGCGAACTTACCATTGAAAGCGACGCGACCTGCGAATATTTCGACCGCATTGGTCAGATCAATATGCTTTCGGCCACGCCTTTTGAATTTGCAAACCGCAGGACGGACACGGCAGTGCTTTCTTCCATTATTCCTTTGGGCATTGTGGAACAGCACGGCACCGAATTTGCGGTCACCATGGCCAACGACGCCTTCACCGAAATCTTCCACGGAAGCCATATTGCTGAAGTTGACGGTGCATCCATTGTTTTCACTCACCAAGGTGCTCGCCTTTCGCATGAACTGCAGCTGCTTGCGCAAAAGGCTAAGGAAACGGGCGAAGAAGTGCGCATTGACTTTAGCGACTTTAGTCAGGCCTTTACGCTGCGCGCCTTGCATATTGCCCAGACGGGCGAACGCGACGCCTTCCTGGTTTCAATCGACCATTACGGCGAACATGTTTCCGAAGAACTGAACCGTATTTCCCGTTTCGAACAAGCGGCCGACACGGATCGCATGGTCTATCTGCCCACAGCGCAAGACACGGCTTGGCAAACGAGCAGTGAAATCGACCTTGCTCACACGGCGGTGCTTGTCATAGACGTGAATGGTGGCACTGAAGGGGTGGCACCTGGCCTCGAAGAAATGGCGGCCAACAGCGTTGCCGTCGTGAAGGCAGCGCGCGCGGCGGGCCTCCCGGTTATTTTTGCCCACGACAGCCACGTGAGGGGCGTCGACCGCGAAATGGAACTGTGGGGCGAACATGGTATGCAGGGCGAACAAAGCAGCATGCCTATTGCTGAATTTGAAATCTGCGACACCGACATTCTTATTCCCAAGCACTACTACAACAGCTTCTATGAAACTAACCTGGAAGAAACCCTGAAGGGCCTGGGGGTTACGACGCTTATCGTGGTGGGCATGGACACGAATATTTGTGTGCTGCAAACACTTGCGGAAGCCTACTATAAAGGCTACAAGACGGTGGTACCGGCAGACGCAACCGCTTCCTTCCTGGTAGGCACCCAGGCGGGCGGCCTTGACTATCTGTCGCGTTGCTACGACACGCGCATTGTTGCCACGGAAGACGTTATCGATTATTTGTCTCAAGCATAAGCATTTATAACAAGAAATGAAAAGCGCCTCGGAGAGAGGCGCTTGTTTTATGGTGGGTCGTGAGGGAATCGAACCCGCGACCTTGGGATTAAAAGTCCCCTGCTCTACCAACTGAGCTAACGACCCTAAAGCCCCAAAGGGCGATTACTCATTGTAGTTGTGCAAGCGGGCTTGGTCAATGACCCTGCTTACGTGCGCAATATATTGGTCGCCTGTGGGCCGACATGCGTGGTAATATGTTTGGTGGTGGCACCCACGAAATTATGGCCTATATTGCTGGCCGCCAGGTTGCCAAGAAGTACGCGCAATAATGCGCAGCTATGAACTGGATACGAGAAAGGATATTCCCATGAACATCTTGGTTGCATGCAAAATTATCCCCGACGATCAGGACATCCAGATTGCTGGCGACGGGTCGCTCGACTTTTCGAAAGCACATCAAATTGTCTCTGAATACGACTTGAATGCCATTGAGTTTGCCGCTCAGTTGGGCGAAGCAACAGGTTCAAGCGTCAAGGCCATTAGCGTTGGCGCTGCTGCTGCCGACGACTCGAAAGTAAAGAAGAACATCTTGTCGCGTGGCGTTGATGAACTGTTCCTGATTGCCGACGATGCAACAGCAGATCTTGACTCTGCTGCCACTGCTGCTGAACTTGCTAAGCTGGCCAACGCCGCTGATGGCTATGACCTCATTGTTGTCGGCACGGGTTCTGCGGACTTCTACGCTAAGCAAGTAGGTGTTCATCTGGCTGCCAAGCTTGACGTACCTTATGTTTCTGGCGTTACCAAGGCAACGGTCAATGGCAGCACCGTTTCCTGCACGCGCGTGCTTGAAAACGTTGTTGAAAACGTAGACGTGCCGCTGCCCTGCGTGGTGTCGATTCTCCCCGATGCTGCCCTACCGCGCATTGCTGGCATGAAGGATATTCTCGCCGCTGGCAAGAAGCCCATGAACGTTTCTGCTGCTGAAGGCGTTGCGGCACCTGCAGTAAGCACTGTTTCTCTGGCTGCCCCCGCAGCGGTAGATCGCAAGTGTGAAGTATTCGAAGACATCGATTCGTTCGTCGCTGCCGTCAAGGCTGCTCTGTAGGAAAGGGAAGGTGCATTAATCATGAAAGCATTTGTTATTGCTGAAAATGAAGGCGCAGCTCGCGAACTGTGTGCCGGCGCTCGTACCGTAGCCGATTCTGTTGTTCTGTGTGTTGTGGGCGCTCCTGCGATTACGGGCGTAGCCGATGTATGTGTACATATTGATGTTCCTGCTGGCAATATCGCCGACGACGCGTATCTGTCCGTAAAGAGCGCATTCGACGCACAAGGTGCTGACTGCATCATTGCCGAAAACGCCCTTCGCCCTCTTTCCCTGGTTGGTCGTCTTACGGCTGCGCTGGGTACTGCTGCTATCGCTGGTGCTACTGAAATCAATGGCACTCAGGCAAGCACCATGTATTTTGGTGGCAATGGTGTGCGTACGGCAAACGCTGAAGCCATTCCTGCATTCATCGTAGGATCTGGCGTGTTTGACGGGTCTGCTGCAACAGGTACCGACACCGTTGAAGAACTTGCGTTCCAGGCTCCTGCCAATGCTGTTATCAAGCAGGGTGAAGAAGCTCTTCCCAAGGCTGACATTAACCTGGCTGCTGCCGATGCTATTGTAGCTTGCGGTCGCGGCTTTTCCGACGAAGCAGATCTGCAACTGGCACGCGACCTTGCCGCTAAGCTGGGCGCCGAAGTTGGCTGCAGTCGTCCTCTCGCCGAAGGTGTGGATTGGTTCCCGAAGGAAGCTTATATCGGTGTTTCTGGCGCCGTTGTTTCGCCTAAGACTTATGTTGCGTGCGGTATTTCTGGCCAGATGCAGCACATGGTTGGCTGCAATGGGTCCGAAGTTGTTATTGCGGTGAATAAGGACAAAAATGCTCCTATCTTCAAGCAATGCGACTATGGTTTCGTGGGTGATCTCAAGGAAGCCCTCCCAGCCTTAACTGCCGCTCTGTAGTAGGTTTTATGCCGGCCGCACCTTTCTTGCGGCCGGTTTTTTTCGTGTGTCATTTCTAGGACAGAACAAAGGAGGAGCTATGCCATTAGAAGAGCGCGACTTCGATGTTGTAGTGGTAGGATGCGGCTGCGCTGGTTCAATAGCGGCCTATGTTGCTGCCAAGCGCGGCAAAAGCGTGCTGGTAGTCGAACGTGGTGAATTTGCGGGCACGAAGAATATGACGGGTGGTCGCATTTACGCCCATTCCTTGAAGAAGGTGCTGGACGACTATGCAGAAGGCGAAGTCGACTGGGCCGATATTCCTTTCGAGCGCAAGATTACCCATGAACGCATTGCCATGATCGATCCTGCTTCGAATATGACTATCGACTATACCAGTGAAAAGTTTTCCGAAGAAGGCAGTGAAAGTTATAGCGTACTGCGTGCTACTTTCGACGGCTGGCTCGCCGAACTTGCCGAAAATGCCGGTTGCGAAATTATTTCTGGTATTGCTGTTGAAGAGCTGCTTAATGCGATTTGCGACATTCTTGAAATCTGGGACGTAGCACCCGATCTGGTAGATCAGATTGAGAATATCTCAGATGAGGAAATTGAGGATATCGTAACTACTATCGACGAAGCAGTTCCTTTCCTTGTTAAATACATGGAAATGCAGAGGGCGCTCCAGAAGATGGTGGATGAACTGGAGCTGCTCAGGGAGAGAGGCCTTGCTGTCTTTCTCCTGGAGAGCGGGGAGTGTTACTGTGAGGCGAAGGAGCAGTTATGCCGTTTACTAGATTGAGAAAATTTCATGAGAGGACCATGGAAACCTATCGGCAGGACCATGACGGCCGGATGGAAGACTGGAAGAGAAAGGTGATGGACATTCATGAGCAGTCAATCTTTCTTTTTTATCTGGACGACTGTCTGGAGGAGAACCGGGATGAGAGGACGCTGCTGATCCGCGGTGAACTGGTTAAGGGGTCGCCTCCCCTGGGTACCAGGCTCTATCTCTACACCGGCCAGGGTCAGTGCCGCGGGAGAGCCCTTCTGCGCAGTCAGCCCCAGGAGAAGGAATCCGAACGGAAGGGACTATTTAAACGAAGGAGAAA
>CACXMZ010000009.1 GCA_902768975.1 uncultured Coriobacteriaceae bacterium
GCAGCACCTTTCTTGATTCGTGGGTCATAGATGGTGACGGGTTTCTGTGGTACGTGGACCAGGACGGATCACAGTGGTTTTTCGAATCAAGTTATTACTCTATAGGAGAGCACCTTGTTAATGAGCAGCCGATAACACCATTATCTTCACAAGCACTTAATATGGTTGCCGCAATGCTTGCTCCTGAGAAGGCATACGCATTCGATCTTAGGACAACGCAGTATTTCTCAATTATTGACGACAGCATATCTATTTACTACGAGCTATCAATGATTGACATTGCTCTTGACTATGAAACAGGTACCCTCGCATATACGAACGAGCAGAAAATAAAGTTTGGCACTTCTTATGGATCAGATAAGATCTACAGCATAGAGAAAAATGAGTGTTTTAATAAGAGCGTCCCCCTTCATCTTCAGACCGGACCCTTTGATTTTGATTTGTACTTCTCTCTTGGAGTAGAGCTGTTCGGAAAACTGGCTCTTGAATATAACCACGAGGAACGACACGCGTTATTATTTGATATCAATACTGGTGAAGTCACAGAAGTCGGCAGTGGATACGAGAATAATAGCCATTCTGTTCACGGCTCAGTCGAGGGCGCAGCAAAATTTTTTGTGTCGTGTATTTTTGGAACTGGATTTGTGGACCTGTTTTCAGCTGATATATGCCCTATAGGTTTGTCTTTCTGTGTTGAGACTATTGGTAACATTGACCAGCAGTGTGCTTCGCTCTCATTAAAAGGTATGGGTTACGTTCAGACACCTAGTGTTTATGATGCTCATGCTGCGAATGGTGTTGTGCTGTGTCCTGAGGGTGCTTCATTTTATACACTAGAAGGCATTATTTTGGGCGCGGTGGGTGCAAAATATGAATGCATTCTTTACGAAATTGAAATAGCAGAGGGTCATCTTGAAAATGGGACATGGGTGGATCAGTGTACAGCAGGACTTCCAGTGACAATTCACCGTGATATGGTTTCTTGGAAGGATGAGGCGTCAATGAGCTATGTTTACAATGGTTCAGCAAAAGCGCCTGCTGTAGAAATTAGGAATGGTAACACAATACTAGTACGTGGCGTTGACTACTCTCTTTCCTACGGTAATAACGTTAATGCAGGAACTGCGGAGGTCGTCATCATTGGGAAAGGTATTTATTCAGGTAGGGTGACCCTGAATTTCGAAATCAAGAAGATGCCCCTGAAGGACGCCGTTGTATCCGAGGTTAACAATGTAGTTTACACAGGGAAGGCTTTTACACCTAAACCATCAGTAAAACTTAATTCAAAAGCTCTTTCGCTGGGCAAAGATTACCTTATTTCTTATAGCAACAACCTGAATGTTACAAGTGAATCACGGCTTGCAACTATAACAATTACAGGAACTGGAAACTATACAGGGACTATCAAGAGGACATTCAAGATCTCTCCTAGGCCAATCGGCGATAGTGTCTGTACCTTTTCAAGAGTAAAAACTTTTCTTTACACAGGAAAACAAGCAACTCCAAAAGTTGAAGGATATTATGCTGTGCCAAGTATCGGATCAACTCCACTGCGAGAAGGCAGTGATTATTCTTTAAGTTATAAGGATAATACTAAGGTCGGTACGGCAAAGATTATTGTATCTGGTAAAGGAAATTTTTCTGGGAAAAGAGAGCTTACCTTCAAGATTAGTAAATCTGTTGTTATGAGTACGGATGTGCAGTTTAGTAGCTTGCCCTCTGAGAAGCCATATCCATTTCGTCCCACAGGACTTGATTATCAATATAATCCTGTTCTAAAGGTAAATGATGGAGCTATTACACTTAAAAAAGGAATCGATTATAAGGTCTCTTTTTCTAATGCAAAAGATTGTAAGAGTGCAACTGCAGTTTTTTCTGGTATTACAACGGATAAAACAAATGGAGTGATAGTGACTGGTTCCAAAACAATGTTACTGACAATTTCTGCAGTTAGTATTTCAGGATGCGATTATGCGAGTATTCCAGAGTACGTGTATTCGGGAAGCCAATTAAAGCCTAAGCCAGTAATTAAGTTTTTGGGGAAGCAGCTTAAGGAGGGAACAGATTATTCTTTGTCGTATAAAAATAATGTCAACATAGGAACGGCAACAGTTGTAGTAACTGGCAAGGGCGGTTTTACTGGGGTGAAGAACCTTACATTTAAGATTTCAAAAACAGTTCCTATTTCCCGCGCGGTGGTAACCTTAAATACCGAAAGAAACTATACAGGAAAGGCAATAACACCTGTTCCTGTTGTAAAGATTAATGGGATTGCTTTAACAAATGGAGTAGATTTCTCATTAAGCTATAAGAACAATATTAAACGGGGGACTGCAAGTATTGTAATAACAGGAAAGGGGAAGTATACGGGGTCGAAAACTGTGACATTTACGATAAAGTAATATATCTATTCGTTTTCGTACCCGAAGAGGGGGTCGAGGACAGGTGAGTACCAGGTTTCGGGTGCCTTGATATCGTTCAGGGTCACAGTGCGCAGGATCTCTGCCGCACTCGGTTCACCGCCTTCTGAAAGCCCCACGACCGTCACGGCATTTTCCCCTTGCTTCACCCAGCCGTATTGGTCGCGCGCGCGGTCTTCCATGCCTGCTTCGCTGGTAAGCAAGGCCACGTCTTCAATGAGCGCGGCGTTACGCGTGGTCACAACTTCAAGCGCCATTTCAGCCTTTGCTTGATCGCGCACTGCAGTGTAATAGTTCTTCACCGGAACATACATAAGCGCACATGCCACAATAAGGCAGGTGCATACCATAAGGCCAATAGTGCTTGCGCGCCCCAGCTGCAGCTTGCCCAGTTTAAGGCCAGTTTCCGTCGTGGAAATAGGGAGCTTTGGCAGCGTGAAGTTAAAGCTTGGCAACGTGAAATTAGGCAGGGTAAATGAACGTTGCTTGCTCGAAGCCGCCCTGCCACGCCGCGACTGCTTGGTGTTTCGCTTGGTGCTCTGCGCTTTGCTCGCTTGGCTGAGTTTTTGTGAGTTGCGCGACTGGCGCAGCGACTGCGAGTTGCGTGCTGAACCTGACTTGCGCGTGCTGCTTGAAGTGGCGCTGCTCGACGCAGTACGACCCGAAGCAGTGCTGCGCTTGGTGCTTGATTTACGGGCAGAGCTGGTGGAGCGGCTTGAAGCACTTGAGCGTGCAACATTGCTCCCGCGCGTGTTGCGCGTAGAGCGGCTGCGCGACGAACTCTTCTTGCTTGAAGATGTGCGCGTAGAAGCAGCGGCCCGCGCTTCGCCGAAGTCTAGTATTCGTGCTTGTCCTGCCATGAAGTTTGCCCTGCCATGCATTTGCTTCATTTTTACTACGTTTATGCCCAACGGGCTGGTGCAATCATACCACGTAAGTGCCCTGTTCGGGTAGGATTTATGTAATAATACTTGCTGAAACATAATGAATGTAAACCAGGAGGAAAAATGTCAGAACTGGTCCAAATCAAAGAGGCACAGGATGCAATACTCGACTCAGTCGTTGCCATGCCTGCAGAACGTATTGCGCTCGAAAGCGCACTGGGACGCACCCTTGCAGCGGACTGTGTAAGCGACATTGATATCGCGCCATTCGACAATTCTGCCATGGACGGCTTTGCCTTGAAGGCAGAAGATGTGGCTGCGGCAAGCGAAGGCGCACCCGTTCAGCTTGAAATTGTGGCTTATATTCCAGCAGGCGCATGCTACGAAGGCGAACTTCAGGCGGGCCAAACAGCACGCATTATGACAGGTGCCATCATGCCCGCAGGTGCCGACACGGTTGAAGTAATTGAAAAAGTGAGCTTTACGGGCGAAGGCATGGTAGGCGACACTCTTACGCTTAATCAATCGATTGACCTGGGCAAAAATGTTCGTTACAAGGGCGAAGAAGCCCAGGCGGGCAGCCTGGTTTTGCCAGCGGGCGCCACGATTGATTCAGCTGGGATGGGCCTTTTGGCGTCTACGGGCAATGTGGAAGTGTCCGTGCATAAGAAGCCTTTGGTGGGCATTATTTCTTTGGGAACAGAATTGGTGGAAGCCAAAGACTTGCCCGGCCCTGGCCAGATCAGAAACTCCAACGTATATGCGCTCATTGGCTGTGTTCATAATGCGGGCGCTGAAGCGAAATCGTACCCCATTCAGCCCGACGACTACGGCGCCATTAAGGCAACGCTTGCCTTGGCCATAAGCGAATGCGACTTCGTGGTGTCGAGCGGCGGCGCAGGGGGTGGAGACTACGACTTCATTACTGAAATCGCGGGCGAACTTGGCCACGTTTTCTATAAGTATGTGAATATGCGTCCTGGCAAGGCCCAGACCTTTGCCATGATTGAAGGGACGCCCTTCTTGGGCCTGGCTGGCAACCCAGCGGCTGCCATTTGCGGCTTTGAAATGCTGGTGTACCCTGCGCTACAAAAAATGCAGGGCAAGGCGCAGCTGTTCCATCCTATTCAGCGTGCCATATTGGGAGCCGACGCCAAGAAAAAAGGCGACCGCTGGAATTTCCAACGGGCAAGTCTTGCCCGCAACGAAGAAGGCAAGCTGGTCGCCACGCCTTATAGCAACCAGAGTTCGGCCCTCTTTGGTGTTTTCCACAACAGCGATTGCCTGGTAATTGTGCCCGGCGAAGTGAACCATATTCCTGCCGGCGAAGAGGTCGACATCGTCCATTTCGACATTGGTTCGAACGGCGTTATTTAAGGTCCGACCGAAGCCAAGCACCTACGTAAGGAGTAGTCATGAGTATACGTTTTGCCATAATCACGTGTTCAGACACGCGCAGCATCGAAGAAGACACGGCGGGTGCCGCCCTTGCCACGCTCATTGAAGAGCAGGGCTGGCAGCTAGTTTCGCATATCGTTATCCCAGATGAACGAGCAGAAATTTCCCGCGCCATCGTGGAAGCCGCCGACGAATTGAAGGCAGAAGTGGTTCTTACTTGTGGCGGCACCGGCCTTTCCCTGCGTGACGTAACGCCTGAAGCCACTCAGGATGTGTGTGAACGTAATGTGCCTGGAATTGCGGAAGCTATGCGCAGCTATTCGCTCGCCAAAACGGAACGTGCTATGCTTTCCCGTGCGGTTTGTATGCAACGAGGCGCGACACTCGTCATTAATTTACCCGGCAGCGAACGTGCAGCCCGCGAAAATTGGGAAGCTGTTTATGGGCAGCTCGAGCATGCGGTTGCCATGACAGCTGGTGCGGGACATTAATATAAAGGAGAACTACATGAAGTTAACGAGCCTCAAGCCCAGGGTTAAGCTCACTATTGAAAACCCTAAGTCAAAGGAAAGCGTAGCGCTTGGCCCGGGTGTAGCAGCTCTGTTGGAAGGGGTGCGTGAAACGGGGTCCTTGAACGCTTCGGCCAAACGTATGGGCATGGCCTATAGCAAGGCATGGCGCATCGTGAAAGAAACCGAAGACGTCCTGGGAGTAAACTTTCTTGACCGCGATGGGGCGCGTGGTTCAACGCTTACCCCGAACTGCATAAAGCTACTCGACACCTATTGGGCACTTCAGAAGGAAATGCAAGAGAAAAGTGAAGCGGCGTTTCAGAAGCTTCTGTAATAGTGGGGCGTAAAGGCGCCTCGGCAAATACGAAAGGGAATACCATGTCAGGACATTCAAAGTGGGCAACAACGAAACATCGTAAGGCTGCGCAGGACGCAAAGCGCTCGGCCCTGTTTGGCAAGCTGTCGCGTAATATTACCGTGGCTGCTAAAGAAGGTGGCGACCCGAACCCTGAAAATAACGCGTCGCTTGCGGCGGCTATTGAAAAGGCCAAAGGCTATTCGCTGCCCAAGGACAAGATCAAGGCCGCTATCGACAAGGCCTTTGGTTCTGGCAAGGACGCTGCCAACTATGAAACCGTTATTTACGAAGGCTATGGTCCTGCAGGCATTGCCATTTACTGCGAAGCACTTACCGACAACCGCAACCGCACCGCAGCCGACGTGCGCGCTGCCTTTACCCACCATGGTGGCAACCTGGGCACGAGCGGTTCGGTGGCCTTCCAGTTTGAACGCAAGGGCCAGATTATGGTTCCCAAGATCGTGGAAACCGACGACAAGAAGAACCCCACCAAGCCCAACGGAGCAGCAGCCGACGAAGAAGAATTCATGATGGTGGTTATGGAAACAGGCGCCGACGACTTTGAAGACGCCGAAGACGAGTGGATCGTCTATACCAGCCCCACGG
Source organism: uncultured Coriobacteriaceae bacterium (assembly GCA_902768975.1). GTDB lineage: Bacteria > Actinomycetota > Coriobacteriia > Coriobacteriales > Eggerthellaceae > CACXMZ01. Next base: position 6,179 of record CACXMZ010000009.1, read on the forward strand.
AGCTTATGGCGGTAAAGAATGCGCTCGAAGCTGCAGGGGTCGAAACCAAGGGTGCGGAATTCACCATGGAGCCCACCACGCCCGCAAGCGTTTCGGTTTCTGACGCGAAGAAGGTCATGCGTTTGGTGGACAAGCTTGAAGAACTTGAAGACCTTCAAGGCGTCTTCCATACCATGGATATCACCGACGAAATCGCCGAAGCCCTCGAAGAAGAATAGTTATAAAAGGGTGCCCGGCATCCTCTTATGCGACCGCTACAATTGCTTTCATGAGATATGCGGCGATAGATATTGGGACGGTGACGGCGCGCTTGCTGGTGGCCGACGTCGACGCGCAAGGCCGGCTTCACGAGCTGTGCCGGCGTTCTGAAATCGTGAACCTGGGTGCGGGTGTTGACGAAACGGGCATGCTTGCCCCTGACGCTATCGACCGCGTGTGCCAGGTGGTGGCGCAATACCGTGCGGCCATCGACGAGCTTTCGCAGGACGAACCCATGGTGGTGCGCTGCTTGGCAACGAGTGCAAGCCGCGACGCAGGCAACGCAGACGAATTCGCAAAACGCTTGGCTGACCTGGGCATTGAGCTTAGCGTTATCCCCGGTGAATACGAAGCCCAACTTTCCTTCTTGGGCGCTTCAGGTAGCTTTATAGGTGAGCGCTTGCTCGTTTCCGACGCGGGCGGTGGTTCGACTGAACTCATTGCGGGCATTGCCGGTGAAGGCGTCGTCCATGCCCATTCATTCAACATTGGCTGCCGCCGTGCTACGGAACGCTTGCTGAAAACCGACCCGCCAACGGCAGAGGAGCAGGCGGCCCTCGCCGCGTGGGTCCGCGAGGAATTCACGAGCTTTTTCGACGAACTGCGCGCCATGGATTTTGTCCCGCAGCGCTTTGTGGCGGTGGCTGGCACGGCAACGTCGGCTGTCTCGATCGACAAGGTCATGGAAGTTTACGATTCGAAGGCGGTTCATGGAGCGGAAGTGAGCGCTGAAATGCTTGCGTCAATCACGAGCCGTCTGGCAGCTATGCCGCTCGAAGACCGCATGAAGGTGGTAGGTTTGCAACCCAAACGAGCCCCCGTCATTGTGGCAGGTTTCATCATATTGCAGCAGATACTGGCGCTTTCGGGTTTGCCTTCCTACACCGCCAGCGAAACCGACATCCTCGAAGGAATCATTCTCGACGCAGCACGCTAACGGTTTGGTAGAATGTATAGCACTCAAAAGCGGGGGTGTGGCGGAATTGGCATACGCAGCAGACTTAAAATCTGCCGCCGCAAGGCTTCAGGGTTCGAGTCCCTGCACCCCTACCAAGTTCATTAAGCCCGTTCTATCGAACGGGCTTCTTTCATGCCATGGGCGACCTGCAACTCACCCCGTGAAACCTGTGGCATAATGGAACAAAGACAGAGGGGGTTCCTATGACACCAGATACCAGTTCGCGCAATATTCGACAGATTCTAGATTCGGCAGACCATCTGCCAACAAGCTTCGAAGAATACCTCGACCTGTATGCCAGCCAGGTTGGCGACCTGGTCAACACCTATATTCCTAGCGGTTCCCACCCCGACATGGACCGCTACCTGTATGGTCCCTTGCGTGAATACAGCCAAAACGGTGGCAAGCGTCATCGCCCGCTCATTTGCTTCGCTGCTTGCTTGGCCGTCGGGGGCGACCCGGTGCGCGCAACGAGCGCGGCAGCGGCCATTGAGCACTTCCATACGGCGGCTCTTATTCACGACGACATCGCCGACGGCGCCGAACTGCGTCGTGGCGAACCATGCATTCACCTTTCCGAAGGCCTTGGCCTTGCCATCAACATGGGCGACCTGGGCCTTTCGCTGGTAAACGGCACGGTCATGAACGACTCTTCGCTCGACGACGCCACGAAAGTGCGCGTGGTAACCGAACTCATCAAGATGACGCGTCGCACCATTGAAGGCCAGGCCCTCGACATTGGCTGGGCGCGCGACGGCCGCTACGACGTCACGCCTGAAGACTACCTCATTATGGCAACGCACAAGACCGCCCACTATTCAGGCGCGGTGCCCTTGGCCATTGGTGCCATCATAGGTGGCGGCACGGAAGCCCAGATAGAAGCCCTGCGCAATTATGGGTTAGACACCGGCTTGGCCTTCCAGATCCAGGACGACCTACTCAATCTTATTGGAACGAAGGAAGCTACTAAGAAGGACTTCCGCCTGGACATTACCGAAGGCAAGCGCACCTTGGTCGTTGTGCACGCGCTCGAAAATTCCCCCGACCGCGAGCGCCTCATCGAAATTCTTTCTTCGAAAAACAAGGATCGTGCGGTGCTCGACGAAGCAGTGGAAATCATGCAGGCATCGGGCAGCATCGACTACGCACGCAACTACGCCGAAAACCTCACGAGCATTGCAAAGAACCGCCTGCTCGACATGCTTGACCCGTCGCCTTCGCGCGATATGCTTATTTCGATGGGCGACTGGTTTGTGCGGCGCCTTAAATAAATGCTGAAATGCTGAAAATGCATATGCGTTTCTCGCTGACTTTCCAACGCTAATCTGCGCTTCTGATACTATTTATATCTATGGAAACTATTCAACAAAACGACACGGGTGCGGCAGTACAAGACGTACAACAAAAATTGGCCGCGCTCGGTTTTTTGGACGAAGAAGACGTAAGCGGCACCTTTGGTGAAGAAACTGCCGCTGCTGTTGAAGCCTTTTGTCGCGCCCATGCCCTGAACGTTTCACGGGTTGTGGACGACGTGGTTTGGGCGGCACTTCTGGACGCCTCCTTTGTCTTGGGCGACCGCACCCTGTACTTGCGCATGCCCTATTTCCATGGCAACGACGTGCTTCAGCTGCAAAATGCCCTGGGTGCCCTCGGCTTCCCCTGCGGCGACGGCGACGGCATTTTCGGCGCCACGACCGAAGCGGCGGTACGCAAGTTCCAAACCAATATGGGCCTGCCCACCGACGGCATTGCGGGCGCCTTCACCTATCGCGCCATTCGCAACCTTCAACATTCGTGGGACGGTAAGCATGGTCCCAGTTCGGCGCATATGGGCTTCGCTCGTGCAGCCAACGTGCTCGAACAGAATGCCCTCTGCCTCTTTGGCACCTGCGAATTCACGCGTTCGGTGGCAGCGCGCATGTCCAACTTGGCGCTTGCCACTAACCCCACTTCGAAAATCGTCAGCGCCGACTCTTTGCTCGTGGCTCCCGACGAAAACATGCTGCTCGTGCACATAGTTTTGCCAGGGGGCAGCCACGAAGAAAACGCACCCTTGCTTGTTTTCGACGAAGAAGACAGCTTTGCCGTGCGTTTGCGTTCAACTATTGCCGCTGCTACGGGCAAGCCGCGTCGCATTGCTATCCAGCTGCCTGGCCAGCAATGGGAAGACGCGGGCGAAGGGCGTTCGGCCCAGCATTATGCAATCACGCTTCTCGACGCGCTTTGTACAGCGCTCGAAACTGAAGGCTAGGAGTTAAGCATGAACGTAACCGCAATCGTACTGGCTGCCGGGGCAGGCACGCGTATGAAGTCCGAAAAACCCAAGGTGGTGCACGAAGTTCTGGGTAAGCCGCTTATTCGTTGGGTGGTAGACACGGCGCGTCAGGCGGGTGCTGAACAGATTATTTGCGTGCTTGGCCACAAGCGCGAACAGGTGGAACCCCTGGTGGCAGACGACACGACGGTGGTGGTGCAGCTTGAACAAAAGGGCACGGCCGACGCGGTAGCCGTGTGCCGCACCGCTGTTTCGGAAGGCACCAAGTCGGTGCTGGTCCTAAATGGCGACTGCCCCCTCATTACGCCGCAGACCTTGACCGAATTGGTGAAGGCGCGCGAAACGAGCAACGCCGGCGTTGCAGTGCTCACGATGGAAGCCCCCGACCCGCAGGGTTATGGCCGCATTGTACGCGACGCGGGCGGCATGGTGGAATGCATTGTGGAACAAAAGGACTGCGACGAAGTGCAGGCAGCTATCACCGAATGCAATTCGGGCTTCTATTGCTTCGACGCTTCCATGCTTTTCGAAGCGCTAGCAAAGGTCGACAGCAACAATTCGCAGGGCGAATTCTATCTTACCGACGTTATTCAGATTGCGCGCGAAAGCGGTCGTGCTGCCATTGGCGTTAAGGCTGAAGACGTGAACGAATGCCTGGGCGTTAATACCCGCGTTCAACTGGCTGAAGCAACCAAGATTTTGCAGCTGCGCATTAACCATGCTCACATGCTCGACGGCGTGACCATTATCGACCCCGACCAGGCCTGGATTGGGCCTGACGTGGTGCTGGAAAACGACATCGAAATTTGGCCCCAGACCTTCCTGGCGGGGCATACCCATATTGGTGAAGGCACGGTCATTGGCTACAACAGCCGCCTCATCGACACCCAGGTGGGGGCCCAGTGCAACATCTATGAAACCGTTGCCGTGGATGCCATCATCGAAGACGGGTGCACCTGTGGGCCGCGTGCTTACCTGCGCCCCGGTGCTCATTTGTGCAAGGGTGCGAAGGTGGGAACTCACGTCGAAATAAAGAAGTCGGTCGTGGGCCCTGGTTCGAAGGTGCCGCACCTTTCCTACATCGGCGACGCCACCATTGGTGAAGGCGTCAATATTGGGGCAGGTACCATCACCTGCAACTACGACGGTGTAAACAAACACGCAACCACCATTGGTGATAACACCTTCATTGGCAGCGACACTATGCTGGTTGCTCCGGTTAGCGTTGGCTCGGACGTAGTGGTTGGCGCTGGTTCGGTTATTACCGACGACGTGCCCGACGGCGCCTTGGCCCTCGGTCGTGCCCATCAGGTTGTGAAAGAAGGGTATAAAGAATCCCTCGAAGGCTAAGTGGCGCAAAAAGTGGAGTAAGCTGCAAGAAGAAGCTAATAAGGCACAATGACATAAAGAAGGAGCGCGCAATGTCAGAACCAATTCAGATGACAAAATCCTTGGCAGTCTTTTCGGGTTCGGCAAACCCTGAACTGGGCGACCAGATTGCAGAAGAGCTGGGCATTTCCCTGGGTAACGTTAAGCTTGAAAAGTTTGCTAATGGCGAAATCTACGCGCGCTATATGGAAACCGTTCGCGGTGCCGACGTCTTCATTATTCAATCGGTAGCGGGCGAACACGTTAACGACGCGCTCATGGAATTGCTTATTATGGTGGACGCCGCCAAGCGCGCTTCGGCCCGCACCATTACGGCCGTGGTTGCCCACTATGGCTATTCGCGCCAGGACCGCAAAGCCGCCGCGCGTGAACCCATTACGGCCAAGCTTGTGGCTGATCTGCTAACCGTGGCAGGCACCACGCGCATTATCACCGTCGACTTGCACCAGGGTCAAATCCAGGGCTTCTTCAATATTCCTGTGAACCACCTAACGGCCCTCGACCTGCTGGCCGACTACTTCAAGTCGAAAAACTTCGACCCAAGCAACTTGTGCGTAGTTTCTCCCGACCTGGGGCGCGCCAAGGCAGCCAAGAAACTGGCCGATATCATGGGCGCCGACCTGGCCATCATGCACAAAGGTCGCCCCAAGCACAACCAGGCAGAAATTACCGCGCTCATTGGCGACGTGAATGGCAAGATCTGCATCCTCAACGACGACATGATCGACACGGCTGGTTCGCTCGTGGCTGCTATCGACACCCTGAAGAACAACGGGGCCGACAAGGTGTATGCTTGCGCCACGCACCCCGTTTTCTCTGGTCCGGCGTACGAACGCCTTGAAAATGCACCCGTGGAAGAAGTGGTGGTATGCAACACCATCCCTGTTCCGCTGGAAAAGCAAACGGGCAAGATTAAGGTTGTAAGTGTGGCACCGCTTTTCGCACGCGCCATCAACAACGTCTTTAGCAACGGCAGTATTTCGGTCTTGTTTGACCCCGACTTTGCGCTCTAGATTTCGCTGTTCTATCGAACAGCGAAATGAATCGACGTTGCGCTCAGTTCATGTACTTCATCTTGCCCCTTGTTTTGCACTTCGTGTACCCTAGTACACGTCAGTGCAAAGGCGGGGCAATCTAAAGCGCCTGAACTAATGCTCACTGACTTTTATTTGACCAAGGAGTTCTGCATTGTTTCTGATAGTCGGTTTAGGAAACCCAGGTGAAGAATATGAAAACACGCGGCATAACGCAGGTTTTCAAGTAATTGATGCGCTTGCGAAAGACGCAGGTGCGAACTACTGGAAAACCGAATGCGGCGCCCTAACGGCGAAGGGTGTCCTAGCCGACATCGACGTTGTGCTTGCCAAACCCATGAGCTTCATGAACGTTTCGGGTGGGCCCGTGAAGCAACTGTGCAATGCCTACGGCGTGGATCCGGCCCACCTTATTGTTGTGCACGACGACCTCGATATTGAACCTGCCCACATTCGCGTGAAGCAGGGTGGGGGTAGCGCGGGGCACAACGGGCTGAAATCCATTACCGAAAAGCTGGGGACACCTGAATACTTCCGTGTACGCGTGGGTATAGGGCGCCCACCTGGGCGTATGGAGTCTGCCGACTACGTGCTGGCGCAAATCAAAAAGGCTGACCTCGACGACTTTGTGGCGTCATGCGTGCAGGCTATTCGCGCCATTCCGTGCCTTATAGAATACGGCCTCGAAGAAACCCAACAGCAATTTAATTAAATAGTTCAAGCAACACTTCAGAGCAAATGGGTTCCGGATTGCTTTTTCCCGACCGCTCTCGCTGTTCGTGAAAACAATTCACTGGATTGTTTTCACTCATGCGCTCCGCTTGACGTTCGTTAACTATTAAAGTGCGAATTTCGCTCGCGAAATCCGCAGTATTTGTACTCTCGACATCGGAAAAAGCAACCCAGAACCCATTTACTATGTTGTAGAATACTAGGTGAAACATTTACTCGTACGCGTTAGGTATTTCTTAAGTGTCAGCACGGTTCTACATTAAGCCGGCGGAAGGCTCCGCTGTTGCCACCTTGCAGCAACAGCTTGGTTTGCCACGTTTTATGGCAACCACGTTGGTGGCGCGCGGCATTACCAGCCCGCAGGACGCACGCGAATTCCTGGAGCCCAGCCTGGACCGCGACTGGCTCAACCCCTACGACATTCCTGGCATGCAAGACGTGATCGACGTGCTCGAGCGCGCCGTTAAGCAGCAGCAACGCATCCTGGTTTTTGGCGACTTCGACCTCGACGGGCTTTCGGCCACAACCGTGCTTACTCGCGGTTTGCGCGCCTTAGGTGCCGACGTCATTCCCTTCGTGCCGCGCCGCAGCATGGAAGGCTATGGCATCACCGAAGCGGCCATCGAACGTTGCATGCTCCACAAGCCCGACGTGCTGGTAACGGTGGACTGTGGCATTTCCTGCCGCGACGAAGTAAAGGTGCTCCAGCGCCGTGGCGTGGAAGTGCTTATTACCGACCATCACGAACCTGCCGAACTGGTGCCTGAAGGGGTGCCCCTGTGCGACCCTAAGCTCGAAGACAACAACAGCTGCGGCATGCTGGCCGGGGTGGGCGTAGCCCTCATGTGCGTGCAGGCCTTAGGCTCGCGTTTTGGCCAGCCCCATCTCTGGCGCGAAATGACTGACTTCGCCACCTTGGGCACCATCGCCGACCTTATGCCTATGACGGGTGCCAACCGTGCCTTAGTGGCCGACGGCGTTCAACGCATGAATGAAAAACCGCGTCCTGCTATTAGCGCCTTGCTAGCTTCCGCAGGGGCAGGCGGCACACCCATTGCAGCGAATGGCCTTTCCTTTAGCATTATTCCGCGCCTGAACGCAGCAGGGCGCATGGGCGACGCGCAATTAGCCCTTGACCTGCTCTTATGCGACGACTTCGACGAAGCAAGCCGCCTTGCTGCGGAACTTGAAAGCGTCAACGACCAGCGCCGTACTATCGAAGCTGAACTTGTTGAAATCGCCAGCATGCAGGCTGAAGAAATCTATACGGGCCAGCGCGCCTTGGTCGTTTCGGGCGTGGGCTGGCATGAAGGCGTGAAGGGCATTGTGGCCAGCCGCCTCGTGCGCACCTATGGCGTACCCGTCCTGCTTTTTACCATCGACGAAGACGGCCAGGCACGCGGGAGCGGCCGCAGCGTGGGCCAGGTTAATCTCTTTAAGGCCGTGGAGTCCTGCGCCGACTTGCTCACCCGTTTTGGTGGCCATGAAGCCGCCGTGGGCGTTACGCTTCCTGCCATAAACCTGGGGGAATTCACGCGCCGCCTCTGTGCCTACATGGACGAACTTCCCGCCGACAATTTCCATCCGCGGGTCGACATCGATGCCGTCGTAGACCTGAGCGACCTCACGCTTGAAAACGTCAAAGCTCTTGCTGCCATGGCACCCTATGGTCAGGAAAATACCTCGCCGGTTTTTCTTGCCCAGGACGTGATGATTTCACGCTGCCGTGCGGTTGGCGCTGAAAAGAACCACTTCTCGTGTTTCCTCACCAATGGGCGCGACGAAGTGGCGGGCATCATGTTCCATTGCTCCGACATCGACATGCTCATGCAGTGTTCCTGCATCGTCAATGTTGCCTTCGAACTCCAGATTGACGAGTGGCGCGGCCGCGAAACCGTCAAGGCCATGATCGACTGCCTTGAACCGGCGGCACCGTGCGCTGCTCTCAAGGACTGGCTCGACCCTGAAACCTCTGCCTTTGTCGACAAGCTTTATGCTGCGGGCGACGTAGAACTGGTTGCCGACGAAGTGGGTTCGGCGGAAGAAGAAGAGCTCACCGAAATTGAACGTGAAGCAAACCGCGAAAGTTGGGTAGCCCAGGCAGCGCAGAACCCCCAGGCCCTGCGCACCGACATAGTTAAGGCCTTTATTGGGGAAAGCCCGCTCTTGCCTGCGCAGGCTGAAGTCTTGGATTACTTGGATCGCGGCGAATCCGTGCTGGCTGTTATGGCAACGGGGCGCGGCAAATCGCTCATTTTCCAGGTCCATGCAGCCATGCGCGCGCTTGCCAAAGGGGAAGCGAGCCTGTTTGTGTACCCCCTGCGTGCCCTCATCGCCGACCAGGCCTTCCACCTGCGCGAAGCGCTCGTTCCCTTTGGCGTGGTAACCGAAGTCCTGACGGGCGAAACGAGCCCTGAAGAACGCAAGCGTATTATGGCGGGCCTTGCGGACGGTTCGGTCGACATTGTGGCAACCACACCTGAATACCTCAGTTTCCATGCTGCTGAACTGGCAGAATGCAAGCGCATTCGTTTTGCAGTGGTGGATGAAGCCCACCATATCGGGCTTGCCAAGGCAGGGAACCGCCCCGCGTACGCCAAGCTCGGCGAAGCCTTCGAACGCATGGGAAACCCCGTCGTGCTTGCTCTCACGGCAACAGCGGGGCCAGACGTAACCGCCACCATTGAAGGCAAGCTTAAAACCAAGCAGCGTGTGGTTGATGCCACGGCGCGCAGTAATATGGAATTCGACGACCAGCGCAACCTCAAGAACCGTGAACAGTACTTAGCAAGCATTATTGCGTCGGGCGAAAAAACGGTCATCTACGTGAATTCGCGCAGTGCTTCGGTTGCCTTGGCGCGCACCCTGCGTGAACAGGTGCCCCAGATTGCGCCTCTTATTGGTTTTTATAACGCCGGGCTCAACCGCCGCGAACGTAAACGCGTGGAAGAACTCTTCCGCAAGGGTACTCTGGCGGTACTGGTTTCCACTTCGGCCTTTGGCGAAGGCGTCAACATTCCCAATATTCGCCACGTGGTGCTCTATCACATGCCTTACAACGAAGTTGAGTTTAACCAGATGAGCGGCCGGGCAGGGCGCGACGGCGAACCAGCCATTGTGCATGCCCTGTTCAGCGACGAAGACGCGCGCGTCAACGAAGGAATTCTGACCGAAGCAACGCCCAACCACGACACGCTTGCCCAGGTGTACCGCGAACTGCGGCGAAGCCAGCAAGAAGGCGGCGGTGCACCTTTCGCAGCGAGCAACGCCGAACTGGCGGAAAGTTGCAGCGCCCGCGACGCCCACCATGAAGTGAGCCCCCAAAGCGTGGAATGTGCAGTTGCCGTTTTCCGCGAACTGGGTCTTATCGAAACGCGCCCCGGCGAAGGCCCCGACCGTGTGCGCAGCATTCGCGTAGTGGAAACGCAGAGCAAGGTCGAACTTGAAGACAGCGTGCGTTACCGCGAAGGGCTCGATGAAATTGATATTTTCAAGGACTTCCGCGACTGGGTCCGTTCAAGCAACGCTGAAGTCTTGCATAAGCGCATTATTGCCCCTATTCTTCCTACTAGTGAAGTGGAAGGGGGTGAAGGCGCGTGAGTGCATATGAACCATATGAACCAATCGTAGAAGACGTTTCGGTCGACCCTGTGGCGGGTGCCCAGTCTGCGGCAGAACGCATTACGCGGCGCGACGCCGTGCAGGCGCAAGCTCAGCGTACTTCCAGCCATCCTTCGACTGCAGAGTACAGTTTTCTTACCGACGCTGCGACCGCAAGCCCTGAACTTATCGTGCAGGAAAAAAGCCCTGAAGAACGCTTTAAGGACCTTCAGGACATAACAAGCATGTACCTTTCCGCCGAAGACGAAGACATGCTCGCGCGCGCCTTTGCCTTTGCCGCTAAAGCCCATGAAGGCCAGAAGCGCAAAAGCGGCGAGGCCTTCATCGCGCACCCTCTGGAAGTTGCCATTATCTTGGCCGACTTGCATATGGACGTGGAAACCATTTGCGCGGCTATTCTGCACGACACGGTGGAAGACTCCGACGTCACGCTTGAACAGGTTGCGAAAACCTTCAACGAAAACGTTGCGTCCCTCGTAGACGGTGTAACCAAGATCACGCGTATTGAAGTCGAAAACCTTTCCGACGAACAGGCCCAGACTATTCGCAAGATGCTGGTGGCCATGAACAAAGACATTCGCGTGGTGGTTATTAAGCTGGCAGACCGCCTGCACAACATGCGTACGCTATCTGCCCTCGGTGAAGACCGCCGTATTTTTAAAGCGCGCGAAACCATGGAAATTTACGCGCCTATCGCACACCGCTTGGGCATTAGTTCCATTAAATGGGAACTGGAAGATCTTTCCTTCTACTACTTGGAGCCGAACCGCTTTAAGCAGGTTTCGCGCATGGTGGCGGAAAGCCGCACCGAACGCGAAGCCTACCTCAATAACGTCATTGAAATCTTGTACAAGGAAATGGATCAGGTTGGCGTGGACGCCCAGATAGCAGGTCGCCCGAAGCACCTGTGGTCCATCTACCGCAAGATGACTACGCGCGGTAAAGACTTTTCGGAAATCTATGACCTTATTGCCGTGCGCATTATCGTCGACACCGTGGGCGACTGCTATTCGGCACTTGGTGCGGTCCACAGCCTGTGGCAGCCTATGCCGGGCCGCTTCAAGGACTATATTGCCATGCCCAAGTTCAACATGTACCAAAGCCTACATACGACGGTTATAGGCCCCGCGGGTCGGCCGCTTGAAGTGCAGATTCGTACCGAAGAAATGCATCGCATGAGCGAATATGGCGTGGCGGCGCACTGGCGCTACAAAGAAGGTGGCGGCAAGGTTGACGCTGCCTTCGACCGTCAGCTTGCCTGGCTGCGCCAGATGGTGGACTGGCAGGACGAAAATCAGGACTCGCGCGAATTCCTGAAGGACCTTAAGGTCGACCTCGCTCCCACCGAAGTCTTTGTGTTTACGCCCAAGGGCGAAGCCATGAGCCTGCGTGCAGGGTCCAACCCGGTCGACTTTGCCTATGCCATCCACACCGAAGTAGGGCACCATTGCGTGGGCGCGAAGGTTAACGGCGTTATCGTGCCCCTTACCTATGAACTACAAAACGGCGACCGCGTGGAAATCCTTACGCAAAAAAGCGCGGCGCCTTCGCGCGGGTGGCTCAACACCGTGCGGACCCCTTCGGCGCGCAGCAAGATTCGCGCCTATTTCAGCAAGATGTCTCGATCGGACGACTTGCAGGCAGGCCACGACAAACTCACGCGTGAAATGCGCAAGCACGGCTTGGGTATTTCGAGCGCCCAGCACCAGCGTGCCTTGAAGATGGTTGCCGAAGGCATGGGCTTCAAGGACTCCGACGACATGCTCGTGCAAATTGGCGCCGGTAAGGAAAGCGCCCAGCATGTGGCGAATCGCCTGCTCAAGCTTTTGGTTGATCGTGGCAATGAAGCCGACGAAACGGCCCCGGGTCAGTCGGAATTTTCAACGGGCAAACTGCCCCCCATGCTCACGAGCGTCAAGACGCCCAAGAAGCATGAAGCCCATTCGTCGAACGGCGTGGTGGTTAAGGGTATCAATGGTGTGCTCGTGCGCCTTTCGCGCTGCTGTAATCCCGTACCAGGCGACAATATCGTAGGTTTCGTAACGCGTGGTCGCGGTGTTTCGGTTCATCGGGCCGACTGCCCCAATGCCATGAGCCTCATGGACCACCCCGAACGCATCATCGACGTTTCCTGGGAAGACGACCCCACGTTTTCGACTTCGTACAAGGCAGAAATTATTATCGAAGCGCTTGACCGCATGAACCTGCTGCGCGACGTGGCAACGGTGCTGGGCGAAGAAGGCGCTAACGTGCTTTCGTCTTCTTCGGTGGCGCACCGCGACAACATGGTCGAAATGCGCTTCCTATTCCAGGTAAGCGACGTGGGCGCCATCGACTCTATTCTGCAAAAAATGCTGGCCATCGAAGGGGTATTCGACGCCCACCGCATGATGCCCGGCGAAGCGGTAAAGCAAAAGAAACACTAGCTTCACACCACCACTTTTAGAAAGGCGGAACTTGAAGTGCTGCACGAAATTCATACGATAGAAAAGGCATGCGCGCGTGTTCGTTTTCGCGAACTGGGCCGCTTGGCAAACAATGTGTACTGCATCGAAGACGGTGCCGGTGGCGTTATTGTGGTCGACCCAGAATATAGCGCCGAACTCATTTTGGACATGGCGGAAGGCGCACCCGTGAGCGCAATTTTTGTCACGCACCGGCACGCCGACCACACCGGTGCCCTGCGCGCACTCAAGGACGCAACGGGGGCACCTGTGTATGCTTCGAGCGTCGACGCGCCCGACATTGAAGACCCGCGCGAACCCCCTTTCGGGAAGCGCCCCGAACCCTGCCCCGTGGACGTGCAGCTTAAAGACGGCGAAACCATCAAGGTGGGTGCCTGCGAGTGGCGAGCCATGCTGACACCTGGTCATACTGAAGGAAGCATGTGCTATTTCCTCGACCCCAGCTTGGCGCCGCAAAGCGAAGAACGTCCCATACTGCTTTCAGGCGACACCCTCTTCCGCGGCACGATTGGCCGCACCGACTTCGAAGGGGGAAGCATGGCCGACATGGCCCAGTCTATGGCGAAACTCGCTGAATTGCCCGACGAAACACTTGTGTTGCCTGGGCATGATCCTATGACAAGTATTGGCGACGAACGCGCTCGTACGATAGAATTTTACGGCAAGCTATAAGCTAAAGAAGGAGAGCCCATGGCCAAGCAAAAGCATGACTACTTCGCAGCGTTTGCCAAGCAAATTGAACTTGCGGTAAAAGAAGCAGAACTGCTTATCGACACCATTGAGAACTTCACCACGGCAGAAGCGGTGCGTGAAGTAATGGACCAGGCCCATGAACTTGAAGCCCAGGCAGATGACGTAGCCCATTCCAACTATAGTGCCATCGCCGTGGACTTTATCACGCCGCTCGACCGTGACGACATTATCGACTTGACTCACGCCATCGACACGGTGGTCGATCGCATCGAAGCGGTTATCCAATCCTTCTATATGACAGACGTGCACCATATTCCTGAATCGGCGGTTATTTTGGCGCAGCTTATCAAGGAAGGTTGCCAGTCTCTGCAGGAAGCCGTTGGTTTCTTTTCTACTTTCAAGAACAACGACGCATTCCGTGCGGCAATCATGAAGGTGAACGACTGCGAAGAACAGGCCGACCGCATCTATATCGACGCTATTCGCAACCTGCATACCAAGGAACGCGAAAACCCCGTTCGCTTGCTGGTGTGGAGCCGTATCTTAAGCAGCCTCGAGTCCTGCTGCGACGCCTTTGAACACGTCGGCGACCTCATGGGCTCCATCTATTTAAAGAACGCTTAAGGTATTCCAATAATCAACGACTTGAAGCTGGGAAGCTCGGGGCCCTACCCTTGGCTGCCACGCCTTCGGGCAGGGCCCCGCAGCTTCTTTACTGCTGACTCTTCGACTACCTGTGAGACTTTTTCGAACAGCGGAAGCGGTCGCGATTAGTAGGCGCGAAACCCACTGTCCTTGTTTAAGGAATGAGGAGGAAGCCGACGGCGGCGGCAATGATGGCCGCAACGGCAGCGACGGCGATGTCGCGCGGAAAGTGAACCCCACCTACGATGCGCACATAGGCAACCCCCACGCACGCCACCGAAGCAATCAGCGCCAAAACCCACAAGGCCATGCGGTCGGTTGTTGCCGCCACCCACAGCAGCGTGCAAGCAATGATGCTGGCACTTGCCATGTGGCGGCTTGGCATACTTTTGCCCTGCGTGTCCTTTTTAATGAGCGGGTCAATGTCGTGAAGTTCGTAGGGGCGTTTCCAGTTAATGCCCGCGCGCCACAGGCTCACCACAACAAAGGTAACGAGCGGGACTACAACAGCGTGCAGCAGCAGGGGGCTTTGGTTCAGCACAAGCCAAATAAGCAAGATGAAATACAGGCTTGCCACCAAACCGCGTAAGCCATTGTCGATGCCCGAAAGGAGCAAGCTACCATTCGGCATAGCCCGCCAAGGCCTTGAAATCTTTTCGTAATACTCTTCGTACATAGCGCTCATTATACCGTGTGGAAAACAGGAGCATTTCTCTTGCTTTTCCTGGCGGCTGCGCGTGCTCCTGTTACACTTACAAAGTCATGAGCACATGCCTTGAATGGACTTGGGCGGCGACATGTTCCGAACCTGGTCAGGTCCGGGAGGAAGCAGCCATAAGGGGCCTCTGACGAGCGCCCAAGTCTATTCAGGGCATTTGTATAACCACCTGCCCCAAGAAGGCTTAAAAAGGAGCATTGACCTTGGGTTTTTTTGATTTCATAGTGAATCTTCTGCGCGACCCGCGTGCCTTTATCGCGGCCTGGATCGTGTCCTTGGGGCCCGTAATGGTCTACACCCCGCTTTTCCTTATTGTGTTTATCGAAACGGGCGTGGTCGTTTTTCCCTTCCTGCCCGGCGACAGCCTGCTTTTCACCGCGGGCATTTTTTCCGCTGAAGGGGGCGGGCTCAATATTGTGGCCACACTGCTTGTGTTTTATGCGGCAGCTATCTTGGGTAACACGTCAAATTACTGGATTAGCCGCTTCTTCGGAAGCCGCATCATTGACTCAGGCAAGGTGAAGGCGCTTACGCCTGAACGCATCGCCAAGCTCGATTATTTCTTCGAAAAGTACGGCGGCTTAACCATTATTATCACGCGCTTTATGCCCTTCTTCCGCACCTTTGCCCCCTTTATTGCGGGCACGGGCCACATGGACTTTGGCAAGTTTACCTTCTACAACATCGTGGGTGGCCTGTTGTGGGTCAGCCTCTTTGTACTGGTCGGCTATTTCTTTGGCGGCGTTCCTTTTGTGCAGGAACATTTTGAGATAATCGTTTTGGGTATCGTGGGCGTTTCGGCCTTGCCTGCCATTATTGGCGCCATTAAAGGCATCCTGGCCGGCCGCCGCGCGAAGCAAGACTAAGAAACGGGAAGAGGACACGGCATGGCTGAAGCACTGCATAGAAAATATAGGCCCCAAGTTTTTTCCGACGTG
The DNA here is from genome assembly GCA_902768975.1 of uncultured Coriobacteriaceae bacterium. Taxonomy (GTDB): domain Bacteria; phylum Actinomycetota; class Coriobacteriia; order Coriobacteriales; family Eggerthellaceae; genus CACXMZ01. Next base: position 21,905 of record CACXMZ010000009.1, read on the forward strand.
GTGGGGCAGGACCATATTGAACGCACTCTCAAAAATGCCATTGACTCTGACCAGGTTTCGCATGCCTACCTATTCAGCGGCCCACGTGGCACGGGCAAAACCACCACGGCGCGCCTGCTTGCCAAGGCATTGCTGTGCGAACACGGGCCCACGTCTGAACCCGACGGTACCTGCCCGGAATGCGTTGAAATTGCCAACGGCACCCACCCCGACGTCTATGAACTCGACGCGGCAAGCCGCACTGGCGTCGACAATGTGCGCGAAGAAATCATCAGCCGCGTGAACTTTGCACCCACGCGGGGTAAGTACAAGGTTTATATCATCGACGAAGTGCATATGCTTTCAACGGCGGCCTTCAACGCCTTGCTTAAAACCATTGAAGAACCGCCCGAGCACATCATTTTTATCCTTTGCACAACCGACCCGCAAAAGATTCCCGAAACCGTGCAGTCCCGCTGCCAGCGCTTTGAGTTTCATCGTCTGTCTAACGACGAAATCGTCACGCGCCTCGGGGCTATTTGCGTGGCGGAAGGCGTGGAGTTTGAAGGCGACGCCTTGGACCTCATTGCGCATCGTGCTGAAGGCGGCATGCGCAATGCCCTCACTTCGCTTGAGCAGCTGATTGCTTTTGGCGAAGGCCGCGTAAGCGTGCAAGGCGCCGAAGACCTCCTCGGTTCTTTGGCGGCAAGCGAAATGGCCGAAATCATTCAAGCGGTGGGGAAGCGCGACATTGCTCGCTGTTTTACCTGGACGGCTGACTATGTTGAATCGGGCGCTGACCTGGCACAATTTGCCCGCGACATGGCTGAACACGTGCGCAACCTGTACGTGATGAGCCTCGCAGGAACGGACGCCGTTCTTGAAATTCCCGAAGCGGAGCGCCGCCAGCTCAACGAAGAACTGGGCCTGTTTGGAAGCGATCGCTTAGCGCGTTTGCTGGGCGTTTTGGGCGACCTAATTGGCGACATGCGCACCGCAACCAATCCGCGTCTTTGTTTTGAAGTCGCCCTCACGCGTATGGTGCGCCCCGACTCTGACCTGACTTTGGAAGCCTTGGCTGAACGCATTGAAGCACTGGAAAGTGGTTATTCCGCTGTTCTGCCAAGCAGCGGAATGGTCGACGCTGCGGCACCGGCGGCACCCGCTGCCCCCGCCGTTGCAGCACCCGCCGTTGCACCTGCTGCGGTACCCGCCACCGTACCTGCCCCCGACTCCGCCACTCTGGCATCTACGGCACCCGCCGTACCCGAAACTACGCCTGCTACGGCGTCTGCAACCCCAGCCGCCGCTCCTGTCGTGGCTACTGCCGCTGGCTCCGGCCTCGAAGCATTGCTTGCCAACCCAGCGGGCCTCCAGCGTGCCTGGATGCACGTGATGTCGACTATCAAAAAAGAAAAGCAGGCCTTTGCCGCCATGCTCGTAGGGGTTCGTGCCTGTGCCGACCAAAATGGCAAAGGCGTTGTGGTCGAATTTCCTCCTTCGAACCCCATTGCGCTTTCTATGGCGCAAAAGCCCGACATGCAGGAATTGCTCGCGCGCGCCTTCAACGAAGCAGCCGGTTTTGCCGTTCCCTTTGAACTGCGTTCAGCTGCCCCTGGGAGCGCTCAAGCTGAAGCGCCAGCACCTGCTCCTGCCCCTGCGGCAGCACCCGCGGCACCCGCGCCTAGCCCTGAACCAGCGCCAGCGCCCGCAGCTGCTCCTGCCCCCGCATTGAACACACCTGCTTCCGAACCGGTACCAGCGGCACCGGCAGCCCCTGAACCAGAGCCGGTTCCCGTCGACGCCTACGAAAGCGTTCCCTTCGAACCCGACGCGCCTGCGGATGCAGCTCCCCAAGCCCAAGCGGTGCCTGAACAAAGCACCGAAACCGAACAAATGGGAGCCGAAGATTTCAGTAAAATGTTGTCCGATACCTTTTCTTCTTCGATCACCTTCGAAGAAGTCGACGAATAGCATTAATAACAACCTGCAAAGGAGTTAGCCATGGACATGAAGCAAATGATGCGCCAAGCGCAAAAGATGCAAAAGCAGCTTAACCAAGCTCAGGAAGAAATCGCGACGCTTTCGTATGAAGCGACGGCTGGCGGCGGCATGGTAAAGGCCGTGGTGGCCGGCGACATGAGCCTAAAGTCGCTCGAAATCGACCCTGAAGCCGTGGACCCTGAAGACGTTGAAATGCTCCAGGACATGGTGCTTGCGGCAGTCAACGAAGCCCTGCGTGGCATGGCCGAAGTTTCTGAAGCCCGCCTTTCCGCAGTTACGGGTGGCATGAACATTCCTGGCATGCCCGGTTTCTAGGCGCGGCGTATGCAGTCGGCTCCTTCCATACAGGTCTTGCTCGACGAACTCGAGCGCATGCCCGGCATCGGTTCCAAGAGTGCCCAGCGCATAGCCTACTGGGTGCTTAATTCCGAACGCGCTTCGGCTGAACGCCTGGCGGAAGCCATTGTGGAAGTGAAGGACAAGGTGCATTTTTGTCCGCAGTGCTTCAACTACGCGGAAAGCGAGCTGTGCGACATCTGCGCTTCACCGCGCCGCAACCGCAGCCTGCTGTGCGTGGTATCTGAACCGCGCGACATTCCGCCCATTGAACGCACGCATTCCTTCGACGGGCTCTACCATGTGCTCGGTGGGGAACTTTCGCCCTTGTCAGGCATTGGCCCCGACGACCTGCACATCGCTGAACTCATGAAGCGCCTGGCGAGCGACGAAGTGGAAGAAGTTATCCTGGCCACCAATTCCAACGTGGAAGGTGAAACCACGGCAAGCTATTTGGCGCGCCTTATCCGCCCGCTCGGCATTAAACTCACGCGTTTGGCGAGCGGCCTGCCGGTGGGTGGGGAACTCGAATACGCCGACGAAGTCACCCTTGGGCGTGCTATTGAAAGCCGTCGCGAGTTCTAGGAAAGCGGGACGTGGGTATGCATCTTTTACCGACCGCTTCCGCTGTTCGTGCAAACAATTCACTGGATTGTTTGCACTCATGCGCTCTCGCTTGGCGTTCGTCAACATTTAGAGTGCAATTTTCGGCAACAGCGAAAATTGCGATATTTGAACTCACGACATCGGAAAAGACGCATGCCCACGCCCCACTTAACCAGGAAGACTACTATGACTAATCCGTTATTTGAATACACAGCTGAAGAGGCGGCGTACTTGCGCGAGGGCTACGATACCGCCCAGTCCCAGCTTTCACCTTATGCCACGCGCCATGAAGACGCCATCTTCGAATACGAAGACCGCGAAACCGACCCCGTGCGCCCTGCCTTCGTGCGCGACGTAGACCGCATTCTGAACAATGCCTTCTACAACCGCTGCATGGACAAGACGCAGGTCTTTCCCTTCTACAAGAAAGACGACCTCACGCGCCGCTCCTTCCATTTGCAGCTGGTTTCGCAAACAGCGCGCAAGATTGCCACGGCCCTGCGCCTGAACGTCGCGCTCACCGAAGCCATCGCGCTGGGCCACGACATGGGCCATACACCTTTTGGCCATGGCGGGGAATACATCCTCAACGACCTGTACCTAGAACACGCTGGTCGTTGCTTTAACCACAATGTGCACAGCGTGCGCCTGCTCCGCACCGTGGCGGGCCGCAACCTTTCGCTGCAAACGCTAAACGGCATGCTTTGCCATTGCGGCGAAAAGGCTTTCTTGGAATACCACCCCGCACCTTGCGACTCCTTCGAACAGCTGGACGCCATGATGAACCGCTGCATGCTTGAGCCAGGCGCCAGCCAGGACTTGCGCCCCTCAACCCTCGAAGGCTGTGTCGTACGCATTTGCGACATCCTGGCCTATATGGGCAAGGACCGGCAGGACGCGCTTTCTGTGGGCGTGCTCGACGAAGAAAGCTATTACATTCGCGACAATATCCTGGGCGAAACCAATTGGGAATTCATCCAGAACGCGAGCGCCAACATTATTAAGAACAGCATCGAGCGCAACTACCTCGGCATGGATCAGGAAGTCTTCGACGCCATCATTGCCATCAAGGATCAAAACAACGCCGAGATTTACCAAACCGACGCGGCGCACAAAACGCTCGACACCTATATCGCGCCCATGATGGCCCGTCTCTACGACCAGTTCCTGGCCGACCTTGAAGCAGGCGACGAAAGCAGCTACATCTTCCGCCATCACCTTAATGCATGGATGCTGAAGAATAATGCTGCTTACCGCGGGGAAGACCCCAACGCCATCGTGGTGGACTACATCGCGTCTATGACCGACGAATACTTCATCGACTTGTTTAACAAGCTTTACCCTGAAGACGCAGTTTCGACTGACGTGCTTTACGTTCCTCACTTTAAATAAGCGGCCGCAGTTGCCTGCGCCTGGGGAAAGAAAAGTCCGCAACCAGTTCCTCCCCAGGCCAGTTGCGGACTCATTTGTCGTCTTAAAGACGACACCCTCCTAAACAGCTTCCAGTTTTACCTTTCAGCTGTGAAGTGGCTTCTCACAAGAGGTAATTATAGTCCTCTTCGGAAAAAAGTGAAGTATTATTGACCTGGGATAATGCGCTTTGATTCCAGGTTCGTAGGCTTTTAGGCAAAGTATGCGACGCCTCCTTCGATGAGTGGTTGGAAGACGTAGTCGGGAATGTTTTTGTACAGACCGGCGCCTGCACGTTCGGTGTGGCCCATTTTGCCCAGGATGCGCCCGTCGGGGCTCGTAATGCCTTCAATGGCCCAGATGCTTCCGTTGGGGTTGGCGTCCAGGTCCATGGACGGGTTGCCCGCGGCGTCCACATACTGGGTGGCAATTTGGCCCGCCTGCGCCATTTGCAGCAGCAGCTTTTCGCTTGCCACAAAACGCCCTTCGCCATGGCTGATGGGCACGCTGTGAATGTCGCCCACTTCGCACTTAGAAAGCCAGGGCGAAAGGGTGGAGCCCACGCGCGTGCGCACCATCTTGGACTGGTGGCGGCCAATGGTGTTGAAGGTAAGTGTGGGGCAGGTGGCGTCGGTTTCAATGATGTCGCCGAAGGGCACCAAGCCCAGCTTGACGAGGGCCTGGAAGCCATTGCAGATACCCAAGATAAGGCCGTCGTTGGCAAGCAGTTCGCGCACGGCTTCGGTAACTTCGGGGGCGCGGAAGAAACTCGTGATGAACTTCGCGCTGCCATCGGGTTCGTCGCCGCCGGAAAAGCCGCCGGGGATCATAAGGATCTGCGACTGACGAATGCGGTTTGCAAGTTCGTGGGTGCTTTCCGCAACGGCCGCAGGTGAAAGGTTATTCACAATGAAGGTTTCTGCGCTTGCGCCTGCGCGTTCAAATGCCGCTGCACTGTCGTACTCGCAGTTGTTCCCCGGGAAGACAGGTATTACCACTCGAGGTTTGGTAATGCTTGGCGTATGGTGAAGCTTGTGGGTGGGTTCGTAGGCGGGAACAGGGTCAACGGTTTCGCCCGTGGCGCGGTAGTTGAATACGCCTTCGAGGGGCTGCTCCCATGCTTCCTGGAGTTCCGCCAGGCTAATGCTTTCGCCTGCAACCTGCCAGTAGTAGTCGCTTGTGGTTTGGCCCAGTGGCGCCATGTTGACCATGGCGAATTCAGCAGGAATGGTGGCGTTGGCGTCGAGTTCCAAAACAAATGCGCCATAGCTTTGCATGAAGAGCATGTCGCCATTGGCAACGGCAGGAAGGCTTAAGCCCAGCTGGTTGCCAACGCACATCTTAAAGAGGGTGTCGGCCAGGCCGCCGTAGCCGCAGGTGGCCGCAGCCAGCACCTTGCCAGAAGCAATGGCATTTTGCACGGCGTCGAACACCTGCACCAAGGAAGCCGCATTGGGCCGCAGGCTGCCAGCATCGTAGCGCGGAGCCACCAGAACAACCTGGCTGCCCGCCTGCTTGAATTCAGGAGAGACAATATCTTTCGTATGCCCCGTGCCCACGGCAAAGCTCACGAGCGTCGGTGGTACGTCGAGGTCTTCAAAGCTGCCGCTCATGGAGTCCTTGCCACCAATGGCGCCCACGCCCAGGTCCACCTGGGCCATAAGTGCGCCCAGAACAGCCGCGGTTGGCTTGCCCCAACGCTCGGGCACGTCGCGCAGTTTTTCGAAGTATTCCTGCAGCGTCAGGTACATGGTTTCGCGCTTAAAGCCGGTAGCAATAAGCTTGGCCACGCTTTCGACAACGGAAAGGTAGGCGCCCGTGAAGGGGTCGGCCGACATGATATAGGGGTTGTAGCCCCAGGCCATGCCTGAAACGCTCGTGGTTTCCCCCTGGACGGGGAACTTGGCAACCATGGCTTGAGCAGGGGTGAGCTGCGTGCTGCCTCCAAAGGGCATGAGCACCGTTGCCGCGCCAATGGTGGAGTCGAAGCGTTCCACCAAGCCCTTGCGGCTGCAGTTATTCAGGTCGGTCACGCAATTGCGCAGGCGTTCGGTAAAGCTTTCGCCCTTGGGCATGGCAGCTTGGGCGTTGCCGGCAAGCACATGCACGTCTTGGGCCTTGGGGGCACCATTGCTGGCCAGGAATTCGCGGCTGACATCCACGATGGTTTGGTTGCGCCAGACCATGCGTACGCGCGGCTCCTGCGTCACGATGGCCACGGGCGTTGCTTCAAGGTTTTCTTCGCGTGCGTAGCCCAGGAATTCTTCCACGTCTTCGGGGGCAAGGGCTACTGCCATACGTTCCTGCGACTCGGAAATGGCAAGTTCGGTACCGTCGAGGCCGTCGTACTTCTTGGGAACTTTGTCCAGTTCGATGTAGAGGCCGTCGGCCAGTTCGCCAATGGCTACGCTCACGCCGCCCGCACCAAAGTCGTTGCAACGCTTGATAAGACGGCAGACATCGCCGCGGCGGAACAGGCGCTGAATCTTGCGTTCAACGGGTGGGTTACCCTTCTGGACTTCCGCACCGCAGGTTTCCAAGCTTTCGACCTTGTGGGCCTTGGAAGAACCAGTAGCGCCGCCGATGCCGTCGCGGCCCGTGCGCCCACCCAGGAGCACCACGATGTCGCCCGGCGCCGGTTCTTCGCGGCGCACATGGGACTGTGGGGTCGCACCAAGCACGGCACCAATTTCCATGCGTTTGGCCGCATAGCCCGGGTGGTAGAGTTCGTCCACCACGCCTGTGGCCAAGCCAATCTGGTTGCCATAGCTGGAATAACCCGCAGCTGCCGTAGTAACCAGCTTGCGCTGGGGCAGCTTGCCGGGAATGGTTTCGCTCACGGGCACCGTCGGGTCGGCTGCACCGGTGACGCGCATAGCCTGGTACACATAGCTGCGGCCAGAAAGTGGGTCGCGGATGGCGCCGCCCACGCAGGTGGCTGCACCACCGAAGGGTTCGATTTCGGTGGGGTGGTTATGCGTTTCGTTCTTAAACAGGAAGAGCCAGTCTTCGTTGGTGCCGTTCACGTCAACCTTCACCTTAACGGTGCAGGCATTGATTTCGTCCGACTCATCGAGGCCAGTCAGGATGCCGCGCGCCTTCAAATACTTAGCGCCAATGGTGCCCATGTCCATGAGGCAAACCGGCTTTTCTTCGCGCCCGAGTTCGCGGCGAATGGCCAGGTAGCGGTCGAAGGCTTCGCGCACCACTTCGTCGTCAATCTGTACGCTCGTCAGTTCGGTGCCAAAGGTGGTATGGCGGCAATGGTCCGACCAATAGGTGTCTACCATCTTAACTTCGGTAATCGTAGGCGGGCGTTCTTCGCCGCGGAAATATTCCTGGAACATCTTGATATCGGCCAGGTCCATGGCCAAGCCGCGTTCTTCAATAAAGGCAGCAAGTTCAGCTTCGTTAAGCGCGTCAAAACCTTCGAGCACTTCCACGTCGGCGGGCTCTTCATAGTCCATGGCCAGGGTTTCGGGCTTGTCCATAAGGGCAGCGCGCGCTTCAACCGGGTTGATGACATAGTTCATGATGGCGGGCAGGTCGGCCTTGCGCAGCACGCCATAGAGCACATAGACCTTGGCGCTGCGCACGGTGGGGCGCTCGCCTTGGGAAATAAGCTGGATGCATTCGCTGGCGCTGTCGGCGCGCTGGTCGAATTGACCAGGTAGGTATTCAACGGGGAAGGCCGCCGCGCAGCCTTCAATTTCACGCTCGATTTCGCGGTAAGTAATATCAACCTGGGGTTCGCTAAAGACGGTAGGAATGCATTGTTCAAACAGTTCTTCCGAAATGCCTTCCACGTCGTAGCGGTTGATAAGGCGAAGCTTTTCCAAGCGTTCTATGCCAAGGATGTCGCGCAATTCTGCAAGTAACTGCTGCGCTTCAACGTCGAACCCGGCTTTTTTCTCTACAAAAATGCGCGAAACCATGCGTGCCCCTTCGTGTGCGACTGCCTGTGTTGTTGTGGTTCAATTGAGCTGCGATTTGTTATGTCCATTATGGCACAACTGGGCACGCTCCAAGGCCTTTATACTACGCGCGGTGCCTAAAGCGTTTTATTTTTTCTGAAAGGGCTGTCAGTTCTTCGGGGCTTAGTTCGGGCAAATGCTCGAGTTGGTCAATAAAATGAGCAATACTGGTGTCGCGTTGGAAGCGCATGCGTTCGTTGCAGTAGCTCACCATAACGCCCGTAATGAGAGCCAAAAATAGAATCGAGTATCCCGAAAGCAGCATGGCCATGGCACGGCCGATGTCGGTCGTGCAGGTGTAGTCGCCCAAGCCGATGGTGCTTATTACCTGGAACATAAGCCAGGCAGCGTTTTCGAAGCCGTGGATATGCGGTTCGACTTCGGCCACCACGAGTGAAGAGACGATAAACAAAACGATGAAGGCTATGACCCACGGGCCAAGTCCGGCAGCGCGAATAACAGGGAGAATCGCACGCGGGTGCATGGTGCTGCTCGTGGTGTGTTCTTCGACATAGTTAGTCATGGCTGAGTCCTTCTTTCGCTTGCAATATATATGGTAAGGGGAGTGCCCCCACGATTAAAGCAGCCAGGGCGCTCCAAAGAAGCCCGGTGAGGGGGAAGCAGAGCGCCAAAATAGCCACGCTGAGCAGGGGCTTTCGTGTGGCGCCCGCCAAAAAGCCCGACGTGGTTATGGTAACGAGGAGCATAGGGTCCACGCCGGTGATGGTGGCCAGCCCATAGCCGCAGGCAACGCCCGCGAAAATACAGGGGAAGAAAACGCCGCCAATCCATCCAAGGCGTATGCAGAGGGGCGTGGCAGCAGCCTTGAGCAAACCCGTTGCAAGCAAGGCCACAGCGGTCCAGCTTTGCCAGGTGCCCATAAGTTCATGCGCCTGTGATTCGCCCGGAAAGAGGACAAGGGGGAAGGCCATGGCAACGAGCCCAATAATAAAGCCCGCCACGACTGGTTTGGCAATGGTACCAAAGGGTAGGGTGTCCAAGATGCTTGCCCCTGTGCGGCTCCCAAAGTCGCTGGCATGGAATATAAGAGTGAGTAGGTAGGCCAAGGCCAGGCAGGGAACAATCCAGAGGAATTCAGTACCCGTTGCAGCAATGGCACCAAAGCGGGGCAGGCCCGAAGCATTGCCCAGCAAAGTCGAAAACAGGTGAATGCCCCCAAAGGCGCCTACGGCAGCAGCCAGGTAGAGCACTAGTTTTACGCTGCGGCGCATATTGTAGTCGTCAACGTCGTGTGAACTTTCGGCAGCAGCCACAAGGCCTGCGAGGGGCGCACCAAAAATGGCCGACAGGCTTGCCGCGATGGTTGCATCTGCCACTTCGGCTTGGGCGAGCCCCATGGCCTTAAGCCGGTCGCGAATCCAGCAGCAGCCTGCGGTAATCAGGCCCGTCAAGCCTGCTTCAAAACCAACGGAGCCGCCAAAGCTAAGTGGCAGCAAAAAGCTGACCACGGCCTTGCCGGGGCTTTCCAGGTGGAAGCTGCCCGTGGTTTTGAATTTGTACAGGACTTCTTCGAGTTCATGAACCTTGTCGTGTGAAAGGTGGGTCCATATGCCAATGACCAGGCCACCCAGGGTGCAGACCACCACAGAAAACCAGGGGAAACGTGGCGTGGTGCCCGTGCCATTCCAAATTAATTCAGTAAGCCAAATGGACAGGTTCATCACGGCAAATACCGCAAGCCCAATAACAAAACCGAGCGCAAGTGCCAGTGCCACCATCGCAATCCCCGCACCTGCCGTTTGACTTGGCGTGCTACCCAAGTCCCAGCTTTCGCGAATATAGGGGCGTGCGTCGCGTGGCTTGCGCGGCTTGCGCAGGACACGCTTCGTCTGGTCGTTGTGTAGCCGTGTAGTCAAAGGACTACTTAATGCCAAATACCGGCAGCCAACCCATAATAAGCACCACAATAATGAGCGCAGGAATAACGTAGCTTACATAGGCACGCGCCCACTGGGGGTACTTCGGACCCTTGCCCTTGTCGGCTTCAGCCGTGAAGTTTTCCCAGCCCCAACCCTTCTTGCTCGTGCAGAACAGGAGGATGATCAGCGATCCAATAGGCAGCATATTGTTCGACACAATGAAGTCTTCAATAGCCTGGATGTCGCCAATATTGGGAATGGTGAAGCCACTCCATACGTTGAAGCCCAGCGCGCAGGGCAGGGAAAGCAGGATAAGCAGGATGCCATTGATAACGGTGGCCTTGCCGCGGCTCATGCCCCACTGGTCCATGGAAAATGCGATGATGTTTTCGAACACGGCGATAACGGTGGACAGGGCCGCGAAGCTCAGGAACACGAAGAACAGCGTGCACCACAGCTGGCCAAGCGGCATCTGGTCGAACACGTTAGGCAGGGTTACGAACACAAGGCCCGGGCCTGCACCTGGCTCTACGCCAAAGGCGAAGCAGGCGGGGAAGATAATGAGGCCAGCCATGAGGGCCACACCCGTGTCCAGGGCGCCAATACGGAGCGACTCGCCCATGAGCGTGTGGTTGCGGTCAATGTAGCTGCCGAAAATAAGCATCGAACCAATACCAAGGGACAGTGTGAAGAAGGACTGACCCATGGCCGCGTAAGCCACTTGCCCAAAGTGGGCAATGCCGCTGCCGAAGAGGTTGCCGAAGTCGGGCATGAGGTAGAACCTGATGCCCTCGGCCGCGCCCGGTAGCGTGACAGAACGAATAACGAGCAGCACCATAACCAGCAGCAGGGCCAGCATCATGTATTTCGTTACACGTTCCACGCCCTTGCGCAGGCCAACGGCGCATACCGCCAGGCCAACAACCGAAACAACAACCATCCATAAGATGAGTTCGCCTGGGTTGGCGAGCATGGCGTCAAAGACACCGCCCACGGCTTCTGGCGTTTGGTTGTTAAACACGCCCACGGCACTCTTCTGTACGTAGGCAAGCATCCAGCCGGCGACCGTGGTATAGAACATCATGAGCAGGAAGTTGCCTGCCAGGGCCATCCACTTCACCCAATGCCATTTGCTGCCCGCAGGTTCCAGCACGTCGTAGGCACGGGCAGGACCACGCTGGGCCCCACGGCCAACGGCGAATTCCATAACCAGGATGGGCAGGCTGAACATTACCAGGAAGATAATGTAGAGCAGCACGAATGCGCCGCCACCATATTCGCCCGTGATGTAAGGGAAACGCCAAACGTTGCCCAAGCCAATGGCGCAACCTGCGCTGATGAGCAAAAAGCCCAGGCGGCTTCCGAAACGTTCGCGTTCATGAGTGTTGTTGGTAGTCATAGTGCTCCTTCGTCTGAAAACACAGGCACATATTCTACCCGAGTTTGCTCAATAGTTCGCCTATACTTGCAACAAAGAGAAAGGAATGTCTATGTCACATCGTACTATCGACCAGGTTCCCGCAGAAGCACCCGAAATGGAACAGATACTTGAAGCAGTATTGTTGCAAGCACTTGAAATTGCGCGCGAAAAGTTGGACGCAGGCGAATTGCTCGTGCCTTTTACGGCGCTTGCCGTGGGCGAAACCCTGTTTCTAGAAACTCATCCTTCTGAAGACCCTGAAGACTGTTTCAAGATGGCCCAGCATACGGTGCAGCATGCAAGCGGTGCCCTGGCCTATGCCTTCTGCTATGACGGCTACGTGGAAACCGACGAAGGCGAACTCGACGCCATCATCGCTGAAGGCGGCGTTCCTGGCGGCGGGTCGGGCCATGCAGTTGGTTACCTGTATACCGTGGAAGGCGAAGGGGAAGACCTGAAGTTTAAGGTTGAAGAAAACCCACTCTATATTGGTCAAGCGCCCAACTTCATGGAATTCACGGGCCTGTTCGCAGCCGAAGACGAAGAATTCGAAGACGGTAGTGGCGAAGATGATGTGCCTGGCGAAGAAGGCGAAGTCGAACGCGAAGACGAAGATGGAGAAGAAAGCCACGTCGACCACGAGGCCGACGAAGAAGCCGAAGACGAAGACGACGACTAAAGAGGCGAGCGCGTAGAAGGCAACGAAGACCACGTCTAAAGAGGCGAAGCGCGTACAACAGCGTCGAAATAATGGAGAAATAGCGAAAGGGCCCTCTTCCGGAAGAGAGCCCTTTTTTAGGCCCCTGAACAGGGGTGAGACATTTCTGTGAGCTTTTTGATGAGTGTTTGTTGACCTTTCTGCGGAGCAATTGGAGACCTTTTTGAGACCTTTTGGTTGAGTAATCTGAGACCTTTTGTGCGTATGCTGGGTGTACTGCGGTATTCGTTGTGCAAACAGCTTGTGGTGCAAACGTGAAGTTTTGACAAGGGCTTTCTTGCATACGGGTATCGGGTTTGCTACTATACCCAAGCTATTCCTGCTTCGGGTTAAGTAAGCTTCATCGCCCGAAGCCGTAAGTCCAGAGGAGGTGAGCTGATGAAGTCTTATGAACTGCTGTATTTTATGGCACCGTCGTCCGACGAAGAAGTCCGCGTAGCTGTTTCCAACCGCATCGAAAGCACCCTTACTGAAATGGGTGGCACGATCGACAACGTCGAAGAGTGGGGCAAGCGCAAGCTGGCTTACGAAGTTGACGGGCTGGCAGAAGGCGACTACGTTCTCGTCGATTTCCATGCAGAAGCAAAAAACATTGCTGAACTTGACCGCGTTCTGCGCATTACCGACGCTGTGAAGCGTCACATGATCGTTCATCGCGGCGACCGCAGCTAAACGATTTATTATTTTTGGCGGTGGTCCCGCCAAGTACGTAGCAAAGGAAGAGACCATGAGCATCAATCGAGTAATTATTAGTGGCAACCTCACGCGTGACCCTGAACTGCGCCAGACGGCCAGTGGGCTTCCCGTGCTTGGTTTTGGTGTTGCGGTAAACGACCGTAGGAAGAACCAGCAGACGGGCGAATGGGAAGACTATCCGAACTTTGTGGACTGCACCATGTTTGGCACCCGTGCCGAAAGTGTTGCGAAGTTCCTGAGCAAGGGCAGCAAGGTTGCAATCGAAGGCAAGCTCCGCTGGAGCCAGTGGGAGCGCGACGGTCAGAAGCGCAGTAAGATCGAAGTCATCATCGACGAACTTGAATTCATGTCAAGTCGCGAAGGTGGTTCGAACGGCGCTTCGGCAACCTATACCGCGCCTCCGGCAGCGCCTGCGGTTAATGCTTCGGTCTATGACGAAGACATTCCCTTCTAGGGAAGAGATAAGAGGTAAGAACTATGGCCGATTATGTAAAGCAGCCGCGTAAGAAGTATTGCCAATTCTGCAAGGAAGACGCGGGCTACATTGACTACAAAGACACGCAGATGCTGCGCAAGTTCGTTACCGACCGTGGCAAGATTAAGCCGCGCCGCGTAACGGGCTGCTGCACCCAGCATCAGAGCGACATCGCTAACGCCGTAAAGCGTGCACGCCAGATGGCTTTGCTGCCGTTTGCTGTGCCTGCCGTAAGCGGCCGTGGCGAACGTAGGCGTCGCGATTAAGGCAGGGGGTAAAAGATGAAAGTTATTTTGCTCCAAGAACTGAAGGGCAAGGGCATCGAAGGTGATGTCGTAGATGTGTCCAGCGGTTATGCCAACAACTACTTGCTGCCGAACAACCTTGCCGTGCGCGCCACGGAAGGTCAGCTCAAGCAGCTTGAACAGCGCCGCCACAATATTGCCAAGCGCGAAGAAGAGCGCATGGCTGCGGCAAACGAACTGAAGGAAAAGATGGACGGCTTGTCCGTGAAAATCGAAGCACGCGTGGGCGAAGAAGGCCAGCTCTTCGGTTCGGTTACCACTCAGCAGATTGCTGCTGCCCTGCTTGAACAGCATGGTATTGAAGTGGACAAGAAGCTTATCGACCTGAAGGCCGCCATCAAGACGGCGGGCGAACATGGCGCTGTGGTTTCGCTGCACCGCGACATCAAGAGCGAAATCAAGCTCGTCGTGGGCGACCCTGAAGCCATCGCTGCTGCCGAAGCCGCTGCCGCTGCTGCTGCCGCCGAAGAAGCTGCTGCTAAGGCTGCCGCTGCTGAAGCAGAAGCCGCTGCCGCCGCCGCTGCTGAAGCTGCCGAAGCCGAAGAAGTGGCCGAAGAAGCTGAAGCAACGGAAGAAGCTGCTGAAGAAGCTGCTGAAGCAACCGAAGAGGCTGCCGAAGCTACTGAAGAAGCTGAAGAAGCTGCTGCGGAAGGCGAAGAAGCCTAAGGCATCGCTGCTAGCTAAAAAATCTTTTCCACCGCTGCGGTGGTGGAAAGTGTTGAAAACCCCTCCTTTGCACAGGTAAAAGCACGGAGGGGTTTTTGCATCTATGTGGATAAAAAACTGGCTGCTTTTCGACCATAAAAAATGCACATGACCTGCGCTTTTTATGCGTTAGGATAGGGACACGAAAAACTGGCACAAGCAAGAAGAAAGGCAAGTTATGGCGCCATACGAAGACACGCGAGCAAATTCCGCACAAAAAGAAATTCCCCAAAACATCGAAGCAGAAAAGTCGGCATTGGCAGCTTGTATGCTCAGCCAGAATGCCTTGGACGAAATTACCACGCGCCTCGTGCCCGAAAACTTCTTCCGCCCAGCGCATCAGCTTATCTTCGCAGGCATTATGGACCTGCATACGCGCAACCTTCCCGTCGACCAAATTTCCTTGGCCGAAAACCTCCGCGCTTCGGGGCAGCTGGAAGCCGCTGGTGGCAAAACCTACCTGCTCGAATTGGCGGACAATAGCTTTGCGCTTACCAATTGGCTCACCCACGCCGACATTGTTAAGCGCACGTCGGTCTTGCGCGAACTCATTTATGCCTCGGCCGAAATTACCGCCCTTGCCTACGACGCACCCGACAACCTCGACGAAGTGGTTGAAGAAGCAGAAAAGTCGCTCTTCAAAGTTACGGAAAAGCGCGTGTCTTCTTCTTTCGCTCAGATCGACACCCTGCTTGAAAGTGCCTTTGCTGAAATAACGACGCTCGCGGAACAGAAGAGCCACATGGCCGGTGTGCCCACTGGCTTCAAGGACGCCGACGCCCTCTTCCATGGCTTCCGTCCGGGTGACCTTATTATTTTGGCGGCACGCCCTGGCGTCGGTAAAACGGCACTCGCCCTAAACATGGCGGTGAACGCTGCCAAGGCTGGCGTGCCTACCACCTTCTTCAGCTTGGAAATGAGCGCGTCGCAGCTGGTCCAGCGTATCATGTGTTCTGAAGCAAAAATCGACCTCGCAAAGGTGCGCAACGGCTTCATGGTTGAACAGGACTGGCAGGCCTTGGCCGACGCCATTGGCCGCCTTTCCCAGCTCGAACTCTACATCGACGACACCCCAGGGCTTTCTATTTTGGAAGCGCGTGCCAAAGCACGCCGCGAATTGCGCGACAAGAAACAGGGCTTCATCGTGGTTGACTACTTGCAGCTCATGAACCCGCCCGCCACGCGCAGGCAAGACAGCCGCGCTGTTGAAGTGGGCGAAATTTCACGTGGCTTGAAGGTGCTCGCCAAAGAAATGGGCATGCCTGTTCTGGCGCTTTCCCAGCTTTCCCGTGCGGTTGAACAGCGTGGCAAAAGAGACAAGCGCCCGCAGCTTTCCGACCTGCGCGAATCGGGCTCTATCGAACAGGACGCCGACATTGTTATGTTTATCGACCGTTCGCTTAACCAGATGGAAGCCGAGGAAGACGGCCGCCCTGAAGCGGGCACGGCTAACCTTATTGTGGCAAAGCACCGTAATGGCCCCACGCGCGACATTACGCTTTCTTGGACGCCCGAATCAACCACGTTTGGTGACTACTTCGACACATCGCGCTACGCGGGTGCCGTGTAAGCCGGCGCAAGTCTTACACTAACGCTTGAATAATCAAGGCTGAGCAGGAGTATATGGGTAAACGAATCACATTCCTTCATGCGGCGGACCTTCACCTGGGTGCGCCCATGCGTGGCCTGCGAGCGCTTTCGGAAAAGTGGGCAAGCCGCGTGGCGGAAGCCATCCCTGAAGCCTTCGACAGCTTGGTCGAAGCGGCCATCGAACGCGAAGTGGACTTCGTCATTCTTGCGGGCGACATCTTTGACCAAGCCCAGCCTTCGTATGCAAATTACCTGCGCTTCGCCGCGGGCCTCGCGCGCCTCGACGCCGCGGGTATCCCGAGTTATTTGTGCACGGGAAACCACGACCCCTACGTGAGCTGGCGTACCGACCTCGTGGACCTGCCACCAAGCACCCATATGTTTCCTGCTGAAAAGCCCGGCTTTGCGGTGTTCGAAAAGGTGGGGGAGCCACTCGCGCTGTTGGGCGGGCGCGGTTTTTACCATAAGGTATTCGAAGCGGGCGCAAACATTGCCGAAGGCATTAGCCGCAGGGCGGCGCAGGAAGCCTGCGGGGTGAACGCCCCCTTTGCCGTGGGTGTTATTCACACAGGCCTTAACCTGGACGTAAACAAGGCGCCCGTTAACCCCAGGGACCTGCTGCGAAGCGAAATGGACTACTGGGCGCTCGGGCATATTCACCAGCCTTGGGTGGACGACCAGGACGACCCGCATATCGTCTTTTCTGGCTGCATCCAGGGGCGCGACGTAAACGAAGCGGGCGCGCGTGGCTGCTACCTGGTTACCCTTGAAGAAGGGAAGTCCAACCATATCGAGTTTCTTTCTTTGGCAAGCATCGTGTGGCAAACGCTTAATGTGGACGTGTCCGCCTGCCAGACGGTCGACGAAATTGCTACTGAAGCGAGCAAGGAACTGTTCCGTGCCAACGCACAAGCTCAGTGCGACAGTATGGTGGTGCGCCTGCGCTTGGTGGGGCAAACGCCGCTCCATGGCATCTTGCAAGAGCCAGGAATCTTGAGCGACATGCGCGACCAAATCAACGCGGCCCATTCCACTTTCTTCTGCGACAGTTTGCGCGACGCCACAAAAGCCCCCTGGGACAAAGACGCCCTTCTAGTGGAAGGCTTGTTCCCAGCGGTGCTTCTTGAAACCGCGGAACGCATAAAGGCCAATGAAGGTGAAACCCTGCGCTATATCCAAGACGAATTCTTGCAGCGCGACTTGAAGCTTCCCCATGGCCTACACGAACAATGCGAAAGCATGCAAGACAAGGCCAGCGAAATCGCGCTCGACATTTTGCGCTGCGAGGTGGGTCAATGAACAAGCCTCGTAAAGCATTCGGAACTCACTATTTGCAGCGCGTGCACATCGACGCCTTTGGCGCATTCTTCCAGCGCAACATCGGGCCATTTTCTGAAGGCATGAACTTAGTCTATGGCGCCAACGAAGCAGGGAAGACAACCGCAAGTACCTTTATTGGAGGCGTTCTGTTTGGCTGGCCCGACGCTCGCGGTTCGCGCAATGCCTACCGGCCTGCGGGGGCTCATCGGGCGGGTTCACTTACCTTTGAAGCGCGCGAAGGGCTCGCCGCTTCCGCCATTGAATGTAGGCGCGAAAGGAACGCGGGCGGCATCATGCCCGACCCGAACCCTGCCGTGCTTGCCGACATCGACGAAGCTACCTATCGCACGATTTTCTCTTTGAATTCCGACGAACTGCTGGACCTTGGCCGGGGCACCGACATTACCGCCCACCTTTTAACGGCGGGTGCCGGTACGGCAGTTTCGCCTGCTCATGCGCTTGCAGAAATTCAGGGGCGCATTAATAATTGCCTTTCGAATTCCGCCCAGTACCCCAATGCCATTCCTCGAATTGAAGGGGAACGGGAAGGGGTGCGTGAAGCCCTTGAAGCGGCGGCTGAAGAAGCGCAAGTATTTAAGAAGGAAGCGCGCGAATACGAAGAATTGGCACCGCGTCTTGAAGCCATGAAGCTTCAACTGGCAGAAAAGAATGAACAGCTTGAACACCTGGCGGCGCAGGGTAAGGTAATAGAAGGCTTGCTCGAAGAACGCGAACGCCTGGAAGCAGAACATGCCAAGGTGCTTGCCCAGGAAGCAAAACTTTCCCAGCAGCCCGAAAGCCGCACAGAAGCATTCCCTGTTGGAATCGATCCCACGCGAGCACGGGCCCTGCGGGAAGAAATCGAAGACTTGCTCGTGCGCCAGTCGCAGCTTGAAAGCGACGTGCAGCACGCCGAAGACAACTACGCACAAGCCAAGGCGCATTTTGCTGCACTCGCACAGAGTGGTGCCCACCTGCGCCAGCAGCAAGCCGAAGCCCAGAAGCGGCGCTTTGCTTCGGTGGCAAGCATCGCCCTGCCGGCAATATTTGCCCTCGCGGCATTCCTTATGTTTATGCTGCGGCGCGACTCAAACGACTTGGCACCCCTCGTTGCCGCCATCGTGTTCGCCCTCGCGGCGGTACTTTGCGCTTTCCTCGTGCCCACGCTTCTTATGCGGGGCGGTGGGCAGCGTTCTGCAGAAGAGCAAAGCATTGAAGATGCCACGAATGACTTGAGCAAGGCCGAACAACAAATGTCCGCAGCGGCTGAAAAGCAGGACACCTTTGCTGCCCAGGTTGCCCAAAGCCTGGAAGCAGCGGGCCTTGCCCTGGCAGACGGCGACCTGCGTTATGCGCGTGCCTTGCTTGACGACATGCGCGAAGCCCAAAGCGCCCAGCAGGTTTTTGAAGAACAGCGCAATAATGTGTGCGCTACGCGAGCAAGTCTCGACGCCAACCGCGCCCGCAATGCGCAACTTTTGCACGAAGCCTATGCAAGCCTGGGTTACGAAGAGCAGGTTTCACTTGGGCACATTCAGGCACGTGTTCAGCAAGAAAGCGCCAGGCGCCAGGAATTGAGCAACGAAGTCACGGAGCTTTCGCAGCGCATGGGCCAGCTTCAGAAGGACCTCGAACGCGCTGAACACCTGCAAGACTTCGACCGCCTGAAGCTTGAAGATGCGCAACTTGCAACGCGTTTGAAAGACACGAAAAAGGAGCTCGCCCAGCTGTTGGTGGTGCGCCAGCTACTCGAGCAATCCATTGCCGCCTGGGAAGACAAAAGCCAGCCGGAAGTTTACAA
This sequence comes from uncultured Coriobacteriaceae bacterium, assembly GCA_902768975.1. GTDB lineage: Bacteria > Actinomycetota > Coriobacteriia > Coriobacteriales > Eggerthellaceae > CACXMZ01. Next base: position 41,124 of record CACXMZ010000009.1, read on the forward strand.
AAAAGCGGGGGAACTCATGGCCCTTATGACGGGTGGCGCTTGGGTGGAAGTGCGCATGGGTGCGCAGGAACACATAGAAGTGGTCGACGCCTTCGGCCAGTCGCGCGAGCCGCAGTTCCTTTCCTTGGGCACCTGCCAGCAGCTCTACCTTGCCTTGCGCATAGCCTTGCTCATGACGGCAGAAAACGTAGGGCGCTCCATTCCCATTTTGGCAGACGACATCCTCGTTAACTTCGACGCCTGCCGCCGCGTGGGAGCCGTTTCTGCCTTGCAGGAACTTTCGAAGGTGCGCCAGGTTATCGTTTTTACCTGCCATGAAGAAGTGAAGCAGCTCATGCTAAGCACCTGCGAAGAACTAAATGTAGTGGAACTGTAGTGTGCCCTGTGCTAAATATGGGGGAACTGTACTACAATATCTTGGTTTGATTTACGAAAGGACCGCGCATGCCATCAACAGTGCTTGTGGGCGCCCAATGGGGCGACGAAGGTAAAGGTAAAATTACCGACCTTATTTCTTCCGACTACGACTACGTCGTGCGTTTCCAAGGCGGGAACAACGCGGGGCATACCGTTATTGCCGACGGTAAAAAACTTGCTTTGCGCTTGACGCCTTCGGGTGTAATGAGCCCCCACTGCGTGCCCGTCATTGGCAATGGCGTGGTGGTGGACCCGCGCGTCTTGGCAAGCGAAATGGACATGCTGGCTGAAAATGGCATCTCAACTGAAAAGCTTGTTATTAGTTGCGACGCCCATGTCATTATGCCCTACCACATTGCCCTCGACGGCGCCCAGGAAATGCGCTTGGGCAAGCATGAAATCGGCACGACGAAAAACGGCATCGGCCCGGCTTACAAAGACAAGGCAGGGCGCACGGGCATTCGCATTCAGGACTTGCTCGACGAAAAGATCTTCCGCGAAAAGCTCGAAACTGCCCTTGAATACAAGAACCAGGTGCTCGAAAAGATTTATGGGCTGCCCACCTTTACGGTCGACCAGATTCTGGAAGAGTACCTGCCCTATGCCGACCTTATTCGCCCGCATATGGCAGAAACGGCCCAGCTGCTCAACGAAGCCCTGCGTGCCGAAAAGAACATCCTCTTCGAAGGCGCCCAAGGCACCTTGCTCGACATCGACCATGGCACCTATCCCTTCGTTACCAGTTCCAGCTGCTGCGCGGGTGGCGCACCCACGGGCAGCGGGGTGGGGCCCAAGGCTATTACGAAGGTGCTGGGCATTACCAAGGCTTACATCACGCGCGTGGGTTCGGGCCCATTCCCCACGGAACTCAAGGACGAAACGGGCGAACTGCTCGGCCAAGTGGGCGGTGAATTCGGCGTGGTAACGGGGCGCAAGCGTCGCTGCGGCTGGTTCGACGCGGTTATCGCGCGCTACGCTGCCGACGTGAACAGCCTCACCGACATTGCCCTTACCAAGCTCGACGTGCTTTCGGCTGTGGACACTATTAAGGTGTGCGTGGCTTACGAAGCCGACGGCGTGCGTTACGACTATTTCCCCATGCAGCATTCGGTTATTTATCCGAAAAACGTGACACCCATCTACGAAGAACTGCCCGGCTGGAAGGGCGAAGACATTACGGCTTGTCGTAGCTTCGAAGACCTTCCCGCTAATGCGCAGGCCTACGTTGAATACCTGGAAGCAAAGATTGGCGTGCCCATGAGCATTATCGCCGTGGGCCCAGACCGTGAACAAACTATCTTTAGAGGTTGGAGTTCTCGATGAACATAGCAGTACTTGGTAGTGGCGGGCGCGAGCATGCCATTTGTTGGGCGCTTGCAAAGTCGCCCAAGACCGAAACCCTTTTCGCCATTCCTGGCAATGGGGGCACGGCTGCTGTTGCTGAAAACGTGGCCAGCTTGGACATTTGCGACGCCGAAGCCCTGGTAGGTTTTGCCCAGGACCGCAACATCGACTTGGTGGTCATTGGTCCGGAAGCTCCGCTCGTGGCAGGCATGGCCGACGCCCTGCGTGGTGCCGGCATTGCCGTCTTTGGGCCCGACGCCCAGGGTGCCGCCCTGGAAGGGAGCAAGACGGTCGCCAAGGAATTCATGGACGCTAACCATATTCCCACGGCAGCCTATGGCAGCTTCACCAGTGAAGTGGAAGCTATCAATTATGCACGCCAGCTGGGTGCGCCCCTGGTTGTGAAGGCCGACGGCCTTGCAGCGGGTAAGGGCGTTATCGTGGCCGAAGAATTAGACACGGCCGAAGACGCTATTCGCATGTGCTTTGAAGGCGAATTCGGTGAAGCGGGCAACCGCGTGGTGGTCGAAGAATGCCTCACGGGTCCCGAATGTTCGCTCCTTGCTTTCGTCACAGACGGCAAGGCGTTTTGCATGGCAACCGCCCAGGACCACAAGCGCGCCTACAACGGCGACATGGGTCCCAACACGGGTGGCATGGGCGTGTATTCACCGGTACCCATCGTGACCGAAGAAGAAATGGCCACCATGGTGCGCGTGATGGAAGAATCGGCTGCGGCAACAGCTCGCGCTCCGTTTGAAAACGACTACCGCGGTGTGCTCTATGGCGGCTTCATGCTCACGCCTGAAGGCCCCAAGGTGCTGGAATTCAACGCCCGCTTTGGCGACCCTGAAACCCAGGTTATCCTTCCGCGCCTCGAATCCGACTTGGTAAGCATAATGTATGCGGTTGCTACGGGCGACACGGCTTCCATCGACCTTCAGTGGTCGCCGCTGTGGGCTGTATGCGTCGTGCTTGCGAGCGAAGGCTACCCTGGAGCCTATGAAAAAGGTAAGGTCATCCTGGGTGTCGACGAAGCGGAAGCCCTCGAAAATGTGGTGGTCTTCCATGCGGGAACCACGCTCAATGCCGACGGTGAATTGGTTACTGCAGGCGGCCGCGTTTTGAATGTGGTGGCCATGGGCGAAAGCTTCGACGAAGCGCGCGAACGTGCCTACGAAGCCTGCGAGCTCATTAACTTCGAAGGCAAGCAATACCGCACCGACATTGGCGCCAAGGCGGCTGCAGGTCGTTCTTCCTGGGAATAGAAAAGGGTGCAGCACTCCTTGTTAAGAGAACGCGCCCTTTCAAAAGTTGTTGCCACCTTAGGCGACAAAATCCTGCGGCTCAGTCCCGTAAAACAAAAGTCGTTTCCCGTTCCCGACTTGGGGCGGAAATATATGCTGTACGCCCATGTGCCCTTTTGCGAGCGCTTGTGCCCGTATTGCAGTTTTAATCGATTTCCCCATGCTGAAGATCGGGCCATTCCGTATTTCGAAAACCTGCGTGAAGAAATGCGCATGCTTGCGCGCGCGGGTTACGACTTTCATTCTTTATATATTGGTGGGGGCACGCCTACCATTATGGTGGACCAGTTGTGCGAAACCATCGACCTGGCCCGTGAATTGTTTTCGCTTGAAGACGTTTCTACGGAAACAAACCCGAACCACCTTATTCCTGAAATTTTGGAACCCCTTTCGGGCCGCATTCAGCGCTTGAGCGTGGGCGTGCAAAGTTCCAACAACGCACTGCTTAAGGCCATGGACCGCTATGAAAAGTACGGTTCAGCCGAAGAAGTTTTTGAGCGCATTCAACATGTGGCTCAGTACCCCTTTACCTTTAACGTGGACATGATTTTCAACTTCCCTGCGCAAACGGAAGACATGCTCATTGAAGACCTTGCCTTTGTTATAGAAAGCGGCTGCAACCAGACGACTTTCTACCCACTCATGGCTTCACCTTCGGTGGAACAGAAGCTGGCGGAAACCGTGGGGCAGGTGGACTATGTACGCGAACGGCATTATTACGACATCATCTGTCGTTCGCTCATCGAGGCGGGTTTTGATTTTTCAAGTGCCTGGACTTTCAACCGCAGCACGGGTGGTGCCATGGTGGACGAATACGTGGTCAAGGCCGAAGAATATCCCGCCATTGGTAGCGGCGGCATTTCGTATTTGGGCGGCAATCTGTACGTGAATACTTTCTCCTTGCGCGAATATAATGCAGCCGTAGCTGCGGGCACGCAGGCACTCATGGGGCAGGTGCGTTTGCCCAAGCGCGGACAAATGCGTTACCGCTTTCTTATGCAGCTCTTTGGCTTGCGCCTAGACAAGAAACAATTCAAGGCGGACTTTGGCGTGAGCGTGGAAGCGGGCCTGCCTATAGAAATGGCATTCATGCGCGCCAATGGAGCCTTCGCCACCGACAACGAATTCGAACTCACGCTCACACCAGCAGGGCGCTACCTGACGGTGGTTATGATGCGCCAGTTCTTTATTTCGGTTAACACCTTACGCGACCAGGCCCGTGCGGCTCTTCCTGAAGAAGAACGCGACCTCATTTTTGGGGAAGGCGTCATGGGTCTTCCCGTGTGTCACTAATTGTTTAAGCGCTCGCATCGCCTCATTCCTTAGGGTAAAACTACTAAGTCAATATGCTTTGTTGACGAACTGTTTTTTAAATGCTACTATTGCGGTAGCAATTGATACTAAATAAGTATCATTTATGGATTTGGTATGGGGTTGTAACCCCAGGGAGAAGAAAAGGAAGGGGATGAGGGCATGGATGTAGAGATTCTGGCACGTTTGCAATTCGCATTTACGGCAGCGTACCACTTCTTGTTCGTTCCGACCAATGTTGGTCTGGGCCTTATAGTCGCACTCATGCAGACGCGCTACTATAAGACTCGCAAGCCCGAAGACCTGGCAGTGGCAAAATGGTGGGTGAAGTTCTTTACTATCACCTTCGCCATGGGTGTTGCTACCGGTATTACGATGGAGTTTAGTTTTGGTACCAACTGGGCCAACTACGCTCGTTTCGTAGGTGACATCTTCGGTGCACCGCTGGCCGCCGAAGCCCTGCTTGCATTCTTTATGGAGTCCACGTTCCTGGGCGTTTTGCTGCTTGGTCGTGGCAAGGTAAGCGAAAAATTCATGACAGCTGCTGCCTGGCTCGTGTGGGCCGGTTCAACCTTCAGCTGCCTGTGGATCCTTATCGCTAACTCCTGGATGCAGACGCCGGGTGGTTATGCAATCGAAGGCGGCAAGGCAGTCCTGACTGACTTTTTTGGCGCAGCGTTCAACCCGTCGACGTTAGCTCGCTTCACCCACACGGTGGACGCTATCATCATCATGGGTTCGTTCCTCGCTATTGCCATTGGTGCTTACAACCTGCGCAACAAGAAGAACGAATACTTTGGCAAGCGCCAGATTCAGGTTGGCACTATAGTGGCCCTGGTTGCTGTTATTCTCATGCTTCCGTTCTCGCACATGCAGGCAACGGTTGTCGCGGACGAACAGCCCGAAAAGCTGGCTGCTATGGAAGGCCAGTATGAAGACGGCCCGGCAGACCTGTATCTGTTCGGCTGGGTCGACGAAGCCAACCAGACGGTCAATGGTATTAAGCTCATGGACGGCGGCACTTCGCTGCTGGCTTGGGGCGACCCCACTAAGGAAACCATTGGTCTGAACACCGCTTCGAAGAATATTGAACAGCGCATCGCTGAAGTCCGTTCGGGCGAATACCTGCGCAACGGCGAACAGTTCTATCAGACGGTCGGTTCCAACGAAGAATCTTACGCACCTGCCACCACGGCTCCCGTGCAGATCACCTTCCAGAGCTACCACCTGATGGTTGCCCTGTACGGCTGCATCGTACTGTGGCTTATCTTTGCCTTTATCGTGCGCGGCAAGATTAACAAGGGCCAAGAAGCTTCCAGCGGCTTGCTGAAGGCGCTCTACTTTGCCCCCTTGTTCCCCATTCTTGCTATCGAAGCTGGTTGGTTTGTTGCCGAATTCGGTCGCCAGCCCTGGATCGTATGGAACGAACTGCTCATGGTAGACGCCATTTCGCCTGCCGTTGACGCTCCGCAGCTTATCATCACCATGGTTCTGTTCCTGGCGGTGTATGCTCTGCTGCTGTTCATCCTGTTCAAGAATGCCTTCCGCATTATCAAGGAAGGTCCGGAACAGGTAGAAGTTATTGAAGGGGAGGTGGCCTAGCATGTTGACCTTGTGGAATGTTATTTGGTTTATCCTCATCTTCGTCGTTATTACTGGCTACTTTATTCTTGACGGTTTCGACCTGGGCGTGGGTGCGTTGTACCCCTTCCTGGGTAAGGACGAAGTCAAGAAAGCCACCCTGCGTCGCGCCATTGGCCCGACCTGGGACGGCAACGAAGTGTGGCTGCTCACTGGTGGCGGCGCGCTGTTCGCAGCATTCGCACCTGCCTATGCAACCACCTTCTCGGGCTATTACATTGCCATTATGTTGGTGCTGTTCTGCCTCATCGTGCGCGCCGTTTCCCTTGAAACCCGCGGGCACGACCCCGAGCGCGCCAAGTTCTGGGACGCACTGTTCTTCCTGGGCAGCGCGCTTCCGGCACTACTCTTTGGCGTGGCGGTGGGCGACACCATGATGGGTATCCCCATGGACGCTCAGGGCAACATGGCCTTGGCGTTCCCCATTAGCTTTGTGTTCCTGCTTCGCCCCTTTGCTCTGCTGTGCGGCCTGGTTGGCCTCATGCAGTTCCTCCTCTTGGGCGCATGCTGGATCGCCGTTAAGACTGAAGGTGAACTGCACGACAAGGCCGCGGCGCTTCGCCCGAAGTTCGCTCTGGCCGAAATCGTTCTGTTCGTGCTGGCAAGCATCCTTTGGTTTATTGGCATGGGTATCGACCCGCAGGCTGGCCCCATGGGCGCCGTATTTGGCATCGCTGCTACGCCTTCGCTGACCATCGTGTCTGCCATCTTTGCCGTAGTTGCCTTGGCTGGCATGGCTCTGACCTTCCTGTGGGCTACCAAGGGCGAAGCCGACCTGAAGGTCTTTATCGTGGCTGCGGTTATTTGCCTGGGCCTGTGCTTCACGGCTGCCTTCGGCATGTTCCCGAATTGGGTACCCGACAGCCTCATGGCTAACCCGGTAACGGTTGCCGAAGCTGCTTCCGAAGACTTCACGCTTATTTGGATGTTTGGCATTACCATCGTTGGTCTGCCCATCCTGCTGTTCTATCACTTCCTGTGCTATCGCGCCTTTGCTGGCAAGATTACGGAAGCTGACTTGGAATACTAGGCATCCTATAACTACGCGGTGCTTTTAACCCCTGTCGCCGCCGTAGTACCGAGACCCTGCTACAGTCCCGTAGCAGGGTCTTTTCCGTGTTACCAAGTTGTAAAGTGAATGCTCTTGAAAATAGTAAGTATGCTTATTAAAATACTAAGCAATCTTACTAATTGAGAGGAGAGCATTATGACTATTGCAAATGAAGATCTGTTAATGGAAATGCAACGAGTGGGTTCCTTGATGCGTCGTGCCCGCCACCGCAAGATGCACGAGCACTTCATGAAAAAGGTCGCCCAGATGGCTGAAGCTGCTCCCGAAGGCGCGCCGGAAGGTATGCCGCCCATGCCGCCCTTTGGCGGGCCGCATGGCGGTCCCCACGGTGGGCGTTGTGGGCACGGCCCGCATGGCCATGGTCATGGCCACGGCAAATGTCGCAAGGGCCACGGCAAATTTGGGCAAGCGCGTATTCTGGCCTTGCTTCAAGTACAAGACGGTATGAGCCAGAAGGATTTGGCCTTCCTGTTGGGCATTCGCCCGCAGTCGCTCACGATTGCGCTTGAAAAGCTCGAAACAGAAGGGCTTATCGAACGCAAGCAGGACGAAGATGACAAGCGCACGCGCCGTGTCTTCATTACCGAAGCAGGTAAGGCCAAGGCTAACGAAGCAGCGGAGGAACGCGCCGCCCGAGCAGATGAAGTTTTCGCAGTATTGAGCGACGAAGAAAAGGACCAGCTTGGCGCCATCCTTTCTAAGCTGGCAGCCAGCATGGAAGAACAGCAGCACACTGAATAGCCTGTTTTGCCATGGTGGAGGGCATGGTTATGGAGGCGTGTGCCGACTGTTTTCCATTGCTTGACCTGCGCTTGATACGCGGGTAAAATATCCTCTCGCGCTATAGGCGCACCCATAAGGTCGGGTAGCTCAGTTGGTAGAGCAGCGGACTGAAAATCCGCGTGTCGAGGGTTCAAGTCCCCCTCCGACCACCATGAAACTTGCAGGTCCAGAAATCTCTGGACCTGTTTGTTATTTCTGGACAAGTTGTTCTAGGTTGGTCAAGGGCTGGGGCGTCCTAAAAGCGATGTCGTGAGTTCAAATATCGCAATTTTTGCTGTTGCCAAAAATTGCACTTAACTAAGTGAACGAGCGTCAAGCGAGAGCGCATGAGTGCAAACAATCCAGTGAATTGTTTGCACGAACAGCGGAAGCGGTCGCGATTTAGGACACCCCAGCCTTTATGCCTCAGAAGAGCGACTGCTCCATAACAGCATGGAAACAAACGGTACGTGGAGCTTATTTGTTGCGTGGGCACGTCTATACTCAAACAAAGCGAGAAAGGGGTAGACCATGCAGCAGTTCAAATATTTCTCCACCGCATGGAACGACATCAAGAATTCTCCAGGTTGGAAAGGCAAGATTGCCTTGCTCGCCCTGTTGCAGATTATTCCCATCTTTGGGCAGATCGTTTTGTTCGGTTATATCTATGGCTGGGCGCGCGACATTGCTTGGGGCGTTCATTCGCCCATGCCTGCAAGGATTTTTGGCAATGAAGACGGCAAGCTTTATAGCCGCGGCTTCTTTATTTTTGTCATACTGTTTGTCTTGTCGCTTATTCCCAGCGTCATAACTGCTATTCCAGGTCTTTTTGTGGGCTTGGGCTCCATCGGCGACAGTTCGCCTGGTGTGGTGGCTGCTTCTTTTTCTGGATTGCTTGCAACTTTGAGCTTGGTGATTTCATTCGCCATCCTTATTGTCTTTAACATTGCAGCTATGCGTACTGCCATCTATGACCGCATTTCTGCTGGCTTCCAGGTGGACAAGCTTTGGTCTATGTTTAAGCACGACAGCAATGGCGCCTTGCGCATCTTTGGCATGGAATTGCTCGTTGGCTTTATTGGTGCCGCCGTTATTAGCATTATTGCGGTTATTGTCTTTTCCGTTGCGGGCATTGCTTTCATTCCTGCCATCATGCAGCTTAGCGCCGACCCCGAACCCTACGAAGTCTTCGCAATCTTGGGGCCGGGGCTTACCTTATTGGTCATCTTTGGTCTTATCTTTGGCTTTATTGGTGCGATCTTCACCGTCTTTGTGTATACCTTAGTGGCGCGTGCTTCGGGTTATTGGACCCAGCAGTTCCAGGTAGCCCAGTGGCGCGGCCAGGACGACCCCATGCCTTTCGAAGCCGATGCTGCTGCCCGTGCGGCCCAGCAAGCCCAGTATGCGGCTCAGGCTCAATACGCCCAAGCGCAAGCCCAGTATGCCCAGGCTCAGGGCCAGCAGATTAACTACGCGCACCAGCAGGCGCAGGCAGCATACGCTCAGGCACAGCAAGAATCTACCCAGGGCGTTCCCGCGCAGCAACCTGCAACACCTGAAGTGCCCGCAGATCCCGCTCCGAATGCCGATTCTGCGAACATCTCGGGGCAGAGCGAATAGCGTGCGCTCGGGGGTATAATTCCCCTAGAACATTTTCGAGAAGGGCCGCCTCGAAATGGGGCGGCTTTTTTATTGAAGGAGAACCGCATGGACACAGCATTAGTTGGCATCATTATGGGCAGCGAATCCGACATGCCCGCCATGGAACCTTGCATGGCTCAGCTTGACGAATTCGGCATCCCCTATGAAGTGAAGGTAGCGAGCGCCCATCGCAAGCCCGCGGAAGTACACGAGTGGGCTAGCCATGCCCATGAAAATGGCATGAAGGTTGTTATTGCCGCCGCTGGCAAGGCGGCCCACCTGGGTGGCGTGGTGGCAGCCTATACGCCGCTGCCCGTTATTGCCGTGCCCATGAAAACGAGCGACTTGGGCGGCCTGGACAGCCTGCTTTCCATGGTGCAAATGCCCAGCGGCGTGCCCGTGGCGTGCGTGGCTATAAACGGCGCAAAGAATGCAGCCATCCTTGCCGCACAGATTCTGGGCTCCAGCGACGAAGCCATGCGCGACAAGATTATTTCCTTCAAGGAAGACATGGCTAATGCCTAAGCAACTCTTAATGGGAAATGAAGCGGTTGCCCATGCGGCCCTGGCTGCAGGTGTTTCTGTGGTGGCGGGCTACCCGGGCACGCCTTCTTCCGATGTGGTAGAAACCGTTGCCAAGCTGCACGCAGCGGGCCTTGCCCAGGGCGTGCACGTGGAATGGTCCACCAATGAAAAAGCAGCCCTTGAACTGGTTTTTGGGGCAAGTGCTTCGGGCGCTCGTGGCCTGTTCACTGCCAAACAAATGGGTCTGAATGTGGCAAGCGATGCGCTCATGTCGCTCAATTATGTGGGCGTACGCGGCGGCTTGGTGCTTTATGTGGCCGACGACCCAGGCCCTATTTCAAGCCAGACTGAACAGGACACTCGCCGCTTTGCTTCCTTCGCAAAGGTTCCCGTGCTCGACCCGAGCACACCCGAAGAACTCTACGCCATGATTGGCTCCGCCTTTGAACTTTCGGAATGCTATGGCACACCCGTTATCGTGCGGCCTACCACGCGCATTTGCCATGCGTCGACCTTCTTCGACGTGCCTGGCACTTACGCCGCGCGCCCCACTCCTGAAGGCGGTTTTGAAAAGGACGACAGCCAGTGGGTTATTTTCCCGTCGCGCTCCTTTAGGGCACACGGTGAAATTAACGAACGCCTTACCGCCATCGCTTCCGACTTTTCTGCCCCGGAAGGCGACGGGGGAGAAATGGGACAGGCTGCCCCAGGCGACGGGGAAGAAGCGGCGTGCTCGGCAATGGGGCAGTTTAACTCCGTTGCTCAAGAAGGCACTGAAGCCAAGCTGGGCATCGTGGCTGGCGGCGTGAGTGCTGCCTATGTGCGCGAAGCCCTTGTCCTGCTGAAGGCGGAATGCAGCGAACTACCTAGCTACCGTTTCATGCAGGTGGGCACCCCGTACCCCTTCCCAGAAGAAGCGGCCCTGCATTTTGCCGAAGGCCTTGAACGTATCCTGGTTTTTGAAGAGCTCGACTATGTGCTTGAAGACGAATTCTTGAAGCTGGCGGGCAAGCACCATCTTCCTTTCGCGGTCCATGGCAAGCTGGATGGGAGCACGCTTACGCGTGGTGAAAACTCTACCGAAGACGCCTGTGGGCGGCTCTGTTCCTTCTTCGCCTGCAACGAGGACGACAAGAAGGCATGCTGCACCAGCAGCGAAGCATCGTGCTGCACTGAAGCCGATGCTCCTGCCATAGACCCACCCGTGCGCCCGCCGGTGCTGTGCGCGGGCTGCCCGCATCGCGGCAGTTTCTATGCCGTCAAGGAAGCGCTCCGTTCGTACCGGGGTAAGCACAAGGCCGTCTTTTGCGGCGACATTGGCTGCTACACCCTGGGCAACGCCAAACCCTTGGCTGCGGTCGACACCTGCCTGTGCATGGGCGCGGGCATTACTATGGCTCAGGGAATCGCGGCGGTTGAACCCGGGCGCAAGGCTCTCGCCTTCATTGGCGACTCAACCTTCTTTGCCAGCGGCCTGACGGGTGTGGCAAACGCGGTCTACAACAACCACGACATAACGGTCTGCATTCTGGACAATTCCACGACGGCTATGACGGGCAGCCAGCCCCACCCGGGGACAGGCGCCACGCTCATGGGCGGGCAATCCAAGCCCATTAATATTGAAGAAACCCTGCAGGCTCTTGGCGTCCAGTACATCAAGCGCGCCAATGCCTTTAACTTCATGGAAGCGAAAACGGCAGCGAAACAGGCCATCGACTTTGAAGGCCCTTCGGCTGTTATCTTCGAAGGTCCGTGCATCCAGCTTTCAAAACCGAGCACAGCTCCAACGGTCGACGACCAGGCATGCACCGGTTGTTCGGGTTGCATCAAGAGTATTGGCTGCCCCGCAATGAGCATGGGGGAGCGCGAAGGTCGCGAAAAACCCCTGATGGAAATAAATGAAAGCCTCTGCTGGGGTTGCAACCTCTGTGTTGCCACTTGCCCCTTCGGCGCTATACGCAAGGGGGCCAACAATGCTTAACGTTCTTATTGCTGGCGTGGGTGGCCAGGGGAGCGTGCTGGCCGCCAAGATCCTTGCTCAAGCAGCTACGGAAAAGGGCTGGCAGGTGCGCACCGCAGAAACCATCGGCATGGCCCAGCGTGGTGGTAACGTGCTTTCCCATGTGCGTATGGGCAACGCCGGCGAAGATATTTATGCCCCCTTGGTGCCCCGTGGCAAGGCGGACTGTGTTATCGCGCTTGAACCAGGCGAAGGCCTGCGTGCCTTGCCTTACTTGGCCCCAAATGGCTTGCTCGTAAGCGCACAAACGGGCATTGCTTCAGTCACGGCCGACTTGTCGGGCACGCACTACAGCCCAGCTGCCGTGTTGGAGCACCTTGTCCAGGCGACCCCGCATTTTGTAGCCGTGGATGACAAAGCTCTAAGTGAAGCCGCGGGAAGCGGCAAGGCGCTTAACGTGGGCATGTTGGCCGCGGCTATTCAAGCATCTGAGTCGCTCGACTGTGGCCTGGGTGCCGCGCTTTCTGTCGACGACTTGAAGAGCGCCCTCGTCGCATGCGTTAAGCCGCAATTTTTGGATATGAACCTAGCTGCCATCAACGCAGCCTTGTAGAAAAAGGATTCTATTATGCACATGTCGCCCGAACAACTCCAGATGATTACCGGCCAACTGGCAACGCTCAAGGAAAAGAGTCCCTTCTACGCGAAGAAGTTTGCCGACATTGACCTGGCCGACATTCGCACGCAGGAAGACTTTGAAAAGCTGCCCTTCACCGACAAGGCCGACCTACGCGAAGCTTACCCGCTGGGAATCGCTGCGGTGCCGCCCGAAGAAATCGTGCGCATCCATTCGTCCAGTGGCACAACGGGCACGCCCGTTATTATTCCTTACACCAAAAAGGACGTGGAAGACTGGGCCATCCAGTTCGCCCGCTGCTATGAATATGCGGGCATTACACCCGAAGACCGCATCCATATAACCCCAGGTTATGGTCTGTGGACAGCAGGTATTGGCTTCCAGCTGGGTGCCGAACGCCTTGGTGCCATGGCTATTCCCATGGGCCCAGGCAACACCGAAAAGCAGCTCCAAATGATGGAAGACCTTCAGTCCACGGTGCTATGCGCCACCAGTTCCTATGCGCTGCTGCTCGCTGAAGAAATTGCCAAGCGCGGTGTGCGCGACCGCCTGAAGCTACGCAAGGGCGTTATTGGCTCGGAGCGTTGGGGTTCCAAGATGCGCGCCCGCATCGCCAACGAATTAGGCGTGGAACTCTACGACATCTATGGCCTGACCGAAGTCTACGGCCCGGGCATTGGTATTAACTGCAAGGCCGACTCCGCCATGCATATTTGGTCCGACTACGTTTACCTGGAAATTATCAACCCCGAAACGGGCGAACTCGTACCCGACGGCGAATCGGGCGAAATTGTGCTGACCACCCTTCAGAAGGAAGGCGCGCCGCTCATTCGCTTCCGCACGCACGACCTGTCGCGTATTGTGCCCGAGCCCTGCAGCTGTGGCCACAACGAACACCCGCGCATTGACATCATCTTCGGCCGTTCCGACGACATGGTGAAGGTCAAGGGCGTGAACATGTTCCCGGCTCAGATTGAAGAAATCATCAAGTTCACCGACGGCGCCTCCAGCGAATACCAGGTCATGATCGACCACATGGAAGGCAAGGATATTCTGACGGTCTTCTTTGAAACCGACGCCCTGGGTGAAGAATTAGCGGCCGTTGAAGCGCAAATGGCAGCCCTCTTTAAGGCCAAGATGAACATTACGCCCAACCCGCGTGGTGTGCCCATTGGCGACCTTCCTCGCAGCGAAAAGAAGACCAAGCGCATCTTTGACAACAGGTACTAAGAGGCGAATACAGCACACGCCAAGAGGCAAGTACAGCACACGCCAAGAGGCGAATACGGCACGCACCAGGAGGCAATGCGTGAATTATTCGACCGAAAGAATAAAGCCTGTTCAGTAGCACTTTTGTCTGCTTAGGGGAAAACCCGCTGAATTAATACCCTAGTTGCTTGCTAGGGTATTTTTCTGCTATCTTATGCTCAGCGAGAAACTTATAGGGGAGGTTCTTGTGGGGCAGTCTGAGGCAGTCTCATCAGGCGAAGATAAGTCTTTATCTCGTCGAACTTTTATTTCAGGTGCTTCTATTGCTGGCGTTACGCTTGCGACTTTGGCCCTCGGTGGCCAAGCGGTTGCATTTGGCATGAGCACCCAAAGCGAAACTCTGCGCCCTCCCGGCGCCCAGTCCGAAACTGACTTTTTAGCACGTTGCGTGCGTTGCGGTAAATGCATCGAAGCATGTCCGCATGAATCCATTTTTGCCATAAAGGATTTCTTGAGCGCTACGAGTGGCACGCCCACCATAGACACGCGCGCAAAGGCCTGCCGCATGTGCCATGACGTTCCATGCGTACCAGCGTGCCCCACGGGTGCCCTGCGCGACGTTGTGGGACCCGAAGAAATCAATATGGGCTATGCCGTGGTGGACCGCGAAACCTGCATTTCCTTTAAGGGCCTGCGCTGCGAAGTATGCTATCGCGCCTGCCCCTTAATCGACCGCGCCATTGTTATCGACTATCGCAAAAACGAAAACGACGCGACCCATTCCATTTTTGCGCCCATCATCGACCAAGAACTGTGCACGGGCTGCGGCTTGTGTGTTGAACGCTGTATTACCGACGAACCTGCCATCCGCATTGTGCGCGAAGGTTGGACAATTTACGAAAACGAGCAGGAAGGCTGGGTGCCCAGTGCTCGCGAAAACTTACCTGGAGTCCAGGGCGAAGGGGCCTGGGTTAGAGAATAGTCCAAAAAGGGGACTTGTCTCTTTCTTTTGGTTCTGAGTCAGGCGCAGCATTCCCTCCCCGCTGCGCCTGGCCAGGCAAAAGGAAGGGTAAGCATAAAAAGTGTAAGAGCGTGTAAGTAACAGTAAGGGAAAGTTGTTCAACAGAGGAGGAACAAAGATGGATGTTACTAGACGACAGTTCGTCAAGGCTGCAGCAGTATCTGCGGCAATGGCGGCCGCTGGTGGCTCGCTCGTCATGGGCGCGCAAAACGCCAGTGCGGCAACCAGCTCTGCTGAAGCAGAAGCTGCTGCTGGCGGTTCTACCATCACATCGGGCGTATGCCGCTATTGCGGCTGCGGCTGCGGCGTGTTGGTGGAAACCAATGCGGAAGGGCGCGTAATTGCGGTAACGGGCGACCCGGACAACCGTAGTTCTAAGGGCCTGAACTGCGTAAAGGGCTATTACCTTTCCAAAGCCCTTTATGGCGAAGACCGCCTGACTGTCCCGCTGATTCGCGACGATCCGTCCACCAAGGGCACGGGTAGTGGTCTGCGCGAAGCTACGTGGGAAGAAGCCCTGGACCTGGCAGCAAGCAAGCTGAAGACCGCCTGGGAAACCGCCGTTGTAAAGGGCGACGGCAGCACCGTCAAGGGCTCTTCGCGTATTGCATTCTGGGGTTCTGGCCAGATGCCCATTACCGAAGGCTACCTGCTTTCTAAGTTCTGGAAGGCCGGCCTGAAGTCCAACAACGTCGACCCGAATGCACGTCTGTGCATGGCTTCGGCTGTAGTGGGCTTTATGAACGTATTCCAGACCGACGAACCCGCCGGTTGCTATGCGGACCTCGAAAACGCCGACGTTTTCGTAACCTGGGGCGCCAACATGGCAGAAGCTCACCCCATTCTGTATTCACGCTTGACCGCTCACAAGCTGGCTGACTCCAATGTCAAGCACTACGACCTGACTGCTCTGCGCACCCGCACGAGCGCCACGGCCGACAAGGTCATGGTCTTCAAGCCAGGTTCCGACATTGCTATTGCTAACGCCATCCTGAAGTACTTGGTCGACAACAACCTCTACGACGAAGCTTTCGTCAACGACCATGTACAGTTCAAGGTAGGCGAAGAAAACATCGGCAACGCCTACGAAGACACCTACGACAAGTCTCCTGACGGCAGCCGTGTTGACAAGGTCGAAGTCGTTGAATTCGACGCTTGGAAAGAACGCCTCGCTCCTTACACGCTGGAATATGCAGAAGAAATCTCTGGTGTTCCTGCCGCCGACATCGAAGAACTTGCTAAGGTCTTCGGCGACAAGGAAAAGAAGGTCATGAGCCTGTGGACCATGGGTGTTAACCAGCACAACCGTGGTACCTGGATGAACCATTGCATCTACAACATCCACCTGCTCACTGGCAAGATCGCCAAGCCGGGTAACGGCCCCTTCAGCCTCACTGGCCAGCCCACCGCTTGCGGTACGGCTCGCGAAGTTGGTACCTTTAGCCACCGCCTCCCCACAGACCTTGTTGTTGCCAATGAACAGCATCGTCGCTTCACCGAAGCTATTTGGGACCTTCCCGAAGGCTACCTGGACGCCATCAAGGCTCCTGGTTTCCACACGGTCAAGATCTTCCGCGAAATGTCCAAGGGCAATATCGACTTCCTGTGGACGGCGCACAACAACTGGGCAGTTTCCATGCCTAACCTCACGCGCTTCCTGGGCAAGAAGGAAGACTTCGACGGCATCTTCAAGACCTTCGTCGTGGTCAACGAAGTTTACCCGACCGCTTCTACCGACTACGCCGACGTGGTATTCCCCGTTGCTATGTGGGTTGAAAAAGAAGGTCAGTTCGGTAACGCCGAACGTCGTACCACCGTATTCCAGAAAGCTGCCACCCCTCCGGGCGAAGCTCAGTGGGATCAGTGGGTTCTCATGCAGATGGCTCAGCGCGTACTCGAAGGCCATAAGGTTGCGGGCGAAGACCGCTTCGACAAGCTCTTTGGCGCCTTCTGGGACAAGAGCGCTCAAAGCCCCAATGGCCTGGCTGGTAACTGGGTAGCTGGCGAAGACCAGACCGAAGTTAACCGCGCTATTTGGAGCGAATATCGTCTGTTCTCCAACCCGAAGGAAGCTTCCGAACGTGCTCAGGAAATCGCCACCACCAAGGACGAAGAAAAGAACTGGGCACCGCTGAAGATGGAAAACAAGCAGCTGGCTCCGTACGACGAATACATCAAGCAGCACGGTATTGCTTGGCCGGTTCGCGAAGTCAACGGCGAATGGGTCGAAACCAACTGGCGCTTCAGCGGCGGTAAGCAAGAAGAAGGCTTCGACCAGTACGGTATCGAAGAATACGGCAAGGCTGGCATGGCCAACGACGTATGCTTCTACAAGTCCGCTGGCATGAAGCCTTCTGTGGTCTTCCGTCCGTGGGAACCACCGGCGTATCAGCCCGACGAAGAATATCCATTCTGGCTGTGCACGGGCCGCGTGCTTGAACACTGGCACTCTGGCTCCATGACCGGTCGTGTTCCTGAACTGCAGCGCGCCGTTCCTGAAGGTCTTATTTACATGAACGCTGAAGACTGCAAGAACCTTGGCATCAACGACGGTGACATGGTTAAGGTCACGAGCCCCTACGGCACCACCGAAGTAAAGGCTACGACCGACCAGCGCTTCGCTCCTGAACCAGGCATGACCTTCGTGGCTATGCACGACAACAAGGTTCTCATCAACCTGGTTGTAGAAGACGTGTACTGCCCGCTGTCTAAAGAACCTGACTTCAAGAAGACCGTTATCAAGATTGAAAAGGCATAAGGGGGAACTAAGATGAAAAAACAATTCATTGTTCTTCTCGCAGTAGTAAGTGCCCTGCTCGCCGCCCTGTTCCTGGCTGCCTGCAGCCAGCCGGCCGCCACGGGCGCAGCTAGTGCCAGTGCAGACGCCGCCGCCAGCGCAGACGCTGCTGCCAGTGCGGACGCCGCTGCTAGTGCAGACGCTGCCGCCAGTGCTGAAGCAGAAGCAAGCGCTGAAGCCGCCGCAAGTGCTGAAACAGCAGCTGCTCCTGCCGACAGCGAATTCAAGGGTATTCCTACGGCAATCCCCGCCGACCATGAAGGTCGTACGGTTGACATGTGCCCGACCTGCCATACCACTGGCTCGGGCGGCGCAGCAGCCATCCCCGATGACCACTTCATCGACGGCGAACTTGACGGCGCACGCAACCAGTGCACCACTTGCCATCTGCCGAGCACAGAATAGCAAGATTTGCCTCTCAACCTGCGCGGTGGTGCCTCTGCCGCGCAGGTGCCCTTGAAAGGGTCGATTGTGCGTAGAGTATCCCGATAACTTTTTCCCTAACTCTATAATCAGTCGTCCCTTTCAAGGGCGGTATTATTAGTGGAACAGGGGACGGGTTTTTGTTCCAAAAGCAAAGAAGGAAGAAATGACCGAAGAACATTGCGTAATATCAAGCCTCATTGTTGAAACGCTGCCAGAAAACATGGCAAGCGTTGAAGCGGCACTTGCCCAGCTCGACGGGGTGGAAGTGCACGGCAGTGAACAAGGCAAAATTGTTATTACTATTGAAAAAGAATCCGTTTCTGCTTCGCACGATCTGGCAAACGACATCACCAAGATGCCAGACGTTTTGGCCGTAAATCTTATTTACGCAAACTTCGAAGACGACCCGGAAACTCAGGCTATGTTCGAAAGAGTGCAGGAACGTGCGCGTGAAAGCCACGATGTCCTCTACGGGAAAGAGGGGGAATAGGTGGCACCTAAAAAGACCAAGCATACCTTTACCATAGCGCGTCGCATTGTGCAGTTTGCGGCCCTATTGCTGTTTATGGCACCCTTGCTCGTGGTGGGTTATGGGCTTTTCGGTAATGTGAGCGGCATGGAAAAGGTTCCCCAGACGGCGGCCGAGCTGCCCTTCTTTGGTTCGCTTTCTTCGTCGTCCATTTTGGGCATTGTGCTGCTCGATCCCTTTGCTATTTTGCAGGCTGCTGCGGCCGCCAAGGACTTCACCATGGGTTGGCTTATTGGCATTCTTCCCATCGTGGTGTTCTACGGCATTATTCGTGGCCGTGCATTCTGCGGTTGGGTGTGCCCGGTAAACCTGCTGCTTGAAGCGGTGGACTGGCTGCGCGCTAAGCTCAATATCAAAGTGGTTGAACACGCCATTCCGCGCCATGCAAAGCTTTGGGTTGCCCTGGGTATCCTGGTGCTTTCGGCTATTACCGGCAGGCTTGTGTTTGAAATGTTCAGCCCCATTTCGCTTATCAATAAGGGCATTCTGTTTGGTAGCCTTACGGGCCTTATTACCCTGCTGGCCATCGTGCTTATTGAACTTCTGTGGGCACGCCGTGTGTGGTGCCGCGCCCTGTGCCCCCTGGGTGGTTTCTACGAAGCCCTGGGTACGGTTGGCCTGTTCAGCGTGAAGATGGACTTCGACGCTTGCACCCACTGCGGCCATTGCGAAGCCGTGTGCTTGGCGGACCCTGAAATCTTGCAGCCCGCACTTTCGGGTGAAAAGAATCGCGTCGTAGCGGGGGACTGCATGCTCTGCGGCGAATGCGTCGACGCGTGCCCAACGCGCGCCTTAAGCATTGGTCCGGCATCTCCGTTCCCAAAGTAGTTATAATAACTGCATGAAAAAGCTCCTCCTTATATGCGCCATGCTTTTGGCGCTTAGCCTTTCGGCCTGTGCGAATGCGCCGGCTAGTTCTGCCAACTACACGTCGCTGGACGCCTACCCCGTCGCCGACATGAGCGGCTATGCCTGCGCCGCCGAATACGACAAGGAATACCATTTCAGAAACATGACCGTTGCTGAAATGGCTGCTGAAATGGACGCCCATTCAACCTTCATTGTCTATACCGGTTTTGACAATTGCCCCTGGTGTAACGTTGTTTTGAACCCCCTCAACGACATTGCAATTGAACGTGGTATTGAAATTGCCTACATCGATACGCGAAGCGACCCTTCGTGGAAGTCGAACCTCGACCTGCTCGACTACGACCTGTTTATTGAACGGGTGGGGAGCATCCTTGCCGAAGACGACAATGGTGTCCCGCATTTGTATGTGCCGCACTGCTTCTTCATACGCAATGGCCAGCTTGTTCACGACCATTCAGGTACCGTCCCAAGCCAGGCAAGCCCCAGTGACCCTCTCTCCGAAGAAGAACTCAAGGAATACCACGACACAATAAACGGCTATATCGACGATATCCTGCGATAGCCAAGGCTTGTGTAAAGCCTTTTTCCCATGCCTAAATTGAGCCAATTAATTGTTAATTCTTTGTCATAAAAGCCCAGGTGAGTGGTAAACTTATCTATTACATAGGAAAAGACGTAGATGCATAATGCACAGGGGTTTGCATGAACATCATTCTCATCGTAGATGACGACACTACGAGCCTTAAGCTCGCAAAAGGTATTTTGGACGACGAATACCGCGTGGCCACCGTAAATTCGGGTGCCATGGTCTTTAAGTACCTCACGAACAATACTCCGGACCTTATCCTGCTCGACATTAACATGCCCGACATGGACGGCTTTGAAGTCCTCGGCCGCCTGAAGGAAAAGAACGAATGGGCTTCCATCCCCGTTATCTTCTTAACGGCAAACCAGGACCCACAAAGTGAAGCGCGCTGCCTGGAAGCGGGCGCCATCGACTACGTAGGCAAGCCCTTTGTGCCGGTGGTCCTGCTCAACCGTGTGCGCCGCATTATGGAACTCTATGGCTACCGCCACCAGCTCGAATCCATGCTGGCAAACCAGTCGCAGGTAATTCTGAACCGTACCGAACGTATTGCCCGCATGCAGAACTCCATCATTTTGGGCATGGCAAACTTGATCGAATTGCGCGACAACAATACGGGCCGTCATGTGAAAAACACCCAGGTCTATGTTGAAATGATCTGCACGGCTTTGCGCGAGCGCAATCTTTTTACCACAACGCTTACCGACGACTATGTTAACAATACGGTTCGTGCCGCACCTTTGCACGACATCGGTAAGATCAAGATTTCTGACACTATCTTGAATAAGCCGGGCCCTTTGACCGACGAAGAATTCAAGATTATCCAGGACCATACGCGTTATGGTGCCGACATCGTGGACGACTTGTTGGGCGACGTGGAAGAACCTGGCTACTTGGAAGTGGCGCGCGACATCGCCCTGCGTCATCATGAACGCTGGGACGGCACGGGTTACCCCGACCGCATTTCGGGCGAAAACATTCCTTTGTGCGCGCGCATCATGTCGCTTGCAGATGTCTTCGACGCGCTCTATGAAGACCGCGTTTACAAGGCGGGTATACGCCCCATGCGTGCCTGCCTCGACATTATCGAAGACGCACGTGGCCTTCAATTCGACCCCGTAATCACGGATGTCTTCCTTGAACTTGAACCTCAGCTCAAAGAATACCTAGGCGAAGAAGAATAATGTCCAGCACCGTAGGCAAAGCACTATAAGGACGAAAGAGAGAGCGTATGGCTTTATCGGAATCGGGGCTTATCCGCGAACGTAAACGCGAGTCCCTTATTACCATTTCCTTCACCATTTTTTCGGTCTTTTTGGCCTACGTTGCTATGAAAAATGGCTGGTCACCAGTCATTATTCCCGTTATCGCTGTTGAAGTTGCGTTTGTGTGGTGGGCATATATTTCGGGCTTCCAGGACCACATGACACGCGCCATTGTTATTACCCTTGCTTCCTGTTTCAACATTATGTTCTATGGCGTTTATAGCTTGGACTTCATGGTTATTGTTCCCACCCTGTGCGTGTTTGCTGTGTTGTTCCATCTGTACCAGCTGCGCCCCATTATCGACATAGTCATTGGCACCCAGTTCGTCCTTTTGCTGTACCACATTTTCATTAAGCAAAGTATGGTTATCCCCGAAGGAGGCGTGGAGCTCGACCGCATGCTGCTCCAGTTCCTTTCGCTCATTATTGTCGACATGCTGTGCGTGTACGCCATTCGCCGTTCGCAGGACATGGAAGAAGAAGTTTCGGACCTCAATGAACAGATCAGCAAGGTCCAGAAGATCAAGGACGACTTCGTAGCTAACACAAGCCACGAACTCCGCACGCCCATCAACACCGTTTCGGGCATGAGCGAAATCCTACTCGCCGAAGACTTGCCTGAAGCGGCCCACAACCATGCCCTCGACATTCAAATGACGGGCATCGAACTGCAAACCATCGTGACCGACATTCTGGACTACGCGGCCCTCGAAGCAGGCACGCATACCTTAAGCCCGCGTGCCTACAACATCACGAGCACCATAAACGACGTCATGAACATGACGGTGTTCCAGAACCGCGAAAAGAACCTCAAGCTCATCTTCGACTGCGACCCGCGCATCCCGTGCCTGCTCTATGGCGACGAACAGCAGCTGCGCCGCATTATGAACAACCTCATCGGCAATGCCATCAAGTTCACTAACGAAGGTGGCGTGGTGGTAAACGTTAGCTTCCGCCCCGAAGAATATGGCGTGAACCTGATCGTTTCCATCCGCGACACGGGCATTGGCATGAGCCGCGAAAGCATGGAAAAAATCTTCCAGGACTTCTACCAGGTCGACCCTGAACGCAACCGCAACGTGGAAGGCATGGGCCTGGGCCTTACCATTTCCAATGCCCTCATCAAGAAGATGGGCGGCTTCCTTACCGTGCGTAGCCAGGAAGGCAGGGGGAGCGAATTCACCTTCTCTATCCCGCAGGAAGTGCGCGACGAACGCCCGTGTATTGCGGTTACCCACCCCGACCGCGTTCGCGCCATTTGGTACTACAACGCCGAAGAAGCCGAATCCACCATGCGCGACAGCTATATTTCGCACATTAGTCATATCGCTGAACACCTGGACATTTTCGTCCAGCGCGTTACTTCGCTTGCCGAACTCAGGCGCCGCCTGCGCCAGGGCAACTACACCCATCTGTTCATTGGCATAGAAGAATACGAAGAAGACCCAAGCTTCTTCGACACTACCGCTACCCAGCTTTCCACAGTCCTTATTTTGGACCGCCAGCATGAAGCGCCCACCAATCGCATGCATGCGCTCTATACGCCCTACAACGCCATGACGCTTGCCGAACTGTTCAACGGCGGCGACATCCTGGCCAACCCGCGCAAGTACCAGCAAATTCGCCACTTCGAAGCGCCTACTGCCAAGGTGCTCGTAGTCGACGACAACATCATGAACCTCAAGGTGGTCGAAGGCCTGCTGCGCAAGTATCGCATCAAGATTACGGCCGCCACCAGCGGCGAAGAAGCCCTGGCGCACATCGAGTCACAAGACTACGACTTCGTCTTTATGGACCACATGATGCCTGGCATGGACGGCATCGAATGCTTCCGCAAGATTCGTGCCAAAACCGGCGAGTATTTCACGAATGTTCCCATCATTGCCCTTACGGCAAATGCCATTGCGGGTTCGCGCGAAATGTTCCTGGAGGAAGGCTTCAACGAATTCGTGGCCAAGCCCATCGACAACGCCATCCTCAACCAGGTGCTTGAAGACTTTATCCCCGACTCGAAGAAGACCTTCGTCGACGGCAGGACGGGTGAAGCAAGCGCCACGCCGCCTCAACAGACGCCAGGTACGCCAGACGCTCCAAGCGACGACCCCTTCGACGCTATGGAAGGCATCGACATCGACACGGCGCTTACGTATTGTGGCGGCAGCCTCGAAGACTTCATCGAGCTCGCGCGCGTTTATAGCGAAACTTCGGAAAAGAACCTTGTCGACATCCAGGCTTACTACGAAGCAAACGACTGGAAGAATTACGCCATTCTGGTCCATGCCCTGAAGAGCTCTTCGAAGACCATAGGCGCTATAGAACTTTCAGACGTAGCCTATATTGAAGAAATGGCGGCCAAGAACGCCGAGGAGCCAACCATTCACCGCCACCACGACCAAATGATGAACGAATACCGGCGTGTCCTGAGCGTCCTTAAGGCCAACCCGCGTATTTTTGCGCCAGCGGAAGTTGCAGAAGAAGCCGCCGTCGTTCCTGCTGCCAGCAGCACTGAAGCCGCGGCTCCCGCTGCCCCAGGGCCGGCAGCCCAGGCACCGGTACGCCTTGAGTCACTCGACATTACCGAATGGCGCAAGATTGTTATCGACCTGCGCGAATTGCTCGACACCTTTGAGCCTTCGGCCATCGAAGACTATATCGAAAGGAATGCTAACCGCTCGTATAAGGGCAAGGCGCTTCTCGAACTGCTTGAACCCGTTGTTAAAAAGGTGAATTCCTTTGACTTTGTTGGTGCCGTAGAAGAACTTGAATCGATTGGTGGCGCTAAGTGATCGACCGCTTCATAAACTTCCTTTTAAGGCCAGGCCATCCGCTTGAACACCAGATGTTCCTGTTTGGCACGATTGCCGTTATGCTCGGCCTTACTTCGGCGCTCTGCATTTCACTTTTTGCCCTCCATGCACCTTTGCTCACCGTTGTTTCGGCGCTTTCACTTCTTGTTTGTATTGCGGCCGCCGTGTATTCATTCCGCACGCACAAATACGACATTGGGAATATCACCTACGTTATTTTTGCTATCTACATTACCTTCCCGCTTGGCATTCTGTTCGGCGGCGGCATTTATAGTGGCGTTCCTATTTGGTTCGTTATTGCCATTGTCTACATTGCCATGGTGTTTGAACGCAGGCGCTTTTTCATTTTTATGGGCATTGGTCTGGTCCTCTTTGTGGTGACGGCCTATTACTCATACATGAACCCCCAACTGTTCCAGGTTGAGTTCACGCCCTTCTTCCGCTTCCTGCATATTTCGTTTTCGGTTGTGTTCCTGGCAATTCTGGTTGCCTTGCTTGTTCGTTACCAGCAAATTCTGTTCAAGAACGAAAACAATATTGCGCACAAGCAGAAGGATGAAATCCAGGCTTTGTCCGACGCACAAAGCCGCTTCTTTAGTTCCATGAGCCATGAAATTCGTACGCCGCTCAATACCATTATCGGCCTGAACGAAATGACGCTGCGCGACCAAACTATTTCCGAAGAAGTGGCCGACAATGCGGTAAACATTCAGAATGCAAGCCGCATGTTGCTTTCGCTTATCAACGACGTTTTGGACTTGTCCACGATTGAGTCGGGCCGCATGGAACTGGCGGAAGACCAGTATGAAACTTCGCAGATGCTTTCCGACATCGTCAACCTTTTGTGGGGCCGCGCGAAAGACAAGGGCCTCAGCTTCGAAGTTAATGTGGGCGAAGGCGTCCCCAGCATGCTTTACGGCGACGAAATGCGCCTTAAGCAGGTTATTATCAACGTGCTTTCCAACGCCATTAAGTACACCGAAGAAGGCAGCGTCAGCCTTTCCGTTGACGGTGAAACGGTGGGCGCAAACGAATTCATGCTGCGCATAGACATCGACGACACGGGCATAGGCATTCGCAAGGAAGCCCTTCCGTATCTGTTCGACAGCTTCAAGCGCGTAGACACTGAACGTAACCGCAACGTGGAAGGCACGGGTCTGGGCCTGGCTATTTCGAAGGAAATTGTCGACCTTATGGGTGGCACCATTTTGGTGGACTCAATCTACACCAAGGGCAGCCACTTCCAAATTGAAGTGAAGCAAAAAATTGCCAACCCCAAGCCTATGGAATACACCCTGGCCACGGGAGTGAGCAACCCAGAAAGCTACGTTAACATTTTTGAAGCCCCCGACGCCCACGTGCTTATCGTGGACGACAACGACATGAACCGCATCGTTACGCGTAAGCTCCTGCGTTCAACCCGCGTCCAGACGGACATGGCGGCGAGCGGCCAGGAATGCCTCGAAAAAACGGCCAACACGCACTACGACCTCATCTTCATGGACCACGAAATGCCTGAAATGGACGGCATCGAAACCTTGAAGGCGGTGCGCAGCCAGTCGGGCGGGCTTTGCCACAACACTCCGGTTATTGCCCTTACCGCCAATGCGGGTTCAGACCGCAATGCCTTCTATGCTGCCCAGGGCTTCCAAGCCTACTTGGCCAAGCCCATCCATGGCAGTTTGCTGGAAGCGACGCTCCTGCAGTTCTTGCCACCAGACCTCGTTGAACGAAGCCTCATCCAAAACGAAGAAGAGCGCATTAAGATCAACAGAATGGAAAAGAGACGCGGCATTGTGGTTTCGGTCGACTCCCCGTGCGACCTCCCTGAAGAAATGCTCGAGCAGTACCGCCTTACGCGCATGCCGCTGTATGTGGTTACCGAACATGGGCGCTTCCGCGACACGGAAGAAATCGACTCCGACAACCTGTTTGCCTATTGCGCAACAGGGGCCCGTGCCTATTCTGAGGCGGGCGCGGTTGAAGAATACGAAGCATTCTTCGGTGAACTGCTTAACGAAGCAGCAAGTGTTATTCATGTCACTATTTCTTCGAGCATCGGAAGGTCGTACAAAACTGCCCTCCAGGCAGCCGCGAGCTTCGACAATGTGCATGTGGTTGACTCGCATTCAATTTCCAGCGGCATAGGCCTTACCGCCATTAAAGCTTCGAAGCTCGTTGAAGAGGGGAAGAACATAACCGAAATCCTTGAAGCCCTGGACGCATACACCGACAAGGTCATTGCGAATTCCTTGGTCACTTCGCACGAGTCGCCTATTGTGCAGACCTACATGCCAGCACCCATTCGTGCATTAATCCAGGCATTTTCGCTTGACCCCATCATGAAGGTTGACCGGCGCGGTGCAGGGCTCGGCGGCTTCAAGGGCGGCTACGTTTCTTCCGCGTCTGACAAATATATTAAAAGCGCCATGCGGCGCGCCAACCGGCGTGGCGACAAGAAGCTCCTCTTCGTGGTGTATGCGGGCTGTTCGGTTGAAGAACAGGAAAACATCCGCAAAGCGGTCGAAGAGCTTTCAACGTTTGAAGAACTAATCATGCAGAAGGCGTCTGCAACCTTGGCGGCTAATACGTGGTTGCATTCCTTCGGCATTATTTACGCAGACGAATAGCGTAATAGGGTAGAAGCAAGCAGGAGTGAACTGGCAGCAAAAGGAGTTTGAGTGGCGCGTATTTCAGAAGCACTAAAGACTTTCACGAGGGGTGGGCTTAAGTCCGTCCTCTATTCTGACGAGTTTACTCTGCGCGACCGCCTGTTTGCTCTTGCGGGCGTCGTGGGCAGCTTTGCCGTTTTGGGCGTTGCCGTTATTACCACCCTGGCAGAACAGGGCGAGCTTCTTTCGATCGCCCTCTTTGCAGCCTACTTCCTTTATGTGGCGTGCATCTTCCTTGCTTTCAAGACGGGTAAAACCAACTTTTTCGGGTCGATAGTCGTTATCGTGGTGGCCTTTATTGCCTTCCCCATGGGCTATTTTTTGGGCGGCGGCGCGAATAGCGGTACTTCGACCTGGTTTGTCGTTATCCTCTTGTTCATTGCTGCGGTGTTCCCCAACAGGCTGTTTTGGGTCTATTCCATCATTGCAACCGTCGAATTTGCCTTCATGTCGTTTTATTCCGCTATTCACCCCGAAATAGTCACGCAGCTCAACGACCCCATTTTGGTTAATATCGACACCTTCTTTGCAGCCACGGTCGTGGGTTTGCTCGTGGCGGCGCTGGTGCGCTACCAGACGGGTATTTTCGAACGCGAAAACAAGCGCGCGAACGACCAAAAGGAAGAAATCCAGGCGCTTTCCGACGCCCAGAGCCGCTTCTTCAGTTCCATGAGCCATGAAATTCGCACGCCGCTCAATACCATTATCGGCCTGAACGAAATGACGCTGCGCGACCAGCAGATCACAGAAGAAATCGCTGAAAACGCCACCAACATCCAGAACGCAAGCCGCATGTTGCTTTCGCTCATCAACGACGTTTTGGACCTTTCGAAAATCGAGTCGGGCCGCATGGAACTGGCAGAAGCCCAGTACGAAACATCGCGCATGCTTTCCGACGTGGTCAACCTGCTGTGGGGGCGTGCTAAGGAAAAAGGCCTGCACTTTGAAGTGAGCGTGGGCGAAGACGTGCCCAGCATGCTCTATGGCGACGAAATGCGCCTCAAGCAGGTCATTATCAACATTCTTACCAACGCTATTAAATACACCGAAGAAGGAACCGTAACCCTGGTTGTCGACGGGGAAAAGCGCGGGCCTAACGAATTCCTCCTGCGGGTTTCCGTGGACGACACGGGCATTGGTATTCGCAAGGAAGCCCTGCCGTATTTGTTCGACAGCTTCAAGCGTATCGACACGGCTCGCAACCGCAATGTGGAAGGCACGGGCCTGGGCCTGGCCATTTCAAAGCAGCTTATCGACCTCATGGGTGGCACTATTACGGTGGACTCCATCTACACCAAGGGCAGCCACTTCCAAATCGAAGTGGCTCAGCGAATTGTCGACGCCAGCCCCATGCAGTATTCATCCCTTACGCAAAGGACTGCTATCGGTGCTCACGACGCCGTCTTTGAAGCCCCCGAAGCCCACGTGCTTATCGTGGACGACAACGACATGAACCGCATGGTTGCCCGCAAGCTCTTGCGCGCAACGCGTGCCCAGACCGACGTTGCTGCCAGTGGGCGCGAATGTCTTGAAAAGACAGCCGTAACGCACTACGACGTCATATTCATGGACCATGAAATGCCCGAAATGGACGGCATTGAAACCCTGCGCGCCGTGCGCGAACAGGAAGGTGGCCTGTGCCGCGACACGCCCGTTGTGGCGCTCACCGCTAATGCCGGTTCAGACATGAATGCCTTCTATCTTAAGCATGGTTTCCAGGCCTATTTGGCCAAGCCCATCCATGGCAGCTTACTGGAAGCAACCTTGGTGCAGTTCCTTTCGGCGGACCTGGTTGAACGGTCGGTCGAAATGGAAGAAGGGGAAGTGTACAACATCGCGGTGCCGGCACGCCGCAAATTTGGTTGCGCCATTACGGTCGACAGCCCCTGCGGTTTGCCTGAAGCCATGCTGGTTGAAAATAATATCGTGCGCATGCCGTTCTACATTGTTACCGACGAAGGCCGCTTCCGCGACGTTGAAGAAATCAATTCGAACAACCTCTTCAACTATTTTGAAACGGGTGGGCGTGCCTACGCGACGCCGGCTTCGGTTGAAGAATACGAAAGCTTCTTCGGCGACATACTTTCCCATGCCGAATCGGTCATACACATTAGTGCTTCTTCGAAGGTGAACGAAGCCTACAGCACTGCCTGTAGTGCCGCTGCTAGCTTCGACAGCGTGCACGTGGTGGACTCGCGCCTCATGTCGAGCAGCATGGGCTTGGTTGCCCTTCGTGCAGTTGAACTGGCGAAAGAAGAACGCGAAATCGAAGAAATCATGGCCGAACTGGGGCAATACTCCGAACGCATTGTGGGTTCCTTCCTTATTCCTGCTATCGATTCGCCCATCATTGAAAGCAATATGTCGCTTCCGCTGCGTATTATGGTGCGCGCTTTTTCGTGGGAACCGGTCATGCGCTTTAGGCACGGAAGACTTGGTTTGTCGGGCTTCCAGGGCGGCTATATTTCTTCCGCAACTGAAAAATACATTAAGAACGCCATGGCTGCGGCCAACAGAAAGGCAGACAAGAAGCTCCTGTTTGTTACCTATGCGGGCTGTACCATCGAAGAGCAACAAGAAATAATTGAACTCATCGAAAAGTATTCTTCATTTGAAACGATTATTATGGAACCCGCTTCGGCAACCGTGGCCGCAAGCACCTGGATGCATGCCTTCGGCATTGCCTACGTAAAAAAGCAGTAAGCTACAAGCAGTAGGTGTTTAAGCATCCGGTCACGGCTTTCATGCACCCCGAAAAAAAGCAGTAACTTAAAAGCAGCAATCGCTTGACATGGCACTTCGCTGTGCTAAAGTATCCTGCATGTTAGGTGCCAGCGCACATATTTCTTTAGTCCCGCAAAAGGCGGCTTTTGCTGTGCGTTCGCACCATGCTTTCCTTGCTTCCTATTATTATCGATACTTCTAGCACACGGTTTCGCGTGCTAGATTTGCGTATGCGCCCTGTGCGTGCGTATGTCTTTGTGCCGTAGTCGTGTGCACCATCCGAAATGCCCTGTAGTTTAAATGTGTTGAAAGAAGAAAACGATGTTTTGGAAAATAATGGTCATAGTTTTGTTCATCGCCGTGGTTGTAGGCGTGGGCATCTATACCAGAAGCAATAGTAAAAGCGTTGACGGTTTTATTTTGGGCGGGCGCAATGTGGGCCCGTGGCTTTCGGCCTTTGCCTTTGGCACGAGTTATTTTTCGGCCGTAGTCTTTATTGGTTATGCAGGCCAGTTTGGCTGGAAGTATGGCATGGCGGCAACCTGGGCTGGCATTGGCAATGCTCTTATTGGCAGCTTGCTTGCCTGGTGGGTGCTGGGCCCGCGCACGCGTGAAGTAACCCAGCGCCTGCGTGCGGCAACCATGCCCGAATTCTTCGGCAAGCGTTACCAGTCAAATGCCTTGCGTGTTGCTGCGGCTGTCATTATCTTTATCTTCCTTATTCCGTATACCGCGAGCGTCTACAACGGCCTTTCGCGCCTGTTTGCCATGGCATTTGGTGTGCCCTATGAAGTGTTAGTTGCCGGTATGGCAATTGTGACCTGCGTATATGTGGTGCTCGGCGGCTATATGGCCACCGTCGTGAACGACTTTATCCAGGGCATTGTTATGCTGGTGGGCATTGTGGCGGTCATTGTGGCCGTGCTGCAAACCCACGGCGGCCTTTCGCAGAGCGTGGTGGAGCTTTCCCAGCTTTCCCTGGAAGGAAGCCAGATGGCAGGGCCGTTCATCAGCTTCCTCGGGCCCGACTTCTTCAACCTTATGGGCGTAGTTATTCTTACAAGCCTGGGTACCTGGGGCCTGCCGCAGATGGTCCAGAAGTTCTATGCCATAAAGACGGGCCCCGCCATTAAGCAGGGTGCCATCATTTCGACCTTGTTTGCTTTCGTGGTGGCTGGCGGCAGTTACTTCCTGGGGGGCTTTGGCCGCCTCTTTGCCGACCAGATCGCCTACACGGAAACGGGCGTGCCGGTCTATGACTCCATCGTGCCTACCATGCTTTCCAACCTGCCCGACATGCTTATTGGTTTGGTGGTAGTGCTCGTGCTTTCGGCGTCTATGTCTACCTTAAGTTCGCTCGTGCTTACGTCGTCTTCGGTTTTGACCTTGGACCTTATTAAAGGCAACGTGGTGAAGGAAATGGACGAACGCGCCCAAATTAACTGGATGCGCGTTTTGCTCGTGGTGTTCGTAGGCATTTCGGCCATTATTGCCCTGTTCCAGTATCACAGTTCGGTGGCATGGATTGCCCAGCTCATGGGTATTTCCTGGGGCGCCATCGCTGGCTCGTTCTTGGGGCCCTTCCTGTGGGGTTTGTATTCCAACCGCATTTCGAAGGCGGCCGTATGGGCCAGCTTTGCCATTGGTGTGGGGCTTACGAGCGTGAATATGATTATGGGCCTGTTCGGTGCGGCATTTATTGCGAGCCCCATCAACGCGGGTGCGCTTGCCATGCTGCTTTCGCTTGCCGTGGTGCCCTTGGTGAGCTTGCTTACGCCAGGCGTTCCCTTTGAAGTTAACCCGCCCACGCCTGAAGGCGCTATCGACCGTGAATACGAACGCGAGCTGGTGGGCAAGGAACGCTTCGACGCCGCCGAACCCCTCGAACAGCTTTAATTGAACAACTTGGGATTTTGGGGACGGAGTATTCTTTCCCACTTTTGGGAAAAATCCCCCGTCCCCGAATTCCCACTCCAATTTCCCACTTTTATGGCCTATTCGCTATAATACGGACGTTGACAATTCAGACATGGTAGAGGTGCGGAATTCAAGAGTAGCTGCCGTAATGGCCCGGAAAGGCCGGCATGCGAAAGGGGGTTCTGCCGAAGGTTTTACAGGGTTTCCGTCCTGCCTAACCTGGGGTTCAGCGAAATACGTTGTTCACTGTCGCATAATGCGGAGCGCTACTATGGCACGCAGACGTAAACGCAGGCCATGGTGGAGTCCATGGTCTGTTTTTATGTAAGGAGCAAGAATGGAAATTGTTGGAACCTTTTGGGCCCTCGTGCCGCCAATTGTGGCTATCGTTTTGGCGCTCATTACCAAGGAAACCTACAGCAGCTTGTTTGTGGGCATTCTGGTAGGTGCCGTGCTGCTGGCTTTCAGCGAAGGCGGCAACTTTATTACTAACCTGTTGGACTACCTCACCTTAGGTTCGGTTGGTGGTTCGGAAGACCCCAACGTCGGCTTTATTGCTGCTATTGCCGACTCGTGGAATGCGGGCATTTTCGTGTTCCTGGTGCTGCTGGGCATTATGGTTGCCCTCGTGAACGCCAGCGGGAGCGCCGCCGCGTTTGGCAAGTGGGCTGCCACGCATGTTAAGTCGCGCACCGGTGCGCTTCTGGCTACCTTCTTCCTGGGTATCCTGTTGTTTATCGACGACTATTTCAACTGCCTCACGGTTGGTGCGGTCATGCGCCCCGTTACCGACGAACAAAAGATAAGCCGCGCGAAGCTGTCCTACATGATCGACGCTACCGCGGCCCCTATCTGCATGATTGCACCCATTAGTTCCTGGGCTGCCGCGGTTTCCGCTACCGCCAGCGACCTGGACACCGGCATCACGGGCATTCAGCTGTTCATTCAGGCTATCCCGTACAACTTCTATTCGCTGCTTACCATTGTCTTTGTGGTGGTCATTAGCATCATGGGCTTCGATTACGGCCCCATGGCCAAGGCCGAACTGGACGCCTACAAGGAAGGCGAACTGGGCAGCCTCGGCAACGAAGAACTTTCGATTAAAAGCAATGCAAGCCTGCTCGACATGATCCTGCCCGTAATTGTGCTTATCGCGTCCTGCGCCATTGGCATGATGTACGTGGGTGGCTTCTGGGACGCCGAAGCCGACGGCTTCATGAATTTGCCCGTGGCCTTCGGCGACACCGACGCTTCCGTTGGCTTGCCGTGGGGTTCTATCGTGGCCGTGGCCTTCGCATTCATCTACTTTGTCGCGCGCCGCGTTATTAGCTTCAAGGAAGCAACCGCGTGCTTCGTGGAAGGCTTCAAGGCCATGGTGCCGGCGCTGCTTATTCTTACCTTCGCGCTTACGCTGAAGCTAACCACAAGCGCCCTGGGTGCAGCCGACTACGTGGCTGGCTTGCTCGACGGGGCGGGCGCCCTTTATAACCTGCTGCCGGCTATTATCTTCCTGGTAGCGCTGTTCCTGGCATTTTCAACGGGTACCAGCTGGGGCACCTTTGGCATTCTTATTCCCATCGTGGTTGCGGTGTTCCCGGCTGATTCAGTGCTGCTTGTTATTGGTATTTCGGCGTGCCTGGCAGGCGCGGTGTGCGGCGACCATATTTCGCCCATTTCCGACACGACCATCATGGCAAGTGCGGGTGCCAACGTGGACCACATCCAGCATGTGAATACCCAGATTCCGTACGCCCTTACCGTGGCAGGCGTGAGCTTCCTCTGCTTCCTGATTGCGGGCTACGTACAGAATTGGATCATTTGCTTGGGCCTGGGCATTGTGCTCGTAGTTGGTGCGGCCTTCGTACTGAAGAGCACCGTTGGGCAGAAGGTAGCTGCCTAGCAGGGGCCATCGTATGAAAAAGCCCGTCTCATGGCGGGCTCAGCAAACGTAAAAGCGGTCACTTGACAGGGGACTAAAGGAAACCTGGAAGTGGCCGCTTAACCTATGCCGAGCACTTGCATAACGAGCACGATAATCGTAAGCACTACTACGATGCCAATGGTTGCCCAGAGCAGCACGAGTGTTATGCGCCCCGCCACGTAGCTTTTCATGATGTGCTTGTCGGCCACAATAAGCGCCATAAACACCAGGAGTACGGGCAGAATAATACCGTTTAGGAATTGCGCGAACAGCATGACGCCCATCAGGTTAATGTTGGGAATAAGCACAATGAGCGCGCTGAAGACAATAATAAAGGTGTAGATGGAACGGAATTGCGGCGCTTCCTTGAAGCTGAATTCCACGCCTGCTTCCCAACCGAATGCTTCGCAAATTACGTAAGCACTCGTGAGCGGCAGAACGCAGGCAGCCAAGAAGCTTGCCGAAACCAAACCAACCGCAAACAGGATCTTGGCGTAGTCGCCCGCGAAGGGGGCAAGCGCCATGGCGGCGTCGGACGCGTCTTCAATATGAATGCCCGCAGGGAAGAGCACCGCACCTGTGGTAACGATAATGAACCATGCCACAATGCACGCAGCGATGGTGCCACTTATAGCGTCCACGCGTACGCTCAACATTTCGTCGGTGCCCGTGCCTTTTTCAACCACGTTGCTTTGGTAGTAGAACATCATCCATGGTGCGATGGTGGTACCAATAATGGAAATGGTCAGGCTTACAAAACTAACCGAAGGTACGAAGGTGGGAACTACGGTGCCTGCCAGTGCTGCGCCCCAGTCGGGCTTGGCCATAACCGCCGCAATAATGTAGGTCACAAAGACGAAGGACAGAATAAGAAAGACGCGCTCCACGCGCTGATAGTTGCCGCCCGAAATAAGCAACCACACCGCAATGGCTGCCACAATAACGCTCACCCACGTGGGTACGCCAAACATGTTCATGCCTGCCGCAATACCGGCGAACTGGGCGAAGGTGGTGGCAACATTACCAATAAGCAGAGCCAACATGGCAAGCGCGGTGGGGCGGATGCCGAACTTCTCGCGGATATTCGCCGCGAAGCCCTTGCCGGTTACCGCACCCATCTTGCCTGCGGTCAGCTGCACAATGGCCAGCAGTACGCACATAATGGGCAGAATCCACAGCCCTTGGAAACCAAATTCAGCGCCAAGGGTGGAATAGGCCGCAATGCCACCGGCGTCGTTGCCCGCCATGGCGGTTACGATGCCCGGGCCCATAGCGGCCAGAATAAGCATGAGCTTGCTCTTGGGTTTTAGGGCAGGCGCCGCCTTGGCTGCTTCCGCTGGTTCAGTGGCGGCAGCAAGTTCCAAGCCTTCAGCCAGGGCTGCGTTGCCCTGTTCTTCGGCCTTAGCCAGTACTTCCTCTGTCGTCTTCTGCGGCGTCAACTATGCGGTCCTTCTAACCCAAATGCCCAGCAATCTGCAGCACAATAAAGGTGTAAATTGCCAGTGCCACCAAGCCGGCAATAACGCCTGCGGTGAGCTTGCTGGTTTGCGTGCTCTTGGTTTCTTCCACGTCTTCTTCGATAACGTCCAAGGCGTCGTCGAAGGTAACAATGCCCAACATCTTGCCGTGTTCGTCCACTACGGGCATGGCAAGCAGGTTGTACTTGGAAATGTCGTCCGCCACGTCTTCTTCGGACTCGTCGGGCAAGGCGGAAATGACTTCGGTAAACATAATGCTGCCAAGCGGGGTTTCAGGGGCCGCCAGCACCAAGGTGCGCAGGGAAAGCACGCCCGTCAGCTTGCCGTAGTCGTCCAGTACATATAAATAGTGAACGGTGGGGTGGTCCTCGGGCAGTTCGCGTAGGGCATGCACCGCGTCTTCTACCGTGTCGCTTTCGCGCATGGCAATGTACTGGGTGGTCATCATGCCGCCGGCGGTTTCGTCGCGGTAACCCAGCAGATTGCGAATGTCTTCGGCGTCTTCCACACCCATCAGCTGAAGCAGGCGCTCCGCCTTTTCATAGGGCAGGTCGCGCACGATGGCCGCCGCGTCGTCTGGGTCCATGCCAGAAAGCAACTTCGCACCACGGGCGTCGTTCATGTCTTCGATTACGTCGGCCTGGTATTCGTCTTCCAATTCGGAAATAACGTCGTCGGCGCGTTCGTCGTCCAGGTGGGCAAAAACCGCGGCGCGCTGGGCGGGGTCCAGCTGTTCCAGAATGTCCGCCACGTCGGCGGGGTGCAGTTCGGAAAGGCGCGTGTGCGTAACGGAAAGCTGCACCTTGGAAAGGTCGCGGTCCAGCAAGTCCATGTAGTTCCACGCAATAATGTCTTCGTCGATCTTGCGGTTGAACGCCTTCGCAAGCCCCACGGCTGCATTTTCAATCCAGGGCGCCAGGCCACGCAAAATGCCACGAACACCCACTTCGGCACCCAGCAAGCGCAGCTGGCTGCCCGACTCGGAAAGCTTCAGGTCGTTTACGCGTACGACCTTCATACCCTGCGTGTCTACGATTTGGCGGTTCAGAAGGTCGCGTGCAAGCAGCACTTCTTCGGGCTGCAGGTAGGAAAAACGAATGCCAGTTGAAGCTACGGAAAGGTGTACGGCGTCGCCGTCGAATTCATTAACGTATTTGCGCCAACTTACCATGAAGGGCACGTTGCCCGGGCCCTTGAAGGCAAGGCTGGTAATGCGCGGGAAGACCTCGCCCGTTTGAATGGCTAGGTCGGAAATGGAGCCAATCTTTTCGCCTTCGGCGTCGATGACTGGCTTTCCCAGCATTTGCGAAAGATACAGCATTGGTTTCCCCTTCGCCAACACGCAGCCCGGTGGGGCAAAGTGCAGACAAGCCAACAAGGGCAGTGCTGCTCATACGTGTCGTGTACTAAAGAAATTGCACGCGGTGTAGCCCCTCCGGCTACCCACGTGGCGGGAAACCGGAAGGCTAGCTACTGTGAGGTTTCGGTTTTCGAACCTTCACCAGAGTCCTTCCTTCTTGATTACAAAGCCAACATAGAATACCAAAGTGGCTGATAGGGCGCAAGTTGGGTGCTTATGGATATCTTTTGAAGTGGCAATAAATGCTACTAAGTCGCTAGACATAGTTATATTTCTGCGTTTAGAATAAAGCATCCTTTACATATCACATTACGTAAAAGCATATCTAAGTAAACTGCGATTTTGGAAGGAAATGGTGCAGGATATGAATTTGCGTAATGGCACTCTGTGCAAGAACGCAGTGCTGGCTATGGTAGCTATAGTAGCTGCAGTCATGGTGGCACTGGGAGCGACTGTGTTTGTAGGCACAACCGAAGCTTACGCCGATCAGCAGGCGTTCACTACTACCAGCAAGGGTAATTCAGGCGAAACATGGATCTATGTCGACGGCCAGAACGGCAACGACAGCAACGATGGTAAATCCGCAGACAAAGCAGTAAAGACTTGGGAAAAGGCCAAGAACCTTCTGGGCTGCGAAAAAGGCGGCATTATTGTTAAAGGTACCGTGGACGCTTCTGGTGTTATAAGCACCAACGACCCGTCACAGCAGGTTGTTAAGCGCGACGCCGACATCGTTATGTTCAATGTTTCTGGCGAAGCTACCTTCGCCAACATCAACGTCGACGGTGGTGGCGCTAGCAACAATTTCGATTCTCCAGCAATTCAGCCCGCTAGCGGCTCTACGCTCAACTTCCTGAGCGGTGCTGTATTCCACGATGTTGGTTACGATGGTTGGTCCGAAGAGAAGCCTTTGACATTGACGGGTGGCGTTGTATGCGCTTTGAGTAGAAATCTCAATATTTTGATTGATGGTGCTACGTTTGAAAACAACGCTGGTAAGGGCATCTTCTTTGCACCTCTTGGTGGAGGTACCGCTGGTGGCGCTGGTGTCGGAGTGCATGTTCACATGAAATCTGGCACGGTTACCGGCAATAAGGGTCACTTCTATTACAATGAAATTAACGACGTATCTGACAATACCATTACTGTTTATAACGCTCTGATAAAGAACAACGACGGCTCTAATATTCCTACGAGATACACTGATTATGCGGGTCGTACGGGTGTTGCGTATGTGTGCAACGAAGGCAAAATGGTCATCCGCTCTTTGGATGGTGCCGCTATTTTTGACAATGCCAGCCACGACCTTATCTACCTTGATCCCTATGGAGATACTTCTCGCGTTGAGTTCCAGGGCACGTCTTTGCAAGACACGTCGGGCAACGTTATGCTCGGTGGCGGTAACCCTGCGTGGGGCGAACCTATGGAGATTAGCAACGGGTACTGGGGCTATAAGGCCAACCCTTCGGCAGACGACAAAGCTAAGGGCGAAGCCGCTGCGACCAGCATCTTTACAAACAATGGTGCGCTTTTCGATTCGAACGGTAAGGTAACCTTTGGTCGCTATAGCAATGAAAAGCAGCCAGATACTCCTTCCGTGAAGCCTGACCAGGGTTGCGATGATACCCCAGGTACGGACACGCCTGGCACCGATACCCCTGGTACCGACACGCCGGGCACCGACACCCCAGGTACCGACACGCCTGGCACCGACACTCCGGGTACCGATACCCCTGGTGACGACACGCCTGAAGAAACTACTCAAACAGAAGAGAAGGACCCAACAAATACTCCTTCTGAAATTCCTTCTGAAACAACTGAAGTAGAAGAAAAAGAACCGCAGAATAATCCTGCTGGTACGGACGAAGAAGAAAAAGAAAAGCCTTCGCAGGCTGCTCCTTCCAAGGCTGCTAATGCGAACAATTCGCAGTCCACTCCTTCTAAGTCGACTACTCCGAAGAC
Source organism: uncultured Coriobacteriaceae bacterium (assembly GCA_902768975.1). GTDB lineage: Bacteria > Actinomycetota > Coriobacteriia > Coriobacteriales > Eggerthellaceae > CACXMZ01. Next base: position 79,285 of record CACXMZ010000009.1, read on the forward strand.
CGCAGACGGTGCTGGAACCGCCATTGTTTCGCTCGCTGCGCTTGCCGCACTCGCCATGGCTACGGGCGTGTACAGCCTGCGCCGTCGCGAAGAACGCTAAGCAAGAGTTAAAACGCATGAAACAAAAAGCCCGTTCTAACGAACGGGCTTATTTTTCGTGGCGCGCCCTGCAGGATTCCCGCACTCGCTTCGCTCGTGCTCAATCACTTGGCGCAAGCGCCTGCGTGCGAATTCCTAAAAACGTGCCACTGGCACGTTTTCTTAACGGAATTCCACCCCAATGGGTTCGAATCCTGCAGGGCAAATAAAAAACCCTTTCAGTTGAAAGGGTTAGATTTTAACTGGCGCGCCCTGCAGGATTCGAACCTGCGACGTACTGATTCGTAGTCAGTCCCTCTATCCAGCTGAGGTAAGGGCGCATAAAACAGCAGGGGATAGTTTGGCATACGCGCGGGGCGGTGTCAAATGAATTACAAAGATGTGGTGCGCCTGTTCACATTCGCGCAAGCGCCCACAAAACAGGTACAATCAAAGAAACGCAAGGAGTGCCTGTGACCGAAGACCGCAAAATAGCCCTGTACAACACCATTAACCAGGTGAATACCATAGATCCTTCGTACTACGAACGCTACAACGTGAAGCGCGGCCTGCGCAACGCAAACGGCAGCGGTGTGGTAGCGGGCGTCACCAATATTTCCAACGTACACGGCTACATGATGAGCGACGAAGTGAAGGTGCCCGACGAAGGCCGCCTTACCTTGCGCGGCTACGACATCTACGACCTTATTGGCACAGACGGGCCCGAGCGCCGTTTCAACTTCGAAGAAGTGGCCTACCTGCTGCTTATGGGTGAACTGCCCACGCAAAGCCAGCTGGACGGCTTCGTGGCTGCCATCGACGAACAGCGCGAACTACCCGACGGCTTCACGGCAACCTACATCTTAAACGACACGCCGCGCGACATCATGAACCTGCTGCAGCGCTGCATCCTGTTCTTGTATTCGCAAGACCCTGCGGCGGAAGAACGCAGCATGGAACATGAAGTAAGTACGGCCATCAGCCTGCTTTCGCGCCTGCTGCGCATTTCGGTGTTTTCCTACTACGCGGTACAGTGCCGCCACGAAGGCGCGTCCATGATTATGCATCGCTTCGTGCCGGGCCAGTCCAGCGCGGAAACCTTCCTTTCCATGCTGCGCCCCGACCGCAGTTTCACGCCGGAAGAAGCGCGCATGCTCGACGTTATGCTGTGCCTGCATGCTGAACATGGCGGTGGCAACAACTCAACCTTTACCTGCCGTTCGCTTTCGTCTTCCGACACGGACCCGTATTCAGCTTACGCGGGTGCCATTGGTTCGCTGAAGGGCTTTAAGCACGGCGGCGCCAACCATAAGGTGCGCGCCATGCATGCCGAAATCAAAAACCAAGTTGCCCATTGGGAAAACGAAGACGAAGTGGCGGCGTACCTGGCAAAGATCGCCAACAAGCAGGCCTACGACAAGACTGGCCTTATCTATGGCATGGGCCATGCGGTCTACACCAAAAGCGACCCGCGCGCCGTGGTGCTGAAGCAGTTCGCTTCGCAACTGGCGCAGGGCACCGAACAGGAAGCCGAATACAAGTTGCTTGAAACTATCGAGCGCCTAAGCCCCGAAATCCTGCGCACCGAACGCGGCATTACCAAGGACGTGTGCGCCAACGTGGACATGTATTCGGGTTTTGTGTATTCCATGCTTGGCATCCCCGAAGACCTGTTTACGCCGCTGTTTGCCTGCGCGCGTATTGCCGGCTGGAGCGCGCATAGGTTTGAAGAAATAATCAGCGGCAAGCGCATTGTACGCCCCGCTTACATTAGTACCTGCAAGGAGGTCCAGGATTATGTCCCTATTAGCCAGCGTTAGTTTTCTGGCCACGCCCTTGGCGGCCACATCGGACGAAATTCAACCGTGGATGATTGCGGCCATTGCTGCAGGTGCTTTATTGGCGCTTGTTCTGCTAATTGTGGCGGCGCGCAAGGCTAAAAAGAAAACGCACGACAACCAGATGCGTGAAGCCCTGGGCGGGGCGAAACAAGAAGCTACCGCCTCTGCGGAAAGTTGGGACGACTTTAAGCCTTTGGCTCCTGAAAATGCCGAAGAACCCGTGGCGCCTGTTGCCCCTGTGGTGCCGGCGAAGGCCGAGAGTGCGAAACCCGCAAAGAAGCCTGCGGGTAAGAAGGGCCGCGGCAAGCACGCAAAGTAGTACAATAGTAATAACGGAGGAATGGCCGAGTGGTCGACAATGCGCATATAATGAAATGAATGCGCATTGCGGCGAGTGTCAAGGCTGAAAAGCGAAGCGTGCCTTGACACGAGCGAACGCGGCAGTCCTGCCGCCGTTGTTGCAGTAAGTGTTTACTGGCTACAACGGCAACTTGACATAACGGAGGAATGGCCGAGTGGTCGAAGGCGGCAGTCTTGAAAACTGTTGTGCCGCAAGGTACCGTGGGTTCGAATCCTACTTCCTCCGCCAGCGTATCCAAGATCCAGCACTCGCTGGATCTTTTTTTGGAACTTGTGGACGGTGTGTCACAAAATCAAGAGGGTGTTCCACTTTGGAACACCCTATATATATGTATACGGCAGCCATTTTTAGGTGTAGAATACGTATTAATGAAGCATACATGTCTACGTAAAAGCAAAGAACAATCTGTGACCAAAAGGGAAGTGGAACAATGGTCAACAAGACTACCAAAGCTATGTTCAAAAACGCAACGAGTTGTGTGGTATCGGCGCTGCTTGCAGTATCGGTATTCTTAGGATGCCTGAGTGCCTACAGTCCAGAGTTGGCTCGTGCTACCGAAGACCAGGATAATACCCAGGCTGCCATGGCCGTTAACGACACGCCGGCCAAAGAAGAGGTGCAGGCGCCAGCCCCCGAAGCTGTGGCACCCGAGGCGCCAGCCGCTGAAGCTGCCCCGATTCCAGAAGCTGAGGTTGCCCCTGAAGCAATTCTCCCCGGTGAAGAAGGTTTGGGCGAACAGGCAGAAGAAGGCGAAGCTAATCAAGATACCCAAGAGTCCGCCGCAGAAGAACCAGGCCAGCAAGACTCGTACCCTGGTTCTGGTGAAGAAGCCATGGACCCTGCCGCGGTAACCCCTGAATCCAATAACGAAGATGCCACATCGTCTGCTACCGAAGACGAAAATAAAGAAGCCAAGGATGACAAGGCATCCAAGGACGATGAAAAATCCAAGGATGCTAAAGACACCAAGGACGCCGAAAAGCCAGCTGCGTTCGAGGCAAGCCAAACCGTTGACGGCGTGGTAGTAAGCGTCAAGGCAGAAGAAGGTGCCTTCCCCAAGGGTTCTACTTTGTCTGTTAGAAAGGTAAACGCATCTGAACAAAGCGCCGCGGAAGCTGCCGTTGAAGGCAAGCGCCACGAAGGCGAAAACGTTGCCGTGTCTTACACCTTCGACATCAAGGTGCTCGACAAGGACAAGAAAGAAATCCAGCCCGCGAAAGGTAAGAAGGTTGAAGTTGCCTTCAAGGCCGTAGAGGTTGCCAACCAGAACCTAGAAACGAACGTTTACCATCTTAAGAAAGAAGGCAGCCTGGTTGCCGAATCTTTGGACACCAAAGAACAGGGCAGTACCGTATCCGCGCAAACGACTGGCTTTTCCTACTACACCGTTGAATTCACCTACGGTGATCTGCAGTACGTGATGGAAGGCGATTCGGAAATCCCACTCTCCACCATACTGGATAAGATTGGCCTTTCCGGTACGGTTACCGCTGCCACATCTTCAAACCCGGAGCTATTCTCCGTAGAGAACAAAGGCAGTAGCTGGACGGTAACAGCCAAGCAAGCTTTCTGCTCAGAAGAATCCCTCACCCTAACCATCGACGGAATAGATTATGTGATCAAAGTTACGGATGATGTAACAGACGACTCGCACGACCACAATCACACAGGCTGGACTGCCTGGAGCAACACTACATCACTTCCGAATACTGCCGGTAAGTATTACCTGACTAAGGATGTAACTCTCAGCAATGATGTTTTCTTTAATAATAATGTTGAATTGTGCCTGAACGGTCACACTATCACTATGAAGGGGAGCGATAAAGTCATAAACACAGGTAGTGGTAAAAAACTGACGATATACGATGAGCCCGGCAACTCTGGGGGGATAGTCTTTAATAATAATCGCCTTGCAATTAGTGACAACAGCGTGTTCAATTTATATGGCGGAACATTCAAAGGCTGCACTCGATGGACTGAAGGAGCATTGACTATCAATGGCAGCGGGATCTTCAATATGTACGGAGGTGTATTCAGCGGCAACAAATGTGGCTCTGCGCTACGTTGTACCGGCGGTACCGCCAGGATGAATATTTACGGAGGAGAGTTCACCGGGAATGAACTTAAGAATGCGCCGATAGATGTTCAGTATGGTGCTGTATATATTTATGACGTAACAATAAGCGGTAACAGTGGACGATACGGAGGTCTTGTCGCAGGCGGAAATGTTTACATGTCCGGAGGAACTATAACCGGCAATACAGGGAAAGACGCGGCTGTTTACGCCGGCAATAAAACATTGAATCTTAGCGGAGCTGTTTATATCTCAGGAAATAAATTAGAAAATGGTAAAGAATGCAATGTGAAGCTGGATTCAAATAACTACAGAATCAATATATCCGGTGAGTTGACGAATACGACTCCTATAGGAATTACAGTTTTGACAATCCGGACTGTGCTGTAACTATAAAGAATAACGAAGCTCACCTCGTCAGCCACTCGCATACATTCAATTATACCGCAGCCGGAGATACCATCACTGCCGAGTGCGTGAACACAGCTACTCCGTGCTCTCTGACGGACAACAAAACAACACTGAAAATCGTAAAGCCTGCACGTACTGTTTATGGCGGAAGCGAAAGCGCTGAGGCGACATTTGAAGGCACGATCCCGGGAGTGACGCCGACAGCCGAATACTATAAAGGTACTGAGAAACTGGATGCAGCACCGACAAATGCCGGTACATATAAAGCACAGGTCACACTGAAAGGTTCGGATGAAATAGAAGCAACGGCCTTTGTTGAATACACCATCGCCAAGGCGGATATAACCCCGGTGGTCGAAATAGAGAACTGGAATTACGGAGAAACAGCTAAGACTCCGTCTGTTACAGCGGCCAGCAACCCGGGCAGTGGCGCCGTTACTTACAAGTATTACACCGACGAGGCCTGCACAAAAGAGACTACCTCGGATCAGGGTGCAGCTGAAATCGGCGGTGTGCCGTCATACGGCGGCGACTACTGGGTCAAGGCAACAGTAGAAGAGACTGCCAACTATAATTCCGGAACCGGCACGAAAGGTTTCAAGATCAACGCAACTGCCGTCAAGGTCACAGGTCTTAAGTTTGGTTCAAAGGAATATGACGGTAATACCACAGCGACACTCGATATATCAGAAGCAAAGCTTGAAGGTGTACCGTCAACTGAAGATGTGAAGATAGCATCCGCGACCGGAGTGTTTGACAACAAGAATGTCGGCACAGGCAAGACCATAAGCAATATCACCATCGTACTCTCAGGCTCCAAAGCCGGCGGTTACTCTGCAACAGCAGACCCTGATGAAACCGTGACCGGTGCAATTACTCCGTGCCCTGTCACCGTTAGCGGCATCACGGCATCGGATAAGACGTACGATGGCACCACGAACGCCACCCTTGATTGCACCAAGGCAACGATAAATAAGGTAGTCGATGGAGAAACGCTCGGTGTAAGTGCCACGGGTACTTTCAGCGACAAGAAAGTTGCGGATGACAAAACCGTTACCTTAAGTGATATGAAACTTACGGGTGATACCGCTGGCAACTACTCTTTAACGGCTGACTGCCAGAAGGATACGAAGGCCAACATAACCCCTAGGGCTCTTAAGGTAAGCGGCATCACGGCAAACAGTAAAGTCTATGACGCGAAAACAGACGCAACCATCAATACGGGTAGTGCAAGTTATGACGGCAAAGTCGACGGTGACGATGTCCAGGTGGATATCGCTTCTGCAGAGGCCAACTTCTCAGACAAGAATGTTGGGACAGACAAGACCGTTACGGTTACGTTCAGCTTGAGCGGTGCTGACAAAGACAACTACACGGCCACCCTTGATGGCGAAGTCAAAGGCGACATCACACCCAAGCCGGTAACAGTTGGTGGCATCACGGTTAATGAAAGGCAATACGACAAGACCAAAGATGCACCCCTTAATACCAGCAACGCCACCTTTGGCGGTATTGAGACTGGCGACGTGCTTACGGTATCGGGCACGGGTACCTTTGAAGATGCCAACGCGGGCATCGACAAGCCCGCATCCATCACCGGCCTCGCGCTGGGCGGCAAGGACGCCGGCAACTACACGGTTGCGACGGACAGCCAGGACGGGGCACCCGGAACCATCCTGCAGCGCGAGGTGAAAGTCAGCGGTATCACAGCCAAGGATAAGACCTACGATGGCAATACCGACGCCGAGCTTGACCTCAGCGGCATTGTTCTGGACAGAAATCTTGATGGCGAAAACCTTACTATATATGCAGACGGAGTCAAAGGCACCTTCGAAGACAAAACGGCAGGCACGGACAAGAAAGTTACTATTTCTGGCCTCGAACTCACAGGTGATGCTGTCTCTAACTACAAACTTGCAGAAACCGGTCAGCAGACAGAGACAACGGCTTCTATTAACAAGAAGTCTGTCACTGTGAGCGACATCGCTGCAAATGATAAGACTTACGACGGCACGGTTGCCGCAGAGCTGGAGTATAAAGATGCGGTAGTGACGGGACAAGTGGACGGCGACAATCTAACAGTAAGTGCTACAGGCGCGTTTAGCGACAAGAACGTAGGCGATGGAAAGATGGTTGCCATTAGCGGAATAACCCTTGGCGGCAATGATGCGGATAACTACGAGCTCGAAGCAACCGGACAGCAGGAGACTGCAACTGCAAGTATTACCAAGAGACCGGTAAAGGTGTCGGGCATAACTGCAGACAACAAGGTGTATGACGGAGACACTGCCGCAACAGTTAAGACCGAGAATGCGGAGTTTGAAAACATCGTCAGCGGCGACGCGCTTACGGTAAGTGCAACAGGCGCCTTTGAAGACGCCAATGCAGGCGAAGGCAAAACCGTCAAGATCGGCGATCTGGCGCTTGGTGGCGACAGCGAGGGCAACTACGAACTTGCATCAGAAGGCCAGCAAACAGATACTACTGCTGCCATTACCCCCAAGCCCATAAACGTGACTGCAGAAGCTGCCAGTAAAGCCTACGGGGAAGAAGATCCCGAACTCAAATACACGGGCGATTCCTTGATTGGCGAAGACGCTTATACGGGCGCGCTTGAGCGCGTTGCTGGCGAAGATGCGGGCATCTATGAAATTGGCCAGGGAAGCTTAACTGCTGGCGGCAATTACGAGATTACTTACACGCCTGCTGACTTTACTATTACTAAGGCTACAACCAACAGCGTTACGGCTGCCATCGAAGGCTGGACCTACGGCGATGCGGCGAAAGAGCCAAGCGCTACAGCCACCTATGGCCAAGACGCCGCTGCTTTTATTTATAGTGATGCGGCTGACGGCACCTATACCAGCACAGTTCCAACCGATGCGGGCACCTACTTTGTGAAGGCCAAAATTGACGACACGCCAAGCTACCCGGCTGCCGAAAGTGAACCCGTGGAATTCACTATTGCACCGAAGCCCGTTACGCCAGCTATGTTGAGCCTGGACAAGGAATCGGTCAAGAAGGCCGGCTCGAAACAAGGTCCCACCATTACCATGACCGATGGCACCGTCCTGGTGGAGGGCAAGGACTACACCTTGTCTGGCGATACTACGGCGGATAAGACGGGCACCCACTTCTTTACCGTTACGGGTATAGGCAACTACACCAGTTCCTTCGAATCCAGTTGGTACATGTATGAAGACAAGCAGAATGCTGCTACCGAAGAAGGCGAGGATGGCGCCGGCAACATTGAAATCTTTGTTGACATTATTGGCAATACCGAATCCATTAGCGTGAATAACTTCACCATCGATTTTGCCAAGGCTCTGTTGACCGAAGCCGACCTTAGCAAGAGGGCAGAAGGCGCCAACATTACCCTTTATGTTGAAGTTGTCGAAGTGTCCGTAGGTGCTGTACCAGAAACAGACCGCGCCCTGCTGAAGGCATTCTTCGATGGTAAGGGTGCGACCGACATTCGTTGGTTTGACATTAAGGTGTGGAAGAAGGTTGGCAACGACCCTGCGACACAGCTTCATGAGCTGGGGTCTGCCCTCGAAATGACTATTAGTGTGCCAGATGAATACAAGGATGCTCCTGCTAACACCACGAGGACCTTCTATTTTGGTACGGCCCATAACGGCGCGCACAAGCTTCTTTCCGAAACGACGGACAAGGCCGTTGCCTTTAGCACTAAGGAATTTTCGACCTTTGCGCTGGCGTACAAGGACGTGAAGGCCAGCGACGCGGGCAACGATGGCAAGACCACCAAGAGCCCCATTAAGGCAACCAAGGCCACAACCGCCAAGACGGCAGACGGCGCAAACCTGCCTGCCCTGACGTGCCTGGCCCTGGTTTCCGCCCTGTTGCTTGCCGTTGCTGCTACACGCCGCCGCAAGGAAGACTAGTCCCAAAATCGACATCCCACTTCCCACGAGAGCCCGCCTTCCCTGCGGGCTCTCCGTTTGTTCTGGGAAAAGGGGACGGAGGATTTTTCCCAAAAACGAGAGTGTTCCACTTTGGAACACCCCCCTTATTTTTATTTTGTCAGAGGAGTATAATATGAGCATCAAATAGCACATGAGTCAACGTATAAGAGTAGAGGTGAAGCGGCCCATGGTCGCGCAATCAGAAAGGCAAACATACAACACGGGCACTGCTTTAACGCGGTGTTTTGGCATGTCTTCGCGCGGGAACAAACCGCGATGAGGCTGCCTTTTGCTGTGTTCGTTTAACAGGGATGTAAAAACGAAAACAGTTGGGAAGTGGGAACCATGGCTAACAGGGAAGCGAAAGCAAAAGCCAACAGGCAAATGGGAACGATGTTTAAAAGGGAAGTGGGAACAATGTTAAGCAGGGAAACAAAATCAATGCTCAAGAATGTAACCAGCGTCGTGATGTCGGCATTGCTTGCAACGACCGTGTTCTTGGGCGGCCTTGGTGCGTATAACCCAGAGCCGGCGCATGCGGCGACGTACACGTATACCCTTACTGCTAATGCAGCTGTGGGCAGCAGTACTACTCAAGGTGAAATATGGGGGATAACGATTGACGGACAATCATTTTCCCAGACCGGATCAAATGGCTGGGTTACTGTAACTGCTCAAGTTGACAGTGCCCCGACAACAGTGAAAGTTAACGTGGGCGGACCGGGTGCTAGGGATAATGTATCGCTCTCGCCGACCGTAACCGACGGCGTTGAAAAAACGGCAAAGGGCAAGAGTGGTTCTTATCAAAAAAGCGTAAAGTATAAATCAACGCTCACCGCAAACCACACCCACACCTGGAACAACAATTCCTACTCCGCGTCCGGTAACAAGATCACTGCTACCTGTCAGGGCAGCGGTACCTGCGATCTGACACAGCCGACGCTCACGCTTAATGCAAGCGGCAAGACCTACGACGGCAGCGTGGTGACCGCCAGCCTCACCAAGAGCAGCACATGGTCATCGCAGGGTCTTACAACCCCCACCATCACCTACAGCCCTGCCAACTCCAAGAACGTAGGCACCTACACCGCAAGCGTGAAGGTAGGCAACGCCACCGCCACGCAGTCGTTCACCATCTCGCCCAAGACCGTGGGCCTGACATGGGGAACGAGCACATTTAACTATGATGGCAACTCGCACGTACCTACCGCTACGGCCACGGGCCTCGTGAGCGGCGACACCTGCAACGTCACCGTCGAGGGCGCCCAGACCAACGCAGACACCTACACCGCAACGGCGGCCAGCCTGAGCAACTCCAACTACGCGCTGCCGAGCGCCAAGACCAAGAACTTCACCATCGCTCCGAAGTCCATCGACGTCACGGGCGTGGTTGCCAAGGACAAGGACTACGACGGCAACACCACGGCAAGCTTTGACCTTTCGGCGGCAGGCCTTTCTGGCGTGGTCGGCACAGACGACGTTTCTGTTGGAAGCGTAACCGGCAACTTCGCTGACAAGAACGCCGGGGCCGACAAGCCCATTACTGCCAGCGCTGCCCTTACGGGCGCAGCCGCTGGCAACTATACGCCTAACCCGGTGTCTGGGCTGAAAGCCAAGATTCACCACTTGGCTACTGAAGTCAATGGAATTACGGCAAGTAATAAGGTCTACGACGGCACGACGGACGCTACTGTGGACACCTCGGGCGCGACGTTTACGAATATGGTTGAGGGCGACAAGCTCTCGATTTCTGCCACCGGCAAGTTTGAGGACCCCAACGTTGGCGAGGGCAAGACCGTTAACCTGACGCTAGGCGACCTTGCTGGTGATGACGCAGGCAACTACCTGTTTGACAAGAGTGACAGCCAACAGACGGCTAAGGCCAACATTACCGCCAAGCCTATGACGGTGGGCGCAACAGGCTACGAGGCAGAGTACGACAGCAACGCTCACAGCATCGCCGTTAATGTGACCGACCCAGCAGAGGGCTACACTATTACCTACAAGGGCCCGAAAGACGCTGACTACAGCGCAAGTAACCCCAGCTTCACCGACCCAGGCACCTACGAGGTTGCCTACAAGGTAGTGGCTCCCAACTACGCAGACTTCACGGGTACCGCCACCGTCAAGATTATTGGGGCGGACTTTAAGGGCATTACCGCAGAGTCTTACGATGGTATTTACGACGCGGCAGAGCATGGCATTGCCGTAAGTGTGCCCAGCGAATACCAGCCCTACACTATTACGTATTCCACTTCGGAAGACGGCGATTATTCGACCACACCCATCACCTATAAGGACTTCACTGAAGGCGCTAAGACCGTCTATTACAAGGTGAGCAAGACAGGCTATAACGACTATAAGAGCAGCGCCACCGTTACCATTGCCCAGAAGGAAGTGGGCCTGGAGTGGGGCGAGGCGGCCTTTACCTACGATGGCACGGCTAAGCTTCCTGCGCTTACGCTTACTGGCGTGGAGAGTGGTGATAGCTGCGAAGCTACGGTGGAAGGCGAACAGACCAACGCCAACGTAAAGTCTGGCACCGATAAATACACTGCCACCGCCACCGCACTTTCCAACAACAACTACAAGCTTCCTGCAAGCACCACGAAGGACTTCACCATCGCGCAGAAAGAAGTTGGCCTTACGTGGGGCAGCACCGATCTTATCTATACCAGTGAAATGCAAGCGCCCGAAGTTACCGCCCAAGGCGTGCTGGATGGCGACACCTGCGACGTAATTGTTGCAGGCAAGGAAGTATATGCCAATGCCAAGACCGGTACAGAAAAATACACTGCTACCGCCAGCGGCCTTTACAACAAGAATTACAAGATTGCTGCGGGCGCAGAAATTTCGAAGGACTACACCATTGCTCAGAAGGTAATTGTAGTTAATGGCATTACGTCGCTGGGCAAGAAATACGACGGCAACACTGACGCAACAGCATCGCTCTACTATGAAGATGAGCATCTGATTGGCATGATAGACGGCGATGACCTTGACCTTGAGGCAACAGGAACCTTCGATGATAAAAATGTTGGGACAGACAAGGTGATTACGCTTACGAACCTTACGCTGACTGGTGACGACAAGGACAACTATGTGCTTGCCCAGGCAGGCCAGCAGCAAACAACGTTTGGCAATATCACGGAATACGAAGTAAGTGTAACGGCCAAGAACGCTGAAAAGTTCTATGGCGAACTCGACCCCACGTTTGAATTTGACTACACGCCAGATTTGATTGAAGGCGACAAGTTTGAAGGCGCCCTCTCAAGGCATGAAGGCGAAGAAGCAGGTACCTATACCATTACGGCAGGAAGCCTGCATGACCAAAATAAGAACTATGCCATTAAATACACGCATGGCACGCTTACCATTAAGCAGGCAACCACCAACAGCGTAGAGGCAAGCATAGAGGGCTGGACCTATGGCAACGAGCCTAGTGAGCCCACCGCCACGGGCACCTTTGGTGCAGATACCGCTACCTTTAGCTATAGCACCAGCAAGGACGGTACGTATACCGCAGATGTTCCCGTGAACGCTGGTACCTACTTTGTTAAGGCAACGGTTGCCACTACGAAAAACTACGTCGGCGCCGAAAGCGAACCCGTGGAATTCGAAATCGCGAAGAAGCGTGTTGAGCTTGAGTGGAAAGACACCGAACTCGTATATAACGGTACGCCTCAGAAGCCAACTGCAACAGCAAAGGACCTTGTGGGTGAGGATAAATGCGACGTAACCGTAGAAGGCGCGAAGACCGACTCCAACGCCAAGACGGGCACCGACTCCTACACGGCCGAGGCCAAGTCGCTGTCCAACCCCAACTACGCGCTGCCGGAGCAGACCACCACCGAGTTCACCATTGCCCAGGCAGAGATTACGGTTTCGGGCATTACGGCAGAAGGTAAGACCTATGATGGCAAGACCGATGCGGTATTGAAGTATGACAGCGTGGAGCTTGACGGTAAGGTGGGCAGCGAAGATCTCGGCATTACCGCTACGGGCACCTTCGAAGACAAGAATGCTGGCAACAAGAAGGTTGAAATCTCTGATCTTGAGCTTACTGGAGCAGATAAGGACAACTACGTGCTTGCTGCCGAAGGCCAGCAGACCGAAACAACAGCTACTATTAACCAGTTGCCCATTACGGTAACCGCTGAAGAGAAGACCAAGTACTACGGCGAAGATGACCCCGAGCTTACTTATACCGTTGATCCGAAGCTTATTGAAGGCGACGAGTTTGAAGGAGCCCTGGAAAGGGAAGCAGGCGAAGATGTAGAAGACTACACTATCTATAGGGGTACTTTGAGCGCTGGGGGCAACTATGACCTGAGCTACGTGCCTTCGATGCTGGAAATTCTTAAGGCAAGCAACTCTGTGGAAGCTGAGCTTGAAGGCTGGACCTATGGGAGTGAACCCAACGATCCTGTTGCCAATGCAAAGTTCGGCGCAGACACGGCTACCTTTACCTATAGCAGTGCAGCTGACGGCACCTATACCGAAGCAGTCCCAACTGAAGCAGGCACCTATTTCGTAAAGGCTGCTATCGACAAAACTTCTAACTACGAGGGTGCGACAAGCGAACCCGTTGAGTTTGTTATTGCCCAGAAGGAAGCTGGCCTTGAGTGGGGTGGCACCGCGTTCACCTACAATGGCGGTGCACAAAAGCCCAGCGTTAACGTTACCGGTCTGGTGGGCGAAGACGTGTGCATGGTGAACGTAAGTGGTGAACAAACCGACGCCAATGCTAAGACGGGTACCGAATCTTACACAGCTACCGCCACCGCGCTTTCCAACCCCAACTATGTGCTTCCGTCTAACGCGAGCACAAGCTTCACCATTGCGCCCAAGCCCATTACTTCAGAAATGCTTGGCCTGGACAAGGACACCATTAAAAACAACGGTTCCAAGCAAGGTCCCGCTATTACCATGACCGACGGAACCGCGTTGGTAGCGGGTGAAGACTACACCGTTTCTGGTGAAGCTACTTCGGCTGCGAATGGTACGCATAACTTTACGGTTACGGGCGCAGGCAACTACACTGGCTCTATCGAGTCCAGCTGGTACATGTATGAAAACAAGCAAAACACCGCTAGCGAAGAAGGCAAGGACGGCGCCGGCAACATCGAAGTCTTTATTGATGTGATTGGCAATACCGAGTCCATTAACGTAACGAACTTTACGGTTGACTTTGCCAAGGGCCTTCTGAGTGAAGAAGAACTGAATAGAAGGGCGGAGGGCGCCAACATTACGCTCTATGTTGAAGTTGCCGAAGTTGCTTCTGGCAGCATTCCTGAAATCAATCGTGTACTGCTCAGGGAGCTGTTTGAGGGCAAGTCTGCCAAGGACATTCGCTGGTTCGACATTACCGTATGGAAGAAGGTTGGCAACGACCCTGCGACCCAGCTTCACGAACTTAACTCTGCCCTTGAAATGACGATCGATGTGCCAAGCGAATACAAGGACGTCCCAGAAAATACCACGAGGACCTTCTACTTCGCCACAATTCATAATGGCTTGGTTAAGACCCTTGCTGAAACAACGGACAAGGCTGTTTCCTTTAGCACCAAGGACTTCTCGACCTTTGCGCTGGCCTACAAGGACGTGAAAGCAAGCGATCCGGGCAACGATGGCAAGGCCACCAAGAGCCCCACTAAGGCGGCAAAGACAACTGCTAAGACGGCAGACGGCGCAAACCTGCCTGCTCTGACTGGCCTGGCACTGCTTTCCGCCCTGTTGCTTGCTGTTGCAGCCACCCGCCGCCGCAAAGAAGAAGAGGCGAAATAAGAGAGCAAGACAAACCCGCCCCTTGCTTTACGACAGGGTAGCAAAACAAGCCTAGCGCGTTTATAGTTGACATCCCACTTCCCACGAGAGCCCGCCTTCCCTGCGGGCTCTCCGTTATTTTGGGAAAGGGGGGGGGCGGCGGATTTCCCATTTTTGATATAGTCCAACTAGTCGATTCAAAACGGTCCAACATACCGGTTGAAAATAGTCCATTTCGCCGGTTGAGACAGCCCCGAGCCCGCCTTCCCTGCGGGCTCTCCGTTTGTTGAGTGTCGCTTATCCTCTGAAATACTTCTGCAATATCCTCTAAAATATCCTTATGACCGAAGAACAAGACATTGCATACATGCGCATGGCGATCGAGCAGGCCCAGCTGGCGGCAGCCGCGGGTGAAGTGCCCATTGGGGCGGTGGTGGTCTATGAACCGCACGACCCTGCTACGCGGCGTGCCCTGGCAGACCCGCGTGTGGTGGCGACGGCGTACAACCGCAGGGAAAGCGACAAAAGCCCTTCGGCCCACGCGGAATTTCTGGCACTGGAAGCAGCGGCTGCGGAATTGAATGCCTGGCGCCTGACGGGTTGCACAGTTTACGTGACGCTGGAACCCTGCATTATGTGCGCGGGCCTTATGCATCAGGCGCGCGTGGACCGCTGCGTGTTCGGCGCGTACGACCCGAAGGCGGGTGCGCTGGGGTCCTTATATGCCATCCATGAAGACGAACGCCTTAACCACAATTTCAGCGTGCAGGGTGGGGTGCTGGAAAGCGAATGTGCCCAGATTCTGCGCGATTTTTTTGCAACACGTCGCCAGGCGGCAGGCAGCACTTTGGGTGCAGATGCCTGTTCGTGTTCGGCGCCTAAGGAGGCATAAATGCAAACGCTTAAGCTGGTGGCCCCTGCCAAGGTGAATCTGTTTTTGGGCATTGGCGCGCCCCGCGAAGACGGCTACCACAATGCAACCAGCGTTATGCATGCGCTGGCCCTACACGACCGACTGGACATGACTTTGGTGGAAGCGGGCGAAGACGTCACCTTGTTTGAGCCAGGCGACCCTGCCCAGCCTCTGCGACAAATTCATGTGAAGGTGGAAGAAGGCGCTGGGCTTACGGTGGGTGCTCAGGTGGTGTGGAGTGCCGGCCTGGAAGCCACTCAGATTGCCGACGAAGACAACCTGGCGTGCAAGGCGGTTCATAAGCTGGCAGCCAAGGTGGGGCGCTGCGAAGACGAAACCATGCGCATTGTTATACAGAAGAAGATTCCGCATCAGACGGGTTTGGGCGGTGGTTCGGCCGACGCGGCTGCAGCGCTGGTGGGCGCGGCTAGCTTGTGGGGTCTGACGCCTGGCGACGACCGCGTGGAAGCGGTGGCGCGCGAATTGGGTGCTGACGTGGCTTTCTTCCTGCACGGGGGCTGCGCGGTGCTGGAAGGCACAGGCAACGAATATGTGCGCAGCTTGCCACCTTCGAAAAGCACGGTGGTAATTATTAAACCTGCGGGGGGTGTTTCGACCGCGGCAGCCTATGCAAAGTTCGACGAATTGGCGCCCGAAGTGCCTTCTGACCTGCTACAACGCGTGCAGGACGCCCAGGCAGCCGCCGATATTCCTTTGTTCAACAATTTGGCGGTAGCGTCTGAATGCCTGCATGACGAACTGGCTGCCGTGCGTGAATTTGCGGCGGCACAGCCTGGGGTTGAAGGCGTGCTACTATGCGGTAGCGGGGCAGGTACCTTTGCGGTGTGCGAAAGCTACGAAGCGGGGCAAGCCCTTTCTGCGGCAGCCCAGGCCCGCGGTTGGTGGGCACGCTGCACGTCCTTCACGTCCCTTTCCGCGAGCATTTTGCCATAGGATATAGTCTAGGCGGTTTCGGCAGTAAGAGTTTTCTGCTGCTTCTTGTCTTCGATTGCAGCAATGACAATGTCGCCAATCACGTTGACAAGATTTTGCATAGTACCCAGGAACGCTTCCGCAAAAATGGCCGTGCACAGTAGGTCGTTCGTGCTGAAGTACATGGTCACAATAAGAATGCCAATCAAAATACTACCCGGCTGGTTCGGCGCGCCGTACGACAGAAGCAAAATGAGCAGCGCAATGCTTACAAAGCCCAGCATGGAAGTTCCCGTGTTGGTCATAAACATAAGCACGAGCGTGAAGTACATGATAATGAAGCAGTTGCCGTCGAGGTTGATCTGCGCAAGGACGGGCAGGTTGTGTTCGAGGGCGCGGCGGTCCATCTTCATGTTCTTGGAGCAATACCTAATGTTGAAAGGAGCTGCGTCGATGGCCGACCCGATTTTTACGTTTTCACGAACGAGCGGCATGATGTCGCGTATGAAGGGGATAACCTTGATGCCGGCTATGCGCAGCCGCAAGGCATAGGTCGCAAACAGCAGCAGAAGCGCCACGTTTACCGCAATGCAATAACCCAGCAGTTGAAGCACCGTTCGTGCGCCCGAATCAATAAGCATGTCCAGTACGGCGAAGAAACAGAAGAAGGGGAGCACCGCTATGACAACGTGAAGCATGCGCGAAAAGATGGTGTAGCAGGCCATAAGTGCTTGGTTCAGGAAGTCGAAATGTTTGCCCGCGGAACACATGGCGTAGGTGCTCAGGAGCGCCACCACCATGAGCGGAATGTTCGGCTTCTGCGAGGCCCTGGAGGAAGTGGACCTGTCCCTTCTGGACACCGGGAAGGTGGAGGGCATCGGCGGCATGTTCCTGGGCTGCGCCAGCCTGAAGCGGGCGAATCTGTCCGCCCTGGACACCGCGTCCCTCAAGGTCACGGAAGGCCTGTTCGCAGGCTGCGCGGCGCTGGAATCGGTGGAGCTTGAAGGGTTTGACACCGGGCTGGTCGTGGACATGTCCTACATGTTCAGCGGGTGCGGCAGCCTGAAAGCGCTCGACGTCTCAGGCTTTGATACGTCCCGGGTCACGCGAATGGACGGCATGTTCCTCGACTGCCGGAACCTGGAAGCGCTGGAGGTGAGCGGCTTCGACACCAGCCGCGTCGCCAATATGGAAGACATGTTCTCCAACTGCGAGGCGCTGCAGGCCTTGGACGTCTCCGGCTTCGACACGGGCCGGGTCGCCAGTATGCACGACATGTTCAACAACTGTCGCTGCCTGAAAACCCTGGATGTCTCCAGCTTCAACACGGAAAAGGTGACGGACATGTCCGGCATGTTCTGCGATTGCCACAGCCTTGAAGCCCTCGACCTGAAGGGGTGGAATACCGGCGCAGTGGAAGATATGCGCAACATGTTCTGGTGCTGCCGCGTGCTGGACAACATCGATCCCTCCGCCTGGAACACTGGCAGTGTGACGAACATGGAAAACCTGTTCAACGAATGCCGGATGCTGTATCGGCTGGATCTGTCGAACTGGGACACCCGCCAGGTCACAAATATGCGTCAGATGTTCGCCAACTGTGATTACGCGGTGGAGCTGCTTGTCGCCAACTGGAATGTCTCGGCCGTGGAATTCATGGACGGCATGTTCCAGGGTGACGGCGCGCTGGAGAGCATCGGCCGCGATCCCGCGACCTTCGGCCACGGCGACACCAGCGACATGTACGACGGCTGCGGCAAGCTGTTTGAATCGTAAGCGGCTACCTGTTGCTGCTGGGGCTGTTGGTATGGGTGGAGCGCGGCGAGGCGAACGCCACCATCACCACGCTGCCCACAGCGCTGTGGTATTCGCTGGTGACGCTCACCACGGTGGGCTACGGCGACCTGTACCCCGTCACCTCTGCGGGCAAGGTCATCGGAACGCTGTTCCTCCTGCTCAGCTCCGGGCTGCTGGCGCTGCTGATCGGCCTGGCCGCCGCCTCCCTCACCGACCGCCTGCTGCCCGGATTCAGGCTGTGGCTCAACCGCAACAGGCGATGGTACGTGTTCTCGGCGGACAACACCGCCTCCCGGGCGCTGGCGTCCCGGCTGGACGACGGCCTCGTCGTGCTCTGCCGGAGCAAGGACCGCCGCCGGCTCCAGGGCGCGCTGGCCCTGCGCCAGCCCCCGGAAGCGTTGCTGGAGCATTCCTCCGCCCAGGCGGGAGAGCGCGTGCTCTTCGCCATGGACAAGGACGCCCTCGCCAACGAGCGGGACGCGCTGTCGCTCATGAACCGGCGCGTACGCATCTACTGCCGCTGTGAAAGCCCGGGCGAAAGCCTGCCCGACAGCGTCACGCTGTTCAACGAATACGAGTGCTGCAGCCGCCTGTACTGGCAGACCCGGCCGTGGCGCAGCGGCGGCGAACGGATCGTCCTGGCGGGAAACGGCCGCTACGCCCGCGCGCTGCTCTCCCAGGGTCTGCTGACCGCGCCTCCGGGCTGCGCCATGGACCTGTTCGGCGACTGGAGCGATTGGCAGGCATTGCACCGGTCCCTGCTGAGCATGAACGGCATCGGCCCGGCGCTGCACTTCCACGAACAGGGCTGGCGGGCGCATGGCGACATTTTGCGAAACGTGGATCGCGTCATACTGTGTGGCGACGACCAGCGGGCCAATCTGGAAGCCCTCTACCAGATCAAACGGTACTGCCCCACCCGGGCGCAGATCGACGTGCGCGGTGCAAAGGGGCTCCAGGAGGCCTTTTACTTTGGCCACGCGGAAGCCCTCTTCACCCCTGAAACGGTGATGAAGCAGGCGCTGAACCGTTTGGGGCGGCAGATGCACGAATTGTACCGTGCCCAGGCGGGCTATCCCGTCCCCGCCTTTGAGACGCTGTCCGACTTCCAGAAGCGCTCCAACTATGCCGCGGCGGATCACCTGTTGACGAAGGCGCGGCTTCTGTTGCCGGAGGCGGATGTGACGGCGCTGACCCCTGAGGTATGCCGGGAAGCCGCCGCGCGCTACGAAGCCATGACCGAGGACCAGCTGGAGCTGTGCCGGAGGATCGAGCACGACCGCTGGATGCTGTTCCATGCACTGTACAACTGGCGCTACGCCCCCGAGCGAAACGACGACGCCCGGGAGCACCCCCTGATGGTGCCCTACGACGCGCTCAGCGAAGCGGATCGCCGCAAGGATGACAACGCCTGGCTGCTGCTGAAGACCTTTGCCAAAGAAAAAACGCTATGAACGCAACGATACCGGTCATATTGCTGGCCCTCGCCGCCTTCCTGGCGGCCATACTGAGCCTTGCCGCGAGCAAATCCCTCAACAGCAGGATCATGGGCGTTTGCGCCGTGATCGCCATCGGCGTGGGCACGCTGAGCTACGGCTACGGCTACAGCCTCGATAACGGCAGCATCCACGGCGCAGGTTTTTCGATTTCCGTCGTATTGAAGACGCTGCTGTCGGTGTGTCGCATGTTCGGAGGCGTCAACGACTTTGCCGCAGTCAGGGAAACGCCGCTGTTTGCCGGGGAGGCGATGGTGAGCCTGTTCTGGGCGGCCCATTTTATGGCTTTTTACCTCACCGCGAGCGCCGCGATCGCCGTGCTCGGCAAGCGCATGATGAAATACCTGCGCACGCTCCTGCTGCGCCGGGGCGCGCTGTGCCTGGTCTACGACGCCACCCCCGATTCCATCCGCCTGGCCGGGCAAAGGCGTAAGGGCGGGTCCATGGCGCTGATCTGCGAGCGTTCCGACGAGACCGTCAGCGTCCTGGCGGACGAGCTGGGGGCCGTGGAGTTTCAGGGCGGAAGAAACCTGTGCGCCGACGAGAAATTCCTCAAAACCCTGGGCGTTCACGACGGCAGGGCGCTGGACGTGTACTGCGTCGGCGACGATGCCGAGGGCAACCTGCGCTATGCCGAGGCGCTGCTGGACGCCCTGCAGGCGCGCTCGGTCAGCCCCGAAGCCACCAGCCTGTTCCTGCTGGGCATCTCCGAGGAGCGGGCCGCGCGGCTGCAGGCGCTGGAGGGCCGCTACGGCTACGGCACGCTGTTCGCCTGCGACCGATACGCGCTGATCGCCCGGCTGATCGTCGAGAAGCGCCCGCCCTGGGGCTTCTTGCGCTGCGACGAAAACGCCAGGGCCCTCAACGATCTGCGGGTATTCGTCGTAGGCTTCGGACGGATGGGACAGGCGACGCTCCGCCAGTTGCTGATCAACGGCCAAATGGAGGGCAGCGCCTTCCACGCGGAGGTGTTCGACCGGCGCATGAGCGATCTGCAGGGCGCCTTCGAGGCCTGTTATCCGGCGCTGATGGCAGGCTATGACATCGTCCTTCACGCCGCCGACGCGGATTCCGGCCTGTTCTACGAGCGGCTGGCCGCCAACACCCCGGACATGATCGTGCTGTGCGCCGGCAGCCGCAAGCAAAACGCGGAGCTGGCCGACACGTTGCGCCGGCTGTACCGAAGCCGCGCGGATCAGCCCTGCGTCGTACAGTGCGCCACGGACGCCGCGCTGATCGACGACGTGGAATACCGGCTGGAAAACGTGGATGTGCGCGGCATGGACCGGGCCGCCATGATCCTGAACCACGTCTACTGCGGCGGT
This sequence comes from uncultured Coriobacteriaceae bacterium, assembly GCA_902768975.1. Lineage (GTDB taxonomy): Bacteria > Actinomycetota > Coriobacteriia > Coriobacteriales > Eggerthellaceae > CACXMZ01. The sequence goes on from CACXMZ010000009.1 coordinate 100,206, forward strand.
CCCTCCGCCGAGGCGGACTGGAAGAACTGCGATTCCTTCAACCGGGCCAGCTGCCGGGCCTCCGCGGATTTCATGCCCGCCTTCCTGCATGCCGCGGGCGTCACCCGCGAGGAAGTCCTGGCCGGGCACTGGCCGCCGAACGCCGCCCGGCTGGAAAACCTGTCCCGCACGGAGCATTTGCGCTGGTGCGCGTTTCACCTGGCGATGGGTTATCTGCCAATGAGCGAAGCGGAATACCGCCAGCGCTGCGATGGGTATCGTCGGGGTGAGGTCAGGCGCATCGGCAAGAATGCCGATGGCATGACCCACGCCTGCCTGATCCCATGGGAGGCGTTGGACGGGCTCTCCCGTCGGGAGAACGAAGTCACCGGCGGGTCGGTGGATTACAAGGCCATGGATACGGACAACGTGCTGGCCGTACCGGACATACTGCGCCAGGTTGGATAATTATGCATTATTATACATTCTATATGCATATATTTAACTGAATCAGCCGTTTACAGGGCTTGACTTTGCATAAAATCGGCCTATAATATACACAGTTGAAAGAAAACACGCCCAAAATCGGCCTATAATATACACAGTTGAAAGAAAACACGCCCTGCGGGCGACAAGGAGCGATATTCATGAAGAAGAAGACCAACAAGGCGTACAAGAAGATCGTACTGGCCTACTCCGGCGGTCTGGACACCAGCATCATCATCCCCTGGCTGAAGGAAAACTATCCCGGCTGCGAGGTCATCGCGGTGTCCGGCAACGTGGGCCAGGTGGGCGAACTGGACGGCTTGGAGGAGAAGGCCCTCAAGACCGGCGCGAGCAAGCTGTATGTTGAAGACCTGAACAAGGAGTTCATCGAGGAGGTTGTGATTCCCTCGATGCAAATGGGCGCGAAGTACGAAAACACCTATCTGCTGGGCACCTCCTTCGCCAGGCCCATCATCGCCAAGCGGCTGGTGGAGATCGCCAAGGCCGAGGGCGCGGACGCCATCTGCCACGGCTGCACCGGCAAGGGCAACGACCAGGTGCGCTTGAGGAGATTGACTACGCCGAAGCCCACAACATCCCCCTGAAGATCAGCCGGGAGACCAATTACTCCAAGGATAAGAACATGTGGCACCTGTCCCATGAGGGTTTGGAGCTGGAGGACCCCGCCAACGAACCGAAATACGCCGGCAACATGGAAATGGGCGTGACCCCCGAGGAAGCCCCCGACGAGGGCGAATACATCTCCATCGACTTCGAGAAGGGCTGGCCCGTGGCCCTGAACGGCGAGAAGATGGCCCCGGTGGACCTGGTGTGGAAGCTGAACGAGCTGGGCGGCAAGCACGGCATCGGCATCATCGACATCGTGGAAAACCGGCTGGTGGGCATCAAGTGCCGCGGCGTTTACGAGACTCCCGGCGGAACCATCCTCTACGCCGCCCACGAGAAGCTCGAACAGCTGTGCCTGGACAAGGCCACCCAGCACTACAAGCAGCGCATGGCCCTGGAGTACGCCGA
>CACXMZ010000010.1 GCA_902768975.1 uncultured Coriobacteriaceae bacterium
TTAATCCCTATTAATGTTGCTTATAAGTACTCCTTGGGGTTAGAGGTTTTACTCAGTTACAGAGGGGGTATTTATGGGTAAGCTTCTAAGTAGGTATCTATATTCTCGCCTTAGTTTGTATGCCCTTGTTCTTGCCCTCAATGTTTCACTTTTACTAAATCTAGCAACTATTGCGCTTGGTAGTCCCGCTTTGCCGCTTTGGGCCCTAATTGCCTGCGCGATAGTATTTGTTCTTCTTTTGCCACTTACTGTTAGCTTGTTTGCACGCGAGTTGAGTTCTTTTACGCTAATCAATCCACCTGAAAAGCTTGGTACTAGTATGTTTTTCAAGAAAGCAAGCCTAGGTGTTGGCTATGCTTTTCTGCTTCTTGTAGTTTTTTGTACGGTATGCGGTGCCGTTGGCCTGGCGGTATCCCTTACCGCCTTGCCAACTTTAGGCATTCAGAGCGCTCGTGACATTATTATGCTTGCTGCGCAAGTCCTTGCTGTGCTTGCCATTCCTATTCCTGTCATGCTTCTTGTTCGTTATGTGCTTATTCGCAGGCGTGAGCATCCTGTTGTGGCTCTTTCAAGCTATAAGGGCGTGGTGTGGCCGCTTTTAGCATTTGGTTCTGCAATCTTTTTTGGTGTAGGCTGGCTTCTTGCTACTTTTCTTCCAACTGCACTTTCTGGGGTATTTTGGCTCCGTATGGCTTCTCTATTGCACGATTGTATGCGTGAGCTGCTCAAGTAGTGATTGCGAGATCACGGCCGACCTTAAACTTGATATAGAACTTTTACAGAGGCGCTCGCACAAGGTGGCAAATAGCGCAGTGGCCTGCTTGCTTAGCGCAGCTTTGGCAATTTGTATGGTAAGTACCGATTCCATTGCTTACGCAATTGAAGTAGCCGCGGAAGCACTTGAGCAAGCTGAGGCGCAAGCGGCGCAAAACCAAGAACAAAAGATTCAAGAGCAAGGACAGGAACAGGAAGAGGGATTATCAGATTCGGTTGATGATCCACAACAAGATAGCGAGCCAATTGATAAAGATAAGGCTCAAGAGCAAGATATTAGCGAGCCCGAAGCTGACGGGACTTCTAATAAAGAGGCAGATGCTGACAAGACTGAAGACGAAGCAGATAAACAAGAGCCCCCAGAGCCTGTAGAGCCTGAAGACTACTATGAAGTGGAAGAGCCTGAAGGCATACCTGTTGCTATAGAAGACGAAGCCACCATCTATCAAATTGACGAGACGCACTTTACTACCATCATTGGTGGGGTGGACACAGCCTATATTGATGAAGAGGGCACAATCCAAGAAATTGACAACACACTTGAGCCTTATCGCGACGGCTCTGAGATTGTCTATGAAAATGCATCAAATGCCTTTACTGCTCAAGTACCAGCGCTAATGGACGGCAAAACTCAGGGTATTACAATTTACACGCCTGATGGCTGGCCTATAGAGCTTATTCCTCTTGACGGTAACTTTGAAACGAGCGTAGCAAAAGAAAGCGCCATACGCTTTACAGAAGTGCGCGAACATGTCGACTATCAATACACTCTTGTTGGTTCGCTTATTAAAGAAGATATTATTCTCACCGAGCCTGTTGAGCCCCAAGAATTCAAAACCTTGCTTAACTTACCTGATGGCCTTTTGGCGGCACTTGAAAATGGCATTATCTCCATTCGTGATACAGACAACAATGAAGTCATGGCGCTCGCTGCACCTCTTATGGAAGACGACGCTGGAAAACTCTCAGATGAAGTTGAGCTTAAACTTGAACAAACAAGTCAAGGCCCCGTAATTGCTATTGAGCCGAATTGGGATTGGGTTTTATCAGACGAGCGTGTCTATCCAATTCGTATTGACCCAACGGTCAATATTGCTTCTTCTGCAGTAAGGGTTGCTTGTGTTGAGCAAAGTTGGCCCGACCTTGTTATTGGTGAAAACGGTTATGCTTACGTGGGCTTTGATGATGGTGTTAAAAGTGGTACGGGGGACTTCAACTATGGTGTGGGACATGGTCGCTGTCGCATATTTGTAGCTATCAACTATGACTTTACCTATATTATGAGTGAGGCGCGTATTGACTCAGCCACGTTTTGGCTCTACCAGCGCCGTGCGTACTCAGAGGGTAGCACCGAACTTCAACTCTACCGCATTACCCAGTCGTGGAATTTCGACAACCTTTGCTGGAATACTCAGCATGCAGGTGGCGCCACCGAGTTCGTTGATTCACAAATGGCAAAGTCAAGTCCTGGCTGGGTTGGCTGGGATGTGCGTGATGTGGTGGTTAACTGGGTGGCCGGGGCTTATGCTCAGTACGGCTTTTCCCTCTGGGCGAAAAATGAAGGCTGGGCACAAGCTGAAATCTTTGACAACCGTTTTGATACCCATCCGCCAGAGTTTCAAATTGATTGGTCTATTCCAGACCCCGTAGATGAAAACTATTCGCTTAATGACACTAGCATTGAAGTGCGCCCCATGGTTGAGCGCAGCAAAAGTGGACTTACGGTGTTTGACGGTGCATTTTCAGATGGTCTGGCAACGCCTCGCGCAAATGTAGATTGGGAGCTCAAGCCAGGTGACAAAAGTGGTCAGGCATATGCTTCGCGTTCCTATAAATATCCTGATTCAACTGACTTTGAAGAAAAGTTTCCCAATTCAACAAAATATCGAGACAAGCTTTCTAACTGGCAATCTGGCATGGTGGTGGGTCTTGATAAAGACAAGATTTATCACTTTGAAGCGACGGCAAGTCTTGATGGGCAGGTGGGCAATACTGCCAAATCAGATACGTTTTTGGTTTACACCGTAAAAGCAACTGATACGCTTCCTTCTGTAGCAAGCTACTATGGTGTGCCCTTAAAGACTATTGCCAAAGACAATAAAGTACAGGATATGCTCATTGTTAATGGCGAAACTTTATTTGTAAGAAACCCCAAGACAAGCAAAGCTTATTCCCCTAAGAATCTTTCAACTGACCAAAAGAAACAAATTGACTCAGCGCTTATTGGCCGAGGTCTTCACTGTGAATATGGCTTCGAGCCTGTCAATATGAACACAGGTAACTTTGTACTTGAAGCAGTAGATGCCACCATTCCTGAAACTGAAGGTAGCTTTGACTTAAGTCGTACCTATAACTCTAAGGCGGTAGCCTCACCTTCTGCTTTTGGACGTGGCTGGTCATTTGCATGGGGGGATAGCCTTTCAAAAACTGAAGACGGGCAGTATGTCTATGCGGCATCTGATGGCAAAGTCTTATTCTTTGAAGCGCAAGGTGACAGTTTTTCTTGTGCGCTTAACCCAGACCTTGAACTAAAGGTCATTAAGAAAAAAGATAAGCCAGACACTTACGTCATTGAATCGCGTGATGGTAGTGCTATGGCTTTTAATGCCTGGGGACTTCTTGAGTCAACTACTTCACCTCTAGGGCTTAAAACTACTATCAAGCGCAATGAAGAGATGCAGGTAGAAAGTGTTAGCTCTCCTAATGGTTATAGCTACTCATTTGAATACGGTGATTTTGGGCTTATTAAGCAAGCAACACTTCCTGACGGCACAACGCTTAAGTATGCCTACGACGATGACGCAAACCTTGTATCAGTAACAGATCAGTGTGGTGGCGTGGTGACGTATACCTATGACGGGGCTGGTCTGATGAAGGCGTGGTACGACGCTGATGGCAACCTCGTCTGTGAAAACACCTATGACAAAGACGGGCGCGTTACTGCCCAACTTGATGGTAACGGGGGAGTATCGAGCCTTAGCTATTCAGAGGGTCAAACACAAGCAACGGATGCCAATGGCAATACGACTGTCTATACCTATGACAGTCTTATGCGCACTACAAGCATTACCTATCCTGATGGCTATGTGGCCACAAAAGCATATGATGGCAACTCTAACTTAATCGAAGATGACGGCTGGACCTATACGTATGACGAACGTGGTAATTGCACAAGCAAAACGTCCCCTGATGGTATCAGCACTACTTATTCTTTTGATGACAAGAATCGTATTTTGCAAACTGTCTATGCCGATGGTGAAGTAGTTGCCAATACGTACAACGATGCTGGCGACTTAATTGAAGTAGCAAGTTCAACAGGGGCTCGCACTTCTTATTCTTATGACAACATGCACCGCAAAACGAGTGAAGTAGACGTTGATGGTGTGAGCTTAAGTTATACCTATACAGGCTCCCAGGTGGCAAGCATGACAGATGCGCTTGGCAATACCGCGAGCTTTAGCTATGACCAGATGGCGCGCAACACCTCAGCTACCGACGGGGCTGGCAATACAACGTCAATTACCTATGATGCCTGTGGTCGTATTGTTGCTGAAACTGATGGCGCAGGAGCTACCACAAGTTATGCGCTTACCAAGGCAGGTCTCGTGTCTGCCATTACTGACGCTAACGGCAACACTACGTCTTTTGGCTATGATGCCATGTATAACGTCACGTCTATGACAGACGCTGCGGGCAATAGCTCCTCAATCACCTATGATGCGCTCAAAAACGCACTAAGCGTTAGTTCGGCAACAGGTGCGCAACTAAGTTACGCCTATGATGCGCGCAGTAACCTTATCTCTATAGTTGATGCTAACGGCAATGAAACCGTGCGCACCTACGATGCCCACGGCAATGTAACAAGTGTGACCTATGCCAATGGCGCTACGCAAAGTATTGCCTATGACGCAACCTTCTTTAAGCCCACTAGCACAACCGATGTTTTGGGCAACGAGCAAACCTATGTCTATGACGCACGCGGGAATCTTACCTCTACTACCTTGCCCAACGGCGCAACTATTCAATATACAATTAACCCAGGCTCTCAACTTGCAGCTACGACAGATGCACGTGGTACCACAACAAATTATGCCTACACTACAGCAGGCCGTGTCAGTGAAATAGACGTCGCTGGCAGGGCAGCGTCTATTGCCTACGATGCTTCAGGAAACATTGCAAGTATTACTAATGAACTTGGTCTTGTTACAAGCTTTACTTACGATGGCGCTGGACGCATGCTGAGCATGACCGATTCTGAGGGGCGCACGACAAGCTATGCCTATGATGGCGCAGGCCGCCTTATCTCAGAAACCGATGGTGAGGGTAACACGACGACATATACCTATGATGGGCTAGGAAACCTCACTAGCACAACCGATGCTAATGGCAATACGACTACCTATGTTTACGACGTACTTGCTCAGCTTATTTCCCAAGTAGATGCCTTAGGTGGCACACAAAGCTTTAGCTATGACGCTGGTGGCAACCTCATTAGTGCCACTGATGAGCGTGGCAATACTACAAGTTATACCTATGACTTAGTTGGCAATCGCTTGAGCGAAACTGATGCTGCAGCAAGCACCTGGAGCTATACCTATGATGCTATTGGAAATGTGGTGGGCACCACACTTCCTACGGGGGAAGTCGAGACTGCCACTTATGACGCTGCGGGCAATATGCTTACGCTTACCGATGCCGCAGGTCTCTCCTTTGAGATGACCTATGACGAGTTGGGCAACCTTACTTCAATTACAGATTCGTATGGAGCGCATGAAACCTATACCTACGATGAAGTTGGCAACGTAATAGCTGAAACTGACTCGCTCGGTAGACAGGCAAGCTATACCTATGACGCGTGGGGCCAGCTTATAGAAGAAACAGGTCTTGATGGTGCAACGACTTCCTATGAATACGACGCAGCCGGAAACCTCTTGTCCACAACTGACGCGCTTGGCGCCAAAACCAGTTATACCTATGACGGCTCTAAGAACGTTGTAAGCGTAACTGATGCGCTAGGAGCTAGCACACTGTATGAATACGACAAGGCAAATCGCTTAACGAAAGAAACCAATGCGCTTGATGCAAGTATTACCTATGGCTATGACCCGGCAGGAAACATTGTTGGTCTCACTGACGAAGATGGCTATGAGTGGGCCTATGCATTTGACGCATTAAACCGCCTTGTCCAAGAAACAAATCCCTTGGGTAATGCAACGGCGCTTACCTATGATGCCACTTCAAACATTACCTCAATTACTCGTCCTGAAGGTGATGTGTCAAGTTACACCTACGATGCACTGGGCCGTCTCATAAGCACAACCGATGGCACAGGAGCTACGTGGTTAGCAAGCTATGACGCTTATTCAAATGTAGTAACATCAACTGATCCTTTAGGTGCTACCACCACTAATACCTACGACTTGCACGGAGCACTTTTAAGCTCCACAGATGCGCTCGGAAATGCTACCACCTACACGGTGGATGCCCATGGCAATACGACTTCGCTTACACGTGCAAATGACTCAAGTTATACCTATGCTTATGACGTAGCTGACCGCCTGACAAGCTTAGAGACTCCTTTAGGTTATATTCGCAGCCTTGAGTATGACGCGGCAGGCAATGTTGTCAAAGAATCAGATAACTTAGGGCGCCTGCAAACCTATACGAGTGATGCGCTTCATAACTTAACTCAAGTAACTGATGCCAAGGGTGGCGCGTCCACTTACACCTATGACCTTTTAAGTCAGCTTACGAGCACAACTGACGCTCTTGGCAATAAGACTAGTGTGACGTATGACCCGCTAGGCCGCATTACCGCTATCCGGGATGCTCAAGAGGGTAATACTTCTATCCAATACGACAACCGTGGCAACATCCTTCGGCAAATCACTCCTGAAGGTCGCTTTACTACGTATTCTTACGATGGGGTAGGAAATGCCATAAGTGCCTCTGATGGCTTAGGTAACACCTATAACTATAGCTATGACAAAAACTCTCGATTAACCGAAGTAACTGACCCGTTAGAGCATGTGCAAGCAAAGCTTGTTTATGATGCTACAGATAACATTACAAGCGTCACTGATGCATTAGGCCATGCAACAAGCTATACCTATGATGGGCTAGGAAACACCACAAGCATTACTGATGCTTCAGGGCATACTACCACCTATACCTATGACGTGCTTGGCCAGCTCACAAAGGCGGAGCTTCCCAGTGGAGCTGCTAGTACTTATACCTATGACGTGGTGGGAAACCTCACTTCTGTAACTGATGCACTGGGCAACACTACAAGCTATGCCTATGATGCAGAAGACAACCCCATCTCAAAGACAAGCCCTGCGGGTGCTATCGAACAAATTGAATATGACCTTGCAAGCCGCGTGAGCACCATTACCGATGCAGCTGGCAACGCCACCCGCTACTCATACGATGAGCTCAACGAAGTGGTTGAGAAATCCTATGCAGGGCCTACAACTGATGAGCCGGTACTCTACACCTATGATGCACTCTCACAAATGACAGGACGCGCTGATGCAACAGGTAAGGCAACACGCACCTACGATGAGCTTGGGCGCACCATAGAAGAGACAGATGGGGCAGGCAATACCTTAAGCTATGCCTACGATGCTGATGGCAATCTTTCCAAGGTAAGCTACCCCGATGGGGAAGTGGCAAGCTACACCTACGATAAGGCAGGAAATCTCACAGAAGTTAAAGCATCAGATGGTACCTACACCTATGAATATGATGCTGCCACCAACCCCATCAAGCTTACCCGCCCTGATGGCTCAACGACAACCTACGCTTATGATGATGCCAACCAAATAACTAAGCTTGTCAACACTGATGCAGCTGGCAAAATCATATCAAGTTATGCCTACACCTACGATGAAGTAGGCGACATTGTCAAAGAAGACATTCAAGAAACAGATACACAAGGCAAACTTACCAAAGCAAAGCGTACCTATACCTATGACGATGACAGTCGCCTTATTAGCTTTACCGAAGAAGGGGATGCGGGCAAGCTTTCTCGCGCTTACGAATATGATGATGTTGGCAACCGCACTCGCGAAATCCGTGAAGATGATACGGGCAAAGACATAATCACCTATGCCTATAACGACGACAATATACTCATTGAGGCTAAGAGTACGGTAGGCGGCACCACAACCTATGCTTATGACGATGCCGGCAAACTCACTTCAAAGCAAGTAGATGGCCAAGAAGAGATCACTTATGAGTATGGTGTCGAAGAGCGCCTTGTTGCTGTTAAAGAAGGTGGGCGTCTGGTAATGGCTGCCACCTACGATGGTGACTCTAATCGTGTCTTTCAGATGAGTAGACATCGCACCATCACAGTTGACCCAGAGACCAAGTCCCTTCCCAAGACAGCAGATACACCTACTCTTATTACTTTTGCTATTGCCATGGGCGCTGTTTCTGCCTTAGGCTTGGGAAGCCCTGCTGCAGTGGCTTCTGGCGCTAATGCGGTAGCAGCTCTTTTCTTCCCGCTTGGCCCGACTGATTCAAGTTTTCCTGTATCTGATAAGGACGTAAAGACATATGCCAACTCAGCTCTTCGCAATGGCTGGGGCACTATACCGCTTTCTCGCATTCATGTAGAAACCGACTTTGAGTCTATTGCTTATGTCAACTCAAGTCTAGGCGAAGTCACACAGGTCTTTGCCCAATCTAGTAGCTATACAGGGGCTTCTAACCACCTATATGGGCTAAGTCGTCTTGCAAGCATTAATAGTGGCACGTCCACCTATCACCTACTTGATGGTCGTGGTTCAACGACGGCTGCTATCCAGGGCACAAGTGTTACTGCCAACTATTCTTGGGGGGCATATGGTGAGCTTCTTCGTGGTACGTATACCGAGTCGCCCTTCTATGGATATGATTCAGAAGACTATAGCCCCGCCACCGGCACTCTCTACCTGCGTGCTCGCTATCTTAATATGACAGAAGGCTCATTTGGGGTGGAAGACTCCTATCTCGGCGACACCTTTACACCCCAATCCTTAAACCTTTATGCCTATGCATATGGCAACCCTGTCAGTTATGTGGACCCCACAGGACATTGGGGCCAGTGGTTTAGCAATGTGGTAAGTGGCGTTAAGTCCTTTGCCTCAAATGTTGTCTCGTCAGTTAAAAGCTTTGCGACAAGTGTCTACAACACGGCAAGATCTGTCGCATCATCTGCCTATACGGCTGTGAAAAATACTTACAACGCGGTTAAGAGCTGGGCTACCTCAACGGTTAGCTCATTTACGAATTCATACCGAGCTACTACTGTGCGGGCAGCATCAACCTATATCTCTTCGCAGCAATCCTATGCTTCGTCGGGCGGTTCATATTCTTATAATCCTGTATCGGCTGCGCAAGCAGGTATCTATAGCTTGTTTACTCCAGTTGCGGCTAAAGCCCTTAACTTTACGGTTGGCTTTGCGCAAAAGATTTATGAGAGTTGTTGTGTTGGCAAGCAATACCTCAAAGACCATGCCGAAGAAGCAAAGACCATTGCTCATACTGCGCTTGATGTTGTAAGTATGGTCCCTCTTGTAGGAACTGTTGCAAGTGGCATTAATGCAGTGTGGTATGCCGCAGAAGGCGACTATGCCAACGCAGGTCTTTCAGCTGTATCTATGATTCCAGGCGTTGGTACAGCAGTTAAGGGTGGCACACTGGCAGTGAAAGCTACGAGTGCTGCTATGAAGCTCGCACCTACCGCTGCCAAAGCCATTTCAGGACTTGTTAAAGCTGCTCCTAAAGTTACTTCTGGCATTTCAGAGGCTATTTCAAATACCGTTTCTGTTGTTTCAGGTGTGAAGAGGGTCGGCAATGCCGCAAAAACTATTTCACCTTCAGTAAATCAAGCAACGCAGTCCATTAAGAAGAAAAGCATTACCGAGAAGCGAATTGAAATACTGGCTCAAAATAGGGCGAGAGGTAGGGCATATGAAATCGAGAAGTTTAGTGACTTAAGGAGCCGCATCGCCAATGCCGAAGAGCAGATTACTCTTGTAACCCCTTCAGGCGGTAGAGTAAGAGTTGATGGTATTGCTCAAAAAGCAGACGGGACTATCGTTATCGAAGAATATAAATCCTCGCCAACAGCATCTTTGTCAAAAAATCAGGAGAGGGTTTTTGAACAGATTCGTATAGAAGGCGCACGAGTTGTTGGAAAAGGGAAAGGTGATATCTTTACAGAGGGTTTTGAGATTCCTCCTGGAATAAAAGTCAGAGAGATAAGACCAGGTAGTTAATGTGCTCTAGAAAGAGTTTAGGGAGTTTTGGATGAGTAGGGATGATGATAATAAGCTGGATAAAGCAATCGTTAAAGAAGGCGTGAGTCGCGGATTCAAAACTGTTGCAGGTTTTCTTTGGAGAAGTGACGGTGATCGATTTGATACTATCATTGCTTCGACTGTGAATAGAAGAAATAGAATCACTTATCTAATTAAGCAAAAGAAAATGTCTTACGACGACCTGTTCTGGGATATCATGGGTATGCATTCTAATCGAAATGAGCGTATGTCGCTTAGAGCTAATGGCGCTTTCGCTTCTCCTTCATACACAATCGAGCATGGTCAGATTGAGAATGTAATCCCATTTACGCCAGAGTCGGTTTCCGCTCTTGTTGATAGGCTTGAATCATCTTTATCATTCTTTACGCAAACCCATTTAGATCTAAGTCGTTATATTACAGATCATCCTGACCATGCGCTTAATAATGAAGAATTACGCTGTCTTGCATACCTTGATATGGGAGATATTGATGGGGCTAGGCAACTTGCTTTGGCGAATTTAGGCAATGAAGGCTTCGCCAATGAAGGGAAAGGCTTTTTTGAAAGATTATTACTAATATATGGGGGGGTGTAGTGTGTAAATGGATTGGCGAAGTATAGAAGAATCAATTATCGAGGAAGCTGAAAAATATGGTTTTGAGTTTGACCAAGTTTCGCTATGGCGTAGCAATGGTATTCATTATGAAAGCGTATCAATTGAAGACTGGCGTGCCACAGGAAACCTTACCTATATAATCGAACGGAGAAAGCTGGTCTATGATGATATGTATTGGAATATCATGGATATAGAACCAGAGCAGTACGTAGACTGTCAGTCCGAAAACAACGATGCGTTCTCTACCCCTTCTTACAGAATAGAGCGTGCAACCATTAATGGTGCAGCCGCATTTACAAAAAACTTTATTTCTGAAGTAGTTAATCGTTTTGATTTATCCTTACTGGCTTTTCAGAAAAAAACACCAGAATTAAGTCGATATATTATCGAATATCCCGATGATTATATGGATGGCAATATACCTCTTCGCGTGCTTGCCTATTTGGATATGAGGGATTTTAAGGCAGCAAAGTCGCTAGCGAGGAAAAGCATTAGGGAAGACGATAAGGTATTAGGTAGACAAAATATGTTTACCCCGCTTTCCCGTGCAGATAGATTCTTTCTTGAGAGGTTTCTTGAACGACAATAGGTGGCACAGGAACGCGGCACTGTCGCGTTTGTGTATGAAAGAGCTAAAACGAGATTGGAAGGCCCCCCATTTTTCTGCCTAGCTTCTTTTAGAGAGCGGGGTAGACATACGCTATATCCAGCTTCTTTTGGGGCACAGTTCTATTTTGACAACTGAGATTTATACGCATGTAACTTCTGCGAAGCAGCGTGAGTTGCTGCGCCTCCATAATCCTCGAAATGCAATCAATGGAGGAGGATAGGCTGCGCGCATTACAAATAATAGTAATGCGGTGTCTTTCTAGATTCGCCAAAGGGTTTGCGGTTGTTACGCGAGCTCTGTCTTGTTGGTACTATATCCCCATGATAGTTGTTGTCCATTGTAATGTTAAAGGAGCATATATGGACCCAGCAATAGTTTCTGCAATGATTGGTGGAGTTGCTGTAATAATAGCTGCGGTAATTGACGCAGTTATTACAGTTAAAGGGAATTCGAATTATTTCGGGGAGACAGCGCGTCAAGAGGATGATTGTGTTGCCAAGGAATTACGTGAAGCTATTGAAGAAAGAATGCGTAAGCAGTTTCGGCCAATGAGCAGGGATGAGATAATGAGTATTCTTTCAAAGTGAGCATACGTATATATCTATTAAGTTAAAGTTTGAAATTGGATAAACGGCTGTTCTGAAAAGGAGGTGAGGAATGCGAGATCTAATCCCAGTTGTTTTCGGCGCAGCTTTGGGCGTTGGATTTGATCGGCTTTTCTTATTCATACAAAAAGTGGTCAAGAGGTGTAACCCTCTTGAGATAGTTGTTAGTCGAGTTGAATCTCCGCCTGCATGGTATATTACAGATAAAGAAGTCCCGATACCTAGGGACAAGAGCACGTCTTTTAATGATGAGGTGTGCGCCAACTCACCCTTCTGTGGGTTTGCTAAAGTAAGAGTTTCTATTGCCAATAAAGCTAGTGAGACTGTTTATTTGAACGACATTCGTGTGCAGAAAAAAGGAACGAAAATTACTGCAAGAACAAGGGTGCGCACTGTTCCGCAAGGAGGAGCCCCCGCAGTGCGCCTTTTTTCGTTTCTAGATAGTGATAGGCCTTTGTTATATAAAAATCTTTTAGATTGTGACGGCATTGCCAAACCGTGCTTCTCGGATGATTATCGAGTGGTTATTGATCCAGGGAAGAATGAGATAATCAACCTTGTTTTCGTTACGTTAGAAAACGATTGGGAATTTAATATTTCACTTGATTATGAGATAGCGGGTAAAAAGCGTTCCATAAATAATATATTCGAGAAGGATATGGAACTCGTTGCTTATAGGCCGAACGAGCTGGAAGATGATTACTGTTTGTTTATGGAGAAAGTTGCTCCGGGTTACCCGCTTTTTGAAGACTCAAAGTATTTTACGGACGAAATGCGGGGGAGAAAAATAGCTATGAACTATGGGGAGCCAATGTCTTCGCTCGAATACATTCAGAGATTAACTTCAGTATAGCTATTTCTGTTCTATGCAAGCTTTTTTCAACGATGTGTTATTCAATGTTGAGGCCTTATATAATTTCATAAATTCGCTTGCATGACGCGAAGAGTTCGTCTTTGGCCTCAGCCTTGAGCTTGGCTAACACAGCCTAGTACTATATTGAGTCGCCTAGAGAGTGCTACAGAGGGCGGTCTTGAAGTGGTTTTTATGCAGGCATAAGGATGGTAGTTGATGAGTTTACCCAAATGGCAACATATTAATCTCATGCTTTTTTTTGCAGCTGGGTGTACTCGTAGTCTTGTTGGTTCGGCTGGGCTATTGGTTTGTTTCTTTTCAAACATTGAAACGGTTTTTGGCAAAGAAGAAGCAGTAGCATCCTTCCCTATTATTATGTGCGAGCTTTATGAAGGAAGGGTTGTCGCTTCAAACGTTCAAGCCGCACTCAAAGAACTCGATATAATTGAAAGCATATTTAAGTCTAGTAAATCCAGTGAACTTGTTATGCCCGAGATACTGACGCATGGCGATATTGCCTATTTTGGCGAGATTAATGAAAATGCTAGCAATCTCTTACAGTGTTTCAGAACGAATGATGGTCAATTGCTTACAATGAGGCTTAGAAGTGCTTTTAACGAAGCATTATTTTTTAAGGTCGATATCATAATTCAGGATCTTCTAGGGACTGAACTTTAAGACTCGTTGAAGGCGGGAACCGATGGCAACAATATATTTTAAGGTATCAGACTCTTTTTATGAAGTGGGGACACCTAGTTATCTTTACTCCTTCTTTTCTACCGTTGCAAAAAACCTTGAGTCTAGCGACTGGGGTTCACGATTCCCCGTATTAATGCATGATTTTTATTTTGATCAATTGTTGCCACAACAAGTTGATGATTTGTATGATGAACTCATAATCGTTACAAAAGAATTAAAGCAATATGGACCAGGAAAAGTAGTATGGGATTTTGAAAATCCCAGTAAGCTTCCACCTTGGGGCAATGATATAAGTAGCGATATAACGGATTTGTCAAACTATTTCGTAACCAGTGATGGCAAAGACTTTCTAACTGTATTACGGAAGGCTCTTGAGGAAGCAAAGATAAAGTCTTCCGAAATAGTTATTGAACTGATATAGGGCAACATTGCAGCCAACGATACTAGCGCTCGACTTAGGGATTGGTATGTTTTGCGATTATTCAGTAGAGAAGATTCTTAAGGGATTTGCAAAACTTTTCTACATCTCCCAACGCCATCATTGTGGTCGTTCCGGCAGTCCGGCTCAGTTTTTTTATTGTTGTGCTATACATTTGTTCTATTGACAAGAAAAAGAGCATTACTTATCATTTAGGATGCTCTCATTACGAGAGTTGTTTTAATAGAATGGGTGGCTTTGACTTGTGATAGCATTGCCGCTCAGCCATTATAGCTTGAGGGTCGAACGGGGATTTAGGTCGGCCCTCTTTTTCTATTAAGGAGCTGCTATGCGTAAGGCAATGGTTTTTATTGATTATGAAAACTTTGATATCGCGAGGCAAGAGCTGTATAAGCCAGATTATGCCCCCCGACTTGATTTTCCCTCGTTTCCATTGAAGCTTTGCAAAAAAATATCTACTGACCTAGATTTAATAAAGACATTCTTATTTATCCCGAAGCCTGATTCGTATCTCATGCAGCAAGAATGGCGAAAAAAGAGGTACGTGTTCTTAAAAGGATTAGAAAATATCAATTACTTTTCGGTCATTGAGGGGCGTCATTGCGTAAGACCGGCATCAGGTGGCTTCGATACGATTGATATCAGAAAAAAAGATACATACTATGTCAATGAAAAAGGTACCGATATTAATATAACTGCACAGTTATTGACCAAGGCGTTTCATAATAGCTACGATACAGCTATCGTGATTAGCGGCGATACAGACTATATTCCAGTATTTGATTTAATTAATACACTTGGGAAGACTGTAATTTCGGTAGGTGTAGAGGGTCAAAACCTGCAACGTTTTAGAACGCACACAGATCGACAATACACCCTTTATCGTGATTTTTTGGATGAATGTGTTCAGAAAAAAGAATCCGAAGAACGAGCTTAGATTGTTTTGTTATTAGGTGGTAATTTACATGGATAATAGTATTAAAGATGACATTTTTTCCCTCGAAGAGGAGAAATTATTCGTAGAGGCGGATAGTCCGGAAGTTCCTCCAGCTGACATTGTAGCTTTTTCGGAGTTGCGTTCTGTCGCCGATTTAGCACGGATGCGCTCTAATGGGCAGTTGGTAATTGACCCAGATTTTCAACGGGAATTTGTTTGGAGGTCTCCTGAGCAGACGCGGTTTATAGATTCTCTAATTAAGCAATTACCTATTCCTAGTATATGTCTCAGTCTTGATTATAAAACTCAGACATGGCAGGTTATTGACGGTCTTCAGAGGATATCTACGGTGGTACGGTTTTTAGATATCAGCAGCGGGTGGCGTTTATCGAGACTTGATGATATCAATCAAGATATATCAGGACGCTTGGTATCCGAGTTTTGCGACGATGGTACTCAGCTAGGGATGTATAGAAGAATAGTTGAGAATACAACTATTCCCATCAATGTGTTGCGCTGCGATTATTCCAATGTTGAGCATCAAAATTATATATTTGAGATTTTTCACAGGCTTAATTCCGGCGGAAGGCCTCTTTCAAACCAAGAGATTAGGAATTGTATATACTCAGGGTCTTTTAATACGCTCATTAATACTCTTAACAAGAACGAGAAGTGGCTTCGTGTTAGCAAATTGAAGACACCTGTTTCGCATAGATATAAGGGTCAAGAAATGATACTGCGCTTTTTTGCTTTCTTTGGTTCATACGAAGAATACACTGGAAGGTTGGCCAAATTTTTAAATACTTACATGAGCGAGCATAAAAATGAGAGTTCAGATTGGCTGAATGGCAGAGAGGAAATTTTTAATCGTACTATTGACGTAGTCAATGATTCGCTTGGAGAAGAGGCGCATGGCAAGTCTCTCGCATTATTTGAAGCATTTCTTGTCGGAATTGCACGAAACATAGAAAGGGCCGAGGGCCTGCCGGTAGGCAGGCTGCAAAGTGGCTTTGCCGAGCTCGATCAGTCTCCAGTTTTTAGCCAGGAAAGTCTTAGTGAGGGGCTAGCTTCACGTGAAAAGCTGGTTGCTAGGCTGAAGACAGCAGAGCAGGTAATAAGAAATGTTTGATTCCGAAAGAATCAGTCAGCGACTGCAGAGCCTTAATGAACTATATAATGATGCATTCGCCGATAATCTTGAGTTAGCAGAGCTATATTCGAAGATTGCAGTTATTGAACTTGGAGGTTGGTCAGAAGAAGTGAGAGACTATCTTTCGTTACTTCTTTTCAACAAAATATACTGCGATAGTTCAAATGAATATTACAGTAAAATGTTTGAAAGACCGGTTTCTGGATTTGATTATAAAAAGCACTTTAGAAATCGAGTCTTTGAGAAAATGATTGGCGTTCATGGCGCTGATGAAATTGAGAGATGTATTGATACTGGCGTGTTGGAACAGTTTCGGGGTGCGCTTGGGCAGCTTTGGGAAATGCGAAATAAATGCGCCCATCAAACGCTTGAGAACACAATGGGAAGTCAGCAAGCTCCGT
Source organism: uncultured Coriobacteriaceae bacterium (assembly GCA_902768975.1). GTDB lineage: Bacteria > Actinomycetota > Coriobacteriia > Coriobacteriales > Eggerthellaceae > CACXMZ01. The sequence continues at coordinate 16,375 of CACXMZ010000010.1, forward strand.
CAATGACAATTAGTCAGTTTGCTAAGATTAGGCGCGGATTCGAAGAGTTCGAAAAAGCGATTGATTCTCTGGAGCGCGTGGTTATAAGACTTTAAATTATGTTCAAGCAGGATATAACGATGGTCTAAGCCCCTAAAGTTAATCCAACTTTGGTATGAGGGCAAAAAATGGGGGTCATTTAATACAACGAAAAAATATCGTTGCAATATTATAGCAGTGAAAATGCCATGTTTATTCCATGGCTGAAAAGTGGCAGTTTTAAAAGTGCTTTACAGTCTCACAAAATAAGCTTATATATTTCTGGTGTAAAATCTACCTAATGATAATCAGCAGTTATCGGAGGTTACGTGTGGCTCCAATTATTTACATAGGACGATATGCTAGTGATATTTATAGGAGCAACCTATTTTCGGGCTCTATTGTTTTCCAGGGAATTACGAATCGAAATAAAGGGGATTTTTCCTATTGTTATGACCACAAAAGACTTGTTGAAAGCAATGAGGATAAAGAAGAAAAAACAGCTTATATAAGAGATAGAATTAATTATTTTCTTCACTATAACCCAGAAACACGATTTATGTTTTTCGCCCAAAACTATTTTGAAGAGTTTCTGCCGGATTTAGACAGAAACTTATTTGTAGGCCTAAATGAAAAGTCAATTAATAGCCTGCTTGATTCAAAAGTTTTTTCACGTTTATGGATGAGAAACTACGTTCCGTCCCTCCACTATTACGTAACTACATATGCAGATGTATCGATTAAAAGAATTAATCAGGTTTTTAATAAAAGCAATGCTTTTATTATTCAAGCAGATAACGGGCGCGGCGGTGATGGATCGTATATATTCCGTAACACAAGAGAGCTCGATTCCTTTATGAAAAATACGCAAACTTCAAAGGTGCGGTTTTCAAGAATGATTGTCTCACCATATTACGAAGACTCTATACACATCAATCAACATATCATAATTTTTGATTCCTTGATTATAGCTCTCCAGCCCTCAATTGAAATATTAGTCGAAAAAGAATGCCGACTTCACTATTTAGGCGCCGACTATGCGCAGTTCAACGATTGGGATCAAGCTGTTCAAGCAAGAAAAGATATTAATAAGAAGAGCGTTTCTATTGCCAAGGCAATGCAGAGGGCAGGATTTAAAGGAGTAGCTGGCATAGACTATCTATACACCAATAATGAGCTATTCTTTATCGAAATTAACCCTAGATTTCAGGGCTCAAGCCCATTGCTATCTTGGGAGCTGTCAAAGAAAAACCTCCCAGACTTATACATGCTCAACTATCGTGCTTTTACTAATAAACCTCCCAGTAATAACGAGAAGGATGAGCTTGAACGGCTGGTATTGAATAAAAAAATTGAAAAAATATACGGTGACCCTGAACGTGCCAATGCTGCAACCATAGACAAACTAGATGGCGCGCTAGAAGAGTATTTGTATTGCTCTCCGAACGCTCGGCTTGGATACAGAATTACTTAGGCAACTCATCGCTATGCTGCTGCAAAGAGCTTTTGTTATGAGGACTGATATCCACGATGAATAACGGGGTATTATACGGATAGGCTTTTGAGAGCTTCTTATCGAGCGCCATAACAACGCCCGCAGCAATTAGATTATCCAATATTGAGCTGATATGGGATTGTATTGAGTCAATATTGCTACACACGATGTTGAATAGTATCGGATTAAAAATCAAAACAGCGTCACTTGGCAAAAGATTTTGAAGTATCTCGAAAAAGATTAGTATCTGTTCTGGAGAAAGCAATGGGATAATACTTGTAAATAAAAGCGAGTTCGTGCTTCTACGTACCTCAAAACTAATTCCCTGCTCCTCCAGCTCGCTAATAATCCTTTCTTGCAATTCTTTATAGTTTTCATTTTCTTCTGGATACAGCTCAGCATCAAATGATAGGAGTGCAGGACCTTTTTCTCCATAACGAATCCTTAAAGCATCACGAATAGGCTCAATGTATGAAAAACCGAGGAGAACACGCGAACGAGCAAAACTATTATTCGATTGTGCGGTACTCACAATGGACTGGGTAATAATGTTTAGTAGTCTGGAACGCATTTTGCTATCCACGCTGCTATTCGGTATATTATTCAACAATTTCGCAAGCAGCTCTGCCCTCCTGTATTGGCCATGCAGCGCGAAAGATTGGAACGCCTCAAAAAGAATGTCATCAGGAATTGCTTCATTTAAAACAATATGCGTATTGAACAAAGGAAAATACTCCCATGCTTCCCTAAACTGATCTTTGTATTCCCCTAATACCGACACTATTTCGTTTCCAGTACAAGGGTTTTGCTGTTCTGCAACAAAACTAATGCCATTACAAGATAAAAGGTATTGCGCCGAATAAGAATAAAGGGTCTGGCGCAGTGATAACTCGCAACTTTTGAATGTGCAATTTATGAATGTTGAATAATCAAAGGCCATATCTCTCATAGAGCATGACAAAAAAGAACACTCGTCAAAAATAGCCTCTTCGAAGACTGTATGAAGGAATGAAGAGTTGGCAATTTCGCAGTTATAAAACCTCGTACCCACAAAATCGCAGGTAACAGCAGATATGTTCGATATTTTGCAATTTACGAAGCTTGCGTAATTGAAAAAGCAGGATTCGACGCCGCCGCTAAATTTTATATTGCAATTCGAAAAAACTGTATGTTGCATATTAGAGTCCAAGAGGGCAACATCTTCAGAGGATAAAGTAATAGAGCAGTCGGAAAACACCGCACCTGTACAAGATATTCCAACAATGCGGCCTGAAATATCACAATTGATTAGTGTCATTCCCGAATAAACATTACCGCGTACATCAATGTCGCTACCATATTCAATTCTTGCCCCGTCTAATTCCACACGTGGATGATACTTTGCTCCACATAGTTGTGATAAATCAAGACTCACACGTAACCTCCGATAACTGCTGATTATCATCGGTAGATGTTATTAAAGTATTCTTTATTGCTTATATGGGTAAAGAGGAGGTCCCAAATGCGGCTAAACTATAATCATGTTGTTGCTTTTCTTGATTACTGCCAAAAAGAAAAATGTTTAAGCTTAAATACTATTCGTGCATACAGAAACGATTTGAATCATTTCTTTGAATGGCTGAGAAGTGAAGAGCATTGTAACGTTTGTGATAGCGTTTCCTCATTGTACTTAAAATACTTGAATGAGCATTATTCTCCTAGAAGCGTAAGGCGAAAGATGGCATCTTCATGTGCAATGTTTAACTATCTTATCGATGCTGGGTCGCTCAATCTGAATCCGTTTTTAAGGGTAAATTATAAGATTTGCATGCCGCGTATGCTTCCTAAAACAATCTGTATGGGAGATCTTGAGGCGCTCTTCTCTTTTGTTAAATGGCGACACGATTCCTTGTATACTCGAGATAAGGCAATTATTGAATTATTGATTGCAACAGGTCTTCGAGTTTCAGAATTAGTTGCTCTTGATGTATCGGACTATGATTCCAAGACGAGCACATTGAGAGTGTTTGGTAAGGGATCTAGGGAGCGCGTCATCCAGGTTGAGAGTAATGCTGCGATTTATTCACTAAAGCATTATATGGGTATATGTGACAATCGGCTTGGGGTTAACTGCGATAGGCCGCTTTTTTTGAATCGATTTGGAAAACGCTTAAGCGATAGGGCGGTACGCGATATTGTTAACAAGCGCGCTAAAGAAGCTGGTGTTCAAGCGCATATTACTCCATATATGTTTCGCCATACATTTGCAACCCTACTCTTGGAGGAAGGAGTTGATGTACGTTATATACAGCATTTTTTAGGGCATAGCTCTATTAAGACAACGGAAATATATACTCATGTCTCTGTGGCAAAGCAGCGTGAAGTGCTCCGTCTGCATAACCCGCGTAACGTAATTAATGGAGGGAGTTAAACAGATTTGAGGATGATGACAAAATGTTTGACCAGTGTCAGAGTCATGTTGATGCAGCATGTAGTCGTTGATTGTTGTGGGGTGGAAAAACAGCAAATCATTTTAGTGTCCTGGGTTTTAGGGAATGCGTGTATTGCGCAGATTCTTTCTTTGTAATTGACTGTTTGAGGCAAGAGTCTTCCCGATAATGACGCTATATGGTAACTAGTGTTTGGAGCAGAACTATTTGATTGACCCGATAGGTTGTTCTTCTGAATTGGGGGCATGCAATGGATGACAGGTTTGCAGATCTATCACCGATTACACTGTATGAGTACGAAACGATAGGTTGTTTAGCATTCAGCTTTTTTAATCCTTTTAAAAACAGGGAAATTAGGGAGGACATGGGATTGCCCCAATACGATTGTATTACCCCATTTTCTGGTCTTGAATTTATACAATACCTAGAAAAGATTATTGGCGGAGACTACGAAAGGAAGATACATAAGATAAAAAAGATATTGAAAATGATGGAACATGCTGGGCTATTAACGCATCAAGGGCGCCTAGCAAATGCAATATTTGGAGATTGCTATTATGCTTTGAAGGAGCTAACGCATCTTCAACAAGGTAATATGCTTTGGCTGGGCGAAGCGTTCGGCATTTCATTTTTGCAGAAAATACTTGAAGGGAATGTTGTACATATTACGGGCGTCAATAGTCAAGGTGAGATTGGGAATGGAACAGGTTTTCTGCTTAATAATAAAACCGTTCTTACATGTAAGCATGTAATTGCCGATATGACCCCTAATAAACGATTGGAAATTCAAGGAAATGATTATGCGTATGAAACTTACTCTTCTAAAGAATTAGATATTGCTGTATTGGTTCTTGATGGAATTGTCGATGGAGCAAAGGTATTCCCTGTTTTTAATGATGTTGATGTACTCGATGAAGTATTAGTTATGGGTTACCCTCCTATACCTGGATCAGATAGAGATTATCTTTTATCGCAAAGGGGAGAGGTGAACGCTATTGTTTCTAGCTACTTGAATGGAGCTAAGAATCTTGTTCTTTCATCGGTGACAAGACCGGGAAGTAGTGGTGGGCCAGTAATATCGCGGGATGGTTATCTTGTTGGAATGGTAGTACAGCAGAACAGTTTTGAGCAGTCTATCGGCCTTGATTTACCAAGTATTGATAGGCACATGCATCACTCTTCATTTTATTTGGCCGTGGAAGGAAGAAATCTTTTTGATGAGATAAAAAAGATTTCTCCAGAAATCGACATTTACTTTGAAGATTATAGATAGCACAGGTAGTAGTTGATTTAATTACTCTTGTTTATATTGCAATGTGCAGCATAGATTGTCGCTATAAATTAGTAGATACATTATCAACATGAGATTCGAGAGTCTTTAACAGGATATCGTTTAAATAAGCCTGAGGATTATCATCGGCACCATAAAATACACCTTCAGCAAATACTGATTCTGAAAACTGTTCCTGCAGATAATTATGTGTTGATGCACTACTGGAGAATCCTTCAATTATGTTAGAAAAATTTGAAGAAGGATTATTGCTGTTATGCGCCATTAGGATTAAGTCTGATTCGCCGCGTTCGCGTGAAGATCCATTAGTATTAAAGTATGTTGCATAGCTAAAATTGCTTGACCCAATTACAATAGCGTTCACCTGGATATGTAGTAGCCATTGTTTGGCGTCGTCAAGCGTTAAAGACATGCTTGGATAATATATTGTAGGTGCTAAGTTCTTGTTTCTATAAGAGTAGATAAAAATCATTTTTCGATGATCTTCAGAAGCATTCTTTAAATGAAAAACCGGACCATAAGATAGTGGGCATGTAGCACTATTTATTTTTTTTTCGTGGCACGACAAACGATTGAAATAATCCCCTTTGCCCATTCCGCGTAAGAAGCCTATGGAGTAGTGATTCCTAAATCCATTTGTGGCTGAGGCCAAAGAATCAATAAAACTATCTGTGGTGTTATATGTTGCCGATAAGAACCCAGGAGAGACAAGAAGATTATTTGCGCCTTTCGTCATGGTAAGTATTGCCCCAATCGCTTCTGGAAGGGGGCTAGGATAGGAAGAATGTCCGCCAGGTTTCTGGAGATACCATAGGTACATTTTTGTGGTCATAGGCTTCCTTCTGGTTTTGTGGTAGCAGCGTATAGAGGCTGGTCTACCACACACTAATAATGTACTTCTCTATATTATATTTGAGTGTTGGAAGTAAGCTTGTGGTGTTGTGGATTATTCGGCAAACGACAGACATATTGTTATTTTTCTCATAATTAAAAAAGCTTGCCATAGTCACAAATATATGTGATAAAATATCACATATAAATATGAGAGGAGTAGCTTATGGTAGCCCCCGAAATGCTCCTTGAGCAAACAAATGACATTCGCACTCGTGTTGCGCCTCAGACTCGCGTCTCCGTGACTGACCTGGCGCGTTCGACAGCTTGGCGTAAGTCCCTGAAGAAAGATAAGGTAATGGAAGTAATCGACCGAGGGAATCAAGTGGGTTGGTTGCTTTCATCTGAAGGGATGCAGGCCATGCTTGACACCATGGATTACTTTGAAACTGAACTAGAGCGCGTTCAAGTGGCCTATATCTGCGCACTGCGTAATAGGCAGGACGACTGGGCCAGCGGAGTCGAACTCTCCGCAAGTGCGCTTACGTATTTGGATAACAATTATGACGACATTCAGGCGGTCTTTGATGCCCATTAGTAAGGAGCTCATTGCATACGCCATCCAGGCTATTGCAGCGGTGCCGCGTGTGCAAATGTCGCCGCAAAGCCTTGCTGAGGACGCGATTCTGCTCTCATACGCTTTTACCATGGAAGAAGATTACTTGGCGGCAGTTGCAAGCACATGCAGGGCACTCTCTCAGATTGAGCAAAAGCTTGTAACAACGGTTGATTTGAAATATCAATTTGCTACCTGGCAGTGCTATCACTATCAGCATAAGGTAGCGCAAGGGCAGCGTGCAAATATGCGCATTGTTTTTAGGCGGACTAAAGAAGGTATTCAAGTACGAGCGTTTGGTCACCGTAGGCTCCCACATGATTTTTATGATCTGCTCGTGTCGAGGTAATGCGTATCACTTTAGGGGTTGCATGTCGGGGTGGGCGGCTTCGAGTTCTTGTTCTTTTTTGCGAATGGCTTCGTTAAAACCTTTGAGCGGTTCAAAAGGTATGAAGATTTTTGCCCGCTGTTCCAGAGGCATGCGCCCTTTGGGTGGCATGGGCGGCCAGTTGCCGCCACGCGTGTAGGGCAGGAAGGGGTCGGCCGAAGCGTGAGCCTGCGTTGAGTCCTGCGCTTCGAGCTGTGTGGCGCCTTGCGTTGTGCCCTGCGCGGCGTTCAACGCTTCGTGGCGTGGCTTATTCTCCACTTTTGTGCCCCCCAATCTGGCGGTTACGTTCCATCTGCGTGGCTTCGGGAAGCAGGTCGATGCCGCGCACAACGGCATTTTTCCCAAAGCGTTTTTTCACATTGAGCACGGCACCTTCCCGTGCGGCTTCAGCTTCGAGTTCGGCTTGCTCCATGCCAGTTGGCACGTCGAAAAGGCTTAACTGACCTGCGCCTTCTTTCATAACATTGTTACCAACAATATAGACATGGCGCACTTTATAGTCTTTGTCTACGCAGCGGTCGAACACTTCAAGCGCGGCGGCAACCAAGGCGACTTTGGAATTGGTGGGCGCGCCGCAGTGGCCAGTACCGTGGGCATGGTGGGGCACATAGCCATGTTCGTTTTTTTCGTAATTAATGCTTATGGTGACGCTTTCGCAAAGGAGCTTTCTGTCGAGCAATTCAAAATGCAAGGCGTCCGCCATTTCGCTTACGATGACGCGCGCTTCCGCAAAACTATAGCCGCGGGAAAGCACTTGCCCGATGGTAACCGAATGGGTGGCCGACTCGTAGTTTTTTATATGGTGCATTTCCACGGGCTCTATGCCCCAGGCGTGGTCGATAAGAATTTCGGCGTCGATACCAAATTCCGCATAGAGCTTTTCAGGGTAGGGGTACAAGGCAAGTTGCGCCATGGTTTCAATGCCCAGCCTTGCTAGGTGCGCCTGCGTGCGTTTGCCTATGCGCCAAAAGTCGCTTAAGGGCTTATGGTTCCACAGCGTTTCCTTGAAGCTTTGTTCGTCCAGTTCGCCAAAGAAATCTGCCGAATGCTTGGCGCTAATGTCGAGTGCTACCTTTGCCAGAAACATATTCGTGCCCACGCCGCAGCTGGAAGGAATGCCCGTTGTTTTAAGCACGTCGGCACGAATACGTTCGCCCAGTTCACGCGCGGTGCACTGGTAGAGGGGCAGGTAGCTCGTAACGTCCATAAACACTTCGTCGATGGAATAGACGTGAATGTCTTCCTTGGCCACGTACTTTAAATAGATGGCGTAAATTTCAGCCGAATAGTCTATGTAGCGCTGCATGCGCGGTGGCGCCATGAAGTAGTCGAAGTTTTTAGGAATTTCAAACACGCGGCACCGGTTGCGCACCCCCTTGGCCTTGAGGCTGGGGGAAACTGCCAGGCAGATGGTTTTTTCCGTGCGTTCAGGGTCGGCCACCACCAGGTCGGTCGTCATAGGGTCGAAGCCCCGCTCAACGCATTCCACGGAAGCGTAAAACGATTTCAAGTCTATGCACAGGTAGTATTTCTCCATGTTTGTATTATAGCGTACAAATGTTTGTATATTACGAAAACTTTTGGAACTAAAGCATGGTAGTATTAGCAGGATACAAAAAATGCAGGAAGGCGAAGGAAATGGATAGGCTACAAACCGAAAGCATTGTTGCGGGTATTGCAGAAAATTACCAGGCGCGCGAACTTTGTTTCGACTGCATAGACAGGCATTTCCCCAGCCGTGGGGCAGTCATTGGGCTCATTAAGGACCTCCGCGCGGTCATGTTCCCGCGTTATTTCAGCGAAGCCCTGGTTGCAGCCACCAAGCCCGAATACTTCATTGGCCAGCTGGTTACCCAGATTGAAGACAGCCTGCGCACGCAGGTGCGCGAAGCCCTGCTGTTCCGCGACCCCATTATGTCGGCCGACGAAACCCACAACCAGGTCGAACATATTGTCGAGACTTTCTTGACCAAGCTCCCTGAAATCCAGCGCGTGCTCCTCACCGACGTGCAGGCTGCCTTCGACGGCGACCCAGCAGCGCAAAGCAAGGAAGAAATCATCTTTAGCTATCCGGGCTTCTTCGCCATTTTTGTCTACCGCTTGGCGCACGAACTGTATTTGCTGAACGTGCCGCTTATTCCACGCATCATGAGCGAATATGCCCACGTGCATTCGGGCGTCGACATTAACCCCGGTGCCACCATCGACGAATACTTCTTCATTGACCATGCCACGGGTGTGGTTATTGGCGAAACGACCATTATTGGCAAGCACGTAAAGATTTACCAGGGCGTGACTTTGGGCGCCCTGTCCACCCGCGCGGGCCAGGGTCTGCGCGGCGTGAAGCGCCATCCCACCATCGAAGACAACGTCACCATCTATTCCAATGCGAGCGTCCTTGGTGGCGAAACGGTCGTGGGCGAAGGCAGCGTTATTGCCGGTTCGGTGTTCGTGACGTCTTCAGTGCCGAAGAATGCGCGCGTGAGCCTGGCCAACCAGGAAGTGGTGGTGCGCGTGGTGGACGCCCCGCGCGACCCGCAGGAATTTGAAACGTTGGACGACTAGGCATGTGCCCGCGGCGCGTTTGCTGCAGGGCTATGGTATAAGCTAAGTACGAGTTAATAAAAAGCTCGAAAGTAAGGAGAAAGCTATGAGCATCATTATTGACGTGTTTGGTAGGGAAGTGCTGGATTCACGCGGCAACCCCACGGTGGAAGTTGAAGTGGTCCTCGACGACGGTTCGCTTGGCCGCGCCATGGTGCCAAGCGGTGCTTCGACGGGCGCCTTTGAAGCGGTTGAACTGCGCGACGGCGACAAGAAGCGTTACCTAGGCAAGGGCGTGCTTACCGCAGTTAATCACGTGAATAATGAAATTGCCGACGCCTTGGTGGGTATGGATGCCTGCGACCAGCGCGCGCTCGACAAAGAAATGATCCGCCTGGACAAAACCAAGAACAAGGGCAAGTTTGGCGCCAATGCTATTTTGGGTGCAAGCCTGGCAGCGGCCCATGCGGCAGCCCAGTCAAGCGAACTGCAACTCTACAAGTATATTGGCGGCGTGAATGCCTACACCCTGCCGGTTCCCATGATGAACATTCTTAATGGCGGCGTGCATGCCGACAACAACGTGGACTTCCAGGAATTCATGATTATGCCCGTGGGCGCTAAGAGCTTCGCGGAAGCCCTGCGTTGGTGTGCGGAAATCTACCATACCTTGAAGAAGGTGCTCCACGACGCGGGCCTTGGTGGCGGCGTGGGTGACGAAGGTGGCTTCGCTCCGAACTTCAAGACCAACGAAGAGCCGCTTGAATACATTATGAAGGCCTGCAAGAAGGCGGGCTACAAGCCGGGTAAAGACATCATGTTTGCCATGGACCCCGCTTCCACCGAATTCTATAACGCCAAGAAGAAGCGTTACGTTTTGGCTGGTGAAGGCCGCGAATTGACGAGCGACGAAATGGTGGACTACTGGGAAGCCCTCGTGAACAAGTACCCCATTATTTCCATCGAAGACGGTATGGCCGAAGAAGACTGGAAGGGCTGGAAGGCCTTAACCGACCGCATTGGTAGCAGGGTTCAGCTGGTGGGCGACGACCTGTTCGTAACCAATTCGCAGCGCCTGGCTCGCGGCATTAAGGAAGGCTGCGCCAACGCCATCCTTATTAAGGTAAACCAGATTGGCAGCCTCACCGAAACGCTCGAAGCTATTCAGATGGCCAAGGAAGCTGGCTATGCCTGCGTTATGAGCCACCGTTCCGGTGAAACCGAAGACACCACCATCGCCGACTTGGCCGTGGCATGCAATACCGGCCAAATCAAAACGGGTGCCCCCTGCCGTAGCGACCGCGTGGCAAAGTACAACCAGCTGCTCCGCATTGAAGAAGACCTCGACGAGCAAGCCTACTACCCGGGCCTTGCTGCCTTCTACAACATTAATTAGTTCCGCCGTCCTAGCGAACGGCGGAGTGTTCGCTGCTGCGGTTAGATAGCGCTTTACTCGAGCCCCTTCTTTTGCCCCTCGTGTACTCAAAGTACACGTCGGCGCAAAGGGCGGGGCTATAGTTTTGCGCTCTTTGCCCTCGCTGCCTCTTCGACAAGCGAGGGTATCTTCATATTTATCCCACTTTATGCCACTCGGGGAATGGGGCATTATACCCACTACATATTGTGGTTGGTAGGAAGTCTACACATAATGTAGGCTTTTTTGTTTTCCCAGCTTGGGGCAAATAAACGAAAGGGGGAGCAGAAGGGAAGAAAAAAGGCATAAAGTGTTGCGAAGTGGGATGAAATGTTCTAGAATGTAGCACGCAAGCCAAACGAGACTTGGAAAGGTATATGGAACAGACCCGCAAAAGAGTCGACTTAAACGGTGACTTCCGCTTTAAGGTGGACGCCAAAGGGCGTGTGTCCTTGCCTTCCAAATTCCGCAAAGTCTTGCAAGGAGATCTGGTAGTAACCCCAGACGTCGAAGGCAAGCACCTCATGGTGTTTCGTCAGGAAGACTTCAATGAATGGGTCGACGAACTGTTTGTCGACCGTTTCGGCGAATACAAGCCTTCCAGCAAGACGCACCAAGATCTTCGCCGCGCGTTGAAAGGTCGTTCCGACGACATCGAAATCGACAAGGCGGGGCGCATTTTGCTTCCTGCCGACCAGCGCGAACTGGTGAAGATCGAGCGCAACGTAGCCATTATTGGCAACACGGGTTACATCGAGATCTGGGACGCAGAAAGTTACGACGCTCGCAACGACCAGGTGGACATCACCGTTTTGCTGAGCAAGTAACTAACGCGTATGGGAACCGTGACAAACGAATATCGGCATACTCCGGTCCTGCTCGCCGAGTGCCTCGAGCAATTACAACTAGAATCGAAGCACACGTTCGTGGACGCAACACTCGGCGGGGCGGGGCATTCGTTCGAAGCTGCCAAGCAGCTGGGGCGGCAAGGGGTGCTCATCGGTATAGACCAAGACGAAGCGGCGCTCGAAGCCGCACAAACTCGGCTTCTTGGTATTCCCGAAGAAATGCGCCCTGACCTGCACCTTTTGCATGGAAACTTCGGGCAACTTGACGAACTCCTTCTGGCGCTCGACATCCCTGGGGTGGACGCTTTTTTGTTCGACCTTGGCGTTTCGTCGCACCAGATTGATTCACCGACTCGCGGCTTCTCCTTTAAGGAGGTGGCCCCCCTTGATATGCGGATGGATCCGGGGAAACAAACCCTAACCGCAGCAGAGATCTTGAACTCCTACAACGCAGCAGATCTCACCCGGATCATCCGTAATAATTCAGACGAAAAATGGGCCAGCCGCATAGCCGACTTCATCGTTGAAGCACGCAAAACGCGCCCCTTTGAAACCAGCGACCAGTTGGTCGACTGCATTAAGGCGGCCATTCCTGCGAGCGCCCGGCGTGAAGGCGGCCATCCTGCTAAGCGTACCTTCCAAGCTTTACGCATAGAAGTAAATGCGGAACTGGACGTACTGCATAGCGGGCTCGAGGCAGCCATTCGTTGGCTGAACCCGGGGGGTCGGATCGCAGTTATTAGCTACCATTCGCTCGAAGACCGCATTGTCAAGAATTGTTTTGCACAGCATGCCCAGGGCTGCACCTGTCCGCCCGACATGCCGGTATGCGTGTGTGGAAATGTGCCGATATTGGATTCTATAACCCGCAAGCCCATTGTGCCAACTGAAGAAGAAGTTGAACGCAATGCGCGGGCGAGGAGTGCAAAGTTGCGCGTGGCAGAAAAACGCGCCGAAGCACAGAACTTGTAAAAATTTGCTTGCGCAAAACGAAGCTTAAACGAAGGAGGGTGCGCAAGACATGGCGAATGCCGCTCGTGCATATTCCTATACCGCAGCTCCCAAGCGCGGTTCTTCGCTTCGTGTTGTCCCAGGTAGACGCACCGATTCGGGAATTTCTCCCCACATTTTGCGTGCGGTGAGCTTCTTCATGATTGCACTCGCCATCTTCGCTGTGGTGGCCTTTGTTCGCATTGGCTTTGCGTCTGCCACCGTAACGACTTCCCTTGAAACCGAACGTCTTAATGCACAGGTTGAGCAAGTGCGTTCGGGCAGCGCGAGCCTCGAAGTTACTGAAAGTTCCCTTGCTAACCCTACGGTGGTCAAGGAAACTGCGGTGAAGAAGTTTGGCATGTCGGCTCCCTATGAAGTGGAAACTATCAGGCTGGATTCCGACATCATCGCTTTTGACGAAGCTGGCAATCTTTCGCTCGCACGCACCCTCAGCAATACACCTGCTGCCCGTTAGGAAATACTATGGCGGCCAGGCAGACACGAGCCAAAAAATCCAAGGGCTCCAGTTCTTCGCGTGGCCGCTCCACCACCATCCCGACTTCATTCGACCCCCGTGGGCGGCTTTCATTTATACTGCTTGCCTTTTTGTTTATAGCCGCCGTGCTTGCCCTTCGCTTGGTATGGCTGACCATAATCGCAGGACCAGGCAATGCTGAAAAAGCCCAGGCCACACGCACTATTTCTATTGAACTTCCCGCCAAGCGCGGCACGATTTACGACCGCAATGGCGTCGTTCTTGCCACAAGCGTAGACGCTATGACCATCTACTGTAACCCCTTTGAAGTTACCGACGTTGCGGGCGAATCTGCCCAACTTGCTGCCATCTTGGGCGGCAATTCTACCGACTACATAGACGTGCTTTCCACCCCCGACACGTCCTTTGCCTACGTGTATCGCAAGGCGGAAATGGACCTCGCCGAAAAAGTGAAGAGTCTTGAACTCGACGGCATCTATATGCTGGAAGACTCAAAGCGTGTATACCCCTCTGGCAGGACTGGCGGCCAAGTGGTGGGCATCTGCGACGTAGATGGCAACGGCCTTTCGGGCCTCGAACTGTACTACGACGACCTTCTGGGCGGCGAAAACGGTTCGATAAACATGGAACGCGGCGCCAACGGTTACCCCATAGCAGGGGGGACCAATGAACACATAAGCCCGCGCGACGGTGAAGACATCGTTATTTCTATCGATCTTGAAATGCAAGAATTCCTTGAAAACCGCCTGGCCCAATGCGTTAACGACATTCAAGGCAAGTCTGGCAACGCTGTGCTCTACGACGGTGGCACGGGCGAAATCATTGCTATCGCTTCCACGCCTTTCCTCAATCCTTCCGACCGCGACCATATTAAGGAAGGTGCAACGGAACTAAAAAGCATTACGACCGCCTTCGAACCAGGCTCTATTTTCAAGACCGTTTCTGCTTCTGCTATTTTGGAAGAAGGCGTCATGCAAACAACCGACAAGGTCTTCTGCCCGGCCGCTCTTCCCGCCGACGAATACTTTGTCACCGACGCCCACGACCGCGGCGACGAAACCATGACCTTCCGTCAGATTATCCAGAATTCGTCGAACGTTGGCATTTCCCTTTCAACTGAAAAAATGGGCTTCGACAAGCTCTACCAATACATCAATAAATACGAACTCAACGAACCAACGGGCGTCGACTACCCAGGTGAATCGGCTGGTTTCTGCGCCGACGTGAGCGACTGGTCGCATATCCAAAGCTATAACGTAAGCTTCGGGCAGGGTATTACGGTAACGCCTTTGCAGATGGCGCGTTTCTATGGTTCGCTTGTTAACGAAGGCGTGGCTTGCACCCCGCACCTGCTGCTTTCAAAGCCCCAAACAGGCGAAATTCCCGAATATCCCACAAAGCAATTTATTGAAAATACGGACGCCATTGAACCGCTCACCAGCATGCTGAAAAGCGTAGTTGAAGAAGGTACGGGTATGGACGCCCAGATTGACGGCTTTAGCCCAGCTGGTAAGACAGGTACGGCCGAATATGCCAGCGGCGACGGCACCTATGTGGTGGGTTCCTACAATATTAGTTTTGTGGGCTATCTGCCCAATACTAATTCGAAACTCGTGTGTTTTGTAGGTGTGTCGGAAGTTCCTGGCGACCGCATAACCACCCCTGCCTTTAGCGATATAATGAGTTACGCCATCGAACACTATAGAATTGCTACGCAGTAAGGATGTGCGTATATGGGTATGACGGTTCGTGAACTTTTTGCTGGCATTGACTGCACCATTATTGGGAATGCCACCTGTGAAGTTTCGGGTTTGCAATATCGCAGCGACCAATGCAAGGCGGGTGACGTCTTTTTCTGCATTGTGGGCATGACGGTCGACGGGCATTCCTTTGCCCAAGACGCCATCGACCATGGCGCTAAGGTTCTGGTCGTTGAACGCAAGGTATATCTGGCCGACGCAACGGACGTTACTGAAGTCGTTGTGAGCGACTCGCGCAAAGCCATGGCGGCCGCTGCAGCGAACTTCTATGGCCAGCCTTCCCAGGCATTTTCCCTTGTGGGTATTACGGGCACCAACGGTAAAACAACCACAACTTACCTGGTTGAACACATTGCGCGCGTTGCTGGAAAAAAGACGGGCGTTATTGGCACCGTGGGCGTGAAAGTGGGCGACGAAGTTGAAAAGTCTGCTCGCACGACGCCAGAATCTTCGGACTTGCAAGGCATCTTTGCACGCATGCGCGACGCGTCCTGCGAAGTGGTTGCCATGGAAGTGAGCTCCCATGCGCTCGACCTAGAGCGTACTTGGGCTACCACGTTTGCGGTAACCGCTTTTTCAAACCTGACGCAGGACCACCTGGACTACCACAATACCTTTGAAGCCTACTTTGAAGCGAAGGCGCTGCTCTTTTCGCCGAACTACCCAGCCAAGCGTGTTATTTGCATAGACGACGACTGGGGGAGCGAACTCATGCGCCGTTGTACGGCCGCAGGTGAAGACGTGCTTTCCACAGGCTTTAATGCCGAGGCCCAGATCCACCCCATTTCGGTTGAATACGCGGCGACGCATACCTCCCTTGAACTGGACGTACAGGGCACAAGCTATGCCTTCGACTACCCGCTTGTTGGGCGTTTTAATGTCTCTAACGTTATGCTCGCTTTCGGCATTGCCTTGGCTTTGGGCATTCCTGCCCAAACCATTGTTTCTGCCCTCGAGTCGGCACCCCAGGTGCCGGGGCGCTTGCAGCGTGTCGACGGAGCTGCTGGCCAACCCGCCGTTTTCGTTGACTATGCCCACACGCCCGACGCCCTTGAAAAGGCCATCGCTTCGGTGAAGGCTCTCACGCCCGGGCAGACCATTGTCGTCTTTGGCTGCGGCGGCGACCGCGACGCAAGCAAGCGGCCCATTATGGGCCAGGCGGCCCTGAGCGCCGACTATGCCGTGGTCACGTCGGACAACCCCCGCACGGAAGACCCGCTTGCCATCATCGAAGCCATCGTGGCAGGTATGGCCGAAGCACCTGAACGCTTTATGGTTGAACCCGAAAGGCAAAGTGCCATTGCGGCTGCGATTGCGCGGGCACATTCCGAAGACAGCATTCTGGTGGCGGGCAAGGGCCATGAAGACTACCAGATTATCGGCACCGAAACCCGTCATTTTTCAGACGCGGAAGCAATCGCCGAAGAACTCGCAAAGGCTGCGCAGGCATAAGGTGGTTCGGTGCTTCTTCAGGCGGCAGACATAGCACAGTATTGCGAAGGCGAACTCATCGCTGGTTCGCCCACGCGTGAAGTGCGCGGCATGAGCTGGGACTCACGCACCATCACGCCCGACTGCCTGTATGTGGCACTCCTGGGCGAACGTTCAGACGGCCACGACTTCTGCTTCGATGCAATCAATGCTGGTGCCGCCGCCTTGCTTGTTTCGCGTGAATTAAACGCAGAAACTATGGCCGCAGTTGAACAGGCGGGTGCCTGCGTCATCCGCGTGGCAGACACTGCGACAGCCCTCACTGCGCTTGCTGCTGCATGGCGTAGGCGCTTGAAGGGTCACGTCATTGCCCTCACCGGTTCTTCGGGCAAAACAACAACCAAAAACCTCGTGCGCGACGTGCTTGCCAAAGCAGGCACCGTAGTGGCAACTAAGGCCAACCAGAACAACGAACTCGGCGTACCTGCCACCTTGCTCGCCGCTGAAGAAGATACCGACTTCGTGGTGGTTGAAATGGGCATGCGCGGCCTTGGTCAGCTTGAAGAACTGTGTGCCTTCGTCCGCCCAGAAGCCGCCCTCGTTACCAATGTGGGTACGAGCCATATGGAACTTCTGGGAAGCCGCGAAGCCATCGCACAGGCCAAGGCTGAAGTCTTTGCGACCCTTGAAGCAGGGAAGGGCACGGCATTCGCCAACGCGAGCGAAGGTATGCTCGAAAGCCTGCTTTCCTATGGCGGCATCACCGACCGTGAAATCGCTACCATCTTCTTCGATGGGTCGGGCGCAGCCCCCGAAAGCTATGCTGCCCATAAACCTTCGGTCTATGCAAGCGAAATCAGCTTCGATGCTTCGGGTAACCCGCACTTTACTATCAACACGGAAACCTCGCAGGCTTCCTGCACCCTGCAACTTGCCGGTGCTCACAACGTGCATAATGCCATGGCTGCTGCTGCCCTTGGCGCTTTCTATGGCTTGACTGCCGCACAGATTGCCGAAGCGCTTGAAACGTCCGCCCCCGCGGAAGGCCGCCAAGCGGTTCTGCATACTCCTGCCGGCGCTACCGTTATCGACGACAGCTACAACGCCAACCCCGACTCCATGTGCGCTTCGCTTGCGGCATTCCGCACCCGCGAAGTGGCGGGGAAGCGCATTGCTGTCCTGGGCGACATGGGCGAACTGGGCCCCTATAGCGAAGAAGGCCATGCCATCGTGGGGCGCGAAGCGGCAGCTAGTGCCATCGACAAGCTCATTTGTGTGGGCCCCTTGGCCCAAGGTATCGCCCGCGCTGCACAGGACGCCGGCATGGAAGCTCAAGCTATCGTGTGCGTTGAAGGTGCCCCTGCGGCGCTTGAAGCGGCTACTCAACTTATTGAACCGGGCGACTGCGTGCTCGTGAAAGCTTCGCACTCCGTCGGTCTGGACGCTGTTGCAAAAGGCCTGGTGAACGCCTGTGTTTAGTGTATTTTCGTCATACCCCACATCCTTGGTATTCCTTTCCATCGTGGTGGCAGCTGCCCTGTGTATTGCCTTTACGGGCCCGTGGATTAAGGTGCTTCGCCGCGACAATATTGGCCAGCAAGTGCGCGACGACGGGCCAGAAACTCACTTCTACAAGCAGGGAACACCCACCATGGGTGGCGTTATGATTCTGCTCGCCGCCACCGTAACCATGTTGCTCTTAGCACCCTGGCGCGCAGAACTAGCGCTGCTTCTGATGGCTACCTTGTTCACCGGTGTCCTTGGTTTTATCGACGACTATTCCAAGGTGGTCGAAGCAAATACCGCTGGCGTTTCACCACGCGCGAAGCTGACGGTCCAGTTTGTTATTTCGATCGTGTTCTGCTTGCTGGCAGTGAATTGGCTCGGCATAGCGCCTACGGTTAAGTTCCCCTTCCTGCCAACGCTTGACTTGGGCATTCTTACTACGACCATCAATGGCTTTGACATCCCATGGCTCTATGTCATTTTTGTTTCCATTCTGCTGGCGGGCATGAGCAACGCCGTTAACCTCACCGACGGCCTCGACGGCTTGGCAGCGGGAACGGTTATGGTCGTGCTCATTGTTATGGCCATGATTGCCTACCGCCTCGACATGCTCGATGCTTCTATCTTTGGTGGCGCCCTCGCTGGCGCCTGCATCGGCTTTTTGTGGTACAACGCGCACCCCGCCGACATTTTCATGGGCGACACGGGTTCGCTCGCCTTGGGCACCGCCATTGGTTGCATGGCGGTGGTGACCAAGACCGAATTGGTTTCGCTTATTATTGGCGGCCTCTTTGTGGTGGAAGCCCTTTCCGTTATGATTCAGGTCTTCCATTACAAGCGCACCCACGAACGCATCTTCCTCATGGCGCCGCTCCACCATCATTTTGAAAAGAAGGGCTGGAGCGAAATCAAGGTTGTGCTCCGCTTCTGGATTATTTCAGGTTCCCTCGCGGTGCTCGGCTTCTTCCTCTACTTTACCGACGCACTCCTCAATTTATAGGGGCACCAATGGAAAACGCAGCTCAAACGAAACTCATCGAAACTAAGAAACATGCCGCCGCCCAACTCGGGCACGTCTTAGTTTTGGGCTTAGGCGTTTCAGGGACGGCCGTGCGCAATTATTGTTTGGATTTGTTTGATGCGCCAGCTGCGCCCGCTGTGGCGCCAGCGCCGCAACCGTCTGAATTGCACACGGCGCGCATTGCCGCACTTTCCGTTCTAACGGGCACCGAAGAAGCTGGCTTCGACCTTGAAACTACCAGGCCAGAAGGTGCCACTACTCAGCATTTCGCAAGCCTTTCAGGCATGGCTGAACGGGTAGGGAAGGCCTTCGACCTCTGCATTGCCTCGCCCGGCATTTCCCAGTTCAGCCCCTTGTATGAAACGGCAGCTTCGCTTGCCAAAGAAACCGTAAGCGAAGTTGAATTTGCGTGGCGCGAAAGCGCGGCGGATTCGAAATGGGTCGCCATTACGGGCACGAACGGCAAGACGACGACCACAGCCCTCACGGCCCATCTGCTGCGCGAAAGCGGCATGAAGGCGGCTGCCGTGGGCAATATAGGTGACACCTGCATTACGGCTGTAGCAAATGGCGAAACCGAAGTCTATGTGGCGGAAGTTTCTTCCTACCAGTTGGCGTCGTGCACGCTCTTTGCTCCCGACTGCGCCCTGCTGCTCAACATTACGCCTGACCATTTGGCTTGGCATAAAAGCTTTGAAGCCTACGTGGAAGCGAAAGGGAAGGTCTTCGCCAACCTGCGCGCCTGCGCAGAAAACTACGCGGTCATCGATGCAACCAATGAAGAGTCACGCAACTTTATTAAGACCATACGCGAAGAAGGGCGTTGCGCCTATATTCCCGTGGGAACGGCCGAAGGGCTTGGAGGCGACATGCGTGCCCGCTGTGGCAGCACCAATGCCGCCTCCATGCGTGAAGACGGCATGCTTGTCGTTGCCTTGGACGGTACGGAATATGAATTAATCCCTGCAGAAAGCATGCTTTTGCAAGGCCAGCACAACATCAATAATGCCCTTATGGCGGCAAGTGCTGCCCTGTGCCTGCATGCGCCTGTTGAAGCTATCCGCCAGGGCCTGGCAAGCTTTGCACCGCTCGAACACCGGCTTGAACCCTGCGGCACCGTGAATGGGGTAGCCTGCTACAACGACTCGAAGGCAACCAACCCCGAAGCGAGCTTGGTGGCCCTCGCGGCCTTCAAGAACAAAAAACCTATCGTGCTGTTGGGGGGCGACGACAAAGGTACGTCACTCACTGAACTTGCCAGCTGCGCAGCCCAGACGTGCCAGGCGGCCGTGTGCTTTGGTGCGGCGGGCCCTCGCTTTGCCGACGCCATGGCCCAAACAGCGCTCCCGTATAAGCTGGTAGCTAATCTTGAAGAAGCCCTTGACGCGGCGCTGGCTATGGCGCAAGCAGGGGGGACGATCCTCCTTTCGCCCGCCTGCGCGTCCTTCGACGAATTCGACAATTTCGAACATCGCGGCCGCGTTTTCAAACAATTGGTTGCTGCAAGGCAGGCACACTAGGCTCGGCGCTACGAAAGGTATGGTAAGCACAAAGAGTATGGCACGGTCCCAAACAGCAAAAACCAGCTTCTTCGGCTCCTTCTTTGCCGGTTCAACTGAAGTGGCCTTGCCGCGCCTCGTTTTAGTGGTTGCCATTTTCTTTCTTTCAGTATTTGGCCTGGTCGTTGTCTTTTCCGCTTCGTCCGTAGAAGCCATGAACGAAGACCTTCCGTCTTCCTTCTATGTGGTGCGCCAACTTATATTTATGGTTGTGGGCACCTTGATTTGTTTTGCGATTCTCATTTTTGCTCCGTATGACATATGGCACACGCGATTCCTCGACTTTTGCTGGATTGGCACCATCGTCCTTATGCTCATGACCGCCGCCGTGGGCGACGCCGCCCTCGGTGCGCAGCGTTGGCTTACCATTGGCGGTATTACGGGGCAGCCCTCCGAATTTGCCAAGGCTGCTTTTGTCCTCATGGCAGCGCGCATTATGTACAACGCACGTTACGAAAAAATGGATACCAATAGCTTCCTTATTCAGATAGGTCTTCTTATTGTGCTCCCTTTGGCGGTGCTCTATGTGACTCAGTCGGACCTAGGCACGACGCTTATTTGCTTGGTTGGTATTTTGGCCGTGGTCTATTTGTCGGGTATTCCCGTAAGGACCATGCTTCTCCTCACGCTTGCCTTAGGGCTCTTCGCCGTTGCGGCCGTTCTGTTCAGGGGCTACCGCAGCGACCGCCTGACCAACTTGCTCAACCCCGAAGACGACTATTACGGTTCAGGTTACCAGCTCGTGCGGTCCTTCTATGCCTTTGGCGAAGGCGGCCTCTTTGGCGTGGGCCCCGGTAATTCAACGGAAAAATACCTCTATCTTCCCGAAGCGGAAACAGACTTTATTTTTGCCATCGTTGGCGAAGAGTATGGCCTCATTGGTGCCCTGCTGGTTGTGGCTGCCTTCTTCGCCATTTTGTGGGCTGGTTTAAGTATTGCCAAGGGCGCCCCCGACCTGTTCGGGACCCTTGTTGCGGGCGGCTGCACGGTCACTTTGGTGTTCCAGGCCTTCTTGAATATGGCCTGCGTAACGGGCGTGCTGCCTACCACGGGTAAGCCCCTGCCTTTTATGTCGGCAGGCGGCTCTGCCATTGTTGGTGCCTTCATATTACTAGGTATAATCTTGTCGGTTTCGCTTGCCCAAGACGGCAAAAGCCCCATGTATGAAAGGCGCCGAAATGACCTTAAGGTGGTGCGCGCTTCTGGGCAATCGCAGCGTAAGAAGGGTAAAAAGTAAAGAGGCTTTGTTGTGAATATCGTATTGAGTGGCGGGGGAACCGCGGGCCATATTAATCCTGCTTTGGCGCTTGCCGAAGAACTGACCGAACGGGGGCATAAGGTCTACTATGCTGGCACGCCTCAGGGTGTTGAAGCGCGCCTCGTGCCCGAAGCGGGCATCCCGTTTACGCCCTTTGAAGCAACGGGCTTTAACCGTAACCATCCTTCCACCATCTTTCGCGCCCTGCGCCTCATTGCCGCTTCCACGCGCAAAGCTAAGGCCTGGTTTGCAGAAATCAAACCCGACTGCGTCGTGGTATTTGGCGGCTACGTGTGCATTCCCGTAGGGCGCGCCGCCGAAGCTCTGGGTGTCCCGGTGCTTATACATGAACAAAATTCGGTTATGGGCATGGCCAATAAATACCTCGCGAAGCGCGCAAAGCAGGTGGCGCTTACCTATGCAGACGCCGGTGCGGCCGTTGCCGACCAGTCCAAGTGCGTTGTCACGGGCAACCCGGTGCGCAAGAGCATGTTCACCACAACGCGTGAAGAAGGGCGTGCCTACTGCCAGGTACCACATGACGCGGTTATGCTGCTTATTTTTGGGGGAAGCCTGGGGGCCCGCCACATCAACACGGCGGTTTGCCGTGCCAAAGAACGCATCCTGGCCTGCGAAAACGTTTACGTTCGCCATATCACAGGGCCCAAGGAATACGAAACGGTAGTCGCCGACCTGGCGCTTACCAGTGAAGAAGCCCAGCGCTGGCAGGTAGTGCCTTACGAAGACCATATGGCCCAAGCATTGGTGGCAAGCGACGCGGCTGTTTCGCGCGCCGGTGCCAGTTCCTTAGCCGAAATTTCAGCCTTACAAATCCCGGCGCTTCTGGTGCCCTTCCCTTACGCCACGGCCGACCATCAAACGGCCAATGCTCGGTCCTATGTGGAAAGTGGAGCCGCCTTCCTCATTCCCGACAATGAAGTTGAAGGCGAAGAATTTGTCCAGACCCTGCTTGAAATAATTTCGCACAGCAAAACGCGTGAAGCCATGCGCACGGCTGCGGCTGCTTTTGGAACCCAGAACGCAGCGGCGAAGCTTGCGGACCTGGTTGAGCAGGCTTGCGGGAAAACTGTTCAAGCCTTACGTTTCCCACCCGTCAATAGGGTAGAATGAAAGCAGAAACGTATTGAAGCTGAGGTGGGCTTTCATGACTGACGAAACAATCAAACGTGTTCACTTTATTGGCATTGGTGGCGTGGGTATGAGCGGCATTGCCCTGGTTGCCCACGACCAAGGGCTTGAAGTATCTGGTTCGGACTTACGCGCGAGCCGCTACACGGAACAGCTCCTTACCGCGGGCATTTCTGTCTGCATTGGCCACGATGCTGAAAATATCCCAACGGACCCTCTGCCCGACGTCGTGGTGGTTTCCACGGCCATCCTGGAAAACAACCCCGAATTGGTGGCGGCAAAGGAACGCGGCATTCCCATTTGGCACCGCGCGAAAATGCTGGCCCAGCTCGGCCACGGAAAGCGCACACTGGCCTGTGCGGGCACCCATGGCAAGACCACGACGTCTTCCATGCTGGCTTCCACCCTCGACGGCATGGGGCTCGATCCAAGCTTTTTGATCGGCGGCATTGTGCGCGCCTATGGAACCAACGCCCATTCGGGCAAGGGCGGCTACTATGTGGTCGAAGCCGACGAAAGCGACAAGAGCTTTACCTACCTCGACCCCTTTGCGGTGATCGTTACCAATATTGAAGCGGACCACCTGGACCATTACGAAGGCGGCATTGTTGAAATCGAGCAGAAGTTTTCTGAATTCATGTCACAGGTGCCCGAAGACGGTCTGATTGTGGTCTGTGGCGAAGACGCGCGCCTGCTCGAACTTGCTCAAGCAACGGGGAAGCGCGTGCTCAGCTATGGCGAAGGCGAAGGCTTCGATGCGCGCATCCTTTCATGGCAACCCGCCGGCGTGGGGAGCACCTATAGCCTTGCTCTGCCCGACGGCACCACGGTGGACGCTTCCATCATGCAAAACCCTGGGCGCCACAACGTGCTTAATGCCGCTGCGGTCCTCACGCTTTTGTGGGGCATCGGCGAAGACGTGCAGGCCGCCAACGAACAGCTTGCCCAATTCGCGGGCGTAAAGCGCCGCTTCGACCTCGTGGGTGAAGCAGCGGGCATTACGGTAATCGACGACTATGCCCATCACCCCACGGAAGCCGCCGCTACCATTGCGGCAGCCAAGAAACTCGACTTCAACAAGGTGCATGTCCTTTTCCAGCCGCACCGCTATTCACGTGTGGGCCTTTTCACGGAAGTGCTCCACGACGAATTTGCCCACGCCTTTGACCTGGCGGACACGGTTACCTTCATGGACGTATATTCCGCAGGTGAAACCCCTGTCCCTGGCATTTCGGGCCAAACTTTTATGGAAGTTGTGGAGTCTTCGGACGCCCACCCGCCCTTGACTTATGTGCCTCATCGCCTGGACGTGGTGCCGCACCTGGCTGGCATTGCTGGCGAAGGCGACATGGTTATTACCATGGGCGCAGGTGACGTAACATCTATTGGCCCTGAATTGTTAGCTTACCTGCAAGGGGCTTCTGCATAGCCATGGCAGCCAAGCACGTACGCAATGGTTCTTCTGCGCCCACGCCGTCCAAGCGCGTGAGCATGCCAAAGGCTAACCCTCGCAGCAAGTATACGGGTAAGGCAACGCCTCAGCTTAGTACGGTGCGCGTGGGGGACTTGCAGCAGCGCCCACCAGCCCGTCGTAATTCCAAGTCGTGGGTTGCGCGCTTTCTGGTCTTCTTGCTCGCGGTTGGCCTACTGGTAATGGGCGCGGTGTACGTGTATTCGTCCGACCTCTTAAGCATCGACGAAGTGCGCGTTTCAGGTGTAGACCATCTTACGTCTGAAGAAATGTCACAGCTTGCCGCCGTGCCTGCTTCCGCTACGCTTTTGCGCGTGGACACCGAAGCGATCGAAGAGCGCCTCAAGACTAATTCATGGGTGGAAGACGCCCAGGTCAAACGCGTATTTCCCCATACTTTGGAACTGAACATAACCGAACGGGGGATCGCAGCCGTTGTTGAAGTCACGTCCGTTGAAGCCCAAGCCATTGAAACCTGGGCCATGTCGAAGGACGGCATGTGGCTCATGCTCATCCCTTCAGAAGGAAGCGAAGAATCTGAAGGTCTGAGCACCAAAATCTACGAAGACGCCAAGCAGGTACTTCATATTACGGAAGTGCCGCTCGACGTGCACCCTGAAGCTGGAACGCCCTGCACCGACACCAGCGTGCTCAATGCGCTTGCCATTGTTTCAGGTTTTACCACCAACCTGGCCGACCAGGTGAAGGTGGTTTCTGCGACGGACACGGCCAATACTATTCTTACGCTCGAAAACGGCATTCAAATTGCCTTTGGAACCGCCGACGATATTCGCGACAAAGAACGCGTGTGCCTCAAGCTTATGGAAGAATACCCGGACCAAATTTCTTACATTAATGTGCGCGTCGTCGACAAACCCACCTGGCGTGCCGTCGGCTCCTGGTAATTAAAACTGCGGCTGGAACAGGGGACGGGTTTTTGTTCCATTTTTCTCGAAATTCTGTAAACGCTCAAAAATGAAACAAAAACCCGTCCCCTGTTCCAACTATGCAAAGGCGCAGTTCTCGTGTACAATTTTCACAAAAGTGGCCAGGGGGCTACTTTTGGTGTGCAAATAAAAACGCAGCAATAGGAGTTAAAAATGTCCGATTACAATGCACCTTCCTTAAATCGCAGCGGTTTTGCCGGCGGCGACAACCTGGCAGTTATCAAGGTTGTTGGCGTTGGCGGCGGTGGCACTAACGCGGTTAATCGCATGGTTGAAGCCGGCATCAAAGGTGTCGAATTCATCGCTATCAATACCGACCATCAGGCCCTGCTCAAGTCCGACGCGGACCGTACCGTTCACATCGGTGAAGAACTTACCCGCGGCCTTGGCGCTGGCGCTAACCCTGAAGTGGGCGCCCAGGCAGCCGAAGAATCCCGCGCAGAAATTCGTGAAATCCTGGCAGAAGCCGACATGGTTTTCGTTACGGCAGGCGAAGGTGGCGGCACGGGCACGGGCGCTGCTCCTATCGTTGCTGAAATTGCGCGCGAAGAAATTGGCGCACTCACCGTAGGCATCGTGACCAAGCCCTTCTCGTTTGAAGGCCCCGTTCGTCGCAACCAGGCCGAACAGGGCATAGACCTGCTCGCAAGCAAGGTTGACACCCTTATTGTTATTCCGAACGAACGCCTCTTGAGCATCGTTGAAAAGAAGACGAGCCTGCGCGACGCCTTCCGCATTGCCGACGACACGCTGCGCCAGGGCATCCAGGGCGTAACGGACCTCATTACCGTTCACGGCCTTATCAACCTCGACTTCGCCGACATCCGTGCCGTCATGAAGGACGCTGGCACGGCCATGATGGGCATCGGCCTTGGCTCGGGCGAAAACCGCGCCCTCGAAGCCGCTCAGGCTGCCATCAATTCCCAGCTCCTCGAAACAGGCATCGCGGGTGCAACGCGCGTCCTGCTTTCTATTGCTGGTGGCGAAGACCTTTCGCTGTTTGAAGTTAACGAAGCAGCCCAGATCGTCGAACAGTGCGCCGACGAAAACGCCAACATCATCTACGGTCAGGTTATCGACGAGCGCATGGGCGACCAGGTCCGCGTTACCGTTATTGCGACGGGCTTCAAGCCAGAAGCTCCTCAGCCCAAGCAGGGTTTTGTGCGCGACGACCTCTTTGCTCCCACGGCTGAAGTTGCCCCTGCAGCAACCCAGGCCTATAGCACGGGTTACCAGCCGGCACCTTCGGGCACTGCCACAGGGCGCTTCGACGACGAAGACTACATTCCGGACTTCCTCAAGCGTCAAGACTAAATCCCGACCATTCTTTTGCTGCTATGAATACGGCCGCAGGACTTCCTCTTCCGAAGTTGTCCCGCGGCCGTTTTGTGCATGACTACTCTAGCGAAGCGGGGCAGGACCATATCTTTGCCTGGACCGACGAAGCGCTCTATGAAGCCTGCGGCGTGCGCATTGCCTTTACTGAACGAACAGGCGGCGTAAGCGCGCTACCCTACGACAGTCTCAACCTCAAGGTGCCCGGCTACAGCGACACCCTGGAAGAACCCTTCAGCCCCGACCCATTCGTCGCTACCAACAGGCGCATTCTTACATCTGCCCTGGGTTGCGAAGGCATACCTATTATTACGCCCAATCAGGTGCATAAAGACACCGTGGTTTCGGTCTTTTCTTCGACTGAAGCGAGCATTGCGCGCGCCATGAGCGAAGCTGCCGCAGGTGCAGACGCCGTAATGCTCGACTGCACCGGCCTTGCTGCACTCGTGTGTTCGGCAGACTGCGTGTCCCTTGCTTTTGTCGCCCCAACGTGCGCCTTTACACTGCTCCATTGCGGTTGGCGTGGCGTGGCCATTCACCTGGCGCCAAAGGCCTTCACCCAGCTGGTGAATCATGCGTCGTGTCTGCCAGGCGACATTAATATTTATTTTGGTTCCTACATTCATCAAGAATGCTTTGGAGTAAGCGAAGACACGGCGGATATTTTTGTGCAAGAGTTTGGGAGCGGTGTTCTACGGGAGCCCATGCAGGAAAACCTGAGTGAATACCATGTCGACCTTGGCGCGGCCCTGCGGCAAGACCTTATGGGGGCTGGGGCTAAGCCTGAGCGCATGGCCGACATTGACATATGCTGTATGTGCCATAGCGACCAATTTTTCAGCTATAGAAAAAGCGCGGGGGTGTGCGGCCGTCATGGCACCTTCGCTTTTCGCACAGACCTACAAGGAGAACAATAATGAGCACTGCCGAACAATATAAGAAGTTCCGCGAAGAAGTGGACGAGGTATGCCGCAACTGCGGGCGCGACCCGCGCGACGTCATGGTGGTTGCCGTTTCAAAGACCGTGGACACAAACGCTGTTCTTGAAGCTTCGCAGGCAGGTGCTTACGACTTTGGCGAAAACCGCCCCGACGGCCTGCTCGAAAAGTACGACGCGCTGCCACAAGCGCGCTGGCACTTCATAGGCAACATCCAGTCGCGCCGCATTCCCGACATTGTTCCCAGGTCCTTCCTCATTCATTCGGTGTATAAGGTCGACCATCTTGCAAAGATCGACGCAGCTGCCAAAGCGGCCGGCAAAATACAAAACATTTTGCTCGAAATTAATTCGGGTGAAGAAGCCAAGGACGGCGTGGCGCCCGACATGTCTTTCGGGGTTTTGGCTGCGGCTCGCCGCCTGCCCAACATTCGTATCTGTGGCCTTATGACCATGGCGCCCCAGGGCGACCTCGAAGTAGCCCGTTCCTGCTTCGCCCAGTTGCGTGAATTGCGCGACGAAATCCAGGCCATGGGCCTCGTGGACGACATCTACTTTAATGAACTGTCTATGGGCATGACCGAAGACTGGCGTGAAGCAATCGAAGAAGGCGCAACCATTATTCGTGTAGGTCGGGCAGTATTCTCGAGTGATTTTGCCTAAAGTGGCACATATGGCACATATTGTGGTAGAGTTCATAAGGATGTACAAGAGCATGGGCTTTGCAAACGAAACGGAAAAGAGGTAGGTGAAACCATGGCATTTCTCGACGAAATAAAAGACCGTCTTGGCTTTGGTGCTAACGAAGAAGAAGAATTCGACGAAGAACTCTATGGCGAAGACTACGACGAATACGCTGAAGAGTTTGAAAACGACTACGAAAATGGCGAATCGGCCGACTCTGGCTATGCTGGTTTTAACCCAGTAAGCACCCGTTCTTCTTCACGTCGCGGGCGTTCTTCTAGCCGTTCAACGGCTGGTCGTACGAGCGGCCCTCAGCTGGTAAGCATTGACGACGTGCGCTCCACTACGCGCGTGCCCGACTCTTTGCAGCGTGACCCGCTGCCGCCGCGCCGTGGCGACAATAATGGCCGCAATTCCGTTGGCCGCGCAAGCGACTTCGCCCTTTCCGGTTCCGAAGCGGGGAGTGCAGCGTCTTCGCCGTCGCGCAGCGCCGGTTTCAATTCCTTGTTCGACGAAAACACCAGCACGCAGGCAGCGGCAACTCAGTCTGCTTCCACGGCGGACGCGGGTGTTCAGGCTGCGTCGAGCGGCTACGATCCTTACCGCGTGTATGAAGCGGGTGGCGCAACAAGCCACAAGCCCACACGCAGCATCAGTGTTATTTCACCTGTTTCTTACAACGAAGTAGAAAACGTGGCACGCATGCTTCGTGCGGGCGACGCCGTGGTGCTTACGCTGCGCAATACGCCTTCGCAGCTTTCCAAACGCATCTTGGACTTCAGCTTTGGCGTGGCGAGTGCCCTCGACGCTACCGTGGACTGCATCGCCGACAAGGTGTTTGCTATTACGCGCGTTTCTAACCTTAACGAAGACGAACTGGCTCGCTTGCGCAACCAGGGTGTGATCTAGGTGCCTTTGTACCAGACTTCATTCAATCGCGTTGCCATTATCGGCGGCGGCAAAATGGGTGAAGCTATTCTGGCTGGTTTATTGCGCGCCCGAACGGGCCCAACGGCAACTCTTCTGCCCGAACACCTTACGGTGGTAAACCCTGGGCTTGAACGCCGTGCCTATCTACAGGAAACCTACAGCGTTCCATGCATTGAACGCGTGGCTCAGCTTGAAGCCTGCGACCTTGTTGTATTAGCCGTAAAGCCCCAGGTCATGCCTGAAGTGCTTTCTGAACTTGCCAACTGCAGCTGGTTGGCGCAGGCCTATGTGCTCAGCATTGCTGCAGGCATTTCAACCGCTACCATCGAAGCCGCCCTTCCTTCTGGTGCGAAGGTGGTGCGCGCCATGCCCAATACGCCGCTTACGGTTGGCCATGGCATAACGGCCGTATGTGCGGGTTCGCGGGCAAGTGCCAATGACGCCCATGTCGCCCAAGAACTGTTTGAAGCTTTGGGTGAAGCCGTCGTGGTCGAAGAGTCGCAAATGGACGCCGTAACGGCCGTGAGCGGGAGCGGCCCCGCCTACGTGGCTGCCTTCATAGAAGCCATGACGCAAGCCGGCGAAGAACTCGGCCTGGACGCCAGCGTTGCCGAAAAGCTCGCGACAGCAACGGTTGAAGGCACGGCCGTTTTGCTGCGTGAAACAGGGCAGGGTGCCATCCAAACGCGCCTGGACGTGTGCAGTCCTGGCGGTACCACCTTGGCGGCACTTAATGCTATGGAAAACGCGGGCTATTCAAAAAGCATTATGGCGGGTGTTCATGCAGCAGCCGCACGTTCGAAGGAGCTTTCACAATGAGCCTGGGTTATATTCTGCAGACGCTTGTAAGCCTGTATACCTTTATCATTTTTGTTTACTGTATCTTTTCTTGGTTCCCCATTCCGCGCGACGGCATTCTGGCCGACGTTGACTCCTTCCTGGCTACGCTGTGCGACCCATTTTTGGACATATTCCGCAAAATTGTGCCCACAATTGGTGGGGCGGTGGATATTAGCCCCATCGTTGCTATTCTTGCGTTACAATTAATCGTCGGATTTTTAGCAAGGTTTTTATAGCGCAGGCCAGGCCGCATACTGTGCGGGCCAGCGCTGGTAAATACGAATGAAGGGAATTGAAGATGCCGCTTACTTCAAACGATGTTAATAACGTAAGCTTTTCGGTAGACCGCAAAGGCTATAACGTAGACGAAGTCGACGTGTTCTTGGAGCAGGTCGCCGACTCTATCGACGAACTGTATGCCCAGGCAGACGCCCTGCGCGAACAGCTTCAGGCCGCTGAAGAAAATGCTGCTGCCGCCGCTGCTCCTGCAAGCGTAGACGGTGAAGTGGTTACTGTGGCAGAACTCGAAGCACGCGACTCCCGCATTGCTGAACTGGAAGCCCAGGTTGCCGACCATCGCGCCGACGACTCTGCCATCGCTCAGGCTCTTATTATTGCCCAGCGTTCGGCCGACGAAATCATTGCTAACGCTAATAAATCAGCTGAAGGCACCAAGCAAGACGCTGAAGACGAAGCTCAGCGCATTCTGGACAAGGCCAATGCTGAAAAGTCGCGCGTTATCGACGAAATTCGCAAGCTCGAAGCCGACCGCGAAGACGCTCGCGCTCGTTTCTCCGACATGCTCAATGAATTCATCGCAAGCTCTGAAGGCATCTTGGGTGAACTCGACGCCCATGCGCGCCGCGGTTCCATGCGCGGTATGTATTCTGCCGTTTCGCCCGACGAAGACGTGACGAGCGAATTCGAAGAAATCGTGCCCGACAGCGTAACCGCTACCTACACCACGCCCACTTCGGGTGGGGCACCTGCTCCTGTTGCTCCTACGCCTTCCAAGGTTGAAAAGGACTTCAGCGGCTTTGGCGACACGGACGACGGTTTCGATGTCGATGATTTAGATTAACAAGAAAGGGCGGCCAACAGGTCGCCTTCTTATTATGGAAGGTAAAAGTACACTTGCCGTTTATGTTACGCCTCGTGCAAATAAAGATGAGGTGTTGGGTTTGCGTATTGCAGAAGACGGTACACAGGAAGTTGCCGTACGGGTTACGGCGGCGCCAGATTCCGGAAAGGCAAATAAGGCGGTGTGCAAGCTCATTGCGAAGGAGTTGGGCATTCCTAAGTCTGCCGTGGCTCTAAAGCGCGGCGAAACGTCGCGCCATAAACTGCTGGAATGCGAAGCCACTTCCGCCAATCTTGAATCCTGGATTTCGTCGCTCCCTGCGCTGGGCGTATAATAAAACGCGGAGTGGGCTGGACAACCGCGTGTTCACACGAGGAAAGTCCGGGCTCCTGCGAGCAGGATGCCAGCTAACAGCTGGGCGGGGCAACCCGACGGATCAGTGCCACAGAAAAGAAAACTCCCGGCGCCTGTGCGCCTGGAAAAGCTGAAACGGTGCGGTAAGAGCGCACCAGCGTACAGGTAACTGTGCGGCTTGGTAAACCCCATCCGGAGCAAGCGCAAATAGGGACGCCATACGGCTGCTCGCCCGTGCGTTCGGGTTGCGTGCTCGAGGCGCCAGGTGACTGGCGTCCTAGATAAATGGTTGTCTTCAACGACAGAACCCGGCTTACAGGCCCACTCCATTTGGAACAGGGGACGGGTTTTTGTTCCAAAATGGCAAGGGACATTAAAGGCGGAAGACCAAGATGAAAGTAGCACTTGTAGGCGCCATAGATTTTAACCTGGAGCATTTTAAAAGCATGGACTTCGACCTCGTGCTTGCGGTCGACGCAGGCTGGAAGTCATGTGAACGCGCGGGCGTCAAGCCCGACATTGCCATCGGCGACTTCGATTCGCTGGGTTTCACGCCCGAAG
The DNA here is from genome assembly GCA_902768975.1 of uncultured Coriobacteriaceae bacterium. GTDB lineage: Bacteria > Actinomycetota > Coriobacteriia > Coriobacteriales > Eggerthellaceae > CACXMZ01. The sequence goes on from CACXMZ010000010.1 coordinate 48,562, forward strand.
GGGTAGAGGTCATAAGCTTTTCCAGCGTAAAGAACGAAACCGATCTTGAATTGGCCTATCTGGAAGCCCACAGGCGGGGTGCGCAAGAACTCTACCTCTATGGTGTGCTGGGTGCGCGCCTCGACCATACCCTGGCCACCTTGCAGGTAATGGCAGCGAGTGCCCTGAAGGGTTTAAAAACCTTCGCCGTTGCCCCCGACTATGCGGTTGCAGCCCTGGCTTCGGGGGGCAAACTCAACACGCTCGCCTTCGATGCCTTCGACCCCAGCTTACTTACGGGTAGCTATGCGCCCCATATTTCGCTCATGGCATTCCTGGGCACCGTTGCGGGCCTTTCCATTGAAGGCCTTGCCTACACGCTTGAAAACTACGATCTTGACTCCACGGTTTCGCGGGGGCTCTCCAATGAATTTACGGGCAGCGCTGCCACCATCCATTTTGAAGATGGTGTGCTTATTGCCCTTTTCCCCTTGGAAGCGCTTCCTTTCGCACGCCTCTAGCGCAAGCTTGCGTTAATATGAATGTGAAAGAAAACGCTGCGCAAGGAGAAACTCATGCAATGCCCCAACTGTGGTGCTGAAGCTGAAAATGGTCAATGGTTCTGCAAGGACTGCGGAATCCGTTTAACTCCTGCGCTTGAAAAGGACGACACCACTTCTGAACTTGAAGCTACCGAAGAAGTAGCTCCCGTAGAAACTGAAGCTACCGAAGAAGCAGCTCCCGTCGAAGAAAGCGCGGAAAGCCCCAAGGACTTGCGTGAAGCCGAACGTGAAGCCCGCGAAGCGGAACGTGAAGCGCGTGAAGCAGAAAAAGCAGCCCGCGCCGCTGAAAAGGAAGCGCGCAAAACCGCCAAGGCCAACTTGAAGGAAGCGAAGGCGGCGTATAAGGCGGCACGTCAGGCGGCGGGGAAGTCGCCCACGGGCAGAATTGTTGGCATCCTTATTTTGGCCTTTGCCTGCGCCATCGCCGGCGCGGCAGCCATGTGGTATTACATGGACGGCAAGCATCAGGCCGAAATAAAAGCCATAGAAGAACGCAGCGCCAACCTTGCCCAGGAAGCGGCTGAACAGGCCGAAGCCGAAAAGCAAGAAGCGGTTGAAGAAGCTGCCAGGAATGCAGCGGCCGAACAACGCGCGAAAGACAAGCAGGAACAGGTCGACAAGGAAGCCGCTGCCAGTTCAGCAGCATTGAGCGAAGCAGCGGACGGAATCCTCTCGTCTTCGAGCAGCAGCACTGGCTCTACTTCCACCTCCAGCTCAAGCCCCAGCTCGAGCTCGAACAGCTCCAGTTCCAGTTCAGGCAGTTCTGGCTCAGGCAGCCCCAACAGCAGCTTATCGAGCTCCTCTTCGTCATCGAACTCTATCTAGATCCAGCTCCAGCTGAAGTTATCGTGCCCCATACTTTGTTCCGCGGCCATGGCCCTGCTTATGGATAAGCTTTCGGTCGATTAGTGAATTGAGAGATCGAATTACCCTATCTTTACTTATTCCGATTACGGAT